>DAIQON010000025.1:0-3897 GCA_036787835.1 Candidatus Saccharimonadota bacterium | reverse complement strand
GGGATTCGAACCCCCGATCCTGGGACCAGAACCCAGTGCCTTACCGCTTGGCCAATCCCCAACAACAGATTGTTATTATACTAGAATATCCATATATCTAGTAGAAAAACAACAAATATTTGTGATTCTATTTATGTTTCTGCTAGAATCATAAGTACCTTAATAATTAAACAATATAAAGAGCGCAGCGAGAGATCTAGCTTTACGACCTGCCAGCAACCTGCAGATTTAATCTGTGTTGGTGCTCCATCTAGCCCTGACTTTTAGGGAAGATATTCGAAACACCATGTTTATCCTTTCTAAAACGTCAATATAGAAAGGATTTTTTAATGCCAGATTTAAGTAAAACTGTAACCCTATTCACTAGCGAGTCGGTATGTGCCGGTCATCCAGATAAAATATGTGATGCTATTAGCGACGCTATTGTTGATGCCGCCCTTGCCGAGGACCCTAAAGCCCATTGCGGAATAGAGACGGTTGCTGGCGCTAACCAGATTTGTCTATATGGTGAAATTAAAACTACTGCAAAAATAGATTATGAAAAAATAGTTCGAGATAAGGTGCAGCAGCTTGGCTATACAGTGCCTGCATGGGGTTTTAGCCAAGAATCAAGCTTCTCTAACGATATACATGAACAATCTCCTGAAATTGCTCTAGGCGTTGACCAGGATGGTGCTGGTGACCAGGGCATGATGTTTGGTTATGCATGTAACGAAACTGAAAGTCTGATGCCAGTTCCTATTGCCCTTGCTCATGACATAGCCTCAAGAATCGATAATGTACGTGAAGCTAAGACGCTAACTTGGCTACGACCAGACGGTAAAGCTCAGGTAACCGTAAGATATGAAGACGGTAAACCAGTCGCTGTAGAAAAACTAGTGGCTGCGGTTGCCCATAGCGAAGAAACTGCTGGAGAACAAGTACGCGAGGATCTAATAAGGGAAGTCTTAAAGCCAGCACTTGAAGCTTTTGGCTTTGACCTACCGGCAGATGAAGACATCATTATAAATGGCACCGGGCTATGGCACATTCCTGGACCAGAATCTGACGCCGGACTAACTGGGCGCAAAATCGTTGTTGATACATACGGCGGCTATGCACGAGTTGGTGGTGGCGCATTCAGCGGCAAGGATCCATCAAAAGTAGATAGAAGTGGTGCCTACGCTGCTAGATATATAGCTAAGAACATCGTAGCTAGCGGACTAGCCACAAAGTGTGAAGTCGGACTGGCCTACGTTATTGGACAGCCCAGACCTCTAATGCAAACTATTGATACTTTTGGAACTGCAACTGTAAGCGAAGCAGAACTACATGCCTTTAAAGACAAACTAATCGACACTTCAGTCCGTGGAATAATTGACGAGCTTAAACTCGATCGACCGATATACAGTGCCACTAGCGCCTATGGACACTTTGGCAAAGCTGACCTTCCTTGGGAAGTGGTCGTTAAGGTCTAAATAGATCTATATTAGTCCTGATCGAATATCTTTAGATTTTTGATTTGCTCAGGCATAAAACCTTCTGGATGAATAAAGCCAGCTTCCCATTTGGTACCTTTAGAGTAGCCAAGATCCTTCATCAGCTTAGTAGGAGCATTTCTAAGATGTAACGGCACAGGTAGATCAGGGTAGTCGCTGGCGGCAGTTAAAGCCTTAGACATCGAATTAGCTACAACCCTTGATTTATTTGTCTTAGCTAGCACAGCAGCACAGTGAAACAGAGCATACTGACACTCTGGCATACCAATACGCTCAACAGCTAAGAAAGTAGACGTAGCAAGATTAAGGGCGGCAGGAGCCGCCATACCGACATCTTCTGAGGCAAATATAACCATCCGCCTGGCTACAAACTTAGGGTCCTCATCTGCCTGTAAAATTCTCGCTAGATAATAGAGAGTCGCATCTACGTCACTACCACGCATCGATTTAATGAAAGCGCTAATTAGGTTATAGTGATTTTCTCCTGCCTTATCGTATCCAGGTATCCGCTTTTGAGCTGCCGTCGACAAGACTTCTTTAGTAAGGACTGAATCGGTTAAACTGGTTGCTAGTTCTAGGTTGCCAAGCGCTATCCTGGCGTCACCCCCAGAAAGTTCAGCCAAGAAATCAATACTATCTTTAGGCAATCGTTTGGCGCTCAGTTTCTCACTTTTAGCCGCCCTCTCAATTATCTTAACAATCTCGGCTTTTGTAAGAGGCTCAAGTACTAATACTCGAGACCTAGATAGTAGCGGCCGAATAATCTCAAAACTAGGGTTCTCGGTAGTAGCGCCAATTAGATAGATTGTCCCGTTTTCGACATGTGGCAGGAATGCATCTTGCTGTGCTTTATTGAAACGGTGAATTTCGTCTACAAACAAGATTGTCTGAATACCGCTTTGTTTATTCTTTTCGGCTTCAGCCACAACCTTTACTACATCCGCTTTGCCACTAGTAACAGCACTGAGCTCAATAAACTCAGCCTTTAGGGATTCGGCAATCAATCTGGCAAGGGTAGTCTTACCACTACCAGGTGGCCCCCATAGTATTAAACTAACAGGGTTATTACTATCAATAATCTGTCTAATTATCTTACCTTTGTCAGTAAGTTGAGTTTGGCCGATTACTTCGCTAAGAGTCTTGGGTCTTAACCTCTCTGCTAGTGGAGCCTTGTTCATATATTTAAGTATAGATCAGCAGACCAGTATTTGCTTAATAGACGCGTAGTAAATAGGCCGCAGAAAATTGATTGAAATTCACAAATATGGTAGAGTATATCAAATTATAGGAGTAAGAAATGGATGGCATAGGTGTAACCAGGTCAGAGAATACGTTTTGGGTCGGCATACCCGTTGAAGTTGCAAGTCAACAGCAAAGTCATTGGGAAGACAAACTAAGCCAGAACGGAATTGCATCAGCGACCGATCGAGTGACTATCGAAGACTTTACAGCAGCAAGTTCTCCAATTCTTTCTAGCACAGAGTTCACTGGAGACGCTTTTACTGTCGCCAGCAATATCAGCGAACACGTCGAGGGAGCGTCCTTAGAACGGGCCGAGACAATTCTTAATGCTGAAATGGCAAAATTGACCTATAAGGTCACAGTTAATCAAGCTAAGTTTAGAAGTAGCCTACGAAGCTACGGTAGCTTTAGCAGACTAACAGGTGCTGTATTAGGTTCTGGCATCAGCTTAGCTGCTGCAGAAAAAATTAGCACAGAACATTACACCCCTACGAAAGTTCTTTTAGGGATAGGTGCCGCTGCTTTAATGCTAATCTCAGCAAAAGTAACACCAACTCATTTACTGCAACATGGCCTCCGCGAGAGGCTGAGCAAATACGTACTAATGGATGTTGATAGTAGAGCACAAGTTAGATTTATAGCTGGTGCTATTAAGCGCACACGGAAGACCGAGGAAGAAGCTGGCACAGTTGCTGGAGCAACTGACACCGAAGCAGTTGCCTTAACTAGCGACTAGTTTCTAGCGTTGCTTTAAAAGTAGCTCAGATCTTTTGTTAAATATAAAACATTATGGTATAGTTATCTTCATTAATTTGAGGTTTTAAACGTATGGCAGAACTAGGGCCGGCCACTGTACCAAAGCTATTAGTATCAACCCATCAATTGGAGCTAGCGGTGCAATTGCAGGTTGATTTCTCACTTATAGACGATTGGACGGAAAGCATATCTGGCGAGCGTAATGTAGTTATTCAGCATCGGGTAAATGCCACTTCCCCAAGCGATGAACAGGCAGAGACAACATTTGATGTAACGATTGACCAGTCGTTCGCTATAGAGGGTGAAGCGGATAAAATTAGTGACGCAGTTGAGCAACTAGAAGCCGAGGACCCTTTAAATATTGCTGACGGAGTTATAGAGTCAGCAGGCGCAACTAGCTTTAAGGCGGAACAAAAAGAAA
>DAIQON010000003.1:0-96370 GCA_036787835.1 Candidatus Saccharimonadota bacterium | reverse complement strand
CTTTCACTCCTTTCTAGTTTAGTGAATGTGTCCAAGATGTATGGTGGCTCAATAACCGAAGATATTAGATGCTTGCTTATTAATCTGTTTATTGTATAGTCATATACAAATGAGTACTGTGGCTAGATCGATTGGTGAATTCCCTGCGACTAGATCTGTTATTACGGATGAAGGCGTTTCATTACTAGCGGCTAGGCCTGATGTAGATGATCTAGCACTGCGCTTTTGTACAAACTCGATCGATAGCAAGGCTCTACTTCTAGGCAACGAAGACGTTGGTTTAGGCAGCAACTCAAACGTATGGGCGGTAGACGGAGTTGCTATTAAGCTGTCTACAGTATCAACAGGGAGGAAAGACTGGAAAGAAAAAGACTTTATATTTCCGGCAAATCTGGTTGGACAATTAGAATTTCTAACAGCCCTGAGGAGACATTTGCTGGATCGTTCTGATGGTAGTATCACGGTACCAATGCAATATTTTGCATTACAAAATCAGAAAGGGGAATTTTTAAAAGCTGAGGAACACATGGTCGGATGGGCCACATTGAGCAGTCTAGCTATTGCACAGGGCTATTCGTATGAACAGGCCCAAGCTTTAAATAAGACGGTGAAGAGCAGGCTTGCTTTGGGAGTGGGGAGTGCCTTACTTAGACGAGGAATAGATGATGTGGGCACAAACTTTGGAGAGCCACTAATTAGCGAGAATATATTAGTTCCTGAAAACGCCGATGACTTAGCTAGTGCACCTTTTTGCATAATTGATCAGCCTGGTAAGGGGATTATGGGCAGGTTAATTGCTGGGGCAGTGAAGCTCCAGGCTATGGTTAGCTAAATCAACTGTCTTTGTTTTGGGTCTCTCTGATATATAATTAGCTGCATGATTGATATACAAGTTCTGAGAGACGATCCTGATCGAGTCGCAGAAAAAGCAAAACAAAAAGGTTACCCAGTTGATGTGACTCAAATTCTTGGTTTTGATGGAGAACGGCGAAAAATTCTCGCTGAAGTCGAAGATCTGAGGCAGCAACGTAATGAGCTGACAGCATCAAATAAAGGTCAGAAGCCATCAGACGACCAACTAGAAAAGGGTAGGCAGCTAAAAGATAAGCTATTGGATAGAGAGCATCGACTAGCTTCGATTGAAGATGAACTTAATGCCTTACTAAAAAAAGTTACAAATATGCCAAGTGATGATGTCCCTGTTGGGTCTAGTGAAGAGGAAAACGTCGTTGTTAGGCAGGTTGGAGAGATACCTACATTTGATTTTGAGGTCAAAAATCATGCCGAAATCGCTGAAGCTAATGGTTGGTTAGATAAAGTCCGAGCGGCTAAAGTTGCCGGTAGTCGTTTTGCCTACATCAAAGGGCCGCTTGTCAATCTGCAGTTTGCTATTGTTCAGTTTGTTATTACCACGCTCGGTGATTCAGCAGTTATTGAAAAGCTAATTAAGGATAATAATCTAGACCTTGAGGTTAAGCCGTTTGTGCCAGTTATACCACCAGCGCTAATTAAGACTGATGCTTATGAAGCAACGGCAAGGCTAGATGCTGCTGAGGTGACGTATAAGATTGAACAGGATGACTTATGGCTGAACGCTAGCGCTGAACATAGTCTTTGTAATATGTATTTGGGCGAGACATTGGCCGAGCAGGAACTGCCAATTAGGTATGTCGGATACAGTACTTCATTCAGGCGTGAGGCAGGTACTTACGGCAAAGATACGGAAGGCATGTTTAGGATGCACCAATTCGATAAACTCGAAATGGAGGTATTTAGTACCCCAGAATCTGGTGGTCAGGAGCACCTTTTACTGATCGCAGTCCAGGAATATCTTATGCAGCAACTTGAAATTCCCTATCAGGTATTACTAAAATGCACCGCCGATATAGGCTTCCCGAATGCTAGGGGTGTAGATATTGAAGCTTGGTTACCGGGACAAAATAAATACCGTGAAACTCACTCAGCAGACTATATTACCGACTTCCAAAGTAGACGAATGAAGACCAGGCTGAAGCGGAAAAATGGTGGCACAAACTTGGTCCATACAAACGATGCTACAGCTCTGGTTTTAAGTCGTACACCGATTGCAATTATCGAGAACTATCAGACTGCTGATGGTAAGGTAAGGATCCCCAAAGTGCTTCAGCCATATATGGGTGGAAAAGAAATTCTAGAATAAGATTGGTTTACAAAATCAGTTTTTATAATAACTAATTCGTATATAATGGAGATACTTTTATGATGCAAAAACTAGAAATACAGGGCGTTCACGTCGACGTTGACGAGAATACGCAGAAGTATGTATGGAAGAAGATTGGCCACCTGGATAAGTATCTACCCAAGAAGGCTAGATTGTCGGCTCATGCAGAGGTTACTCTAAAAGAGGCCAAAGCCAAAGACAAGAATCAATGTACTTGTGAGGTCACGCTTTATTTACCCAAAGAAACTATCAACGTCAAAGAGAGCACCGTTAACTTATATGCGGCGATTGATATTGTCGAAACAAAACTTAAACAAAGAGTTCAAAAGTATAAAGAGAAGCATGACAGTGCGCGAATACACAGGCGCTTGGTAGCAAAATTCAATCGTCGTCCCCAAGATTGACGGCATAAAAATATATTCGATTTTAAGGTCAATTACGTTTATAATAAGGTTTAAGTTATTACTGTTTTATCCAAAAACCAATGGGAGATACTGATTAGTTTATGAATATTGTATTAAAAAAAGTTCTTGGCGATCCGCAGGCCAGACACATTAAACGTCTTAAGAAGCGGGTAGTTGCAATCAACGCTCTATCAAAAAAGTACGAAAAACTTAGCGACAAACAACTTAAGGCGCAGACCGATGTTCTAAAAAAACGACTTAAAAAAGAATCGCTTGATGCAATTTTGCCTGACGCTTTTTCAGTAGTTCGAGAAGCTGCTTCAAGATCCTTGGGCCAACGTCATTTCGACGTTCAGTTAATTGGCGGCATCGTGCTTCATGAAGGTAATGTATCGGAAATGAAAACCGGAGAAGGAAAAACGCTTGTAGCGACAGCACCGGTATACCTAAATGCACTAACTGAAAACGGTGTTCATGTTGTTACAGTAAATGACTATTTAGCTCAACGAGATGCTGGCTGGATGGGACAAGTGTATAACTACCTAGGTCTGTCTACCGGAGTGATATTGGCTGATCATAGCTATTTATTTGACCCTGAATATATAAATAATGAACATCGCGACCCACGGTTAAAACACCTTAAGCCGTGTACAAGACAAGAAGCATACGCAGCCGACGTAACTTATGGTACTAACAATGAATATGGTTTCGATTATCTTCGAGACAACATGGTTCGAGAAGAAGACCAGCTCAGACAACGGGATCTCAACTTTGCAATCGTTGACGAAGTCGACTCAATACTAGTTGACGAAGCTAGAACGCCGCTTATTATCAGTGCGCCTAGTGTTACCAGCGGGGCAGCCTATTTGCAGTTTTCTAAAGTCGTACGCCAGTTAACAAAAGACAAGCATTTTGAAACCGACGAAAAACGTAAGACGGTAATCTTAACTGAAAAGGGCATTGAAAAAATAGAGAAGATTTTAAACATTAATAACCTATATGGATCTGAGAATATTCGAACTATTTATCATTTACAGCAAGCGCTACGGGCCTTCAGTCTATTTCATCGAGACAAAGACTACGTCGTTACTTCTGATGGAGAAGTTGTTATTGTCGATGAGTTTACTGGTCGATTGCTAGCCGGTAGGCGATATAACGAAGGTCTACACCAAGCAATTGAAGCCAAGGAAGGTGTTGAAGTTCAGCAAGAAAGTATGACGCTGGCGACTATTTCTTTCCAAAACTACTTCCGTCTTTATGACAAATTGGCCGGGATGACTGGTACCGCAATGACTGAAAGTGAAGAGTTTCACCAGATCTATAAACTAGATGTCATCGAGATTCCATCAAACCGACAAATAAAGCGAATCGATAAGACCGACCGGATCTATAGAAGCGAAAAGGCTAAATTTAAAGCAATTGTCCGTGAAGTAAAAGCACTACACACCAAGGGACAGCCGGTCCTACTCGGTACAGTATCAATTGAAAAGAATGAGATCCTTGCCAAAATGTTGGATAAAGCCAGCGTTCCACACCAGGTTCTTAATGCCAAGAACAACGAGCGTGAAGCGGCAATTGTCGAAAAGGCCGGTGCTCGTGGTGCTGTCACCCTTGCTACTAACATTGCCGGTCGTGGTACCGACATTGTTCTAGATGAAGATGTTAAAGCTGATATGGGTGGTTTGTTTGTTCTTGGAAGTGAACGTCATGAGTCTAGACGAATCGATAATCAGTTACGTGGTCGTTCTGGTAGACAGGGCGACCCTGGTGTCACTCAGTTCTTTGTTAGTACCGAAGATGACCTAATGCGTATCTTTGGCGGTGAGCGAATAGCTTCAATTATGGATCGACTTAAGGTTGATGATGAGACACCAATTGAAAATAAGATTATCTCTAAATCTTTAGAGGGTGCTCAGAAAAAAGTTGAGGGATACCATTTTGATCAGCGAAAGAATGTCGTGCAGTATGACGATGTTATGAATCGTCACCGTAAAGCAACTTACGCTATGCGACGGGAAATCCTTAAGGCCGATGATATCTCTAAACGTATAAAGATATTTATAGAAGAAGAGGCCAAGCTATTGGCGTCATCCCCAGAGGTAACTAGTGATGATTTTGAAGATATAGTTCGCGAAGTATATCCATTTGATGAGTCGACACTTGATCGACTTTTCGATAGTGATGCAGATAAGTTTGAAACTGTTTTAGTTACCGAAGCCAAAGAGCTATATAAGGCTAGGGAACTAGCATTTACTGATGAGGTAATTAGAAAAGTTGAGAGAGAGATTTATCTTCAAGTTCTAGATAATCTTTGGATGCAACATCTTGAGAACATGGATCATCTACGTGAAGGTATTCACTGGATTAGTGTCGGGCAGCAAGACCCATTAGTAGAATATCGACGACGTGGCCAAATGTTATTTGAAGATATGCAGCTTAACCTACGTCATGAAGTTCTTAGGTCATTATTCCATGCAGAACCACTAACCGAAGAACAGCTTAACAGGGCTATGGAAACTGATCTTACCTTGGCCGCGAGAGGTTCTGTTGAGAACGCAAACCAGATTACGGCTAACCAAAATGAGTTTGACGAAAAGGACTTTGATAAACCAGTCGCAAAACCAAAAAAGAAGCAAACACAAAACATTAAAAAGGCACGTAAAACTGAACGAAAACGTAAGACTGCAGCTAAAAGGCGCCGCAAATAGGGCTTTTTATTAAAGGCCTAATTAAAGCGCTACTTACAAATAAAATATGAAACACACTGTTACCGAACTAACTCTGAAAAATGGTGCCAAAGGCCTAATTGTTAATGTGCCTGACGCTCTAGTGGCAACTTTTGACATAAATTTTAGAGCTGGCGAGTACCTAGTTAAGCCAGATAAATGGGAAGTCCCACATCTGATGGAGCATGTTCTACTGGGGGCAAACGAACTAATTCCCAGAGCTAGAGATTTTCATGCTGAGCTTGAGAAGAATGGTGCCTATAGCAATGCATCGACTGGCGTATACGATATAACCTATGAAGCTGAATGCGCAGATTTTGAGTGGGAGAGAGTGCTTGAACTTTTGAAAATCGCTATTTCTAAACCTCTGTTTCTGGAAGATGAATTTGCGGCTGAGTTTGGTAACGTCCAAGAAGAAATGACGGCCAGGTCTAATAATCACTTTAGACGTTTAAGTATTGAGATGCGTAAAGCGATTGGCTTTATTGGCAAAACCGATCTAGAACGGCTTGAGATTATGAATAATGTTAGTGTTGATGATGTCCGTGAGCACTATAAAAAAACTCACTACACTGGTAATATGCGCTTTGTTATTGCCGGCAATTTTACCCCAGCAAGGTATAACAATCTTATAAATCAACTTGAGGCAATTGAGCTACCAAAAGGGTCAAGACGCTTTGCATTACCTCACGAAAAGCCGCTTATTCCGAACAAACCAGTTTATATACCGAACGAGACAGTCGAAAACGTATACTTCTATATAGATACATTTGTTAAAAGGCGATTAACTGATTTGGAAGCTGATGCTCTCAACTTACTCAATACATATTTAACTGAAACTCTTTATTCTAAGATTCTAGGCACTGCAAGAGAACGTGGTCTACTATACGACATGAATTCCGGCTTATCGCAGACTAGAGATGCTAGTAATTGGTGGTTTGGAGCACAGGTTTCAGATAAAAATGCCGCTGCCTTATTGGATATATTTATTAGTGAGATTAGTAAAGTATGTCGTGGTGATTTGAAAGCCGATGATATTGATGCCACCAAGCAGTACTCATTAGGTCGGTTCCAGCGTTCCGCTCAGACTGTTGGTGGGACTGCCAGCGGATATTGTAGTCGATATTTCTTTGATGGGGTAATTGAAAACTATTACCAAATTCCTAGTAGAATAAAAGCAGTCACAAAAACGGACATTGTTGAAGTGGCTAAAAGTATGTTTGAAGAAAATGTCTGGGCTTTTGGTGTGCTGGGCAATTGCGGTGAAAAGATGGTTGAAGATCTAAATCGACAAATCTCAGTACTTTGGTAGTAGATAGCTAAGGGGGAAGTTGTGAGCAGTAGCGAAGACCTGATACAAAAAGCCAACGCCCTGGGGGCTGAGGTTCAAGAAATTTCAAACAAGTTGAATATTGATCAGTCGATGACAAAACTAGACGCCCTTCGTTCGCGTTCAGAAGCTGCCGACTTTTGGTCAGACAACATTAAGGCTCAGGCGGTAATGAAACAAATTTCAAAACTTGAACAGAAACTTAATCCGTGGCTTGATCTTAACAAAAGATGCCAGGATCTAAGTGAACTAGCTGTCCTTAACGATGAGTCAATGAATGAAGAACTTGAGGCACAGGCGAACTCTATTACAGTTAACCTTAATGAATTAAAAGAAGAGCTGAAACTTAACGGACCTTATGATGATCATGATGCGATCATCAGTATTTATGCCGGTGCAGGTGGTACAGATGCTCAGGATTGGGCACAGATGCTGTATAGAATGTATGTACGTTGGGCAGAGAAAAATAATCTCAAAGTCGATCTCATCGAACAAACTACTGGCGAGGAAGCTGGGATTAAGAGTTTAACCATGGAGTTGTCTGGACTTTATGCCTACGGCAAGTTGAAAGGTGAACACGGTGTTCATCGCTTAGTGAGGTTGAGCCCTTTTAACTCTGACAATCTTCGGCAAACTAGCTTCGCCAAAATAGATGTATTGCCAAAAATCGATCAGGTAGAAGATCTAGTTATTGACGACAAGGATCTCAGAGTCGATGTATATAGAAGTGGCGGTCATGGAGGGCAAAGTGTAAATACTACCGATTCAGCAGTTAGGATCACCCATTTGCCTACTAATATTAGTGTTGCCATCCAAAACGAACGGTCGCAGACTCAGAATAAAGAATTGGCAATGACAGTCATTAGATCAAGGCTGGCTCAGTTACAGCTCGAGCAGCACACTGAAAAACTGGCTGAATTAAAGGGGCCGACACAATCAGCAGAGTGGGGTAATCAGATCAGATCATATGTCCTTCACCCCTACAAGCAAGTTAAAGATTTAAGAACTGGATACGAATCATCTGATCCGGATAAAATACTCGACGGTGATCTGGACGGTCTAATAGAAGCCTATCTAGAATATAGTTTTCAGTAGATCTAAAGGCAAGGCTGGTATAATAGAGGGTAATGATTCTACTTGATAGGGTAACAAAAACTTATTCTAAAGCTATGGGGCCGGCACTTAATCGGATTAGTTTGCATGTTGAACCAAAAGAATTCGTGATTGTTGTTGGACAGAGTGGTGC
Organism: Candidatus Saccharimonadota bacterium; assembly: GCA_036787835.1. Classification (GTDB taxonomy): domain Bacteria; phylum Patescibacteriota; class Saccharimonadia; order Saccharimonadales; family UBA4665; genus DAIQON01. The sequence goes on along the minus strand of DAIQON010000003.1, from coordinate 88,464 downwards.
AGGTAAGACTACCTTATTACGACTGCTTACTCGTGAAGAGAGGCCAACCTCAGGCAAAATAATTGTTGGTGGCATAGATTACGACAAGCTTAAAGACCGAGATGTACCAATGCTACGAAGAAAAATCGGAGTTGTTTTTCAGGATTTCAAACTTTTGCCAAATAAAAATGTTTTTGAAAACATAGCCTTTGCGCTGGAGATTGTAGGCGCTAGCAGTAAGGAAATAAACAATAACGTTCCTAAGGTGCTACAGCTGGTAAATCTTAAGGGCAAAGAGAAAAACATGCCACAAGAACTAAGTGGTGGTGAAAGACAGCGTGTTGCCATCGCAAGAGCGATCGTTAGGCAGCCCAAAATATTGATCGCAGATGAGCCCACTGGTAACCTAGACCCCGAGCATGCTTGGGATGTAATTAAGGTGCTAGAGAAGATTAATCGATATGGAACAACAGTACTGCTGACGACTCATAACGTTGAGATAGTCAATAAGCTTAAAAGAAGAGTGGTAACTATCAAGAACGGCAAGATATCAAGCGATAGGGCTAAATCGGGATACTCAGAATGAGCAGAAGACTCAATACCTTCGGCAGGATAATAAAGAGTGGTCTAGTCGGCTTTACTAGAAATATTTCCTTAGCTGCAGCATCTATCGCGGTTATGACCATTACTTTAACGATTATTCTATTTTCGGTACTTGCTAGCGCTACCTTTAATCACACAATAGATCAGATAAGGAGTAGAGTAAGTGTTTCGATATATCTTGTTGATTCTGCCAGTCAAGATCAAGTGAATAATTTTATAGTTAAATTAAAGAATCAAAACAACGTTAAAAGTGTTACTTATATATCTAAAGATCAAGCATTGGCTATTTATAAATCTGAAAATGCAGGGAACAAGACTTTGATTAGCGCTGTTTCCCAAACAGCTAATCCGCTACCTGCAAGTATTGAAATAGAGCCCTACGATATAAACAAATTACAAGATATTAAAGATTTTATTGATAAGCCACAGTATTTAGCGTTACAGGACCCTCAAGCAGGTACTTCCTACTCGGGAGATCGAAAGCTAGCCATAGATAAGATATCTCATGCGACTAGTCTAATAAGAGAAGCTGGTATAGTTGCCGTCATAGTTTTTGCACTTATTTCAATGTTGATTATTTTCAATACTATAAAAATGGCAATCTTTAATCGTCGGGAAGAGATTCGTACGATGCGTTTGCTGGGCGCAAATAGCTGGTATATAAGAGGACCTTTTGTAGTAGAGAGCATACTCTATGGCTTCATCTCGGCGATCGCATCCTTGCTTATTATTAATACCATATTCTTAGGAACTTCATCTGGACTACAAGCTACGAGCTTAGGACTGTTAGACATTGGCTATTCCCAGGAGTACTTTAAGAGTAACTTACTTATGCTTTTGACAACTCAGCTAGGTGCAGGTATTCTAATAGGTGCCGTGTCATCTGTAATTGCTACAAGACGCTACCTGAAAATAAAGCCGGCAAAGTAATAAAGTAAAATCAAATTTCTCTAAATTCATAATTTAAAAGCTTGCGGGGGTATGGTATTATTAAATTGCTTATACTAAACAAAAAAAGCATGCAAAAAACTAACAAAAAAGCTCGAAATCTTATCTTTAACGTTAAGAATAAAACGGTTACCTTTGTAATCGCTGGATTCTTTGTGTTATCTGGATTTTCGGGATATGCAATTCATGTAGCCGCTGCAAACTGTAACTCAACTTCAGATTGTCAGGCTCAAATCAACAATTTAAGCAATCAAAATGCTCAAGCACAGTCAAATGCTAGCGCACTTCAACTGCAAGCAAAAAGTTATCAAGACGCTATTTCAAAGTTAGCTCAACAAGTAGTGGTAATACAGTCGCAAATCGATGCTAATACAGCAACCCAAGCAAACCTACAGGCTCAAATCGTGGCAAATGAAGCAGAGATTGCCGCCCAGAAGGCTATTTTAGCTAGCGACATTAAGGCGACCTACGTTAATGGCCAAATGTCTACGTTGGAAGAGCTAGCAAGTAGTAAAAATCTAAGTGATTACGTAAATACCGCTACATATCAGAATGCGGTAAGTAGTAAAGTGCAGAGTACATTAGATCAGATAAATCAATTAGAGCTTACTTTAAAATCTCAAAAAGCTAATGTCGATCAATTAATCGCAAGCCAATCATCCCAAAGAGCTCAATTGAACGCAGCCGAGTCTCAACAATCTCAACTACTTAACTATGATCAAGCTCAGCAGGATCAGTATAATCAGCAGGTTTCATCGAATACAGCACAGATAAGTCAGCTCAATGCACGTCTAGCTGCAATTAACAATGCGGGTGGATCTAGAATTGTTTCCAGTGGTGTATGTGGCGGTGGATATCCATCTCAAGCCGTAAATCCTTACTACCCAGGCGATGGCTATAGTCAAAACTGGGGTTGTAGTTACCCACAAGACAGCTCAGAGGATAACTGGCACATGGAAAACCGTGAATGTGTAAGCTATACCGCGTTTATGGCTTATTCAAAATACGGGGTATCAACTGCCAACTGGGGTAACGCGTATCAATGGATAGCTTCAGCCAGAAGTCATGGATTTACCGTAGATCTGAACCCTCAGCCTGGAGACATCGCTATTCGTAATCGTGCCCCTGGCGTACCTGAAGATGTTGGTCATGCGATGTATGTTGTTTCGGTAAACGGACCAGACAACATTACTGTTAATGAATACAATGAGAACTATAATGGTACATTCGATCAACGTACCTTTGCTCCAAGTGGTTACAATAGTCGTGGTGGCCTATATTTCATTCATTTCCACTAGATTAAATTTAGCTGAATGATAATTAATTTCAGGTGTGTACTATGTCTATATATCGAGTACAATGTAGTGAATGGGAATTAGTAAAAAAACCAAAATTAAAGATGAATCAACCAAGAATCGACGATGGGTTAAGATATCGACCATATCTGTCGTTAGTCTATTAATCTTAGCTGGTGTATTTTTTGTAGGCGTTAATTTTGGCAATGGTCGCTTCCGAATTGGCGGTACTCACCCAATAACTGGGCTACCGGCTAAACTGAACTACACGACAGTAAATCAAGTCTATCGGTCACTAAGAGATAATTATGATGGTCAATTGAGCGAGACCCAGGTGCTTGATGGTATTAAACACGGCGTGGCAAACTCAGCTAATGATCCTTACACCGAATATTTCACTCCAACTGAGGCAAAGGCATTCAATAATGAACTAAACTCAACCTTCAGCGGTATCGGAGCCGAGCTAAGTCAAACTGCCACTAACCAGCTCGAGGTAATTGCGCCCGTCACTGGCTCTCCAGCAGCAAAAGCAGGGCTGCAGGATCACGACATGATCACTACAATTAACGGCAAGACCACTACTGGTTTAACTACTGACGAAGCCGTTAACTTAATTAGAGGAAACGCCGGTACAAAAGTTACTTTAGGAATTTTGCGTGGGACAAATGCCTTTGAGCTGACAATTACCCGGGAAAATATTACTCTTCCTAGCGTTACCTATAAAGTAATGGCAGGCAATATTGGCTACATTCAGATAAACACATTTGCGGATGACACTTCAGCTTTGATCAAGCAAGCCGCAACCAGTCTGACCAATCAGCACGTAAAAGGGATAGTCCTTGACCTAAGAGACAACCCAGGTGGTTTACTGACAGCTGCAGTTGATGTTTCCAGCCAATGGCTAAAGCAAGGTGATGTCATCATGCAGGAAAAACGTGGTAATGAGGTTGTTGCTACCTATAACGCAAGTGGAGCGGATAGCCTATACGGCATTCCGACAGTCGTTCTAATTAATGGCGGCAGTGCTTCTTCCTCAGAGATAACAACCGGTGCACTACACGATAATGGCGCTGCCTATGTTATTGGTACTAAGAGCTTCGGTAAGGGTGTAGTACAACAACTTATTAGCTTTAACAATGGCTCACAACTGAAGGTAACGGTCGCTAGCTGGTATAGGCCAAACGGTCAAAGCATTAATAAGAAGGGTATTACCCCTGACGAAGTAGTGACAATTACTCCTCAGGATATTGCTGCTGGTAATGATACTCAGTTAAACGCTGCTATTAATTATCTAAACAGTCATTAAAAAATCGATTTCTACTCTTGATTAGTAGCTACATAACATGTAGCATTAGATCATTAAGTTAAAGAGGTGACATCACGGTGGCAAATCGGCCAACGAAATTTATTTTTGTTACTGGGGGCGTTCTTTCCGGACTCGGAAAAGGAATTACAGCCGCCTCTATTGCCAACCTCTTAAAAGCTCGCGGACTAAGCGTCAACCTCCAAAAATGTGATCCTTACCTAAACGTAGATGCCGGTACACTAAACCCAAGAGAACACGGTGAGTGTTTTGTTACTAAAGACGGTGCCGAGACCGATCTTGACCTTGGTCATTATGAAAGATTTGTTGACGAAGAACTGACTAGTTCAAGTTCACTGATGGCCGGGAAGGTCCTACTAAAAGTGATTCAGGATGAACGAGCTGGTAAGTATGAAGGCGACGACGTTCAGATCATTCCTCATCTAACTGGCGCAATTCAGGAATATATCTCGGATGCGGGCAAAGGATTCGATGTCCATATAGTCGAAATTGGCGGCACGGTAGGCGATTATGAGTCCTTAAGCTTCATAGAGGCCATTCGTGAGCTTGGTATTAAAGTGGGGCTTGAGAATTGCCTATACGTCCATGTTGTTTACCTGCCGTTCCTAGGAGCTTCACAGGAGACTAAGACAAAGCCAGCTCAAAACTCAGTACGAGAACTTAGGGCGCTGGGCATTAAGCCAGATATTTTGGTTGCGAGAAGCGAAAAAGCAGCCAATAAGAGTGTTATTAGCAAACTAAGCCTATATACCGGGGTAGATGAAGAAGCAATTGCTCTACTGCCTAATGCTGACAGCATTTATGAAGTGCCACTTACTTTAGAAGATACCGGAATTGCCGATGTAATTACTAGGCAGTTGGACTTAAAGACTAAAAAAGTTGATCTTAAGGAATGGCGAAAAGTTGTTAAGCTAGCGACCACTAAATTCCCGAGGACAATAAAAGTTGCCGTTTTAGCTAAATATCTAGATAACACAGATACCTATATGTCAGTATTTGAGGCTTTGAAGGCAGCCGCATTATGGAACGAAACAAATGTTGAGATTATTTGGGTTGACGCAGAACAGTTTGATAAAAGCGATAAGGGTTTGAAGCAAGAATTAGATAAGTATGACGGTATTTTAGTGCCAGGTGGCTTCGGCCAGCGTGGCCTTGAAGGTAAGATTAAGGCCGCTGGTTACTGCCTAGAAAACGATAAGCCATATCTTGGTTTATGCCTAGGACTACAGATGGCAGTTATAGCAGCAGCTCGTCATGGTGGACTTAAAAATGCTACAACATTTGAGCTTGACCCTAACTCTGATGAACTAGTTATCTCAACAATGGAAGGCCAAAAGGGCAAAGAAATGACCGGCGGAACCATGCGTCTCGGAAACTATAACTGTGTAGTAGAAAAGGGGACTTTAGCCTACCAGGTTTATGGCACAGACAAGATAGTCGAACGCCACCGTCACCGCGGCGAGTGTAATAGTAATTATGTTGATCAATTCCCTAAGTGGGGTATTAAGGCCAGTGGGATTAATCCAGATAATAAGCTTGTTGAAATTATTGAAGGCGTTAACCATCCATTCTTCCTAGCAAGTCAGTTCCACCCTGAGTTTAAGAGCCGTCCGGCCAGGCCACACCCAATGTTTAGCGGTTTTGTTAAGGCAATTCTTAAAAATAAAGGCAAATAACTCTTCTCTAGGACTTGCCATTTTAAGCATTAATAAGTAACATATGCATTATGGAACCAAATACAAATCCTCCCGCAGCTACTAAGCAAAAAAGAATTCTTTTAGTTGAAGACGACGATTCGCTAGCTAATGTATACCTAACGCGTCTACAGGCCGAAGGCTTGGACGTCAGACGAGTAGCTAATGGTGAAGAAGCACTCGCTGCAGCCATTAACTATAACCCTGATCTGGTACTACTTGACGTGATGATGCCCAAAGTTAGCGGCTTTGACGTTCTGGACATACTTAGAAACACCCCTGAGACAACTAACCTAAAGATTATTATGCTAACTGCACTAAGTCAAGATAGTGATAAAGAACGGGCTGAAAGTCTTGGTGTCGACGAATATTTGGTTAAGTCTCAAGTAGTTATTGCTGATGTAATTGAGCGCATTAAGCACCATCTTCGATTAGATATCCCCCAAGTTTAGTAGATAGCCTCTTCATAAAAAGCAGAATAGACGAGCAGCATAATATAGTTGACTTATTTACCTTATTGTGCTAATGTTTAGTTAAGGTTTAAAAAACTAAAACAAACAAATAAGGAAAAATATAATGTCAGATCCACAAAACGAACAAGCCGCAGAAATAGCCGAAACTAACGCACAGTTGGCTGTACGTATTCACGCAGCTGAAGCTGCCTTGAATCCTGATCCGGGAGACTTAAGAGAGGCTGCATGGGCAGTAATGGGTTTTATAGATGGAAAAGCCGCTGAAGGACCTAAGGCTTCTGATCCCCAAGCCGTAGGAGAAGTTGTTGATAATGTAGTATCTGCGGTGGGTGGATTTTATGCACGAGATGAACAGCTTGGTGGGACTACTACAGAAGGACTTTTTGGTTCGCATCCTGGGGATGAAGCGGTCATTGCGGCACTAATAAGTGCTCATGGTGCGCAAAAAATGGTTGAGGATAAAGACCCTTCAAAAACGTCAAGATTACACAACTCAGAGGAAACACGACTACGAATTGAACAGCTAGAATTACACAGATCAGTGGATACTGGCGAATTTAAAGCTCGTGGAGATAGGGCATTGAGGCATCAGGCTATCGATACCCTTAGAGATGCTACCCGTAGCATAGACAGTGATCCAGATAGCCTTCCATACTTACTCGAAGTTGGCAGTAAGGCTTCAGCGGCAGTCGTTGAATTATCAGATATCGCTGCCAGGACGGAGCTTGAGACAAAATCTATCGGCATCAGAAAAGCACCACTTTACAGAGATTACATTACGCGGCATATGAGCCAAGCCTTAGAAATGACCGCTCCGGCAGCAGCAGTTAGTTAAGTTGTACCTAGTTTACTTAACAGTAACTTCAGTTCGGCGAACACTTTTGCCACTGAAGGTTCGGATTTTTCTGGTCTGGAAGTTTACAATTCCGTCTTTAGCAGCGTGAATAGTGTAGTTGCGGCTAATTTTTGTGCCGACACCAGGTCGTTTTGTCATACCGACTTGTCGAACAATAACTTGTCCAACTTTAACTTGTTGACCGCCAAATAACTTAACTCCTAGTCGTTGACCAGGGGAGTCGTGAACGTTTTTGGCTGTACCGCCGGCTTTTACGTGTGACATATATTCTCGCTTACTTTCTAGTTATTACAAGCAGTTGGCGGGCAACGACTTGCCCTGGTCTGTAATAGATTAACTGCTCACTACTTATATTCTTAAAATCTACAAAATTATAGCCCAAATCTTCGATCAGGTCAAGAACTGGTAGATGTTGAAATGTATTTTGGCTAATTTGCCAAGCTGGAATAGCAATACAAAATCGTTGGCCAGAGTGACTTTGGCTGGCTAGATTTTTAAGAAAGTCTTCGATTACCTCATCTGCTTGTTGAATAACTGATCTAAGTTCTGATTGTGAAGGCAGAGTAGCTAACGGCTTGCCAAGGTTTGACTCACAGGCGATGATATCAAACTCAGGCCATTTTGTATTTGTCGCATCGCCAAGGAAGATTTCCTGAGTTTGATTATCCTCGATCTTAAACTCGGTTTTAAGCCATCTAATGTTTTTAATCGAGTAATCGACCATCCGATCGTTAATATCGCTTCCTAGGGCGCTATATCCCATCAAAGAGGCTTCTTGAAGTACCACGCCAGTCCCACAAAACGGGTCGAGAACCTTTAGTTTGAAATTGTTGCTGCTTGGAGAAGCTTCGCTGTCATCTTCACAGACAGAACTTAATTCATCGTCTGGTATTTTGCCCACCGCTAAATTGACTATTATCTGGGCTAATTTAGGTGGCAACATTCCAACTCTTGAATCACGAAATGGACGTTTTTGATCTCGCCGGGCATAACCTTCGATGTCCTGGGCCTTAATTGTCTGAGCTATGTAACTATTTTTTTGTCCCTTAATAATTAATAAGTCCCAAGCTTTATCACTGGTTAGTTTGTTGTGGATTATCTGGGCGGCACTTAATTCATTGGTTTTATTAGGGACAATACGAACACTTCGGCCAGTCTTTTGAATTGCTTTTTTTAGTTTAATTCCAGCGGTCAGTATGGCTTTAAAGTCCATATTAAAGCCATAGACGCTCATGCCCAGGGTCATTTTTCCTTCAGGCATTGTTTTGGCTTGGTCAGGCGATGCTGAAACTAGAAACTTTTCTATTTCAGTCCAGTCAGTCGTACCAAGTGTAGTAAGTAGCTTTGCGAATTTAGTACTTCCCCCAAGACGATCGAACTTAAAATTACAGGGATCGATGTCTATAATAGCGGCAACATCATTGATCTTTTCAACCTTATCATCACCATAAAGACTAATTAATTCGGCTAAACCTAAGTCGGGTTGTCGCCCCAGTATTACTAAACTTTGCATTATTACTTAACTATAGCATTTATACTCCGTAGCAATATTTTATCTACCATACTCATTTAGCTTGTATAATAAACTGCATATGTCAGATCAATCGGCCCTAAGGCGTAATTGGAAAGTAATCCTAAACGTCGTAACTATCTTAGCGTTGGTTATCCTGGTCTACGTAATTCGTGATCAGTTAGCTACTACAATTGAAGATCTAACCAAGGTTAATGCCTGGGCCCTACTGCTAATTGTTCCGATCGAAGCGCTGAATTACCATGCACAGACAAGAATGTATCAGAACTTATTCCAAATAGTCGGTAATAAGCTTCGCTATCGAGATCTATACGAAGCATCTTTGGAGCTTAACTTTGTTAATCACGTCTTTCCGAGTGGGGGGCTAACTGGCATCTCCTATTTTGGGGTTAGACTCAGTGGTGATGCTGATATATCGGGTGGCAAAGCAACGCTGATTCAGGTAATGAAGCTCGCGATGACCTTTTTGTCTTTCGAATTACTGATGATAATTGGCTTAATCTCGTTAGCTGTAGGCGGAAGAGTTAATGACCTAACAATCCTAGTCGCTGGCATTCTGTCGACCCTAATAATTGTTATGACGGTGGTATTTGTCTATGTGGTCGGTAGTAAGGAACGGATCAATAGTTTCTTTACAGCAGTTACTAAAGGTTTAAACTGGTTAATTCATCTCATATTTCGTCACAACAAGGAGACAATTAACATAAGTAATGCAAAATCGGTTTTTACCGACTTTCACGATAATTACCAGACCTTAGTTAACCATCGTAAAGATCTAAAAGCACCTTTTTGGTACGCGTTTTTGGCTAACGTAACAGAAGTGTTAGCAATTTATGTAGTCTACTTAGCCTTCGGCAAGTTTGTTAATATTGGGGCGATTATTATTGCCTACGGTGTAGCTAATTTTGCCGGTCTGGTCTCAGTTTTACCTGGCGGAATCGGTATCTACGAAGCATTAATGACAGCAGTTCTAGCAGCAACCGGCATACCACCAAGTGTTAGCTTGCCGGTAACAATCATGTATCGAGTAGTAAATACGACGATACAGCTTCCTCCTGGGTATTACTTCTACCATCGAGCACTAAATAGCGGTCATGCGCCCATTAGATCAACGAAAGTCGAAAAGTAGTAGCCATGTTACCACCAGAGGGCATAACAGTCAGTGAGTTCATCGACGTATTTAACCAGACTATAGATTACGCCTATCCAGGAGTAGCTATTATTGGTGAGCTAGCTAACTTTAGGGTAAGTAAAAATCGTTGGCTTTATTTTGATCTTAAAGATGAGAACAGTAGTCTAAAGTTTTTTGGCACGGTATATCATATTACGCAGCCGCTTGAAGAAGGGATGCTTCTCAAGGTTAACTGTACGCCCAAGCTACATAATAGCTATGGCTTTAGTATGCAGCTTCAATCGATCGAATTGGTCGGTGAGGGTAGTATCAAACGAGCGGCTCAGATAACACAGGAGAAGCTTGCTAAGGAAGGTCTTTTTGACGAGTCTAGAAAGCGGCGTATACCCTATCCACCAACCAAAATTGGGCTTATTACGTCTGCTCAGTCAGCTGCTTATGCAGATTTTATGAAAATTATCGACGCCAGATGGCCAGGGCTAGAAATCGTTTTAGCAGACGTTCAAGTGCAGGGAGAACCAGCAGTTGAACAAATAATTAGTGCAATAAATAGTTTGAATAATTATAATATTGAGCTAGAAACTATCGTTATTATCAGGGGTGGAGGTAGCCCGGAAGACTTAGCAGCCTTCAATAACGAGGCATTAACAAGAGCAGTTGCTGCCAGTAATATTCCGACGCTAGTTGCGATCGGCCACGAGATAGATATTTGTCTAGCTGAGCTCGCAAGTGACAGGCGAGCATCTACTCCGAGTAATGCGGCTGAACTTTTAGTGCCTGACCAAAAAAGTATTTTAGAGTCACTAAAATTTTCCAAAAATCTACTATCTAAACTAACTATTGAAGCTACCAATAACTCGCTAGAGAATCTGGCATCAAAAAAAAACATCTTGGCAAACCTCGTTGGCGGTATTATTGAAGATAGATTTAAACTGCTCCAAAATAGGCGAGAGTTATTAGACGCCTATAACCCGCAAGGTGTATTAAATAGGGGATTTTCGATTATTAAAAAGTCTGGAAAGCTAATTAGATCCACAAGTGGCTTAAGCGCAGGTGATATATTAGACATTAGATTATCTGACGGCGAAGTAACCAGCCAGGTTAAAGGTGTTAAGCTATTAAACAAGAAACTAAGAAAGACGGCATAGGCAAAGTTATGAGTAGTGATCCAGATAAAACCACAGATTACCAAAAGTTGAGTGATGAACTTGAGCTGATTATTAATGAACTACAGTCTTCAGAACTCAATATAGACAAGGTAATTGCCGACTATGAACGGGGCATCAAGGTAATTGATGATCTAGAGAAATATCTGAAAAATGCAAAAACTAAAATAACCAAGCTGACCGAGCAGAACACTAAATCAAAGTAACAAATGATTTTTTTGATCTTATTCTTAGGCATAATTTTTATCTGTTTTGCGGGAGTGCTTCTGTTTGGTGCACCATATCTACCTACGCTAAAGCCGCAAATAGATACCTTATTTGAGCTGTCTAACATTAAGCCAGGTCAAACTATTATCGAACTTGGTTGTGGCGATGGACGAATCTTGATCGAAGCTGCCAAGAGGGGGATTAAGAGTGTTGGTTATGAGTTAAATCCGCTACTTGTCATTTACGCCAAGCTAAAAGTACGCAAGTATAAGGGCCTTGTTGTAATTAAATGGGCAAACTTTTGGTCAATTAACTGGCCGGAAACGGACTATATATTTACCTTTCTACTTGATCGGTATATGACAAAACTTGACGACAAAATAAGCGGCTATAAATATTTACCAGTTACCCTCATTACATTTGCTTTTGAAATTCCTGGTAGAGAGACGCTGAAACAAAAAAATGGTATTTTTCTTTATCGGTATAGGCAACACCTTGAAAATTAGTCGAAACTTCGTTACGATATTCCAATGAAGCTTAACCAGAATGGCTCAAGCAAAAGTCTTTTAGGACCGCTACTTATAGCTGTTATTTTACTAATAGCCAGTCTTGCATTCGGCGTTTGGGCGTTTTCGGGAAGGCAGACCTATAAGACAAAAACAGATCAACTTGTTCAAACTGCAGTTAGCTCTGCTAATCAAAAGCAGCAAACAACAGACGCTAAACAGTATGCCCTAGACGCAGAGAAGCCGCTAACAACTTATTACGGTCCAGAAGCTTATGGAAGTTTGATAATCAATTATCCAAAAACCTGGAGCTCATATGTTAATACCGCTAGTACCTCGTCAAACCCGGTAGATGGATATCTATTTCCAGGTACGCTACCATCAGTAAACGATAATGACAGCACTAACTTTGCCTTACGTGTGCAGGTCAGCGGTGTGCCGTATAGCCAGATAATGAGCCAATATGCTGGTCTCGAGCAGGCTGGTCAAACTACGGCTCACGCTTACGCACTACCAAAAGTTCCAAACGTTGTTGGCGTAGAACTAACTGGTCAGATGTTAAATCAAAAGACCGGTACGCTAGTGGTCCTGCCGCTAAGAGATCAGTCACTGCTCATCTGGACAGAGGGTAGCCAGTACTTGAACGACTTCAATAATAATGTATTGCCGAACTTTAGCTTCTCTCCTTAGTTTTTAAACAGAAAAAGCCACTTTTTGTTATCATAAGATCATATGGCGAAAGATACCACCAATAGACTTCAAATAGAACTACATGTACCCGATTTCGATAAAGTATTAGATTTTTATGGCAAACTTGGATTTAAAAAAGTTTGGCATCGAAGCGAGCATACTAATGCCGACTATTTAGTTATGGAGAGAGACCATGTAGTGCTTTGTTTCTGGCCCGGCAATGACACTGTATACGAACAATCTTACTTCAAGCAGTTTCCCAAAGACACTAAACGAGGCTATGGAGTAGAGCTAGTTATTCAAGTTGATGATATTGATTCTTACTTTGAAGAAGTAAAGCAATTTGCCGTGGTAGTTGGTAAATTTGTGAAGCGGCCATGGGGTCTAAAAGACTTTCGAATTGAAGATCCATTCGGCTATTATCTACGTTTCACCGAGCGGCATGATATAACTGATCCAAGTTATGCGGTTCTGGAAGGTCAAGTCGATCCCGACTGAGCGAGAAATTGCAAAGTGTGTCCACTTGAGGAAGCTGAATCAACATACTTCGGACATCTATATTATTGTCTCCTTTCTATATTGCTCATGCTTTGATATTAGTCATCTGCTATATATAATCAAATCCAAGATAATGAGGATACAAAATGGCAAGTACTCCAGAGTTTAGGATAGCCATACTGGCATCGGGGGGAGGAACAACCTTTGAGGTCACTAATGAGATGAAAAGCGAATGGGGAAATCTTGGTACAGTGGACATTCTGAGGAATGAGGTAATGCGAGTAGAAAAACTTCGGGTTCCTAATTGGATACACATGGCCCCGGAGCAACTATAATGGCTATCCAGGAGATTCGAGTTTTTGAGCAAGGCAAGGATCCTCAGGCAGAAGCACTACGTCACCAGGCAGCAATGATGCTCGGGCTAGATATCGATGCTAGTAGCGCCAGAGTCTACTTAGTCGAAGGTACTGACGAAGAAAAAGCTCGATTACTAGCTGAGAAACTTTTTAGCGACCCGAATACACAACGGGTTGAGGTCGGTCCTCGCACTTATTGGGATGACCCATTGAGGGTGCAACGAGCTATGCTACCAGGCGGTATGAATCCTGATACTGAATTTGTTTTGAAAGGCGCTAAACTACTCGGTGTAGACCTTGTGTCTGCTGATCCCAGCAGTGAGTTTGATTTTGCTCCAGGCACACCTCTTGACGTGGTAGAACAAGTTACCAATAAGCTTATAGTCAATAGAACCATCCAGCAGGTACGTCGTGAATTGCCTGAAACCCTAGTTATAGAAGGCCAGACACCACCTATCGAAATCGAACCTGTTATAGAGCTCAGCGAGTCCGAACTGTTAGATTTGTCGCAGAAACGTAGTTTATTTCTCGACCCTGAAGAAATGAAGAATATCCAGAGCCACTTTAGGCGGATTGTTCGTGAGCCTACTGATGGTGAGTTGGAATATCTAGGTGGGGCTTGGAGCGAACACTGTTGTCACAAAACATTTACCGCCAAAATCTATAAGAATGGTAAAGAAAAAGACCCGCTATATAAGAGGCTACAGGACGCTTCTAGACCCTATTTTGGAGAAGAAGTAATTTCAGCCTACGAAGATAACTCTGGTGTATTTCTATTTTACGATGGCATGTGTATTGCAATTAAACTCGAGACGCATAATAGCCCTTCGGCTATTGAGCCATATGGTGGCTCGATGACTGGAAGTGGTGGTGTTTTCCGAGATATTATGGGCACTGGCCAAGGTGCTAAAAATATATTATCAATAGATATTTTCTGCTTTGCTCCAACCGATTTACCGGCTGAACAGCTCCCCGAAAACTGCCTATCGCCAGCCTACCTATTGCAACGCTGCGTAGACGGTGTTCGTGATTATGGTAATCGCATGGGCATACCAACCGCTAATGGCTCTATGCATTATCACCCAGATTTTCGTGGCAAACCAACTGTTATGGTTGGCGCCCTAGGCATCCTACCAGAGCAATATGCTCGTAAAGGTCAACCGGCTTACGGTGACTACGTGGTGTCTGTAGGTGGTAAAACTGGACTGGACGGTATCCACGGCGCAACCTTCTCTTCTGGTAGCATGACGTCAGAAACTTCCAGCTTGCATTCTAGTGCAGTTCAAATCGGTAATGCCATTGAAGAAAAACGAATGTCTGATGCTTTGCTTGAAGCTAGAGATTCTGGTCTTATCCGAGCTATTACTGACTGTGGGGCTGCTGGCTTCTCATCTGCCATTGGTGAAATGGGCGAAGAGATAGGCGTTCAGGTGGATATTTCTAGGGCACCGCTAAAATATGAAGGTTTAGCACCCTGGCAAATCTGGATGAGCGAGTCTCAGGAGCGTATGGTTGCAGCAGTAGCCCCAGATAAATACCTCGAGTTTGCTGCTATTTGCGCCAAACACGGCGTAGAAAGCACCATGTTAGGTACTTTTGGCACCGATGGTGGCTCTCGCCTGGATGTCAAATATGGAGATGAACAACTAATAGATTTAGATTATGATTTTATAAAAGGCGGACGAACCCAGAGGGAGATGACAGCCATTTGGCGAGCTCCAGAAATAGCAGAAAGAGTTCCTTTGATTAAAAACTGGACTGAAACTTTTGAGCAACTTATGGCCCATGGGAATATTCGTTCGAATGAACCTATAGTTCGTCAATATGATCACGAAGTTCAGGGGACTAACGTTATGAAACCATATGGCGGAGTACACAAAGATTCACCAAACGATGCAGTAGTTCTAACTCCTATTTTAGGTAAACCTTACGGCCTAGTTGAGGCCCATGGCATGAATCCTGTACTCAACGCCTACGATCCTTATAAGGGGGCAAAATGGGCCTTCGCGGAAGCATTAGCTAACTACGTTGCCGCTGGGGGTAATCCCGACCTCGCTATGCTAACCGATAACTTTGTAGCAGCCACGCCTGATGAACACGTTATGGGGGCACTAGACATGATGATGGATGGCCTAGTCGATTGCATCCATGCAGTTAAGCGACCAGTTATATCCGGTAAGGATAGTCTGTCATCAAGATATAAGAACAAAGACGGCACCCACTTTGATATTCCACCAGTTCTGACAATCACGGCCGCTGGCAAAATCCCAGATGTTGCTAAAACTGTCTCAACCGATATCAAGAAAGCTAATTCCACACTTGTCTTAGTAGGTAAGATGGATTATGCAAGTATGGGCGGTAGTGCCTTCTATGACATTACGGATGGTTCATCAGCACAAATACCGGATGTTGACCTAGAGTCTCTGCCCACTACTTTGCGCGCAGTACATAGCGCAATTCAAACTGATCAAGTTTTAGCGTGCCACGATGTTAGTGAAGGTGGTGTAGCGGCTACAATTGCTGAGATGTGTTTTGGTGGTGATTGTGGTGCCGATATCGTTGTACCCAACGGATTAAACGAAAAAAATTTCTTGTTTAACGAGACGGCAGGCTGTCTGGTAGTTGAGGTTGATAGTAAAAGCACTGCTCAACAGTTATTTGGAGACGTACCACATGAGATAATTGGTATAACTTCATCAGAAAAAGTAATAACCGTAAGGCCATCAAGCTTTACTACCGGTACCGTGCAGTCACATTTCTCCGTATATACAGACCGATTGAAAGCTGCCTGGAAACAACCTATGCAGGAGTTCTTTTCATGAGATCACCAAATGTTATGGTGCTAAATGCCGCTGGCATTAATTGTAACGACGAAACAGCTCACGCTTTCGAGCTTTTCGGTGCACCAGTAGAGCAGATCCATATTAGCGAACTCGAGTCAGGCGATAGAAACCTAGCCGATTTCCAGATCTTAGCATTGCCTGGTGGTTTTTCTGATGGAGATGCCATTCAAGCAGGACGTACACTGGGCTTGCAATTAAGAACCCAGCTAGCTTACGAATTAAACGACTTTGTAGACCGTGGAGGTCTAATTCTGGGACCATGTAATGGCTTCCAGATCTTAACGGAAACAGGCTTATTGCCTACGGGCAGGATAGAGCCTGGACAACCCAAGAAATTATCTCTAGTTCGCAATACTCATGGACGTTTTGTGGATAACTGGCAGTACCTACTGACAGAAAAATCAAGATGTCTATTTGCTCAGCCAGAAGATATAGGTGAGCTTATAGAGCTCCCCATAGCAAATGGTGAAGGACGGGAAGTTGGAGATGATACTAGCAATTTAGTAAATGAGCTCAGAACGATGGGCCAGATTGTTTTTAGGTATGCTACAAAAGAAGGCTTACCGGCCTCTACTTTTCCAGATAATCCGAGTGGCTCGGAGTACGGTATTACTGGGGTTTGTGACCCAAGTGGACAAATACTGGGCTTGATGCCGCACCCAGAACGCTTCGTAGACACCAAACAACATCCGAATTGGCGACGAGGGGAAGGCCAGGTAGCCTTTGGTGGTTTAATTATCGAACAAATGATAAAAGTTGCAAAGGAGATATGATGAGTGGAGCAGAGATTGACAGGATGGCGGCCTATAGGCAAGCTGGCGTAGACCTTGACTTAAGTAATGTAGCATCACAAATTGCTGCCGATTGGGCACAGACTACTTGGGCGAACAGAGCAGGAGAATTTGGTGAACCAGTAGCATTTGGCGAAGGTTTTTCTGCGGCTAAGAGGCTAGTTTTTGATGAAGTCAGAAGGAGGCCGGACGTAGACGCTGTTTGCGGTATGGACGGAGCTGGAACAAAACCAGACTCATATGAACGGATGCGGAAATTTAAGGGATTGGGCAAAGACCTTATAGCGATGGCTGCAGACGATAATCCAATCGAAGGTGGTCAAGCTGTTATCGTAAACAATGCTCTCATTGTAAGCAGGCTAACTGTAGACTATATGCAATATATTGACGAGCTTTTTGAAGGACTTGCAGATGGTGCAAATGAGGCTGGCCTAGTCTTGTTTACTGGAGAGATAGCAGTTCATGGCGATCGACTACAAGGGCCTACTGATTTTACACTTGATTGGATTGGCGACTCTATTGGCTTAGTGCATAGAGACAGAGTAATTACAGGAGCAAAGGTTGAGGAGGGAGATGAACTATGGGCATTCGCCCAAAAAGAGGGGTTTAGATGTAATGGGATATCTGCAGCCAGGTATGCCTTTAATCAGGCTTATGGTAAGGACTGGCATCTTGAATCCTTTGGAGAAACTACAATTGGCGAGGCCTCTATAGCTCCGTCTACCATATATTCAGGTCTGATGACTGCACTAACCGGTGGTTATAAAATAGAGCGAGATGCTGTTGCCGATATACATGGAGCAGCGCATATCTCCGGAGGCTCAATACCTGAGAAAGTTGGGCGTATGCTACGAGCTACTGGTTTAGGTGCAGACATAAATGATCCATTTGAACCACCCGAGATAATGAAGCATGCACAAGAAGTAACTCAAGTAGAAAATCCAGATGGCTCTAAGCGCCCGATGTCAGATGAAGAAATGATCACCACATGGCATGGCGGTCAAGGTTACATAGTTGCCATTAATGAACGAGACGGCGAAGCGGTGCATTCAGAGGCAACCGCATTCGGTATCCCGGCTAAAAAAAATAGGGCAGGTTACGAACAGATCGGGGATTAGGGTAACTAGCCGTGGTGTTCAAACACCTGGCAGGGTTATGGAGTTCTGATAGAACCCCAGTAAAATGTACCAGTCCGTTAGTCTAGGTGGTTATTATTTTGAGTACGTCCACTAGAGGGGTCTAATTTTGTTAAGCCTGGCCATAATTTAAGGTGGTGCTATAATTAGAATATCTTCAGTCAAAAAGAGGGAAAACAGGTGAATAGCGCTAAGGAAAATGATTCTCTAGAGTCGTACCATCTGCTGGTGAATGTGGCTGAGCAGCTAAAGCTACCGTTTTTGCAGATATTAAAAACAGCTGAGTTAGCTAGATTAAAGGGCGAAACTGCTAGTGGTTATAGCGACATCGAATCCTCCGCAAGCTACGCCTTAACTCTTTTGGACAACTATCTTCTGGCATTACAGCTTAGTCAACAAAAACTTAAATTAGAACAAGAACCAGTCTCTGTGTCTGCCGTTTTATACGATAGCGGACAGTTACTTGATCAACTTGCTAAACAATACGGAGTTGATTTAGAGCTTAATATAGCCGGCAGGTATGGACCGGTAATGGCACATCGACAAGGTTTAATGTCGGCGGTTGTTAGCTTGGGCTCTTCACTTATTGAAGCTCTGGGAGCGCAGCATAATCCTAAACTAAGGCTTCTTCTGGCGACACATCGCTGTCGCTACGGGGTGGTTGCTGGGGTTTACGCAAATACAGCCGAGCTTAATACAGATTTACTCAGAAACGGACGAAAGTTATCTGGCCAGTCTAGACAGCCATTAGCAAATCTTACATATAACAGTGGTGCAGGTATCTTTGTCGCAGACAGTATCTTCAAGGCTATGAGCTTGAACTTACAAGCATCAAGGCATCATAGTCTTTATGGTTTTGGTGCAGTTATGCAGCCAAGCAAACAGCTACAACTTGTTTAATCTTATGAAGTCAGTATTACTAATTGAGCCAGATAAAGTCCTGGCTAGAACATATAAAGAAGCACTTGAAGAAGGTGATTTCAAGGTCGAGGTTGTCGGCGGAGCTCAAGCGGCCATTAATAGTGCTGATCACGCGCAGCCAGATATTGTCGTTGTTGAACTCCAATTAGCCGGGCACTCAGGCTTTGAATTTTTGTACGAATTTAGATCATACCAGGAATGGCAGAACATACCTGTTTTAATTTTAAGTGCTGTTCCATCTCAGGAATTTGCAGATAACTGGGCCTTGATTCAAAGGGAGCTGGGGGTAGTCGATTATCTATATAAGCCGACAACTTCACTCAAGAAACTAATCGACAAACTATCCGATCAACTAAAAGAACCAGCTAAGTGAAAACCGAAAATACCAAAGGCATAGTTCTTGCTAGAATAAATTACTCCGAGAGTGATCGAATAATTACTGTTATAACAGATAAGTTTGGCAAGCTTAGGTTAATTGTTAAAGGCGCCAGAAAAATTAAATCCAAAATGGCTGGCGGGATTGAACTATTCTCAACAATTGAGATAAGTTTTATCCCTGGGAAGGGTGAGATCGGCACCTTAGTCTCGGCAAGATTAGACCAGCACTTTGGGCGCATCATAAATGATATTAACAGAGTGCAACTGGGCTATGACATATTAAAACTAATAAATAAGTGCACCGAAGACAACTCTGATGAAGCTTACTATGATCTACTGGGTGTAACGTTAGAGCTAATCAACAACTTGGAGATCGACGGCAATACTATTCGACTATGGTTTGAGGCACAGTTACTACAAATTGCTGGGCATATGCCTAACCTTATAACCGATGAATTTAATCAACCGCTAGAAAAAAACGGTGTTTATCTTTTTGATGCTGAGCGAATGTGTTTTATAGATGCAAAGCAAGGACGATTGAGCGAAAAACACATAAAATATATGCGCCTATTGTTTGAAAATAGCACAAAATTAACCGTTTTTGGCCTAAAAGATATTGAAACTGTACAGAAGGATGTTAGGCCGCTTATTGAAGCTATGTTTAAGACATATATTTCGCTATAATGAGGCCATAAATGAGTAATATTAGTCTTGAAGACATTGTTAGCTTATGTAAGCGTAGAGGCTTTATATTTCCAGGCTCGGAGATATATGGTGGCTTAGCTGGAACTTGGGACTACGGTCCGCTTGGTGTAAGCCTAAAGAGAAACATTGAAAACTTGTGGTGGGATACTTTTGTAGATCGTCGTGACGATATGTATGGCCTAGATAGTGCCATCCTAATGAATCCAAAGGTTTGGCAGGCCAGTGGCCACGTAGACACGTTTAATGACCCATTAATTGAGGATGTAGTTAGTAAGAAGCGCTATCGACTAGATCATTTACTTGAGGATAATGGTATTGATCCTGATGGTATGACCCTAGAGCAAATGGTTAGTGTAGTTAAAGACAAGAAACTAAAAAGTCCTGATGGCAATGAGCTTGGTGGTGGCGCACAGTTTAATATGATGTTTAAGACATTCGCAGGACCAACCCAAGACGAATCATCAATAGTTTATCTGCGTCCTGAGACTGCACAAGGCATGTTTGTAAATTTTAAGAATATTGTCGATACTTTTTACCCAGATCTACCTTTTGGTATAGCCCAAATCGGTAAAAACTTCCGAAATGAAATCTCTCCACGTGACTTTATTTTCCGTTCGCGCGAGCTAGAAATAATGGAGTTTGAATACTTTATTAGTCCAGAAAATTGGGAGCAAGAGTTCAATACTTTACTTGATTTACAGCGCTATTGGTATCACGATGTTATGTGTTTCAAGAAGGAGAATGTAGTTGAAAAAGAGATAGGTGAGACCGAAAGGGCACACTACTCTAAGCGAACAATTGACTTTGAATACGCCTACCCAATCGGCGTAAAGGAAATTGGTGGCTTTGCCTATAGGACTGATTTTGATCTAGTTAATCACCAGAAAATGTCCGGTAAGTCGCTGGAGTATACGATTAAAGGTACAAACACCAAATTCGTGCCTCATGTGCTGGAGCCAACTTTTGGTTTGGACCGACATGTACTAGCTGTCTTATGTGAAGCCTACTCTGTAGATGAAGTTAACGGTGAACAAAGAAGCTTCTTGAAGCTCCCAGTCAATCTAGCTCCATACAGGGCGGCAGTTAGTCCCTTACTCAAAAACAAGCCCGAACTGGTAGATAAGGCAACGGAAGTATTTAAGGTCATGAAGTCTATATATCCGAACATTGCCTGGGATGATAACGGTAATATTGGTAAAAGATATAGACGACAAGATGAGATCGGCACGCCTTACTGTGTAACGGTAGATTTCGATACACTAGAAGATAATACAGTTACTATTCGTGATCGTGATACAACCGTTCAGCAAAGAGTTAATATAAAAGAACTGGCTAACTTCTTTAAGTAGGTAGTAGTTATTAAATGGTGGAGCAAAAGGTTTATTAGCTTTTGCTCTCGGCTGATAATCTTAAGTGAAGGCAGCAAATTAGTATGAAGCAAATTCAAGCACTAAAGGTGTTAAATAGCGGGAAAAACGTTTTTCTTACCGGATCTCCAGGATCGGGTAAGACTTATGTGCTTAATAAATTTGTTGCTAAAGCTAAATCATCCGGCAAGAAGGTCGCCGTCACCGCAACTACCGGCATTGCCGCCACTCATTTATCTGGCACAACCATACACTCATGGTCAGGTATTGGCATTAGTGGCTCGCTAGAGGAGCTGGACCTTAAGAAGTTAAAAGCTAATTCCAACCTGGTAAAAAGGTATAAGACTACTGACATACTAGTTATTGATGAGGTATCAATGCTAGATGGCAAACGTCTCGATCTTATTAGTGGTCTAGCAAAGATATTTCGTAAAAACGATCAGGTTTTTGGCGGTCTTCAGGTCGTGCTTGTTGGCGATTTATTCCAACTTCCACCAGTAAGTCGTGATCGAAGTGACTTTGACTTTGTATATAAGGCAGACTGTTGGGATCAACTTGATTTGTCGGTCTGTTACTTGACCGAGCAACATCGTCAGAAAGAAGACGATGGTTTTAATGAAATACTAGAAGGTATACGAGTCGGTAAGCTATCTCCTAATCAGTTAAACACTTTAAAAAGTCGTAAAATTAGTCCTTCCGAAGAACAAAGCTTGACTAAGCTTTACGCTCATAATTATGACGTTGATCAGATGAACGAAGCAAAACTTAAAAGTTTGCCTTCCGAAGAACATGTTTATGAAATGTCGACCAGTGGCCTGGCTCATGACACTAAGAGATTGGTCTCTTCAATCTTGGCTCCAGAAAGGTTAGCCCTTAAGGAAGACTGCGAAGTGATGTTTGTGGTTAATAACCAAAAACTGGGATTCTATAACGGAACACGGGGTAGGGTGGTCGACTTTAATAATGGAGTCCCAGTAGTCCGTTTAAGTGATGACAGATATATTGAAGTTAGAATGCACGACTGGCACGTTGAAATAAACAATGAGGTTATTGCCAGTGCCAGCCAGTTGCCACTCCGTCTAGCTTGGGCTATAACCATACACAAGAGCCAAGGAATGAGCCTTGAAGCCGCCGAAGTTGACCTGAGCCATGCCTTTACGCCAGGAATGGGATATGTTGCACTTTCTAGGCTGCAAAGCCTGAGTGGGCTGTATTTGAAAGATATGAATCGTTTAGCACTGGTGGTTAACCGGGATATTTTAGAGAAAGATAAAGATTTTAGACTGCAGTCAGCTAGCCAAGAACTATAAATGTTCGTTTTCATCGATAGTTAATCAAAAACAGGCATTACAGGTATTGGTGATATTATATATAGGTAGGTTATCTAATTTAACTAACTACTATGTATAGCGTAGAGATAAGCTATTAATTAAGGATTTAAGAATTTGAGAAGTAGATTTCGAAAGCCTAAACAGGTATATGCCTTTATCGACAGTCAGAACCTGAATTTAGGCACCCAAAGAATGGGCTGGAAAGTGGATTGGCGTAAGTTTAGACAGTTTTTAAGAGTTGAATACGCCGTTACAAAGGCCTTTACCTTTATTGGCTATATGCCGGAGAACGAATCCCTTTATGAATATATGCACAGTCTTGGCTATCTGGTTGTGCTTAAGCCAACTCTAGAAATAAATGGCCCTGCTAAGGACGAAAACGGTGCTCCTAAGCCTGGTTCTAGGGACCCAAAGGACAAGACGCTTATTAAAGGTAACGTTGATACCGAAGTGGTCTTAACAGCGATGAAAGAGATCAATAACTATACCAAGGCAATAATTGTCTCAGCTGATGGTGATTTCTATAGCTTGATTGAACACTTGGCCTCAAAAAACAAGCTACTACACGTGCTTACTCCTAGTTGGCAGTACTCAACGCTACTTAAGGAGTTTGAGCCTTATATCGTTAACCTAGATAAATATAAGTCACGACTGTCTTACCAAACAGTTAAACGAAAAAAATAAGCATATAACATAAGCACATTGACTTATTGCCTAGTTTTTGCTATAGTATTGCTTATGTTTGATAAAATAAAAAACCTGAAAATTACAGATAAAGTTGCCCTAGATGTTGGCACCACACTGATGGCGATGGCTACAGTAGTAGGGATGCTTGAGCTTTCTACGCATTCAATAAACAAAGCAATCTTGCCCTTGCAACCTGTTTATGTGGCCAATCACAGTAGCAGCGACTTTAATAACCCAATGAGACGCGAGAAAGAAGAGTCAGGCACCATCTACGTTAGCTATTCAGAGAGTCAAAGAACTCCTAGCAGAGCCGGTAAATACTAAGCCATAACTTCTCAGGTAGTTTTTAGGTTACTACTCTAGAGTATTACTTAACTTATGGGACGGAATGGGCTTTATTTCTCGCCTCTAGTGAGAGCGTTTCATCATAAAAGCTGGTTGTGGATAACTAATACCCTGTGGATAAGTGGTGTCATTAACACCACTATTTTTAGTGTTTATAGCTTGTAGTGGGTAACCGTGGGTAGTATGCTCATGTCAGTGGGTTATCGTGGGTAGCCAAAATAGCTACCAAAACGACAAAATAAAAAAACCACTGCATAAAGGGATGGCAATAATAGATTACTTCGAACGAAAGCTCGATGACAAACGGCGGTTAACCATACCGACCGAGTTAAGAGCAGAGTTCGCAAGTGGTGTAGTCATCACCCGCGGCTTTAAAAAATACTTACACCTATATTCAAAAACGGTGTGGGACCAAGAAGTTGAACCCAGTCTTGTCGGAGATATTCTCGATGAGCGTACGGGTGATTTGAATGTCCAATTCAGGACAGGAAAAATCGAAGGCCAAATCGACCTCAAACAGGGTCGTGTAAGTCTGGAGCAACATTTATTGGAATACGCGGGTATCGAAAAAGACGTTATTGCTATAAGGGCCGGCAAATACTGGCGACTTATGGCAAAATAAAGTACTTTAACAATTTAACTGTACAAGCGATAAACCAATGTCGAATTAGCATCCCTCGAGGTTAGCTATTCGGCAGTCAACAAGTGGAATAGGATAGGGCACCACTATAAAAACCCTTGCACATTTTTTAAAACACCTCCCAAAACTCCACCTCACACATAAGTCTCTCAATCGACAAGTATTTAGTAAGAAGTTTTTAGATTTTTCAAATCTCATATATCCCTTCTTTACATACATATATACTTGTCACCAAAAACAAAAATTACAAAAAAAACAAAAAGTTGGCTGCTGATTAGGTGACCTTGATAAAACAAAAACAAGAAAAATGCACCAAAATAAAAACCAAAATAAAAATAATAAACACATTCCGGTCATGTTAGAGCAAGTTATGGAGTTCCTGGCTCCAAAACCAGGGGATTCATATCTAGATTTGACAGCTGGTTACGGCGGTCACGCTCAGGAAGTAATGGCAATAACCGGGAAACCGGATTTAGCGGTACTTGTTGATCGAGATCAAAGCGTGGTTCAAGGTCTAGAAAAACTTTTTCCAGGCTCCAAAAAACCACGGATTATTAATCAGGACTTCTTTACTGCCAGTAAAGAGCTCTTGGAAGAGGGTCGAAAGTTTGACCTGATTTTGGCGGATTTAGGCGTATCGTCACCGCACCTTAACGAGGGCACACGTGGTTTTTCGTTTCAGCACGATGGACCTTTGGACATGAGAATGGACCAGAGGGGCACATTGACAGCAGAAACGATAGTCAACAGCTACAGTAAAGAGGATATTGCCTCGATACTAAAGGAATTTGGTGAAGAACCTAAGGCAAATAAAATTGCTGATAAAATAATCGCCAATCGCCCCTTAAATTCTACGAGCCAACTAGCCCAGATCGTGGCTCAAGTGTGGAAGGGAAATAGCCGGGTACATCCGGCGACAAGAACCTTCCAGGCACTGAGAATTGTAGTTAACGACGAGCTAAGCTTGCTTGAAGCAAGTCTTCCAATCTGGCATAAGCTACTTAATGATGACGGAAAAATTGTCATTATTAGCTTTCACAGTCTGGAAGATCGATATATTAAGCGGTTTTTTGTTGAACATGGAGGAAACTTCTATGATTCAACATTAAATCTGCTTACCAAGCATCCGATCCGTGCCGGTCCAAATGAGTTAGCCTTTAATCCGCGAGCTCGTAGCGCAAAACTACGTGCCGCAGCGAAAATAAACAATAAAAGGAAGGGAGCTACTAATGCCAATTCAGGTAAAAAGCAGATCCCGAGCGTACAAGGTAGTGGTTAAAGTAATTTAACAACTACTAATCTGTACAAAACTATCAGACCGGGAGTTTATTCTCCCGGTCTGATAGGAAAAATAAAAATAAAAAAGAAGAGAAAATATGACCTACTCAAGTAGTCTTGCTATGAACCGCAGTCGGTTCTCCGGCAGAAGTCAAAACACAGTCAGTCTAGCCGTAAATAAAAAACGAGTTGGCCCTATTAGTAATACCATTATCCTAATAGTTCTAGGTTGTTTATTGGGTCTTTTGTATCTGACTCAAGTTACCAAAACCAATACTTATGGCTACCAAATAAATACTCTTCAAGCACAACAAAACCAGCTTGAGAGTCAAAAACAAAATCTAGAAGTTGCTTCAGCTAGGCTTCAATCGCTAAGTCGTGTTCAGGGCAGTGCTGTTGCCAAAAACATGGTTGCCGTAACTCCTAGCGCTACAGTCACTCAATAGTAGTATCATCTCTTCTCTGGAGGGGGACTGCTAAAGTGGCCATGTTTAGCGTATAATTGTAGCTAATGTTCCCCAAAAACATAAACAATAAAATATTGGCCATAAAACGGATTCGCATCTGGTATGGTTGCCTTATAATCATCATAGCTATCTTTGCTATTAGGTTGTTTTATGTACAGATACTAAACTATACCAGCTATAAGAATGCGGCACTTAGCGATCAACTTAAAGAGTATCAAATTCCAGCTAACAGGGGAGTTATAGAGATAAATGACGGCTCTCAAGTGGTGCCCATAGTACTTAATCAAACATTATATACGCTCTACGCTGACCCGTCATTTATTAAGAAGCCCAAGCAAACTGCGGCTAAGATTGCTAGCATTATCGGTGGTGATGCCAATCAATATGCCCAAAAGATGGTTGTTCCAAATAGCCGCTACCAGATTTTGGCCAAGAAGTTAACAGTCGATCAAAGTAATGCTGTCTTAGCCTTAAAAAATCCAGGAATAGGTGCTGAACCACAGGACTATAGGACCTACCCTCAAGGGACCCTAGCATCTCAAGTACTAGGTTTTGTTAATGCTGATGGAGTAGGTGAGTACGGTATCGAACAGGCAATGAATAAACAGCTCGCTGGTACGTCGGGTAAAGTAAAGGCCATAACTGACGCTAACGGAGTACCTTTGGCTGCAACTAAGGGTAATATAGAGTCTGCCCCAAAAAATGGCAGTAATCTTGTTTTAAGCATGGATCTTGGGATGCAGTCGCAGATGGAACAGATTCTTGCTAACGAATATAAAGCAACAAAGTCTCAAGGCTTAAGTGCAGTAATCATTGATCCGTCGACTGGGCAAATTAAAGCGATGGCTAATTACCCAACATATGACCCCAGTAATTATCAGAACGTAACAGATCCGAGCTTGTTCCAAAACGCTGCCGTTTCTAATGCCATTGAGCCCGGATCGAGCATGAAGCTATTAACTACCTCTGCAGCCCTCGATCAAGGAGTTATTCAGCCAAATACTAGCTTTTATGATCCAGCTCACTGGGTGGTTGATGGCTTTAATATTACTGACATTGAGCAAGATGGTGGGGCTAGGCAACAGAACATAGCTAGCTTATTAGCCCTATCACTTAATACGGGTGCAGTATGGGAACTGATGCAAATGGGTGGCGGGCAAATTGATTCCAAGGGGATCAACAACTGGTACAACTACATGGTTAACCGCTTCCGTTTAGGCCAGCCAACAAATGTAGAGCAGGGATATGAGTCAGCAGGTTATGTGCCACAGCCAGACTTTTCAGACCCAAGTATTGATCTAACGTATGCCGAAACCGCATTCGGGCAGGGGGTTCAGATTACAGCACTTCAAGAGGCAGCAGCAGTCTCGAGCATCTTAAATGGAGGTACCTATTATCAACCAAGCCTTATAGCATCAACTATTGGTCCAGACGGTAAAACCACTCCAAATCAGCCAAAAGTTGTTGAGAAGCACGTTGTTAGTTCCAAGGTAGGTCCAGAAATGATTCCTCTGATGGAAAATGTAGTTACTACCTATCTTCATGAAGGATATGGCTTTATGAATTTTAGTTCAGACTATATCGTAGGTGGTAAAACCGGTACTGCTCAAATTGCTCAACCAGGAGGTGGCTATTATTCCAATATATATGACGGCACATACGTAGGCTTCGTTGGTGGCGATAAGGTTCAGTATGTAATCGTAGTCTTTAACACAAAGCCTAATGTACCAGGATACGCCGGTGCATTAGGCGGGCAGCCCGTATTTGCTGATCTTGCTCATATGCTAATAAACGATGGCTATGTCGAGCCTAAAACTCAT
Organism: Candidatus Saccharimonadota bacterium; assembly: GCA_036787835.1. Classification (GTDB taxonomy): domain Bacteria; phylum Patescibacteriota; class Saccharimonadia; order Saccharimonadales; family UBA4665; genus DAIQON01. The sequence goes on along the minus strand of DAIQON010000003.1, from coordinate 60,497 downwards.
TAGCAACCAACGACACGGTCTTCTATTACTCGGCGCTTAAACTAAGAGCATAACTCCTGAGGTTAGTACCCACTAAGATAGCGTCAGCACTAGGCTCAACATCGTTTACAGAAGCAATATTACTAGCTTGGCACAACCAACCAGGGAATAATTTTCGCGCTTCAACAAAAGACTCAGTTTTTAAGCCACCAGTGTTAAGATTGCGGCTATTCCATAATGCCCTCACATTTGAGGGTAGATTTTTTAGTTCTTCAAGACTATACGGCTCAATGATACATTTTTCCAGGTAAATATTTGGTATTCTGCCAACAACCAGAACGAAATCTGCCCCAAAATCCAAAGCTTTTTTGATATCACTATCTTTTGGGTGTATACCTTTGGCTAATATTAGCTTATTGGTTTGGGTACGCGCTTTTTTAATTAACTCAAATGACCCATGCCAACGGGGGTCTGTATGAATAGAAATCATATCACCGATCTCAGTCGCAAGGCTAAATAAGCTGTCCCAACTTTCACTAGACTCCCAGCCAAAAGGTGAGTGTGTCTTTACCTCAGCAATTATTAACATAGATCAATCATATCAAGTAATTGCGTCGTAAATAAAAAGAGCAGACCAATACTTACATGTGCAGCGAACTCTAAATTGATGAAGCTGGAACAAGTAGTCCAGTTTCTTCACTAAACTCAAATAATGCGTGAAACTTAACTCCTGCACCGCGCATTGCTTCGGATACAACGCCGCCGCTTCTGTCTACCGCAACATCTGCGTCTTCTACGATTCCGCCGCATGCTCTTACCATATCTATTAGAGTAAATAGGGAATCACCAGTAGTAGCTGTGTCGTCTAATACCCAAACTCGCTTGTTTTCTATGTCAGCATGTAAACCGTATTGATCCATTCCTTGCTCATCCATTTCGTGCTTATCTACGGCAAAAGATATCGTCGTACCTTTATCTAGGTGTGGAATTGTTGCTGCCATTACTGCATGCCCGCCAACACCAATCGCCGACACAACTTTATAAGCGAGCTGTCTAGTTCGGGCGGCTTCGACAATAAATTTTCCCGCCTGGCTCATTGATATTCCGTTATCTAGTCCCGTCCGTACATCTACATACCAGTGCGACTCTCCGCCTGCACGTAATTTTAAAGGCTCTTCATAGAATGCTACTGACCTTCCACCTAGTTGAATGCCAAAGGTCTCTAGCCTTAACGGAGGGATTGATGCAGTCGTCATAGTTACAGAATACCTTAACTTGCGATCAGTACCATAACCATAATTAGCTGCTCATGCGTTGGTCGACATTGCTCTAGATGAGATGGACATACCAGAGGGTCATGTCGCGGAACCTCGTCGATCATAGAATATTGACTGTAGTCTTAATATAGTCTGGTATAATTAAAAGAAAATTACCCCAGAAAATATGTATACAACACTGCACATTAGCATTTCCCAACACCAATTGATTTTTATTTTTGCTTTAGGGTTGACCAGCTTCCTCCTTAGCATGCTTATCACACCGCTGTTTACAACTGCTGCTTATAGGTACCAATGGTGGAAGAAACCACGGACTGACTCTTGGTCTGGTGGCAAGGCGACAGTCTACGCCAAGCTTCATGCTGCTAAACATCATCGCAATATCCCTAATATGGCGGGAATTATTTTTATTCTAAGTATTTCGATAGTGACCCTATTCTTCAATCTTAGCAGGGGGCAGACCTGGTTAGTATTGGCCGGTATGGTTGCCGCTGGTGTGATTGGGCTGGCTGATGACATTATGAATATCCGTGGTTCTAATAAGTTGATTGCTGGCATGGAAGCTAAACTCAAGTTTGCTCTATATAGTGTGGTAGCTCTAGTCACTGGTTGGTGGTTCTATAACAAGCTAGGGGTGAATACTATCTATCTGCCTCATTGGCACAATATTCACGTCGGTATATTTACGGTTGTCATCTTCTGGCTGGTAGTTATAGCTACTGCTAACTCAGTAAATATTACCGATGGTCTCGATGGTCTCGCTGGTGGGTTATTAACCTCGTCATTTACGGCTTATGCAATTATTGCCATGGTTGAGCACAAGTATGGCCTAGCCGCATTTTGTATTACTGTAGTCGGAGCACTACTTAGCTATACCTGGTTCAATATTTATCCGGCAAGATTCTTTATGGGTGATGTTGGCTCATTTGCTCTCGGTACAGCACTGGGTATTATCGCCATGGAAACCAATACTATTTATGTATTACCGATTATTGGGATTGTTTATGTCATGGAAACTGGCTCAGTCCTGATTAACAGGACTAGCCGGATGTTAAGGCATGGCAAGAAGGTGTTCCTGTCATCACCAATCCACCATCACTTTGAAGCTATAGGCTGGCCGGAGACCAAAGTTACAATGCGTTTTTGGATACTAGGTCAGGCAGCTACATTCTTAGGTATTCTCGTATTCTTAGTTGGCAGAGGTCACTAAAGTGTTACGTTCGGAAGTTCGAAACCGGCGGCAGCGGTTAGCTGCGGTTAATAATGACCAAGAACTAGGGCGGCGGCATAAACCAGACTATTGGCTGGTAATTATTTGCGCATGCCTACTAGCAATTGGGGTAATTGTGGTTTATGCGATAGGCCCAGCCTTAAGTGTTACCACCAACTTAAGTTCATCATATTACACAACTCGACAGATGATCGCCATTGGCCTAAGTGTAGTCGCATTCGCTGTAACAGCCGCTATACCTTTAAAGAGCTGGAAGAAGCTTTATAAATTACTTCTAGCATTTGCTATAGGTGCAACACTTCTTGCGATTGTACTCCCAGTTAATCCAGCCTATCCTGCACATCGTTGGGTGCGCTTGAGTAGTCTTTCTTTCCAGTCAGTTGAGCTAGTTAAGTTTGCTGTTGTGATCTGGTTAGCTTGTTTCTTAGCAAAAGCAATAAGCGCTCAGACCATAGCTGATTCTAAGAAGACTCTATGGCCCATTCTTATAGCCTTATTGGTAATTGGGGCCCTTGTCGCGGGCGTTCAGAGTGATCTTGGATCAACGGCGGTAATCGTGGCAATAATGGGTTCTATGGCATTTGTGGCCGGTTTACCGATGAAGAGAGTGCTACTCATAGGGCTAATCATAGTGGCTGGGCTTGTTTTGCTCATTTCCTCTACTCCGTATAGGCGAGCTCGACTAGAAACCTATATACATCCGCAAACACATTGTCAGGCAAGTGGCTACCAGGCATGTCAGGCTCTAATTGCTGTTGGTTCAGGTGGTCTATTTGGTCTTGGCCTTGGAAGAAGTGTCCAAGCTTACGGCTATGAGCCAGAAGCAGATAATGACTCGATCTTTGCAATCTACGCTGAAACATTTGGTTTCTTTGGTAGCATTATACTACTGGCTATCTTTGCTGCTTTATTTAGCAGATTGAAAAACATTGCTGAAAGAGTACCTGATGACTTTAGCCGGCTGGTGGTAGTAGGTATTATGGCTTGGTTAAGTATTCAGGCAGTGATAAACATCGGTGCGATGGTCGGCCTGCTTCCTCTAAAGGGGATTACCTTACCGTTTATTAGCTATGGTGGTACGTCTATAGTCTTCGTCGCGGCAGCAATTGGTGTGGTATTTCAAATATCCCGTTATACTTCGTATCAGGCACCAAAATTAACTTCAGATAACGATAGGAGGCCAGAGGATGACGATCGTCTTAACAGGCGGCGGCTCAGGGGGGCATATCACCCCGATCCTAGCGGTCGCAGCTGAAATAAAACACCTTAGGCCAGATGTTAAATTGGTTTATGTTGGTCAAAAAGGGGACTCTCTTGGCGATATCCCAGCCCAAGATCCTAATATAGACGAGGTTTTCTATGTTAGAGCAGGGAAGTTCAGGAGATACCACGGGGAGGGACTTAAGCAACTATTAGATTTTCCAACAATGTATATGAACCTACGTGATCTCGTCTTCGTGTTTATTGGCATCTTTCAAAGCCAGAAGGTGATTAAGAAAATTATCCCGGATGTTGTTTTTTCTAGGGGTGGCTATGTAAGCGTGCCGGTCTCTTTAGGCGCCAAACTTAATCGTGTTCCATATATTACCCATGATTCAGACCCGATACCGAGCTTAGCTAACAGATTAATAGCGCCATGGGCAACTCAACATTTTGTTGCTTTGCCAAAGGAAATCTACAACTATCCACGAGATAAAACTGTTACTACCGGCATCCCTCTGTCTAATAAATTTGTGCCGCTAACAGATAAGTTAAAGCAGGAATATCGCAAAAAGCTGGCTATAAATCCTAATGCAAAATTGGTCTTTATAATTGGCGGCGGCAACGGCGCGCAGTCACTAAATGAAGCGGTTGCTGATGTTATGCCGAATTTGATGGCTGAGTTTAAGGACCTAGAAGTAGTTCACTTGGTTGGTCGAAACAAAGACGAAGCAGTTCGAGCTGACTACCTAAAAGGCCTTAAGCCTGATCAGTTAGAGAAAGTTAAAGTTCTAGATTTCTCAGATAAGGTCTATCTTTATAGCGGAGCAGCCGATCTAGTAATAACCCGTGCTGGCGCAACCAACTTGGCAGAATTTGCTATCCAGGGAAAAGCTTGCATTGTGGTACCGAGCACCGTGCTAACCGGCGGTCATCAGCTAAAAAATGCCCAGATTCTAGAGAAAGAAGGAGCAGTAGTTGTATTAAACGATATTGGGTTGATGAAAGACCCTACTAGGCTTGGCGCCGAGGTTAGTCGACTATTAAACGATAAATCGAGCCGAGATCGTCTAGAGAAGTCAATCAAAGAATTTGCTAAACCTAACTCCACAGAGGATATTGCTAAGCGTATACTTGCTATTGCCAATTAGATAAAATAAAAAGATGAGTTTACTAAAGAAAAAACAACAGATAAGAACTAGAAACAGGGCACCAGAAGAGGCTTCTAAGAAAGTCTCTGCCTATACATACCACAATTCTCGTAGTGAGTTGGATGAAGTTGAAGAACGAGATATTAGGCGTAGTACGCCGCAGTCACAAAATAAAGATTTTTGGTTAAGTCGATTTGGTTTCATCATTCTAATAATCGTTTCGGTTGTTTGCCTATTCAATATTTTGCAGCTGTCTTCAAAGCCGAAGATTACCTATTTGGGTAATTCTACAAACAGCACTCTGTATAAATTATATGAACCAGCATTTGTTTTGAATAGTTCTAAATTATTTAACGAATCACTTTTGAATCATAATAAAATTACAGTGAACACAAAACATATCACCGACGTACTAGAATCTGAGTTCCCAGAGTTTAGTAATATATCAATTACTTTGCCACTAATCAACCATAACCCGATCATCTACTTAACGCCTGCTACACCAGCAGCCATCCTAGAAAACCCATCTGGTCAGTATCTTATAAGTCAACAAGGCACAGCGATGCTCTTTGGCTATAAGGATGCGAATGGCTTTAGTTACCTAAACCTTCCAATTATTACTGATCAAAGCGGGATAGAAATAAAACTCGGTAAGCCAGCATTAACTAGTCAGAATATAAGCTTTATACAAACAATAAGTGCTCAATTGGCTGCTAGGCAGGACACTGTAACTGCAATGACCCTACCCAGCAACAGTAGTGAAATAGATGTTAATCTATCGGGTAAGCCTTATTACGTGAAGTTTAACCTTGAAGATAATAACCCTAAGCTAGAGGCTGGAAGCTTTCTAGCTACCGAGAGTTACTTAAAAGGGCATAACATTACCCCAAGCAAATATGTAGATGTTCGTGCGCAGGGAAGAGTATATTATCAGTAACTGATAGACGGTCTCTATTAGTGAAGGGAGGGAGAGAGGTATTTTAAGCTATGTTATATATGACAATGGCGAGTCCTCAGGTTAGTCCCCCTCACCTAGTACCCTGTTAGTTCGTATTTTGTTCGCATATGAAGTTATAGAGTAAATATCTAAAAAATATATATTAACATACAGAAATAGGGAAATGTCAAAATTTATTAAAATTAGCGAAAAGGGAGGGGACTACGAAAAAAATGAAATATCATGAAAAAGATATACTTTCACGACATAGCTGTGGAAAAGTCAAATAGTGTTATTTGTCACGTGTTAAACGCTACGGGTGTATTTAGGCCTATAGTCAGACATATGAGTATTTACGCCCAGGTATATACACGAGTAAAGCTGCAGTGACTTATAAATGTAGAAATATAGCGGATTATTAAAAATACTCCCCTGCAGCAGGGGTATCAATAATCAACTGTTTGATCTATATTAGTGTCGCAAAAGATATATTGTGCGACGTAGTATCTATAGCTAGGTTAGGCTCCTGCACTGCAGCTCGATTTTAGAAAAAAATAAAATTCCCTGGTTTTTAATTATCGTTTTAATATTTTCCCTAGCCTACCAGCTTATTCATGGGTAAAATCATCTGCCTTACGCTTTTTAGTTAAGTCCCCCAGTAATTTTTATTTTTTACAGGTGTGTGTATCTGTTAGTAAGGTGTTCGTATTTTGTTTATTCTTCAGATATAAGAACAGGGTCAATATCGACGACAATCCGTCCTGGCTCAGGTGTTTTAGTTGTTGTGCCAATAACACACTGTTCAACACCAGCTTCATCCCAGATAAGCCCAGACTCTGTTGTGTAGAAGTGATCTACACCTTGATCTATTGGTCTAAAGTGAGGACTGTTATAGTTGATTTCTTCAACGTTTCGTACTACATCTACTGTGGCTACTAAGGCGAGACCAGGCGGGAGTAGACTCTTGCACTGTCTGCGTTTAACAAGGAAACCTTCGATATTTGTTGGCTTATAAAAACCCCATTCATGGTCTACTACTTTAGCGCCGATAATAGTTGCGAATCTTGTCATTGCTTGATCAGCAGCCTCGATAACTTCGGTTAGGTCAGTCAAATTGCCACCAAGTAAGCCAACAATTCTTATAAAGCGGTCGTTTACGCCGTTTTGGGCAGCGCGAAACTCCTCTTTTGTCGTGAGAACTTCGGTATCCGGTCCAAAGACCGGTAGTCCCAGCTCAGTCCCAATAATTGTTGCAGCAGTCATAGCCTAAGCAGCTGATACTTGGCTGCGTACCTGAGATATTATACTGAGAACGAACTCCCTTGTTGCAGGTCTGCTGATCTCCGTTCTAGCTGTATGTTCGGCTTCAATTAGGCTACCAACTTCTATTGCAAGATTACCGAGGATTGTCGTTTTGGCAACCTGATGAGCACTATAGCCATTAATATCAGGCCGTACTGTCATTCGAACATTATCTGCTATTCGGGCTGTTCTTATGCCTGGGAAAGGCGTTATCTTATTACCAACTGGTAGATATTTTCTCGTAGTCAAATCCCACTTATAAGGACGAGTATCTACAAGATCATGAAATGCCCTTGCCGGTACCTGCTTGGCAGGAGTGATACCTAAATCTGATTGCCCGAACTGTCTAAAATGGTCGCGTGTTATATAGTCATCCCTAGAGGTAACGCCATCTATACTTGCAGCTATATGAACGCCTCTTGTTTGCAGACTAGGCCCTTCATCCCTTACGGGCTCTTCACCCTCGTAAGCCATAGTTATAAGATGGTTTTTATCCATAAAAGTACATTGACGGCCTAAGCGGTGCGCTAACATACCTAGTAATTCTTCGTCCTCAGGAGTGATGCCGCCGTAAATCACTCCTACTCTTTCGGGGCTATCTGCTGCACTCATATGTTTAACTCAAGTATTATTCAGCAAGTGCGTAAGTGGCTTTTGCTACTCGCTTGAACTGTGGCTTACCTTGTAGGTTAAGTAAGATAGTAGTTTCTTTAACAAATCGGCTTTGAAGAACTCGTTTAACGATTTCGTCTCGGTGAAGAGGGGTGTTTGCCTCTTTAAGGACATCAGTAATAATGTCGGCAACTGTTCCCTTTTCATAGCCCCATTCTTTAAGTGCATAAATTCCACGGCCAATAAGTACAAATCGTTTGTCTTTAATTAGCTCATTGTGGATTGCCTGCGTAGTAACATCTTTGCGTTTAAAATCACTGTCTTTGATAGCTTCGGCGATTTCATTGAAGTGCATGTGCTTACCATTCTCTTTCAAGATAACGTATATCTTGTCACGAATGTTCTTAGGATTAACCATTGGCCACTTTATAAGGCCCCAGAGACCGTTTAGGGTTGCTAGTTGCTTAGAAGTACTAGCAAGTGCACCAGTTTGCTTAGTATCGCTTAGGCCAGCTGACTTAGTAACTTCTTCAATAGTCTTAGGCCCACCTAGCTTCTTAATAGCTGCAATAATTGTTGCTACGTTAGCTTTAATGTCTTTATCGTCAAAAACAGACTTTACTGCAATACTTGGGTAAAAGTAGTCATCTTCGCCGATTACTGTCAGCATCGGACTTAACTGTCCAAGGAAAGCAATTCTTGACTGCTCTAGCCTTGTAGGATCTTTAACCATTATTTCAGTAAGCGTACTAATTCGAGTAATGTTGCCTAGTTCAGCAACTTTTTCTAGTACAACTTCTTGGAAAGCAGCAATATCCGCTAGTTTCCCCTGCTCTGATGCAGCCTTGAGGCGATTAATAACGGACTTTTCTAGCTGTCGTACGCGTTCTCGGGTAATCCCAAGCATCTCACCAATCTGTTCTAGGGTTTCTTTTCGATCATAAAGACCAAAACGCCTAGCGATGATTTCTCGCTCTCGTTCCCTGTCGATTGTTGATAGTACGTCACCAACAAGCTTCTCTGTTGATAATAGTGTGTCTGGTACGGTGGTTGTTGCCATGTTATTTAACGTCTCTTCTTTAAATTAATACTTAGCATTAAAGTAATATTATACAATTATAAAACTTTAAAGTCAACTCCGATTCGTTCTAAAAATATTGTAGCACAAATATGACTGTTTCGCCTACTCTGTGTTGTAAAAATGTTATCAGGATACAACATTTACCTTATGGCAAAATATCAGCTTACTTAAGCTCTAGCTTTTTTTCTTGCGTCTAGTGAAAGATTTCTTTTTTGCCGGTGCATTAGCAATCAGTTCCACTGCTTCTTCTTCGGTTAACTTCTTAGGATCCACAGTTTTTGCTAATCGGACATTCTTCTTGCCATCTGTTACATAAGGGCCATAAGGGCCATTTAACACCTTAATTCCTCCAGAGAACTCATTAATATTTTTAGCAGCATTTTTAGCTAATTGTTCGTTATACTTTTCCACCGCTTCTTCTTCGGTAATATCGTGCGGATCGAGTGGCTTTATAGAGACGAACATTTTTTCAATCTGTATATAAGGACCAAAACGACCAATATTTGCTCTAATTTCCTTACCATCTGGTGTATTTCCTACTAATCTGGGCAAGGTAAACATGGTTAATGCCTGATCTAAGGTGACATTATCGATAGTTGTATCCGCTGGCATAGGTGCAAAAACAGGTTTCTTATCTTTATCGTCTTCTACTTCACCCTTTTGTAGCATTGGCCCAAACCTGCCAAAGCGGGCATAAATCGGCTCTTTAGACTTAGGATCATTACCAATTAACCTTGCCTTGGATACTTCTTGACGTGATATATCAGACGACTTTTCAACTAAAGGATGAAAATCTTTATAAAATTGGCTGATCATGTCTTGCCAGTTCTCTTTTCCTTCAGCTATGTCGTCAAAGTTGGCTTCAACTTTGGCTGTAAAATCGTAGTCGACAATAGATGGGAAGTATTTAACTAAAAAGTCACTTGTTATTTCGGCAATAGGGGTTGGTACGAGCTTAGACTTATCTGCCCCCTGATTGATACTATCGGTCAGCTCGTTAACCTTATTGTTCTCAAGCTCAACTACCCTGATCTCTCTAGGCGTACCTGGCAAGTCAGTTTTTTCAACATAACCACGAGTTTGAATAACTGATATTGTTGGTGCATAAGTACTCGGACGACCAATTCCTAAGTCTTCTAACTTACGAACTAATGAAGCTTCGCCATATCTAGCGGGAGGTCGACTAAATGTCTCTAGTGCCGTCATCTTAACTAAATCTACTACCTGACCTTTGGAAAGGTTTGGAAGTAAGCTATCATCGATTTGGTTACCGTAAATCTTAGTAAAGCCGTCAAACTTAACGACTTCGCCCTTGGCTACAAATTTCTCAGGTTTACTCGAGATGCCGATCTCCATTTCAGTCTTTTCGAGCTGTGCTTGTGCCATCTGTGAAGCTAGAGTGCGCTGCCAAATTAACTCATATAGTTTACTCTGTTGATCATCAACATTGATACCTAGAGTATTAAAATCTGTCGGTCGAATAGCTTCGTGAGCTTCTTGGGCACTAGAATTTTTTGTTTGATACTGGCGACTTTTAAAGTATTCCTTACCGTATTGCTTGGTTATATAGTCTTCTGAGGCTTTTAGGGCTAACGCTGAGAGGACAGTAGAGTCAGTTCTCATATATGTAATATGGCCATTTTCATAAAGTCTCTGGGCTAGGTTCATCGTCTGTCTAACCGAATATCCAAGCCTTCTAGCTGCTTCCTGCTGCAGAGTACTGGTTGTAAACGGCGCGCTAGGGCTACGTAGAGATGGCTTCTGTGTAACACCGAGCACCTTATATTCGGCTCCACTGAGTTCATTGAACCAGGTTTTGACACTGTCATAATCACTTGGTCGATTATCTAGTTCGGCTTTAAACTCCTGATTATCGCCCTTAAATATGGCAGTAACCTTGAAGCTGCTAGTTGGTTTAAAAGCACGAATTTCAAGCTCTCGTTCAACAATTAGCCTGACTGCTACTGATTGCACACGTCCAGCACTTAGTCCCGTTCGGATTTTGCGCCATAGCACTGGGCTAAGCTCATAACCGACTAATCTATCCAGTATTCTTCTTGCCTGTTGGGCATCAACTAGTTTTTGATCTATGAGCCTAGGAGTCTTAATGGCTTGATCAATTGCTGTTTTAGTAATCTCATGAAAGACAATTCGTTTAGTCTTTTCACTATCGAGTCCGAGAGCTTGAGCTAAATGCCAGGCAATAGCCTCCCCTTCGCGGTCTTCATCGCTTGCCAGCCAGACTTCACTATCCTTTGCAGCTTTTTTTAGTTCTCGGACAACTTGCTTTTTATCGGTACTAACTTCGTATAATGGCTCAAAGTTATTCTCAAGATCAATATTAAGACCCTTTTTAGGCAGGTCTCTAATATGTCCAAAACTGCTCATAACTTCGTAGTCTTTACCCAAAAATTTGGCAATTGTCTTTGCTTTTGCTGGGCTCTCTACGATAACTAAATTCTTTGCCATAGTCTTACACTTAAGCGTATTTTCTTCGATATTGCAACATATACATAAGAATTAACTGAATAATACTATATAAAATAAAGTGTGGACCTCAATAATCGATTTACGATAAATAATTCTTATAAATTTTATAGCCAACCCAAATTCCAAAGAATGCGCCAATTGTATTGAGAATTAGGCTCCAGCCACCCAGCCAGTTACCATGGTCAAACCACGCCGCCCCTGCCCAGCCAAATAAACTACTAAATAGAGTTACGCCAATAATAATCATTAGCTTCATGCTACTAATATATCACTAATATCCAAGCAGTAGTTAAGCTTGCAATAATACAGAAAGTATTAATTAATATTGACATAACATAACTAATTTGCTAAAATAGCAATTCGTGAGTTCTTATATATTATAGGAGTTCAAGCACCTTATACCCTAATCTAACAAATTGTTAGATTGTTTTAGAGCAAAAGAAAAGTTGTTACCCTCCACTTATCTTTATATGTCCTAATTTAAAATGGATAAAAAATGCTCTAAAACAAACTAACCCCTTTAACTAGCGACTAGGTTTTCCTAGTTCCCCAATTTTCAAAGTGAGCCTAAACGGTGGTGTTAAAACCGACACGAGTCATTTATTTTATTTAGACATCGATGTTTCGCTGGGGTGGGTTGAAGGGTGGTAGGAGATGACTTCTTAGCGATGTTGTCTTCTAAAAGAGACTCCGGCGGTGCCCACCCCCTCCGGAGTCTCTTTTAGTTTTTAGGCTAAGAATGATCTAGTTTCGCTTACCATTTCTCCACTACCGTATAGATATTCGGTTATTATGGCGGTCGTTTCTTTCTCTAAATTTTTTAGCTGAGCCTGTTCATCTTCATTGAATCTTTGGAGTACATAATCTTTGGAGTCAATGGCCTCTGGCTTCTTTGGGCCGATACCAATACGTATACGTTCATAGTTCTCGTCACCAAGAAGCTTTGTAATTGACTTAATACCATTATGACCAGCACTACTGCCACCTAGCCTTGTTCTGATACTGCCAAAATCTATGTCCAGTTCATCATGTATTACCAAAATGTTGCCGCCCTCTACTTTGTAGAAGTTTGACACCAAAGATACCGCTTCACCGCTGTCGTTCATAAAAGTTTCAGGTTTAATGACGATAACCCGCTTATCACCGATTGTTCCGCTGGCGACGAGTGCTTTGAGATCTTTCTTATTAGTCCATTTATCTAGCTCACTGAAGCTATTCACGAAGTTATCTACGCATTCAAAACCAATGTTGTGACGTGTTAATTCGTATTTTTTACCTGGATTGCCTAAGCCGACAATAAGTACTGTCTTATTAAGACCAACAGTATAAAACATTGCTGGATTGCTTACTTGTGGACGTTGTTGAAGCCATGACATATATATAAGAGTATCTGCAGATAAGACGAACGAGTCAAGTAATGTCTATTTACGTGGGGCTTTTGTTGGCGAGTTGCCGTGTTTATGGGTGACATGCTTCTCTATAAACCATAGTTGAACTGGCGATCCCTCGAAGCCAAACTCTTCTCGTAGGCTGCGCTCTAAGTACCTTCGATAGCTCCAATGGACAAATCTTGAGCTAGAGCCGAAGATCTTAAATGCTGGTGTTGTGTTGTCAGTTTCTTGAACAATGTAATTCAGTTTAGGGTTACGGTTCTTAAGCCCTGCTGGCGGGTGGCTGATGACAGCATGTTGTAGCCATTTATTTAGATCCTTAGTCGGTATTCGTTTTGCACGGTTAGCGACAATTTCGAGAGTTAGATCGAATAGCTTGGTTACGTTCTGCCCGGTAACAGAACTTGTAAAAATGAGTGGTGCCCAGGCTACAAAATCAAATGTTCGTGATAGCTGAGCGGCAAGTTTGTCTCTAGTAAACGGATCTTTATCATCAACAATATCCCATTTAGATACAACTAAGACTAATCCCTTGCCTGCCTCTTTAATTAAGCCGGCTAGCTTTTGGTCTAGCTGAACATTAAGTTCATTAGCTTCCATTAACATTAAACAAACATCTGACTTTTCAATTGCGCTTAAAGCCCGGATAACGCTGAACTTCTCAACGCCGACTTCAATTCTGCCTGAACGCCGAATACCTGCAGTGTCCATAATCTCAATTGTTTTTTCATGATACTTAATCTCTGTCTTATTAACGTCTCTGGTAGTCCCCGCCCTATCTGATACAAGTGCCTGTTGTTTCTTGGCTAAGGTATTAAATAGATTTGATTTGCCAACGTTGGGTCGACCAATTATGGCTAATTTTATTCGGCTTGGATCAGATTTTTGAATACTGGCTTTAGGTATTACGGCGACTAGTTTATCTAGTAGTGAACTGATCCCTCTAGCCTGGCTGACGGAAATAAGTTCATAGTCTTTGATGCCCACGAAGTTAAAGTGATCGATGGTAGCTTTATTCTTAACTTTATCGGTCTTATTAATTACTAGAAATACTGGCTTTTTGGTTTTTAGTGCCAGATCAGAAAGCTTCCGTTCCTCATCAGTAATTGGGACATCTGCTTCGACCATGACCCAAATTACATCAGCACTCTCAGCTGCCTGATAAATTTGTTCTTGAATAGTAAACTCAAAATCATCTTCTGGATCTTTAATGCCTGCTGTATCTACTAGCCAAAACTCCTGGTTCTTCCACTGCGCTTTGGACATCAGGCTATCACGTGTTGTACCAGCTTCTCGGGCAACTATTGCCTCACGACGAGAAAGGATAGCATTATACAGGCTAGACTTACCAACATTGGCTCTACCGACGATTGCTACGATGGGTGTATGATTTGCCACCAATCCATTTTAACAGCTTTCAACAGATAACAGTTATACTCGCTCGAAACTTCCGCTTCTGAGGTCGCCAAGCTTGTAGTCACCAAAGTCTGTTCGATGTAACTTTAGAGTGTCATATCCAAGGGTGCTAAAGGTGCGACGAATCTGTCGATTGCGGCCTTCGCTCATTATTACCTGGAGTTCTCTACCCGACTGATCGATGTTATTTAACTTAAGTTTGCTTAGACCATCGTCAAGCTTAACTCCTAAAGTAGTGATAGTTCGTCTATCCTGCTCACTGATCTGATGATCTAATGTGAGCTCGTAGATTTTAGTCTTCTTGTTGCCTGGGTGAGTAAGTAATTGTGACAATTGGCCATCGTCTGTAAGGAGTAAAAGCCCCGATGAATACTTATCTAGTCTGCCAACAGGCTTAAGACTAGAGTATTTCTCAGGTAGTAGTTCATAGACAGTTTGACTACCCTGTCCATTCCGACTAACTACGTAGCCAACAGGCTTATTTAGCATAATGGTAGTCAGCTCTTGCGGGATAGTCAGCGGCTTATCGTTTAACGTCACAAGGTTAGAATTATCTACTTGTTGACCATTCTCTGCTGGGTGACCATCGACGCTTACTCTTCGAAACTCTATTTCCCTATCGGCCTGACGTCGACTAATGCCTGTTGCCAGCGATATGAATCTATTTAGTCGCATAAAAATAGTCCCTTCCTGCTCTTAGTGGGGAGAAGTGTTATTACTTAAGGATCTACTTAAAGTCTAGAGAGCTATGCTGTTAGGGTCAACTGTAGTTGTTGAGGCGGCTGCATCGGCTGGAGGTGAAGTAACTGTGATATTGGTGCTTGCCGGAGCTGTAGGTAATGTTGACATGACTACTGGTTCTGGTTGTGCTGCAGTAGTTATACCTGCAGCTTCACTGGCCTGCTTGGCCTCTTCTTGGGCTAACAGAGTATTAATGTCTGGCCTATCTTCCGGGGCTGAAATTGGAGCTATAACTTTCTTACCTGGCATAGAATTCATTTCGGCTAATGCTGCATCGGCTGCGTCGTCCTCAGCACCACTAGGAGCGTCTTGTTCACCAACTAATTCTGTTGAAGGATTAACTTTAATTTGTGGTGACGTTGAATCGTCTTCACTTGAAGCACCATCGTTAGTTGGTTCAGATGTAGAATCTGTAGTTGCTTCTGTTTCACTGGCTTCAGCTGGTACGGGAGTTGGCTCATCCGTGTCTGAGTTTGCAAAGTCTTCTATTTGACTCTCAACTTCTGTCGATTCCTGCTTTACACTTTCCTGGTCTGCTTCTGGGACACTAAGTGACGGCAAGCTTATATCTGAAGTTACTGGCTCTTCTTTAGCAGCTTCTGTCGGTTCAGCTACAGGTGAATCTGGTACAGGGGGTGTACTAACTAAGTTATTTACTGCATCATCCATTAACTTATCGTCAGCCACTAGATTTTGAGCTGCTGAATCATTTGGCTGCTCTGTTGGCTGCGAATCTGAAGCTTGTGCTACGATCGAAGGCTCGCTGACGGTCTCACTATTAACTTCTGGCTCTGGCGTTACGTCTGTAGGCGGTTCTGCAACGGGTTCTTGGGCAGGATCAGTAATAGTTGAGGTAGTAGAGTCATCAGTCGGCATAGTGCTGTCTACTGGGCTGACATCAGTGGCGGGCTCTGTAGCCACTGGCGGTTCTGAAGCCGTAATAACTGGTTCTACTGGTGTAGCCTCAGCGACTGGCTCGCTAGCAACCGGTTCTTGGACAGGTTCAACTACTGGTGTTTCTTCGATAGGTGCTGATGGTTCTGCTACCGCCATCTCTTCTACTGGTGTTGCAGTAGATTCCGTACTTGAGTCTGTAGCAGGTGGAGTTGAAATGGCTTCGACGACTGAATCAGCAGCCGCATCACCCTCATTTAGGAGTTCTTGAGCAACCTTAACTATATCCTCTAGAGTTACCTGTGATTTAACTAAGTATCTATTGGCGCCAAGTTTATTAGCTCGTTGTTGATCATCACTTTGACCTAGAGCTGTTAACATAACCACCTTAACGTCTTTAAGGCCTTCAGTGTTTCGCAGGATATCTAGCATTTCAAAGCCGCTGATCTTGGGCATCATGACGTCAGAAATGATGAGATCTGGCTTTTCATTCTTAGCCACTACAAGCGCTTCTTCACCATCATGGGCTGAAACTATGGTATAACCCTCTGCCTGTAGTCGCGCTTCATAGATCTCTCTTAGATTATTGTCGTCCTCTACCAGTAGTATCTTTGCCATTATTTTAGCCTTTGCTAGGATTGTTACTTATTAATATGCTTATGTTTAAAAATATTGTATCATGATCAGCTCAAAGTACCAGGGGTTTGAGGGGTTCCTTCAACACCTATAGTTTTTGAATCTAAGTCCTTGGCTTGCGAGCTTGATAGACGAGGAAGGTTTATATAAAAGGTACTTCCCTTACCGATTTCACTTTCTACCCAGATTCTTCCGTTATATAACTCTATAATCTTGCGGCAAATGAATAGACCGAGTCCGGTTCCGCCGATAGTTCTTGTACTAGAGTTATCTACTCGGTAAAACTTCTGAAATAGATGAGTTAGATCTTCTGCTTCGATCCCAGCACCAGTATCCCGGATATAGAATTGGACTACGTTATTATCGCCAGTTAAACCAATGGTTATCTTGCCCGAGGGGGTATATTTAACTGCATTATCGAAGAGATTGGTTACTACCTCACGAAGTCGATCAGGGTCGGCATAGACAAAGTAAAGTGGCGCAATAGCTTTTTCTCCTGACGTATTACTGTTGGCATTAATAGTCTTACTGGAGCCTACTATAAACTCTGTGCCTAACTGGTGCTTCTCGGCTTCAAATCTAAGATCTTCGTTTATTTTCTTTAGGAACGATCCGACTTCTACTACTTGCGGGTGACTGGTCAGACGCCCATCTTCAGCTTTAGCGCTTGTTAGTAGATCCTGGAATAGCTGACCTAGATGTTGAGTTGCTGCGTGAGCTTTTTCTAGGTAGTCTCTGGCCCTGTTGTCTATGGTTGCTACCTTACTGTTTAAAGCAAGGGCTAGATAGCCTTCAATAGCTGCAACTGGAGTTCTCATTTCGTGAGAAGCAGTACTAATAAAGTCAGCTAAACGGTTTTCTTCTTGTCGTTCTTCAGTAATGTTTCGTATTAAAGCTACAGCGGAGGTTATTTTGCCGTCATCATTCAGCGGAGAAATACTGATACTTACTGAGATCTGCTTGTTATTTCTAGTAAGTATCGAAGCATTATTTTGTCTAATAGTCTGACCGACACTGAACACCTTATTAAATGGGTAATCCATGTTTGTCAGTAGCTCGCCTTTATCATCAACAAGCTTGATGACTGTAGCTATATCGATGCCGATAGCATCAACCGCTTCCCAGCCGCTCATTCTTGTCGCACCGGGGTTAAATAGCTGGATTATGCGCTTCTCGTCTATTAGCACGACTCCATCTTCAATAGAGTTAAAGATAACGCCAAACTTTTGTTTATCGTCGTTGAGCGTTCTGCCTGTAGTTTTTGAGCTGGTACTAGGTTTTGTGCGTTTGCTTTTTAGGATCAAAAAAATGCCACCGACAATTACGGCAATACCCACGCCAGCGAAAACGAATTCTATATTATGCATATGCTTTATTGCTAACTACATTATCCCGCTTGGCTTACAGATATGCAATATTTTAAGAAATTTGACTTAACTTGGTTTATTTAAGGCCTAAAGATGGTATAGTATTAATCTGGAAAACCTACCAATATGGCCCCTTCGTCTAGCGGTTCAGGATATCTGGTTCTCATCCAGAAGATCGCGGGTTCGAATCCCGCAGGGGTCACCAAGATGCTTATGCTTAGTATTCTGATTTATTAGAGTTTATCTGACTTTGCTATGATATGACCAGATGATAATAAAAGAAACAATTGGTGTTATTGCAGTCGTTCTGTCATTTGTGGCCTATGTACCATATATAAGAGATATATTAAAAGGTAAAACCAAGCCCCATATATACAGTTGGTTTGTTTGGGGATTCTTAACAACTATTATCTTTGCTCTGCAGGTTAAGGGTAATGGTGGCCCAGGAGCATGGGTAACTTTATCCGCAGGAGTGTTTTCTTTTATAGTATTTTTCCTAGGACTTAAACATGGCGACAAGAACATAACTAAGTCAGATACAGTCTTTTTTATTGCAGCACTTGTTGCAACAGGCATTTGGATGTTCGCTAAACAGCCTGCTTTATCTGTAATCTTACTTGTCAGCATAGACATGATTGGTTTTATCCCAACTATAAGAAAGTCATGGAAAAAACCGCACGAAGAAACCCTATTTTTATGGAGTCTCAATGGCTTTAGGCATGGACTTAGTATTTTAGCCTTACGTCAGTATAGTATTTTAACAGTCCTTTACCCTGCTGTTTGGACTGCTGCTAACATATTATTTAGTCTTATGCTTGTAATAAGACGCAAGAACCTTTCAGTAGCTCATTCCACTGACTGAGTTCTAACCATAACCCATTCCCATACGTTTTGGCTTGGTTCACTACTTTATTTTTCTAATAGATTTATATCTGTTATCAGGTACGAGCTCCACTATGGTTCTATATTTTCTTCACCTCTGTTACAAACATTGACAAAGTAAGGTGTTTATGCTAATGTACGACTATGACAGTTAGCCACAGAATCTTAGAGGCCATTGAAGCTGCGCCCATTATGTTTCATGCCTCGAATCCGTCCGAGATGCGTAGTCAGGACGGTTTTGGTGATTCCGTGAATCAGTCACCTGCTCCTGTAGACGCTGCAACACTTGTTGTAGCAAGTCCTGAAAACTTCAAGGAGATGCTTCTGGCTATTAATGCTCAACTGGGCGGCGAACGACCAGAAGCTGATATAGATGAAGAAGTACGTCATGAGTCGGCACACGCGTGGGCGGCAGCCAGGGTGGGCGCAACAGCCACGAGCTACGGTGTTCAGTTCTTTAGGGTTGTTGACATGAGTGGAGCTAGTGAGCCCTTCGTGGCCACTGAACCATTCACTAGGTTTTCATTTGCTAGAAAGATGCCAGCTCTTGTGCTTGCCTCGGTGTTTGCATACCCGCTTGTTCCTTCCCGCGGGGATATAGCCGATATTCAAGGTTTAGGCTATACCGGCGTAGAGGAAGTAGGTCAACGTATCTATGCGGCGAATACAGAGTACGATTTTGGATTGCCAGTGCCTTTGTCGTGGAACCCACTTGGTTCTCTAGTTGATCTAAGTTTTTCTTTTGCTTCTTCTCTTTAACTGTCTGCTTCTATTATCTACCATTGCAGCAGAAATAATCGTTGCTGAGGCTACGACCAAAAATACGGCTGCTGCAAACAAGAAAGTTTCAATTTCAGTAATAAAACGTATATTTAATGTTTGCCCTGGGTTGTAATACCATGCACCCCACCTCAGTGTGAAGAAGTCAGAGGCAGAGAATAAAATACTAGTGGCGACAACAAGTAAAATAACTTTTTCGTATTTTTTTAACATTCTTTCCTGGTATTTCAACATTATTAGCCACGGGATTCCACAAAAGCCAATAATACTAAATAAATAGGTTAAGTGCCTCATGCCGGCCTCTTCTTGCCTTTCTTTAACCAGTGATGACTTAAGAAAATATCTCTAATTATTAGCGTAACAGTTGATATATTTAGCGCCATTAAAGCCATGAAGAAGAACTCTTCTAAAGGCAGTCCTTTAACTCGAGGCAAAGAACAACATGCTGCTGGCCAGCCCCAAATCTTAGTATGTATTGCTAAAACATCCCAAGCGAAACCGAATATTATACAAAATGCCACTACCCAAATAATAGATAGTCTGTACTTCCAAAGTGTTTTAGTAAATAAGCACCAAAATACAATTAGAGGTAGACCGAAAAATATTACTAGCCAGGTTTCGTAAGGATGCATGTTTGTTTATATATTGTTGATGACATAATTATCCATCCTATTTACATATAACGCAATCCATTCTCCAATCCATAACCATAGCTGTTCCTATAGCCTTGATCTGGCTCTCCAGTGACATAATT
This sequence comes from Candidatus Saccharimonadota bacterium, assembly GCA_036787835.1. Lineage (GTDB taxonomy): Bacteria > Patescibacteriota > Saccharimonadia > Saccharimonadales > UBA4665 > DAIQON01. The sequence continues at coordinate 40,376 of DAIQON010000003.1, read as the reverse complement.
ATACTACTTGATACCATTAATGTATGACAACAAAATTACAAGTACCAATTGATAGTGACGTAAGAGATGGCCTAGAGCTGCGTGCTAAAGAATTTGGCTTTGATTCAGCACAGGCTTATATACGATTTTGGGCAAAATCTGAGGTTGAGGGCTGAAGGATTGATTTAGGCTTACCCTCAATTACCCTAAGTACAACCGCAGATAATCGCTACGAAGAAGCTATATCAGAAATGGCAGTCCTAAGAAAAGCAGGTAAGCTAAAAACATACACTACAGCTGAAGAGTTCATGGAAGATCTGAAGTAGTGAATCCCATACAACGGGATAAAAATTTCGATAAGCACTTTAAAACTCGTATTAGGCCTCGTGAAAACTTAGTAAAACAATTCGAATTAAGATTACAGATGTTTATTAGTGGTGTTAGAGGAAATCCTCTTAATGACCGCGGATTAAAGGGTAAAAAAAGAACATTTAGGGCGTGGTCTGTTACTGGCGATATAAGAGTGGTATATAGAGAAACAGAAGAATATTACGAATTTTTAGACATCGGTACTCATAACCAGGTCTATTAGCTAGATTCCACTCCTCTGGGGAATGGTAAGCTCCAGATCGTTAAACTAGAGCAACATACCGCTGAACAATCTCTCATAAGATATGGCTACAATTCGAGTCTAGCTGGCTCACCATAATTTACTCAATAATTCATGCCTAAGGCCAATAGTATTTGATTAATAATTAGCAATATGATATAAAAGTGTAATGACACAACAATCCTCATTACCAGGACTAGCTGGTGCAGAACATCCATTACACGGACTCTCTGCTGATCTAGATAGCGTATTTGAAACCGATAGACTTGAGCACCTAAAACGTGAAGCTATACAGCGAATAGCGACAGTCGCCGGATTAATGCTCCCAGAAGATCAGGCGCTACGGTTGCCTTTATTAGAGCAGCAGTGGAATGATTGGTCCGAGGGCGTGATTGATCCATTAAGTGAGGCCGACACTATTAATAGCTGGCTAAGCTTCCCTACCACGGTTAGTGATAGCGAAGGGGTTGTAAGCAGTCTTAGGGCTGAACTCAACCTGTGGGGGCCAAACATAAATGCTTTGAATGAAGCCAGTGAAGATGTGGCGACGGCACAGAGTCTTTTTGATAAATTTGCAGACAGGTCGAACACGAAGATTTATAACTTAAGTCAGCGAAATGAACAAGCGGCTGTCCGGGTCGGCTACCCAAATCTTGAATTATCTGTAAGAAGAAAGTGGTACTCAAGACGTCGAGCAGAGAAATATGTTGTTCCAGCCGATCTACTACAAGCTGCGAGTGCGCATCGTCATGCCGTGCTTGGAGAATTGGCTTTTACTAAGATTGATCTTCATTTATTCGGCAGTAAGACACCTGGAGGGTCTGAAACCAGCGTATTATCTGGCGTGGTGATAGACCCTAAGAGTGCTGAATTACCAGATACTGATGCTAGCGCCTACCACATCTATGCAAAGCAACATGGTGGAGCAACATGGGGGGCTTTGAACCTAGTATCTGGACTAGGCGATAGCGTTGTAGAAAAAATAGCAAAAGACAGAATGCCCCAGGCTGGTATCGAGAAGCTGTTAGTCGATGCCACAGAAGATGGTCGGCATCGTTTTGACAAACGACTACACGTTGCCAGCACCGTGTTAGAACTTATTCTAGGCTCGGACAAGTTTAAAGAGCTAGCTGGCCTGTAAACTGATCGGCTAACACTAGTCAATTTACTCGATATGAATTTAGGCATTTGTTATACTTAGCTAAATGGTAGGAGAAGAGTTATCCCAAGATGTTTCCGGACCTGTTGATCAGGAAAGGTTTACCGTAATTGGCTCAGGTATTATTGGAGTATTAACAGCTCATGCACTTGCCGAGCAAGGTCATGATGTTGAAGTTATTAGCAGCCAAGGCAAGCCTGCTAGTCTTGATATTGACTCTACGTCATCTATGGCCGTTGGTCAGTTTTTACCCTGGGTCCCTGCTGAGCATCAAGACACCCTTCTCGGTGGCTTATCCATTGGTGAAGTAACAGATTTCTCGAGGGTGTTTTACTCTGAACTAGCTAGCAGGCCCCATGAAACTGGGGTAATGGCACTAACTAACCTCGAATTAATTAATAGCAATAGCCCATGGCCAGATGGTTTAGTTGAGGCTATGAATGCTAGGCAAGAAGCCCTTTCCAGCCCTGTATCACTAACCGGTTCTAACGGCGATCCTATGGATTTTGACGTTGGGCTAACTTTCGACACTTTCTCGATAAACACCAGGAAGACAGTTGCCTATTTAGCCGATCAGGCAGAACGACTTGGAGTAAGGTTCAAAAAAGCTAGAATTAATTTGCAAGATTTGGATGGGCTGAGAGGAGTCATAGTAAATGCTACAGGCATGGGTGCTGCTAGTCTTGACCCAACAACAAAAATAAATGAATTTAAGGGACATACCTTTGTTGTTAGGCCAAAAGATGGACATCAGATACCAAAAGAAGCTATTAGCGTTGAAGATATGGTTATGATGCCTCGCGAAGACGGCACAGTCGTTTGTGGAGCACTATATATAGAAAATCCTGCTAGGCCGATACCTGAAGAGCGTGAGGCTGATGAGCTTTTTGAAAGACTCGGTGAAACATTCCGTAAGACGGCACCACTAGTTGAAGGTTTAGAGCCAGACTTTTTAGACAATGTTGAAATTCTTTTCCATTCAGCTGGATATAGAGTTGAAGTTGAGGGTACCGGTATCCGTGTTGCTCCCGATGCGCATAACCAAAGACTACTTCATGCCTATGGTTTCGGCGGATTAGGCTGGAGCGTTGGCCCGCATTTTGCTAAACAAATTGCTCAAATGGCACACAACATGCACCGTGAAAAATAGATTTGACTGACGATTTTTAACTAAAATTCTATATATCAATAGTCAATGGAGATTTCGTCGAGGTTTTCTGGGATTGCCGCAGTAATAGCTTCTCCATATCCAAGTGACGATATAATACCAATTGCTTCTCCTAGCACATGGCGGACCTCTGCTCGCTCATCACCCCCTTCGAGCGGGTGCCAATGACGCTCTGGTATGAGATATGCCCTGCGCATATTGATTGAGTGCCGGGTGTGTCTAATTTTGCTGATTGGGGAAAAAGTATGCGGGCCCTCATCCTGAGAAGTTATAGTCGTGCCCGAATATGGCCCTTCTCCCAGTATAATTTTTTGGGTACTGAATAACCATCTTATAGCCTTGTGGCTTCTATCAACGGCGATGCTTCTTATACTTCGCTCTACACTTCGTTCGTCAGTTTGAGTTTCTTGGAATGCCGAGAGAAATACGTAAGGGCTTGCGATACCAGGTATTTTCCTTTCCAATACCAAAGTTTCCTGTCCGAAAAAGTCATGATAATGGCCTGGCTCCCCATCACCGATTCTTTGATGATATGAATCGGCTTGACCAACGAATTCGCTGAATAATGCCCAGCGTTCTTTTTTCTCAACTCCATAGAGCTCACGCATCATGTCTAGTTCACCGCTCATACTAGAAGTATAGAAAATTGTAGTAATGTGTCAAACATTGAAATCAACTTTGCTATTATAAAGTAATGAAAGCATTTATTTTTGACCCACTTTGGGACAAGCTGATAAACTCTGAGCTACTGGAAAATTTAAAGAATGCCGGTTTAGAAACAACGGTTGTAACTGAAATAGCACCACTGTCGAGCTGCAAGGAGCTATTTGAAGGCGACGAAGAACGCCTACTCTGTATTAATCCAGATTATGTGAGCTGGAAGTTAACAGCTGAAGATTATAAAGATATACCTGGCCTAAAAGCGATACTTAGTGCAGCTACATCCTTTTCATATATAGACACCTCTTTTGCAGACTCCAATAATATTCCGATATGTAATATTAGAAACTTTTCTACTGAGGCAATAGCCGAATGGTCGATCACCATGATGTTTAATGTTGCCAGGCAAATACCTAGACTTATTAAAGATGATTTCCCGATGGATTTCGATAAAGACTTTATGAAATACCAAGGCATTGAACTTCGAGGTAAGAAGGCTGGGATAATCGGACTTGGCCATATCGGATCGGCAATAGCAAGTATTTGCGCAGGCCTTGGCATGGAGGTTATCTATTGGTCGCAGAGCCCAAACAAAATGACTATAAGTATGTTGAACTCAACGAGCTAGTCGCATCTGCAGACGTTATATTCCCGACTATGGCCTTGAATGACCAAACAAAGACTATTCTTAGCGATGAACTTTTATCGAAAATGAAAAGTGACGCAATGCTTATTAGTATTGTTCATGACATGTTTAATCTGCAGCTGGTTTTGGACATGGTAAAAGACAACAAGTTATTTGGCTTTGGTTTTGAGGCTGAGCCAGCTTCATTCTCAAATTATGAAGGTAACGTTTGGGCAGCGCCTGCATTTGGTTGGGCTACAAAAGGATCATTCGATAACTCAATAAGACTTTGGATAAACAACATGGTAGATGCTAGTAAAGGACAGTACCCTAATCGTGTAAACTAGACCCCTAAGTATGGTTAATGGTCACGTTTGTCATCTACCGTATTGATGGTAGATAATATTATCTAACGTATGGCAGAAACACTAGTTGAAAAGCAGAAAGCCGTCAAGCCTAGCGGTTGTCTCCTTTGCCCTTAATTACACTTCGCTTTTTTCTGTCTTGTAGTTTTTGGAGATTGTTTTGGACAATATCCTCAAGGTTAATTCCTAGTGAATCGGCAAAGACTGCGCAGTACCATAGAACATCTCCTATTTCCTTGGCAAGCTCGTCAAGGTCGGCATCAGATATTTTACCTTCTTTATAGGCAACAATCTTTTTCCATTTCTCTATTACCTCTCCTGCTTCGCCGACGATTCCCATCGCCCAAATTGTCTTACCCATTAGCGGGTCATTATTCTTAACCACGGTATCTAGCGCTCTTGTCTGATACTCTTCAAAAGTCATAGCAGTCGCCCTCCTTTTAGTTAGTACCTATTGTAGCAAGTTTGAAATTCGATTTGGCACAACATGTTACAATTTAGATACGTAGGAGGTGCTATGTCAACAGATAAGAAATATGATTTTAGTGATCTTAAAGCGATATTTTTTAACGGTACTTTAACTAAATCTCCTGGCGAAAGCCACACCGATAAACTTATATCAGTCTCACAGTTTATTATGGATAAACACGGAGTAAACACTCGAGTTATTCGAACTATAGACCAGGACATAGCAACCGGTGTTTGGCCCGACATGACTGAACATGGCTCACGAAAAGATGATTGGCCAGATATTTTCAAAGAAGTAATGGAAGCGGACATATTAGTTCTGGCTGGCCCTATTTGGCTCGGAGATAATAGCTCAGAAACTAAGAAAGTTATTGAGCGTCTCTATGCCTGTAGTAGCATCCTTAATTCTAGTGGTCAGTATGCTTTTTATGGAAAAGTCGGCGGCTGTCTAATAACCGGCAATGAAGATGGCATAAAACACTGCGCTATGAATGTTCTGTATAGTTTGCAGCATCTTGGCTACGCCATTCCTCCACAAGCAGATTCCGGCTGGATTGGTGAGGCCGGCCCTGGACCTAGTTATGGTGATAAAATAGAAGGTTCAGATAAGTTGGTTGGTCTGGATAATGACTTTACTAATCGGAACACAACATTTATGACTTGGAATCTATTACATCTCGCTAAGATGCTTAAAGATGCCGGAGGTATGCCTGCATATGGTAATCAACGGTCGAAGTGGGATGCTGGTAGTCGCTTTGACTTTACCAACCCAGAATACAGATAAATAGACTGCTGCTTTTGATTGGTTTTGTCTTACCGATCCAGATGAACTAGGGGCTAGTGAAAAAGCCTAAGTTACTAAGAAGTGTCTGCGTCCAAGAAAAGAAAACTAAATAAGCTATTTAATATTATCGAGGAACTCTACGAGCTCACTGGGAGTAAGCTCTGCTTTAACAACGTAACCATCAGCTTGTTTTTCAATATCCGCCCTAATGTCATCCCTTTGCTCAAGGTTAGTAGTAATAATGATCTTAGCTTTTAGATTCGGTGTAGCGCTTGGATCACGTAAAGTACGCAGAATTTCAATACCATTGAGGTTTGGTAGCATAAGGTCTAGCAAGATTATGTCGTATGCGTTTGTTTGGGCTTCACTGAGGGCCTTAACGCCGTCTACGTTGATAGTTACCTCATATCCCGAACGAAGCAGCGCGCGTTCGTACAGCTCGCCTATAAAGTGCTCGTCTTCAATAATAAGAACTTTACGCGGAGAATCTACTTTAATCATGTCTGGATTGTCCATATACCTAATATCCTATCAGATTTAACGTTTATAGTAGGAGTGATTCTTTATCCACCCATGTGCGCCCCGGATAAGGTCGTCTCCATTGTCCGATTTTTTGTCTTTAGATAGCTGACCATAAGGGACTAGAGTGAAACCAAAGGTGCTTCCCGACCCGACCTTACTTTTAACCCAAATATTTCCACCGTGTGCTGAAACTATAGCCTTAGATAAGTATAGACCAAGACCGGTGCCGCCAATTTGTGCACGGTTACGATGATCTCTGTAGAACTTTGTAAACAGATTAGGCAGTATATTCGTTGATATGCCTAGACCGTAATCCACTACTGTTGTCTCAACAAGCCCTTCCGGGTTAAGTTTACTAGTTATTTTAATTTCTTTACTTTCGCCACTGTATTTAATGGCATTATCTATAATGTTGTTTATAACTTCTTGGATAGATAGCCGATCAGCGGCGACGGTTGGTAAACCAGGATCAATTTCTAGTTTGAGTTCGATCCCCCGAACTTTTGCTCTTAGACTTATTGCGTCAATAGAGTGAGTTAGTATTTTCTGCCAATCTTCTTCCTGTAACTTTAGTTCCATCTGATCATCATCAATTCGGGCGACATTTAAGATATTGTTTACAAAAGCAGTTAGCTGTTCACTGGCTGCGCGCATCTTTTCCATAAAGTCTTCAAGTTCGGGCGTAATATTACCCTTTAACTCTTGCTCAAAGACTTCAATATAGCCACGAAGTAGCGTCAGGGGGGTTCTTAGCTCATGAACACTCAAGGCAACGAAGCTAACTGCCTGGTCATCTTGAGAGTACTGTTTTGTATGGTCAAACAAAATTATATAGGTGCTGTTCCCGTCGGAGTTAGACTGATTATAGTAAGCGGCTAGATCAAACAGTAAGGTTGGGTGGTTCTCGCGGACATTTAATCTTACCCGTTCCCAGCTCTCGGACGCTGTTGCTGACTTACCTTTTACATCTTTTAACCAACGGTCGAAAGTTGAATCAGATGGAAAAGCCATGTCTAGCACCATGTAGATATTTTTACCCACTAGCTCGTCGACTTCCATGCCTATGTATTCAGAAGCGCTTTGATTTACATATTTTATTGTTTCACTATCATCGAGAATAAACAGAGGCAGTGGCATAGTACTGGCAATAAATTCATGGGATATTCCTGGCTTTTCGCCCTTGGCGGCAACAAGTTCATGCTCGGCGACCGAGGCTATTTGGTAGAGTTGGCCTATTAGATTAACGATTAAATCACGGCCGATTTTTAAAGACTTTGGATCTGGCGCTCCTTCATACTCGTCGGCTACAGGACTTATATGCAGGATTGCCTGTCGAACCATCTTTAGTGGCATGAGTATGGCGTTACTAATCGTTACGCTAAAGACGCTGAAACAAATTAGACCGACGATCGCCCCGCAAGCTAGGGCCATGTATATAGGCAAACCACCATACTGATAACTAAAATATACCGTAACTCCAAATAAAATGTTCTCGAGTAAAAAGCCCAACCAGACTCTATGTCTTATTTGTTTGAGCGTTGTTTCTAGTTGGTCCATTTTGTTACTTACTACTTGGCGTAACTAATTCCTGCGGGCGTCGATACAGCCGTGATCCAAGTTTGCCCTGGATCCAGAGCCAGTGGTTTTGAGTTGCTGTCAGTAAATAGTATTTGTGCACTATTACTACTTTTAGTCCATTGACCGATCGTTAGCGTACCGTCTTGGAAAATATATGCTTGACCACTACCTACAAAGTTGTAGTCCGAATAATAAGCACCGGATGAATCAAGTGCTCCGCTAACTTTCGGCACCACAATACCAATGACGACTTTAGGACTAATTTGGGTGTTTGTGTTGGCGTCAATCTGTGGTGCACCGTATTCGCTGCGGTTATAGCTATTAGTCGAGGCACTATAAACATACGAAGGATTATAGACTGGCCCAGATAGGCTCATGCTGATTTGTGTCACGCTCGGTAGTTTGGCTGGTGCCGCCGCTTTTCTTGGCCAAATGGTGAAGCTGCTTGATGTATAGCCCTTTTTCGTTTCAAGTTGGTTAAGCGTTCCGATTCCAGTGTAAACATTATGTGGAGCTTGCCTTGTGGTGATCCGATGATAATATGCTCCATTAGCAAACTCATCTAAGTCTCTGACGCCCCATGCCTTAATATCTGCTAAGGCATCGACACTTCCACCAACATGGGCGTAGCCGGCATCAAAACCAAGCGCCCAAGCAACATAATACGGCCTGGCACTTCTAATTGGCCCAACGTTTGCCGGTGAAGTGTCTTGGTATAGAGCCATGAATCTAGTTACCCCACCTTCAGCTACTGCTTCAAAAACAACGCCTGTATCACTTAAGCCGGACTGCGGTCTGGCATCTGTAGTGTTTTCAACCATAACAGCCGTTACTGGAATGGCATTAAGGCTTGGTGCGACTTGCAGCCCACTAAGGTTTGACGCTACAGTCTTTGGTTTAGGTGGAACAATCACAGCTTTAGTTACACTCACTACAGTCTTTGGTTTATTTAGCTGAGTATAGAGTAATACTCCTACAGCTATTAGTACTACCGCGGCTACCACACCAGCAATAATTAGTTGTTTCTTAGTCGGTGGCCAATTAAATCGCTTTTTCTTTTGTTTCATATTTTCCTCAATTAGATCTTCGGCTGGTTCCTCTTTGGCATCTATCAGCGGTGTGGCTGTTGCAGTTTGGTCGGTTGCTGCTGCTTGGTCTGGGGTAATAAAGTCACTATCCGGACGAACTACCACCGGTTCTGGTGTTTCCGGTAGCTGCTTGTCTAGGCCATTGTTTATTTGATTATCGGAAGCCATTGCCTATATTGTAACAATGCTTAAGCTTAAAGGACATAGTTTAACTATAAAATTACTTCTGAAATTATAGAGCTTGAAGCTGTTGGTCGATTCTCTGCAGGCTACGGTCTTTGCCAATTAGGCTTAGGGTATCGAAAAGCCCTGGACTAGCTGGACTCTGAGTAGTGGCTATTCTAATTAAACTAAATAATATTCCTGGCTTTTGCTCAGTAGTGATTAGAAGTTGGTTAAGCCTTTGGCTAAGGTCGTCAACGCTGAAATCACTCTCCTCAAGTTGTTGCCTACCCTGTTCCAGCCATGATTTTAATTGCCCGTGGTCGATTTTAGATAACTGCTTATTGTTTTCAATCAATGAACCATCTAGCGGTAAGTCTTCGAAGAAGAAATTGGTCAGAACAGGAATCTCGCTAAAAAACTTGAGCCGGTCTTTTATAAGGCCTAGAACACCCTTCTTATACTCGTCGTCGTAGCTACTGGCGGACTTAGGCCAAAAACCTAAAGTCTTGGCGTATAGATCATCTAAATTTAGATTTCGGATATGAACACCGTTCATCCAGATTAGTCTTTGATCATCAAAATGGGCGCCTGATTTTTGGACGCCAGATAATCTGAACTTACTAATTAGTTCTTGGATGCTAAAAATTTCCTGCTCTGTGCCATCATTCCAGCCAAGGCTGGCAATAAAGTTGTCTAGAGTTTCCACTAGGTAGCCGTCTTCAAGGTATTCAAGGACATCCTTGGCACCATCGCGCTTGGATAGTTTCTTCTTACCGTCAGGGCCAAGAACTGGTGGGGTGGTAGCAAAGATAGGTAGCTTAAAATCCAGGGCTCCATATAGATTGAGATACTTGGGCATGCTGGCCAGAAATTCCTGGCTACGAATGACGTGGCTAATTTCCATTAGGTAGTCGTCGATTATATGTGAAAAATTATAGGTCGGATAACCATCCGACTTTATGATTATAAAGTCATCGATAACTTCAGGACCTGAACTTAGATCGCCCATTACCTCATCATGCCAAGTATAGTTTTTTGGATCAGATTTAAAGCGTAGCGGTTTAGTACCGTCCCACTTAGGAGGATTTTCTGGGCGGTAATCTCTAAAAAGAAATGGCTTTTTGTTAAGCTTTGCCTGAGCTCTAAAATCATTAACTTCGACCTCAGTGAATGGGTCGGCATATGCCCTACCACTTTCAACAAGCTTATTTGCCCATTCCTTATATATGTCTAGTCTTAGGCTTTGTTTGTACGGGCCATACGGTCCGTCTATGTCTGGACCTTCATTGTAGTCTAGACCGAGGGCCTTGAGTGACTTAATGATGTGTTCATCAGAGCCTTCAACCTCACGGGCTTTATCAGTATCCTCAATTCTTAAGATGAAATCTCCCCCAGCTTGCTTAGCTACTATCCAAGCAAATAGTGCAGTTCGAATACCGCCTACGTGTAAGTAGCCGGTTGGGCTTGGAGCAAAACGAGTCCTAACTTTATCCATATAACTTACTAATAGTATATTAGAAAGTTGGTTTTATGTAGTAGTTGCAATTTGTACGAGCTGATTATCACTTAAAGAGGCGTTAGAGGTAATCACATACCAGATTCCCTTGCTTACCCAAGTAGCATTGCGGTCCCCGTAGATATAAATTGTTTTACCACCAGAGTTAATTGTTTGATAGCTGCCGCTTGAGACACCTGATACATAATTATTCAGAAGATCATCACTGGACCAATTAGAGGTTTTTTCATTTAGTGAATAGTTTCTTGAGTCAGAGTTACTCTTGAAATTGCTTTGAATAATCCCTGAGGCTGAACTAACATTTGTCATGCTGTAGCCTGAAGGGTTATATCCGGGTAGCGTGGCATGGAAGCCTGCCTGGGATGACGCTACGTAAAAACCAATCCGATCGAAGTTCTTATAGGCAAATATACCTCCGCCAAGAACAATAAGTAGACTAGCGACTAGTGCATAAGACATAACTTTCTTGGCTTTGGACTTTTTGGACTTCGCTTTCTTATGTATTTTTGGTACTTCGTAAACTGGCGCAGCTGCTAATGATTTCTCAATTATACTCATACTTGGCTGATCGACCCGAGGATCAAGTGGCTTGTACAGTTGAGGTGGTTGTTCCGGTACTGGCTTAGATACTGGTATCTGAGCTTCAACCATAGGTTCAGCTACAGATGGCTGAGGATCGGTGCTTGCAGTTGCCCTAAATCGGCTAATAAGTTCACTTTGTGAGTTTATCTTAGCTCGTTTCTCTCGGTCGTGATCTACACTGGCAGCAACCTGTTTAGGAGCTACTATGGTCGCTGGTTCAGTTATCAGCATTGCCTGGGCAGTTATCTTTGGTTCTGGCTTAAGGTTTGGCTTATTAACGACGTTGCGCATTAAGGTGTTAGATCTTGTAGGAGCCTTTGGACTAAGCGGGTTTCCGCCTGGGCGGACGATATCACTGATAACAATCGGTTGAATTTTAGTAGTACTTGAAGACACTGTCGACTGATGGTCGAAGGCAAAGTTTGTATTTGTATCGCTCTCACTCATATTTATTTCGTCACTTTTATTAGTATTTACAGTTAATTTTCCATCTTCTTCGATATATTTATTCTAATACCTCTTGTGCTATCTAGCAAGTCAGATGATAATATATCGAGACTATCTGTTTGGCTCTCTAATTATAAGCTAAAAGTTAAAAGGTTGAAGGCTCGGCCAGCTAGTACTCGAATTAATAATTATATGTAAGAAAATATTGGATAACAAATGGATTTTCTAGACCCTAAAAAGAATTATCGTCATGCAGTAATGCTTTACGTTGGCTATTTTCTTATTGCAATAGCCGTAACCCTAACGACGATCATCTTAGTCTACTTGGCCTATGGCTTTGGTTTAGGTAAAAACGGTAAGATTATCCAAAATGGCCTACTCTACTTATCCAGCCAACCAAATCCGGCCACTGTTTACGTTAACGGTAAACAAGTTAGCAATAGAACTAACACTCGATTAGTCCTTCCTGAAAATATATACAAGATTGAGTTAACCGAACAAGGTTATAGAACTTGGAGTAGATCGATTGAGATCGATGGCGGCACAGTTGTTCGGTATGATTACCCGTTCCTAATACCGAACAAGCTTTCTAGCACTAGCCTTAAATCATATTCTTCAGCACCAGGGCTGGTGACTCAGAGTTTAGACCGCCGCTGGGTAGTTGTCGAGCAGCCGGGCTCTATTAGTAATTTTGAATTATATGATCTCAATGCTCCAACAAAACAACCAACTACGATTTCGGTGCCTAGTGGCGTACTTACAAAGGCAACGTCGAGCGAATCAATCAGTCTAGTTGCTTGGTCTAATGATAATCAGCACGTATTACTGCTTCACAACTACGACTCTAAATCTGAATATATAATGCTCGATATTGCCGATCCAACGCAGTCATTTAATCTCTCTCAGAAGCTTAACGGAGTTGATTACACAGCCGTTAGTCTAAATAACGAAAAGTACGACCAGTACTATTTATATGACAGCGGTACTAAAGTCTTAACTAAAGATTCTCTCGGCTCTCCGACCCAGGTTACGCCAGTACTAAGCAATGTGCTTAGCTTCGATACCTATCAGTCTAATACTGTTATTTATGCAACGACAACCGCTGCGGCAGCTGGTAAGGTCAACATCGACATTTTAGATGGAAACCAAAACTATCATATCAAAACTTTCAATGCGGGCTCTACTTATTTGCTCGATATGGCAGGCTATAATGGCACAATTTACGTTGCTGCTGGTGCTGCAAGCGAAAACAAAGTCTATATCTACGAGGACCCAGTCAGTCAGCTTCAGGCAACTCCAAAACAAGCACCTGTTCCGTCACAGGTCTTATTCGTTACTAACCCAAACTATCTAAGCTTTTCAAATAATGCCCAGTTCATTGTTGCTGAAGGTGGACAACAGTTTGGAGTTTACGATATCCAAAATGGTCATGGTTATAACTACACCTCCACCTTGCCGCTAGATAGTCCGCAAGTTCATGCAACTTGGATGGATGGAGATCGGCTGACATACATTAGTAACTCTAAAGTAGTTATCTTTGACTATGACCATAACTACCAGCAAACTTTAGCTGCTAGTGCCCCACAGTACTTACCGTTTTTTGACCCTAACTATAAGTTTATGTATAACTTAGCTCAAGATAAGAGTAACTTTAGCTTTAATCAGACTTCCCTGTTAGCTAAGCCCTAGATTTAGATAGTTTTCTAAAGCCGATAACGACTATCGCGATTACTAGTCCTGTTAAGACGACTTTTCCTTCGGTAGAATCAATAAATCTGGACCATAATGATGGTCCGTTTCCTGGGAGGCTCGTTGGGCCGGTTGAGGTTGCTATTGAAGCTTCTGCTGTGGTGTTAGTATTTGGATTGGGGCTTATTTGCTGACCTACCACGACTAATCTGTTGATGCTAGTTCCTGGTGGGTCACAAGTTATTAAAGTAGCGGTTGCAGTTTGCCCACTGACTGGCCCAAGAACTCCAACATCATTTGGACTTACAACAGTAGTCGAGATTACCTTGTATATGTAGACGGTATGGTTATAGCTTAAATAAAATGTATCGCCATTGACTATGGTGTGGAGTAGTACAAAAGCAAATTTATATTTACCGGGGTTAAAAATGTTATTACTTGAATGTCCGAAGAAGGCCGAATTACCGTTTTGACCCGGTAAAACAGTTGTTGGATAATGGACGACACCGGCTTCAAGATCGTTTTCTATTGTTGCCTCATCTGTCGTCGTAACACTGTAGTCGACAGGTATCTGAACGTTAATCTTTGGAATAATGACTTGTGGTGATGAAGCTATGGCAACGCTATCTGAACCAATTATTATTGGGGTGGCAGATGCTGTTCTACTTGGCTGTATAAATGGTGCGATGATAATTTCGTTAAAGAAGCTAAACAGAAAGATTATGATAATTACGGCGCCAAGGCCTAAACCAAACAGAAGTGACTGGACATGATGCTTGGCTTTTAGCTGTCCGTTAGCAGTAACCTTATTCTTAATAGTCCTAGATATCTTACTAGCTTTGGTCTGATCGGTTTTGGTTTTTGGTTGATAATGATTGGCTGTCGTGACTTGGTTCTTTAGTTTGGCTAGATCTTGGCTTGGGGTTACTGATTTAAGGTTTCGGCTTAGTACTTGATTACTGGCGTAGAATTCTTCCCAGACAACTTTTTTTTCATCGTCAGGTAGCGATACATAATATTTATGCCACTCTGTTTGAATCGTTGCTATGCTTTTTCCAGAGTTAATTAGCTGGCGCATAAATTCTTGATGCTTTGAAGTCGGGCTTATTATCTTAACTTCAGCCGCCTCAAGCTTGGCGTCTGGTTCCGTTTTATAGATGTCGCTTATTTTAGATCTAATTAAGTCAGTAGCGACATCTGCATCAGTTTTCTTATCTGGCATACTTTTAATCTAGTTTGCTTCCCTATGCTTTATATAACGAGCTATTTATGGCTGATAGCCTAAGCTAGCTCAGTTGATCTAAGTATAGTACAATGACCTCTTGTAGCCTACCGTTGAATAACCATACTGCAAAAGACGGTTATGTTTGCAACGGGCGAGTGGCGGAATTGGTATACGCGCACGACTCAAAATCGTGTTCCTTACGGATTGAGGGTTCGATTCCCTCCTCGCCCACCAGAGTTATTTTCTTGTTGAAAACAAGAAAAGTGCCGTAGTCAGAGCTTCAAACGGCTTGCCAGGATTTTGTATTAACCATACTGACGCATAACTAGTTGCTTCTATCCTCCAACTATCAAGACCATCATTGGTCTTTGTCGACGAGACCATACCGTTACAGGCAGCTAATATGTAACCTAAGTGCTGGGTGATGTAGTAAGCGCCAGTCTTGGCGCTAATAAGGTGTAGTGCTTCAACTAGTTGAACTAAGTTCATTGACGTCGTTACAGCAATATCGGGCATTATTTTAATGAATATCTTTTGGATTTGAGCTATTGTTCCGACGATTATCGTCTGGTTACGCTGGGCTATAGTAACTGGGTTATTAATAAAAGCATCAAGCGCATCCTTGGTCAGCGCCAACTGCCCTTTATAGTCATTTACAAAAGCCTCGAGCAGCATTGAGGTTTCACTGTTTCTGCCGATATCTCCAGCCAACATGGTTATGTCAGACCAACTAGCATAGTCTATAAACTCGGCCAGTGATTCCTTAGCAAAGCTACCACTTGGTGTGCTTGGGCTATACTCTGCTTCAATAAATAGTTTACCAATCAGTTTTCGAAGAGCGTTAGGCATCAGCACTCTAACTGATCCGGCTCCAGCCTTCATTGCTTCTTGAAAAGCTTTGGCTGGCCCAGCGAAGCCATGGACGTTACCGCCAATTATAAGCAACTTTCCTGCATGGTTGGTGTGCTCAGGCTGGCTCCAGATGAGATCATCAAAGATTGCAGTCTTTTGGTCTTGTTTAAGCCAATAACTATTTTCGTTTTGAGACATGCTGTTTGCCTATAGATCTATATCGATACTAATCGGACAATGATCTGAGCCGGTAATATCGGCATGAATTGATGCGGCAGCCAATTTTGGCTTTAGAATCTTAGAAATTAAGAAGTAGTCTATTCTCCAGCCAACGTTTCTTGCTCGGGCATTTGCGAAGTGTGACCACCAAGTGTAGAAGCCATTTCCCTGCTTAAAAACTCTTAAAGTATCGACCAGGCCGTGATCGATAAAGGCTTGGAACCCTGACCGTTCCTCATCAGTAAAGCCTTTCTTCCCCCGATTTGGTTTGGGATTAGCTAGATCATCTTCGGTGTGGGCGACATTTAGGTCACCACACAGTACTACTGGTTTAGTTTCTTCTAGCTCCTGTGCATAGCCAAGAAAAGCTGGATCCCAGTGTTTGTGCCGTAGGTTTACTCGGCTAAGATCATCTTTAGCGTTGGGGGTGTAAACAGTAACTAGATAGAAGTTCGTATACTCAGCGGTGAGTACTCTGCCCTCTAGATTAGGATCGCCATATACATCACCTGTGACTTTATATTTTTTAACTATATTTTCTGGAAAACCGTCTCTAACAGAGAGTGGCTCAACTTTGGACAATATGGCCGTACCTGAGTATCCAGGCTTTTCTGCCGGATACCAAAATGCTCGATAGTCTTTTAGTTCTAGATTAATTTGGTCGACTTTTGCCTTTATTTCTTGGAGGCAGATAATGTCAGGCTTTTCTTTTTCCAGAAAGTTAGCAAATGCACCCTTATTAATGACTGCACGTATTCCGTTGACGTTCCAGGAGTATATCTTCATTTTCAAGTATAAAGTATAGCGTTATGCCCTACTATTTGCTAGACTGTAGAGTAATAAATGAGTTCAAAGCCCTATAAAAGACTTTTGCTTAAGATCTCAGGTGAACAACTTGCCGGTGAGTATGAGTTTGGTGTTGACTCTAAAATTGCCGACTTTTTAGCTAAGGAAATTAAAAAAGTAACTGCTACCGGATGTCAGGTAGTAGTAGTTGTTGGCGGCGGTAATATGGTTCGTGGCGCAGAGGTTGCAGGGCATGGCATAAGAAGAGTCACTGCCGATCAGATGGGGATGCTCAGTGGGCTTATTAACTCGATGTGTCTAACTGATGTGTTTGAGGCTAATGACATGGCAACCAGGTGTCTTAGTAGCCTATATGCCGAGCAGGTTGCTGAATCATATTCATATAGGCGAGCCGAAAAGCACCTTCAATCCGGCCGAGTAGTAGTAGTTGCTGGTGGAACAGCAAGACCATACTTTACTCACGATACTGCGGCCGTTAGCTACGCTCTTGAACTAGACTGCCAATTAGTTCTAAAGGCTACAAATGTCGAAGGAGTCTACGATAAGGATCCTAATGCATTTGATGATGCACTAAAAATAGATAATCTTAGCTTCCAGGACGCTGTAAGTAATGAAGCGATCAAGGTCATGGACAAGGCTGCCCTAGGTCTTGCTCTTGAACACCAAGTTCCGATTGTCGTGTTTAACCCAATGAAGGAAAGTAATTTCTATAGAGTTAGCCAAGGCGAGCCTGTCGGCACAATGATATCTTAAGAAAGCCTAATGGGTTACTTGCTCGGTCGCGTTTATTAGCACAATAAGCTCATTTATGCCCTTTTGTAGCTTATCTACGTAAGGGGCAAAGTCAGCTTTGATGTCTTTAAGTTGACCGTCTTCATTTCTCATTTCACCAGTGAATGCAAAGTCCGGACTTGTAGCCGTCGGTCTCATTTTTAGTCGCTCGGCAACTTGTTTTAGTTGAACTGAAGCTGATGTTCCACCACCAAATCCATAACTAGTAATCATAACTGGCTTATCGGTCCACTCTTGAAACAGGTAATCGATTGCATTTTTTAAAGATGCAGGGTAACCGGCATTATATTCACTGGTCAAGAATATGAATCCATCAGCTTGGCTGATTTTTTCGCTCCAGGCTTTCGTGTAATCATGCTTATAGTCGTGCATTGAGGGGTGTAGTGGTTCGTCAAACATAGGTAGGTCCCATGTCTTTATGTCGATAATTTCAAATTCGATGCCGCCCTCGTGTTTTGGTAGATTCTCAATCATCCAGTTGGCTATTGTTGGGCTAATTCTTGTAGGTCGTGTACTACCTAATACTAACTGTACTTTCATCTGTCGTTACTCCGTTTTAATTTATATACTTTGTATATCCTTTGACTATACAAAGTAAAGTCAGGATGCATTTAATATTACTATACAAAGTAAAGTATTGCAAACATCATAATCCCTTGTATCAGTTAGAGGAGCTAAGAAACAAGCTCAGAGGGCATACTATCGCCAATAAAATCAATTGACGATTGCCAGTCGCATCTCTCTGCTGCCTGATCGATCAAGTCGAGGCCAACCCACATAAGTTGTGCATATGCAGTACCTAGAGCTCTGAGATAACTATCATCTTCAATCAGTTCATGTCGAACCAGCGATCTTACTGCGCATAGCATCAAGTTTGCTTCCGGGCCAGAAAATTCAACAGGCTTTTTACTTTCAAAACCACCCCTTACATCACATAGACGACCTATTTTGGAAAACAGTAACTTGGTTGAAAATCTTCTGATTAATCCATCGTAGGCTTCTGCGTAATGGTTAGTTGCTCTATAAGCAAGACACCAATCTTCTCTCATGTCGAGGGTGACAGTCGGGACTTTGTCGAAGCTAAATAGTGCCATATAATTTTCGCTCTTTAATTTTAAAAGTTAATGGTGGAACACACAGGTCTGGAACTCTACCACCGTCTCATATTTTAGCAGTTTCAAGAAGAAAATGAGACAAATGAGACACAGCAGCCATATACGAGCGTGTCCCTTTCTTAAGGACTAATGGGGTGGTAGTTTTTTGAAGGAAACTTTCCAACAATCAGATTATATGTTGAAGACAATACATTAATTGAACTTTGTGGGATATTCAGCCTGCTTTGACGAAAGTACAGGCAAAGTAATCATTGATAGCATTTATAGTCCCTGAAACAGCCAGTCTCATCACCTCGTTTACCGGCTAGAAGATTTTACGTCTTGATTGGCAAAGTTATGCTTAGAACTAGTGCCTGAAGGTCTACAATATTAAATGGCTTGCCAAGAAATTGGTATGCCCCGATACCTTTCTTCTCA
This sequence comes from Candidatus Saccharimonadota bacterium, assembly GCA_036787835.1. GTDB lineage: Bacteria > Patescibacteriota > Saccharimonadia > Saccharimonadales > UBA4665 > DAIQON01. Next base: position 21,544 of record DAIQON010000003.1, on the reverse strand, counting down.
GCTTTAAAAACATTGTCGAGCGTATCGTCTGCCGTAAGCATAACTACTCTGGTATTAGCTAAACGTATATCTTTATGCAGTATATTCATGAAGTCCCAGCCACTCTTATTGGGCATGTGCAAGTCGAGAATAATAACGTCTGGGTTTATACGTTTTGCTTGTTGGATGCCCGAAGTTGCATTTGTGCTTTCTGTGACTTCAATGTCTATATATTCTTGTTCTTGAAGGGCAAGACGAATTGACTCTCTGATAGCAGCGTCATCATCAACTATTAAAACCTTTATTGTTGGCTTAGTCATAAACTCTTTAGCACTCCATTGCCTATAGTATAGCTTACCTCAAGGTTGCCGGAGTGCTAGGAGGCTTATTAGCATATTTTGCAACGACTGCTAGTAGGTGTTCCATCTGGAAAGGTTTGGCAATAAAGCCATCAGCACCACAATCTTTGGCAATTTGTTCAGTATCTTTAGAGGCAGAAACCATAATGACAGGAATGTGTTTAGTTGTAGAAGTGTCTTTAATGAGTTTACAAATATCTCTACCATCCACACCGGACATCCAAATATCCAGAAGTAGTAAGTCCGGCAATGGTTCATTCATGTCATGTGCTGTTGCTCCATCAATTGTCGTTTCAACCTCGTACCCTTCCTCTTCAAGCATAATCTTAAGAGCATCTAAGATAGCGGGATTATCATCAGCAACTAATATTTTTTTCTTCACTTAGTGTATTTTTTCTGCTTGCTTTTTGTATCACCTAAACTGGACTTAGGTTTGGTCGTAGGCAAAGAGAACCAGAAGGTTGAGCCTTTTGCTTTTTTGCTTGGTCTGCTTGTGATAATCCTACTCCAAAATCTTGGACGCACAGCATTACATTGTCTTTATCAACAATTGTCTTAATAATAATTTTATCCGAACTAGGCGAGTATTTAATGGCATTTGTCATAAAATTTGTGAGTACCTGACCTAAGCGATCGCGGTCCCCAAAGACTTTTATTGAGGGTTGCGGTTTTTCCACAATGTGATGTTTTTCGGTTGTCCGCTGCAACTCTTCGACAGTTTCTTTGATTAGCCCATTAAAATCAAAATAACTTTCATGAAACTGTATTTTGCCTGCTTCAATCTTAGTTATATCCAGTAAATCACCTATAAGGTTAGTAAGCTTATCTAGCTGCGAATCCATTTTTTCGACCAACTCTACTGATTTCATATCCTCGGCCTTGCGGAATCTTTGCCCTAGAATCTGGGTATATGCCTTAACGCTGGTTATGGGAGTTTTGAGTTCGTGTGACGCAACGCTAATAAACTCATCTTTTTGCTGTTCAAGTTGTTTTCGTTCGGTAATATCTTCGATGGCCAGCAGAATAAGAGACGTTTTATCCGGTCCTTGTTTAAGGGTTAGGGCATTCAAAAGCATGGTCTTTTGACCAATGTCCGTAAAGTCATGCTCCACCACAAAGTCCTCAATTGTGTTCTTTTCGGGCAGAATTTCTTCAAGCAGTACGCGAAGTTTTGGAATGTCCCATTGTCGGTTTCCTAGGTCATAAAGCAATCTGTTTTCGGTATCATTCGGTGCTACTTTGAAGGCGTTATAGAATGCCTCATTGGCAGATATGATTCTTAGGTCCTTATTCAGAACCAATAATGGCCCTCGCACTGTCCGAATAATCGCGTCGGCATAATCACGGGTAATTGTTACTTCTTCGTTTCTGGTTTGCAACTCTTCACTCAAAGTCGTCATTTTTTTATTTGCCGTGCGGAAGAGATCCTCACTTTCTAGCAAGGCTTCCTCGGCTTTTTTACGGTCGGTAATATCTTCGATGGCCAGCAGAATAAGAGACGTTTTATCCGGTCCTTGTTTAAGGGTTAGGGCATTCAAAAGCATGGTCTTTTGACCAATGTCCGTAAAGTCATGCTCCACCACAAAGTCCTCAATTGTGTTCTTTTCGGGCAGAATTTCTTCAAGCAGTACGCGAAGTTTTGGAATGTCCCATTGTCGGTTTCCTAGGTCATAAAGCAATCTGTTTTCGGTATCATTCGGTGCTACTTTGAAGGCGTTATAGAATGCCTCATTGGCAGATATGATTCTTAGGTCCTTATTCAGAACCAATAATGGCCCTCGCACTGTCCGAATAATCGCGTCGGCATAATCACGGGTAATTGTTACTTCTTCGTTCATGACATTCAGTTCGCTGATAATTTCATTGGTATATTCCTGAGTCAGTGCCACCGCTTCTTTTAGTTTTATTATCTTTTTTTGGCGAGGAGCGTGACTGGATTCATCAGATTGAGTTATGATTGCTTCTTGAGAAATTAAAGGAGCGTTATCCATATCGGCTTGTGCGTCGATAGCTTTTCGTAAATTATCAGTCGCAGGAATAAACGTTTTTTTAGGAGGTTTGCTTTTCATAGGCTGTGTTTTCTGCTTAAGTGTTTTCACGAGTTTTGCTTATCCATATATGTTCAATTATAGCTCAATAGGTTAGATAATTTGCACGTCGGGGTTGTTACACACTCTATAGACGTCACCTTCTAGCGGTTGACTGGACTCACGCAAAGCTACCAGAACTTGGACATCACTCGCGGCAACCCTGTTACAATATTCACTCTCGTTTATTGTCATAGATAAAAGCTTTATAAATCCTCTACGTTTTTATTTAATAGTTTTAAGAGACCCCCTTTAGAAGGTCTCTTAAAATGTTATGAGTAACGATTTCTTAATCTTTGGGCAAGGTGCCTAAATTGTCGCTTTATATCATAACTATTTTCTAATAGTTCAGCTTCGAGTTCAGGCGGCGTATCACTAGAATCATCATCACGAGGTTCACTGGAGTTATATAGATACTGCTCAAAGAATACTTTTGACTGTTTTTGCTGTTTGTTCTTTATTGTCGAATAGTCCTGAGACATATTTACCCTCTCTTATTAGTTTTATAGTACAATACCTAGCAATTTCGGTAACACCTCCCTAACTGTGTACGAAATAATGTTAGCTTGTACTCCTAGCATAGTGCTACTGCTTTTAGTTGTATGTGCGCATGGACACAAGTTTAATTGTGTTCATGCGTATATAATAGTCATATGGCTACACACACATCGGCTGGTATGCCGACTCGAGAAACCAGAGACGAAAGTATTATCGCCCACTTTAGTGATGGATCACCTGTGTACTTTTCAAGCGGAGAAACCATTATTAGTGGCATTGATGAACCCGAGGGTGTATATCTTATTAAAAGTGGTTTCGTTAAGGCGTATTCTGTGTCAGAAGCTGGTCATAGTAACCTCTTGTTGATTCACAAGGCTGGTGAATTCATACCAATGCCTTGGGCTTTGGATGGAGCGCATACCACGGGGTTGTACTATGAGGCAATGACAGACGTTACAGCACTCAGAACTTCCAAAGATAAACTGCGCAGCGCTATGGGCATCAATAGCTGGCTCTCTCAAGAGGTATTAAAGCAAACTGTAAGTATAATTACTGTTTATACTCAGAGGATACAAACTTTAGAATTTCGGTCAGCTCGTGGAAGAGTTATTTCGGAGTTGCTATGTCTAGCCGAAAGATTTGGCAAAAACGGTGGCACAGAGATCATTATTTATGCTCCCATAACTCATCAGGATGTAGCTGATTCTATAAATATGACACGCGAGACGGCAACTAGAGCTTTGGTATTACTTTCTAAAGAAGGACTTTTAGGCCAAAAGGACCATCTTTTTATGGTTCTGGACTTACCTAAGTTACAAGCAGCGCTAAGTTAAAAAGTTAACTATATTAGCTTAAAGTCCTGGACTTCCGCCACTGTTGCGGTACCCTGTCCTTGATGGAACTAGCACTAACTCAACAGATACCACAAGTAGCGAAAACAGCACCAATTCGCTGGTGTTTGTATGCGAGTAAATCTTCAGAGCAGGACGAACGCCAAGAGCCCTCTCTATCGAGCAACAAATCAAGGAAATGGAGCTACTTGCCGACCATTGGGGCATAAAAATAGCTGAAGTCCGCAAAGAAAGCCATTCATCAAAGGAGTCAGGCACCCGCCCGGTCTATAACCGATTCATTAAGAACATACAGCTTAGCTATTTATAACTATATCTTTGGCGGAGGGAGAGGGATTCGAACCCTCGAGGGCTATAAACCCAACACGCTTTCCAAGCGTGCGCCATAGGCCACTAGGCGACCCCTCCTAATTGGCCAATAAAACCATCTTAATACAATACGTTAATTATGTTTAGAAGCAAGAAATTTTTGGCTCTAATATAAGCAAATATATTGTTGTAATAGTAATTTACTACAAAACTACCTTGCGGCGGATACAAATAAGGGGTTAAACTAGGGTTATATATGGCCCTGATTAAACTTGAAGACGTCAGTAAACTGTACGGCTTCGGCGATGCTACTAACGTAGCACTCGACGAAGTTAACTTAGTTATTGAAAAAGGTGAATTTATTGCTGTCATGGGTCCGAGTGGCTCTGGTAAGAGTACGCTGATGAACGTTATCGGCTTGCTCGACCGACCAAGTCAAGGAAGGTATATCCTTGAAGGTCGATCAGTAGCTAGGCTCAGATCAGATCAGTCAGCTAAACTAAGGCGCGATTCGATTGGTTTTATATTCCAATCCTTCAATTTGTTAAATCGACTCACCGTGCTAGAGAACGTCGCCCTTCCTCTTGCCTACAAGGGAGTTAGCGTGACCAAACGCAACAAGCAAGCCAGCGCGATACTAGACCGAGTTGGTATTCAGAGTCGAGAATATTTTTATCCAAGCCAGTTAAGTGGCGGCCAAGCACAGTGTGCTGCAATCGCCCGAGCTCTAGTTAATAGTCCGAAGTTAATTATTGCCGATGAGCCGACAGGCAACCTAGATAGTGCTGCCTCAAGACTAGTTATGGAGCTTCTTAGTGAAATTCATAAAACTGGAAATACTATCCTGTTTGTTACTCATAATCCTGAATTAACCCGTTATGCAACACGTGTTGTCTATATGCATGACGGCGCCATTATTCATGATGAGAAAACATCTCTCGGCCACGTTGCGCCAAGAGCTAGACGAGTTCTCTATACCCTACCCGTCAAGACAGAAGATGATGATCTAGCGGGTGTTTCAGCGCTGATGAAAGCGATCCCGTCTAAACCCTCAACCAGTAGGCGCAACAAGAAAACTAAGCCCAAGAATGGCCGCACGTCTAAGAAGAAGATTGGTGTTAAATGAAATCATTAACTAAAGGTCAATTAAAGTCTGGAGTCGATGCCTTTAGAAAGGCAAAGCTTCGTAATTTCTGGACGATGCTTGGGATTATTATAGGTGTGGCGTCTGTAATCTTAGTCATAGCAATATCTGAAGGAGTTAAGCAGCAAATTAACGGTCATATCAATCATATTGGTGCCGATATCATTACCGTTCAGCCAAATGCAGTTCATGTCGGAGGTTCAAGCTATGATAGCGTTACGCTACTATCTGGTATCAACGTAAGTGGCAGCTTATCTTCTAAAGATGTTACCAGCATCACTAACACCAAAGACGTTAGTCAAGTTGCTCCACTTAGTGCAATGACAGCGAGTGTAAAAGGAAATCAAGGCAGCTATAAAAGCGCGGTAGTTATTGGTACGACACCTAATTTTGCGAGCCTAGTTAACCAACAGATGCAAAACGGAGTTTTCCTAACCGATAATGACGATACTACTAACGGTGTTGTCATTGGTAGTCAGACAGCTATTGATCTATTTAACGAAGATGTACCACTAGGCCTTACTCTCTACATTAATGGACAGCCATATATTGTTCGAGGGGTGCTAAGCAGTTTCCAGGCTACCCCACTTAGCAGTGGCGCTGAGTTTAATAAGGCTGTTTTTATAACCTATACAAATGCCCAAGCTCTAACCAGCAATACTGCGACTACCTACCAGATCCTAGTAAAACCTACTAGTCCTAGTCAAACGGCGGCTGTACGTGCACGGGTATATAATCGATTATTGTCTAGTCATGGAGGCCAGGCAGACTTTAGTGTTCTTGATCAGCAGCAGACCTTAGCTAATAGTAGTGCGGTATTAACACTAGTTACTAAAATGATCATTGGCGTAGCAGCAATTTCTTTGATTGTTGGCGGTATTGGAATCATGAACGTTATGTTGGTGTCTGTAACCGAGCGAATGCATGAGATTGGTATCAGGAAGGCTCTCGGTGCGACCAATAGACAAATACTCAATCAGTTTATGATTGAAGCAACGATGCTATCTTTGATCGGCGGTCTTATAGGTGTGTTATGTGCCTTTATAGTAGACATTATGCTCAGGGTGTTAACCAACCTGCGGCCAATCATCAGCTGGCAAATAGTAGTGCTTGCCTGCCTAGTATCGATTGGTATTGGGGTCATCTTTGGCTCATTCCCAGCCCTAAAGGCAGCTAGACGAGACCCAATTGAAGCCCTGAGAGCCGAGTAGATTAATACTTAGAAATAGTGACCGTAGTAATACCAGAAGTGTCTTAAGATAACACCGGCAATAATTAAGAACCAGAGAAAAAGTAGATCAAGGTGATGTTTTCTAACCCACCCATAAGCTGGCCCAAGTTTTTTAGGCAAAACAATATGCCCCTCATCAATGTTATAGAGGGTGACGTACCAAAAAGTGGTTATAACAATTACCCAGACGCCCATACAGTAGGGACAAAGTGCGTGGATAGAGAAAACACTACTAATAAATAGATAGTGGATAAAACCAATACCTAAAATCGCCCCAATCTCTAGGCCAATCCAGAACCAACGCTTAAATTTTGCTCCGGCAACCATGGCCATACCGATAGTTACTAATACCGAGAATGCTACTAGTCCAATGAACGGGTTAGGAAAGCCGAGCGAACTACCCTCTTTTGATTTTATGACACTGCCACAACTTAAGATTGGATTAAGATTACAACTAGGCTTGTATGAGGCATTTTGGGCAATTTTTATACTGTCTTGGGTAAGAGTAAATGACGCAATTAAGCCGAGTATACCGGCAATAATTAAGATATATTTAAGGTTGTTTTTAATCGATGGTTTATATTTTGCCATAAGTTCTACTAGCTCATTATAACAAATATATTTAGATTTTTTTATTGAGCACAGTTTCCTGTACTAACCTTAGTATTTTGTGATTCTGCATGAGATATAGCTGGCTTTATCTGGTTTGCGGTCAGTGCGTAGCCAACTTGCTTATATGAGGTAGATTGGGCAAATACAATACCAAGTACATCGCCATTCTTTTCGATAAGTGGGCCGCCTGAATTCCCTGGGATGACGTTAGCTTTTAGTTCATAGACGCTTCTGGTGGTCGTACCGTTGCTGTAAATGTTTCGCCCAACTGCGTTAAATTCATTGAGCACAGCGGCTGGTGTTGCGCTAAGTCCGCCGCCCCCAGGGTAACCAATAACTACTCCAGGAGTTCCCTGAGCGGCAATGGAGCTATCAATAACTAACGGTTGATTAGCCAAATTGGAAACTTCAAGGATTGCAAAATCTAGATTGGGATCAAACCAAATAGCTCTTGCGCTGTGTGTACCATTGGCATCATAAACATAAGGCTGCTTTATGCCGGCCACCACATGAGCATTAGTGGCTACTAAGTTTGATCCGACAATAAAACCAGAGCCCTCGACTATTCCACCACAACCTAGTCCTTGGACTTTTACTACCGAACCGGCATCCTGATTAACAGCCGCTTGCATGCTTCCAAGGCTAGGTAGGTTGATTGAGTTAGTTGGAGCTGGCTCGTTGCCAATAAAGACCTGTGGGAAGCCGTTAGGGTCTATTAATGAACCTAAATCTGAAACTATGTTTGGTGCGCCTGGTAAATGCTTATCCAAAAGGCCTATAATCGCTGACTGATCGACAGCAGTTTGAAATAATGGTACTGATAGTGACCCAATGATTGCAGCACATAACCAAATACTAAAAAATATAGTGATAACGCTAATCACTGAACCGAACAAGTTATCGACAGTGTTGAGTTTTTTCAAATGCAGTTTATTTTTTAAATAGATACCAATAAATTCACCGATCAATAGGAATACAAAAGCAAGTCCGAGAGTTGTCGCTAGTGTAATAAGCGTTCGCGTAAAAGTAGTGTGTGCAAGATTAATAACTTTTGGTTGAATTGATGCGCCAATAAACAGTCCGGTAAAAAAGCCGACAGTTGAAAAAAGCTGTCTGAGCGAACCAATTTCAAAGCCACGAAATATTGCGGTCAGTGCCAGTACTACGATGATTAGATCTAGAATTAGCCCATCACTCATATCTTTGCTCTAGACTAAACCGCGGCTAAATCCAATAGGTAGCATTATTAGACCTAGTCCAATGCAGTACAAGCCAAATGGCCTATAGGAAGACTTTTTAAAGTAGCCATCTAAGAATTTAACAGAAATGTAGGCGGCTATTCCAGCACAAAGCGCACCTACTAGCATTGGTCCATGCATGCCAGCAGATTTACTACTCAGTACATCGGGCAGCTTATATAAGCCTGCACCAAGAATTACTGGAGTAGCAAGAAGGAAGGAGAACTCAGCCGCTTCGTCTCTTTTAAGACCGCTAAGAACGCCGCCAATCATGGTGATTCCTGAACGGCTAATACCAGCTAGTAGTGCCCCAACTTGGGAAACGCCGATGATTGCTGCCCGTTTTAAAGTTAAGCTATCACTAATATGGCCTTCTCTGCTGCCGTGTTGCTTATATACCCTATTCTTGCCCTTATGGTTAATGTAGTAGTCGCCATAAAGTAGCATTACACCATTTAGAAATATAAAGATGATAGCGCTCAGCGGCTTAGCAAACTGTTTTTGCAGTAGACTTTCGAAAAGCAGTCCGACTAAAGCTGCCGGTATGGTCGCAAAGACTAATAGCCAACCAAGCTTCGCATCTTTATTATCAAGAGAACGAGTTGATAGTGATTTAGCCCAGGCCCCGATGATTCGATACCATGTTTTGCGGTAATAAATAAATAAGGCTAAGGCTGTAGCAACGTGGACGACAACTAAAAATAGCAGAAAACTTGAACCTTTTTGAGTAGAGCCATCAAGTACATTCTGCCAGCGAAACAGATACGAAATCAATATTGAATGTCCGAGACTTGATACCGGGAAAAGTTCTGTTACACCCTGAAATAGCCCTAAGATAATTGCCTGAAAGTATGTAATCATATTTATTGTTCCTTTTGGTTATAGTTTAGCAAAGTTCTTAAGTATTTTCTGGGCCATTACTGCCAATTGGGTAAATTTTTAGATCCTCAGCAGAGGCTTGCCATGACTTGAGTATAGGCCCCAGTACTTCCCAACTTCTTATGACTTCTGCACTTGATGCAAATAGCGCCTGATCGCCTCTAATAGCATCAACTAAAACTCTTTCGTAGGCATCTGGCTGGCCATGATCGTCAAAAGTATGTTTATAGCTGAACTCCATTGTTGCAGTCTGAACTCTGTTATCTAGACCTGGCTGCTTAACATAGAGCTCGATATCTATACCCTCGTTTGGCTGGATATGTATAGTGAGTTTGTTGCCGGTAATTGTTCCTGGCTCAATAAAGTCTATGGTTATGTCAGTGCTTTTAGTCGTCAGCTCCTTCCCTGTTTCTAAAATCATAGGCACGCCACTCCAGCGACCATTGTCTATAAATAGCTCTAGCCTGGCATAGGTTTCGGTCGTCGATTTTGGGTTATCTACTTCTTGCTTGTAGCCTTCATATTGGCCTCTTGTACTAAAACTAGCTACTTCATGTTCAGCCATCGGGATAATTGAATTAAATAGTTTAAGTTTTTCACTGTGGATTTGTTCCGAGTTTGTTATTTCTTCGGGCATTTCCATGGTGGTTAGAGCCAGAAGCTGTAGCAAATGGCTCTGGACTAAGTCACGAAGCGCCCCAACGTGCTCATAAAAATTAGCTCTACCCTCAATTCCTATTTTCTCAATTGCTCGAATGTGGATCTTGGAGATCAGTTTGTTGTCCCAAACATCATTAAATATTGGGTTGAATTTTCTGAAGGTCAAAATATTTTGCGCTGTTTCTTTGGCCAGGTAATGATCGATTCTAAATACCTGGCTTTCATCAAAATATTTTGCGGTATTATCTATTAGTTCTTTTGCCGAGGCCAGGTCATAGCCGAAAGGCTTTTCTACCAGTAGATGACTTTTTGCGTTGTTGTGCTTGCAGCTACCGGAAAGTCCTGACTTACCTAAGAGCTTAACTATAGTTCCAAAAACTTGTGGTGGTATAGATAAGTAAAACAGTCGATTAAAGCACATTCCTTTCTCTTCTTCGTAATCATCAAGTTTTGCTTTGAGGTCTTTATAGGCGTCATGATCACCAGGATCCAGCTTTACTATTTCAAATATAGAGTGGAAGTTCTTTAGTGCCTCTGGATCGGAAGCTTTATCATCCTCAGACCCATATAGATCAATGCTGTCGAGTAGATCATCCGAGGATAGCTTCTTTCTAGATGTTCCGATTATATGGATATCCCTGGGTAATAGACCATTTTTTAATAGGTTGTATAGGGCGGGCAGTACCTTACGTTTTGCTAAATCACCACTTACGCCAAAGATAACAATAATTGTTGGTTCTTTAAGTTGATTAAATACTTTTAGTTCCATACTTAGTTATTTAGTTTATGACCACCAAACTTATTTCGAATCGCAGCCAGTAGTTTGGTTGAGTAATTAATAGCCCCATTCTCGGAGTCAATCCTTACCTGAAATGAATCATTTATTGCTGGCATATCAATACCTAAGTCTTTGGCAGTTTCAAGAGCCCATGCGGCTTCTCCAGTTTGGGCGACCTTGCCCTCTATGCCATCAAGCTCAGGATTTTCATGCATAATTTCTAAGACTAATTCATTTAGCCATGAGGTAACAACACTGTGGTGTTGCCATACTCGGGCGGCTGATTCTAGGTCAATTCCTTGGTAAGGTCCTTCTTTCAAAAGTCTATAACCTTCGCTGAGGCTTTCCATCATGCCATATTCAATTGCGTTATGTGTCATTTTTACAAAATGACCACTGCCAGTCTCACCAAAATAGGCATAATCACCTTCTGGTGCAGCTAAAACTTTTAGGGCTGCTTCGATCTCATTAAATGATTGCTTGCTATCTGAACCAGCCATCATTGCAAAACCGTTTTGATATCCCCAAATGCCACCACTAACTCCAACGTCAATGAAGCTACAGCCTTTTTGAGATACTAGCTCTGAGCGCTTAATACTTAATCGGTAATCTGAATTGCCGCCATCTATTAGAATGCTGCCACTAGGTACTATTTCAAGCCACTCCTGCAAGTGTTGATCAGTAACGTCTGACGGTAACATTAACCAGATAATAACGGTTTCATCTGGATCAAATTTATCTATAACTTCTTGTTTAGTATAAGCGGCAACTGCGCCATGGCTGACAGCCAGCTCAATCGGTTCAGGGCTTCGGTTGTGGGCAATTAAGGTAATCCCCTGGTCACTAGCTTCACTCAACTTTTGTGCTATTTGGCCACCCATGCGGCCAAGTCCGTGTACAGCGATCCTCATAGATGACTACCCTCCTAGTTGATCATTATATACGTATACGGTTTTAATATCCTGTAAGATTTTTGCTGGTAACTGACTATATTCCAATTCGTTGCGTTCAATATCTTTTAGAGTCTTGGCCTTGTTTTTACCGAAACAAAAGACAAAGGCTATATCGATCGATTTTAGGGCTTCAAGACTGAGACTAATTCGCTTAAATTTTTCTGCTTTAAAGTATACGACATCACTGATCAGGCCAATCACTGGACTGCCCGGTAGGATACCGGCGATATGGCCGTCATCGCCAACTCCGAGCTGGCCGACAACCATGGCGGTCTCGTTCATTGCTCTTTTGTATGCTTGGCCTATACGACTAATTGTCTGAGAGATACTTTGATCATCAATTAGGGTTTTGTAGAAGGTGGCATTTTTTTGATCAAAACCAGAGTCAACTAACTGAGTGAAGTTAGAATCTGGATGTCCTTCGGAACCATAACGCTCGTCGGCTAGTATCATTATTAAGTTTTTACTAAGCTCATTATCTATCCTAGCCATGACTCTGGTAGTGACAGCGATATTTGATCCGCCAGATACAATCCAGAGAACTTTTTTTAGAGACAAGTTTGACGATAGAGTTTGGTATAGCTCATTTTCACCCTCTACGGTGTCTTTAGTGTCGATGAAATTAAGAGCCATTTACTGCCTGCAATCTTCTAGATTATTTCTAGATATCTTTAAGTTGTTGTAGCTTATAGATTAATTATAGCCTAGAAATGGCTTATTGGTCTTTTATAGTCTTTAGATAGTCAACTACTTCGACGAAGAAATGGTCTAAATCTTCTGGGTATTTGCCTTCAATTATCTCGTTAATAGTCTGCCAAGAATATTGATCATGCTCCCAACTGATATTAAGCTCTGGCATATCTCCATCAAGCCTAACTAAATAAATGTAGTGATAATCAAAAGTACGGATATGTTTTTCGTAAACTAGGTTTGCCTTAGTTATTGGTATATCGAGGCCAGTTTCTTCTAGTATTTCACGACTCAACCCAACTTCGGGTGTCTCATCTGTCTCAATCATTCCGCCTGGCAAATCTGGTTGAAATGCCCAATGAGGATGAGTGCTACTCCTTCTTAAAACGAGTAGCTTATCAGCATAAAATATTAGGGCCTTTGCGGCGTAGGTGGTCATTTAATAAAGTCTAGCATTTGAGATTACGGCACTATGCTTTATGAGGCAATCAGTTCAGGAGTTGTTGATTGAAGATAAAGGAAGCGATTAACGTCAGGTATAGCTACTCCAGTGTCTAGGTCTCTTTGTACGCAGGAAAATACTAGTTCGTTTAGGTACTTTAGTGTTGGATCTTCAATCTCGGTAATTTCAAGTGGGTTATCTAGTACTGCTAAAACTTTTTCGGTAGATATCTGGTTAGGCCTAACAAGTCCGGCTTCAACTAAAAAACTTCTTGGAGAAACATAAAAGATTCGCCTTGCTCCGCTGCCGTTGCCAATTGCGTATAAAGTTATGGCTGATGGCTCGGTACTCATAACAATCGTGTCTACTTGTCTGCCAGGCGATCGTTTTTTCGCGTCTTCAATGGCAATATTGGCAGCATGAAGAGAATTAACACCTTCGGTAATATCTCTTGGTACGCCTTCACCAATCACCTCGCCTCGACTAACAGCGATTGCGCCGATTGGTAAGTCCTTGCCGTCGTTGAGTATATTGTTGAAGCCTACTCGAACTGCCTGCATTCCAAGGTCAACCAAACGATCATGGCTAAGCAACGTAAAATCTACCGCACCAGGTGCAGCTTCAACAGGCCCACGACTATCTTGTCCTCGTATACTCATAGCAGCTTAATATTATACAGTAAAAAGATATAATTAGCAATAGTTTTAATTGGCGACTATCCCCTAAAAGCAAGTAACATTTTTGCTTAGGCTATGTTATTTAACTGATTCTTTTAGTTCTATCTTGCACAAATCATCAAAAAGTATGGCTTACGGTAGTTTGTTTAAGCCCATCGAGTTAAGTCGTCAACAGCGCCGTCGATAATTCCTGTGGCTACTTCTACTATGTAACCTTGAATCATGATATCGTTCATCCCATTACGACCCTTCGCATCTATAAACTGGGATGGGCAAATAGCGGTTCTTACCGTATTAACTTCTGGAAATAAGTTAATACCGTGAACACCCTGATACTCCTCAACTTGCTTTCCAAGTAGGTGCATAATCCTGGGTAGCTGCTTCTTATCGTCAGGTACAGCAGATCTAACTTCCTTGGTAGCATCGAATAAGACTGCATTAGCAGCATTACAAATAGAATTGCGACAAACCTTCTGGGTTCTTGGACACACGTATTCACTCATAAGAGTACTATAATACAATAAATATATAAAATAGTCAATATTTAACTTAGGCGACTATTCCGTGACAGCAAGCGAAATATACCAATACTGATACAATAAATTGATGTATAACGCCCTAATTACGGACATTGATGGCACTGTTGCCGCTATCGGTACAGACGGCTCAGATATTAGCGAACATACTCGTCAAATTGTATCTAGGGCAATTTCGAAAGGTAAACGGATTACATGTGCAACAGGTCGTGGATGGCCTTCGTCAAAACCAGTTATACAGCGTCTTGGACTAATTGATCCCTGCATAATTGAAGGCGGCTCTTGTATAATCAACCCTGAATCTGAGGAAATACTCTGGGAGGTGCAGCTTGACGAAATGGCATCCAGTGCCATCCTCTCAATTTTTAAACGTCTTGCTACCGACAATGTTTACATTAAATCAACTTCAGACAAGTCTAGGCTGCCTTTAGCCCAAGTAACCAACGTAACTGGCTCAAACAGGATTATCTACCTGTTGGGCGTAGACGCACAAACCGCTGAATTAGTTGTAAATGAAGTAAACAATACTGGTTTTGCTGTTGCTCATAAAACTACTCCTTCATGGTACGGGCCACAACTAACAGACGTACACGTTACTAACCCTGATGGCACAAAGGAACATGCAATTGAGCAGTGGCTCAGCATGATGAAGGTCAATAAAAGTGAGACTATAGGTCTAGGTGACAGCGAAAATGATTTACCACTATTTAAGTCAGTAGGACTGAGAATTGCCGTCGATAATGCGCACGATAATTTAAAAGCCCAAGCTGACCATATAGTAGCTGCATATGATAAAGGCGGCCTTGATCAAGCAATTTCCACCTATTTGCTATAGCAATAGTTCCTATTTTTGGATGATTTTTTTAAATAATTTTAATTATTAGGCTGTAGTATAGAGAACCGATTGCCTTCAGTGTCCATTGCCGAGATCCATAGGCCCACGCCAGGAATCATTTGAGGTTCCATAGTACGTTCGCCTTCTCCGTTCATGCCGCCGAGGATCTTCCCGCCGGCGTCTTCAACGTCTTTCATAGCGGCTTGGATATCGTCGACTGAAATAACCACTGAAGGGGCTTGGCTTAAAGGATTGTCAGTTTTCTGATAGAACCCTCCGTTAATTGCACCCTTTGTTTGAACCATGCGATTTTCATCTGTTTCTGTGGTCTGGGCAGTAATATAGTTACCCATTTCTGCTCCCATTTGCTGGGTTTTCCAGCCAAAAACTGTTTCATAAAATTTTGCCATACGTGCCGGGTCATTATAGCCCATCTCAAAATGTACAACTGGATCCATCTTACTCATAATATCTCCTCCCTTTATCCTCTTTATCTACCTATATAATACGCTCTTAAGACAATAAATTCTTGTAGTTAATTTATGTCTATTCTGACGAACTGCTCACCCATTTCGTAGCCGGCTTTGCCACCTATCTTTGTCGCCATTTCTGTGACAAATGGCCTAACCCGATCAATATCCACCTGACTTTGGTGAGCCTTAAGGGCTGCGAGCTTCTTATCCATGGTGCTTGAAATATTTATTATATGGTTACCTGCCTCAAAGTTAATTAACAGAATCGTTGCTGTTTTGTGAGGCTCGTAACCTGCTTCATATAGATCAGGGAACGTCAGATGGTCTCTGGACAATGGGAACACGGCGTCAAGTGCCGCTTGACCAGCAGCTCTATGATCAGGGTGGTTAATAAAGCCTCTTTCTGCCGAGTAAAGCATTGATGGGTCCATAGTAATAACCACGTCAGGTTTTATTTTTCTAATTACTTTAACGATCGCCTTTTTTAGATCCATCGTAACCTCTAATCCGGCATATGGGTAACCAAGGAATTCTACTCCTTTGCCACCTATTGCTTCGACCGCAGCTTGCTGTTCAGTCTCGCGGATTTTTATAAGTTCATCTGATGATAGTGACTTATCATCAGAACCTTTTGATCCGTCGGTTAAGATTAGATAATATACATCGGCACCATTTTCGGCAAAGTGAGCCATTGTACCTGACGCACCAAAGTCTAGGTCGTCGGGGTGGGCAGCTATCCCTAGTACAACACGGGGGTTGAGAGGTTTAAAATCGGGCATGATTTTATATTAACACCGTTGGCAACTTTTTTTGTTCACTATTCTGCTCGATACCGATAGCTAAATACGTCGAAAATAGTTAGTATATATTCATATAGATGTAATATTTCTGGGAGGAAAAGTAAGATGGATAAACCTAAAGATAGCAAACTGTTATTTATAAAGTTCGCGAGACTACTAACTGTATTGGTTTATTTGTTCTTTATTATAGCGACCGTCTTCTTGGTCATTGGTTTTTTCTTGCTACTATTTGGAGCAAATCCAAACACACCGTTCGTGAAGTTTGTTTACCACTTCGCAGCCTTATTCCTACAGCCGTTTAGGGGTATATTCCCAGGTCATCAGATTTCAGACCGCAGCTACTTTAGTGGGGCTGCCTTCTTCGCGATTATTATGTACGGCATAGGTGCTCTTGCCCTAAATAGCTTAATCACCTTCGTTACAATGAAGCAGACCCAACACCAGCAGGAACTATTAAAGATTCAACGTGAGCAAGAATGGAACGAACAAGAAGCTGCTCAGCTTAAGAAACCAGCTACTACTACAAGTCAAAGCGCTGATACTAACAACATTCGTCGAAATCCTCCACGTCCGAAAATTTCCTAAAATCATTGATTATTTACTCTGGTCGTGAGAAAGTAATAACGTAACATAGAAAACTAAATACGAGGGAGACAAGTTTATGTGGCATCCATTTTATATAATAGGGATCTTCTTATGGATTATGGTTGCGCTATGGCCAGCATTCATTGCAAAGAGAAAAGGACATAGCTTTATTTTATTCTTCCTTATTAGTCTGCCTTTCTGGTGGATTACGCTGTTTGTTACTTTGTTCATGAAGGACAAGTCAACTCCAGACACTCCAGCTGATGCCTAGTATTCGAACCCACTTTAGATGATTCCCTTTTTGATACTTCTACTATTCATATTCCTTCCAAGTATTATTGTTTATATTGGTGTAAAAACTGGTGTTATTCAGAAGTACTTTGATTCAAGAAATAAAAAGTAGTCTTTCATCAGTAGTTGATTTTAGATTTTTATATATTCTAAAGTCATGAAGAATAAAGTCGTTAGGGATTTTACTGTCCGGGATCATGTACGCGATATACGTGCCACGAGCTAAAGGATATTTAATCGAGTTTCAGATTATTTTTCAACTTATATTATATGGCGCTAATTATCCGATACTATAAGCGACTTTATCAGCTGTCGCCCACTTCATAGAGCGCGGCAACGTACATACTTTCAGACCAGCCGAGCGGCGTATTCTCATTAGGGTCGTCACTGTGCGAGAAGTATAGTTCGGGTATCTTTCCATCCTTAGTAACGGTATCAGTTGCCTTTTGGAGATACTCTCTTGCCTTCTCCATGTCGCCAAGCTGTTTATAGGCAATTGCTAGCCATGACAGGCCAAAGCACCACTCAGCCTCCTCAGAATAACCGTCAGAGTTCTTATTGTAATAGGCGTCAAACTTATAGCGCATAACACCTTTATCTTTAGCTAGATGATATACCAAATTATCTACTATTTGTCTCGCCATATCTGGGCTGACAACATTATATGGATAAATTAAAGATAACAGTGCTAGATCTGTAAACTTTGATTCAGATTCACGAGGCAATAATGCATCGAGAGCTGCTTGACCACGATCAATGGCATCTTGATCAACGTCCATACCGCCTACTTCTTGCCATTTCTTGAGAGCTGCTAGGACGGCGCCAATAGAACTAGCGTGAACTTCTTCGGCTTCTTCCCACATACCGGAGTCGGCATCGTGCCAGTATTCAACGTTACAGATATAGTAAATTAGCGTTTGGACAGTGCGACGATCTTTTTGATTCCTAAGAACGTCTTTGCCTTTGGCTTTGAAGTCGGCGAGCTTAAATAGTACCGCACCTACGGCATCGTGCTGTTTATTCCCCCACGATTCCCAGAATTCTTCTAAAGTTTCTGGGTTGTACCGTGCGTGGATAAACTGCCAGCTTTCAAAAGGCTTATTGGTGGTTGCCCAATTTATTTTGTCTATATGCTTATCAAAGATATCTAGTAAGGTGTGATAATCCTTGGATACTACATCCCACTCATCAGCATATTCAAATGCCAATGCCTCATAGACGTTGTCCCTAAGCCAAGCTTTGTCGTATCCGGTCTCAACATTTTTAGAAGATGCTAAAAAAAGTCCTGTTGGAGTGATTAGCTTACGTAAATTATCCAGATGTCTTTTTACTTGGTCTTCTTTGTTCATATTTATTTCTATTCCCCTTGGTGGTGGCTGTGTTGGTAGTCCTCTTGAATCTTACGGTCGAACTGAAAACCTAAAAGAGTGTTAAGAATTTTCTCGGTGCCCTTACCGTTATGGAACTTGGCACGAATAATGGCTGCTTCTGCTTCTTTTTGAAATAGATCTGCGGCAAGATTTAGATGCTCTTTAATAACCGTATCTTCAATTTCACCGGCTTTTGTCTGGAGAGCCTCTTTTGCTTGTTGGGCTTCGGCGATAGCCTTAGTACAATTTGAACAAACTTCATATTCACCAACTTGTAGATCATGCCCGCCATAATCAAATGTTTCAGCAGCTGGCAGACTGCCAAGAACCTGCTCAATTATATCGTAAGCAACATTCGCTGCCTGCTCAACATCTGGATCATCTGAATGAGTTTTTATCATAGCTCTAGTTTCGTTATAAGTAATAATGAAATTATAGCATTAGCGCTTTAATTTTGTGGTAAGTAGTGAGTAATTCTATTCGTCGCTAATTAGTCTTGTGAACTCACTAATAATTTGTGGGTATTCATCTATTGGGTGGGTTTGTCTTGCTGGTACAGAGCCCGTTGTGTAGACGTCAAAGACCTCGGGAGGTTGTAGATCAAGGTCATAATACTGTACTTTGGTGGTTACATCACAGACCGTTAGCCCAATATGCTTGACGCTATCATGGCTTAATCTCAATAGATTTCCAATACGCTCAATATAAACGCTACCTGGAGTGACCGCTCTAGTAATCCTTTGTCCGTGGGTTATACCTTCAACGCCATTCTCTTCTAAGTATTGCTTGCTAAGTTGGCGTAGGTCGTCTAAGGTTTCTGCTGGCATATATATTTATCGATTTAATTTAATCGTTTCATTATATCTAAGGTTTGTTAGAAAACCAGCCTTAAGGTTGATTAATACCCTTAATAGTGTTAATGTATGTTTCATCTATAAGGAGAAACTATAAGTGGCCTCAGTGACAGAAACTTCTACCGAATTTGTGCCAGAAGCATACCCTTACGATGATGTTTGGTTATCTGGCGATGACCTAGAAAAGGTATTTGCTGAATTTGATCGATTTTCTACTCCAGGTCAAGCGATTGAAGCAGCTGGTGCTGAGTCATTGAGCCTTGCAACGAAAGACCGGGACCCTAAATTGGGCTTGGCTATTAATGAAGGGCTAGATCAGCTGGAAAATGGGCCAGGCTATTTCGTTTTAAAACGAAGTGGACTTGAAGTTTTCGATTTGGATCAGGCACACATCGGAGCTTTGGTTCTGGCTAGTTTAGCTGGTAGCCCGTCAAGACCTGCTCCAGGTTTTGAAATTAGTGGCGATCTTGTGAACGGTGTCTCCATAGAAGAGCAAGATATTACTAATTTCGTCACCGCAAAACATATTTATAAGGAGAAAGCGCGATATTCTGACCTGCTTAGCACTTCAGTAAATGTCGGTACCAATATGGCTACTAGTTCAGCCTATTTACGTCATCCTGAACGAAGGATAGCCTTTTTCAATGTTAGTTCAGCCGATGATAAGTCCGTCGTGATCAAACTTTGTGATAGCCAGGCCGTAGTTCAAAAGATACGTGCTCGTGGTGATGAGCGAGATACACTAGCTAGTCTAAAAAGGGTTTTACCATTCTTGCTTCCAGAAGATCTACGGCCCGAAGCTAGATCACTGATTACTTTAGTTGAGTGGGCCAAAGTTATCGGCGACGATAACAGTATAAGATTTGATAAACGTAGTATTGACGCAGCACTTTCTATTCGTGGGATTTCGCTGGCTAAAAATGGACTAGTAGCCGATGCTGCCGAACCAGAACAGTCACGGGCACTCGGCGCGCTAGATGCCTATGTTGCTAGTTATCGGGCAATAGAGTGTAGATTAGAGCCGGGAGATGTATTATTTGTAAATAATCGACGGATTTTACACGAAATCGAGCCAACAACAGACGAAGATAGACTACTGATCAAAGTTGGAGTTAACGCTTAGGCCTCAGGCCTTCTCGGAGCTAAGTGCTATCTGTATCGTTTGTGAACCGATCATAAAGGCGTTTGCTGGGGCAAAATTAGTAGTGAAGCCATAGACAGCACCCGGGAAGCTAATACCCTCTGCTGTCATATCCTCTTCACTGAGGTATCTCCCAGGCTTATCGTCGCCAGCAAAAGAGATAGCAGCCACTCTGTTACCGACACTATCCAGACCTCCACTATCACCTGGAGCTCCTCTGTTTAGAGTGGTGTTTGCAGCGTATGTTATACCAGTTATAGCCTCTAGTGGAGTTTGTGGTGAGGATGTTACTAGGCCGTAATAATTGGCAGGATGTTCTAGGGTAGAACCGAGCTCAAAGTTATTAAACTGCACCCAATCACCTCGACTGACTTGATTGTTAACAAAACCAAGTGCAGTCGTGCCCAAGGTTTGCGGTATCGTTAAAACAGCAACGTCAATATTCGATACTCCATCGTCTTTAGGAAACTCTGAGAATGACTCTACCGCAAGGTCGTTAACATAGCTTATTTCTTCATTAATATAACAGCCACCCGTGGGGTGAACTGTTCTTCCGTTCATCGCAGTTATTGATATATCTTTAAGCCTAGCTTTAGCTCCGACGTGTGCGGCCGTGACTACAACATCTTTCCCATGAGCGTCCTCACTAGTAAAACCACTTCCTTGGTACTCTTTAGTGGTAATCCTTGCCAGCGACTTCAGCACTGTGCCACTTGAGCTATTTTTTGGCATGCCATCAGGTCTTCCATTTACTACTGGCATGCTAAGCATAACTTTTGCAGAGTTAGCGTTTGCTGAGGTGGAAAAGTATTTGTTTAGCGCTCTATCAAAAGAGGCCTTATCTTTATACATTTTGCGTAATGGTGGAGCACCGGGCGCATTGAAATCATACTGGGGTGCTAAAGGCCTAGAGAAGCATCTTGGTATAACGGTATCGCTGGCTACCATAGGTGCACTACCCTCATACTTTGCTACTATCATGCCAGTATCAGGGTTAATAGAGCCAAGCTGCGGTGGTATTGACGCAGACTGTTCTGTGTTAGTCACCACTGGATTAGAATCCCCACCGAGTAAGTATGATTCAGCCAGCAGTGAAGTAGCTAATAAAGTGCCGGTCATAACTAGCTTTCGGCTTACGTCTCTAAAGGAATGCTGCTCGGGCATGAAAGAGATAATACCATAAAACTAAGAAAAAGTAAATGATGTCTGTCAATGCTAGGTCGAGCCACTAAACATATAGGACACTTGTATCTACTGTAGCACTCTCAAAGC
>DAIQON010000024.1:0-4443 GCA_036787835.1 Candidatus Saccharimonadota bacterium | reverse complement strand
TACTAGTTGTAGCAGCTATAGCTGGAGTAGGGTTCTTTGTATACCAAAACCATAGTAAAACTGGCAAGCATACAATTGCACATGCAGGCAGTTGGACGTATCTATATACTACGCCGACACTACAATATGGCGGCAATATCTCTGTCTGGGGCTGTCAGGGCGGTAGTTCAACTATGGGGTCTAGTGTAGTAGTAAAGGGTAAGATAGCGTTTACGAAGAGTGCTGGTACGCCTGGTTATTGGTATAGTGCTGGTGTTAGTCCAAATGCTTTTGCACAACCTTGGAGTAATTCTTACTGGGCTGGGACCTTCGGCTTAGCTAGCTTTAATCCTAACTTCAATAACTCGGGTAGTACAGTATATATATGGATTCAGAGTGCTCCAAACAGGTCATTCGGTGAATATACTACTGGGGGCGGGAACTCTAGTTGGCTGAACTGGGCACCTTGTTAAGTTCTAGATACCTCCAGCTTTCAAGTAATAATCCTAAATATTCAAATTCATATTAGTGCTAATATAATGTAACCGCCAGGTCTTATCTACCTAACAAATATTCTTGATAAGGAACTTCCAAAATCTTCCTCCATCTAATTATCTCATCTCTAATAAGGTGTAAACTTTTACCCACCTGCTGCACCATAAGCATTTTGACTACTGTTATTTTCTTGCTAACCAAAAGGGTCAGTCTATACCACTATGTTAAGTAAACAGCTAGTGCTTGCACTCAAGCAGTGTATTTGAGAGTATCATATTATGAGCAAACCCTTTTACCTCCTTAGACATGGTAGATATGATAGTTCTACAATGGGCCTCAGTACTGAAGGAATTAGCCAGGATGCACCTTTCGCTAGAGATTCCTTGATAGCTAAGGGTCTGGGTAGAGATACCCTGCTATTAAGCTCAGACCAACTAAGATGCTTACAGACAGCTGAAATTATCGCTGATGGTTTAGGCGGTCCAACAGTTGTTCCTAGTAGACGTATAGCCGAGGGCGGCAATACCGCTAAGGGCGTGAAGAGTCTAGATGAGTTTATCGCAAAAGCTCTAGTCGAGGCTGATGTGGAGCTAGGTGATGATCAACCATTGGTAGTAGTCACTCATGGGCCAATGGTCGCTATTGCAGAAGGACGATACTACGATGGGGCAGCAGATGCCACTGGATACGGTGTTGTTATGGAATACAGACAGGGTTCATGGGCAAACCCAGGATTCCAAGAAGGACTTGAGTATGTTATTGACCGAAAAGTAGAAATGGCGTCAGAATCATAGCAGTACGACTCCAACTGTTACCTAATTAATATGTACTCCGCATAAGGCTCTTCCAATATCTTCCTCCATCTCGCAATTTCATCAGACATAAGGTGTAAACTTTTACCCAAGTGCTGCACCAAGCCAACTATCCCTTGACAACATGTATACAGGGGTGTAAACTTAAAATATGAGATACACCATCAAAACATTCAATGAAAAGTTCCCTGATGACGATACCTGTTTAAACTATTTGTTTGAGCAAGCTTACGGGGATATGCAGGCATGCCCTAAATGTGGCATTGTTGAGCCTAGCTATTATCGAGTTAAGAATCGTAAATGTTTTGAATGTAAAGACTGTGGTAATCAAATACATCCTTTAGCTAATACGATCTTTCATAAATCATCTACACCACTACGTAGTTGGTTCTATATTATCTATCTTTTCTCAGTAGCTAAGAATGGCGTATCGGCTAAAGAGGTTGAAAGACACCTAGGAGTTACATATAAATGTGCTTGGCGTATAGCTAAACAAGTACGAGAACTAATGAATCAAGAAACTGGTAGACTTACTGGCATTGTTGAGACTGATGAAACATATATAGGTGGTCGTAAGCGAGGTAAAGATATTACCTTTCAGGATAAAGAAATTGTCTTTGGTATGGTGGAGCGCGGTGGCAAAGTAAAAGCTAGCCATGTTCGATCTGCTGGAGCAAGAGTACTTCTACCTAGACTTCAAGAGAGCATTGCTAATGGAGCAACTATCTACAGTGACCAAGCTCGAGTTTACTCCACCCTAAAGAGACTAGGGTATTTACATGACAGTGTTAATCACAGTATCGGTGAGTATGGTAGAGGCGTAGTTCATACTAATACTATTGAAGGCTTCTGGGGACAGTTAAAACGCTCAATAGATGGAACTTATCACTGTGTTAGTCCTAAGTATCTTCAGTCTTACGTGAATGAGTTTGTTTACCGCTATAACTATCGGACTCAACCTGTTTTCCCGATTTTGATTGCTTCGGCTGCGCGGCGCGTGCAATAGCATCTTCAAAATTCTCTTCGGCTTTAGGATTAACTTGATCTTTAGGCATCTTATCTATAAAGGCTTGGCGTTCTTTGTCAGCTAAAGGTTTCTTTTTAGACATATGTTTAGTGTACATTAACCGTATAAATACGGTAAATTTAGACACCGAGAAGACTTGTCACCGTAAACAACCCTAACTTTACTTTCCTTATCTGTTAATTTACTAAATAATTCTCCCTTCTTTATATATAATATAAGGATCTAGAATGGTTAGTGTGGTGAGTGTTAGAGACTAGAGAGAATATTTTAGAAAGTTAGTAGACTATGAGTACCCATAGAAAGCATTTAAACCCTAAGCAGACCGACCTTTGCAGAAAGCCAACTATCTAACATGTCTATTCTGCACTACGCCATTGCCCGTGTTACTTAAAACTTTGTCAGTTATCGTCAATTGTGGATGTGTGATTTTTGCGACATGCGCAGCAAGAGGGACTAGGCCACGCCTTAATGCATGATATTCACCGCTATTTTCGTGCAAGGGTTGGTCGTGTTTTGTTCTGGCCTGTGTTACCGCAGCCTGTTGAGCGTCTACTTCTAGCGTAGCTCGTGGTTCAACACCGCCCTCTCTTAGCGAATACAGTAAGGCCCCTCTGGAGTGGTATTCGTTTGCAGTCACTAAGTCTCCTAAGCAATGTACCAAACTAACTCCTTCGTATTGATAGTGCTCAGGAGTAGACAGATGGACTATATGTAGATCAGTTGGCTGATCAACGTAAATAGTTGTCGTGCCTAGAATGCCCAACTCTCTAAGCGTTGCACTATACTGGGCTTTAGCAGCTTGTAGAGCTCTTTGGTGATGAGCTTCAACAGCCCTTTGAAGGCCCATTTTACCCCTGAGAAGTGCTCTCGTAGCGCCTTTACTTGTTCCGATTTCAGCTAAAGAATCAGCTACGGTGCTGTATCCAATCTCTTCTAATCCTTGCTTTCCAGCTTGAGTATGTCTAGTTACCATTCCTTCAATAAGTAAACCTGCACTTGATGGTGCTTCTTGCCCTGAATGCTCATCAATAGCTGCTTGCAATGCACCTAGACGATCTTCACCCATACGTTCCATAACAATTAGTGTTTCTGGCGAGTATCCTTCTTGTGTAGTTAAAATTTCCATAAATATCTCCTTAAAAATTAAAAAAAGCCTCCTGTTGGAGGCTGTACGTTCTATGATTGTGCTTAGTATTATTCGGTAAAGTTAGCAAGGCCTCCGCGGGTAGAGACCATAAAAAAGTCTATAGCTGATAATGAAATTACTTTCATAGTTGAATACTATAACACTACTGGTTAGATAAAGCAAATTTGTACCCTAGCTATTTTCTACACCTTTATTTTTTGCTAAATGTCAGTCGAGCAGTATCGCTAGCTCTATACATATATATCATCTTCAAAAAAACAGAGTCCAACAGCCTTCTGGGCATCCACGAGTTTCAGTAACTCGTCAAATACCTTAGGCTCAAGGTCAGTAAAATCTGATACTGGCTTAATGGTGCCATCTTCTTCAACATGGGCTAATTCCATGCTTGAATAACCATCGAAAGCTGAAGGATGACTTGGCTTACTGCCAGTATCAGACACATGCTCAAAGTTGAACCCTGTCCTCGGATCCACAATCAGCATACCTAATGTTTTTCGACCCCTTACACTCTCCATAAGTACGCCTTCTTTAGCATAATCTCTAAGTGTTTCGAGATATTTAAGATCATCGTTACTAAACCTATCTGGATCGGCTCTTTCGCTCTCACCAGCTAAATGATCTGAGGAATAGTAAAGTCCAAAAGGTAGCTCGGCTGTTATAGTATCATCAAGACCGTCGGCAGAGAATAGATCGAACTCATCTGGATCTGTACCCCCTATGCCTTCTAGATAGTGTTGAACGCTGTTTTTCTGAGACACAATATATTTAGCAACAATACCTGAACTTATTAGAACGGCTGTAACTCGTGACAAGACAGCTAACTGTTCAGGAGTTAGTGGTATAGCTGAGCCGGTTTCTACTTCTTTACTAACCATAATAATATTATAGCATAAGTACTTTAGAAAATCAAGGACGTCGTAATGGTCCAATATTGAGCCACCATACATCTTGGACACATTCACTAAACTAGAAAGGAGTGAAAG
>DAIQON010000009.1:0-47988 GCA_036787835.1 Candidatus Saccharimonadota bacterium | reverse complement strand
CAATTATCAGCTGAAGACGTACCAATGATTTCCTTCACCGATATTGACGGCAATCAAGAGCTACTGGATTGGATTCAGGAAACAGTAAGCTGAGCCTGCTATAATAACCCCTGTTGTCTTGGGGAGATTTCGGGGTGTAGCGCAGCTTGGTAGCGCGCGTCGTTCGGGACGACGAGGTCGTGGGTTCAAATCCCGCATCCCCGACCATACTATCTAAGGAGTGTACAATTATATAGATGGATCTAATCTTAACCGTATTGATAGTTCTGGCTATCTTGCTTGTAAATGAATTGTGGTGGCGTCATAGACACCCTCATGGCGAGCTCAGCCGTAAAATGGTTCATATTGTTGTAGGAAGCTATGTAGCAATCTGGCCATTTTATTTGACCTGGACTCAAATCGAACTACTCAGCGTTGCTTTCTTTGTGTCAGTAGCTATCTCTAAATATCTAAATATTTTCCATGCAATTCACAGTGTCCAAAGACCTACTGTCGGGGAACTGTTTTTTGCCCTAGCTGTCGGTTCAGTTGCCATAGTAACGCACGATAAGTGGATTTTTATGATCGCCTTACTGCAAATGAGCCTAGCTGATGGACTGGCAGCGGTAATTGGCACTAGATATGCCAAGAAGGCAAAATACAGCATCATGGGGCACACAAAGAGTCTTATAGGCAGTATCACGTTCCTTATAGTGAGCCTAATACTGATGGCTGTATATTCAGCCTTTGCTCCGGGCGTCGAGTTTAGTTATTTGTTTATATTGGTAGCTGTACTTACGACCATAGTTGAGAACTTTTCTATATACGGTCTAGATAACTTTTTGGTACCCGTAATTACGGCCATAGCTCTAAAACTAATCTAGGTTTTAATCTTTATATTGTGTGCCCTTAGAGCATTAAAGATTACTATCACGTCAACAACTTCTTGGATTATAGCTCCGTAAAGAGGCTGGAATCGACCCGTAGAGAATATAAGCATCAGTATCAGACTCAAGCCAATTCCGACAAGAATACTTTGCTTGGCTATCTTAAAGGTGTGCTTGGCTATTTTATATGCAGTGGCTACTCGACCGATATCATCTAGCATTATCACCATGTCTGCTGACTCACTCGCTGCGGTAGACCCACTTGCACCTAGAGCAATTCCGACGTCTGAGGACGTAAGAACTGGTGCGTCGTTAACTCCATCTCCAACAAAGGCGACTGGCCGAAGCTTTAATGCCTCAACGGCTTTTAGCTTATCCGCAGGTAAGGCCTCTGCTTTAACAGAATCTATAGATAGTTCTTTTGCTATAGCATCAGCTGCAGCTTGGTTATCTCCAGTAATCATCAACATGTGCTTTAGGCCTTGATGACGCAGGCTCCTAAGTGTTGCCGCAGTTTCTGGACGAATTTGATCAGTAAAGGTAATATAGCCGACTAGCTCTGCGCCAAGCCCAATAAACATAGTTGTTCCTAAAAGCTTATCTGGCTTTAGTGACTTAGGTATTGTGATGCCCTCGTCTTCAATCAGTTTCAACCGACCAACAACCAACCTTTCGGATTTTAGGTTTGCAACTAAGCCTAGCCCAGATATTTCTTGCTGCTTCTTGAGTTTAGGTAATTTAAGTTTTAGATCTTTGGCATGATTTATTATCGCCTTGGCAATTATATGGTTTGATGATTGCTCAATTGCTGCGGCGTAAGTTAATACATCTGTCTCACTAAAATCATTTAGGCCAACGATTTTATCTACTTCAAGCTTTCCACTTGTTAGGGTGCCGGTTTTATCAAAAGCAATAGTCTGGGCCTCGGCTAGTTTCTCAAGTGCTGATCCGGTCTTAACAATTATGCCGTACCTACTAGCTAAGCTCATACCAGATATTAAAGCGATTGGCGCAGCTAAAAGAAGTGGACAGGGCGTGGCAACTATAATTACTTCCAAGAATCTTATTGCCTGACCATAATAGACCCAGGCACCTATAGCTATTGCATAGGCGACTAAAGTGAAGGGAACAGCGTATCTATCGGCTAGCCTAACAAAAGGAGCTCTAGAAGCTGCCGCTGATTGAACCAGCTTTACTATTTGTTGGTACTGGCTTTCATCTGATGTGGAAGTAGCCTTTGCTGTTATAGGGCCCTCAAGATTGATTGAACCACTAAGAAGTCTATCGCCAATACTTTTAACTACAGGAACGCTTTCACCAGTAAGACTGGCTTCGTCAAAGCTAGAGCCACCTTCTATAACAATGCCGTCGACTGGTACCAACTCCCCAGGTTTTATAATGAATTTATCACCAACTTTAAGTTCCTCGACCTTTATATCTACTTGCTTATTGTTTTTAAGTAAGTGGGCCTTAGTAGGTGCATTATTTAGTAAGTTATTCAGTTCGCGCTGTGCTCGATGTTCGGCATAATCTTCCAGTGATTCACCGCCAGTCAACATGATTACAACAACAATTGCCGCCCAATATTCATGTAGTAAAACCGATGCAATAATGGCTGTGGCTGCCAAGATATCAATGCCGTATTTACCACTTCGAATATCTTCAAGCATTCCCCATAGTAGGGGGATAACCTCAAAAATTGAAACAATTGCTAGGATGTAGTTTGCGGCAGTATGGTAGTTCAAAAACCATAAAACCAAGGACACAACAAAGGCGATCATCGCTAAACTAAATAAACGATAATGCCAAAGGAAATGACCAATTTTTTTCACAGTTATTATATTTTCTCCCTGTTTTTTGCTAAGTAAGATAACTCCTTCAATTATACCATTTATCTAAGGAGCAAAAAGCTATAGTAAAACTTAAGGTTTAGGGTCTATACTATCAAAGTAATGGTTATTTTATGTATATTAATTGCTCATATTATCTTGGCAACTGCCGTAGTTTTTGGCTTTATCTACCGTCTTTTACTAACATTTAAGCAAAAGTCTTATCCTATTAAAGGGCGTAAGCCGATGTTTGCTGGCGCAATCTTACTAGTGCTTAGTGGTGTAGTGTTATCAATTCTTGGGAATCTGACGATTACTGCGCTTTGTGTTAGTTCGCTAGTACTCATTACAGTACTAATAGCTGGTGAGCTCGGTTTGCTAAAAGTAGCCAAACTGATTCGTGTAAAATCCAAAAACTAGACCAGTCTCTAATGCTATTTAGTTTCTGGTTAGGCGGCAAGTAACGCTTTAAACGAATAAAGCCGCCAACAAAACACACTCATCACCATGCTTAGTTACTAGGATATATATAAATTCGATTCTTTTATAGCCTCACGGCAATAAAATTTGTCTGATTCAGAAAGGTTGTATTTTGGACTTTCTAATTCTTCAAGATCAACCCAACCAATGCCGGTATGCTCATCAGACAGTACGTACTTATCTGTTTTTGATTTGCCATAGTAGATGAGAGCTATATGTTTATGTGTTGCGTTTGCTTCATGAACTTCAAGGTGCATTGGTGTGTAGCAAAATTTAACCCCCACTTCTTGCATTGAGAGTCTAGGACTTAGAATCTCTACATCTAGGCCTGTTTCTTCCTCAATCTCTCTAAATAATGCTTCGTCGGGATCTTCGTCAAGTTCAATATGGCCGCCCATCGGTATCCATTTGTTATATCGGGGGTGATTTACTAGTAATACTTTATTATCGTGGACAATAAACACAGATATTACAAAGTCGTATTTTTCATTAATATGTGGCATAAATAATTCCAGTAATTATGGGGCGAACGACGGGGCTCGAACCCGCGACATTCGGAACCACAACCCGACGCTCTACCAACTGAGCTACGTCCGCCATAATTAAAGCACTGATATGTGATTATCAACAGGGGTGATTATATCTTATATTAAACGTTCTTACAAATGCCCATTTACTCACTAAGCAAGATCAGTGCTGGTCAGCTTTTCTAGGCTGGACCTCTTTTGTTATAGCCAGACGTTTGTAGATCAACACCGTATGAAGTGTTGGCGGTATCAACAAAAGTATCTTGGTCGGTAATGATTGCCTGAGGTGGCAATTGTTCTGAGTTAGTTTTTATCCCTGGAGCTTTCTTAACAGCAGTACCAACCGCCAAGAATTCAATTAAACCACCACCAATGTTATAAATATATGTCTTAATACCTAGAACGTCATCGGCGCCAATCTCTTCTGCTTGTTGTCGAAGCTTATTAATTGATTGTTCTCGGGCACCATAGATCATATTGGTGAGCTCTTTAATCTCACCCTTAACCAAATTCTTTAATGAGGCCATGATTCCACCAGCAAGTCCGAGAGAATAAACTGAAGTTCCAAGGACTAGTTTGAGTGGCATGTATCCAAGTTTAGCTATGTTCCAAGTTTCAACTGCCGTGAGATCGCTAGTCGTAATCCCGCCGACACTATCGGCAATTGCCGAAATTTCTGAATTATGTGAAGCTGTTCCAATCATAACCATTTCCTGAACGCCGCTCACACCTATCGGTAAGATACTTGTCCTAATGCCAACAACGCTATTAGCGCCTTTTTGTTTTGCTTCGTCGGAGATTCTGCTTAATGCCAGGTTCCTGGTGGTATTAAAGATGCCGCTATATGACTTAACCTCACCTTTAGCTAGTTGCCTAATACTACCCAAGATGCCACGGCCGACACCAATAGAATAGGCGACATTACCAAATACGAAGCTAAGAGGCTGGTAGCCGGCATCCCATTGACAGAATAATTCCTGAGCATCAGACGAGGTTGTAAATACACTGTTAGTACCATGATTTGGCATTGCATGAATTGATGATCCAACAGTTAAAAACTCTGCGTTTCCTGGGTGGAATATTAACTCACTTGTAACACTGCTAGCGCCTGAACCGCCGCTTTCGGCTAGTTCTTTTTCGAATCTTTCTAAAGATAGTCTTCTGCCTTCAGCGACCATGTTGGTGTAGGAAGCCATCTCGCCCCCGACAAAAGTTCTTACGCTGGTCTTTATTGAGCCAATATACCCCATAGAAAAGACACTGTTTCCGATCAGTAGATCTCCTGGCATGTAGCCCAAGATATACGCACAGTACATCTCATTGCCTGACATTCCTGAATATTTTGTTCTATTGGCCGCTGGATTTGAGTCATCAACTTGTGTATTAGGATCCATATTTTCTCCCTATAACTGATTTATTGCTTAAGCCTATTATAATCAGATATTTATAATAGATAAACTTTATTAATTGCACGTGTAGAAAATGCCATTACTGAAGGCTGGCGCTACAATATCGTTGTTGCTCATTTTCATTTCTTTTTTATCGATACAAATATCGGAAAATCTCTAAGTTTAGTTTGAATTATATATATTAAACTTTAAACCATTAATGTTGAAACCATCTTGCTGCAACATAGATTGGGCTTCTTGGCTAAGGGTAGCAGGATTTACATTGCCTTGCGGGAATAGGGGGGTTACTAATATTGTCGGCGGTTGGGCGAAATTAACTAGGCTTATAGTTGAATCACTAAGCGTCTGAGGCAAAATATCCTGTAACTGATAAGCAATAGTTTGAGCTTGTTGATTATCCAAGCCTACTCTATAAATCCCTGAGTCGCTATTAGAAATTATGCTATCAGTCGAATAGTAAATGTAGTCTTTGTTGTCACTTACATATAAGCTCGATATTGTATTACCTACTGATGCATTGGCTATAACGTCAGCACGCTTAGTAGTTAAATTAAACGACCAAATATTATTATTCTCAGAGTAGACAAATGTGTTGTTGTTAACCCAGCTTAGGTTCCCAACTGGATAGTTAGTAGGTATTGTAACAATTGAACCTAATGACTGAGTATAGACAACTACACTTGATTCACCAAGGCTTGCGAGGAGTTGATTGTTTGGCGACCAAATTAAATGACTAATACTATCTTCTGCCTGAGTTTTTACAGCCTTACCCGATATGTTGATCACTGATAATTCTGTACCATT
The DNA here is from genome assembly GCA_036787835.1 of Candidatus Saccharimonadota bacterium. Classification (GTDB taxonomy): domain Bacteria; phylum Patescibacteriota; class Saccharimonadia; order Saccharimonadales; family UBA4665; genus DAIQON01. Next base: position 42,073 of record DAIQON010000009.1, on the reverse strand, counting down.
TTGATTCGTAGCGTTACTACTTGTTTTGTACGCGACAGCCACCTTATCCGTCGATGCCCCGAGAGTTAAGTTAGCAGTGGGTGCCGTAAATATTTTCTTATAACCATTATTTTGTTTAACATAAACATCTGGCCCAGATGATACATACAATTGCTTGTTGTTCGCTACGTCATAATTAACTTCTGGGCCCTTGGCGTGGAAGGGTAGGCTAGTAATATTCCCCGTATCGTTGTTTATCTGGTAAAGCTGCTGGTTATTATCTTGACCAACGCCATAGTCCACGGTTTCCCATTTAACTGTTTCAAAGAAATGTGAAGGGCTTATTACGGACAGATTATTGGTACTATCGATAGCGTTAATGTTATTGGCGCTAAGATTTAGATAAACAAGCCTGCTACTACTAGCTGCAATATTTTGAGAATTAACACTAATAACTGGTTCAGAACTCAAAGGGCTATTTAGATTTATTGTATATTTAGAGGTTTTACCAAAACTGACGTTTATTAATTGAGTCGCAAATTTATTATTACCGCTAACAGTTGCCTGGTATTGACCTGTGCTAACTTTAGCCGTCAGTTTACCAGTTGCATGAATGATAGATGTTGACGCCCCACTACCTACCTTGTCCACAACAGGAGTAAGCTCGATGCTGTTTTTGCTGTTATTTGTATAAATTTCTACCGTACCGGAATGCAAAAATATCAATAACCATTGAAGGAAAACTATAAAAACTATAAAAATGATAACTCCAATAATTAGTTTTTTGATGGTTAATTTTTCTTTGATATTCATGTGCTAGACCTCACATTTATTAAATAAATCGGCATTCATAATTATGATCCCCCTGCGTGATTTGTTTGTGATGGTGGAGCAACATTCAAGTTTTGTTCGGCCCACTTGGCAAATGACAATACGAATAAGTTAGACGGTGATCCCGGGGAGTCACTATTACCTAGACTAGCAGCATACGTTTCTCTGGGAACGTTAGAAACCGCCAATCCCCACTCAATACCGCCAGCACCTTCAGAGTACCCGGTCCAGCCTGGAACTCCAATTTGTTGACCAGTAGTTACTGTTTGCCCCTGAGTTACTGTGGGCGATACTCCTTCTGCAAAATAAAAAGTATCGGTGGGAATCCCATTTGGTTGTTGAGAGCATTTTAGCGTGAAGTATGCACCTTCCCATCCCCCGTTGGACGAATGATCAGTATCGGCATCTACATATGACATGGTGCCACTGCATGGTGCAACGATTTCAGTTTTAAATGCTCCATCATAACCCATGTCTAATCGGTTTGGGGTCCAACCATCAGGGAAAGGATTAGTTAGGCCGGAGGCAGAGGCTGAGCTTGATCCGCATCCCGAGCTTGCGGTAGTTGTAGTGCCGCTTCCACCTCCAACTCCAGTAACTGCCCCACCTACAACTCCGGTAGTTGCCCCGCCACCACCTGATACGGCTAATCCGGCAACAATTTTATTCATGATCCCTAGAGTAATCTGAGTCTGATTCTGTATGTCTCCAGGTGTGTAATGAGTCATTAGTTGCTCTACGGTTGTTGAATATAGTGAACTTCCAGGAATAGCATAGTTATTCCCAACGTATTTAGACGATTCATAGATACCTATAGTCCAAGACGGGAAGTAATATTCTCCATTTTGGTACGGATAATTTGCAACATCACCCTGAGCGGTTAGGCCCCAAGCATCGTAAGATCCACTGTCTTGATTTAATCCTAGACTAGATTCCTTTTGAGCTATTGCTACCATTAAGGCAGGGTTAACTCCGTATTTCTGGCCGGCTTCTACGAAAATTGCCCCCATTCCAACGAAAGGTGAACTGGGCTGAGTTGACTTAACATAGTTATCTATATTTGTGGCCAAAGCTGCGGTGTCGGCTACCTGTGGGAACTGTACGTCAATCAAAGGCCCACCTTGGGATGGGCCTCCAACACTTGCGCCACAGCATTGAGATGACCCGCTGCCAGTCGATATACCGGCCTTACCAACTATAGAAGTCTCGTTACCGTGTTCTTGAAAACTTACTAAGCCAGGGTATTGTTGAGCAATTCCACTAAGACTTGAAGCACTGGAAATATCACCACCCAGTACTCTATTAAAGAAGGCAGTAGTTAAACCATCTACAGCTGGAATATATTGTGAGGTTGTATCTACTATGTAGTGATAATGATCTGCTCCTAGCACAGTTGCAAAACCCTGGTAGGGACCTTGGGTGCTAGCGAATAAAGACTGACTAGATGATATATTTTGAATAGTGTCATTAGAGCCATGCATTAAGAGTAATGGTGGTCCGCTAACTTGATTGTATCCAGGATACCAAGCACCATCTTCTGCCATTATGGCAGTAATTCTAGGATCGCTAAGCCCTGAGGCATATCCATCCAACATGGCAACCATACCACCATCTGAATGACCAATCAAACCTACTCCATTGGCAGTATTTATACTTGACGAGAATTTAGAGTCTGCTTCAACTTGGGTGATTAGAAATTTAATATCTGCAGCGTCGTTCGGTACAGCTCCGTAACTGTTATTGTCAGGGAAGTTTGCGCCCGCAACTACAAATCCTTTTTGGGCTATGGAATTTAAGTATCTTGTATAGAAACCGGTATTTGTTGAATTCTGAAATCTACCCGGAGCAAATATTATTAAGGGATGTGGTTTTCCATCACCTGGGCTGTAGACAGTTGCTCCTACTTGTCTATTGCCACGAGACGAATCACTGTAGCTAACGTCAGTAGCAGTGACCGTACCGGTTGAGTTTGAACTTGAAGTAGTGCTTGTAGCGCTTGCGGTGTTACTCCCGCCCGTGTCGCAAACACTAGTATCAAGGTAAGTAGCTCCTTCGGAAAATGCTGCTGTTTGTGAAGCACTAAGGTCGGCGCTAGCAGTCGCGCCAAATACTTGAATGATCGTTAGCGTAAAGGCAATAGTGATAAAAACTAGTCGGTTTATATATTTAGACATTTGAATTTTCTTCATACTAATTTCCTGAACTAGCCAGGTTAGGATCACCAGAATTTGTACAGGATTGTGCTGAGTCGCTACCACCGACAAAACAGGAAACTGCATCCATGTTACGACTATCTTCGACAAACATAATAATACTGTCCCAGTTAGGATCAGAAGTGATGTCGCCACAGTTTTGATCGGTATAAGCCGGATCGTTCGGATTAACGTCAGTTGCCGGGACTACGCTCCATAGGCCGTTCTGCTGACTAATAGTAACCCCAAAACACGCCATTGCCTTGGCTATGTAAGGACTTGCTGTTCCACCGGTTGTATCTAATAATTTTGCAACCGCATCAGCATTTGCATATGGATCCGCGTAAGCCGGGTTATTGAGTAAGCTGTCAGGAATACCGTATTGAGGGAATCCCCAATCGTATGGCTGGGAGATGTCGGCACTGACGTGCATATTAAATATAGTTCCTAAATTCTTAAGCATGTTAGAAATTAAACTAAAGCTTAAAATACCATTCCCAACGTTAGTAATATTTTGGCGAAAGTTTGGGTTAATATTATCAACTAAATGACCCGCTAAAGTCTTCTGATCATCGGTATTGAATAACTTATAACTTAAACTTTTTGACTCAAAAACATCGTTCGCTTGTTTTGCTTCCTGATAGCCGAGCTGTGTCGACGCATTACTACCCAAGGCGACACCCCCTGAAGAAACAGCACCAATATTAGCTGCTTCGCGTGCTCCATAAGCAAGTAAATTACCGCCAAGTGCACCTGCAAATGCTTTAGGCACAACCCCGTGGTCAGAAAGAATTTGAACCGCATAGTGCTTTATCATAGCAAATACCCCTGAGGTAGCAGCAAATTCACCAGCTTGTCCTGCTGCAAAACCAGCTCTAACATCCCAAGACGTTCCAGCATCAAAGAAGCCAGATACAAGCAAAGCAACACCAACTCCGGCTTGAACTACTAACCCTGCGGGACTACAAATTGCTGCCCCAAAACCACCAAGACCCAAACTGTTGTCGATGCCTGAAGGCGTGGTACTCGTTGAAAATCCTTGAGCTAAATCTAACGGCATTTCAACTCCTCCGTAGCTTGTAGGATTCTCCAAAGCTTGGAGTGCTTGACCTGACCAAATATTTTGACCAGTGGAACTATCCGTAAGATCCGAAACAGCTGCGTTAGGTTGGCTAGAATTCATATTATTTCCATTTTGAAATTGGCTGCCCTTCGCTATCATAGAAGTTGAGTGAGCTACTGCCGGTGCAACAATAAGTGCTCGGTTGACATCTGGAACATCTTTGGCCACGGATCTAATTAGACACACTGTTGAAGCTAACAAGACAGCTGCTCCAATGGTCTTTTTTGCAGGGCTTAATTGCTTATTTAAGTCTGCTTCTGCAGCAGCTTCAACTGGAGTAGGTGTCGGGCTGCTTAAGGTGTCATTTAAGGAATCTTCTTGGGCTTGGGCATTTTTTGCATCTATTTTCTGCTTAACTATGGCAGTAACCTTATTTTTCAATGGATCCCCAATAAATCTTTTGATTGGGTGAAACAGGGAGGGTATGCCCAAATAATCTCCCATAACCCTATTTTTAATAGCCGACACAATGCCCCCGTCATCAAGTGAAGCTATGGTTGTGTCCTTGAGTGCTATGGCCGATTTAAGTCCTAGAGTAACTCCCTTAGCAGTTTCAAAATTGCCTGTTGGTGCTCCACTTCCGTCCACTACGTCGATTAAAGACCCTTCTGGTAGTTGTAGTTTATTTTCAATGAAGGCTTTTTGTGCTGCTGGTGACATGCCTTTAAGCGTAGAGAAGTCAGAAAGTTTTTCAGCCATTTTTTCGGGGTCAACGGTTGCGGAGTTAAGTCTACCGGAATAGCTTGTTGTGTCGAATGTAATGCCGGCGTCTTCTAGTTGAACTCGTAAATTTCCAAATATCTTGCTCCCCAAATAGCCAACCCTTGTTTCTCCGGTTTCACCCGTTCTTGCGTATCTAAGTAGGCCTTTAGTGCGCGCAGAATCAGTATTTGCAGAATGTGCGAAAGGTATTTGCAGAATGTGCGAAAGTTGTATTATTTCTGCAGGTCCAGCAAAAGTTATCACGGCAAATACTATAAATACTATTGTCGCAATCAAGCCACCACCACCGAAAAGTGTAGCCGCCTTCCTTTGCGAAGAACTCCAGAAGAAATTTTTTATACCACCACCATTGCCTGATTCACTTTCGCCAGCGTAAAAATTCGGCTCATCACTAGGGGTATTACTACTATCGGTAGTTTTTCCACTTTCTGCTGAGGAGCCAGATCCTGTCAGGCCTTCACGTTCTGCGATATCTTGGGCAACAGAATTATGAGCACTCGTATCCATAGCCGACTCTTCGTCTTTACTGATACCAGTAAGGCTTCTTAACTCGTCGTCAGTTTTTTCTTTGTCGTAAACTTCCATTTGTTGTTTATTTCAATAATTTAGGTCTCTTGAAGGTAATAATTTTGATCCCTCATTCACATCATCAATAAGTTTTGATGAATTTCTAATATGCTTATATAATCTTATCACTAAAGTGGGCAAATAGTACATATTCTTTCTTAAAATCCTAAAGATTTTATGGTAATATTTTACATCTGAAATTTCTTTAAGAAATATATATGATCTATATTTAAAGATTATGCTTATCCTGAGACGTTTTTTATGGTATAAAATAGTAAATGATTAAACATAAAAATAAGTCACTATTATTATCTTTTGCTCTCGTAATTTGCTTAAGTGTTTTTTGTTCGATGTTCTTTTTCGCCGGGCGAACTGCCGCTTTAGGACATTTTACTCTGACAATCAAGCTTACAGGCAATGGCATAACTCCTGGCAATAACACGACAGTAACCGCCGCGCCGGACAAGGTTAATTACAACAGTACTACAGGCGGCCTACCGAAGAATTTTAAGCTGACTTATTCTAACGGATCATATACCGGCACAATTGTTGACTTCAGAGGAGCCGAATCAAACGCTGGCTGTAATGCTACTGGTGAAAGCACCAATAACAAGTACGTTATTCAGGCTACAGGAAATTTGCAAGGAACAGGAAATTTTGATTTAAATTGTTATGATCAACTAGGTAGAGGCACTAGTGCTACTCAAAATTTAGCAGTTCAAACATCTGCTGGTTCTGGGGTTCAAACTGCCTTAACCGGTAATTTAACGGGGAAGTTATCCTACACAGTTAATGGAAAAAATGTAGTTTTGCCAGACGGATCAAATGTTAATTTATTTGCGACACAAGCAGATTACAATAATGCCACTAGTCTAACCGACACAAGCGGTGGAGCTCTATTCCACACAGCAACTAGTAATGGTGATGGTAGCTTTTCATTTAAAAATATTGATCTTGGCAGGAGTGGCAGCAAGACCTTTTTCTTCGAAAGTTATTATAACGATGCCAGTGGCGTAGCTTATCTTACTGGCGGAAACGTAACATTAACTGGTGGCGTACAAACGCTGCCTGCCAATTTGTCAGTGTTGACCACTCAAACCAATTGCACACTAAATGCTACAAATAACACAGCTTGTGGAGCTGGTGGAACCACAGCTCCATCTTGCGAAACAAGTGGAGGCCCATTATCATGGGCGTTTTGTGGAATTATTGAAGAGATAGCAGCAGGTGAACAGGCACTCGAAAATGTAGTTTCTGGCATGTTAAAGCCACCGCCGATTACGTTTAGTTCTTCCGATCAAATATTCGCAGTTTGGTCGAGCTTCAGGATATATGGCAACATATTAGTGGTGGTAGCATTGCTCGCGGCAATTATTGCAGAAGCCGTAGGCGGCGGTCTAATTGAAGCCTATACTGTTAAAAAAATGTTACCACGAATACTGCTAGCAGTTATTCTGATCAACCTATCTATTTATATAGTTGCAGGGCTTATCGACATAACCAATGTTGTAGCAAATGGAATTAGCGATTTAATTAGCCAACCTTTTAAAGCTACAGGGCAGTGGTATCAAAGTTTTGGTGGGATTAGTGGTAGCGTTGGCTTAGCAACATTATTGGGTGCTGGAGCGGCAACATTTTGGATAGGTGGTCCTGCGGTAGCCGTAATAATGCTTTTCGTCATCCTGCCGTTGTTTTTAGCAGTGCTGGGGGTAATATTCACACTCACACTTCGAATAGCTATTTTAACATTCTTGATTATGATAGCTCCTGTAGCATTCGCTTTATATGTACTTCCGAATACCGAGCAATACTTTAAAAAATGGTGGGATCTTCTTTTTAAAACACTATTGGTTTACCCGATCGTGATGATCGTATTTGCTATGTGTAATGTCGGGGCAGTGGTTATGTCGCAGATGACAAGTGGTCAAGAGTGGCTTAATCAACTCATGGCTGCCGTAGTAAGAATAGCGCCATTATTCTTAATTCCTTTTGCTTTTAAAATGGCCGGTGGCCTAACTGGTAGTATCTATGGAGCAATAGCAAACACAAATAAGAAAATCACAGAAGGTATCAAGGGCAATCCTAATGATCGCAATAGTCTTAGAAATAAGGTTAAACGTGGTCTTGGTGAAGACTTAACATTCAAACAACAAAAAGCCATCGGAACAAGAGACTATAAGGGCAGGAGGTTCAGGGGTGCAGTCAGTAGGGCGGCAGATCTTATTGGTAATAACGACAATCGTGTGGCTGGATATAACAAAGAAGCAGCTGAGAGAAGAGAGGCTCTTTCAAGTTTTGGTAATGACGATCTGTTATATGCAGGTGCCGGCTATTCACTATTGGCAGGCCAGAAAAACTTTGATGGTACAACTGTGGGCGGTGCGTATGGTGAAAGAAAATACTTTAATAGTAAGGGTAAGGAAATATCTAATCAGCTTTATAATAAAGGGAAATCACTCTATGGTGGTTCTCAACATGCTATAACCCAAGGTCTTGCCTATACAACGCAGAAGGCGCTAACCAATAATGATGCCAAGGCAATGAGCTTTGCATTTGACAGAAACGCAGAAGAGGGCAAATGGGATGAAGGTCAAATTAAAGGCAACTGGCTGGGGGCAACTTATCCGCACAAGGGTCAGTTTGGTGCCTTAAGGTATGCAGAGCCTTCACTAGATGCTTCGACAGGAAGAGTTGTACATAAGGATATTGGCAGAGACGATGATGCTTATGGCAAGTACCTAAGAGACACAAACGTAACTCGTCCATCATTCAGGCTTAGCGATGTTCGTACCGAGGACTGGGAAAAATCACTTAAAAATCAGAAACGCTACGAGTCTGTTCTTGCAAGCGGTGGAAGCTTAACTGATGAACAAGCTCAAAATCTTGCTATGACCTATGAATTATTTGATGCTGCATCTCACGAAATGCAAACTCAGGCAGGATTAGCTGCTGGTACAGGTGGGGCAAGTGACACACAGGTAACTGCATCTGGGGTAAGTGCTTCTGCGGGGCCAATAGTTGAGGCAGCTAAGAAAGAAAGAATGTATGATCTGCAGCTGACGGACTCCAATACATTTGAGAAGGCAATTGTAACGAGATCAGCCACCGTTCCTCCGGGTTATGCCGGGCCTGTTCTTCCGAGCAGGACTCTACATGGCGGTATCTATACCAGTGGCGATAATCTAAAATAGTCGTTTGATAAGCTAATAAATTAATCGGTACAGCATCATTAACGAAGTTAGAGCAGCGCTAGTCTTTAGCCCAGCCAGCCAAGTCTAGAAAAAAGTTCAACTGATGGTGGTGTTAGCTTGATATTTTTTAGCTTAGAGCGATCTGTCCAGGACAGCTTCTCGAGATCATCTCCAGGTTTAACTTGTATGTCACCAGCATCTTTATCAAACTCAATCTTATATACATAAAACTTCATTCTAACTTTAACAATTTCACCGCTATCTTTCAGTGTCTTCTCCGATTCACCTTCGCCCTTATCATCCAATAAAGTCACTTTCGCCTGGGATATATCTATACCCATCTCTTCATGCATTTCTCTTGCTAACGCTTCTAGCTGAGTTTCGTCTTCTTCAATACCGCCACCTGGCGTATGCCAGCAATCGGCATAAACACCACCACCATTAGGGTCTTTCATTCCAAATAAAAACTTGTTATCTTTTGAGATTACAAGACCGGCAACAATGTCTCTTTGAATGGTACGCATAGGTCGAGTATAACAAAAGTAGACGCCGGTTCTGACGTCTACTAATTAATCTCGTTTGGTACCCCGAGCAGGATTCGAACCTGCGACCTTAGGCTTAGAAGTCCTCTGCTCTATCCAGCTGAGCTATCGGGGCAAATAATAACAGAGGTGATTATATCATGACTAGCATGGTGTATACTACTAATTAGGTCCCTAAAAAATAAAAACCAAAAAACATGTTACTTTTCCTATTAATCGTCGTGTTTATGCTAATTGCGGTTGGCCTAAGCTTATTCTTAATTAAAAGCGACCATGGCGAGAAAGAGCCTATCGGGGCTCTTTGGTTTGCGGCCGGGCTTGGCTTTGCCGGTGCAATTGCTGCAGCTTATCTCGAAAGCAAAATCATCCCCCTAAAAGACATTAAAGCTGGGGCTCCGCCTGGTGTTATGCTGATGTCTACTCTCGGGATCGGCTTTATAGAAGAGTGTTGCAAATTCTTGCCTCTAGCAATATACATTTACCATAAACGATACTTCAACGAACATACTGATGGAATAATCTACTTTGCACTAGCCGGGCTTGGCTTTGGATTACCAGAAAATATTCTATACACCCTGCAGTACGGTGCTAGTACCGGTATGGTTAGACTAGTATTAACGCCTATTTTTCACGCGGCCATTACCGGGATGGTTGGTTTTTATTTGGCCAAATGCAAACTTGATGGCAAGAAAGTCTATACAGTTGCCCCGATTCTTCTAGTTGCGGCAGTATTACATGGCCTTTATGATTTTGGTTTAAGCTCGGGCAACAATATCTATTCACTTTTATCAGCTGTAATTACAATCGGGCTGAGCATTAACTTCTTCTACCTGTTTATGAAGGCCGGTGACCTGGATAGGGAACAAGGTCTGAGCGTTGTTGGTCACAATAGCTATTGCCGTACCTGTGGCTACCAGAACCCTAACCATAATCTCTATTGCGTTCACTGTGGAATGCATGCTTAAATATTCCTAGAGTTTAAGCCCCGATGGGCAAAAGATAAAAAATGAGTGATGAGTTTCTGTGCCCCAATTGCAAGCAACCCCTTGACCAAGGAGCTATGTTCTGTGGCAATTGTGGCCAACAGCTAGGGAAACCGCCTCAAACTCAGTCACAGGGTACTGCTATGGATGGCATGAGACCAGTAAATCAGGTAGCATCTCGAGCTGTATTCACTCAATTGCCAGATAAGCAGGTTAGTACCGCCTCTTCACTGCAATTCGACGGAATGCTTAATCAAAGACCTCAGCGACCACAAACCCAGCCTCCAGTCCAACAATCAGTAGCTCAGTCTGATAGCCAAAGTACGGTTGCAGAAGTCTATCAAAATACTCCAGTCAGTAACCAACCAACCCCAGTTGATATTACCCCCAACAACTTAGCTTCAGCTACAACCCAGGCTAGTCCAGCCACACAACTGCCAAATTATGCTGTCGCCTATCCACATCCCAAGCAGCATCGAGCTGCTATAGCCCTGGCAATCGGTATTATAGGCATGGCTGCAGGGCTAGTAATAGCAATACTAGGCATAGTCCTTGGCATTGCCGGTATCATTTTGAGCACCACAGCCTATAAAGGAAGTAGTAAGGGTCTAAAAATATCTAGCCTGGTAGTTTCAATCCTAGCGGTCTTAATTGGTACTGGTGTTTGGGTTAACGCTATTGCCAACGATCCGGCCTTACATGCGCAGAAGTCTTCAAATGCAGGTACGGCAAACGGCGTATCTGTTCTAAGCGTATCAACTCCTTGTTATAACGTTGGTTTTGCCAACCAACTAAACGTCAATAACGATAAAGGCAGTTGTGCTATGAATGCCTATAATGGAACTACCATATCCACCTCAACAGATATATATAAGGTCTTAACTAACTCAGTACCTGGGCTCAACCAAAGTAACTTTGGTCCGGCAACAAAGAATGCTATTAATTCAGATGTTGCTAAGAATCTGCCTGGTTTTAAAGTTGTCAATCAGGCATCAACAACCTTTGCTGGTGATGTAGCCTATTATGTTCAGGCCTATGATTCCAATCAAAATGTATCTGTTATTGAAGAGGGTGTATTCAACAATAGCTCATCTTCTAAAAACAACTTCTTCGTTCTGGTTCACGTAAATAATGGCGTAACTAGCACCCTTAGCGGGCTTGAAAAGAATTGGCAGTGGAATGACTAAAAGTTCAAAAAGAGTCGGTTATCATGCGCTATTTGTGGCAATTGTTATTGGTATAGCACTATCAATTAGCCTTATTAAGCTGTACACCCTAAAAAATAATGCTGCAAAAATGGTGGTTGGAGATGCGCTAAGCGAGAGGTTAATTAATGTGCATCCAACGGCCAATGGCCTAATGGAGGTTAATATAATCAAAAACCCCGACATTATAATCGTAAATAATTCCAAAAATATATACCCTGTAATTATACCAAGTAGTATAGGTATCGACGCGCTTAATACAGATCTTGCCAAATAGGCTAGTTTTTGTATTGGGCAGTTACAAATTAGCTCTATTTGCGGTTAAGAATTTAACAAAATAGTGTTCTACTGCGGCAACATTCCTTTCGCCAAGTAGGGATTGGCTAGCGTTTGGTGCTAGTGTATCAAAGCCTTTAAAAGAAAAGATTCTAAAAAATACTGATGCAGAGGATAGTACGACACCTGTCTTACCTAGTTCAGAATTCAACGATGGGGGTCTAGGTACTTCCTTGGGTACATCCCTAAAAGTTGTTAATAGCCCATCCGTTCTGAGGGCAACACCGTCTGTTTTTTCTGATGCAGCAGCGACTACCCAGCCGCTGTGTTCAACAACTGGACGGATAGATCTGCCACTTATCTTTGTCAAAAAGCTCGGGACTGTATAAGACGAGACTAGCTCAAGGTCAGTCCCTATTTTGCCTATGGCCAGTAAGGCGGTCTCAGCTGCAATATCAATAAGCTCTTCAGCATCGTCAGTAGCTTGCTGGTAGCGTTCCTTATCAAGATCAACATTAAATTGGGCCATCGAGGTTAGTGTTTCTGAAGGCGCAGCTACTCCAGCTAACCAGGCGTCAATATCGGTCGGGTCAAAAGCATTCATAATCCTGTATTATAAAATAATACATAAAGAAAGTAAAGTATTTTAAGGTAGTGGTGCGGGTGGGGAGAGTCGAACTCCCGTCACCAGTTTGGAAAACTGGGATAATAACCGCTATACGACACCCGCATTAACAATTAAGTTACCGAAGAATTATAGCAAAAAATAGATATATAACTAGAATTCGTGAATTACAGCAATTTTTGCGCCTAGTTGGTTTAACCTCTCGGCAAGGTCTTCATAGCCCCTATTAATTGTATAAACGTTTCTAAGCATGCTTACGCCGTTTGCGGCCAACATTCCAATTAGTAGCAATGAAGCTGGTCTAAGGGCCGGAGGACAGACGACATCGGCATTTCTAAACTTAGTTGGACCGTAGATATAAACTCTGTGCGGATCAGCTAATTCAACCTGGGCGCCAATTTTAGTTAATTCTGTATAGTAAATAGCTCGGTTTTCGTACATCCAGTCATGAATCAGGGTTCTTCCTTTGACAATTGCCGCAATCGGTACAAAATACGGCAAATTATCTGCGTTTAGACCAGGGTAGGGCAAGGAATGAAGCTTATCGGTCAGTGCTTTTAACGAACCATTATGTTTATGCACGGTTAGATCAACCAGATCGGTATAACCATTGTTCGCCTTATAGCGTTCAGTTTGATCGATAACTACCCCCATTTTTCTGAGTTTAAGCAGCTCAACGCTCATAAACGCAATCGGTACCCGCCTAATAGTTATTTCTGAATTAGTTGTTACAGCGACGGACACAAAGAACATAGCTTCAATTGGGTCTTCACTCGGAGAGAAAACCACATTCTTTTTAATTGAGCTGAGCCCCTTAACCTTAAGAGTGGTCGAACCGATACCTTCTATTTTGACGCCTAGTTTTTGTAAGTATAGACATAGTTCTTGAATTGCATAATTGGCACTGGCAAACTCAATTATTGTTTCATCCTCACATTTGGCCGCGGCCATTAAAGCATTTTCGGTAACTGTATCACCAGGCTCGTAAAGGGTAATTCTGCCAGCTGGCTTCTTTTTGACGGTGATATTGTAGTTACCGGTGGTGGCAACAATACTGACACCAAATTCTTCAAGGGCATATAGATGGGGTTCAATCGTTCGGGTGCCTAGCTTACATCCACCAGCATATGGAATCTTGAAAGAACTAAAATCATGAACCAGCGGTCCGATTAACATCAGCACAGTTCTCGTTTTCTTAGCAGCAACAGAATTGATTTTATCTAAAGCCAACTTCTTAGGACGCCTAACTTCAAGATCGTTTCCGGGAAGCCATTTAACACTAACGCCGATACTCTCAAGTACTTCAATTACTCTATAGACTTCTTCTATTTTTGGGAATGACTTAAACTTGGTTAAACCTTCGTTTAACAGGCTGGCGCAAAGCAGGCCAACAGCTGCATTTTTACTAGTTTTGAGTGTAATCTCGCCACTAAGTTCCTGGCCGCCCTCAATTCTTAGATTAACAGCTCCGCCAGTGACGCTAATTAGTTGCTTATTCAAGACATCACTAATGCGACCAAGCGTCTCAAGGCTCATATTTTGTCTGCCGTGTTCGATCCGGTTGACGGCCGACTGGCTAGTATGAAGCCGGCGGGCAAATTCAGCCTGACTAAGGCCACGTTCTTGCCTTATATGGGCAATAAGTTCACCAATTTTCTCATTTGATGATAGCATAGCTTATAACTTTACCATTTATGATATATTTTTACAAATAACTGTTTTTGTTTTTTACTCGTGCTGATCAATATTATCTAGCAATTAACTCTGGAGTGCAAGACAGATTTTCTTTTGTAGTAATCTATCTTACTGAGCTACAATTAGACTTATGATATAGCTATAATTACTTTTTGCATCAATTCCAAAAATGGATACTAAAGTAAATTAGCTAAACTAGAACAAGAGGGGGAACAAAACATGATTGATCACGCTGTAGCCGACCTTATCGCTCTCGAAGAAAAGAGGCAACGTGAAGGCCTTGAGCTTATTCCTAGTGAAAACTATGTAAGTCGAGACGTCCTTAATTCTATGGGTAGTATTTTCACCAATAAGTACTCCGAAGGTTATCCAGGTAAAAGATATTATGGAGGTCAAGAAAATACAGATAAAGTTGAACAGCTAGCAATTGATCGCGCTAAAAAGTTATTTAAGGCCGATCACGCTAACGTTCAGCCACATTCCGGAGCTCCGGCCAACATAGCGGTATACGAAGCATGGATGGATCCGGGCGATACGATTATGGCGATGAGACTTGATCAGGGGGGCCACTTGACCCATGGACAACCAATTACCAGTAGCGCAAAGTTATACAACTTCGTTCGTTATGGAATGAAGGACGTTGAAACTGGCGAGATAGATTATGACGATATGCTCAAAGTAGCTCTTAAAACTAGACCGAAGATTATCCTAGCAGGGTTTAGTGGCTATCCGAGGAGCTTAGACTATAAGAAGTTTGCTGAAATCGGCAACCGTGTTGGTGCAGTATTAATGGCCGATATGGCTCATATTGCCGGCTTAATAGCTGCTGGAGTCTTAGACAATCCATTTGACTACGGTTTTCACATCATAACCTCAACTACCCATAAAACTTTAAGGGGACCTAGAGGCGGCCTGATCCTAACAAAAGGTAAGGTATCGAACCCACTTAAGGCGGTTGAAAAAACGATTGAAAACCTACCAACCCTAATTGACCGCTCAGTTTTCCCTGGTTTCCAGGGAGGCCCACACGAACACACCATAGCTGCAAAAGCCGTCGCCTTCTATGAGGCAGCTAAGCCGGAATTCAAGGTGTACGCTCAGCAAATACTGAAGAATGCCAAGCGACTTAGCGAGGAACTAATGAAGCGAGACTTTAAGCTAGTTACTAACGGAACAGATAATCACCTTATTCAAATAGACATGTTAACTAGTCTAGGTATTGACGGCCGAGTGGCCCAGGTAACACTAGATAAGATAGGACTTAGTGCAAACTGTAACTCTATCCCTAACGACAAGCTTCCGCCATATAGACCTAGCGGTTTACGCTTAGGTACTCCAGCAATAACTACCAGGGGCCTTAAAGAGGAAGATATGGTAACAGTAGCCGAGTGGATGAAGCAGGCGCTGGACAACCGAGATAATGATAAAGTGCTCGAAAAACTCCACCTTGATGTTAAGAAATTTGCTCTAACTTTCCCTTTGCCTAGCGACAACTAATTGGGAAGTATTTGCGGTTCTTGCTCTAGTTCAATGTTAAACTTCTGCCTTACTTCGGCAATGATGTCGTCTCTAAATTTAAACAGGTCACTCGTTGACTTGGCCGACTCATTAACTAGAACTAGTGGTTGACTCTTCCAGGTCCCAATTCCTGTTACGTTGTCGTGAACATCTTTATATCCAATATTTTCAATCAGCCACGCAGCGGCAACTTTTTGCTCACCGTTAGCTACTTGCCAGTGAGGAATTTGGGTATTTAATCTCGCTTCAAGCTCATCAAGCTGGGGTTTAGAGATTATTGGATTTGCGAAGAATGATCCACAGTTTGCCACAACTGCTGGGTCGGGTAGTTTTGCCGTTCGAATAGCGATTACCGCGTCACGAAGTGAAGCCGGGCTACAGTTAGTTATGTTGTGTTGATTTAAGTAAAGCTGCAGAGAAGCGTAAAACGGTGGTTTTAGCTGCTCTTTAGATAACTTTAAAGTTATAGATGTAATTAAATATTTTCCAGGGTTCAGTTTTAAACTACTCGTTCGGTAAGAAAATCCTAATTGTTCACTAACCAGGCTAACTTTATCTAAGCTAGCAACTTCAATTGCTTCAAGGCTAATTAGGCTAGATGAAATTTCTTGACCGTAGGCTCCAACATTTTGTATCGGAGTAGCACCAGTTGTCCCAGGGATTAGGCTTAAGCACTCAATTCCACTGAGATTTTGGTTTACCGTTCGTCCGACAACACTGTCCCAGTTTTCCCCAGCACCAATTTTAATAGTTGTTGAGCTTAGATCATCGGCCAAAACTTCGAAGCCCTTGATCTGATTAACCAGTAATACTCCGTCAAAGCCGCTGTCTTGCCAGATAATGTTGCTGCCACCACCTATCATTAAGATTTTTAGGCCCCTACTATTGGCCCAATTTAGAGCTTCAAGAACTTCATCCTGAGAAGTTACAGCAATTAAAAACCTCGTTTTGCCGCCTAGTCGCATCGTAGAATAGTTGGCCAGATCGACGTTTTCTTGAATATTCATTTAAAGCTTATTATACAAGTAGCTGAGTGGATGGTTAACTATCTCTTTTATTATAATTTTTAAGCTTGCCATAAATATTGTCTGGCAGTAGTATAATTTTAACTATGAGTAATCAATCGAGGCCAAATACACCGTTCAAATCTCTTGGCAGTAAGCTAAGAAAGATTCGACAGAAAAGTGCCCAAACAATTACTGAAGTATCGGGAGCAGTGGAAATTGAAGAACATCTATTGTCTAGAATTGAAGATGGCGTAGTTAGGCCTGATGAAGAAATCCTTGAGTTGCTAATCAATTACTTCAACGTCCAAGACAAAGAAGCCATAAGTTTGTGGTCTTTAGCTGGGTTTGAGCCTGACTCTTTAGAGTTCGAAGATGACATGCCTGACTTAGGTCAAGCAATGGACTTTTCAAAGAATATTATTATGCTTCTAGCAATGGAGGCAAAAACTCTATACACCGATGCCCTGGATATTCACTATGACAGCAACGGGCTACTTCTTAATTTCAAGCAGGCTGTAGGGCAGTCAAAACCAGTGTCAGTTGCACGTCTGGGTATGAGTTACGAGCAGGCTGAGCAAGTTAGAAAGACATTAGAAAAAGTTTTGTTACATGCCAAATACCTAAAAGGGCCAAAGTCATTACCAAGCTCAACCAAAAAGACGTCTAGTAACTAATATTAATAGACTTCTAACAGATTAAATTTAAAAATGCTGGGATTCAATAAGGAACGTATTCTATTTGAGAAGCAGACAACACATAGTTTTTGCCAGGTGGTTGAGAAAGTCTACTCAAAACGGCCTGCTAGGTTGCTATATAGTGGAAAAGTTAGAGCTGCCCAATCCGGAATCGGCCTCGACAGCTCGAACCTTATGTTGTTTGGATATAATCAACGCTTCATGGAGATAATTGAACAGCTTCCGGGAGTGAAGAACATTCTGTTAATAGGCGGTGGCGTTTATACACTACCTACCGCTATAAGCGAGATAAGAGCTGATATTCAGATTGATGTAGTTGAGCCCAATACCGATCTCGATGATATTGCTACTGAGTTTTTTAACTTTAACCCAAAAGGTCGAGCTACTATTCATCATCTAGGCGGGAAAGAGTTCTTGAACCGTAATAAAAAGCTATACGACTTAATTATTATCGACGCCTATCACGAAGATCAAATTCCCGACGAAATTAGGTCAGAAAGTTTTGCTTTGTCTTTGAGAGACGCCTTGAAACCAGAAGGTTTTTTAGCATTGAACGTTATTAGCAACTTGAAGCCTAGCGCACCACTAAGTGAGTGCCAGACCAACTACTCAAAAGTCTTCAACAATATAGTTGTTTATTCAGCGGATTACGAAAGGGCAGATTATTACTATGATCAAAATTTTATACTAGTAGCCACTTCTAATGATATTGTTTTTCGTTTGAAGTATCCGCCGCTGGCATCAAGCGGAAATTAACTAATCAGTAAATCCATGTACCAATCAGATAGTTAATATATCTGCAGTAAGTATTTCTAAGTAAAAGCTACTGTGCTAGTGGAGGAGACGCAGGCGTAACTGTGGGTGCCTGTGGTTGTGACATAGGAACAGTAGCAGTACCATCATTAGCGTACATAAATCTTGCTAGTTGAACTGCAAGTCCATAGGCAATAATCAACCAATAGATTGCGAATGGGATACCTATAATCGTAATGAATAGTAGACACAGTAGTAGCATTAGACCGTAAATTCCGTAGATCTTTCCCAAATTTCCTTTTGTCATACTCCAGCTCTTTGAAACTGACTCACCAATACCTAGCCCCTCACCCATAACAAGGAATGGAGCAAAGAAAAGTCTTGGGGCAATAAAGAAGAAGGGAACGATAAAGGCAATGAAGCTCAGCATACTTAGGAACCCTACTATTAGACTTACAGCCAGTAAGTTAAAAAATTTACTAGTAGCTTTTTTAAACGCTACTCCGAGTGAGGCGTCTTCATGCTTTAAGACAGCATAATAAATGCTCAAAATAGTTCCGCTGAGCAATGTTCCAATAACTAAGTTAATAAGATCACTTACTATAGTTTGGCTTTTTAGTATTGAAACTACTATTATATCGACTACTTCATACGCTAAGTAGATTAAAAAGATTGAGAGCGCGACTGGTTTAATCGTAGGCCTAACTTGTTTGAAACCGGCAAATGCTCCTGGCCATACACTAGGAATTTCGGCAGTATCCACTATAGGCGCCTGCTGGGCCGCAGGATTTTGCTGCGCTGGTGGAGTATTAACGATCGGTTGAGAATTAGATACTTCGGCTTGTGGTGTGCTGACGACCGGCTCTGTTGGCGGCTGGGGAGCTGATTCTTGAATAGGGGCTGGCTGTGCTTCGACCGGTGCGCTTACTGTTGGCTCTGAAGGCGGATTTACCGGAGCTTCATTTTGGTTTGCTGGTTGCATAGACGGATCGTTCTGATTATCCATAGATTTTCCTTATATACTCTCGTTGTAATTTTAAAATGTTATCTAATCGGTAGTATAGCATTAACGTTTTAAATCGAAAATATTTCAGCTCAAGCTTATACTCAGATGCTATTATCCAAACTTTATAGTATCTAGACGGGTATAATAATAAATAGTAGTTAATAAGGGAGTAAATACTATATGGGAAAGATGATACAAGTACAGGGCGATGAGGTAGTTGATGCTTATTTAGCTACTCCTATGACAAAACCAAAAGGGGCAATTATTGTCGTGCATGAAGTTTGGGGTCTAGTCAAACATACTAAAGATGTAGCAGATAGACTAGCTGCTGAGGGCTACGTAGCACTGGCGCCTGATCTACTAAAAGAGTTAGATTTTGGGTCAACTGATGTTGCTCAAATGCAAAAAGATTTATTCAATCCTGAAACCAGAAATAAGGTTCAGCCAGAATTACGAAAATTAATGACGCCTATTCATGACCCAAGCTTTGGAGCTAAGACACTAAATAGACTAGAAGCATGTTTCAATTTTCTATACGACGACGAACAGAGCAGTCAAAAAGTTGGCATAATTGGTTTTTGTTTTGGTGGTACCTATAGTTACGCACTTGCAGTCAATGAAACGAGACTAAAGCTTGTCCTACCTTTCTATGGCCATGCCGATCAGTCTGCTGATCAACTGAGTAATATTACATGTCCGGTCAGAGCATTTTATGGGAAAAATGACAGTGGCCTTATTGATAATCTACCAGATTTAAAAGCCAGAATGGCTGAAGCTAAGGTTGATTTTAAGGATACTGTTTACGATAACTGTGGTCATGCCTTTTTCAATGATACCAACCCGTACGCATACAATAAACAAGCAGCAGAAGCTGCATGGGTTAGCGTTCTTGAAGAGTTAAACAACAGCCTAAACTAGCACTACGAAACAGCAGTATGCTTAAGAGCTACCTCTAGCATTCATAAGATTGCCCCTATGAGTTGCCTCAAGATATTGCCTAACCTCATATGCAACATGATAGTTAATGTCTTCGATCTCATGAGGCATTATATGCGCCCCAGGACTGGCTTCTTGTATAGCCATTATTGTTTCGATCGTTTGAGCATCTAGTGGTGCTACGACGTGCTTAAAGCTTACCTCGTCCTGCACCCCACCTACTACGGCTAAGTTTTCAAATAATCTACCGAACATTAGGTCTTGGCTCTCACTGTGAGCAGCAGTAGGTTGATGCCGTCGATTTCTTATCAGTAACAGGCTTGAAGCTCTCCAGATTAGATCCTCGGCTTCAGCTATAGGCATAACCGTTTCGCGTAAACTAACCCTAGAAATATCGGGATTTGTCATGTCAATATACTAACACATAAGTCACGGATAGTCAACTCGAGGATAATCGAGGTAATGCTTATTTTTACTCACTTGCTTGAGTCTCTAGAGTAGGCAGGGCTCTAGAGTTGCCATAGGCAAAGGCATGTGTTCCATTGAAGACTACATGTTCTAATTCGTTAGGTGGTTGTGAGGCCTTATTTGCGGAGTTGATGATCATTTGTCTGATAAACTGCGGCGTATTCATCTCGCTTTGCTGGGGAGATAAAAACGTATAACGATTCGCTATTAGAGGAAGAGCTTCTGATAATATATCCCCATACTTACCCTTTGCCATAGTACGACCATCTCTAAACTGTATCGCTGTTCTACCAAATATTAAATCTGTGATGAGCATCTTTGCTATTTGCTCACGCGATAAATCCCACTCTGGTTTTTCAAACCCAGCCTGACTCAGTGCTTCAAGATACGCTTCACCATGGGCCTTTTCTAAAACAGCAAACTTTGTAAATAGTTTTCTGAGTGGCATCGGCGTTGAGGGAGGGTCGAATACGACCACATTTCGTGCACCTTCTGTGTGTAATATCATTTCAGTACCAATTAGACCACCCTCTGATCGGCCGATTATATCCAAGTAGTCGTAATCCTCGATAACACTAGACAGAACCTTGTGGACTGTCTCTGCGTAAATATCAAATCGACCAGTCCTTACTAATTCTCGAGCTGCACTTTTTGCTAGCGGATCAGATCTTCCATAACCCAAATTATCGAAAACTAAGAATCTTCGACTTGGATTAGCCCTAATAAGTTCCGCCACATTATCCTGGAATCCTTGATCTTGAAAACTACCACCTATTTGTAGACTTATAAGAGTTATACCCGGGTCATCTACCCCTCTATTTAGTAGGGTATAGTGAACACGACTATCAATACTGCCAGAAATTCTATCCTTTGCGTAGACGTCGACAACTACTCTTTCAGCAACTCCATCATCGACCGTAGTAGGCATTAATTGCTCACCAGGAATAGATATACGTCTATAACTTCTAGGATCAACTAAAGAAAAGTGGCTTACATCTAAGCCACTACTAATATCGTAATTAACTAACTCACTGACCGCCATATCTTATACAATAGCATAATATAAAAGAAAAAGCAAATATGGTACACCCTGTAGGATTCGAACCTACGACCTCCTGTTCCGAAGACAGGCGCTCTATCCAACTGAGCTAAGGGTGCGTGTACAATTTATAAAGGCGTATACTATCTTAACAGATAAGAGAATGAATATGAATAGAGAACTCGAACTACATACTTTTGATGAAGTTGATAAAGCCCTATTACCCTACGTTCCATTAGTTAGTGAGCTAACAGGCAAAGATAAGGTACTCGATAGAATCGAACCACTTATGGAGTTCTTAGGTAACCCGCACGATCAACTTAAAACTATTCACATAGCCGGAACTAGCGGTAAGACATCTACCGCCTATTATGTATCGAGCATCTTAACTAAAACAGGCATGACTATTGGTCTCAGTGTATCTCCCCACATCGATAGATTAAGCGAGAGAGCTCAAATAAATGGCGAGTGCCTGAGTGAACAAGTATTCTGCATGAATATTTCAGAGTTTTTAAGTCTGGTCGAAGACTCAGGAGTAAAGCCCTCATATTTTGAACTGATGTATGCTTTTGCGATCTGGCTATTTGCTAAATATAAAGTCGATTACGCAGTTATAGAAACTGGTATGGGCGGGTTATTTGATGCCACAAATATAGTTGACCGTGAAGATAAAATTTGCGTGATCACAGATATAGGTTTTGATCATATGCACATACTGGGGCATAGCTTAAGGGAGATAACCAAGCAGAAGGTCGGTATCATCCATAAGGGAAACGTACTTCTAGTGTATAAGCAGGCAGATGAAGTGATGAATGAGGTTAACTTGTGGATCAAACAAGTAAATGCTGGCCAACTTCTGCTAACAAATGAAAAAGAGCAACTAGATCTATATGGAAAAGGTGATAATTTTGAGAATCTACCAGAGTATCAAAAACGAAACTGGCTTCTTGCATACTTTGTTTTTAGATTTATTAAGGACCGGGACGGGCTTGATGAGCTAACTCAAAATCAGGTAGAGGCCAGTCAATTGATCGTTATACCTGCGCGGATGGATGAAATTAAAATCTCGGATCGGATTATGATTATGGACGGTGCCCATAACTATCAGAAAATGAAAGCATTTGTTAGCAGCTTTAAGCTTAAATATCCTGGAATTAAGCCGGATATACTCCTATCTTTTAAGAAGGGGAAAGATTATATAAAAGCATTGCCACTTCTTAGTGAAATAGCTAACAAGATTATCCTGACAACTTTTGAAACCTCGCAAGACCTACCAGTTAGTTCGATTGAGCCAAGTGAAGTAGCAGATTCGCTTGCAGAAATTGGTTTTAACAATATAATGATTGAGCCTGATATGCATAAAGCCTACCAATTATTACTATCCTCAGGCAGTAATGTAGTGTTAGTTACCGGATCATTCTACTTAATAAGTCAGCTTAGAAGAAATGAGTTAAATTTTGCTTAGATTAATTGCCGCAGTTGATTCAAGAAATGGAATCGCAAAAAGTGGCGAACAGCCGTGGGATATCCCTGAAGATGTTAGGCACTTCTTAGAAACAACTAAGACCAAGGGTGGTAACGTCTTGATGGGGTACAAAACGTATCAAGTTATTGGTCATAGTCTTGAGGCTCGCAATAACTATATACTAACTAGAGACCACTTAGACGAGCAGATAGATGGTGCAATGTTAATATCTGACTTGGATAAGTTCTTAAATGAATTCAATCAGGATCTATGGGTAGTCGGCGGGGCAGAAATTTACTCACAGACAATCAGCCGAGCCAACGAGCTATATATTACTAAGATTCATCACGACTACGGCTGTGATAAATTTTTTCCTGAGTATTTAAAGAAATTTAAGCTTGTTTACTCTGAAGGTACCAAACACTCAAACGGTGTTGGCTATAACTACACCATGTACCAAAGAACCTAGTCACTTATTAAATCACGCTGATTATAGCGGTATAGGCCTATAACAATAAGAATAGCACTAATAGTTATGGCAATTAGGTTGGTCTTCCAATCAATACTTACTGCCGGAGCAAATTTAAAATGACTAAATACAGACAAGTCGTTTATAAAATGATTAACTGAAAGATCGCTACCAACTAAGCTAATCAAGATCGAAACAATAAGTACGACGTAGAGTAAACTTAGGCTGATTCTAGGGACAATGCCAAACAGCAGAACGCCGATAGCTAAAATTAATAGAGCCGGTATTATGCTATTTATTCCAGCAAGCATCAAAGTTACTAGACTAAGATCATGAACGCCAGATCTTATAGTACCGATCCAGAAACTTATACTTAATCCTATTGCCAGGACTATTAAGCCAGTTGCATAGACGTCAAGCTTGCTCAAAAGGTAGCGGTATCGACTGGTTGGTCCTGTTAGAACGTTGTTGTCTAATGAGTTTATTTCATCCTTTCTGAGGCTAGATAAACAGCCAACAACGAAAAAGCATATGACTATCATGTTTATAAAGAAGATTGCTCCAGCGTAAGTCGCAACTATGCTGGGCGTAGAGGTTGAGGCTGCTAGTTTATCTATAGCTTTGCTATAGCCAGGTGATCCTGCGATTGCTGTAGCAGCAATTTTTGTCAACAGGCCATAGACAAAATTTATAATCAAAATGACACCTAACCACATAATAATTAGGTTTTTATTAAACCTAAAACTCATTCGCTCAATACTAGATAGTGACTTGAGACGTGATTTAGTGCTAGTTCCAGTTTGTATAATTGATTCACCAACATCTCGGATTCCCGAGAAATATATTGTTAAGCCGTAGCAAACAAAGCCAGTTAAAATAATCGGCAATAGCCATAGGTAGTTCGTATTTACTAAAGGAGACAGCTTCTCGAACCAACCAAGAGGTGTAAAATTTAGTAGCCATTTACTACTTCCAGTGTCAGCGACTGCCTTTATAAGCAGACTTACTCCGAACACCGAAAGAGCAATAAGTGAGGCTATTTTTCTTGTTGAAAATAGCTGGCTTGTTAGTGCACCGATTTGGATGAATAGCCATGCAGCCAAGGTTATTGCTAGAGCAAAAAAGATCATCGGTAGGGGGGCTATATTAATAATCGACATTTTGCCCATAACAACTAGTAGTAGCGCAAGAGTTACAAAGAATAACAAGAGGCTGTAATTGATGCCTCTAATTATTGAACGGGTTAGTATTTTTAGATTAAGTTGCTCTGTTAGGACCAAATCAAGTTTTTCGCTTTGTTCATCTCCTCTTAATAATCTAGTGATAAGAAGGATCCCCCAGATGATGCCGACAAACATCATAAACATATATCCTGCCCACACCGTATAACCCCTAATATCTTGTATGTTATTCGCTGGACCAGTGAGAACGCTAAGGCCACTGGTTTTAGAAAATAGTGCAGCAAATTGAAGGCGTGATTTATAGGTTGGGTAGCCCTTGGCGTAACCAATAATTTTCGAATAGGCATATATAACTAACACGATTGACCAAATAATTGCAGATTTTTGATTATTTCTTCGAGTAAACTTGGTGTAATACTTCGCTGCAGAATTTGTTTTCATATTAACCTTAACTCTGGCTATGTTCCGTAGACAGATAAAAATAAATCCTCTAAAGAGGCTGGTCGGACATAGAGTTGTTTAGGTTTTTCTTTAACTAAGGCAGCAATTAGCTCATTGCCACTGCCATTGATCTGGCAAGTGAGCTTATGGCCATCAATTTTTACATTAGTGACGCCATCAATTTTTTTTACGTCTGGTACCTTGCCTTCAAAGGTTGCCTCAACTGTTACCGCTGCTAGATGTTTTAACTGCGACAGCGAACCGGACTCAACGAGCTTTCCATCTTTTAGAATTGCAATCTGATCACAGAGTGATTCAACCTCCTCAAGCAAGTGAGACGATAGAAATATAGTCTGTCCATTGTTTTTTGCCTGAACTATGTTTTGTCTAAAAACCTGATCCATTAATGGATCTAGGCCAGTGCTAGGTTCGTCAAGAATAAGTAGCTTAGCTTTAGTGGCAAATGCAGATATTAGACCTATCTTTTGACGGTTTCCCCTAGAGTATTGACGGATTTTTTTATCTGGGTCAAAATTTAGTTGCTTGATTAGTTTCTTCTCATATTCTTCATCGTAACCAGACCTCAGTTTACTTAGCATGTATAGCGTTTCTCGGCCTGTCAGATTCGGCCAAAAAGCTGGCTCACTGGGAACGTAGGCAAGACTTGCATGGACAGTTAGCTTTTCAGTCTGGCAATCGTGACCAAAAATAGAAGCATTTCCAGATGATGGCCTGATCAGGCCAAGCAGCAGCTTAATGGTAGTTGTCTTGCCGGCTCCGTTAGGACCAAGGTAGCCAAGAACTTGGCCTTCATCAAGTGTCAGATTTAGTTTGCTTAAGACCTCATTTTTATCATAAATTTTTGTTAGATTAGTTGTTTTTATTACTGTGCCCATAAGTCTATATTCTACTCGTCTTTATCAGCCAAACAAGTTCTGTGTCTAATTATTTAGGGTCTAATCTTTGGAACTGTAGCTCTTTTATAACTACCAAGAATATCATACTGATAGCCTAGCTTTCTGAGGCCAGATAGGGCCATATCGACGGCCTTATTTTCAATACCACCGTCTATATCTATATAGAATCTATACTCGAATGGTCTATTGGCAATTGGTACCGACTGTAAGTAGCTCAGATTAATATCATTCTTAGTAAATAAATTTAAGGCTTCGGATAAGGCGCCTGGAGTATGGGAAGTCCGCAGCAATAGTGATGTTTTTGAAGCGTTATCAATACGAGTATCTTCGTTCGGCTCCACGAGTAAGAACCTGGTTATATTATTTTCATCATCTTGGATATTGTCTGCTAAAACACTTAAGCCATATATTTTCGCTGCCTCTTTGGAGGCAATGGCCGCTTTGGTCTTGTCGTCCCACTCAGCTACATACTTAGCACTTAAAGCAGTATCATCTTCTTCAATGGCAACAGCTTTGTTTAGGTCGCGATGAATAAAGCTAAAACACTGAACTATAGCTGGTGCCTGAGAGTGCACTTCCTTGATATCTTCTACTCGTGCGCCCTTAAGGCCAATTAAGTGGTGTTCAATATTGATATATACTTCACCACTAATCCAGTACTTAGTTGTATTGCTAGACAATCGGTTGGCGATTAGTATGTCGTAAACATGGTCGATATCGCCGTAACGGTTATTGCCAATCGCTACAAAAGCGCTAGATGCACTGCCTGACTCAAGGGCCTTAAATACATCAAGAAAGGTTTGGCAGTATAGGATATCTACTTCTCCACTGCCAAAGAATTTTTTGGTGGCAATTTCATGAAATGAGCCTTTGGCACCTTGGATAGCAATAATTTTCAACATGAATCAAATTTTATACTAGTTTTAACTAATCTCTCAAATTAAAGTTTAAACAGTTTAATAATTATTAAATTTGTAAAACTCTAAGTTTGACATAAATCTCCCTATGAAATTTGGGATATATATGATCATAGCACCAACGATAGGTCAATAAAATTGATATTGCTTACATTTTCAATAACAACTTTTAGTACGATCTATAGAACTTAGATATAATCACACTAATGAGCAGAAAAAAACTGTCTATAGCTTTTGTATACGACGGGAATCTTAAACCAAGCGAGGGTGTTCCAAGCTATATATTGAGCCTTGGAAGCTACTACGAGATGCTAGGACACAGAGTACATTATCTAGTAAGTCAATCTGTTATCCGGTCAGAAAATATATATTCATTATCGAAAACCGTATCCTTGCCGTTTAACGGCAACAACGTTGAGACCCCATTACTTGCCAACAAGAAAAAAATTACTAAGTTAATTGAGCAAATTAGGCCTGATATTATGCATCTTCAGATGCCTTACAGTCCGCTAATGGCGGGTAGGGTCATTAAAGTTGCTGCTAAATTAAACATCCCAATTTTTGGCACTTTTCATATTTTCCCGGAATCAAAACATGTAATTGTTGGCGCAAAGATATTAAACTTATTAAACTTTAGGACCAAAAAATGTATAACTAGAGTCATTAGTGTGTCGTCGGCCGCTGCTAAATTTGCTGATAGCGCATTCAATATTAGTTCTGAAGTCATACCGTGTCCAATTGACTTAAAAAAACTCAGCCAGGCAACTCCGTTAACCAATTATCAAGGCGACAAGCTAAATATTGTATTTATGGGTAGGCTCGTTGAGCGTAAGGGCTGTGAATATTTCATTAGGGCAGTTGGGCAACTAAATAAATCTGATCAAACAAAGATCCGAGTTCTGATCGGTGGAGGTGGCCCACTGGAGAGCCACTTAATCAGACTTACTGGGCAACTTGGCCTAAAAAATATAATAACCTTTCTCGGATACATTGAAGAGAATTCAAAACCTAACTTTTTAAGAACAGCCGATATTGCAGTTTTTCCATCTTTAGGAGGTGAAAGTTTTGGCATTATGGTGGTTGAGGCTATGGGATCGGGCGCTGGAGTAGTACTAGGCGGCAACAATGAAGGCTACAGGGGAGTCTTAAACGAAAATCCCGAGTTACTGTTTGAGCCTCGTAATACAGTTCGCTTAGCAGATATGTTAGCCAGGCTGGTTAATGATAAAAACAAACGTAATGAGCTACATGACTATGAGCAGAAATTAGTCAGACAATTTGACATTAGTATTGTTGGTTCTAAGCTGCTCGATGAGTACTATAAGTTAATCTAATGGCTAAAGCTTCTGTATACCGTAAGGGCTACCTTTCTGCAGATTAATAATTAAAACTTAGTAAATGCTTAGCTACTAGATGTATAATAAACAGATAAGTAAGTTAAAACGGAGGATGATAAATGCTTGGACCAGTAGACTATATTGCGGTTGGCTTTAAAGGCAATAATTTCAACGGTGAGATCATTGATGAATTACAAAAAGTTATCGACAAGAACTTAATCAGAATTATCGACTTACTATTTATCTTGAAAGATGAAACTGGTCAAGTTAGCATAATAGAGCTTGAAAATATGCCGGCAGAGATTGTCTCCGCATTCAATCTGGACGCCAACAGTATCGAAGGGCTACTTAGTCAAGAAGATGCTGAAGCTGTTGCTGCAGACCTTGAGAATAATAGTTCGGCAGGCGTGTTAGTGTTTGAACACCTCTGGGCTAAGGGCTTCAAACAATCAGTCGCTAACGCTAACGGAGTATTACTTGCTGAGGGTAGAATTCATCCTGATGACGTTGAAGCGGCAGAACAAGAAATTACAACTAAAGCGTAAAAACAGGAACAGGAGAATAAACTATGGGACCACGATTTAGAATGGGTAGAAGAAGAGGCTTGCTTGTAGGTGCTGCCGTTGGTGCTTCAGTCGCCAGCTCTCGTGCAAAATCACAAGCAGAAGAATCAAACATGGAAAGTACACAAGTAGAACAGCAACCACAGGCGGCACCAGCTGCAATGAGTACGTCTGATCAATTTGCTGAGCTAGAGAAGCTTGGACAACTAAGAGACCAAGGTATTTTAACTGACGCCGAGTTTGACGCAAAAAAGAAACAGATCCTAGGTATCTAATCTAGATATCTAATTAATTTAGTTTTTACCTTTGGTCTTTGATGAAATAGCCTTGTCACTAAGTAAATACTGCTTAGCCAAAGTAGCAGTGAAGGTAAAATAATTAATAATATCCAGGTAATGGTTCGGTTAGTATCGGTGTAGCCCAACTTAGCTAGGTTTACTAACTGGAGTATTAGCCAAACTGCACCGTACCAAATTATAAAACTAAGAGTAGTGACAGAAATATAACTTGGCCATAAACTTTTAGTTGTCACGATTTTTTTAACAGGGCTGGCCTTAAGTGGCAACATGACAGAAAATATATTGCCGATAAAGAACCAAATCATGGTAAAAGATATCCCGATAAAAACAGAACTAAGGCACTTGGTGAAGGACGAAGTTATAAGGCCAACAATTATAGCGATGAAAATCGTTGCTGGCACAATAATCATGAGAAGTGAGCAGTTTTTAATAAATAGTAATCTAGCCATGCTCTCGCCACTTATAATCCGTTTTTTTAGATGTTCTCGATCTAGGATTAATGCGTTACAGCAAACACTTGTAGCTAGGACTATTGATAGGATTAGCACTGATATATATGGTGCAAATTTTTCTATTTTAGATTTATGTGTGAAGGCAAGCCAGATTATATATAAACAGGCGAACAGTGTACTAGCAGCTAACGATCTTAGAACTGGTGAGCTAAATTTAATTTGATGTCTGAATTCGGTAATAATTTCTTTAATCATTGTCGATCGTTCCCAATCCTAATCAGTAATCCTAATCTAACTAGTTTATACTTTTAATTATGATTAGGCGACAACTAAAGAAGTTAGTGGATAAAGCCACTGTAAATAATTACCAGACCCTAAATATGATTGAGCTCAGTCAGTCTAGGCTAGAGCACAACGCAGGGCTGTTTAAGCAGTTAAATCCAGGTATTGGGATTATTCCTGTGCTGAAATCAAACGCCTATGGCCATGGTCTTATCGAGTTAGCTAAGATGCTTAATTCAGTCGAGTGTGATTTTATTGCAGTCGATGGGTATTTTGAAGCAGCCAAAATTCGCGATATAACCAGACACAAAATTTTGGTCCTCGGCTATATACTCCCAAAGAATGCAAGTTTTCTTGATACAAAGAAGTGCTCGTTCGTAGTTCAGGACATCGCTGGCCTACGTTCACTCGCCAGTTTAAAGAAGAAAGTTAAGGTTCATCTAGAGCTTAATACAGGAATGAATCGTCTCGGTCTAGCGCTCGATGAAGTCGATGCTTATTTGAGCGTCATCAAAAACTCACCCTATCTTGTACTTGAAGGGGTGATGACACACCTAGCAGATGCAGATAATGATAAGGATGATAGCTTTACCGCTGGTCAGGTTACAATGTTTGATGAGATTGTTTCTGACATACAGAAACTTGGCCTTAAACCACAATATATTCATCTGGCACAAACAGCGGGCAGTACTAGAGCAAACAGTAAATACGCAAATTCGATGCGTATCGGGATAGGACTTTATGGCATTAACCCCTTGAGTCAATACGATGAACACTATAAGGATCTTGAAAACCTCCAGCCGATATTAACGATGAACAGCACGGTTATTAAGATTACTCAGCTAGCTAAAGGTGATCGGGTTAGTTATAACGGTATATTTACTGCGCCAAAGAATATGAAAATTGCGGTTCTCCCACTTGGCTATTATGAGGGGGTACCAAGAGAGCTTAGTAATGTCGGAACGATTGCTTATCAAGGTAATGATCTAAATATTATAGGTAGGGTATGTATGAACCACACAATGTTTGACGTGAGTGGTCATGACATTACGGTAGGTAGCGTAGTGACAGTAATCAGCAATGACCCGAAGAAGAATAATTCAATAGATCAAATAGCAAAGAAATATGGAATATTCAAGTACACCTTAATGACCAATATTTCTGACAGCACCAGGAGGCTTATAGTTAAGTGAACCAACTTGTAGATCTGATAACCCTCGATATTCTAGTCGAAGATCTTAACTAGAAATCAACAACCCTGTTTCGCATCCGGAATAATCTTAGTAACAGGACTCCGATATGTAGCAGTAACAACTCGATCAGCATATTGGTTAGTAGCGACCCCACATTACCCAGTTTCTCGGCATGAAGATAACTTAAATTAAAGTACCTATCAAGTGCGGGCAGTAGTTTAAACATATAGATAAGTATTGCGATTCCAATTACTATCCTAAACACAAACTGAACTGCGTACATTTCTAGAGGTCTGTTTCGGTCGCTGCCTTTTGGCCAGACATATTTCCTTATTCGAAGGTCTCTTGAAAGTTCGTCAGCACCACCGACTAGGGCATGGGCAATAGTGTAGATTATAGTTGCGATAATCGCCCAAAATGCATAGTCAAGGAGCGAGTTCACTTGTTTCGCATTCAAGATACTATTAATATCCCTAAGAACCGAATAGAGGAATGTTCCCTGAAAATCGGAAGCGTTCAACGAAGTAGAGCCTGACATTCTGCTTAGTATGAGTCCGGTAACCACAGGAGCAAGTATTATAATCATGTAGATAATAAAACCCAGTAGTGACGGCTCTAAAAAAGTAACAACTTTATTAAACAGATTAGGCAGGTCATTTTCGGGATCATTTGTGTTTGTACTCATACTTCAAAACTCATTGTAGATTATAAAATATATTCTAACTATAGATAAAGTACAATAACAGCAAAAATAGTTGTGTATAAATCAACTTTTTTATTGACATTCAAGGTGATCTTTTTCAATATAAGCACTAGTTATAAACGTGTGAGATTTAATGATAAAAAAATTCCTGAGTACCGCTTAGTTGTGCGCCTATATTAGGCACAGCACTTGAATAGTCACCCTACCTGCAAGTGCTTATAATTATAGTCAATATTAGGGCCCTGTGACTGCTTGATCATTACAAGTGGCGCATTGGCTGTCCATGAAGCGTAGAGGCCATCTGAACTGCTGTATTGGTTGTTGATGATGAAGTATTAACGTCAATTAGCGCAGAATCACCAAAGACTACTTTCCCCACTTTTATAGCCCAATCTGCAGAAATAGATAAACAGTCAAGATATACTAATTATGCTTTTTCTATAAAACTTGCCCTAAAATTAGGATCCGGAGAAGGGTAGCCCTATAATTATCAGCAGTATAGATAGGTGCCCATAACTATGAATAAGGTTGTTTCTGACAAAATCGAATCTTTCTTTTCTAAGTACCCTCTAAAAACCGTAAATAAAGGGCATATATTTATTTTTCCTCAGGAAGATCCAGAGCACATATTTCACCTTGTAACCGGAAAAGTTAAGGTCTATGACATAAATCAACACGGAGTTGAGATAGTTGTTTTGGAGTACGGACCACCTGCATTCTTTCCAATGTCCTGGGCAATTAACAAACAACCCAATGAATTCTATTATGGGGCAAAAACTAACGTATCGGTCAGGCAAGCGTCTGTTAAAGACAGTCTAGAATTTCTAAAAAATAATAGTGATGTGCTTTTTGACTTACTCAGTAGAGTTTATCTAGGTACAGATATCCTTTTAAGAAGAATGGCTCATATTATGGGCGGGAACGCTACCACGAGAGTACTTTTTGAGTTGGCAGTCGAGGGGCGCAGACAACCAGAGAATGAAGATAATACTTATAGTCTAAGCTTCGGCGAAACAGAACTTGCTGCCAAGGCCGGATTAACGCGCGAAACAGTTAGCAGAATCATGAAAGACTTAAAGACAAAAAATCTAGTTTCTGTACTAGGAAAGAAGATAATCATACTGAACTTAGATAAATTAATACTTGAATTAGACCATACAGTATAGGAATGAAAAAGTTAAAACGAACTCAGTTTGGAAATCCTATTCTTAGACAAAAAACTGCCAAGCTCAGCAGTGAGCAAATAAAGTCAGAAGATGTCCAGAATTTTATTAAGGATATTCAAAATACTCTGTCGACAAAAGATTATGGCATTGGTTTAGCGGCACCACAAGTCGGCCGATCCATTTCTCTAGCAGTCATTGCTCTAAAGCCAACACCAACTCGACCTGACAATAAGGAATTAAAGATGGTCATTATTAATCCAGAAATAATCAGCACTGACAGCACGGAAGTCGGTATGTGGGAGGCTTGTATTAGTGGTTCAGATATTTATGGTAAGGCAATGCGTCACGAGAACATCCGTCTAAAATGGCACGACGAAACTGGCAAACTACACGAACAGGAATTCTCGGGAATAGTTGCTCAAGTTATCCAGCATGAAGTTGACCATCTAAACGGTGTTTTATTCGTTGATCGGGTTATTGACACAAAAACCTATATAACATTCGCTGAATATAAGAAATTACAGAAAATCAAAAACAAACAGATCTAGGGACTAAACTGCTCTGACCTGAGTTCAAATATCGGTACTTTTGGGAGTGGTATTGTGATATCTGGTCCATCAACAACTCTTTTACAAACATCCATATCTTCCAGGAATGTAGTAAGAGTGATCTCGTTGTGTGGCGGAAAGGAAAAATCGACTACGCTTAAATCAACTGGAATTCCCTGATGACCAGATTTTGGTGTTGCTCTTACCATATATTTTCTATTGACTGCACCGACATTATACCGTGTTGGCAGTTTAGCTGGATAAATCGCATCATACCCATCGAATATATTTACATCAGGGCTACCCTCAGATCCCAGCTCACCGAGTTTTGGCTTTTCACGTCGTAAGAATCCTTGATGTCTAAAGAAGGTGCCAACGCTTAGTAGATCAAGATCACTGCTCTCGGTCTCTTCGTGTCGAGCCCGGGAACCAATAATATAAAGTGCCCAGAAGTTATTATCTCTTGATAGACCAAGCTTCGGATTCGTGGCTCTATTTGCATCGAATATTGCAATGCGAGACATCATCAGCATCATCTGCTGATTTACTTCTGGTAAAGCCTGAAACTCTGGGATGGCAGCAATAGTCTCAGATGCAAGTACTCCAATATCTTCTAGTGTTTTTCTTTCCGCTTGCTGCTGACCATCAGTCATATCTAATTCGATAGGGTGTTCACGATCGAACATATATTTAAAATGCTCTGGCACAGTGCCTCCTTTAACTATAGATAATTGTTACTATAGCACTGCAACTTTAACTAACCAACCATAAGCAATTATGCTCGGGCCTTAATTACTTTTTTGTCAAAACGATAGCGGCCAATAAGTATAGAGACCAAGTTAAAAGCCTCTACAAACATACCAGGATAAGATCCTGATAGAGCATCGTAGCTAAACCAAAGAGGCGGAATTAATAGGGCAAGAACCCGAATCGTCTTAGGGTCCCTTTGCCAAAAAGCAATTGCACTAAATATTGAACCACCTATGGCTAGCAAGCTAACATTGCCCTGCCAAGTCAGTGCCGTACCAATAATAGATATCAGTATAAAAATAAATAATACCCATATGTTTTTTCGAGACGGTGCCACTTTAGTGAAAACAAAGCAGCGCCCACTGCCAATTAAATTCATCGCCGCTCCAGTCCGAGCTCCAAGCATATAGAAGGATATAGCGTACAAAAATGCTGCCACTGCGTTTAGCCTTAGCATTAACTTGCGGTTATTAAACTGGTACACACTTAGGGCAATAATTACTGCTACAGCGCCTACTATTTGGGCGATAAGAAAATGATGCATGATTATAAGCTTAACAAATACCCAAGTAAACTTTAGTCACCACTTCTAAATAAAGCTATAAGACTTCTGTTATTATTTAGATATGGACGAGTATCTTCAATTTGCAAAGAGGCTTGCTTTGGAAGCAGGAGAGATTATGCTAGATTACTTTACGATTGGTGCCGCCAGGGAAATTAAACCAGATAACTCCCCCGTAACCGAAGCAGACATGAAGATAAACCAACTAGTTATAGATAAAGTAATAGCAGCTTATCCAAATCATGGGGTTCGCGGCGAAGAGATCAGTTTTGAACAAGAAGGTAAAGAATACGTTTGGGTGTGCGACCCTATAGATGGAACTATGCCATTTGTTCTTGGAATTCCTACTAACGTATTTTCACTAGCCTTGGTTCAAAACGGTGTCCCCATTGTAGCCGTAGTTTATGATCCTTATCTAAAAAGGCTTTTCTCTTCCAGCAAGGGCAGTGGAGCATTTTGTAATGAAGAGCAAATCTATGTTAATAAAGAAAATGATTTATCTAAAATATTAATTGGCACTTCTGGGCCACAAGGTAAGTGCCTAAAAGTGTTGGAGTTTCACGATGAAATAATTCGTAAAGTCCAAAGACACTATCAGTACCAGTGCGTTGTTTATGAGGCAATGATGGTTGCCCTAGGACAATTTGGCGCCACAATCTTTTCTGGTGATTCGGCTCATGACATTGCCGCAGTTAAATTAATTGTTGAGGAAGCTGGAGGTAAGGTAACCGATCTGCTAGGTGATGAACAGCGTTACGACCAAGAAATATATGGAGCCATAGTTTCCAACGGTAAAGTGCACCCAGATCTCATAAAAATTACTAAAAATCATTTAACGGAAGCTAAATAAGATGATCGAGTTTAAATATAATGATGGGGAGCCAGCCGGTAGAGTAGATTTAGCCGGTAGAGTGCGTACTCTGACATGGAGCAACACAGTTATCTTTTGTCATTTAGATAGATGGAGAGTGTTTGACCACCTTTATGTTGACCAAGAACTTCCTACACTTCATCTACCAATTTATGTGTTTAGAGATACAGTCGAAAATTTTGATGAGATTGTCAATCAGCTTAGAGGCGAAAATTATCCGTATCGTTTTGATCCAATACCATTGTCTAAAGATGTAGAAGAATTTATGGAGCAACAGACCTCTGATCTGAGGGCCCTAGAGGTAACAGCAGATGAGACATAAAAACTATATTTACGATAAGGGTTACATAGTACTTAATATTTCATTAACCAATGAACTTCCAAAGTCTATTACCATCAAAGGTCATCATTTATCTTTAAAATCTGAATTTCACATATCACTTATCAATGCCGGGAAAATAGCTCAGATCATAGATCAAAGCCAAGCTGATGAAATTGAAAAACAGATAGTCGAACAGTTCAATAATTATTCTGAATCTAATTCACTAGATGACTATAAACTTCTAAAAAAGTATAGATTTGTTGAGCGTGATGTGCGTAAAACCGTAATAGAAATGGTAGAGGTTGCTAATTTATATTCTTTCTTCGATCAGGTGAAACAGACATATGGCGTAGACATACCTTATCAGCCAACCCATGTTACGTTATATACTCTTCAGCCAGAAAAAGGCATTGGAATTTTGTCTGAACAAGAGCTTTCAAGTGAGTCTAAACCTGTCGATATAAAAGAATTAGCTTTAGGCGCCAGCTAAAACCAAATCTTCTTGTCGATAACACCAATATAGTGGTTTTGCAATCAATAGCTGCTAACTATACGTACTAAGCTTTCCAGTCATCAATGCATATGTGCATGACCATTT
This sequence comes from Candidatus Saccharimonadota bacterium, assembly GCA_036787835.1. Taxonomy (GTDB): domain Bacteria; phylum Patescibacteriota; class Saccharimonadia; order Saccharimonadales; family UBA4665; genus DAIQON01. The sequence goes on along the minus strand of DAIQON010000009.1, from coordinate 5,683 downwards.
CTAGAGATCATATAGCGATTTATTGGTACGGTAATTATAAAGGCAATAGTTAAGGACAGTGCTAATCCCCACCAAAACCTGAAAGACGTCATTGAGACGATCAGAGCGTTAGGTATTATTAGCTCGATCGTATTATCTACGATTTCCATGGTAGTGATTGAAACAGTATCAGTGGCTAGAGTAATTTTTATTGCCTCTTTTGAAGTTTCGACTTTTTTTCGAACATTTCTATAAGTTAATGCATAGCCAAAACAGAAAGCTAGAATTATAGCTAAAGATATTCTTCCATAGCGATGCCATCCCAGCTGTGAGGCAATTATCATACCCAGTATCTCGCCAATTCCGCAACCTATCAAACAATGTATTGTGTGGTCGATTGCTTGACGCGTCTTCTGATCAATAGTCATATTAGATTTTTAACTTAGCTCAATCCCTAGAACTTGTAGGTCATTTTTTAGTCGTCGAGCTGAAGTAAACAAGATACTTTTAATCCCAGTTCTTTCAGCACTTTCAACATGATATATATTATCATCAATGAACAATGCTTCCGCTAGGTTAACACCTAGACGAGAAATAACTAAATCAAATATTCGTCTATCTGGCTTAACAAGGCCAACTTCACTTGACACTACTACCTCATCAAAATACTTGGCAAGATCATTATCATCAAGAATCTTGCGCAAATAAGCTGATGGCGAATTAGACAGTAAGGCTAGCCTATATTTATTCTTGAGGCTAGCAATTATTTTTACTACTTCATTATCAATTTTATTGGCAGTATCAAAATCAGCATTAATCTTATCAACTGCATCACCACTTAACTGACTTAGTAGGGATCTAAACTCAGCGATGGTAATTTCTCCAGAGTCTACCTTTTCAGATGCTGATAAGTATTCGCCCTCACGCGTAAGACCATGCATATTAAGCCAGGCATTGTATGAATCACTTCTAATAACGCCAAAGAAGTCAAAAATTATTACCTTGATCACTTAGTAATGATAACAGATAAAGAGTTTGTTATTATTGAGAGATGACCAAAATACGAACGGTGATATTTGATTTAGATGGAACTTTGATTGAACATAATTCATGGCTACAGTTTACTCATGACATTGGAGCCTCTAAAGATGACCATGTAACGATTCATGCAGGTCTATCTGAAGGCAAGCTAACTTACAAGCAGGCAAAAAATAAACTTTTGGCCCTGTGGCAAGCTACTGGCAACTCAAATAAAACAAAAGTAAAAGATGTATATTCTAGCTGGCCTATACGGGATGAGGCATTCTCAGTTGTTAATTGGCTTAAGGCCAGAGGCTACACCCTATGTTTAATATCTGGTGCTACAAATACGTATGCTGCTTATGTTGCCGGTAGATTAGGGATAGATAACTACTATGCCAATGCCGATCTTCATTTTAACGAAGATGATGAACTGGTAGACCTATATTATGAAGTAGATCAAGCGTCGGTTAAGAAAACACAGCTTCTAGAATTCTGTAAGAAGCAAAACATAGATCCTACTGAATGCGTTGCAGTTGGTGACGGCATGAATGACATGCAACTTTTTGAAGTGACAAAACACGGGATACTCCTCGACAGTGAGTACGCTAGTGGCGAGCTTAGGAAAGCCGCCTGGAAGATAGTTAATAATTTAGATGAAGTCAAGAAACTTCTAGAAAGCTAATTCTTACGTAGGTTTTTAATAATATTTTCAAGTAGATCCAAGGTTTAGATTATAAGACAGCGATATCTGAGAAGCATTCGTCCCTTAGACAAGGGCTTATACTCGATAAGTTCTAGGGGTAAATCAAAATCTGTTGGAAAAATAAACGGCCGTCCTTTGCCTATAATATAGGGGGTTATAATCAGCTCAATTTCGTTAACTAATTTACGTTTTAGAAACTCGGCGTTAAGCTTGCCTCCACCAATTAAAAATAAGCTATCTAATCCTTGTTTATCAACATAGTTAATGGCTTCTTCAGGACTGTGTACAATTGTATATCCGTTAGGGGCCTTAAAGTCTGGATTTATAGTCACTATAATTTTATGTTTAGCTTCAACATTGTCGAAATTATAATTTGAGTATAGTCTGGTAACGACCTCATAAGTCTCTCGACCCATGACTATATTATTGAAGCGTTTAGCCTCATTTAAAAAATCATCCCAACCATCGGATGGTAGCCAATCTTCATTACCATCCTCTCTTGCTATTAGACCGTTGGGCGAAATACCCATGTTAAGGACTACATTCATTACCTTACTATAGCAAACTAAATAATCAACTAGCTGCAATATCTGTAGCTAAGCTGGGAGCTTGGTCAAAGCCATACATTGCTCTGAATGTTGCCTCGTGAATATTTGCTACTGCACCAACATATAGTAGTTGTTCGGGGTCCATTACGTCGGTACCACCAATATGCTCAAGTCTTTGTTGAATCGCCGGAATATCTTCCACGCTAGGTACTATTTTCTTTCTAATCATTCTAATATCTACACCTGATACATTGCCATCTATCTCATACTTTACGAACTCTTCTGTCAGGCTAGATAAAAATACACAGTATAAAACGATATCTCTAATTGTGGAGTCAGGTTGAGATTCTACAAAATAGTGAAAAGGGGAGTACAGGGCAGAAACACGAGCTAGTGGGAGCCTTACTTCCAAACCACCCACACAATGCTCTGCTTCTAAACCATCGCGACAGAAAAGCAACTTTTGTTCATTCGACATTAGCGCATTATAAAATAACCTGTTCGAAAAATCAAATACGATACATAGGTAACCTTAAGCAGCTTGGATAGCTCTAATAGCTAGATCTTGAACGTATGGATTATGAATATTACTATGTGTTCCTGGAGTTGGTTCAAATGTTACCCACTGACGACTATGAGAGGCACTCTCGCTATCTTCAAAGGAAATTAATTCATCATTAGTAGCCTGTAGTACTGCCACGGAAGTAACGCTATCTTTAAATAGGTCAAGCATGCCCCAAGTATCTGCTTTTTGGATTACACGCTTTTCACCAACTGTTCTACGTAAATGGGATAGGGTGTATACAGTACTCCCCAGTGAGCTGCCGATTAAGTCGGGTACGTCCAAGTTTCCCTTGAGCATTTCAGTGATTCGGTTTAAGTTAGATCTAGCCATTCTCCTAAAACCATGGGAGCTGTCTCCGGTACCGGCTCCGTTTATAATTACTAGACTTGGCGCATCTTTGGTTTCAATTGCTACTTGGGCAGCAATTCTACCACCTTCGGAATAGCCAACTTGTGATGCACCGTTAATACCGAGTCGTCGTTGGATGTCTAGAGCTACAGTTGAGCGTCTATATTCCAATCGATTCTCAACTTTGCCATTGATCTTAAAGTATGGGTTTGAGGTTCCGACAGTTTTGTGTTGTGCAAGAATGTTTGACCTTGGCTGTTGCCTATCTGAATATGCATATCTTGTATCAATTCCGATCGGCAAAATGCCACTGTCGGCCATTCTATAAAGGAGCCGCGCATACCTCTCAGGCGACTTCCCCCATCCTGGATGAAACATAACTACCGGTCCATACTTAACAGGATCTATGTCGTTACTAATATCAACCGGGCTGACTATCCTAGCCGACCATCTATCTGTGGGTAAAACTCGTTCATTTAACTTTATTCCCGACATTGCTATTTAAGAATATCAGACTAATTAACAGGGAAGAACCATAAGCAAAACAAAAATTTGTCTAGATTCCTGTTAAAATAAGCCAAGAAATCTGAAAAAATAATCCATGCTTCCAGTTGAATCATACAAACCTTTAATCTTATTATCCTTTGCAATACTTGCAACCGGGCTATCCTTTATATTGATTAAATGGCCTGCTGGTGTCGATCATACCCTTAGTCAACATATAGCGAAAAGAAAAATCTCAATTATTTTCTATATAGTTTTATTTGTAATAGTTTTAGTGCCACTAACTCTCTTCTTTACTAAGTGGTTTATTCCCAACTTCAATATGTCGTTTTGGTTTAGCCTGTTTGTATGGATAGCAGTAATATCCCAGTTTCTGTGCGCTTTGATACCTGAGGTTCCTGGATGGACGGAGAACACTCACCGATTACTTGCTTTTACCTCAGCAACAGCTATCATGCCAATAACACTCCTAATTGCCTTAGATAGCACAGTTGCGACTCTTCCGAGACTATTTGCAGCCATAGGTTTAGTAATAATGATTTATTCAGTTGTTATTATGGGAAAGTATAATGCTAGACACCCAAAAGTATTAAGTATCCAAGCCAGTTACTTCGCTATCTTTTTTGCAGTTCTTATTGCAGCAACATACATAAATTAATTGAACTACAGAATTCGGATAACTACTTAGTCTCGATTAGGCTACAGATTGTTTTGTAAGATTCTTTAATGTCGTTACCCTCAATTACCACGCTGTTAAAAGCAGCTGCATCAGATATTAAGTGCTCCTGCCAATTAATAAAGTTTGCTCTTTGTATAGTTGTTTTTCCAAAAGGATTTTCTCTATCGGGGTTAAGTAAGTTACTGAGAAGTTCTTGCTCGGTCTTCTTGAGTAAAACTACCCTATTAAATAGTTCGTAACAGTCAGTAACGTTTTCTGATGAGCCACACAAAATAACCCCTGGATTAGCTGTTATAAACTCCTCCAGGCGAACTTCATTCCAATACCAGCCATTATTCTTGAACCACTCATCATTATTTGGATACTCAACGTTCTCTACCAGCCCAATCACTACATTAGTCTTAAGGTCTCTCCATTCGCAAAGACCGGGCACCTCATCAGCGTCAATAAATCGGCTATCATTGACAGTACTAGCATATTTGACTAGGCTTGTTTTCCCTGAGCCAGGAGTGCCACTAACTAAAACATTCATATTGGCCAATTATAACAAAAAGGTTAGCTTAGGTGACCTATAACTTGAGTCGCCAATTCTGTAGTTGGCTTCGTACCGTCCAGGACAACATCTGCATATTCTCTCTGTGGCAAGACGTACTTTCTTGTACCCTCTACCATTGAGCCTTTAATATACTCTGGATCGTCCCAAGGGTTGCCGCTAACACCTGGTCTCAGGGTGGCAAGTCGTCTCTCGACCATTACATCTGGCGGTATATCTATATAGAATCTTAAATCCATTAAAGCTCTGATGTCTGGATCGAGCAGGACAAAAACTCCCTCCAGGATATTGATTCGTCTAGGGACGAACAATCTACTCTGTTCACCTCCTTCTAAGCTCTCTCTTGATCTTGTTTGTAATGTAACCCTATAACCCCTGGCAATAGTGGCCGCGTCATGAATAAATTGAGGCATATCAAAGAGAGCTGGGTCTTTCCAGTTAGTGATTCTGGGTTCGGCTAGTTCTCGCTCCATTAACTCTGAGCCAGTAGGGTATAGGTCGTATTCATCAAAGGGGAGTGTAGCTACGCTAGCTGGCATCCTTAATTTAAGTTCTTCAAGCAGTGAGGTTTTTCCAGCACACGTTGGTGTGGCGATACCTACCAATTCTGAGCCGTAGGCGACTGACATAGACGTATTTAATACCCTTACCAAATAGTTGGCAAGCATAAGCATCCGTAAGTAATCAGTTTTAAATTCAGCTGAACAGACAGTAAAAGTTAAAATGTATGGTCGAGCCACTAAACATATAGGACACTTGTATCTACTGTAGCACTCTCAAA
>DAIQON010000021.1:0-16656 GCA_036787835.1 Candidatus Saccharimonadota bacterium | reverse complement strand
TTCACTCCTTTCTAGTTTAGTGAATGTGTCCAAGATGTATGGTGGCTCAATAAAGGCAACATGCTCATGCTTGCAAGATTACATGTTTAGTGTAAATATATATTAAACAAGGAGAATATATGGCTGAGATAACGGCTGTTGTACCGAGAGAAGGTATTAAAGACACAGGGCTCGTAGGCTTTCAGTTTTTAATTGATGTGGATGTCCCTCCTGCTGATGTTATTAGTAAGCCTTTTGGCATCTTGAGTAGACATAAAAAATCAGATAATTATACCGACCTTTTCAGGCTAGCAAGAGGTGAGCCGGGCGCAATTGGAGATGATGGTGTTCTGCGCTGGGGGCTCAGTCTTTTTGCCCGTGGTCAAATGGTACATCTGGACGGTGTTGACGATCCGGGCTTAGAGCAACTCTTATTGGACGCCCCTGACTGTAACGTGCTTGTTCCACCTGAGGATATTGAGCCTATTGAACTAGCTTGTAGTAGCTTAGGTCATAACTTAACAGTAATACGTCATCAAGGCATACTTGCCACTAGCTAATTATTTTCTAGCAAAAGAACTAGAACAAAAAAACTTCTGCTATTATATTTCTGTGTAACTATACGATTAGAATTACCATGTCTAAAACTCTTCAAAAGCCAACATTTTTCTTAAACCCAGACAAAAGTCACTGCGTACAGGCATGTTTAAAAAGCGTCTTTTCTGTTACAAATCCTGATGACAAATTTTCTTGGGAGCAATTGGAAGCCTTGACCGATTATTTACCAAAACATGGCGCCTGGGTTTATCCAGAGTTACTTGCGCTTAATAAGTACGGCTTAGATACAAAGTTAATTACCGGTTTTGATATAAAGCGATTCATTACTGAGGGTTTTAACTATATTGAAGACGAATATGGCAAAGAAGTTGCCGACTACGAACGCACTCATCCACATGATTACGCTAAGATTAAGCAGCAGATGCAACAGGCATTAGATAAAGACCTTGTTATAGAACGACTCGCCACAATAAACGATATCAAGAAGTTCATCGATAACGATTGGTATGTTATGGTTTTGGTCAATTCGAGAGCCTTAAATAATAAGCCTGGCTACGTAGGTCACAGAGTTCTTGTATATGGATTCGATGACAATGGTGTAGTTATGCACGACCCAGGGCCAACACTACCCGGTGAAGGCAAGCACATCAGCTGGTCTCAGCTGGAAAAGGCATGGCCTAACGCAAAAGAACTCATCGCCGTCAAGAAACAGAACTCTTAATAATATGTCTTCTGCCTAGAGGCATACGTATTCACAAATAGTTCTAAATATTATATAATCGCATCATGAAAACTCAAGAAATAGAAGTGATCAATCTTGAACCAGTATCATTCCTATCAAACGTTCAAATGGTGGGTGAGGGTTTTTTTGCAGTATGTGATACAGAAGATGCAGATCAATTAGCGACCGTTGGGTTGTATATATGTAAAGGAATCTCTATATACAACTCTTCCTCGCAGAGGGGGACTCTAGCACATCTAGCTTATACAAGGAGCTTGAAGCCATCGCTTGATAGTATAGTCGATGGGTTTGGTGAAGATCTAACTTCTAGTGACGTGCTCATCGTAGGTACCGAACAGTCTGCTGGTAGACACTGGCCAGACATTGATTCCATCGCCCAGTATTTTCTAAAACATAATCCGCGCAGCTTAACCGTTGATAGAAACATACCAGAGAGGTCGCCACGCAGTATGGCTATAAGGCTATCTGACGGGAAAGTCAGTGAAGTTGACCTCCCATCTGCCCGTGCCGCCTGGTTAACTAAGCCAAACACTAGTTTAAATCAACCGATTCTAGATAAAGTATAATTTTCTAGAATATCTTTACAAATAGTATATAATATGGTATCCTATTATTTATGATCGCGTTAACTCAAGAATTAGTTGCACCGTACGGCCCAGAATCTATCGGTAAATTTGTTGGCGGAAGCACACCCATAGATCCCGGGGATGAGCTAATAGTACATCGAGGCGACTCCCTCGACGGTGAGAAGTTATTTCGAATAACAACCGATGGCTTTTCACAAGCAAGGTTTACTATCAGCAAACTAAACGCTGGGGAAATGATTGTAGACCCCGACGCCAGACAATGGGTGCTTGAGGCAAGAACAGCTACCTTCGGACCAGGCACACGCCTATCCGGACTTCTTCTAGGGCCTTCTATACTAGGCGAAACTTTATATGGCGCTGCAAAATCTCCAGGCCCAGAAGCCGAGAAAAAATTCGGGACTATTTCTTGTTTAAACGATAATCTGTTAAAACGATTACACGTAATGGTTAGTATGCCGAGAGACTCCTACAAGGGTATCGGTGGACTAGTGGTAGTAAGACACACCATAGATGCACCATCCTTTGTTTAAGACTTCTTAACCTATAGACAGAGAACTTACTGGTAATAAGTCAGCCTTTTGTAATATTTATCATCCAGTTAATACTAAATTTGTCCTCCAGCCAACCAAAAGTATCACCCCATGACTCGTCCTTTAGAGTTTGCTTCACATTTCCACCATCTCCAAGAATTTCGAATGCCTTAGTCAGCTTATCGCGGTCACCGCTGCACAAGGCAAGCTAAAATTGACTTTGAATAATTTATTTATTCAATATAAGAAATCATGTAGTCTATTTAATGAGTCCACTTTTAATCTGTTAAATATCACAAGTTGCTGTGTTGCCATTAGTTTGTGCATAGCGATTACCAAACCTAGTGCTTGCAAAATAAGATAGTCTAACTAACCCCTTAACACACGTTTTGTTTTGCGCAATATCACTCGTTAAATATGCCGGCAATGTCTCCAGTGGCATATGCCCACCCAGTATCGGTAAAGGCCGTCCTTCTTGTAGCATAGTTGGTAAATATGAATGCTGCAGAGTTGGGATATAAGCACTATTAGTATACGATTATCACGGCCACCATTAGCTTGCTAGTATTTATGTGCTGCCAGTGCTCATTATGAAAAGTGTCAGTTTTATGGTATTTTTTGATTACTAGATTTACAAGGATATTACTTTGAAACAGACTGATTTAGAAAAACGACTAGAAAAGCTCGAGACGCGTAATGCTCGCGTTGAAGGTGATAAGGCCTGGGAGATGAGCTGGATTCGTCGACTAAGTATTATGATTCTGACCTATTTAGTTGTCGCATTTTACCTACACTTTGTTGCCCATATTAACCCCTGGATCAACGCCCTTGTGCCGGTCATAGGTTTTACTTTATCTACCTTTACATTATCTTTACTAAAGCGTAGATATTTGAATATTAGAAATAGAACTCGTAAATAGTACTTAATCCCTGGCTGATAGTAGGGCAGTAATGTAATCTACAAATACTACGTTATATGGTATTTTAAGCTTTATGCCCATAATAAGAGTAGAGACCGATAAAACGGCGGAGCTTAATTATTCGCTCGTATACCCAGGCAGTGAGGGTAGTGGTTTAATAACGCCTGGAGCTAGCCCAAAAACTATATATCTAGATCCAGAACTTTTGGTTGTAGGCCATGAAGATGATTGGCATCCAGAGATATCTTATTTAAATGACGCGCTAATACCTGATAGTTTTGGGAGCGATAGAGCAAAAATTGCTAGAGAGCGAGCCCAAGAAGAAGTAGGAAACATAACAAGCCCTCTTTTCTTTGAGAAACTGCTACAGGTAGTGCTTGAAAAACCTAATCTTGAGCTCAAACACATCTTTGTTGCTGTTACTAGGCACAGTAACGACTGGTATCACGATCTCGGTTTTTTAGCCACTAGGTAAAATGCTCACTCTCAGTAAGCCAACTACTAAGCTATTTGCTATAGTCTAAGTTATGAACACAATACAAATCGCTACCGGCGTAGTACATGAGCTACCATCAGATTTAGCTAAAGCCTTGTTCGATGACGACTCTGCACTTGAAAGATGGGAAGACCTGACACCACTTGCACGCAACGAGTGGATCTGCTGGGTAGTCTCTACCAAAAAACCTGAGACTCGACAAAGCCATATAGAGCGAACAATTACTGAATTAATGCAGGGTGTTCGTCGACCTTGTTGTTGGCTAGGCTGTAATCATCGTTAAATAAAACAAAAGTACTGCAAGTGTTAGTTGTATATATTTTGCTATACTCTATTTATGAAATTGGTACTTTGCTCAGAGGGATTTGCCACGGCTAATACTGTGAAGGCGTGTGTAGATCTATGCAACAAGCCACAAGACCAGATATCTATAGCCATTATCAACGAGGCATACGCTGTTGAGATCGGAGATAAGAGATGGGTATTGAATAACTTAAACTCGGTGACAGATAATTTTTCATCAGACATAGATATCATTAACTTACTAGCATTATCGATTGATGAAGTTGAAAGTCGGATACAAGCCAAAGATGTCATCTTTGTTATCGGTGGTAATACCGATTATCTTATGTCGGTATTTCAAAAAACCGGTTTTGATAAACTTTTGCCGAAGCTGCTTAAAGACAAGGTATATGTCGGCAGCAGCGCCGGCTCGATGATAATAGGGAATCGAATCTCAGAAGCTGCATACAGACTGATCTACGGCGAAGACAGTATATACAATATAAAAGATTATATGGGCTTGGTAGATTTCTCAATTATGCCTCACCTCGACTCGCCAGACTTTCCAAATCGAAAAGAAAGTCTTACAAAAGCAGTCGGCACGTTTAAGGGTAGGGTCTACGGTCTACGAGATGATAGCGCAGTTGTTGTAAATGGTGACAGCATTCAGCTAATAGGCAGCGATCCAGTTATCATAGAAAACTAGCAACCGAGTAATTAGCTCTCGAATGGTGAAGTAGCAAATTCAAGCATGGTAATTTTTTGTGTAGTTGGGTCTAGCTTCATCCAATAATCTGGTATCCACCCGTGTTGCTTGCTCCACGCTGCGTCTAGAGACAGATCTACAACAAGATGCATCCCCTCAAACGAACCGTCAGTTAATATGTGTTGAGGACATAGCTTTTGTGTCTCTAGCCCGGGTAGCGCCACACAACCTCTTGGGACTTCGTATACTCCAACTGCAAATTCGCCGCCATGTGAGCACTCTAAGGCAATTTTTGGATCTTCATGTAGCGCATCGACTAAGGCTCTGGTCTCAGGAAAATAAACTTCTGAGCCTGCTTCCTTTTCTGGTTCATGACTTCCAAACGATTTCATAGCTGGATTGTATCATATTTATGGATATGAAAATCGCACTAAGATCACTTCACCAATCGTAGCGCGATAGCTATCTGGGTTATTTAATAAATTGAAATCGAACTATGGGATGGCTGTCAGTAAATGTGACTTAAAGTCTGCGGAAGCAGGATTATGTGGCGTTGTGGCTCCACCCCAATTAGATAACATTCTGAAGTCAGGGTTTGGTGATGTACATGTTTGTTGGGCTGAATTATCAACCCTCCATGACCACATTAAGTAAGAAACCTTATTGGCATCAGCCCAATTCATATATGCATCATTGTAGCTCGTCAAACAGTCCCTCTCGCCAAATTCCCCAGTAATTATAGGGAGATTTGCTGCTCTAGCTCCAGCCAATGTTGTATTCCAACAAGCTAGAGTCGTACAAGAAGTCCAATTATAGGTATGGAAACTAATAGCTAATTGGTTTAGTGGGTCTCTCGGCATATATGAGGTTTCCATACATGCACCACCATTACCCCCTAAATCTTTAGTACCGCATGGATCTCCGGCATTGTTTAAACCTCCAACCATAATAGGCTGGGTAGCTCCAGTTGCACGAATTGTACTGACTAACTGTTGCATCCCTGCGGTGGTATAGGTGACTGATGTATAAGTGCCGTTTAATAAAGTATTTTTTGACTCAGTTATACTACAGCCATTCAACCAACATGCCCAGTCAGTTGATGTGGGCGTCCATGATGGATTTGGCGACACACTTATAGCTGGCTCATTGAATGGATCAAAGATAACAGCCGGATTTGCTTTGAATGTACCTGCAACCTGACTCCAAAATGTTATTGAGTGGTCACTGTCAGCCATTGCATATTGTTGATTTGCTGGATATGTTCCTGGTGCGGTCCAATGAAGATCAAGTATTACTATAAAACCCTGTCTGTTAAGGGTATTAACCCAGTTTTTTATAGCATTTTGATAATTGGCACCAGCCAATGCAGTAGTAGCTCCGTTAATCCCCAGCCAACAGTCTTCATTCAGCGGTATCCTGACGGCATTTACTTTCCAGGCCGCCATTGCAGCAGCTTCGCTAGCATCGAGTGGTGGCCAGGTATTATAACTAGCAGCATCAATGCATGAGTCCTCAGTCCCGCCTGCATCTACCCCAAGTAGTCTAGTAGCGACTCGCTGAGCGTTAACCAATTGACCACCACTAACATGAATGGCAAGTACAGGAGGTGGTGATGAATATGAACCAAACTGAACATAACTTCCATTACTAGCCGCTTTTATAGTAGCTTGCCCAGATAATATACCTGAAGCTGCAGATACAGCGGCGTATGGCGATTGAGCATGACTTGTAACCAAGAAATCGACACCAATGATTGTTAGTAGCAAAATAATTGCTACTACAGAAGCTTTTTGTGATCTTTCCTTTTTTAATATTGTTTTGAGATTAATCATAAAGTATTCAACAAGCGTAAGTTACTAATTCTAATAATAACAAATAACTGTTAGCTAGTCTCTTGGGCATGTTTAAAGGTAGGCGACTATACCATGACAGCAAGTAAATATTCTTATGATAAAGTATCTATAGGCGGAAAAGAATAAAAAGGATAAAATAGAAATGATGATATTTTTTGCAACGAGCACAGTCACTTCTGTTGATTGGGCAAATATTATTATACCCGCAGCAATAAGCCTTGTTGTATCTATTCTAGGTGTTTGGGGGCTTTTATCTAAGTACAGAGAGAAAGTAGATCAGCTCGAAAAAATAGACGCTCAAAAACGGCTGAGCTCTCTGGAGGGCAGGTTTGAGGCACTTCAATCACAGGTTAATTCTCTTCAACAAAACTCGCCAAGTAATTTCGTTAAGACTGAATCGCCAATGAGTTTGACGGACAATGGTAAACAATTATTAGAGGATAGTGGGATAAAAAAGTTCATAGATGATAATTTTGATAGTCTTTTAGCCGAACTACAGAATACACTTAGCCCTAAAGGAAACGACTACTCTGCATATGATGTTCACACTATAGCACTAGACACTGTAATATCTCACGCAGACGACAAAGACTTCCTGCCAGTTAAAGACTATGCTTTTAAGGAAGGTTCTAACTTAGAGAATATACAGCTGGTGGGCGGTATTTATCTCAGGGATAAATGTCTTGAATCGTTGGGCTTCGATTTAGCTTCATATTACAGCAGTACTGATGATGGGCAATCTCATCACAGAAAACAAAGTTCATGAGCAAAAAACTATTCAAGAATCTAATTAAGAAAGCTTCACAGCCCGTTCCAAAAGAATCGGGCAAATAGGCACATCCCTAAAATTGTATTGAAATACAAACTGGTTAATATATTGCTGTAGGTACTTAGGTGATACAGCGTGATATGTACCGTCGATGCTCCGCTTCAGCTGGCTCCAGAAGCCCTCTATCGTGTTGGTGTGAGCTGTTCCTCTAACATACTCTAGGGTTGAGTGATTAACTGTAGTATGAGTATATCCTCGTCTCGAGAGAGTTCTATATGCTCCCCACTCATCACTAAATATACTAGTCTGAGGTTCTACCTTATCTTCTATTATCGGTAACAAAACTCTAGCACCTGAACTTCTAACATGTTGAGCTGAAACTCTACCGTTCCTCTCAACAGCACCAAAGATTATTTGTTTCTGACTTCTACCTACGATTCTAGGGTGTCTACGGCTAGGGGCATAGGTTTCATCTACCTCAACTTCACCACCAAGCTTATCGTTATCTTGCTCCATAAGTAGTCTTATCTGCTTGCACATACGCCATGCCGTCTTGTAGGTTACTCCAAGACTTCTTTCTAGCTCTTTAGCTGATACACCATTCTTAGATACTGAGAATTGATAAATAGCATAGAACCAGTTCCATAGACTAGTTTCAGACTTCCGAAAAATAGTGTCAGCTAGAGGATAGATGTGTTGACGACACTTTAAGCAAGCAAAGCCCTTACGACCCTTGATTGGGTAGAACTTTGTACCTATTTCACCACACTTAGGACAAGTATCACCGTAACGATTATCTAAGACTGCTCTTAGACAAGTCTCATCATCTGGGTATTCCTCTCTAAACTGTGCAAACGTATATCTCATACCTTTAATATTAGCAAAGATATACTTGCTTGTCAAGGTATATAATAAGGTGTTATCAATGTACTTTTTCTGCATATTATCGAATACCCTTAACTAACGTCTATAAAATTTATGGACGTCTTTAATCTGGGTGTGCTAGAATTAAATTAGTAGACACCCAAGAGCCTCCTCACAAAGGAGGCTCTATTTATTTAACTGGTTCTCGGGAGTGGATTCGAACCACTGACCCTGTGTTTAGTAGACACCCGCTCTATCCAGACTGAGCTACCCGAGCATATAGGCCTATTCTAATTGTGATTGATGGCTTATACGTCTGTAAACCATCCCTATGTTAAGGTGCTTGGCCTATAAAAAAAGAGCCGAAACCTTAATGATTGCTCATCTTGGTTACGACTCTGTTCTACAGTGGCCGATTAAGATGAGTGAACGCCTAGGACTGTAATATCCAAACTTCCACTCTCACGTTTACCGTCTCTCAACAAGACGGTACTTATATTTTACCCTTATGGCTATCTGTTTTCAAGTGCTACAATTAAGCCATAAATAAGGAGGGGTTATGATAATCAAAGCTAATGATATGGGCGACCAACAAGTTTATGTAAACACTGAGCAAGTAATACAAATAATTGAAATTGATGATGACACTTATAACGTAATACTAGTAGGGGATAAAAGTGCTCAAATTAATGGTGAAACATTAAGAAAGATAGAAAGAGAAGCCTAGTTCGTTTACTTGCTATGAGGGGATAGTCGCCTAAAGGTAATATTGAATATTATTTACTTATGTTATATAATACTCTTTCATGTTTGAAACAATAACACCAAGGTCTGCAGCCGAATTTACACAAGGCAGAGAACGCATCGAATCAGAAATGCTTATTCGTGCTATAGCTACTAGCAATACGGAGCTGAAGATACTTACCCAAGCATCTCTAGTGCAAGGCCACGAAGTGCCTTTGACTACGATTAGAACCGACCTTCACGACGCATGTGATGGCAGTGAGCCTCGTTCAGTCACTACGGGGCACATAAACCGTGGGCATATAATCAGAGTAGTACAAGAAATGGATGATCAGTTTGTTAGGGTTGTAGGAGAACGTGGTAATTTTCGAGCAGTTCTTTCAACAGATGGTCATGATGTATCGGCCGCGATGGGCGGACATCTTATTAATTTAGCAGTAGATACGAATGTGCCCTTGAGACGCTTAATTGGTGAAAATCTAAGCCCTAAAAAACTTCCTGGGAAGAAGAGTGATATTCCAGAAAAAGACAATGAGGCTGAAGACGTTGAGGTTAAAAAAGGTACCGGGTCAATTGAAGCTAGGATTAAAATTCTTACTGCCCTTTGGCAACATGCCTCTGTAGAATGGATGCCTGCGCCAGATCTTCTCGTTGCAACGCAGGAAGTTGGTATAGCTGAAAGGGTAGTTCGCAGGCATGTGACAAAACTTATAAAAATTGGCATCCTAGAACGTCGTAAACCTGACAGGCAACTTCCAAGCGAAAGAAGTCTAAGAGGCTACTTATACAGAATCAAGCAAGAGAGTGGTCACATTCCACCAACCGAGGTAGTCGATCGTTATCTTGGAATAATTTTGCTTTCGTCAATTAGGGATCCGGAATTTATAAGGCAAGGTATAGGGCATCTAAAAGATATCGGCCAGGATCCGACTTACGTTCCGGACTTAATCGATCGATCGTTTGCACATACTGGGCACACTGGAAAAAAGAGAAGAGCAGCTGCTTAGACATCGCTTCGCCTAGTTTTTTAAGAGTTCTTACCAACTAGTAAATATTCAGCTTTTCTATAGAGCTGGCTTAGTTTATTGTCTAAATCATTACAGCCAAGTACAGCGATGCCTAAGAGAACAATAAGTGGTCCTGAATTAGGATCGGTTGCTAAACCACTGTAATATCCACCTAAACTTTGACCAATGACCCAATATATTAGAGCAGCTACTATGCCGACGCCAATTGCAGCTTTTCGCCAACGCCCTTTATAGAGCACTCCTACGCCAATCAACAGCTGAATGAACACCACAAGCAGTATAAACCAGTAGCCATTATGCGTTTGTGGTGCTGCCCGATGTAGCTGCATATGCATTCCTGCCATCGACGGTATTGTCACTTGTGAAGTTATGCTATGAGCTGAAGACATTGAACCAGTTGACCGACCAAGCCCGTTAATTGCACTTGCAGCGTGGTTATCTAAAGATGCTAACCAGCTGGGAGCACCAACAGACATTCCAGATACCATATCGCTTACCTCAATTACCGAGTTTTGCCCTGGCAATAACTGAAACACTGAACCACCTATCCAGAGAATCGCCCAAACTAAGACTAACCAATAGGCGGGGTAATTATCTTGCTGTTTTCCTTTTGGTTTTAGTGGCATAACACCAAAAGACAAGATGGCGTAAAGAAGCGCTGCGCCCGGTGCTCCCATTAGCAAAGTGGCATGCCCGCTAGCCATACCAGCTAAGCCTTCACCGCCAATCCAGACTGATATCCCCCAAATTATTGATGCAATAAGGCCATACCTGGTAGTTTTCTTCCATAAAATAGCGGCTCCGATCGCTAGTTGAATCAGCGCAAAGCAAGCATTAAAAATAGCTGGATGCAGCAAAATAAGATGCACAGCAAAATGCATTGGACTGCTAATAATTATTGGCTGATTTTGTGCGGCTGGTGCAATGACGTTATTGGCAAAGCTACTGGTAAACATTTGGTGCTGCGACTGCAAGGCGCCATCAAGCAGCCATAGAACACCAAGAACTATCTGTACTCCGCGTCTAGTTATTTGTTTATTCATATATCACTAAGTTTTATATCTTCGTTAGCTTGCTACATAAGCAGTATAGTAGATAAACCAGATCACCCCTATCGTCAGACAGAGAATTAACTTACCGTATATAGAATCAGTTGCAAGTTAAGAGTATTATTTACCTATGGCTGATAAATCAAGTGACTTAACGAAAAATAAACTTTGGACCTCGGCATTTAGTATTGCTGAGGACGTTTACAACAAAATTGATAATGAATTCGGCGATCTACAAGACGAAAAGTTTAATACAAATAGACGCCTTAGAACTGCCGCTAATGACGTTCTTTTCTACATATCACAAGCCATAAGCAGTAGTATGCCTGAAACCGCAGAGTTCGACTGGAACTTTGCCAAAAAAAATCTCTTCAGTATTAAAACACTACATATATTTGGCGTTAAACGAGGCTTTTTGAAAGCTGATCCATATCTTATTAAACGCATAGATCAGCTGACAAACTCGGTAGATAAAAATATAGAAAGTTCAACTGCCGAGAGACAGAAACGTGAAGCCAAAGATTTAGAACCATGGCTAGAGAAGTATAGGCTTTGGAAGCTAATGGAGGGCAAGTAAGCTAAGTCTGCTCCAGTTTGCTATCATATGATAATGGTAGCAAAAATTGCCCTCGGAACATGGCTGATTGGCGGGACGAAAGATCCTGACCCAAATAATGACGACGCTAAAGATGCAGCCGTTATACTTACTGCGCTGGATAACGGCATTAGTTTAATCGATACCGCCCAAAACTATGCCAATGGTAGATGCGAAGAAATTATAGGTGAAACACTCAAAGATAGACCACGGTCAAGTTATCAAATACTTACTAAGCAAAGTAAGAATGCACTGAGCTACGATGAGGTACTAAAAGGGTGCGAAGATAGTATGAAGCGGCTAAAGGTCGATTATCTCGATTACTTTGTTTGCCATGCCCCAAATCCCAACTTTGACATGCATGACTTTTTCAAAGCCTCTAACAAGCTTTTAAGCGAAGGTAAGATACACGGCGTTGGCGTTAGCAACTTCGGTCCCAGACTACTAAAGCTAGCGATTGAGACATCCGACGCACCAATAGCCCTAAACCAGGTGCTATTCTCGTTGACTGACGATGATGTATTAGATAGTGGAACATATGATTTTTGTGTTAAAAATAATATACCAATACAAGGCTACCGCACTTTGGTAGACCTTAAAGAGAATAGTGCCGCCTTCGCCAAACTTGTAAGTATAGCTAGCCAGCTAGGTCTTACGCCATACCAGGTCGCGATTGCTTATCTAAATAGCTACAAAAACATTGTTTTCACACTTCGTGCTAGCAGCAAACAGCATTGGGACGAAATTAAGTCTGCTCTGGATATAAAACTTTCAAAGGAAAACATAGTGGCCCTTCGCTCTACCCACAAAGGTATAACTACCGGCCGTAGAGATTATTTAGAGCAATAAAAAGAATTCATACTAGGTTTACATAAACCCATATTTATGGTATTCTATTTTTCATGCCTCCACATCAAAGATTTCGTACCTCAGAAGGTCAAGCACAGTTAATGGACGAGCTTGATGTTGTTACTTTTCGCTATGGTATGGAAGGTGATGTCAGAATAAGCAAACGAGCCTCAGAGATTGACCCTGGCGTCACAAGTGTTATAAGCGTATATGGCGATGACAACATCACTAGACTCGGGGAGTGGATGTCGGAACTACCGATTGTCGGTACCGGGATGGATGGCGATGCTGCTAATTTATCTACAAAAAATGAAGAAAGCGTACGGCTTGCTGCAGTGTCAGTGTTATCTCCACACGATGCAGAAACTACACAGATAATTGATACGGCCGATATGGTACTTGGTATAGCTGAGACAGTTTTAGGTCATGCCAATCCTCGACAACCACGAACAGACCTAGATGAACGATTTTTTAATGCTGGACTACTACATCCAACTATGAGAAGTGCACTACTAGCAAAGCACCGTGCCGAAGAGCTAACGCTATTTACAGCCCGAGGTTATTATGGAATTCCGGTTCCAACAATAAATCGATTAGGACGTTGGTTACTCGAAGGTAAACAAACGTTAGTCAAATCGTCTATTTGGTCAACCAAAAAATAACTCATCTAAATTAAAAACATTTAGCTTGGCGACAAGTGCGTTTTGTTATTATTAAGTAATGCCAGATATTGATAAGCTTGAAAAAGATGTGCGGAGTCTTTATCTAAAAAAAGACCCTCAGCGTGCTAGCTGGGCTGATTGGCTATATACTAACCACGTCTTCATAGTCACCGACTATGCTGAAAAACTATCACGCCGATATGATGCACCGACCGATTTATGTCGGGCAGCAGCAATGCTACACGATATCGCCGACTGTGTAATGACTAGGTTTAACCCGGATCATGAAGAAGAGAGTCTAAAAATCGCACGCAGATTACTTAGGCTATCTGGATTTAACGATGAACAAATAGCGATAGTTGTTGACGATGCTATAAAGCTACACAGCTGCCATGATGGAATCAAACCCAAAACTATTGTCGGGAAGGTACTGTCTACCGCTGATGCACTTGGCCATCTTGATACCAACTTTTATCCCTATTCAACAGCCAATATGATGCATGAGTTTACTGATCAGGAAAAAAGAAGCTGGGCAGCCAAGAAAATTGAACGAGATTACCACGAAAAAATTGCTTTTGACGAAGTTCGACGTAAAACGAAGAAAAATTACGAAAAATTAAAACTAGAATTTGCAGAGTAAACAATAGTCTTTGAAATATATCGTGTTTTATGTTAATATATCTATAAATATCAGGGGTGAGTAATCATAGCTAAAGGAGCTTTTAATTATGGCAGGCCTAGAACAATCAACTTCAGCTATAGCGGCTGAACGTACCCCAGTTCTCGTCTATACAGATTTAGGACGTGACGTTGATGACGCAGAGGCCCTAGCATACCTAACGGGATCAGATAATACTGAAGTCGTTGGTATAGTCACTACTCATACAATCCCTGATCGTAGAGCTACGATTGCCCGTGCCTTTATGGCCCATCTAGAACAACCAGAAGTACCTATCGGCGTCGGATCGATTTTCCCAATTGGCATGGAAGATGAACTACTGACCAAATACCTAAGAGACCATACGCTCATTGGCACTACCTATGAAGGCGGGGGCTTAATTGAGTGTTTCCCTAGTGCTGAAGATATCGTTATGGGGGCTATTTCAAAATATGGTCCAGCTCTTAAAATAGCGGCCTTAGCGCCGTTAACTGACCTAGCAAAAGTTGCCCAGACGCACCGGGAAGAATTCTCCACTATTGGCGGCTTATTTATTCAAGGACAGGCAGAAGTTGGTAGGAATGGGCTGATTATTCCTGACCCGGAAGCCTACAATATTGAAGTAGACCTTGAAGCAGCAGATATTTTGTTTGGGCTACAAAGACTTATTCCATTCACCCTGGTTGGCAAACACGCAGCCTACCCAGTCTCGCTAAGCAGGAATGATTTTAATGACTTTGAATCATCAGGCAACCAGGCAGGTAGATACTTAAACCAACACGCCATTAGTGGTCTAAGAAACTTTGCCGTTAGAGCGCCCGGCACCTTCACCCGGCTGTTTAACATCGAGCCTGGGAACGTCGACCAACTAAACATTATCTCAAGACCTTATGATGCACTTGTTGCCATGGCAATAGCTCATCCTGAGCACTTCACTCCTACTAGGGTGGGCCATCACGCACTAATTGGTATGAGCGCTGAAGACCCAGGGCTTGTAAGCGCCAAGGCAATAGAAGAAGAACTTATTGCTAAAATAAAAATCGCCTTAAACTCTGGTGCTACAGGATAGACCTCTGATGCAGTTTGTAGAATCAACCATTAAGAATCCACACATCGGAACTGAGGCTAGGGTTTACCTACCGGCCGATTTTAGTGTAGGAGCCTCTACCATACAAGCTCCTATGACAGAGGTAGTTGTAGAAGGCAAGGAACATCTTTTTTCTACTCAAGTTCTACAAATGATGCTCGAATTTAATTCAGATCTTGCTAAACGTGCAAGGCTGGGCCATGACTGGGCCGTTTTTGCCCTAGCCTGTGAACAGGGAATATCCTTTGATAACATACCGTTCGGTTTTGGGCTTAATACTATAAAGTCTGGAGATTTAACTTTTACTTACTCTGAGGAACACGGCTTCACTCAAGAACCAAAGGTAGGAATGGGTAAAATAGTTTTTATTGGTGATCGGCACCCAGCTGACCCTGATTTTGTTAAGTTTGACTATCCACTACATTTTATGGTCAGGGCCAACGGCTTACTTGAGGAGGATGCATTATATATATCTAAACTAAACTCCGGCGGGCCAGTAGTTCTACACACTTTTACAGACATACAGGACCTTTATCCAACACAAGCTGTGGCAACAACAGAAAAGTTGCAAATTGTCCCACATATAGCGCTAAGAGAATATATGGCAACAAGATTACAGGTTCAAGGATAGTTAAATAAAACCCTAAAAACAGATCTAAGTTAAAAGTATTGAGGTTTGACAAATATATGTTGTTAGTGTAAAGTAGTCCCATTATGCCAATTAAACATTTTGAAGATGTCCCTGGAAGAATGATGTGGGCGCTTGAAGAAGCAGGCCATGGTAGTCGTATAATAATCGCCGACCGATCCTTAGACATTGACAGTAGTAGACAGCGAGTCGTGGATTACCGCGGGAGAACATCGCCTCAGGCTCTTAGGTCATGTTTAAAACTTGTCCGACATGAAGGTCTAATAACATTCATGGCACCTGATGTGGATGATGAACGTGAAGAGGCTACACTAGCCCTAGTTGAATTTGGACAGCTGGTTACAGACCTGTCTATAGACCCCACTATAGACATCACTGAACAAGACTTTTCTGAGCCAATCCCAAGACTAGGTGAAGATGGATTTAAAAGCCTGATTGCCCCAGAAGCAGGTCAAAGACAAATCGTCGTTCGTACACCTGACGATAGACCTTATGCCTGTGCAACTTTCATTGTTGGCCACTCACAATTTTGCCGCGAAATATCGGATTTTTAAAATTGACCGTTTAGTATAAGGAGTCCTCATGTTTGGAAATACAACACCTCAAGAGAAGCAAACTAGCACAGTTGTAGTTGGCGTTAATGAAAGAGTAAGAGTAATTGGAATAAGACCTCCAATGACTACCGAGGAAAGACACTATTTGGGCTGTACTGGAGTTTTAAACGGAGGCTTAGTTCGGCCACGTGAAGACAGCGACGGACCATATGACTTAGTTCAAGTCCCAACCGCAGGTCAAGATGCCATAAAATACGGCAAAGAGATAGTTAGAGGTCTAGAGGCTCTTGGAAGAACTAGTATAGATTTTCAGGAGACTGCTGTATATATAGAGAGCGAAGCAGTATCTCCTTTTCAAGCGAGCGTACAGGCAAGCTCCTAACACTTCTCTTAGATAAGTTTGCAAGCCAAACTCCTGACTACGTGTAGCATTGACAGACTATTGAGCCACCATACATCTTGGACACATTCACTAAACTAGAAAGGAGTGAAAGT
>DAIQON010000008.1:0-51271 GCA_036787835.1 Candidatus Saccharimonadota bacterium | reverse complement strand
ATGGCTTTGGCCATATAGAAACAATACTAATAGTACTAGTTGTAGCAGCTATAGCTGGAGTAGGGTTCTTTGTTTACCAGGCTCATACCAATAAACCTATACGACCAACTGCTCATGCTGGAAGCTGGGCAATACTTACTGCAAAAAACGGAATATATGGAGGGACATTATATTTTTGGGCTTGCCGCAATCCCTATGCGGCCGAAAGCGGAACGAATTCAATTACCGTAGCTATTACAAAAAATGCATCAACGCCAGCATACTGGTATGGCATTTATGATACACCTATGGCCCAACCTTCGTGGTCTAATTCTTATTGGGCGGGTACTATTGCTGAGAAAACTCTCTCCGTGGGTGTTAATAGTGGATTTTCTTTATATATGCAGGGATATACTCAAGCAATTGAGAATCTCTATGGGCAGGGGAGTATAAACGCATTACCTGCTTGTTGATTCATGGTAAAACCAATATCACGGTATAATCAAGGCGAATTATTTATTGCACAATATAGCATTACCTTCTTAACATAACCCCCAATAACTTATCCATTTAGCTTAAGCTCTTGATAAGACATTTCCAAAACCCTCCTCCATCTAACCAACTCATCCCTAATAAGGTGTAAACTTTTACCCATCTACTGCACCAACCAAAAGGACCTTGACCCCATTTATTTTTGGGTCTTTTTGTTGAGGTAGAAGAATAGTCTATACTCTATTCTATGCACAAATTACCCTCCAATTTACTAGCATACTTATTTGATATGGATGGAACGCTTGTAAACACCGAACCTGTTGGCCCTCAAATTTTTAATGACTTATTCAAGAAATATAACGTTGGCTTAACTGAGGCAGAAAAGGAACTTTTTGTTAAGGTTTGGCGTAGGGAAGGCACAGATATAAAAGAAGAGGACTATTTAATTGAGCTTGTTAGGAAGTATGGGATTGACGCACCTCCAACAGATTTTGTTCAGGAGTTCTATCAAACATACAAATCTGAAATTATTAAAGCGGAGCAATTGCCGGGGGCAACTAGCTTTCTTGAATTAGCTGCTCGCAATAACAAAAAGCTAGCATTAGTTACTTCGAGTAAAAGGGAACAAGCTGAGGCGATTCTAAGCTTTCATAAATGGCGAGAACTATTCACTGATATTGTAAGCGAGGAAGATATTACTAATTTTAAACCTAACCCTGAACCTTATTTGTTGGCGGCTAAAAAGCTAAAAATTGACCCATCAGATTGCCTAGTATTCGAGGATGCAACTAATGGTGTATCAGCAGGTAAGGCCGCTAACATGTATGTGACTGGACTTAGAGCTGGTAACAAGACGGAGCAAGACTTGAGTAACTCAGACTTAATCGTTTATTCATTTAATGACCTAACTGTGTAACCCCACCACTCATCTTACTAATAAGTATTCTTGATAAGGTTCTTTCAGTACTTCCCTCCATCTGACTATCTCACCTCTAATAAGGTGTAAACTTTTACCCACCTGCATCATCATAAGCATTTTTACTTCTGTAAAATGAGGTCATTTTTATTGCTAATGCTTGCAAAAATAGTTAAGAAGTCTGATTATTAGGACTATGCCCTCACGATTTACAAGAACTGACGGAAAAGAAGGCCCAATAGACCTGTCTTTACTTGCTAACGACAGAGAAGCTGGGTATGACTATGTAACTTTTAGCACTGCTTCTGGGCTTTGGTATGCGTTTACAGCCTTGAAGACAACGAGAGTTGAAGACAGGAGAGTCCAGCCCGTCCTATTAAAAGCACATACTGAAATAATATATAGTGATGATCCTATCGATCTGGCCATGTCTCCATTGTACGCAGGTAAGGCCCTTAAAAATTGGTTGAGAGAGCGTAGACATTTTCCAGGAATTGGTGAAGTTTCACTTTCAGCCGATGTAATAGCTGAGGGAGACAGACTAACTATTAACGGACAACAAACAAGTGCGGTGGTAAGCGGGATGATCAGGGAAGCAAATGGCGGACCAATCTTAGCTAATTTTTAGTTCCGTAAGTAGTTAGTTTGATATTTGTCTTTCTTGCACTATATAACATTAGATAATGTCTATAAGGCTCATCCAAAACCTTCCTCCATCTAGCTCATCCTTAACAGGTAGTAGCTTTTACCAGAAAGGGAGGATCGTTATATATAATAGAGTTTATGGATGATAATACTATTCAAGACCTAAAACAATTTATCACTTCCGCTATTCATCAAGAAGTTGTAGTTATTAGAGAAGACGTAAAGAAGTTAGACGAGAAATTGGCAACAAAGATGGATGATTTATCTAAATGCAGTTGCCGAAGCATTGGGTACAACAAATGAAACTGTAGATACACAGCTAGACGAATACAGACAAAGAATCAATAAACTTGAGCATAAAGCTGCTTAGTTATTAAATACTCTTGATATGGCACATCAAGTATTTCTCTCCAACGAGCCACCTCATCCATAATAAGGTGAGAACTTTTACCTACTTGCTTCACCAATTACACTGCAAATAATGACCTTTATAAATCGCCGATTTACTCGACGTTTTATAGTTCAAGCCAAATAGGACTCAAACTAACTCTTCTGCTATCATTATATTATGAAGCCCATGAGACTTAAAAAAGGTGACAAAGTGGCATTGATTTCGCCATCGAATCCTGTAAATGATCGCATAGACGTTACAGAACGGGCGATAAAGAACTTCGAGGGGCATACTGGGCTGGAAGTTGTTGTTGGTAAGCATGCGCTAGGAAAACACTACTACGGCTCAGGTACAAAACAAGAGCGTCTTGATGACTTTCATGAAGCCATTGCTAATTCAGAAATTAAAGCAGTGTTGTTCAGTGTAGGTGGTAGTGTAGCGATTGATTTGGTAGAAGAAATTGATTATGAACTAGTAAGAAACAATCCAAAGATTATATCAGGAATCTCTGACGGCACTACTTTGCTAACACCAATTACAAAGAAGACAGGCTTGATAACTTTTCTAGGATTAGAATTTCTTCAATATGCAGACTTTGATATGAAGTACCAGGTCGATAGTATTCAAAAGGCGTGGTTCGAAGGTAATATGGGAGAGATTTTGCCCAATCCCGACTGGGTGGATTTCAAAGGTGCTTATAATGAATACAAGGGCTGGCAAACTATACAAGAAGGCAGTGCCGAGGGCATAATAACTGGCGGCAATGCAACATGCTTTGGGTATTTTTTGAACACCTCTCTCCAGCCTGATTTAAAAGCTAAAATACTGGTACTTGAAGGATATATGCAACCAAAGCGAGAAATTCATCGGGTTCTCAAAGAGTATAAACTTAGAGGAGCCTTTGATGACATAGCTGGTCTTGTGCTCGGCTATTGGGTTGGCGCAGACGACCAACAAATTATAGGTCATGAAAGGCCTTTTAATGAGCTGGTCATAGAAACGGTTGGCAGACCAGACTTACCGATATTGCAAATTGGTGAGGCTGGACATCATGTAGCAAATATAATGCTGCCAATAGGTGCAAATGCTCGATTTAGTGCGAGTGATAAAACATTTGAAATTTTAGAGAGTGTTACTAAAAGCGAATAATAGACCAAGTAGTGTTACCCACAGCCGATACTTGGCTAATATGTATTGCCGATACAGCATTGCTAAAATACCCTTCCAACGAGACACCCCACATCTAACAGGGTGTAGCTTTTACTCAATTGCTGGGCATAATCGTTTTTACCTCTACTAACACCGGTTTTTTATTTAACTTATGCTTGATTATTGTTTATCTTAGAGGATAATTCTATATAAATAGGGGATCTGTAAATATGCGAGGAAGATTACTCAGACATTCAGGGCGAGATGTTGCACCGCTTAGTCAACCACCAGTTGACCTGGGGCCCTACGAGGGGATGGAAGGGCAGCATGATTGGACTGGTCTATGGCAGCTAGATAGACGAGATATGAGATGGAAAAGAGACCAGCACTATTATTTTAGAGGTGTGTTGACTGGAATAGTAGGGCAAGGTACACAACTGGGATGGGGACCAGCCTTGAGACCAGGTCCTTTAGCTAAAGTAGGTTTGCTCAATGTTCAATTAGCGGTTTTCAGGTCCCACCCGGAGACACCAAACGTATTACCCGAAGAACTTGAAGGTATGTGGACTGACACCAATCCAGCATGGCCGGAGGAAACAGCCAGGGTCATGCTAGGTAAATATGGCTTAGAAGCAGCATTGAAAGATTCTGCAGAGGCAGCGATTACTGAGACCTTTGATCTTATACCCGACTTTGCAGAAGGTGTTAATCCTGATGAGGCCGAACCACTTGACCGAACTCCCTTAACTTTGTCTGCAGTACTGGTTTATGCGATGGCATCTAGTAGGGCTGCTTAGTCAACACCTAACAGGGCAAACCTTTAGCTATTCGCTTCATTATATTGACTATATGCCAACAAAATGGTAATATACGTGAATTATGGCTATTGTTGTCAAGAACGAGATACTAGAATCTATTAAGAGTGGTGAGTTACGTTTTACACCAGCTCTTGATTCGCTACAATTTCGACCACATGCAGTAGATTTAAGACTGGGCACAACTTTTAAAGTTCCAAAACGAACTTTTGGTGTCGACAAGAAAAAAGGTGGTCGCTCAGCAACTGCCTTAGATTTTCTAGCAGTTAATAATGGGCATTTTGAGTTTTATGAAGAAATTGAACTCAAACCAGGACAATATTTCGATATTCTACCTGGCGAGTGGATAATGGGTACCACACTTGAAAAAGTACACATGAAAAGTAATAGTTTGATGGGTATATTATACCCACGCTCATCAGTTAATCGCAGGGGTCTGTCTGTTGATATGACTGGAATAGTCGATGCTGGGTATAATGGCCACCTAATGATTCCAATACACAACACCACTTCGATGCAAGTGGTAAGACTGTACCCTGGGGAAAGAGTTTGTCAATTAGTATTTGAGAGACTTGAACAACCAGTTAGAGAAGGCTACGTGGGACGATATGCCGGCATGTCTAACGAATACAGGCCAGAAAGCGATAACAAAGAAATCGATTTAATTCGCACAGGTAAGCTAAAACAAATGAAGCGTGATTATAAAGTTGCTGTCTAAGTCACTTCTCCTAAAATATAATGAGTAATCTTTGTATGGGGAACCCAATAGCTTCTAGCGTTAGTTTGTTTGGTATAATCACACCATGATCAATGATAGATACGTTAGCCCTGTCGGACTGTCTACTGAGCCTTATAACGCTGAAACAGATATTCCAACTACGTCAGAACTCGAAGCTACTCTCCATGAAAGAGGAGTCAATGTCAGTATAGGTGAAACACTAAAAGGAGGCACAGTTTCTCAGGTGTACGCCGCTAATGAAGATGGTCGGCCAGTAGTCGTTAAGCATACTGGTGATGTAATTGATACTGACCAAACAGTTTACTTTATACCGCGGGAGTCTCATTACGTCGATACCAAAATGCTAAAATTTCTAGCGGCAAATGGTTCTATTAGAGTCCCAGAGCTACTACATGACTTTGCTGATGTCCCTGTGTCAGTAATGGAAGATTTGCGAGCCTCAGGCTTTACTTTACTGAATGACCTTTTGGTGGCCGGAAAATTCCCAACTAATGCTGCAGCCAATATTGGAACAGATATCGCAGAAATGATGCTAGCACTTGCAAGCCACGAAGAGTTTGAAACTGTTTTGTCTGGCCGACAAAACTATTACGAACGTGGACTTGAACTACGTCATACTTACCCCAACGACCAGGCTTGGTACACTACGCTTGAAAAACGTTTTACTACTGCCAACCAACAGCTGATCGCTGTCGATACTCACCCGAAGAATACCTTCATAGATAATGAAGGTAATGCAGCATGGATTGATTTTGGCTTTTCTGCGTGGGCAGACAGGGACTTTGCTCTACCAAATGGTCTGGCACACATTGCAGTATATGCACTAACAGGACACATTCAAGCCGATGAGGCGAAAGCGTTTATAGAAACAGCAGTCGGAGCCTATAGGAAACTATTACCAATTGAGGATGAAGTATTCTGTACTTACTTTGCGGCCGAGGTACTTCACAGGTGGGCGGGTAAATGGATAGTAGGCGTTGATAATGCGCAGCAGAAATTAAAGTTACTGCAGTTCGGTATGAAGGTATTTGACAAGGAAATGTTCACTCTCGATTCCCTCGGCTCTTTATTAGTTGAGAGCGCGTGAGCTTCGAACCGTATCTAAACAGTAAATATTCTTAGTTTGTTTGGTATGATACCTAGAATGAATAAGGGTAAACAATTACTCCCGATAATAGTAGCTATATTCATGGCTTTATCTTTTGTGCTTATGGGCGTATGGGCCAGAATGATGAACGAATCGTTTACCATTGCTCAGCAAGTATTTTGGAGATTCCTGCTTGCTGCCATTTTATGTTGGATAATTTTTGGGCATATGTTTAGTAAAAAGGTATTCCAAACATTAAGCAAAAAGGACTGGACTATTTACGGCATACGAGCGATCCTAAACTATGGCGTAGGCGTTCTATTTTTTACAGTAGCGGTAACACACACGAAGCTAAGTATCGTTTCTTTCATATCATCGCTTCCAATAATTGGGTTATTGGCTTGGATTATGTTTAGAGAAAAGTTTGACAAAAAGGCCATACCCTTCGTGGCCCTATCTGTTATTGGATTGGCCTTGGTAGCCGGCCTTACTCTTAGTGGGCTGTCGCTAGGCGTAGGGGCAGTCGCTGCTATTTTGAGCATGCTAGGCTTTGACATCTCTTATCTAATGGTCCGTTATCATAATAAGAAACTAACTAATTTTCATAACACGACATTAATGCTTAGTTTTGCATGGATAATACCGTTGATGCTTTTACTAATTCAACATCAGCCGATTGTTCCTAAACATATAAACCATATTGCTTTAATCGGACTAGCAGTATCGGTAGTACTTAACATTGTGGGGCTATATCTACTTAACTATATCTTCACTCATCTTAAAGCATATGTTGCAGGCAATATACTTTTACTGGAGGGAGTGTTTGCAATAATAATTGGCTACTTGATATATGGAGAAACAATCAGTATTGAGGAGTTAATTGGTGCCGGGATCATAATACTTTGTGCGGTTATAATATCTAGAATTAGCATGAAAAGTAGGCCGATAGAGACCGAGAAACTCCCAGTCTCTTAAGCAGCTGTCGAGACTAAAGCCCGTTTGATCACTCAGTTTGCTATGATTATTAGAATGAATGACGATTACATGGCTAAAACTATCCAGGCTTACGATAATGCTCCAGACAAGTTTGTCACAACTACTGACGTTATGATTAACGCCGTAGAGATGGGGATAATGCTTAAATATATGCCAGACAAATCGCTACCTATTTTGGATGTAGGCTCAGGTAAGGATTCAGGAGTTCTTACCAAAATGGGATATAAGACTGTTGGTATAGACATGTCAAAACAACTTTTAGACAGAGCAAAATCCTTACACCCTGACCTTGATTTTGAATATATGGATGTTAGAAACCTAGACCTTGAAGATAATAGCTTTGGTAGTGTTTGGTGTAACGCAGTACTACTTCATTTAAATGATCAGGATTTAGAAAAAGCACTAATCGAAATATATAGAGTCCTAGCTCCTAAAGGAATAGTTGCTGTATCTTTTAAAGAAGGTGAAGGCTCCCGCGAAGTAATTGAGACGTTCAGTAGTGAATCGTCTCGTTTCTATAACTTTAAGAGTGAGCAAGGATTGAATCGAATACTGGAAAATGCCGGCTTTATTATCAAACAAAACCATACGTTAAATGAAAGAGAACGCTTTGGTCCTGATGTACGAGACCTAGACTGGGTATGGTCCTTTGGTACAAAAGGTTAAGTTTAGATAATTTGTTACTATATATTGATGAAAGCATATCTAGATCGTCACAGCCTGACGAACTATAACGAAGCTATATTAATCATATGATTGATGCAGTTATATTTGACATGGACGGCCTACTTATAGATAGTGAGCCGATTTGGGCAGAAGCAGAAGTTAAGGTATTTAATGGGGTGGGTGTTCCCTTAACTCGAGAAATGACTACTCAAACAACTGGGCTACGTACAGATGAAGTAGTTCACCATTGGCATAGACTATTCCCATGGGATAGTCCGACTCAGCAAGAAGTAGCTCAACATATAGACGAACTAGTCATTGAATTAATTAAAGAAAAAGGTGAAGCTAAGCAAGGCGTAGCCGAGGCTATAGAAGCCTGTGAATCACTTAAGTTACCGATGGCTATTGCCTCATCATCACCGGATGAACTCATAAATACCGTTCTTGAGAAGCTTGGAATTAAAGATAAAATGCAGGTAATTCATTCTGCCCATGACGAGGCCTTTGGTAAGCCTCATCCAGCTGTATACATTAGTACTGCCCATGAGCTTGGGGTCCATCCAACTCACTGTCTAACATTTGAAGACTCAGCTAATGGTGTGCTATCAGCAAAGGCAGCAAGAATGAAGTGTATAGCTATTCCTGAACCGGGTATGCGTAACGACAAAAGGTTTGGCATAGCAGACATCATTCTTCACTCATTAAGCGATTTTAGCGTTGAAATGCTAGAGGATTGGTAATATATAATTTCTACGGCATGAGCTAAATAAAATAAGCTATTTTGACCGAATTTTGTTATCATTACAGATATGCAGAAATACGCATTCCTTGATAGAGACGGAACAATCCTAATTGAGCCTGAGCAAGATGGAACCGATTCATATCCGCTGCAAACTACCAGAGAAAAAATGACTAGATTAAGATTTCTCAATGACGCTTTGGAAGGCTTGGATAAATTAAAAAAACTAGGTTTCAAGTTTGTTCTTGTTACCAACCAGCCCTGGCTAGATACGCCCAAGAGACCTAAAGATATATACGAGGAAGTTACGAGCAAAATGTATGCCGAGCTGGACAACAGAGGTATTGTATTCGATTTTGTAATGATGTGCCCTCATGGGCCAGAAGAAAACTGTGAATGCCGTAAGCCAAAGATCGGCGGCCTTAAAGATTTCCTGGAAACAAACAAAGGCAATATTGATTTCGAGCATTCTCTTATGTTTGGCGACAGGGATACAGACGGCATTTTTGCAGACAATCTCGGAGTTCGTTTTGTCAGAATAGTTCCTAACACAAAGTTTGAGATACCAAGCGATATTTAGTCTAGCTACTGATCAACGGAGGTCGAAGTCGGTCATAGGTAAATATTTACCTATCTCAATATGACTCGAGTCTCCGCTTACCGTTTATGATATCATTCAACAATGAAGCATGGTGAACTACTGGCTATTGGCGGGGCGTATGTAGATATTAATGTTCCAAATTTCCCTATAGGCGAAAATGGTCTGCAGTTGGAAACCGAAACAGTAGGACAAGGCTACGAACTTGTGCCAGGTGGCTCAGCAGTTAATTTTGCAAGAATATGTAGTGCGCTGGGAATGCCGACAACTTTTGTTGGTAAGGTTGGTAAAGATGAAATGGGTATTATTCTCTCAGACATGCTCGAGCAGGCTGAGGTCGAACCATTGTTAGTTATATCAGAAGACGTTTCTACTAACATTAGCTTCAATATGGTTAATGATAGAGGCCAAACTATTATGGCTGTAGCAGGTGATGCAAACCAGTCTTTAACTGCAGATGAATTAATTATCCGGGCACAATCTAGGCTGGAGGAATGTCATTATTTATTTATTGGTGGTGGCTTTAAATTAAAATCATTACTACCTACGCTTGAGAAATTGATTTTACATGCGGGTACTTCAAATACGAGCGTCGTGTTAGACCATGGTCGCTTAAATAACAAAGTAACAGCCGAAGAGAGATTATTAATGAAAAGCTTAGCCAAGTTATCGGACTATTATTTGCCTAGCAAAGACGAGTTCATTGAGTTATGGGAAGTAGCTTCTATCGAGGAAGGTTTAAACTTGCTTGAACATGAAGTTAAAGGAATGATTGTAGTAAAAGATGGTGAAAATGGTGTAGTGAGTATTGTTAACGGAGAAATTGTTAGAGTTCCAACAATAACTGTAAAACCGATACATACAGTAGGTGCTGGAGATAGCTTTGATGCAGGATTTATAACGGCACTTAGTAAAGGTAATGAGTTTATAGATAGTATGAGATTTGGGTGTATAACGGCGGCACTAAAAATATCTCAGCGCTCTTTGCCGTCATATATCGATGTTGCAAACTATATTGCTGATCATAGCTAGCATAGCTTCTATGCCCGACGTTACTAGGGTCATCCTAAAATATTTGATATGCTAAACCCATGGGAGCCATGGGTAAAAAAATAGTAAGTAATAGTTGGTTAATCTATTTTCCAGTTGCGCTGTTTGCACTTGATTGGTTGTTACTTTTTATTGCAACTAAACTAGACGGTCAGTTTAATAATGGCAATTTCTTCGATAATATCCACGCCTGGAGATGGGGCGTACTCGGCTTGCCACTAGCGATCGCTGGCATAGTTTATGGTCTTATTGGAGCAAAAAGAGCTAAGGGACTAACGAAAATTGTGCCGCTGGTAGGTTTAATTCTTTGCATTTTACTTAGCTACTGGCTGTACTGGAGTATAGTAAACGCTAACCATGCTAATTATTGGGGAGTTTAGTTCTTAAAGCTATATTTTTAACTTTTGTTAGGACTTATTTATGATCGATCCTGAGCTAGCCAGTGCTGAAGAAGCCATCAATGAAGCATTATCAAGATTTGCTTTAGCGAGAGCATTGGGGGCATATTCTACTACCGATGCTGAAGAAGCCAGCAGTATAAGGGCAACCGTCGAACAGCTAAAAGATAACGTATTTCCTGCTCATGAGGGTATTGATATCTGGGTTACTGATCTGGGGTTAGACGCTAAACTATATGCCGAGCAACTTGACCCACAATCATCAATTTGGGCTAATTCTCTTGCGGGTAGTTCGTCATATAATCATAATATCTCTCGAATCAGTCCCTATCGTCAGCTGTTTGTTGGTAAATTGGTTGAATATGATGAAGAGACTGAAAAAGTTTGGGTCTATAATTCACGACATGATTTTCGTGTACTATACGGTGAAGGTATAGTAATGAAAGCGGTAGTCTCTGCTGAGAACGAAGCTATATGAAAAGTCTGTGATTAAAACGGAGGCACTCTTCTAGGTGCAATAGTTTATATAAGCATAAATAGGGCTAGACCAAATCAAGTCAACAAAGAGCAGGAAGGACTCACTAATATAGACATTATTACCACAGTTTGCACCGACACTGGTATAATTTAAGTAGTGGATATTTATGTCTCAAGTACTTATCGTATCGAATAGATTGCCAATTAGCGTTAAGAAGGAAAACGGTGTTCTGGTATATGTGCCGAGCCTAGGTGGGGTCTCGACCGGTCTTTCTTCATACGTTAACGACCGAAGCAACGTTTGGGTTGGTTGGCCTGGTATTGCCAGTGAGGAGCTAACAGAACGAGATAAAGAGGCGATTGCAACTGAGCTGGGTAAGCACAACTGTTTTCCGGTCTTTCTAAGCAAAAAACAAATCGCCGATTATTATAATGGCTATTGTAATACTGTGCTTTGGCCGATGTTTCATGACCTGCCTGCCAGAAGGTATAGCAAAGCTCATCTTAATGCTTGGTGGACAGCCTATCGAAAGGTCAATGATCTATTTGCTGAAACCGT
The DNA here is from genome assembly GCA_036787835.1 of Candidatus Saccharimonadota bacterium. Classification (GTDB taxonomy): domain Bacteria; phylum Patescibacteriota; class Saccharimonadia; order Saccharimonadales; family UBA4665; genus DAIQON01. The sequence continues at coordinate 39,575 of DAIQON010000008.1, read as the reverse complement.
TATAAATTTAGCTAATCCAAAGGCCCAGATTTGGATACACGATTATCACCTATTATTGCTCCCTAATACGCTACGTAAGAAAAACTCTGAAGCCACAATCGGCTTCTTTTCGCACGTGCCATTTCCGAAGCAAAAAACCCTTACTCGTCTACCTGAAGCAAAACGACTGGTAAATGGTATACTGGGCGCGAATGTAGTTGGCTTTCATACCAATAGTTATGTTAAGAAATTCTTAAAATACGTCAGTATTTCAGGTATAGGCAAGGTAAGTGAAAATAGAGTATACCTTGCTAGTCGCCAGGTAAAAGTTCAGGCATTTCCTATGGGGATAGATTTCGAGAAGTATGCAGCTGCTCGGAAATCCAGGGGAGTCAAACTAGCGGTAAAGAGATACAAGAAAAAGTATGCTCGGCAAAAAATAATAGCTAGCGTTGATCGTCTTGACCCGACCAAAGGACTAATTGAGCGGTTAAGTGCTTATAAAGAGTTTCTAAAGCGCAACCCTAAATATATTGGCAGAGTTGTATTTGCTATGGTAGCAGCACCATCAAGAACTGAGGTCTCACCCTATATGAAGCTATCGCTAAAACTAAATGAGCTGGCCGCCGAGATAAACGAGGCTTACGGAAACGATAAGTGGACGCCAGTTGATCTTATGAATATAAGTCAACCATTTGAAGAGGTCGCCGCATTATTTCAGATTGCAGACATAGCTTTTATTACGCCACTTAGAGATGGTATGAACCTTACGGCAAAGGAATTCGTTGCAACAAACAAAAATCATGGAGTTTTAATTCTTAGTGAGACTGCTGGGGCTGCAGAGGAATTAAACGATGCCCTAATTGTTAATCCCAAACAAATAGACAGTTTGATCGAGGCGCTGGAGAAGGCAATTAGGATGCATAGGCGGGAATACCGTGGTCGGCTTAAGCGGATGAAAAAGATACTTTCTACCAACACCGTTCAGTTTTGGGCAAAATCGTTCGTCACCGCTATTAATCAGCCAATAGTTATTAAGCAAACTAAAACCCTAAACAAACAAATTCTAAACCAACTGGTAACTGATTATAGGCAAGCTAAAAAACGATTAATTTTACTAGATTATGATGGCACATTAGTTCCATTTAACAAGAACTACAAAAAAGCATTGCCACCAAAATCATTAATAAGCCTTTTAAATAAATTGAGCCAAGACAAATCTAATGAGATTGTACTGATCAGCGGAAGAAGTTCTTTAGATTTGGAGAATTGGTTTGGTGGGCTAAAAATTAACTTGGTCTCAGAGCATGGTGCGTCGATAAAAAAAGCGTCAAACACAAGATGGCATTCAATTGAAAAGGCTAACAGTAACTGGCAGAGACTATTACTGCCAGTACTCGAGAAATATAAACTGCTAACTCCAGGTGCAGATATTGAGGTCAAGGCACATTCACTTGTTTGGCATTACAGAGCTGCAACTCCGTATCAAGGCCAGAAATATACAGTAGTTATTAAGAGCGCCTTAAAACCAATACTTAAAGATTATGGATTAGAACTTATGCAAGGGAGTAAATCACTAGAAATTAAGAATCCGTTAATTAGCAAAGTAAACGCTGCAGAACAGTGGCTAGATCAAGGCTTCCCCTTCGTAGTATTTATTGGCGATGACGCAACCGACGAACCTTTATTCGTTGGCCTGAAAGCTAATCAATATGGTATTAAAGTCGGGCCTGGCCGAACTGCTGCTGCCTATCGAGCGCCTTCAAGTAAAGAGGTGTTATCACTTCTTAAAATGATTGCTAGTATCTAATTTATCGAACAAATCCTAGTAAATTTGTAATCCACAAGGTTTTTAGTCTGATATTTTGCTATATTAACTAGATGGAATGGATTTGGCTAACAGGCGTCTCGGTTATATTCAGAGCGGTTTACGGTGTTATGACCAAGGTCCTATCGAATAAACTTCTTGTATCGCCATATACACAAGCGACTCTTCTATCATTTTCAGGAGGGATAATTAGCCTTATTCTTGCACCACTATTAGGCGGCTTATCTCTTAATTTTAATGGCGTTAGCTTAATAACCATTTTGTTGGTAGTGCTTGGGCAAGGCCTGGGTAATATTGTCTACTTTGCAGCCATTAAAAATCTTACAAATGGCACAGCCCAAATCTCATTTTCTTCTATACTAATTTTTAATACATTCCTATCTTTTATATTTTTGAATCTTCACCTAAGTTTTATAAATATTATGGGCATAGTACTACTGATACTTGCGGTTTTATGTGTTGTATCTGGAAAGATCGAATTTCACAAAAAAGGCGTGAGTTTGATGATACTCTCAGCATTCTTGTTTTCAGTTTTTCAACTGGCAAGCGCAAAGCTATCTAAGGAAGTAGGGCCGAGTACTTATTTAGTAATTGCATACTTTGGAGCGGCAGCTGTAGTTTTCTTGTTAAACTCGAAAGTTGTTATTAAAGACTTAATTAATAGTAAAAAGCTAAAAAATACTCTGGGTATTCCACTATTGGTGGCTTTGCCAAGCCTGGGAAATTTCCTTTTTGCCTACTACGCTTATAGGAGTGCTCCGCAGCCAGCCAAAGTGGCGATGCTACTAACATCGCAAGTCGTGATCACTGTACTGCTAAGCTACTTCTTTCTTAATGAGAAAGACCATTTGCCAAGAAAAGTCGGCGCATCTATCCTGGTGGTCTTATCGGCTGTTCTAATCAAAAGCTGAGTAAGACCAAAATCAGCGCACGATAAATAAGCATTATTAACTAAGGATAATGAAGTCATTTTGTTATGATATATCTATGAAAAAGATTGCTGTGATTGGTCTTGGTATTATGGGGCGCGGAATTGCCGATAATTACCTTAAAAATGGATATGAGGTTTATGTTTGGAACAGAACCCCCGAAAAAGCCAGCAGCCTGGTCGCTAAAGGGGCAAAGTTATGTCGCTCGCCAAAAGAGGCGGCCAATCAAGCTGATATTATCTTTGAAGTCACCGCGAATGATGAGTCATCCAGAGAAGTGTGGATGGGTAAGAACGGAATATTGGAAAATGACTTTAGTAACTCACTTAAAATGGGTATTAGCTGTGCTACTATCTCGATTGAATGGGTTGACGAGCTAGCTGATAACTGCGAGCAAGCCAATTTAGAGTTTTTTGATATGCCTATGACTGGTGGACGTATGGGAGCAGAAGCTGGTGAGCTTATTTTGCTTGTTGGTGGAGATAAGCAGAAGTTTGAGCAGTTAAAAGAAGATCTTAAGGCGATAGCTAAAGAACTAAAATATTTTGGCACTGCTGGAGCAGGTATGAGGTATAAGCTGCTGCTCAATATGCTTCAGGGCATACACATAGCAGGCCTAGGCGAGGTCCTACGTCTATCAAAAGTAATGGGGCTGGATGAAAAGTTAGTGGGGGATGCTTTGGCGGAGCGTCCCGGCGGTACTACGACCAATCTTGCTTGGCGAGATTATCAAACCGAGCCTGATCCAATAAATTTTTCAGTCCAGTGGATTAATAAAGACTTAAACTATGCCAAGCAAACAGCTGATGGGGTGAGTCATCCATTACTAGACGAGGTAATAAGACAGTATAAAAATGCCATTGACCAAGGCTTTAAAGATAGCGATTGGACTAAAATTAATAAACTGTAAGTAGACTATACCTCATAGTAAATTGACCTTTTTATATTTTGCTCATGCTTGCAAGTAAATGTTGTTACTGGCAGTATTGTATTAAATAACGAGGATAGAACGTGTCAACGATTACAAGCGAACGTACCTTTGAAACTATAATAACTGGCGATGTCGGTTGGGAAATAACGCCAAAAGGTAGCACTGAGCCAAGCATTGAAGCCCTGTCAGGGCTAGAATTTTATCGAACAGCCGGCCCTTCCACAGTAGATAAGCGTTATGATGTTCTGTATCAAAGATTTCCGGGTGATTCGAACCATAAAATAAAATTGAGAAATGGTTTTCGTACTATTTTCGATGGGACACTGGAGATAGTAGGGCCAAGAGGTCATGCTAACTATGCTAGATATACAAGCGAAGGAAGTGAAGGCCCTACTCGGGGACCTTTCAGTTTCCAGCTAGACGACACCGAATGGACATTTGAGATGTGCGGCAGCTGGTTGAATGCAGACCACAGCCCCGACCAAATAAACACTCTCCCAGAAGTATTAAGGCAATTTCCCGACATACAACCATTCGACCCAGCTGATGTTGGCACGCAACTACTCTTGGCTTACGTTAGTAAAATCTAGAGACCAAGCAGCATCGGTAATTCGCCCCGCGGCATACTATAGTGCTAGATTAGTTTAATGACGACCATATAGTTATGCTCTGATATCATAGTTCTATGATAATAATAACTGGAGCGAGCTCTGGCGTAGGACTACAACTCGCAAAGTGCTACAAAGATGCCGGTAAGCAAGTAGTAAATATATCTCTTCAAAAGTCTGAATACGCCGACCATAACATTGTGCTAAATCTTCGTGAGGGTCCGGAGATTGAAAAAGCAGCCCATTTAGTTCAAGAATTAGACGGTCAAATTGAAGCGGTCATTAATTGTATCGGTGTATACAATGGACAAAAATTCGGGGAAATTACTGAAGCTGAAGTAAAAAAAGTAATGTCTACAAATGTTAAAGCTCCACTTCTACTGATATCACTGCTTTTAGATAGGATAAAGCATGACAAGGCAGATATTTTAAATGTCGTATCTACAGCAGGAACGGTTGGCAAAAAAGAGAACCCACTATACACTGCTTCAAAATGGGCTGAACGTGGGCTAACTATGAGTCTGCAAGAAGAGCTCAAAAATACAAGCTGTAGAGTGATTAGTTTTTGCCCAGGTGGCATCAGAACTAATTTTTCTGAAAAAGCACTGGGTTATGATGCAAGCGAAGAGGACTGGATGCGCCCCGAAGACGTGGCTATGTTTATCAAGCAGATACTAGATCTACCGAAGAATATGGAAGTGTCTGAAGTCATAATAAACAGAAAATAAATTGTCTAGTCGTGGGTCTCCAAACGTCGATGGAGAATATTAAATCAAGATGTACGTACTAATTAGTATGCTCATTCTGTTATTATCAAAGTATGAAGCAACTGGAGATGCTAGGATTTGAACTACGCGCTGATGAGGCGCACGAACAAGTTATTGACCCTGAGGACACAGACACCGAATTATTTTTCGAGGTTGCTGAAGCATTGTTAGATAAAGCGACTCCGGCAGTCCAGACTGAGGTGATTCCTGAGCTTGAGTCTTATAAGGGAAGATGGCACCCTTTGGGCTTCATGGTCTATCCACTAGGAGTTCATCCCGAAATAGGCTCCCTACGATTACACATTTGGCCTATAACTTTCCGAGAGACAATAGCTGGTGGTTCAGGTATTCATAACCATGCCTGGAACATAGCATCAAGGGTTGTCGCTGGCGAGTACACAGATGCTCGTTTCCAAATTGACGAAACTACAACTTTGCCAGCAGATAAAACTTTGCCAGCAAACTGGCTTCGTGTCTTTATGCCTAAAAAAGTAGCTGGCGAGCCAGATTGCTTAAGTTCAGACGGTACAATCGTAAGCGTAAGGAACGAAGGCGAAGTTCGAGTATCGGCTGGCTGGAATCATCGGCTGGTTCCAGAAGAATTCCATCTGCCAACAATCCCATTAACCAGACTAGCTTCGACGCTAGTCCTAGACTCCCCTTCATTTGGCTATCCACCAAGTATTCTGATCGGCGGAACTAGAGGGCCAGAATCGTTTCATAACGCACGACCAATTATCTCTGTTGTTGAAGCGCGAGCTGCTAAAGAACAAATCCTCGCCAGCCAAGACAGCTACTAGTTTTATCCCATATTTGGACAAAGCAAACATAATCAATAAAATGAGGCCAATTTTGTTGGTTTTGTTATTCTAAGGGTATGAGTAAAGATCATCCAGACCGAGCCAAACAAATCATTAGTCAGATTGAGTACATAACCATTGCTTCCGTTAGTGAAGACGGTCAGCCCTGGAACTCTCCGGTATATAGTGCTTTTGATACCGACTACAACTTCTATTGGGGCTCACACAAAGATAGCCAGCATTCAACGAACATTCGAGCAAACAATAAAGTATTTCTTGTTATTTATGACTCAACAGTTGAAGCAGGTAAGGGAGAGGGTGTTTACGTTAAGGCTACCGTCAGTGAATTAGATGATCCAAGCGAGATTACTGAGGCACACAAACTTATACAGGATCGTCGACCTAACTGGTACTGGAGGTTAGAGCAGTTTAAAGATGGCACACCGCTAAAACTTTACAAGGACACACCTATTAACGTCTGGATGAACGACGGCGATCGAATCGACGGGCACTATATTGATAAAAGGATTGAAGTAAAACTAGCTAGTAAAGAAAAATAAGAGGCCATAGTTACCATGATGGAGTTAAGACTAAGTGTAAGAGTAGAAACATCGGCGAGTAATGCTTTTGAGTTCACCATAAACCCTGACAACACACCTAGGTGGGTAAGCGGCATTGTCATTGAGCATACCAACGAGACACCAACTAGACTTGGAACAATCTATAAAAACCAAGGTCTTGACGGCAGCTGTCGAGAATTTAGTATTACCGCATTTGAGCCTGGGGCCATGTTTGAGATGAGTGAAAAAAATAGTGACATCCACGTTAAATATACATTCAAGCCACTCGGTGATGATCAATGTGAGCTTGAGTATTACGTTCGGGTTGATAGTGGGGATCTTAGTGAGCCATTTACCGAAGATAATATACAAAACATCTTGATAAAACTAAAAGAAGTAATTGAAGCCGCTACTCAAGACCCAAGAAATTTGATATACAGAAATAGGGACTAGGTTAGACATTTGCTATTATTGACCTATGGGCGCATTCATTGAAATCAATGACACATTACGAATAACAAAAGAACAAGGCTTCCCCGGCGAACTTGACCTTGAGACACACCTAAATAGTCCTTATCAGACAGAAGACTTTGTAGATAAGGTATTTAGATTTAAATCCAAGCCGGATATAAGGGTCTATAAAGTACCGCCTGTTCGTAACTTCCTTGTCCAGGACGTCGATGGCAAGTGGGTGTACTGGGGTCTTTGCTATATCCTGAGCATTGAGCATGATTATCTAAAGAAAGAAACATCAGGGACATTCAAAATTATTCGTATCAATAGTCCGCAGGAGATGAAGCAGGCATTCCAGCTGGTTGACTATGGTCGGCCTGAATTAAACTATTTTGAATAACTGCTAGTGCTTGCATATATTAGGTAAAGAGATTTTAATTTGAGTATGGTACAAACTGAAACACTAAATTTGGACGCAGCTATTCAAGCCTGGCAAGTTGCAGAATTCCCGCTTATTCCAGAAGAGGAAGGCCAACACTATACATCTGTAGTTAATCGGCCAGAACATGGGCGAGAGAGCCTACTGCCGGTTTCGTTATTTACGCCGACTGAGTATGACCTAGCCGATGTTCATAACGCAGTCCATGAAATAAAGGATGTTTGGCTGTGGGAGGCCCATGTACACAGCATTCTTCAGAGTAACCTGGGTAAGACTCAAGGTACTCGTTTCTCAACTCACATTCTAAGCGAGCTGCTTATTATTGCCGCCAATCAACATAAGGCAACGACCTCATTTTCCGCAGCCCGATTTCTTGTCGGTGCAGAGGCTGAACAAGAAACAGTAGTTTCCTTGTGGGATAATGGCCAAGAATATCCGACTTCTGAAGCACTGAAGCTAGCATTTTCAGAAGATCAATACGGCGACCTAAAAGGATCAACTTCTGGCAAAGTATCGGCCGAAGCGCCTTGGCCAACTTTAGTGGTGAAAAATGTACTAGGTGCACTTGATGGGAGGCTGAGCATACTTAGCGGCGACTTAAGAACTGAGGTAACCAAAGTAGACGATGAATTTACGTTTACGGCCGTGCCAAGCGAACCTATAACTGGCAATTTAGTTATTGCTCACTTGCCACACCAACTACAATCTGCATAATCACCTCCGCTTACATTGTTTTAAATATATTTGTTATTCTATTATTATGCCCCATAAAATAGTAGTCTTAGCTAACGCACGCCTTCTTCCAGAAGATCGAGAAAGGATCAGCAAATTATCCAGTAAACCTGTGGAATTTCCTGATACAGAAGATCAGTTTGATATAACCGAGATGACTAGACGAACCGGTGATGCTGAGATTGTATTAGTCAACACTGGGACAAAAATAACCGCTGAATATCTTAAGGCCTGTCCGTCGATAAAGTATATTGGCCTTTGTGGTACCTCCACCGAGAACATAGACTTACAAGCCGTCAGCGACCAACATATAAGCCTTACAAACGTAGTAGATTATGGCGATGAACCTACTGCCGAGTTTATTTTTTATCAACTAGTATTTCTTGCTAGGGGTATGGGAAAATACCAATGGTTTGACTACCCTACCGAATTGATTGCAAAGTCCATTGGCATTATTGGTCTTGGAGCCTTGGGCCAGTCAATAGCCCATTTAGCGCTGGCATATAAAATGCAAGTTAACTACTACAGTAAACATCGTAAACCTGAGTGGGAGAAAAAAGGTGTTAAATATGCTGAAAAAACGGAACTACTTAAAAGTAGCGACATTGTTATAATCAGCTCACCGACTAATATAAAAGTTATTGATGAGGGCGATTTTAAAAATATGAAGCCGAATAGCGTTCTAGTCCAAGCAAGCAGCGGCAATTGTTTCGATAGAACCGCCTTTTTAAACTGGCTTGAAAAAGGGAATCATTATGCCATTTTCGACCTAGCTGCTGGTATCGACCACTACAACTCATATAAAGACTTGCCCAGAGTCGTATTCCCTAAAGTGATAGCAGGATTTACTCGAGAAACTAAACAACGACTAGGAAATCGAGTTATTGAAAACTTAAAAAATTATATAGACAAAAAAGCCTAGTTCTAACCGTCGAGCATTCCTTAAAAGAATTCATCTACCGATAGTTAAATTTGTTTATGCTTGCACTCATATGAAAGGTAACCTTATACTAGCTGGAATATGGTTGAAGCACATCAAACACGAGAACAACGAGCAGGCACTACTGAGGCTCGATTCCTAACTCGCCTTAAAGGCGTATACGAAGGGTTTCAGCTAGCCCGCTTTAACTGGCTGACATCCTTATCTAGGCTCAAAGACGGACCGATCCCAGGCCCCAATCTAAGCGGCAGTGTCAGTACAAGTTTCAGTATTGGCAGTAGGCAGATTACAGTTCGTCGAGAACACACGGATCCAAACTACTATACAGACTGGAAAATTACCGCAACCTGGAGTGATACATCAGCAGGGGGCGATTTGCCAATGGATATTACGGCTGTTGAAAAAGAGTATTTTCATAATCCCGACCCGATTCCTGGCGAAGAAGAGAAACCATATAGCGAACGAGTATACTCGGCAGAACCGGGGAAAAAAAGTATGGGTCTCGGTGCGATAAACAGAATCTTAGCTGAAGTCGTCCAAGAGCAGAGTTTATACCCAGCAGCATAGTCATTCGATCTTCGTCTATCCGATAATGCTTGCAAAATAGTCAAGTCGGTAGATAATAAATCTCATCTAAGGAGATTTTAGGCTATGACTATGGTAGAAGCACCCAATACATTTGAGTCGGAAGCTTTTAACGATTTGTTAAGAACAGTTCAGATAGCAGGGACTACAGAGACGGTAATGTACGGTGGCGACCGAAACTTTGAACCGCTTGGCGAAGTATTTGGAGACGTTGCACAACTAGCAGTTATTGGTTGGAGTTCACAAGGTCCGGCACAAGCCCAAAATCTACGAGATTCTTTCAGAAGTGCAGGGCTGGACACAAAAGTCGTTGTTGGTCTAAGAAATGGCTCGGCATCAAGAGCAAAAGCAGAGGCTGTAGGCTTTAGCTTAGCTGATGGTTCACTAACTACAGTTGAAGACGCTATCAGCCATTCTAGGATGTCGCTGTTATTAGTAGCCGATGCGGCTCTAGTTAGCGAAGGACATGCACTTATGGACCTCGCGCCAAGCGGTGCAGACATAGGCTTATCACATGGGTTCTGGGTTGGCCATAATCAGGTAACTGGACGGGGCGTTCGAGAAGATATTAACCTAACCGGTGTATGTCCTAAAGGGATGGGTCCATCCGTCAGGAAGCTGTATGAACAACTTAGCGGCATCAATGTCAGTGTTGCCGTCGAACAGGGTGGCCAAGATGCACTTGACAGAACACTGGGCTGGGCTCTAGGGCTTGGTGCGCCCTATAGCTTTCAAACTACTCTAAGAAATGAGTGGCGTTCAGACGTCTTTGGCGAACGAGCGATGCTACTCGGTGGTGTCCATGGACTCGTAGAAGCACTCTATGGCTGGAAAAGACAGCATAACGTTGACCCTGAAGGGGCATACTTACAGGTCGTCGAGTCACTGGTTGGCCCAATATCTCAAACTATCTCTCATGAAGGACTAAGAGGCCTATTTGACCGACTAGATGAAGGTGAAAAAGAACAATTTATAGTTGCCTATAACGCAGCCTACCCACAACTTAAAAATCTAACAGAAAAGCTCTATCATGATGTGTCTAGCGGCAGAGAGCTTGAAGAAGTTGTATCGGATAATGAATTTAATGTACGAATGACACAAGTTGACGGTACAGATATGTGGCGAGTCGGAGAATTAGTTAGAAAAAGCCTAAGTAGCTCAAGCGAAGCAAGAGTTAATATAGACCCAACTGTAGCTGGTATCTATATTGCCGGGATGATGGCCCAGGTAGATGTTTTAAGGGCAAACGGTCACTATTGGTCAGAAGTGGTAAACGAATCAATAATCGAAGCAGTCGATTCACTTAACCCTTATATGAGGGCAAGGGGGATAGCCTACATGGTAGATAATTGCTCAATTACCGCTCGTAGAGGTAGCAGGAAATGGGCGCCAATATATCAGGCATGGATTTCTCAGGGTATTTTGCCCGTTATTGATGGAGTTCAGTCTCGTTTAGATCACCGAGATTATTTTGCTGATTTTCTAAACCACGATGTCCACGGAGCACTGGATACACTCAAAGATATGCGACCAAAAATAGACATCGCAGTATCTTGACTCTATGACTAAGAAATTTAAGTACACCGTCAAAGAAGCCAGAAAGTTTAATAAACACGGCATAGATCTAGCTATTTATGGCCAGGATGAGCCATCTGCAAATGTTTGTCATGTATCAGTTAATAAAGGTCATTTTCAAGAGTTCTATGACATAAAGAGTGCATTTACTTATTACATTATCAAAGGCGAAGGCACATTTTTTCTAGATGATGAACCAGTAAAAGTTGAAGCAACCGACTTAGTCGTTATTCCCCCAAACACACGTATTCATTATTTTGGAACAATGGAGATGGTTTTAACTATATCACCGGCGTGGGAAGAAAAGAATGAGCGTCATGTCAGATTTGTTGAGGAAAATGAAAGCCCATACGCCTAAGCTCTATGACTAAATCCATAATTTCTATTGATGCTGCCAAAGTCGACAAACTATTCTATGTAGTTGCCAATGTAATAATACTTAATACAAAAAACGCAACTTGCTTACTTCTCAAACGAAGCGAAAGAGAAAAAGTTCATCCCGGTAAATGGGCATTTCCAGGAGGAAAACTTGAGCACGGTGACGTAGAGTCTCTACTGGCTGAGTCTGGCAAAGCACCAATTGATGGCATAGATAACATCATGGGTAAACTAGCCATGCGTGAGGCCAAAGAAGAATGCGGCCTCGACGTTGATTGTGACAGTAGTAACGTAGTAAGTAACAAGCTATTTGTTCGACCAGACGGCATACCAGTTTTTATGGCAGTGCTAACTACTAGTATATTGATGGCGAAGTTGCACTTGAAGAAGGGGCCTTTACGGACTATATATGGGTAAACAAGACCGACATAGAAAACTATGACTGTATAGATGGTGTACCTGAAGAAGCAATCAGAGCCATAAATACTCTAAGCTAAAATCGACAGGATCCACCCGACTATCTGAGTAGCTTATGCTTGCATTTTAAGCAAAGCTTCTGGAGAATGTGTATATGGCAGAAGAACTAAGCAAGCAAAAAGAATTGTCTGACCGCAGAAGAATTGCGTCATCTAACCTAGTGGTTGCCCAAGCGACCTATGAACAAGTACGAGACGAATTTGTAGTATTTCTAGACACAAACAAGGATAGCGTACAGCAGCTAAAGGGTCATGCAAAACACAAAATGGTAAAAACTGGTGAAGGCTGGAAAAGACAGGCTTGTGATGAAGTCGTTATTGCAGAGGACTACGTCGTTCATGGTGTAAGTTTGACTGGAGACGATAATTGGACAGTAGAAATATTCCGGCCTAACCTAGAGGACTTTACCCATTACTTAGTTTCAGCAGATGACCTTTACTTCGCAACTCCAGAGGAAGTAGAAACTACTCGTCAAGAACATGCTGCTGTTATGGAATATGCCGCTGCAGCTAGCGGTTTAGGTGAGGTGGCGCTTCGCTCGTCGATAGTTGAATCAACAGGCCCTTCCTAGCATATATCTCACAAGCCCGAGCAAAAAGATCCTTAAACATGTGAGACAATAGGTATATAGATCAAAGTTAGGGGTAAATATGAAGACAAAGTCATTTGCCGCAAAGGCACCAGAAAAAGCTTTAGAATATTATGAATTTGAGCGACGAGAGCCGACTGAATATGATGTTGAATTCGAAGTTCAATTCTGCGGAGTATGCCATAGCGATATTCATACTGCACGAGGAGATTGGGGAGAAACAGAATATCCCTGCGTAACTGGACACGAAATAGTTGGCCAGGTAACTCGCATTGGAAGCTCAGTCACGAAATTCAAAGTTGGTGACCGAGTCGGTGTTGGTTGTTTAGTTAACAGCTGTGGTAAATGTAACCCCTGCAAAGCTGGTCTTGAGCAATACTGTGATAAAGGTGCTACCTGGACTTATGGTTCTAACGATCCAATCGACGGAACTGACACCAAGGGCGGTTACTCAACAATAATGGATGCGACAGAAAAGTTTGTAATGAATATCCCAGATTCGCTAAATATGGCTGATGCAGCACCACTACTATGTGCCGGTATAACCATGTATTCGCCGCTAATGCACTGGAAGACAGGACCAGGCATGAAGGTTGGCATAATTGGTCTTGGTGGACTAGGTCATATGGGAGTTAAATACGCAAAAGCGATGGGAGCTTATGTCGGTGTTATTACTTCGTCTCCTGAAAAGGCCGAAACAGCGAAGCAGTATGGTGCTGATGAAGTCATAGTTTCAAGTTCAGAAGCAGACATGAAGGGCGCTATTCGGAAGTTTGATCTAATAATAGACACCATTCCTAGCGCTCACGAGCTTAAACCATACCTAGAGCTTTTAAACGTTGATGGTAGCATTGTGCTCGTTGGGCCGATTAATCCCATGCCAGGCTTCCACGGTGGAGAATTAATTGGTGGCCGCAAATCTATTGCCGGATCTGGTGTTGGTGGCATAAAGGAAACCAAAGAGATGCTAGAGTTCAGTGCCAAGCATGGCATAGTGCCAAATATTGAGGTCATAACTATGGCAGACATCAATAAAGCTTGGGACTCACTTGTCTCAAAACAGTTTTCTAAACGCTATGTTATCGACATTCAAAAATCATTCACTTAAAAAAATATGTCTTTTTCATAGCCCAGCCGTACATAGTTGTCGGAGCCTTAATCGCGAAAGACGGCAAGATACTTCTATTAAAGGAGAATTTTTTGCCTGATAAGGGCAAATGGAATATTCCGGCTGGAAAACTAGATTACGGTGAAAATCCAATTGACGGGGTTAAACGTGAAGTTTTCGAAGAGTCGGGGCTTAAATTTACACCTAAAGCGATACTAGGGCTGCATTCAATACATCGTAAAGATGTACCAGCAAAAAACAGTAGCACCCATGTACTGCGAATTATATTCACTGGAGAGTTTAGTGGCGAACTAACCAATGAACACGGCGAAATGCTTGATGGTGAACTTGAGATTGCTGAATTTGCCTGGCTTTCCCTGGAAGAAATACTGGCTATCGATGATAGTCTTATGCGCTATCATGACCTCAAGGACTACATTAGGGACTTTTTAGCTAATAAGACGTATCCGCTGGAGTTGATTACCCATTTAGTCCAACCTCCAGTAGCTAAGTAGTCTGGCTGCTTATGCTTGCACTTACTAATTTAAGGGCGTATTAATATAAACAACTATTGTAGCTAGGGAGAGACCATGGTACGACCAGAAACCTCAGATGCGCAAAACAATCAACAACTTGTCGATCTTTATAGCGGCTTAGCAGAGGTAGTTTCAGAGATGCCAGACGGTCTACCGAAACTGTTAGATGAGATATTCGCTGACACTATTCATAGAAGGGGCCACGTAGGGCATTCTTCTAGTGGCGATGGGACAGGTACAGGGCCGGCCCTCACACTCCTAAACAGTAGTATTGGCGATCGGTTAGTTCTCGAGTTGCCAAAATATATCGATCTTGATGATATTCGTCCGTCGTTTTGGGAACATTTCGACGCTGAAACAGACCGTGGCCACGGTACATTATTTGTTAGCTGGCATGCAAGAGGCTTTAGTCAGAGGATAAGCAACGTCATTGAATTCGGCTCACTTGATATTAATACTGACGGTATAAACGGCTTTAAAGACATAACTCCGTATCAGGAACTCATACTGCTATATGCGGAAGTCGTAGACACAGAAGAGAAAAAAAAGAGTAATTAGCCACTTCCTAGATACGCCGCAGTGGGTTGGAGCGGCAATTAAATATGCCGAATATCAGGCAGAAACAGGTAGTTATCCTGATGGCGTAGCCCAGGAACTAAATGCATTTTTTCACGGTCATGCCCCCGATGAGTCTTTTACTGGAGAACAGGTTCTTATGATTGATGAACAGGGCACTTATGCCGGTGCTCTTCAGGCAATCCAGGCAGGTAGAATTGCGGCCAAAGCTGCTACAAGCCGTGTCAATCAATAAAATAACTTGTCAAAAACTAGATGCTAATGCTATAATAAGAATCTAGTATGACAATACTAGAAACAACAACAGAAAGAATCGATGAACGGCCTGAGGCCGTTTTTTTTGAGCCTGAAGAAAATCTGTTTAGTTTCTCGGAAAGCTACTTCCAAGCTCACAACGAATTACTGTCAAGTGGGTCAGGTGTAATTTACAAACAGCACGAAATCCTAGCCGCAGATCATGGCCACGAAGTGGTCCATAAGGTTAATATGTTAATTTTTGACGCCACTCAGCGTGAACAAGGTCGTTTCATCTGGCAGCTAAGCACCGGAGAAAAGGGTTCGCGAACTATTACTCAAGTAGCTATAACTGAAAGCGGTATCGAAGGCCATGTGTTTACTACTGATAGCCAGGGAGCATTAAGAAGTTCAGTTTCAATAGAAGAAGACGGTCAACTTGAGCAATTATGGGGACGGATAACAGATATAATATCGAGCCGGCCAGTAGCTGAGCTCGAGGCACAACTATTACAGGATAAACAAGCGGCGATAGACAAATTAGTTGAGTTTGTAAGAAGCAAGAAAATGATTATTGATATTCCCTCATTTGACGATCGATCAAGGCCATCTGAGAGAAGAGAGGTTATTGTTGACGGTGAAGGCTATATGAAACAGTACGACAACCTTTCCGAATCTGTTAGTCGAGTAGGCTTTACAGTCCTAAGAGCGTTCAGGCCGCCCGAAGCAAGTGCAGTCGACTCAGCCGACAGATAAACTTTGACAAGCATAAATATTATGGTAATATAAGCCCTATGATTCTTTCACAGTATCTAATCTCTGCTCGCCGAAGCAACCGTACTACCGGGGGCTGTTCTTGAAGTTGTAGAAAATTATATTAAGCCTTAGCAGCCCCTACATACTCAGGGGCTTTTTTAATTACAAAGGAATATATTATGAGTTTAGAATTTAACAATTTTGACGACCTTGACGGTGAACTTAAAAGTAAGGTTGCTGAGTGGGTTTCAGAGTATACCCAAGGGAAAATGGATGAAACCCCACAGATGCTGCCTATAGCCGAAGAAGATGTTTATAAGAAACATCTTGGCGTAGCGGCATTCATAGACGAAGAATTTAGTGGCTATATCGCTGCGATCGACCCTGAATCACATAACGGGAATCTGATGAGTGAAGTCGGATCACTTTGTGTGCCTAAGGAATTTAGAAATATGGGAATAGGCGGAAAGCTAATCCATGTTATTACCGGCCATCTTGTGTCTGCACAGATTCATCCGTACGCATTTACAAACCCTCTAAGTACCCCCTTGTTCATGGTAGAAGATTACCTTAAAGCTGAATCAGCCTTGATTCCTCCGTCAGCGCTGAGGGCATGCTTGTCTTGCCCAATGAAGCCTGAATGTGATGGATGTTGTGACAATATACTTATATATGGAGGCGGCCATGCCAAGTAGTGACATAATTGAAATAAATGGAAAAGGACCAGGCCCTACATTGGCAATTTTTGCTGGCGTACACGGGAATGAACTTGCCGGCGTCTACGCCTTACAAGAGCTAATACCAGGTCTGAAAATAAATATTGGTAAATTGTATATCGTTTTTGCAAATCCGGAGACAATCGAAAAAAAAGTTCGAATGATAAACAAGAATCTCAACCGTTGTTTCTTTGAGGGGAACAGTGGGGCTGAACCTGAAGACAAGCGTGCCCGAGAATTAATGACAGTCCTCGATAGTTGTGATGCACTTTTGGACCTACATATGTTCTATGACGACGATGGAGCGCCTTTTGTTATCTGCGAGGATAACGCTATCGACCTTGCTAGTAAGTTAGACGTTGGTATTATTTCTACTAATTGGACGAGAACCGAACCAGGTGGCAGTGATGGGTATATGTATTTAAAAGGAAAAATTGGCCTTTGTGTCGAGTGTGGTCCGATTACACTCGCAAACGAATATACCGGCTTTGCAATAAACGTTATATATCAGTTCTTAAAATACTTCAATATGGCTGATTATCCGGTTACTTTTTCTGATATACCTAAACGCTACATACGAGCCAAGGAAACTATCTATAAAACGTCAAATGAGTTTAAGCTAACTAGTGGACTACATAATTTTGATGCATTAAGGCCTAACCAACTTATTGCTACTAAAGGAGAGCAAAAGTATTTGGCTCGAAAGGGAGAATGCATTATATTTCCGCATTACTCAGCAAGAGTCGGTGAGGAGGCATATATATTGGGCCAAGAGCTTGATATAACTTGATATAATGGGGGTGGATGAATAAGAAAATACTCCTATCCGTATGTGTTGTAGTGGCTGTATTGATACTATGTGCTGGCTTCTATCTCCTTGGTAATATGCGAGCAGTACAAAAGATGAGCATCGTAACTGTTAGCCCTGCTCAATTGGCCGATGCGATGAAAGGGGACTACTTTTACTCCAACTACCGAGAGAATACCATAATCGTAAGCGGCCAGGTCGGTTCGATCAGTAATGTTAACGGGGTAAGACAAATTACCATCAAATCACCTTCAAGCTACCAGGTTTATTGTGACCTTGCTGCTACTGCACCAACACCGGCTAAAGGCACAGTAGTGACCTTAATTACTGAGGGAGCCAGCGCGATTAGGCAACCAGGCGGTGTAGAATTAGTTGGCTGCACCGGAGTATAGAGACGACAAACTGGCTTTCACGAACCAACCTAACATATCATCGATTTTATAGGGTACACTGTCATTAGGTTAATGTTAAAGGGAGAATTAGTATGAAGAACAAGAATCTTATTATCGGCGTTTCGGTCGTTTTGGTGGCTATAATACTAATTGGTGGTGGCTATGACCTGTTTCATAAATCGAAAAATACAACTCCGCCAAAAGCGGCGTATTCGACAACACAGTCAACAACTCAAAGTACGTCAACGTCGACGACTAAAGATATTATTCAAACTGAATCTAATTCTTCGGTCGGCAAATATCTTGCTACCTCGAGCGGCATGGCTCTTTACACCTACAGCAATGATACCTCTGGCGTAAGTAACTGTAGTGGCTCTTGCCTTCAAGCTTGGCCAGCATACGCACCAACTTCTAGTAGTGAGACACTACCAGCTAACGTGACTATAATTACTAGAACTGACGGCACGAAACAATATGCCTATAAAGGCTTACCGCTATATACATTTTATAGTGATACCGCCGGCCAGGTAACTGGTAATGGTGTCTCCGGATTTGTTTTAGCAAAGCCATAAGCACGCGATGCAAGCCGCTCTTTAAGATGAAGCATTGACAGCCCTAGGTCCCGTAGCTTAGCTTGATCACATGCCTAGAATTTAATTCGCAATCATGTTAATATAACTAGCGATATGAAGACTCAGATGATTATAGCGATTATTATTGCCCCCGATAATGCGGAGGATAATTAAGCTTTTTCAAAAAAATCTTAAGCAATCTAAAATTAAGCCTCCGACAACAAATAACGGAGGTTTTTTATTTAAACAAGAATTACCATGAACAGTTTAAAAAGCGAACAATGTGTAGACCCGGACCTGTTAGCTGAAATATATTCAGCAATGGACACTATTCAAGATAGCGATAGCCCGGTTCTTGAAACATGCGTCGAAAAAGATGAGGAGCTATCGGTGCGTTATGATGCCGATATATGGCTTGCTAGTGAGCTACATCAGCTAATTGGGGCCTACAAAATTCGTGGCGCATATAATCATGTTAGATCACTCAGTGACCAGCAGCAGGCAGCTGGCGTAGTAACGTCTAGTGCCGGTAATTACGGCCAGGGTATTGCCCGTAGTTGTCAAATCAGTGGTGTTGCTGCAGAAATATTCATGCCACGGAGCACGCCCTCATTAAAAGTTGAACAGGTGGCCATCCATGGCGGCAACAGAGTCCATATTACTCTTGAGGGGAGTACGTATGATGACACCCAGATAGCGGCCATTGATTACGCTAATCAGAAAGACATGGTCTTTTCTTCGCCATTCAATGATCGCTTAGTCATTGCCG
The DNA here is from genome assembly GCA_036787835.1 of Candidatus Saccharimonadota bacterium. Taxonomy (GTDB): domain Bacteria; phylum Patescibacteriota; class Saccharimonadia; order Saccharimonadales; family UBA4665; genus DAIQON01. The sequence goes on along the minus strand of DAIQON010000008.1, from coordinate 20,538 downwards.
GTCAAGGTACCTGGGGGCTAGAGATTGCTGACGCTATTGAAGGCATTGACGCAGTAATCTGTCCCGTTGGCGGCATGGGGCTAATTGCCGGGATAAGTACTGCTATTAAATCACTACAGCCAAAAGCGCGAATTATCGGAGTTGAGCCATCAGGCGCAAGCTCACTGGCTCGTGCTATAGAAAATGGTGGTCCTGCTGAACTCGATGACATCGACACCTTTATTGACGGGGCATCAGTCAAAAGCGTAGGCGAAGTGCCCTTCCGCCTTGCTGCTCATCTTCTGGCCAGCCTGATCCAAGTTAGCAATGATCAAGCAAGGCAGGCAACACGTGATCTATGGCTAAGAGAAGAGCCACTTAAAGCTGAGCTGGCCGGTGCCTTATCTGTTGCCGCACTTGACCAAATGGCTGAGCAAATAAGAGGCACGACGGTAGTTTGCCTAGTTTCTGGAGGGAATTTAAGCCAAGCTCGCTTTGAGCAACAAGTCCTATAGACTTAGAACAAACCATCGTTCTGGTTGCAATAATAGCCCCCCAGTCTTAGAATGTGAAATAGAATAAGGAGATGAAGCTATGACTACCAGGGGTTCGGAAGTAGGCGTTGGTGGACTAGTCGAGGCTGCAAATATACGCTTGAGCGAGCTTAGCGAAGAAGGATATAGATTTTTAGCAAATATTTTTCCGCCAGCCTATGCTTTTGAAAGCCAGGATGAACAGATCGATGAGCTTAAACGAAGCAGGGGCGTTAGCCAAGTTACAACAATTGATGACGTAATTTATACGATGCTCATCGGTAACACTAGCCGAGAATTCCTTGAGATGAACGGGCATGGAGCAGTTTTTGCACTAATGGGCGACGAATAAGTAAGTAGTATAGTTTTATATACTAGGACAAGGAACAGAAGAGCTATTAAAAAAGATGTAGTAATTAAACTCATGGTCGTGTCGGTGATTCTTGGGATTGCTGTCGGCCTTATTTCAGATCTTTTTATCCGAGCAATTCAGCTTGGAACCAGGTTAATTTGGCAAGACTTAGTTCCGCATGCCATCCATCATCCGCTAGCAGTTATTCTAATAAGCCTTGCTGGCGGCATCATTATGGGACTTTGTGTTAAGTACTTTGGTACAAACGAGGGTATAGGCTTCGAAGCGGTCATGGCTTCGGTTAAAGAGGACGGAGCTCTGGGGGTTAAGCAGCTAAAGAGGGTCGTCGTAAATACCTATGCTGGACTATTGGCCGGCGCAAGTATAGGGCCAGAAGCTCCACTAGTTACGCTTGGTGGATATGTAGGTGATTGGCTAGGCAGACGACTTAAAGTGACCAAAGAACAGATCATGTCGTTTATTGCCATCGCGCTTGGTGGATCACTCGGTATATTGCTGAATGCTCCAGTTGCAGGTTCTATCATGTTTGCCGAAAATCCCGTAGCTGAAGATAAAAAAGCCAACACCTTACTAATTTTTGCCAGCATGGTTGCTGCTAGCATTGGTTTTGGCATCTATGTGCTTTTGAAAGCGCCTTTTCTACACGGCGTCCAACTGGTGCCTAGCTATAGTGGCTTCAAGCCAGTTCAGCTAGTCTACGGCTTTATAATTGGTATTATCGGAATGGCAATTGGCCTAAGTATGAAATACGGCATCATCCACCTTAAATCGTTTAATAAGAAGTACCTCAAAAACCCAATTATTCGTGGCGGAATTGTAGGTATCATAGTCGGGATTATTGGGAGTATTTGGCCACTTGCGATGTTTGACGGTACTCAGCAACTATCTCAGCTAGTAACTCATACTGCTTCCTATACCGTAATCGGCCTATTAGTTCTCTGTCTAGTCAGGGTAATTACTACCAGCGTCTCGCTTGGTGGAGGTTATCAGGGCGGTAATATATTCCCAACCCTATTTGCCGCTGGAGCAGCTGGTCTAGCGATTCATGGTATGTTTGGCTTTGTCCCTGCAGCCGTGGCAGTAGTTGCCTGTATGGCAAGCTCGATGTACGTCTTTACTCCACTCCCACTATTTACCATCTTCCTTATAACAGATATCAGTAGTTTTAGCCTGATCCCGGTGATGACCATGGCGCTAGTGAGCAGCTACCTTATAAATATCATTAAACCATCTACTGCCAAATCGAACGCTTAGTAAGCCAATAAATCTTCTCCAGCTCTTGACTAATACTTAAATATATGAGACAATATATCGATGAAAAATCACCAAGGTTCGGAACATACACCTAGAGCGGGTAGAGAAGCAGGCAAGAGGTTTCGATCACTTAGAGCAGCTCTAGCAGCCACAGTTGCACTGACCGGTGCTTCTGTTATGTTGTCTCGTCAACCAGCAGGTGCAGCTATCAAAAGTGATATACGGGCTCAAGCAAATGCTAGACTTGACACCCTTTACTGGCAGCTAGAAAGCAGACTAGTCAAAGCGGCCAAAGATGATCAAAAGGACCCAGCATTTGATGTGTCTAGTGAGCCGATTGAACAAACCGTTGTATCTCCAAGAGCACATTTGGTAACGGTTAAGGGTAGGACCCTACAACTAGATAGTACTGTCGTGCCAACAAGAGTAACGCCAGCAGAGGGCTATAACCTTAGTGTAACTAATTTTAGTAAAACCAGTCTTAATAGTGCTGGTATAAAGACTGACCAACAAACAGTATTACCTTATAGCTCACTGGAAATAAGTCTCTATCAAAGAGACGACCAAACTAGCGAGTTTCAACCGCAGCTTGATCTAACGCCTGGCCTAAATACTCCACTATACTCAGAGGATCTATACAAGGATCTTAAAGGGAACTGGAACGTCATCATAACCAACCGGATGCTCGGCCGTGAACTCGGTTCGCAAATTACCTATACAACAGGCAATAATAGCGCGGTTGGTGAGCCATTTAGTAAATCTGGTAAAGTTCCAGTAACTTATATAACTGATCTTGGTCTGGTCAACAGGATGACTGAGCAAAGTGAGGAAATGCTTGGCTTAGCCCTAAACAACTATCCTTTAGTTGGCGTTTCGTCTAATCTCGGAAGCCCAAGCCCGGTTAGCTACGCAAACCTAGCAATACCCGTAGAGGAGTGAGCAGTAATGTTCGAAGTTATTGGTCTTAATGAAGCAAATGACGGTAATTTTGTTACTGGTCTTGCTTGTCAGAAGGTGCGCGAAGTCCTTGTCGATATCGACGAAAACGGACAACAACGGGTTACCCCTAAAGGCAGACAAATATTAATGGGTGTCGGCTTTATTGAAAAAGCTCCGGTTGAATGTGGCATAACTACTACGCCTTTGCGCGATCGGACTCCGGACACTTTTGGCCCATGCATTGACTGCGATTTCTCCATTGTTACCGAAGAAGTTAGCTTAGAATCGTAATACATATCAATTGAAACTCCTCAACGTTCGCTATCCTATAGACGAATAGGGGGCAAAATGAAGTCAATTCAAGATCTACTTAATTTACAAAATAAATCAGCGATAGTTACTGGCGGGGCAAAAGGTATTGGACTGGGCATTTCCAGCAGGCTGGCCGAAGCAGGAGCCAATGTACTAATTGCTGATCTCAATGAAGCATCTGCCCAGCAAGCGGCTGAAACACTATCGGCTAAGGGCTATTCGGTAAAGGCGATGAAAGTTGATGTCTCCAGCGAGGCAGAAATAAGACAGATGGTTAACTTCTGCGAACAAAGCTTTGAATCGCTAGATATCTTGGTAAATAATGCCGGCATTTACCCAACTAATCCACTCGCCACTATGTCAGTTGAGGATTTTGATCATGTGATCAGTGTTAATTTACGAAGTGTTTTTCTGACTACTAAGTATGGGTCCGAAGTGATGAAGTCACATGGCGGAGGCAAGATAATAAATATTTCATCAATTGATTCACTCCACCCCTCAATGGTCGGCCTAGCCCACTATGACGCCTCAAAACATGGATTACTTGGCTTTACTAAGAACTCGGCCCTAGAGCTTGCCGAGCATAAAATATGGGTTAATGCGATTGCTCCTGGTGGGATTGCAACACCTGGGGCTAGCGGCGGTGGATCAAGCGACATCGATCAAGTCGTACTTGAAGAGATATCCAAACAATTCCTTGCTAAAATTCCAATGCACCGAATGGGTGACCAGGATGAGATTGGAACAGTTGCCCTATTCCTGGCAAGCGACATGTCATCGTACATGACCGGCAGCCAGATTGTAGTTGATGGTGGGGTTCTGCTGTCGTAATCATAAACATGTTGACAGCAAAAGATGATTGAGCTTAACTAATCTCAAGTATTAATCCTAGGGATAGGCGAGGTCATTATGAAATTAACTAAGATCGCGACCAAGCTCAGTTCGATAGTACTATTGTTATCGGCGTTATTAATTCCGCTTAGGGCTGCATCAGCTAGCGCCTCGTCTGCAAGTTCTACTAGTTCCGGCTCTTTAAAAGATAGCCACGCCTAAAATTGGACTCTATGAAGCTATATCAGTTTAGCCCGATTCTAGATAAGGACAGTCTAGATGCCGCAATTATGCACTTACATCTAGAGGCTCACAAGCTGTCCAAGCAAACCTTTGAGCGCTATTTAGATAACTCTGGAAATATAGGAATCTTTTGCCACTACCAGGGGGAGTACGAATACCTCAAGCAGCTACGAGATAGATTAGTAAAACGCTCAGACAATCCCGACCAGAAATATTTTGAATTAGTCGAGCCAATAGTTATAACAGCGACTAAGGATATACCAGAAGCGACATACACTCATCTGTACATCAGAAAACCAGATCCATATAGAGCACAGGTAGGTGACATAGATTTTCGCCTAGAGCCAGCGGAGTATATCGAGCTAAAGCAGTCGATGTTAGCTGGCAAACAAATGGTCGGGGCACGAACTCTGGACAGAGTAGACCTGGACATGATTGAATTATTTGATCCTGACATAGACGTCCTGGCCTACGTTACGACAAGAAAGATGACCGAGGATGTTAGGTTGAAGATCAGCGGTGGACCTACCGATTTAAGCTAGTAGATTATTTAATAAATTTGCTATTATTAGGTGCATGAAGAGAGCCTGGTTGTTACACGGTACTGGCGGCAGTGATACGGATTATTATTGGTATGCCGATACCCAGAAATATTTGCAGTCAAAAGGCTATCAAGTTTGGTGGCCCAAACTACCTAATACCGAGAAGCCAAGGCTTCAAGAAACCATAGAATACTTAGAGAGCGATGATCTGAATTATGTGTTTGATGAACAAACAATAATCATCGGTCATTCATCTGCTTGCCCGTTAATCTTGAGTATGTTGCAGTCTTTTAAGATACCGGTAGCCCAAGTTATCTTAGTGGCCGGCTTTTACCGGCCAATAGATGACGAAGGTTTTTCAGAACTAATGCTTCAAAAAAACTACAACTGGCCAGCAATTAAACAGGCGGCAAAAGAAATAATACTTATTAATTCAGATAACGATCCGTGGGGCTGTAATGATGTACAAGCCAAAGATGTTGCTTTGAAGCTTGGTGCAGCGTTAGTTATTGCAACTGGCCAAGGGCATATGGGCTCAGGTTCATTTAAGCAGCCATATCGTGAATTCCCGCTGCTTAAACGACTAATTGTATGAGCTACATAAATACGCCGACTTTCAAGCTGGCGGTTTATATGAAGGGATCAAATGATGCCAAAAACTTAGCTATCGTTACCCCTGGTAGGCTGGATTCCAAGGATTACATTAGTCTAACCTCACTAGTCGATATGTTGGCTGATCAAGGGTTCTTAGCACTTAGCTTTGATCCGCCAGGAACCTGGGACAGCCCCGGCAACATTAACTTATACTCGACAACCAATACACTCAAAGCGATCAACGAACTCATAGGCTATTTTGGCAATCGTCCGACGATACTAATTGGTCATAGCAGGGGCGGGGCAAATTCGATGCTAGTCGGCACTGTAAATAATGTCGTAACTAGCTTTGTTAGCATGATGTCTAGATCAGGGCCTACAAGCAACGATCTACCACCTAAAGGAAGCAGTGAACCGGTCTTGTCGTTTAGGGATCTACCCCCAGGCAGCGAAAGGACCAAACAGCAAAAAGAATTTCGTTTGCCTTTGTCATATTTTGAAGACCAAGAAAATTATGATGCCAGCGATGGTCTTAAACACTGCAAAAAACCAAAGCTATTCTTTTATGGGACACAAGATTTAATGGTACCCGAGCAAGTAGGTAGGGCTATCTTTGATCAGGCAGCTGAGCCTAAAAGTTTGCAGTTGGTAAGTAGCGAACACGATTACCGTCTGCACCCAGAGATAATCAAGGAAGTAAATTCAGCGATCAAGGATTTTATCGTTCAGCACAAGCTAAGCTAGAAGTTCTTAGCGGACACTAAAGAAGTGAGTGTGCGGTAGCCGATTGACCAAAAGAATCATCCCCGAGTCGAACATAAGATCAATAAGCAAAATTGCTAGCAGTAAGGTCAATAAGACTAGAATTAAGCTGACTCGGATAGATCTTTTCTGAGCAATGGTATTAATTGGTACAAAATATTTACGACTTTCAATCGTTTTTTCTAATTCTTGGTGTCGTTTTTCTAGTTTTTCATAATCCTGTTCACCCTTGTCGGCTTGTTTCATTTTATCTGATGCTATGTTCGTAGACACCTCTTCAGCCGGGGGGTCTAACTCAGCATCTGGGGGAGTTTGGTCAACTGAGGCAGCCTCTGCTTCTGGCTCTTGACTCGGTGCAGTAGTTTTGTCTGCGACTAGATCACTAGATTCGAGAGGAGCAATAACTGATGGGCCAGATTTCCTTAGCGGGTGCTGCTCTTCTTCTGATGGTTGTTCATTCTCACTTTTTTGTTCGCCTGTTGGTGGACTGACTTTAGTTTCAAGAATAATTTTTGGCTGATCAACTTTAGTTTCAGCAACCTGGTTCTTCTTTGTGTCTTGGCCTTCTTCATCTCTAACAACAATCGGCTTTCTCGATGAGATGCCTTGAGATTTACTTGTTTGAGGGGTGGGTTCCTCGGTCGGATTGGTTTTTGCTGCCATGTCTATCTAGTATATTCAAAAATAGTTAATAAAATGCTCATGTTTATAATATATACTAATAAGAAGTATGCGTATTCCGGATGAATTAGTCAAAAAACTGCTTAAGCTTACAAATAAAATTAGCCCAGACGAGCTAAAGAGCCTGGTTGAACAAGCCGAACATGAGCATAAGTCGCTGCAATCGATTATTCTAAAATCGAATCTTTTAACCGAGCCTCAACTCACGCAGCTATATAGTCATGAGATTGATGTGCCGTTTGCCAATATAGTAGCTAATGACATTGACCCAGAGACCCTACAGTTAATACCTGAGAGGGTTGCTCGTAAATATCGAAGCATTGCCTTTAGTATTGATGAAGATAATGTTGTTTTCGTGGCTATGGAAGATCCAGACGATATCCAAGCAATTAACTTTATTCAAAAACAGATGGGTCGACCAATTCGGGTGCATATCGCTACAAGCCATGCAATTCAAGCGGCTATTGATCTATATAGCGGTGAAAACGTCAGTGATGAACTGGCTAAAGTCATAACTGATGAAGATAAAGAAACTGTTGACGAGGTTGTGGCCCAAGAGGATGTTGCCGAAGACTCACCGATCGCCAAAACCCTAAACTTGATCATAGATTACGGTATTAAGACTCGTGCTAGCGATATTCACATTGAGCCGAGAGAAGACGGCGTGATGGTTAGATATCGTGTTGACGGAGTGCTTCACGAAGCCAATAAGTTACCACGTAAAGTACTAGCTGCTCTAATATCGAGAATTAAAATTTTAGCCAATCTTAAAATTGACGAACATCGTGCTCCACAAGACGGAAGGTTTAAGATATCGGTTAACGACCATGGTTACGCGCTTAGAGTATCTACTCTGCCTATAGTCGACGGCGAAAAGGTAGTAATTCGTATCTTGGACGAATCTAGTAAATCAATTACCCTTGAGCAACTTGGCTACTGGGGAGAGCCCTTGCTAATTCTGCAACACGCTATTAAACAACCGCACGGGCTAATATTAGTCACTGGACCGACTGGATCAGGAAAATCCACCAGCTTGTTTAGCGTCTTAAGCAGCCTCAATAGTCCAACGGTTAACATCAGTACGATTGAAGATCCAGTTGAATATAAAGTGATTGGAGCAAACCAAACACAGATTAATCCGGTTGCTGGTATGACCTTCGCTAGCGGTCTACGGTCATTACTGCGACAAGATCCAAATATAATAATGGTTGGAGAAGTTAGAGATAAAGAAACAGCCGACCTAGCAGTCCAGGCTGCACTAACTGGTCACCTTGTGTTTAGTACGCTGCATACGAACGATGCGGCAACCTGTTTGCCTAGGCTTATCGACATGGACGTAGAGCCATTCTTAATTGCCAGCACTGTACGTGTAGTCGTCGGTCAAAGGCTAGTCCGTCACCTTTGTATGGACTGTCGGGTCGAATATATCCCTGACAGCAGCGCTTTGCAGCGAATTATGTCTGCTTTCAAAATTAATGCCGAAAGTGATGTTGCCCGGATTAACCAATTAGAAAAAGAGGCTATTGATTCAGGACTTGGTGTAAACGAGCAAGACAAGAATCCGGAAAACAGTAAGACTATGAGCTCCACCGAAAAAACTATAAAAAGACTTTGGAAAGCTAACCCCGAGGGCTGTAGTCACTGTGGTAACAGCGGTTATATTGGTCGTTTTGGGGTCTACGAAGTTCTTCCGGTGACAGAGGGTATCCAGAAATTAATTATGACTAGTGCCACAAGCGAAGCAATTAGTAAACAAGCCGTCATAGATGGTATGGTAACCATGACTATGGATGGATTAATCAAAGCACTACGCGGAGAAACATCAATTGAAGAAGTAATGCGAGTTATAAGTGATGAGGTATAAAAAGTAATGGCTGACTTTGTCTATACTGCTCGACTGCAAAATGGCACTATCCAAAAAGGCAAGATATCTGCCCATTCTAAGAGCGCGGCAATTGAGTCACTGCACGAAAAACAGCTACAGCCACTAGTGGTCAAACAAGATACTCAGAACAAGGGTCTGAGTATGAATATAACTTTGCCAGGATCAAAAGTTAAAGATAAAGACCTAGTCATCTTTACTAGACAGTTTTCGACCATGATTGATGCTGGCGTGCCCATTCTAAGAGCGCTAAGTATTCTGAAAATTCAAACAAACTCAGCAGTACTCAAAAAAGTGCTGGAAGAAGTAGAAGCTAGTGTTCAGGGCGGCAGTAGTTTGAGTGAGGCCTTAGCAAAACACCCTAAAGTATTTTCACATATTTATGTCAGCATGGTCCAGGCCGGTGAGACAGGCGGTATCTTACAGGAGGTCTTAGACAGGCTCGCTGCACAGCAAGAGAAGGATGCAGCTCTAAGAAGTAAAATAAGAGCGGCAATGGTCTATCCGGCAGTAATCTTCACCGTTACGATGGTTGCTTTCTATATTTTAATGACCTTTATTGTCCCCAAGATCGGTGCAATCCTCAAATCTATAAGTAACGGTAAAGCTCAGTTACCAATCTATACTCGCGCACTTCTATCGCTAAGCCACATTCTAAAACAGCCGAGCTTTATACTGACCGTTGTTATAGGCCTGCCACTATTCATATATTTTCTTAAAAGGTATATAAAAACCAAAAACGGCAGATATCAATGGGACAGTTTACTGCTACGAATACCGGTAGTCGGCACTATTATTACTAAAACTGCAATTGCTAGGTTTGCTAGAATATTCGCTTCACTAATGACCGCTGGTGTATCTATAGTCTCAGCCATAGATACAACTGCAGGTGCAATCGGTAATGCGGTAATCGAAAAGGAACTTCTTGCTTGTTCAAAAGCGATCCAAGACGGTAGTCAGTTATCGATTGAGCTGGAGAAGAGTAAACATTTTCCACCGATTGTTTCACAGATGCTCGCCGTAGGTGAAGAAACAGGTAAGACCGATGAAATTATTCTAAAAGTTGCCGACTTCTATGAAGATGAGGTTGCCGAAGCGGTAGGAGCTATTTCTTCAATCATCGAACCTGTAATGATAGTCGTGCTCGGCGCTATGGTTGGGCTAATTGCTATAAGTGTATTCGGCCCGATCACCAAAGCCGAGACATCAGTCTCTGGCTAGAGAAGTAAAATAATGATTGACAATAGAATAACCATAAGCGATAATACGGATTAATGTTAGTAAATTACGCAACATAAAATATATAACTAAGTAAGAAGGGTGGGCCCTAGTAATGACAAGTCTATTTAACAAGAAATCTAACTCAAAAGGTTTTACACTGATTGAGCTACTAATCGTAATTATTATTATCGGAATCTTGGCAGCAATCGCGTTTGTTGCATATAGTGGTACACAGAACAAAGCACATCAAGCAGCAGCACAATCAACTCTATCTGAAGTTGGTAACAAATTGGGTGAATATAACTCAGACAATGGTAACTACCCAACAACTCAAGCTTCATTTAACACTTGGCTAGCTTCGGCTACCGGTGGTAACAACACTACACTAGCCGCTACATTTGTAACGCCTGACTACACATACACTCCCTCACCAGCAAGTTGTGACAACAGTGCAACGCCATGCACTGGTTACACAATTGACGCTAACAAGGCGCAGTGGAATGGTTCAGCCGACATCACTGTCACCAATTAGTAGAAAGTTAGTTTAACCCTTATAGCCGCTTAGTGCAGACGTAAAGCATTAAGCGGTTATATAATTATAGGCGTAGCATGAATAAGCGCTCCGAACATAAAAATCAGCCTCACAAAGCAAGACAGTACTTTATAGGGAGTGCTGGTTTTACCTTGGTCGAACTGATGGTAACGATGGTTGTTTTAGGTATCATTATTACTAGCCTGGGCGGGATGTACTACATCATGCAGGACCTAGCCGTCCAAAGCCAGCATCTGGATATAGCCACTAGGGCTGCACGGACTGAAATCGAAGACCTTAGAAATAGTGGTTATGACTCCTTAACCCCCGGCACAAACATTAACTTTACCTCAAGCCTACCTAGTTCGTTGCCAAAGAACGCAACTGGGACAGTTGTTGTCACCCAACCCTTATCAGGCTTAATTCGGGTAGATGTAACTATTAATTATACGGATTTTAACTCCCCCCAGACGGTCGAATTAAGTTCAGACATTGGAATAATAGGGATAGGTCAGACCTAGGATGAGTATAAAGCGCAAAAGCCGTGGTAAAGAAGCCGGATTTACTCTAGTAGAGACGCTTGTGGTGATGATAATAATGGGCGTCATTGGCCTGATGCTATCGACTTTTATTTACACTTGGCTACAAGCGGCAACCTTGGCTCAAAACCGGGCTAGTCTTCTCGATACCGCCGAATCTTCGATGAACACAATCACAACCGACGTTCAGTTATCTGGTGATGTCGATACCAATAATCGCTGGGCTGACGCCTACGGCCCTGGTGGTCAATATGGCTGGACTTCAGGCAGTCAAGTCCTGATACTGGCTAAAGCTGCCACCGATAGCAGTAATAACATTCTCTTTAGCGACCCAGCCAAGTATATTAGCCAAAAAGATAATGATATATATTACTTGTCCGGGAGTAACTTATATAGACGGACACTAAGCGCTGGGGTGGCTAATGACGCCGCCGTAACCACCTGCCCACCGGCTAACGCATCAGCAAGCTGCCCAGCTGACAAACTTATTGCCAGAGCTGTCACTAGCCTGTCATTTAGCTATATCGATAGCGGTGGCAATACAACTACCCCAACCAGCGCCAGATCAGTCCAAGTTTCGCTAACTTTAACAAAGACTCAAAATGCCCGTAGCATTACAGCTAGTTATTCGACTAGAATGGTACTTAGAAATGAATAAACTAATAAAACGACTACTATTAATCGAGCAGACAGATAAATCTCAAAAAGGTTGGTTACTAGTAACCGCCATAATAATGATTCTATTTATTACATCAATTGGTTTTACTATTTCGGCACAAACTGCAGAGCAGTACCAGCACACTAAAAATGGTCAATACCAACAAAACGCGTCATTGGTGGCAGAGGCAGGTATCGAACAGTCAGTCGATCAGCTAAACGCAAATAGTTCATTCGCAGGCTATACAACGCCTCAGACTTTCTTCAACAATACTACTCAGGGTAGGGGCACCTTTACTAGTAGCGTAACAACCAACTCCGACGGCACGTCAAAAACCATAATCTCTACTGCTAACTTCTACAAAAACGGTAACTCAGCTAGCCCATTTCTAACACGAAAAATTAGAGTTACAGTTGTCGGTACTGGCAGTAGTGGCTACTCAGTACTTAGTGGTCCAGGAGGTCTGATACTGACTGGCAGTGCCAATATAACTAACTCTAGCGTATATGTTGGCGGAACAATAACAATGACTGGTGCATCAAAGATTGGCACCTCAACAAAGCCACTAACTGTAGATGTAGCTAATAATGCCTGCCCGACTGGATCTAATCCAGGGGCCACGTATCCAGCCGTCTGTACGTCGACTCAGCCGATCTCGCTTGCTTATAGCACTAATATATACGGTACGGTTTGTGCGACCGGCCAAACTAGTACCGGTCCAAACAATAACATCCAAACTGGCAATGGTGGTGGCGGACTTCAGGTCGGATGTACGGCCCCAGTAGCAACACCGCCAACATATGATCGAGCTGGGCAAATTGCAGCTGTCACGACCACTTCAGGTGCGACAAACAGTACCTACAATTGCACGGGTAACAAAACAATTGTCTGGCCGGCTAATCTGGAGCTAGTTGGAAATGTCACCGTTGGGAATAGCTGTAACTTAAAAATCAACGGAAATGTCTATGTTACCGGCACCTTAACCATAGGTGGCGCTGCAACAATTACAGTTGCAAATGCGCTAGGTACTAATAGGCCATATATTATTTCAGACGGAGCAATCAATGTTGGTGGTTCAGCACAAATGTTGGCAAATAGCAGTGGAACAGGGATTGAATTCATTAGTTTTTATACAAATGCCGCCTGTAATCCAAATTGTACTAGCCTAACAGGAACCGCACTACATACTTCCCAGTCACTTCAAACAGTCGAGGTTGACGGGGCAGTAAAGGTTCCCGGCATGATCTTTGATGCTTACTGGGGTGAAGCCGACATCGGCGGGAGCGGGAATGTCGGAGCAGTAACTGGTCAGACAGTTAACTTGAGCGGAGCTGGAACTGTTATCTTTGGAACATTGCTCTCATCAGGTACAGAAACCTGGTCAATAACAAGTTATCAGCCGTTATATCAATAGGTTCCTCAGGCTTCGGTGTCGTCTTCGAGAGATGAAATTATAAGCGGTAAGTCTTTTGGAAGAATGTCGGTCTTCAGGACAAAGCCATCGGCTCCGCCCTCGATGGCACTATCTGTAACACTGCGCTGCGCCAGGTTAGTCAAGATAATGATCTTAGCATCCTGACAGCCCTTTTCAGGGTTGCTACGCAGCTCTTTGAGTATCTCGAGCCCGGAAACACCTGGTAGCATGACATCGAGGAGTATGCAGTCCGGACGATAGGTCAGGAGCTTGTTATATAACTCAGGGGCGCTACCTGCGACCTCAACCGTATAATCTGCTTCGATTAGCTTAGCCCTATAGAGCTCGCGAATCATTACATCATCTTCAACTAGTAGAATTTTTCTTAAACCAGCCACGAATTCCTCCTATCCTAGCTTCGTTAGATAGTAATATATCATGTTTCTTGGCATCGTATATCGGTAAACTAAAGTAGAATGTCGATCCCTTTGAAGTATCTGGCTCAATACCAATTTTACCGTGATGCATATCGATGATCGTTTTTGAAATATATAAGCCTAGCCCAGTGCCTCGATAACCACTGACCAGGCTACGTTCAGCTCGGTAGAACTTGGTAAATAATCGAGCTTGAAGATCTAAGCGTACTCCTGGGCCGGTATCGACTACCTCAACCTTAACATTCTCTTTGTCGGCGACGAGGTTTACCCGGACCGTGCCATCCATCTCGGTGAACTTAAGAGCATTGCCAATAAGGTTATTAAGCACTTCGCTTAATGATGAAGCATCTCCTGGAACATAAACCGATTTTTCAGTGTTGGCGCTATATACAACGCTCTGTAATTTCTGGGCAGCCGCCCCTTGATGAGCCTTAACTGAGTCCTTAACTAACTTGGTCAGCTCCAGTTTTTGGATGCTAATCTCCATTTCACCTCGCTCAATTCGTGAGATGTTCAGTAGCTTATTAATTAGATTACGAAGTTGATCAGTCCCAACGATAGCTTTTTGTAGGTTTTCCAGGTTTGATAGTGAAAGTTGCCTCAGAGCGTCATCGTTTAAGATGCTCAAGTAGCCTTGAACTACGGTAAGTGGCGTTCGGAGTTCATGGGCGGCAATGGCTACAAAGTCGAGTTTCATAAACTCTAGTTCTCGACTTTGAGTTAGGTCGTGGACAGTAATAATAACCGTTGCTTCGCTTTCAGTACTATCAAGGACAGACACCATAATATCTAAGTACGAAACATCATTTCCTGTTTGCAACACTAGATCAGTGTAGTGATAAGTTCCGGGTTTTTTTAGTTCCGGGTTGAACTCTTTTCCGTCATTAGAAAAGAGGTAGAGGTCATCAAGAATTTTGCCGACTAAATCTTCAGGTTTTCTTTTAATTAGCTTAGCGGCTGGCGGGTTAATCGAAATTATCCGGAACTGGGCATCAAGCGCAATAACTCCGTCGCTCACACTACGTATAATGTTATTAAGTTTAATTTGCTCAATATTTAGGTCAACATTTTTAACTCGTAGGTCGCCGACCAATTTACGGATACTGAGGGCCATGTTATTAAATGAGGTAGCAAGGTCTTGAAGCTCATCATTAGTATTAACTTCGACTAACTTAACAAAACTACCATTTTCCAAGGTCTTTGCCCCTGCGCTTAGCTTTTTAATTGGGTCAAGAAGTTGCTTGCGCAAAATTAGGCTGACTAGTATGGCGAAGATGGTCGAGGTGATAATAAAAATTGCCGATAAGTTAGTGAATGAGTGTATCCCAGCATAGACACTTGAAACAGGCTCCTCGACAATAACTGCCCAGTTGGTCAGATTGAGTTCTTTCGGTGTGCTAATAACCTGAGTTCCGACTTCAGATACTGTTTGGCGCGTCGCGAAGTTGCCGTTAATAAACTGGTTAACTGCTTGAACATTGGTTATGTTTTGGTGAGTTAGCAAGTATTTCTTATCTGGGTGGGCCACTAGATTACCTAATCCGTCTACCACGTAGGCATAGCCGCCTTGACCAACTTTTGTAGATAGTACTGACTGCCAGAGACCGGATATATTGTACTTAGCAACTATTACTCCTAAAAAGTCAGAAGATGAGGTATAAGTGTCGAAACTAGCTGAAGGCAGGTTATTAAGGTGCTGATTTAGATTAGACCGGAGTACCGGTACTGCAATAGTAAGTTGCGGCTCACCAGTTGCGCTATAGGTAACCGGCCCGACAAAGGTTTTCCCCTGCAAGTAGCTGACAGCTTTAAATGCATCACCACTGCTGACGTTGGTCAAATTAGTAGATTGACCAGCTTGGGTAAATACTATTTGTTCGTTACCTTTCGAGTCGACCGAATCTAATTGTTCAAGATTGCTATCTTGTTTCATTACGATAGCCAAGTTTTGACTAGCGGCAGCAGTATTGCCTTGGTTCAAGGCGTAGATTTCAGACTGAAAAGTGAGAGCACTAATTTTACTCTGCAAAAATGCATCGACGTCTACAGCGGTATTATCGGCAACAATCTGTTGACGAGTAATCGCCGCACCTAGTAGTAGCGACTTACCAGAACTAGTCAGGATGATACTAACGGTCAATAGTGGAATAAGTGAGACTATTAAAAAATATAATAGTAACTTAGAGGAGATTTTTAATCTGATCATTTTTTTGGTCCCACCACAGCTTGAGCCAGCCTAGTGTTGTTTATATAACTTGACAATACTATCCATCCTACTTATGCTAATGCTTATGACCCCAGAAGACAATACCAATACTGAACAAGACGCTACTTCGGTAGAAAATACCACCAACGAAAATCTGGGCCAAGACAACTCAAATGACTCACAATTTACTTCGTCTACAGATGACCCAGCCAGCGGCAGCAACAATACACAAGACGATACGGCGGCATCTACTAGTCAAGAAACTACAGAACCTGAGACATCCGATGATGTTTCGCCAGTCCAGGAATCTCCGTCAACTGATGCTCCAGCCAACGAAGAAGTAGCATCAAATGAGCCGGTAAATGATGGGCAGAGTTATGCCACACAACAGCCTGAGGGGACATCCCCGGCAGAATCTGCTTTAGAAACTGCAGCCATAGCCGAGGCAATACCAACGATGACCCAACCAGACGCTAATCAAGTAGTAGCTTCATCGCACGGCAAATCTCCAATGAAGATGCTGCTAAAAGTTTTAGTTGTCATCATCTTAATAGCGGCTGCATCATTCGCGGCTTATACAATTGGTAAGAACCATGCACCAAAACCAGTAGTTGCTAGTACTTCTACGACCATTAAGACTATTAGTCTTCCACCTAGTGCCATCGTTACTGCTGCCTGTGTACCTGGGCGCGGCAAGCAGTATATAATACCTAAAGACATCCCTGAGGGCCCTATATATGACGTCGAGAACAATAAAGTTATCGCTATAGAATATGTCTTCGGTGTTCATCAGATTTTGGCCAATTCGTCACTGTTCTCAAGCACACTACTTGCGCTTTCTCGGGACTACCCTGTTGATCACTTTGCATTTCTACCTGTAGCACCACAACCTGGCGATACTGATCAATACGTACATCTAATAATGTCAGTAGTATCACCAAAGATATCTGACGCTATCACCTGCCAAGGCGTTTCTAGCACTTCGACATCGTCAACTAGCACAACTCCAACTACTACTCCATCAGCCACGTCAAAGGCTACTAACTAAAATAGCTGCTTCCTCATTAACCGATTAGATGTAGCTGTTATTGCTTATGATTTATAGCGATTTTTATATAGCTTAATGATATACTTATGCTTGAGATAGAATGTAGCATATGCTTGGATGGGGCATGAATAAAAACCTAAATAATCCGAAAACTTACTTCTTTGTCGATAAACCTCTCTTTGGTCTAGACATCGGACATGACATGCTGAGAGTTATTCAGTTTGATCTCGAACAGAAAGTGCCGAGACTTATTGGTTATGGCGATATAAAATTCGATTCAAGCGCCATAACTAACGGTGTAATCACCAAGCCGGAGATAGTTGCCGAAGCGGCCAGCAAACTATTCAAGAGCGGCCTGATCGGCGACATTAGCACCAACAGGGTCGCCGTTAGCCTGCCAGCTAGCAAAGCCTTTACTCATGCTTTGAAACTACCAAAAATGAAGCTGAAAGATATTGAGGAAGCGGTTCTAACTGAGGCAGAGCAATATATCCCTGCCAATCCAGAAGAGCTATATATTGATTACACCACCTTAAACGAAGATGCAGATAACATTGAAGTCCTGATCGTAGCTTTTCCTAGAAGCATTGTAGATTCCTACCTTATTCTTACTCGTATGCTCGGTCTTGAAGCGGTGCTTATGGACACTACAATTGGTGCTAGTGCTAGATTGTTTGGCCTAGATAAAAGAAGCGAAGCACCAGCTGTACTAATCGACTTTGGTGCCAATAGTACCGACATTACCATCTATAACCACGGCCTAGTAGTCACCGGGACAGTTCCATATGGCGGAGACGATATAACTAAAACCATCTCTTCAACGCTTAAGATCAGCAATCAAGAAGCTCTGACTATGAAAAGCAACCTCGGCCTGACGGTCAGCGATGTTCAAAAACAAGTTACTGATTCAATCTCACCGACCTTAGAGCTAATTATGAAAGAGATTAAGAGGACTATTCGCTACTATGAGCAAAGATACCCAGACCAGCCAGCGCTCAAGCAAGTAATAATTATGGGTGGCGGTGCAAACATGCCCGGCCTAGCAGACTTTTTAACCTCTAGCTTGCGTTTAGCAGTCAGAACAATCGCCCTTGAAAATCATATAGATTTTGACCATTTACACCCTTTCTACAAGGCTGATCGGATGTCATATGTAACTGCGTCTGGTCTCGCCCTAACAAAACCAGAGGAAGTTTTGGCATGATCAACCTTTTGCCTCCAGATATAAAACAGGAATACCGTTATGCCGGGCGTAATCGAAAGATAACTAATTGGGTCAGCGCGTTTTTATTTGGCCTAATTGGTATTGCCCTTATTGCAGGTGTAGGTCTTTATTATATGGACAATTCGATACACAACTACAACGTTCAAGTAGCCAAGGTTCAAACTCAGCTCAATAAAGAAAACGTGAATAGCTACAAGGCGCAAGTTGCCAGCATATCCAATAACTTGAACTTGATGGTAAACGTGCTTTCTAAAGAGATCTTATTCTCTGATCTTTTAAATAGACTTGGCAGCATAACTCCATCAAACGTGATCTTGACCAACCTATCGATTGAGCAAAATCAAAGCGCTATTGATATTACGGCTGAGAGCACCAACTATAACGCGGCCACGCAGCTTCAGATCAATCTGCAGGATCCTAATAACCAGGTCTTCTCCAAAGCTGACATTATTAGTATTTCATGCATAAACCCCAAGCAGGCTACAAATTCCAACTATCCATGCACTTCCAATATTAGAGCTTTATTTACCACCAACAATCCTTTCCTATTTATTAACCAAGGTACAGCCGCAGGAGCAAAACAATGACCGCTAAACGAGTACACCTAGGTCTAATTGGTCTTCTTGTTGTAGTCGCCATTGGCGTGGTGTTTGGCGCCCACGAGGCAAATGCACTACTGGAAACTCAATCAAAAGACTTAATCAAAGCCAAGGCTCAAGTCGTAGCCGTAAACAATGACCAACAACAGCTGATTAAGGACAAACAAGAGATTGCCAAGTATCAGGGCTTAAATCAAATTGCCAAGGCTGTCGTACCGCAAGATAAGAACCAGGCTGAAGCTGTCCGTGAAGTTGTTGATCTAGCAGCACAGAGCGGTATCCCCCAGCTTAGTTCAATTACTTTTCCGGCCTCAACTCTCGGCGGCACAAGCGGCTCAACCAAAGGCCTTACTCAGGTTACCGCTGTTAGCGGCATCCCTGGAGTATATGACCTGCCTATTACTGTCAGTCAAGACAATACCAATCCAGTTAACTACGCCAACTTTATAAGCTTCTTATCCAGTCTAGAAAAAAACCGAAGAACTGCAGTTGTAAAAAGTATTACTGTTCAACCGGAGCCAACCAATCCAACTTACGTATCTTTCACATTAGTACTCGAGGAGTTTATACGACCATGAATTCAAGCGAGAATATCTCTGAGAAAATCCAAAAATTATTCGCAGCCTGCTATAAGTTTCGATACCTTATATTCATAGTATTTATTCTAGTAATTTATTTATTCCTGGTCATTAAAGCCGCTACGCTAAGCCACGTACAGCCAAGCATTTCAGTAGTTAAAAGCCAATCTAGCACCTATAATAGCCCGGAAATTAATCCTCAAATTGTAAATAAAATAAATCAACTACAAAACAATAGCGTAAGTGTTAACGCCTTATTTAACCAAGCTAGACAAAATCCATTCCAAGAATAAACCTAGGCGGCATCCAGTAAGTAAGCGGGGTCATTCAGAACTTGTACTGCAATAGCTGCCCTAGCAAAGCGAAGCTCATTTTCAAGATTCGAATCGCCTTTAAGCTCGGCGGTAAAGTCCCGATATGCTTCTTCAGCGACAGCCCAGTTTAACTTTCCCAAATCGAATATAGGTGGCTGTACAAAATGATCTTCCGATGGCCGTCGAACATCAGCTAATTTACCTAGTAGATACCCGCCTCGTCTTAACATTCTACCCGTGAATGCGCCATATATATCTTCCTTGCCACCAATAGACATGACTACCGTGTCGTCCGATAGTATTTCTCTACATGGCTCACATGGAGGTAATATTCTGGATGGAACACCAATTATGGATCGGATAACTTCAGGATCAGTTTCGCCCGGCACTATAATAGCTTCGCGTCGTGTATAACCATTTTTATCGGCAATTTCAATTGCTCGCATCTCAGCACAAAACTTCGATGCGCCTTTATAAGGCGAATCATTCCAGCCTACATAAATACGCTGTTTCTTAATTTCTGGCTTATTCGCAAGTAGAGCAGATCCTACAAACACATTTCTATGCGATCGACCATAGTTTTCACGTATGGCTCGGGCATTGATTATCATCCACTCGCCGTTATGAAAAAAAGTAACAAGTGGGTCAAAGTTGCCAGCACTAGCTTCTGCGCTGTAATCCTTCTCAAAAACGACAGCCGGTAATTTTTCATTGCGACTTGGCATACATATATAATACCATAAAACAGTATAAAATACTAGATCTATGTTAGAGAACTTATTTTAGTAATGGTCGAGCCACTAAACATATAGGACACTTGTATCTACTGTAGCACTCTCAAA
>DAIQON010000020.1:0-17483 GCA_036787835.1 Candidatus Saccharimonadota bacterium | reverse complement strand
GGCTTTGAGAGTGCTACAGTAGATACAAGTGTCCTATATGTTTAGTGGCTCGACCTTTAATGGTCTTCATTACTTTACTTTTTCAGTGTTATGTGTTATTGTTTTAAGATGAAACTCGCTATTATTGAAGGTTCAAGTACGGCCTACGGTACTGGCTCAACAGAGCATGGCGGCTGGGCGGCGGCCGTACACCGTGACTCTCTTAGATACAATGAGACGCATTCTCTTAACCCACTTATAGTAACGAACCTCGCCGTACCTGGTAAAAACATCAACTCTGTTAATAAGGACTTCTCTGAGGCTCGTCCGTCACACATGACAGGTAAAAATGGTGCTAGTCTTCTAAGAATTCTATCTGTCGGCCAGAACGAAGCACGCTTTGGCCCCGGTATGCCTGGCCCTATAGTGTCCCCATCGGCATTTGAAGGGCAGCTTATAGTTTTTGCCGAAGCTACTGCTGCTGAGGGAGGCAGCGCAATTTTTGTTGGGCCACAACATGTTGATGAAAGCTTAACTCGTCCATGTGGAGATACAGGCTGGACTATAAGAAACGACTACATCGATGATTATAGCGAAAGAATAAGGACGGTATCGACTGAGTTTGATATCCCCTACGTCGATGTGAAAAGTATGTTTAGACTATATCGACCTTCCGACGTTTTGGCTGCTGATGGCAGACACCCAAATGGCTTTGGTCATAGCTTAATTCATGAAGCAGTGCGCGCGACAATCAGCGAGATGCATTTTCTTGATTCCTAAAGTAGCTATAATTATAATCGTTACTTAAGAATCATTATCCTAATGCTTGTGTTATGAAAGTTAAAGAGCTACTCTAAATTAATATAAATTCCTAAGGATTTACTTATGCCAGACGGCCCCGAAATACAGTCATCGTACGTCACCCCGATACATGCGGAGAGAATACTTGAGACAACCGCACGTGAAGTATTGGCTATTGCGCATAGTGCGACTGAGCACGTTGATGTCGATGATCCAGAGAAAATTGCTGAACTGACAACTCACCTAAGCCTCGCTGCCAGCCATTTAATTAAAAGTGCGGGTCTTATAAATGACTTACCTCCAGAGATCCAAGTTCGACTTCTGCAAAGTCTAGAGCCAGTAGATCTACCTCCTAGAGACGTAGGCCAATCGGCTGCAACGGGAAATCTAGCAACTGGTACTGGTAGTGCTCCGCCTGCAGCTTCACCTGCTGCTAACGGTGAGGTAGCGCCGACTGATGCTGCCGATACAGATCAGGACTTAGATCATGAGACTATAGATGACGATGACTTTAAACTTGAGCTGGATCCGAAAATAACAGAAGAGGCTAACGAACGCGCCCGGGCAAAATATGGCCATAAGGTGAGGACTGTAACTATATTAAATAATCGTACATTAGGAATAGATGGTGCAGTCGTAGCTATATTTAGCAAAAAAGGTAACCATATACACACTCAGGGTAGAGCGAAGATACTAAACCTGCTGTTAAGCACTCGTGAAGACCCTATAGGGCCTAATGAAATTATCGAAGCGAGTGGAATTGCGATTGTCTCAAGTGCTTTTGCGACATTGTCAGATAGGCTAGTTGACGCTTCTGGAGCATCTATTTTACAAAAGAACAAAATCAATCTAAGACGAGCCAGCTATCAGATGTCCCCGGATATCGTTATCGTTGATCAGCGGCCTGCTTCAAACGTCGGATCTGCCACTGCCTCAGAATCAGATGCAGGTGGCACTGATGATGCACCCAAGGGTGAAGGTAGTGAGCACTCAGGTAATTATCTTGATCCCGATACAATCACCATAGATGGCCTGACCTTTGATACCAGCCAGGAGGAGCACGATATTCTAAGTTCTATAATTAGAGGTGATGGGCCAATATCTGCCTTAGCCTTACAAGCTGCCAATATTATGATCGGCGATAATCAAGCCAGTCAACTTTTACCTGAAGTGCTTGATGATAACTTATTTGTTTTATTCAAACGAGGAATTCTTACTCAAGAATTAAAAGACGATGGTTTGCGCTACTACGACATTAATGAGCAAGTAGCCCAAACAATTGCCGGTAAAATAGCTTTCGAAGCACCGTTAGGGACGGTCTATCTTGATCCGATAGATCTACGGGTTTTAAAAACCCTGCATGCAAAAAATGATGTCACTGCTTCAGATATTGTTCATATACTGACTGGCAACAGAGAGCTAAGCGACGATCAGTATCGTACCAAGCAAAATCAGGTTTCAGAATCTCTCAAGAAGTATCTTATAATGCAAAGACTTGTAAAGAAGAAACGAGGTGGTAATAACGGTGATGTAGTTCTTTGGAGTCTACAAGATGGAGTAGCTACTGCTCTAGAAGAACTTATTAGTGCAAGCGATGCAACTAACCAGCCGGCTGCGGGTAGTCCAGATAACTCCGCCTCAGAACAAGCGGCTGTACGAACGGATATCGATCCAGCAAAACTACGACGTGAGCTCCTTCTATTAAGTGATTTTAAGGCTGCCAACGATAGACAAATGGAGTTAATTAAAACTCAGAATCTAAAGGCATTCCGTATACTGCTTGGCGCCGGAAACCGCGTCAAAATTGATGATCACGAAGCAGTCGTTCGTGGCTCACAGTTAGAGCTACTGAATCATTTGCTTCTGCGACTAGGGACTTCTGTTGATGTACTTAGTGTATGGCGATCAGGCTATAGTCTAACTAGCGGCCTCCCATTACCAGATGAAAGCCCAAGCGCCGCTAAGAAACTTGAGTTATTTGGGATGCTATCAGCCGATGCTGACGGCTTAAATCGAAAGTTTGGTCCTTTCATAACTATCAATCGAACTAAACGAACCTTTGGCCTACTCGATGGCACATACGTGCAAGATACTCGTGAACTAAGTTAAAAGCCCATGCGGTCATAACTTATTGTCAACGATTTCTGCTTAGCAATATCAATTACAGCCTTCGACGACTTTATTAATCTAGATTTTGGGTCAGTGTCATCTAGAACTATATAGGGTAACTGGTACTTCCTGCAGATATTAATCCAGTACTGATCGCTGCCTTCGCGTTTATCTCCACCATAACGAAGTGGATCTTTTTCAAACGGAATGTTGCTTTTGGTAACTATATAAAGATCGGATTTTAGATCGATTGCATCTTTAATTAGTCCATTTGGACAGTTTCCAAGATCCTTTTTCCAATGCGGGAACTGCCAATAGCCTACGGTTGAGAACAGGTCCGTATCCTGGATTATGTAAGGCTTGGTAGATATATTGCTGATGTGGCGCTGCAAAGCTGCTTGGCCCTTCCAGATGGCCGTCATTGACCTAGGCGTGATCTCATTAATCGTATTCTCAAGGTACGGTCTGGCGTATTCAAATATCCATGACGCTTCTAGTTCCTTAGCAAGCTGCTTAGACAATGTCGTCTTGCCAGTCGACTCAGCACCAAAGATGGTAACAGTTGTTCTCATATAAGGCCTGAATTCTTCGAGCATCTCATCGAAGTGATTTAGCGCATCGTCTCTTATAGCAGTGGCCTTGATTTTAATTATGTCCCTTTTAGTATCGTATGGGAAAAACTTAGAACCACTAATTTCGGCAACTTTCTGTCCATAGCCCTCACTAGCGACTATATAGTCCTTGGACGTTACTCCATTGTCCTTAAGAATCGCTTGCCACATCCCCCAGAATCCCGGAGTGGTTGGATCCTGGGGGATCTTCTTGTGGTGATGCCTAACTTCTACCCGCGTTAGTCCGTTATTTTTAATAGCTGCTGTAAGAGCTTGAACCCTTTGTGTTGCCATTGGTTCACCTGGTTGTGTCGATAGGATGACTACTACGCCTTCGTCTGCTAATAGATTAGCGAATTGGACCAGCCTCAAGTGTCCGATTGTCGGGGGCATAGCCGTCATAAGTATGTATGCTTTTGACATGATTCATACTCCTTCTCCAGATTATGTAGCCATAAACTGTATTAGCTAAGAAGAACACGTATTGAACTGCTACTAGAGGCAGCCCGGTAGTTGCGTAGGTATATATTGCAAAAATATTTACTACCGCCCAAATTATCCAGTTCTCCAGTTTTTTATTGTCTAGCAAGAATTGGGCAAGGATACTACCGGCTAATATAACCGAGTCAGTCCAAGCCATTGCACCACCCGAATGCTGACTAAGCAAAGCCGCGCCAGCGTAACCCAGGCCTGTTATTATTGCGTAAATAGGTATCCACTTTAGTGTTACGTGGGTAACGGGTCGAGTAATTACGTCTTTTCGCCATCTTATCCAGCCATAAATTAGGGTTGGGACGAGATAAGCATTAAGTATGGCGCTGGAAAGTAAGCCAGTTTTTAGAAACAGAATTGCATAGGCGGCTGAGGATATAGCCCCAATCGGATAATTAATTCTTCTTTCTTTTACGCATAGCCAGGTACAGGAATACGAGGTTAGAACTGCGAATGCTTCAAGCCAGCTGAAGCCATGTATAGATATCCAGCCAAAGACTAGTCCGGCTAGATACGAGAGTCCTGTAAGAACTACTCCGATAACTACACTCTCGGTAATATCACGAGTTCTCTTGTCTCTTAATAGTTGATTCTTTGACATTTGTTTGATCCTTCTTTCCGTTTAGCCCTAGCCGATATGCCAACGCTATTGACTAAACTTTACTTAGTGTACGTTATACACTATATACCCACTATTTAGACTGTGCAAGTGTTTTTTGTACAATAACTAAATATCTCCTATGTTTCAGTCTTTTTTTATGAAATGGCGTAAAATATATGAATGCATTCACTACTTCTATTTATTGCTCAATATTTAATTGTCTTAATCGGACTAACGGCTTTCGTATACTGGCTTACATTGCCAAAAAAAGTTAAGCTTCGATCATTAGTTTTTGGTCTAATAGCGGCTGTTATCACCTATGGCCTGGTTAAGCTTGGCGGAGCTGTCTTTTACGATCCTAGGCCGTTTGTGCAAAACCCTCACTTAATCCCGCTCTTCCCTCACGGACCAGATAATGGCTTCCCGTCCGATCATATGGCTTTAGGTGCTTATACGGCATTTGTCATCTTTAGCGTATCTAAACGTATGGGTGTTTTGTTACTAGTTCTGGCGATCTTAATAGGAGTTGCGAGAGTTATTGGACATATTCACTCTCCAATAGACATAATCGGTAGTCTTGTGTTTGCCTTCATTGGTTACCTGGTCGCTTGGGCCTTAACACCACGAATATTTAACTACCTTGAGCGGTCTAAATGAGCACCTTTAAAGCAACCAGCACCTTAGATAAGGTATTTGAAGGCGGCATCTTAATCAAAGGTGCTTCTGGGGTAATTGAGTTTATAACTGGGCTGGTACTACTATTTATCTCGGCGGCACAAATGCACAGCATCATCGTCTATGTTACTCAGGACGAAGCTCTAGAAGACCCTAAAGATAAAATAGTCCACCTGTTATTACACAGTACTCAGCATTATGGCTCTGGCAGTCGGACGTTTTTGATTATCTATTTATGGATCCATGCAACCATTAAGCTAATCGCCGTAATTGGCATCTTAAAAAATCAGCTTTGGGCATATCCATTCTCGTTGATTGCTCTGGGTATTTTAATGCTCTATCAGCTATACTCTATCGTTTTTGTTCGGCCATCTATAGGTATGATCCTTCTCACGGTGTTTGATGTGTTTATTCTGTGGTTGATCTGGCGTGAATATGGGAAGGTACGTAAAAAAGTGCCACTCGATCCTTGATATTCTTAGCCATATGTGTTAATATACTTGTCTAATGCCTGTATCAATTGAACGAGTTAAAGATAGTATGGACCTAATCACCAGCACAAACCCTGTGCTTCATTTAGCTACAGTTTCTGTCTTTGACCGTACACCTCGACCACACTCTTCAAGTGTTTGGTTTGCGCCATCAGATGACCTAACTCGACTTTATTGGCTTTCAGCAACAACCAGAACTCACTCACAGCATATAGATTCGTTCTCGAGTGTAGGTCGTCAGTTAGCGCCTGTTTCCGGAAGTATGAATTTGTTGTCGGATCCAAGCACTGCAGTGGTAGGCTTATCTTTTGAGGGTAAAGCCCATAAACTTATTTCGCCTGCTGACCGTGAATACGCATTCGGTAGACTACTAGTTATGTCTGCGTTTAAACCAGAAGAGCTAGAGGGCTATATTACTCCTCCTACAGATTCCGAAATGCCTGCTCATGAGGTTTACGTTGCAGAAGTCTCTAGCTGGACTCACTTCAATGGCTTAGAATCCCCAGAGAACCGAAAAACCGTTATCCAAGTATAGATCTAGGGTAAACTCTACCCTTACCCACCCATAGATGTTATCGTAGGTTTTACTATGAGTGAAGTTATTGTTGCCAAAGTGGGTGGCACCTCGAATGCTGACGCCGCCAGTCCAGAAATGTCTTTAGCTTGGGCTGAGCATCGACAGAGCAAAAAGTGACGAACTATTTAGTGAAATCCATAGGCATTATCTAGAAAGATAGTATTTGTTACCTGTTTATAATAAGTTTGTAGTTCTATCGAAAAAATAGTATTCTGAGTTTAATATTATGACAGAGGCAAGTCCCGATACAGCAGCTGACAAACCAGTATCTAGGCGTCATTTTCTGACAAGCGCCTTAGTTGCAATTGGTGTTGTCGGTATTGCTGGAGGTGGGCTTATAGAACAAAAGGTTTCTCATGACAACCAACGGGCAGCCGCAGAGCGCAAGGCAGAGTATGGTACAGCTCGGGCGCTAGCCGAGCAATTTGATAAAGGCGTCTCTAGTGACTGGACGTTTGTTAGCGTTTGGCCTGGTTTAGCCGTTATTCCATCAAGCGTAAAGCTTTTTGACACTCCTTCACTAGATAGTTCGTCAGAGGTTGATTGGCCTGCTAGTCATACAGATCATCATCTATTGGCCCAACGACCATTTTTGGCTAGACAGACTGCGCGGCAAAATTTATTCAACCCCGATGTTGGTGGACCAGCAAACGTAAATATAGGCTCTCAAGTACTTGGATTATGGATGCCAAGCTCTAATAAGCTTGCTTACTGTGACCTAGGCGCTTATGAAAGCTCAATATTACTCGCCAGCAGTTCTACGGCGCCAATATATGAACATAAGTATCAAGGAGTGGTTGGAGAAGACATTAATCTTGAGCCCGCCCTGGATAAAAGAGGCCTGGTATGGAGATACCTAACTGTTAAAGAGGTTGAGTTCACTTACGAAGATGGCACACAAGATACGACAACAGTAAATAAGGTTATCGGGCGTTCGCAGTGGGCCACTGAGGCGGAATCAGCATATGCCTATTACGCATTTAATACCGGTGAAGGTAATGATATTGTTCAGCTACCTTAAGAAATGGAATAATATATGAGCGATACCCCAGAAAGACCAACAGACGATTCAGCACCAGCTACTGCCGAACTGACACTAGTTGTGACTGATCAAGAAAGGCCTGCTGAAGAGCCGCTTAGCAGAAGATCCGTCTTAAGGAGTGGACTGCTTGTGGTGGGAGCTCTAATCGGTGCTGGGGTTGCTTATAAAGGAATCGATGCTGCGCTTGAATGGCACTGGAATGATGACGGCAGGGCACATACAAAAGAGATGTTTGAAAACGATGGATTATACAGTTGGCGAAAACTTACTGTAACGCCCGGGCTATTACAGATAGACCCCTCAGTTGAATTTTCCTATGACATGTTTAACTTGCCATCATTTACCGCCGATGTACCGGAAGGCCAAATATTGGTTGCTCAACATCCTATCGTCGTAAAGAACACAATCCTTAGAAATATTGCCGATTACCCCGAAGGTGCTCAAAGTGACATGGACCGAGCTTTGCCTTCACTCTCCCCGGGGATGCTGGCATTCTATTTACCGGGACCAGGTGATTTTGTTTATGTCGATGTCCACAAAAATCGGGGCTTAATGACGTCGATTACTAACGGTATGGGCGTGTTTGGTAGCGGTCTTGGCATTGAAGATCTTGATATTACTGGACGTGAACTAAGAGGCGGCACATCATATCCTTACACTAGCGAAGATGACATTATCTACCCACCCAATTATGATACGACAAACCCAGATCAAACTCTTAAGGCTAAAGAGGTCTACCAATTTATAGGGCAGAGTATGTTTGTCGGAAATAATGCCGACCTGCAAAATATGGCCGACGGTCTTATATATGGTAATTGGCCGATACAATTTCCATCAACATAAGTAGAGTAATGTTGAAGTTTTTGACTAATTGTTATATTATTTACATAACTTAAATGAATTATTCTGTTACTTTTGAGCACTCGACAGGTAGCGAGTGCGGAATCTTATTGCCCAACCACTTAGCGGCGTCTTTAGAAGATGCTATGGGTGATCGTGCACAGAATCTTAGCACCCGCTTTCATATGCCGGTTTTCGGCTACGAACGTCCTTCTACTGCAGAATTGCCGTCAATAGAACCCCTGGAAGACGTTGAGCAGTATTTTGATAGCATCGAAGAACAGGCTATAGGAATTAATAGAAGGTTAGACATGTTCGGCATAAATAGAGTGCTCCTTGTCGGCAACTCAGCTGGAGGCATCGATGCCTTAGCTCTGGCCGCTAGCGGCATCCTAAATATTGAACACTTGATAGTCATGGAGCCTGTTGGCACCCGAAAAGTGCCGAAAGCCTACGCTCTTAAATATCTTAAGAGTCAACAGGAAAAGGACCGCGAAGAGATGTATGAACCAGAATTTGACGCTTTAGAAGTGATCGGAAATATACGTCAACCTATTACTAAGGCGACCAACGTTCGCCGAGGCTTTAAGGAAATAAAAGCATATGACGAAGTTTTTAGAAGTAATGTTGGCATAAAACTACTGCGTAAAATAGCGTCCGAGCAACCGGATCTACCAGTTGACTTCATACTGGGTGGTAGAAGCTTAGCAACCACCAGAAAGATGCGTAGCTCACTTCAAGCTGAATTTAGTGGAAGCTCAGTAAACCTTGAGATATACCCACGAGCTAAGCATAGCTTCCCTAATCGTATTCATTACTTCCTGCATATTATTGATAAAACAATGCAAAGAGTAGCCGAGCCAGTTGTTGAAGTCGAGTCTATAGCCTAGTTCTGCTTATGCTTGCTTAAAGCTAGTCTATTATCTATGATTGATAACTAATGAGCACTATACTCGAGGCAGTAGATAATCTGGCGGTAATCGGTCTAATTAGCTCTGCTACTGAGGCGATGACAGCCGCCCAAATCAGCCGCGGCGAAATTGCGGTTGCTGCAGCTAGTTTAGTATTCCAACAACTGCCTGCTTCTCACGACTCAGCAGTTAACTTTGTAGCTACACTTACTTCTGCTGGACTATCTGAGCAAGCAATACGTGCCGTATCAACCATCCCGGGCATTGATGGCGTAACCTTTGTTGATTCCGATTTTGCTCATAGACCCAAGTGGGATAATGAAGTGGCTGTTGAAGAACCTCTAATTAGACAAACAAATGATCAAACGGTCCTGACAAATAGACAAACTATGCCTGAGGTTAGCAAGAAATTATACCGCAAGTACGAAGCACTAAGAGACGCCTATCGAACTGGCTCTACTGATCTTTCTGAGCTAGTTGTCGAACTCAACCAGCAGCGAATAAGTCTAGGTGATGATAGTTTTTTGGTCGATTTATTATTTAGAGACGTTGCCATGACCTTGGTCGAGGATAGCCTAATTGAAGAGGCAGTTTTCGCTACAATTGCTATTAGAGACGCTAATACAGCGGCAGGCCCATTGATTGAACTAGCAAAACAGGGGTACAAACCAGCCATTGAGTTAGCTGATAGTCGTTTTCAATCAGAAGGTGTCTACGCCGCCCGACATAACTATGAGAGCGAGACCCATTTTCCGCATCTTAAGAAAACTCCGGAACTTTTTTCTGTAGCAATCGAACAAGGCTGGCTCAATATTGCTGGAAAAATATTTGATAATGTCCGTAATATTGATCAACTTAAAGCCTTAATAGAGATTGCCCTACCGATCCTACTTGATGATCAGCATTTTGAGGTCCCTGAACTTTCTAACGATAGCCAAGTTGATGATTTTGTTGATGAAGTACTTCTTACTATCCGCTTTGGCTTTGACCGCAAAAAAGCCAGAGCAAACATGCAAAAAAGGTTTAGCCCGGATGACACTTGGTCTACTCGTAGACTGGATCCTGCAGACTTGCACCATCGCTATAAAATATCTAATGCTCTTCTTGATGATCTGGCTATCGGACTTGCCTATAGAGGGAGACCGAACGAACTTGGGCGAATAGTTGATAGTATGGCAGATAGCGGTAATACCAGTCAGGCGAGAAGCTTAGGGCGTTTTGCATCCTACGCCTTCTTCGTTGCTGATGATATACCAAGGGCAATTGAATCATATAGAGTGCTACGAGAAGAAAATCCCTCAGACAGCTGGATAACAAGAGAGGCAACCATTGCTTTAGCTCGAAATGGTCGAGTAGCGGAATCAATTAGTATGGCGGCTCGATTATATGACCAAACAAAAAAACCGGGGCTTCATTCAGGCTTTATGCTTTCATTGGCCGTGGCTGGTGCCCACGGTGTCTTTGAAAAAAAATAGTTACCTTACTACTAAATAAGTTCGGTGAATACCACTGTGCGCTGGTTAAATTCGTTAGTGCCAGGTATTACACTGCCGCCGCAAGTTATTAGGTTTAGGCCAGATGTATTAGCTACTGCGGGCGACAGTACAGCATTCATATCTACGTTATTTACGTCGTAAGCAACGCGGTTTATGGCTCTGTAGGATAATATACTACCGTCACCAAGTTCTATCTGAACTATGTCTCCACTGCTTAAGCTACTTAGACTATAAAATACGCCGTGGGATGTCCAGCTAGATATATGACCATCAATTAGCGTCGCACCTGGGGCGCCGGGTATAGCCGATTGGTTATACCACGCTGTATCAAACACATTTGAGGGCGTGTTGATTGCCCCGCTGCTGTTTAGGCCAACGGACAGTACTCTGGCGTCTACTCCGAGCTTAGGAATGATCATGTACCGTGGCTGGTCAGCCGGAACCTGATAGGCATTAATGTTTGGGGTGTTTGGCTTAACGGTGCTAGGGACAGCAGCATTGTTAGGCTGAGCCGGGGCAGGTTTATTAGTACTATCTCTTTTATTGGCTACTGCGACTAGCTTACTAGCTCTACTATTGGCGCTCGCATTTGCTTGCCAAACATTGACTGAGGAAACTACGCCTATGAGCATAAAGGCGATACCCATCATCAAGAACATTCGTGACAGTCTATATACAAACAGACGTTCACTTAACAGTGCCTTAATATTAATTGACGCTATGTAGTGTTTGTAAAGAACTAAGGCAATTGGTACTTGTATAGCTAGTCGACGCAAATGTAGTCGACTCCAATAATATACATAGGCCGAAGCCGTCATAGTAGTTATGTCCCTACTGTTTTACAAATCGGCGAGTAACGAACGCGAATCCGAAGAAGCCAGCTGCAACAAGACCGAAGCCTAGTACTGCACTAACAGGGCTGGCGTTAAGAACACCAAAGCCAGTATCTGGAGCCTTAGCAGGAGCTGGAGATGGAGTCGCTGGTGTTGGAGTAGGAGTAACTGGAGCTGGCACAACTGGAACTGCAACTACATTAATAAATGCGCTACTTGTATTATTGGTTCCGACGGAATCGACATATGGGTCGCCACATGAGTAGCTCTCAGATTCTTGTTGATCACCGCAATATACATAGCCAGTAAGAGTAGCCGTGTTTTCAACTAGACCAAGTACATTTGCAGTACTATTTATAGTCAAAGTTGCTGGTAAATTATTGTGCAGACCAAATGACCACTCGTTATTTGCAAATGTTCCTGCACTTGCTGAAGCAGTGACGTTGCTTAGGCCAGCCGGTACGATATCAGTAAGCGTAACATCGCCAAGTGGAGTAAGACCAGGACTGCTATTAGTTAGTTACTGTAATCTTCCAAACTACGCTGTCTCCAACATGAGCTTGAACAGCAGACGCGGATGTAGGAGCATCGACAAATGCGCTGCCATTTACACTAACTTGCTTATCTACGGATAAATCACATTTTTGACCGTCTGATATTTGTTCTTCAAGGTACACTGGATGCGAACACTGTAAAGGCGAAGTCCTATTATCGGCGAACACTGCTGAACCTGATGATAAAGGTAGAGCAACGACCATTGCTAAAAGCGTTAACGTTATAATATTATTGACAATTCTCATAGTAAACTCCCTAAAAAGTTAATTATTTAGCATTTTATCAGCTCTTTGAGCATCAGTCAATAATATTGTATAGTGTTTATGGTTAACGACTTTTCTTTAGCCATAAGCTGTTAGTTGTGCTCATTTATACAAATTCTCAGTGTTTAATAAGCTTTAGTATTTAGACTGGCATTACTAGCAATTTAAATAAAGGAGCAATACTATCACTAAGCATCAAAAGATTAGATTGGGCATAACGACTTTTGTAGTAGGTGCCGGAATCGTACCTTTAGCATTAACTGGGTTAGTAAACGCCGATACCCCCAGTAGCAGCATCCCTTCATCGGTACTAAAGACTGAACGAGTAGATGCAGAGGCACAAGTTCTTCACACAACACCTTCGGCTATTCAAGCAGCCTCAAGCAAGAAAGCCCTAGAAAAGCTTGTTGAAGAATCTGGCATGACCAAGGAGACATTCAAACAGAAGCTTCAAGCACAACTCGCAATTGATCTCGAAGCAGCTGGATTTACCAATGAAGAAATAGCCGCCCTTTCAGGTAAGCATAGAATTAGCGGTCACTATAAAGGTTCACTTAAAAAGCATAATCATACTCACACTGACGACTAGATGTCGCTAGCCTACAATTGGCTTTATTTCTTCGCCAAATATCTTAGACACTTGCTCTGTATATTGACCAATGTTGTCTTTAAAGTAGTGAGGGTAAACGCTCTGTATTTGGGAAACTAGATAGTAACCTACCGCCATCATCGCGCCGTAATCCGCTCCCTCAGGTAGCGGTACGAACAACCTATTGCTTAGCTCACCCCAGGTTGTGTTCTCTTCGCCAAAACTAATAAATAGCTCGTCTGATGGCGCAACTGTTGTAGCGTGTCTAACATACTCACTAGTCTCAATATCTCGAGCAATATTGCGGCCAAATAGCTCAATAAATTTAACTTGTAGCATCCGGATAATGCCAGTAAATTTAGCTGGCACAATAAGGTAGTACTTGTTGTAGCGAGAAAAATCTGGGAAGTTGAGCTGTGAGCTCACTTTATCTATAAAGTCTTTTATATACTTTGGATCTTCATGCGTAGCGCCAAGAATCATTGCCATATAGGTTGAGGTGTTATAGGTATAGGGTTCTCTATTTTTAGGGAAGACATATTCATCGTATTCATGTTGATGATCAAGTTCCTTGGAGGCCAATGAGTTTTCGGTATTTGTAATAAGAGTGACGTGTTTTCCTAGCTGAGTAGCATTTCTAGCAATAAGCGGAGCATGCTTGCCTCCAGATGCAGAGATTATTACAACTCCATCGATGGAGCTAATATTTTCTAGTTTTGATTGGTAATCACTCTCCGAAGCAAAAACGGCGTCATTATTCCTAAACATTATTCTTCCAGTGGCTTCGGCATTTCCAGAGCCGACTATGAGTGGTTTTTGGTAGGCATTGATGTCAATCTTAGGCAAACTAGTACCGCTGAATAGCTCTAGGGCGCCGATCACCGCCACATCAAGATTCGGTATATTATCTAGGGTAAAGCTATTTAGATCATCAATTGCTGAACTATCCATTTAATATCCTTGTTCTAAGCACTACTTGTATAGTTGAATGATAGCATAGACCGGCTCAACTAGAGTATAGATATGACTTAGCTGGGCTTAGGCTACGGCTTGATAAGCAATACCAGCTGACAAACGCTTTTTTTGGACTAACTGCATTAAATCTCATACCAATTGTTGCCTTTAAAAGTATTCCAGCGGATAATAGGCTTATTAATTGGAGTAGCTAGTATATGCCAGATATCAAATTTTCGGACACTCCTCGCTGTGAAGGGATGGATCGAGCTATTTTTACCCCCGCTAGCCCAGATTTTGATTTACAGGCGGCTAGAGCTATTTGTGATGCATCTGTAATTAAAGATGAGTGTTTTGAGGCCTCATTTATCGGGGTAGTCGGTGAAGTAAGAAGTATGGTCTGGGGCGGATTTTTAGAACATGAACGTCAATTTGTTGATTTGGTCAGAGACGGCGTTGTTACTGCTCGGCGAGTTGCTTAAATAGCGCCTGCTATTTCTTTCGCTTTTCGTATATTTTGCTAGCAATTGCCGCTAAGATACAAAGCACTCCAACAATTAGACTTGCTAGTTGTAGGTTGTGGAATAAGGCCTCAGCGAATGCCTTAGCCGCGTCTTGAGTGACCTTATCTGTGCTACTGACATTAATAAACACAGGAGCTTCAAGGATCAGGGCTTGAAGTAGCGCTAGCACACCGACTCCTATAAGAATCCGCCGAATAGTCTTTAGATGATGTACCGATAGCCAGATAGACAGGACTATGGCAATAACGGTTATGGCTACGATTGCCCAAGTCCCAGTCTTGAATAACTCATAGTAATGATGGGCCTTTTTGACGCCACTACTTTTTATGTCTAGGTTGCCAGTATTTGAATTAACGGTAATTTTATCGGCAATCGGGCTTAAATCGGTAGTTTTAATCTGGGCAATCACTGCATTTACTGCTGGGCTAAGATTTAGTTGAAGCTCTCCATTATTGTTATTGAGCTGTGATACCAGTTGAGCATGAGCAATTCGGTTAGTTTGTGTCCAAAGTGTCGCAAATGCTGGAGATTTAACAATCTGCAGTACCGAATTTTGAATAACTGGCGTCAGTAAAACTTTTAGTTGATCGACAGTTTGCGTATTGTTAACGGCTGCTGGAGGTAGTAGAGAGGTTGCAACGTCATGGATCGGAGCATTATTAACAATTTGATCAGTTACTTTAGCGGCAATAAAGTTTTGAATTTCCGGTTTTTGAATAAGTGGTGATACCGTCTTAACATAAGTGTTTGTATCTGTTACCGTTCGGTTTAGCCAGATAACCGTGATGCTCGACATTATAAGGTAAACGGCGACTATCCCGGCGATTGCTGCGAAAAAGCTTCTTAGTTTATGCGACTTTTGATTTTGCGAAGTGTTGTTTTTATTATTTATCATAAGCGTATTAAACCACCCTACATCAAAAGTGCAAAACATTATCTTGATTAAGTTCAGTTTCTCGCTGTTATAACTACCCTTAGCAGTCACTAAAAAATTTTATGAACTATAATAAGTGCTGATGCACTACTCTAAATCAGACATTGTTAAGCTCCATAAAAAATATGCGCCTAGTGATATGGTTTATGAGCTAGTTTTTACTCATTCCCAAATTGTGTTTGAGATCGCTAAGCAGCTGATTGATGGAGGAGGTATTAAATTAGATGAGGAAACAGTCTACTTAGCAGCAATGTTACACGACGTCGGTGTTTATCCTCTTCTGGATAAGAATGGGGATTTAATCGACGGCAAAAACTATATTACCCACTCAATCGAAGGAGAGAATATACTAAAGTCTGAAGGCTTTCCTGAAGTAATCTACCGTGTCGCTTCACACCATACAGGTGTTGGCATTTCAAAAGCTGATATAACTAGATTCAATCTACCACTGCCACTTACAGATTACTTTGCCGATTCGGACCTGGAATTAATCGTCATGTATGCAGATAAATTCCACTCTAAGACAACCCCGCCCTACTTTAATAGTTTCGAGTGGTTCAAAAAAGATATTGCAAAGTTTGGAGATCAAAAGGTGGCTAAATTTGAAGAAATATCAAGAAGATTTGGTGTGCCAGAATTGTCGTACCTTAGCGAGAAGTATTCGTTTAACATTCGTTAATTAACTTCTACGGAATATTTACATAGCGCAGGTATTGTGGTATTCTAGGCTTCATGAAACCACGCAATGCTGAAGTAGCGAGAAGGCTCGCCCATCATGAAATAGATGAGACCGAAGCAGCACGACTTAGAGTGCCTGAGAGCTCTGTTGAACCAGTTGGCGAAAAATCCCAGAAGCAGAGGTTTACCGATATCTGGGAAGCACTTTTAGGTAGCGTCGATATGACTAAAAGTGATCGAAATTTCGGATATTGTCGTACTTTCCCGAGCATAGTCAGAGTTGATACTGAAGGTAGCACAACTTCGTTTTTATTAACTTTTGATTTAGATAGTCGTGATCCGCAAAATAGGGATATTAAAGCAGTTTGGGAATACCTTCCACCACTTTATAAGCCGCAAGAGGACCAGCAAACCTTCAGAAGGGCTGAAGTTATTAACGAAAGGTTGATTAGCTCAGGCTGTGTTGACGGATTTCTCGACATTGTCGAGTCCTCTTTCCAAGCGTATGTTGAAACAAGTCCAGCCAGCACTCCTGCTACGACCTAAATAGCACTTTTTGACTCTTTAGGCGGCAGTACGACGGATAACTGAACTTCTTCTTATAAGTTCGGCCATTTTTTCATTTTCAATAATACCGTCGGTTATGTCTTTATTACCACGAACCACACGTAGTTGCATAACGCCTTCTTCAGTAGGTTCAGGTTCTCCAGTTGGAGTCATATGTAAGGCACTGTGTAGATTAACCATGTCTCTATCTATAAGCTCATCAGGATACTCATAACCAGCTACAATTTGCCGCTTGTTTCTGAACATTAAGCTCCGGTAAACGCCAAGTAGTGCAATGGCGCTTACTACTGCTGTCCCTGGTTCTACGATGGGCGCTTCCTGGGAATAGGGCTTTATATATGCCTCTCTTAAGTGTACATAGCGCTTATGGGCGAATGGGCCGAGGTCAAACCATGGTGGCAGCACCATTTTCAGTTTCATTTCGGTCTCCCTAATAGTATCTAGTAAGTCAGGAGCATTAATGCCCATTGGCAGTCTAGTAATTGCTGAGGAGCTATTATCGGCCGTTAAAACAGCACCGACCAGCTGATCGAAGTGATCAAAGGTTAGGGCGACTGTAGGCCTCCTAAACAGCTGATAGTCTTTTAACTGCTCACCGACTATTGCATTTGGGTCAACTCGGCCATGTCTATACTGATCTACGTCGCCCAGATGGACGAATTCAGCTGCTTGGTCTAGATGTCGGTGATCCAAATTTCTAATTAATGAGTCGTGATGTATTGATTGCATCTGTGGCCAGTAATAGCGGGGCAGCGCTTCAGCGTTCCATACTTCTGTATGAAATACTTGTTCCGTATTACTAAAGTTGATAAGTGGGGCTGATTCCGACATATAGGTTACCTAATTTTATATATTGTGACATATTATGCTTTTTTTCGCTAACTTTGTCAATCATCTTTTGACTTTTATGGTCGAGCCACTAAACATATAGGACACTTGTATCTACTGTAGCACTCTCAAA
>DAIQON010000007.1:0-51696 GCA_036787835.1 Candidatus Saccharimonadota bacterium | reverse complement strand
AAAGACAATAACGGGATCAAGCCAGTTCATTCATATACTCCATAAGCTTAACCAGCATTATGCTCCATGGCATTGAGTCTTGGCAAGAATCAAGCCTATTGTCGTTAAATACGATATACTCTTTAGGATAAATTTAGTCTACGCGGTGCTGGTTTCTCGCTAGTTCGGCTCATCTGCACTACTAGAATAATTATAAGAGCCGACAAGACGATAGCGACTAAGCCGCTACCAAGACCCAGTCCACCCACTGATTTAGACTTACCAAGCCAGTCTGCAAATGAGGCTCCTACCGGGCGAGTAATAATATAGGCAGTCCAAAAAGCCGCTACCTCATTAAGCCCAAAGTAAAAATAACCCGCCGCCGGTATTAACATTAGACTAGTAAATAGTAAT
This sequence comes from Candidatus Saccharimonadota bacterium, assembly GCA_036787835.1. Classification (GTDB taxonomy): domain Bacteria; phylum Patescibacteriota; class Saccharimonadia; order Saccharimonadales; family UBA4665; genus DAIQON01. Next base: position 51,303 of record DAIQON010000007.1, on the reverse strand, counting down.
GCTGACGTAAAGAAGCCGAGGTTCAGAGTGAATGCGGCCAGATCACCAGCGGCAGTTCCTAGGGCAAATGTCGCCATAACTGTCGCCCAGTAAAATAACTCACGGCGTGGGTTATTTATTGAGTGTATCGAGAGAGTTTTTTCGGTTTTATACCAAAGACTAAAAATCACCGCTAGAGATACTGAAAAAAGAATTGTTGTGGCTAGATATGGTATTCCTAACTGCTTATGCAGGGCATCGGCCGCCATCGTACCGAAAACGGCAACCATCGCTACGCAGAACCAATATATCCAGGGAACATATGACTTGGCCCTAAACTGGATTATTAGCGCTACCAAAAGTAACATGGCACCAATACTGACCGCCAAGTATGGATTTATTCTATTGACAAGGTAGTCTGATGTTGACTCGCCCATTGCTGTTGTAAGCAGTTTGGCGATCCAGAATATTAAAGCAATTTCAGGTACTTTACGGAGCAGTTCCCTTTTTCCAGGGACTTTATTAACCCTATTGGTATATTTGATTTTTCTGTAGCCACCCATAGTTACTTACTTGTGTGCTGGTTTGGTTTTATTCTTTACAATATTTGCCACGTTATGCCCTGGCCACCAAATTGTATAGCCAATTAAAGCTGAGACGCTTGGTATTAGGAATGGGGCTATTACAAAGGCGGCCAGTGACACGCCAATCGCAATTGCTGCTCCCATCTGAGACAAGAATGAAATACCAGCCAGTAGTAGTGACCCAAAGGTAGCAGCTAGAATTAGACCGGCACTTGCAACAGTGGCGCTGCTATGTTCAACAGTTAGGTCTGCGGCTTTCCTCGGCTTATTGCCTTCTAGTATCTCTTCTCTGAGCCTAGTTATGGTTAGGATGTTGTAGTCGGTGCCAATAGCCACGACGAAGATATACATAAACAGCGGAATGAAGAAAATTAATCCTGGAGCATTACCAATGTTTTGGAATATTAAAGTCGTTGCGCCAAGAGTTGCTGCATACCCAAGACCGACACATAGAAGCAAGAATACTGGAGCTACAAGGCTTTGCAACAGAATAGCCAGAATTACGAATATAAATACCGCTGCAATTGGGAATATTACTTTTAGATCTCTGGTGGTCACGGCTTTCATGTCGGCTATGATCGCTGTGCTGCCACCAACATATATTGTTGCACCATTAATATTAACGCTATGAGCAGCATCGTGAATCGGTCCAGATACATTATTAATAGCCGCTGCACTAGACGGATCATCTTTCAAAATTACCGAGATCGAGGCAATCTCACTATTTGCTGAAAGCACTGGCGGAGACACAAAAGATACGCCGGTGGCAGTTTTAAGTTTTTGCGTAAGTGGCACTAGCTCTGCTTGAGTTAATGGCTGAGAGCTCGATACAAATACGGTTGTTGGATCTAGAACTCCTTTAGGGAATGACCCATTGAGTTCGTTGTAGCCAATTGCAGATTGACTGCCTTTTGGTGGTTGAGAGAACGAACTAAAGTCTGCCTTATAGCCAAGTGCGAAACTACTAATTACTACTAGCAGTAAGACGACTACGGCGCTGACTGAGCCTGGACGCTTTGCAACAAGCCCGCCAACCTTCTTCGATACTGTTGGATTGAGTGTTTTACTCTTCCAAGCCTTGCTTGGCCAAAAGACCTTCTCTTTAACAACCGCAACGATTGCTGGGATAAGTGTCAAAGCAGCTAACATCATCACAGCTACACAGATAACTAGTCCTGGCGCCATTGATGAGAAAATGCCAAACTTAGCAAAGAATAAGGCCGAGAAGGAAGTTAGAACGACTAGAGCAGCCGATAGGATAGCCAGACCAGCTCTACTTAGAGCATAACTAACCGCATCAATGCTATGGTCGCCGGAGCGCAGCCGCTCTCTATATCTAAATAGCAGGAATAGCATATAGTCAGTGCCAATCCCGAACAGTACAACCGTAAATATAACGCTCAGCTGCTGGCTCACATGGAAGTTAAACAGCTTGGCTGCATCGGCAATCAATGAGCTAGCAATAAAATCTACTATGCCGACTGAAATTATAGGTAGCAGACCTGCAAAAGGACTACGGAATATAAACGCAGGCAAGATTAAAACGAGTAGTATTGTTCCTATACTAACGATCTTGAGAGCCCGGGTGGATTGACCTGAAGTGTCATAGCTAATTGCTTCGCCGCCAGTAACGTTAGCCGATATGTTAGTCCCTTGTAATTCGCTGTTCAATTTGTCTCTAACAGTTTTAACGGCGTTAATTGTGTCAGTATTTTGTGCTTGACCAGTATATGTAACCTGGGCAAGTAGAACTTTGTGGTTAGGCGATATTTGAGAAGGGTCAATGGTAAATGCTAATACGTGGCTTAAATGTTGGGTGTTCAAATCATGCAGTTTATTGGTTATGGTCTCTATTTGAGTAGTGGTAAGTGGTGTCGAGTCCGTGTTTTTTAGAACTATAATGTCGGTTGCATCTTGGCTGCTTGGCGAAAACTTTTGAGCTATTTTAATCGCTTCAACTGATTCATAGCCTTTTGGCAAGAAACTACTCTGGTCATTACTCTCGACACTACTAAGACTAGGCGAAAGTGAAACGATGAGCACTGCGGCAAGAAGCCAAATCACTATTACCCACCATCTATTTTTTACGATAAATTTACTAAATCTTTCCATTGTCAGACTGCCCCTTCGTTATTTGTCGCTACCTTTTCTATTAAACTAACCATACTATTAAGCTCATCATCATCAAGGCATTCAAAAAGTATACTAAGCGTTTCGCTTTTTTTCTTACTCATTGCCTTAAACTCTTCCCATCCGTGAGGCGTTATACTTACCACTACTTCACGTCTATTGTCTATATTAACAATTCGGCTGACAAATCCTAGCTTTTCTAGTGCATCAATATGCTGAGTAGTAGCACCTGAAGTTACAGATAACTTTTCTGACAATTGCTTAATGGTTGTCGGACCGCCATCACCAAGTACCATTAGGACATGTTTCTGCGCTGGAGATATATCAAATATCCCAGATGACTTTTCATGCATTTTACGTCCAAGCTTAATTACTGCTTGCTCGAGTTGAGTGAGAAGTTCTTTTCTATTCATATTAGCTACTAAACATTTTAGTAGCTAATCTATTTATGTCAATATGTTAATGTTTAAACTATTTATAACATATCCTAGCATTTTGAGCTCTTAAGTGATATCGTATTTGTTATGTCTGAAAATAATTTGCCTAGTGTACCATACGACCGCTATCTATATGATGATTACCGCCTATTATCAAGAGAAGCTTCTGCTGCCTACGCTGACGTTATAGGAAATACCTATGCTGGTATGTCGAACGAGGAGAAGCTCGAGACCATAATGTCAGAAGAGGAGCAACTACTTATGGAGGGGGTCCTTAAGTTTGTTGACTATTGTCTTGCAAAACGAGGCTGGACTGGAACAAATACGGCTAGAAGCATATCCCGAGCCAGAGCCACCACTAGAGGTATCCTCAGCTATTGTCGGGAGGCTGAAGTCGATGTTGATGACCTTACACAGGAAGCCCGTCTCGCCACAATTAGGGCAGTCCGAAACTACGATAGCTCTAAAGGCAGTAAATGGCCTGCGTCAGTCTTTGCCATCATACCAAGATCTATACTTTGGCGAATAACAGCAGTTGGAGCTGATGCTCACCGTAGTGGGCTTAAAGGTGGTACAGGGATAAAAGGCGTCGGTGATGAATTACACAGAACAACCCAAAATGCTTTCATAAATTCTTTAGAGGGTGGTTGGTCGGATAAAATAACCGCGCTCAATGATCATCCAGGTTTTCTAGAGCGTGTAGACTTAGACTTTGATGATAAAGTAACTCCCGAATCATTAGTCCATGAAGACTCCCCCGACCAGCACCCAGTCGATGTCGAGGCTGCCAAGCTATCACCTGAAGAGAGGTTTGATAAGTTCCTAGGGCTGATCGCTGAGCATGTCAGCTTTATCCGGCCAAGAACACTGGAATTCTTTAAGCTTCATCACTTAATGGGGCTGTCGCCTCAAGAGATTGCGGATATGCAAGAACCTCCTATATCCAGACAAGCAGTCAATGAGAGTATCTTAAAAGGCTACGCATTAGTTAGGGCAAGTAGGCTAGCTTCTGAAGCATTAAAAGATTGCTTAAATATATAGGATTTATTTATCTTCAAGTTTCTGGACTAAGAAAAAGATGCTTGGGCCAAAAAGAAGTGGGCTTAGTGGTGCTTGAAGCTTATCTTCAACCTTAATCATTGAGTTTACGCCAATAAGCTTCTTGACTGAACCACTCCTTAAGTTAGACACCGATAATACTTTAAGAATTTTAAAGTTGTTGTCTTTAAGCTGAGTTCTAATGGTCTTAGGGTTGTGATTAACAAATGGGGTTGTATCCTTTATACCGTTTGCCACACTACCTACTGGTACTGGATCTTTGGAAAGACCTTTTAGGCTAATATAGCTCTTAGCTCTATTTCGAATATGGGCTTGGTTAGCAATTTCAATGACTGCCAGTCCGCCCTTCTCTAGAACTCGGTTAATTTCCTTAAATGTCGGATCAATCTGAGGCAAGTGATGCGACACTCTGATCATAAGTAGTAGATCAAGCTCTTTGTCTTTAAGCGGGATTTTTCCTTCTTCTGTAAGCAGCATATAGTCGACATTTTTCTGGCTTTTATGCTTGGCTTTCGCCATATCGAGCTGCTGGGTTGAAGGGTCTGAAACAATTAGTTTGTCTGTTACTTTTAATACTGGCTCAGATAGTCGGCCGTAACCACCGCCGTAATCTAGCGCCAACCTAAAGTGTCGGCCTTTTAGTAGTTTATTGATAGCTGTGACTTCAGCTAGATGCTCATAGTCTCTATTGGTCCAATAATCTTCGTAGTTAAATCCTTCGTCATCGTAGTAGTTAATTGCGTCAGTTTTCTTAGTCATTGGTTAACTTATTGTCCTTTATCGTTTCAGTCCTAGTCTATATATTATAGAGACTCTAGAAGATTTATTATCCATGTATTTATAGCCGAAAACCCCAGTTTAAGCAAGCAATTGGGCTCAATCGTACACATGATATCCCGTTTGCCACTTACTATATAGCTGGCCTATATGCCGACCAAGCCAAATTACAGGCATTGGGTATCTAAACACTAACGCTTGCAAAGTTACCATATTTATTGCAAGAATAAAGTAATGAGTGAATTAGAAAAGTATCCAGAATATGGTTTTTGGCTTAAAGTGACCGCTGTTTCTCTCGGAGTGTTTGTAGCAGGTTGTGCATATATGCAGCCTGAAATTGCAATCCCGGGATTGGTGGTTGGCGAGGTAGGCGTGTTGAAGCTGATTTTGGACTATGCTGATTATACTGATAAACGAAACGATGTTGTTACTCTAGCTATTAAGATTGTGACCGATGAGGCCAATAATGGCGATGCCGCATGAGAAGTTTAGCTTTTAGGCTAAAGCCAATAGCATAATCCCTTGCCATATTTTAGTAATTATGCTAAAGTTAAAGTATTGTTTTAATGAATCTAGTTTTTGGTTACTTATTTACTCGAATCATTTAATGACAATCGATTAAGTAATAACTAATAACAAAGAAAAGGACTCATTAAATTGTCTAATAACTATTATAGTAGTCGACGAAGTAATTCGTCATATCAAAGAAATTCATATCATTCTAGCCCGTCACCTCAAAGAAACCGTGGTGGACCAAAGAAAGAAAATATCAACCCGTCTCGATTCATTAGCGCCGCTAAGGAAGTAGATATTGCTCCTTATGTAGCAACACACAGCTTTGCTGATTTTGAAATCAAGCCAATGCTTAAAGCAAATATCGAAGCTAAAGGCTTTGTTACTCCCTCTCCTATTCAGGATCAAGCTATTCCAGTCGGCCTAGAAGGCAAAGACATTATTGGCGTTGCCAACACTGGCACTGGTAAAACAATAGCTTTTGCTATTCCACTACTTAACAAACTAATCACTAGCCAGCATTCAAAGGCTTTAATCATTGCTCCAACTAGAGAGTTAGCAAATCAGATTTCAGCTGAACTTAGATTGCTTGCTAAGAACTGCGGTATTCGTGATGCAATTCTAATCGGTGGCTCTTCAATGGGTTATCAGCTACGAGATTTACGTCAGAAGCCTCGTGTCGTTATTGGCACTCCTGGCCGAATCAAAGACCATATTGAGCGCAAGACTCTCGATATTGCCAATTTCAACATCGTTGTACTTGATGAAGTTGACCAGATGTTAGACATGGGCTTTGTTGGTGACATGCGAACAATTCTAGGTTTAATGCCCGTTCAGAGACAAAGCTTCTTCTTTACAGCAACTATCGACAATAAGGTTAACGATCTAATTCGTGACTTTTCTAAAGATCCAATCACCATTTCCGTTAAAACTGGTAACACAACTGATACTGTTGAACAGAACATTGTCATGTATGACTCTAGGAATCAAAAAGTAGATAAACTACATGATCTTCTAAATAGTAACGAGGTTTCCAAGGTCTTAGTTTTCGATGACACCCAACGTAGTGTTGAGAAACTAAGTAACGAATTAGTTCTTCGTGGCTTTAAAGCCGATGCTATTCATGGTGGTAAGTCACAGGGACATCGTCAAAGGGCGCTAAACAAGTTCAAGGCTAGTGAGATTAGTATTCTTGTAGCAACTGATGTTGCTGCTCGAGGTATTGATGTTAGCGATATCAGCCACGTCATTAACTACTCGACTCCAAAGTCATATAATGACTACGTCCACCGTATTGGCCGAACAGGCCGTGCTGGTAAACGTGGTTACGCCCTTACTTTCATCGAGAAATAGACTTCATAGGTAGCCAGACTGCTCGGCAGTTTCTAGGGCATGGCCGATCATAGAATGGAGTGGCTTTGGTAGCTTGTTTAAGCGGAACCAGCCTATTTCATCGATCTTGTCTGGTTCATTTATCTTTACTGATTTAGGTTCTACTTGAACGGCATATACCAGTGCAACCCAGTGGCTTGGTAGGTTGTTCTCATTCCTCAGTGCATTAAAAGCTTTTAAAAAGTCTAGTTTGATTATTTTAGCGTCTAGCTCTTCGCTTATTTCTCGACGAACAGCCGCTTCCCATGATTCTCCAAACTCCAGTGCGCCACCGCCAATGTCCCAGCGGCCTTGCTCATCACGACAGTTTTTACTTCTTTTTTGGAGTAAAAGATTTTTTTGACCATCATGGACCACAAAACACATCGTTACGCCTATATAGCTGTTACCGATTTTCATAATATATAGACTACCATTTTAGGCATCTATACGTATACTAAAAGGAAATGAATAATATCCTTAAATGGCTAGAGTCGAGATTAGATAAATTACAGTCAAAATATAAGCTAGCTAGCTTACTATTTGCTGTAGTCAAAAAATACGGTGAAGATAATGGTGGAAATCTGAGCGCCTTGATCGCCTATTTTAGTTTGTTATCGATCTTCCCTTTGATGTTGGTTTTTACCAGCATCAGTCAATTGATTCTAAAGAATAACCCAACTGCACAAGCTAAATTAGTTTCTAGTCTTGATCACTATATACCGGTGATCGGTCAGGAAATACAAAAATCAATTCATAGCCCCAATAAAGCCGGCATCACCCTTGTTGTTAGTCTATTAATAATCTTCTATGGTGCCATGGCTGGAGCTAATGCTTTTCAATACGCTCAGAGTCTAATTTGGGACGTGCCGCTAAAAAAGCGCCCAGGATTTTTCCCACGAATCAGCAGAAGCTTTGTACTTGTAATTATCGCTGGCCTAGGCCTTATATTTGCATCATTAATATCCGAATACGCCCTACTTCTAGGCAAGTCGCCCTTGTTTCATGTCTTATCCATTGGCCTAAGCTTGGTTATACTGTTTATGACCTTTACCTACGTATTTAAACTTGCAACGCCGGGGAATAAAGATATCCGTAAATTAATTCTTGGTGCCGGCTGGGCAGCAATAGGCGTACAGATACTTCAAACTTTGGGCGCTGTTATATTGGCCCATGAGCTAAAACGACTGAACTCTACGTATGGTGTGTTTGCAATACTGCTTGGACTAGCATTCTGGATATACTTAGAGACCCAAATTGTGATCTACTGTAATGTCTTAAATGTTGTTTACAACGAAAAACTGTACCCCAGAACTATATCTGGGAATAAAACAGAGATAGATAAGCGAGCATTAGAGCGTCGAGCTAAGGTGTATAGTTAACATTGTCCGACAAAATCGCTTCTACTGCTTTAATGAAATTGTCTACACATTTCTTGTTCAATGTTCGGACATGAATGTCGCCAAGCCGGGTATTTAAGACCACCGTACCTGCAACACCAGCCTTTGAATAAGAGATGCCACTAATAACCCTAAAGGCAATTTCATCGACTTTACTAAACATCGGCTTCTTATCTATCAGGATAACTCTGTTGTTTGTGACTATTAGGGCTCCTCTGCCAGCTAGAGTTTCCGATAGCATAGAACGTGAGTATTTACCCCAAATCACGCCATTGATTTCCTCGCCGGCCTTAATAGCTTTTAGTATAGCTTTTGTTTCTGGCAGTTTAATATTATAGGTGACTGCACCGAGCTGTCTTAAGCGGAATTCTAAATCTATTTCGTTCATCTAGTGCTTCCCTTTAAATTTCCTACCGACAGATTAGCACTTTTACGTGTAAAAATGAACGATCTAAGTCACTTACCTCAAGATTCGGCCTACAGGTTTGTGGACCTCAACTCTTAAACCTGTTCGTGGATCTTCCATCATTATTGCAGCTGCTCGTTTGGCCATCTTGTGAGATCTTGTAAGTGACATGTGGTGTTCGCCAGAATAAACATGAAGTGAGCTATTCCCGTGCATTCTGCCCAGTTTGGCATAGAAAGCTTTTGGATTAGCTACAAAATCACAGTCACCGGCAATTATCTTGACCGCTAGATCATCCGGTAAGCACTCGCCAATACCCTCAAGCGGTGCCGGTTTCGAGCTTAACAATTGAACATGTTTTACCATTGCTGGCAGCGCAGCAGGATTAATATTTGCTGTACCCAGTAGTGTTCTTAGGTAATATCCGACTCTATTGACCGGCGTACTACTGATGCGACCAATAAGATCTATAGCTTCCGGTAAGGCAAACTTACGTCCAAGTTCAAATAGTCCGGCTTCCTCTATTCCCGCCGGAGCTATGGCTATTATCTCTTTAACTCTTTGATCATAATCTACGGCACTTGCAGCCATCAGGAATCCCATGACGGTACCCATAGATTCGCCGACTATATAATACTCATCTAAAAAGATATTCGGGAACGTATCTTTTATCTTATCTAAAAATTCTAAGCGACCTTTTGCCTGATCCTCAAAGGTAGTCTTTTTATACCATTCAAGCGGTGGTATCGAGGATTCTAGCCCTTCACTACCTATAGCCAAAAGATTAAAATCAGGCAATTGTTGATGGAACTCCCATAAATTTTCTCTTCCTAGTCCAGTGTGATGTTGCACAGTCAAGCCTGGTAGCATAACTATAGTTTCCGGCCTGTCGGCAATGCCGTTCCTGGCTGGTATAAACCACGCTCTTCTACTAATTCCGTCTATTTCACTAGAGCCGACTTCAAGATGTTGCCCGATGGCTGCATTAAATTCAGGGCTTTCAATTCTGTCACTAAACATTTCTTTTGTAATAGCTGGGATATGTGGCAAATTACGAAAATACGCAAGAGATAAATTACCTAAAGACCTGGGTATCTCTCGTAGACTCATGCCAGTGTGGGCTGAGATTTGACCAGTAACTTCTTCGTTAATAGGAACAATGTCTTGAACGAACGCATCCTGTTCAAACACTGTTGCAGACATATGTTTTCCTATTTGTTATCTATAACTATTTTTATTCTACACTTGTTTAGAAATTTTTAAATACAAAAGAAAGAAATTCTCTGCCGGATGTGGTGCACCAAAGTTTTTAGTATGCTAAGCCTAGATGATTGACATAGGAGAAGTTTTGGTAGATTATTCTAGTATAAACTAAGGAGGCGTATCTTATGAGCACTGCAAACAAAGCCGAAGGCGGCAATCAATCTGCGTTGGTTCTAGGGGGTGTGGCAACAATATTATTTGGTCTAGCGGCGGTCTTTTGGCCCCACGAGACACTACTGGTAGTACTATATCTATTCGCAGCTTACGTAATCGTAGGTGGAATTGTTAGTATTGTTAGCGGCATAAGTGCACTTGGCAAGAATGATGCTGGATTTTTACACATTCTACTTGGCTTTTTTGAACTAGCCATTGGTGTGTACTTCCTAAGGCATCCGAGTGTAACATTTACGACTTTCGTTCTATTAATCGGTATCGTATTGGCTGCTCAAGGAGTAATTGGTCTGATCACAACTTACTACGACAAGTCGATGGAGGCTAAGTCTCAGGCTCTAGCTTACTTTGTAAGCGTTGTTGCTATTGTTGCTGGCGTTTTGATCATGTTCGCAAAACCAGCTAGCGGCGTAGCTTTCGTTTGGGTTCTAGGTGTTTGGGCACTTATTGTCGGAACAGTTAAGATAGCAGAGCTATCTCGTACAAGCAAATAGTTTCACGCTTTACTAAGTAACTAACTAGGCAAAGATTAAAATAATCCAAGCCTAGTTTTTTATTTTATGTCTCAGGCTTTTAGTGGCTTAAAACCATAGCCTTTCCTAGACCTGGCAATAATATCTTTGGCTTTTAGCCTAGACTCTTCCATTAGCGGTCCGATACCTTTACAGCTAGTTGGAGGATCAGACTGCGCTCTAGAGGTTTTTATGTAGAAGAAGTGTAGTGGCAGATTAAGTAAATCGCCTCTTTCTAGATGAGGTGAATAAAAGTTAAGTAAAATATTTTCGTCTTTGGGGCTAGATGTCCGAAAACTTATTAAGTTTCCAATGTTTGCAAGAACCAGCGATAGTTCTCTTTCGTCCTGCGAAGACAGTGACTGCTCACTAATTGTTAGGAAAAGTCGGTACTTCCTAGATTCTGCCAACATTTGGATAAATGATTCAGTAGAAAAATTATGAAACTCATCAACATATAAATAGTGATCACCCCGGTACTTATATGCCTTTTTAGCTGAGGACAGGCTTGCAAGTTGGAGCATGGTCAAAACAGATGTCGAAAATAATTTTGACCCATCCTCACCAATTAGTCCTTTTGAAAAGTTACAGATCAATATCTTTTTGGAATTGATTATATTTTCAAAATCAATTGTTGAATCGACTTGCCCAAAAACTCGCTTAACTGGTTCGGAGAATAAGAATCGACCGAGTTTAGAAGTTACCCCAGCCGACATTTTAATTCTCTGATAATCACCAGTCTTGCCTATTTCTTGCTGCCAAAAGTTCTTTAAATTTTGGTCAGTTAAGTTAGCTATAACCTTCTGTCTAAAATCACTATCGTTTAATATCCGGTAGATAGTAAAGATAGTGCAGTTGTTGACGTTAAGTGCGGTATGAATAGTGTTTCTAAGCAGATATTCGATTCGATGGCCACCGCTATCTCCCTCAGAAAAAACTTTTCTAAATAGGCTTATCAAGCTCTCAGTTAACTGTTCGGCTTCTATTCTGTACTGCAGGCTATCTTTATCGCTCTTAATTTCTAGAGGGTTAAGTCCAATGGGATGCCTCAGATCAATCGGATTAAAATAGATAACGTCTTTAGCCCTAGACTCTGGGATGTTAGCCATTAACTCATCAGCCAGGTCACCGTGTGGGTCAATTACGCTAACTCCTCTTCCAAGCCTAATATCTTTCAGGATATTATTGGCCATTAAGCTAGACTTTCCGCTACCAGTTGTTCCAGTTATTAAAAGATGTTTCTGCCGATCTTCAGAAGTCAGATAAATATTGCTAAGCAGTCCTTTATAGCTATTGGTCCCTAGCAGTATGTCTTGGTTCGTTTTCTTTATGCTAGCATTTGGCGGCGGTAACTGTTTATAGCTAGACTTAGAATAAAGATGCCTAAGCTGATCATCTTCAGGCAAATGGAAGAAGTTTGCAAGCTCAGTTGCTGATAATAATGTCGCTGCTGGGTGACGAGCCTTAATTAGCCCTTGGTACATACTTTTACCAGCTGAGGTAACCGCCGAAATGAATTGGTTGTTCAGTTGCTTTAAGCGAATCTGATCAGAACTGGATACGGTCAAAGTTATGGTCGACTTAAATAGCTCGTCATATAACTTATCTAGCTGCTGCACGACTTTTTCTTTAGTGACCAAGATTGGTGGTTTTCGCTCAGTTTTAATGACTTTGGCTGACCCTAGCGTCGCCAGCTCAATTAAATATAGTAGCGTCCTTAGGATACTGACCACAAAACTTACCAATGTCCATAAGGCCGATAAAAAGCGACCTGACGTATTGCTAGGGAATAAGACGGGCGTCTCTCCACTAAGGAGTCTGTTTTTTAGTCTTAAGGAGTTGTTTGGACTAGATTTTGTTACAGATAGTTCAAGACAGAAGCTGTCGTCGCTAGTTAAGCTATCGATTGAGCCAATAACTGATTCAAGCCGGTCGTTGTCTTCTTTAGTATATTCAGAAATATAAGGCAATGAATAATGGCTTTGTAGCCTTAAATGACTTTCTATTTTTGGCCCCTCGCTATCTAGATCGCTTGGCGCTAGCTTCTGAACCTGGATTTTATGTGTTGAACTAAGAATAATGTCTGATGCTAAACGAGAATACTTTTTTGCTACTACCAAGGTTAACCTAGCGCCATCTTGCTTACTAGCGTCAATACGTAGCGATAACCTTGGGCAGATGTTTAAGAATTTGATTATTGGTGAACTTGGAGTTATTGCGTCAGCAATCTTAGTAATTATTGCTCTTGACATTCTTAGGTCAAAGCTAGCATTGTTTTCGGGAAGCAGACTTAAATACTCATAATCTGTAGCCCCTACTTTTCTGGCCCTTAAAAGTCTTAGTAATAAGTATGACAATAGGCCAATAAAACAGATCAATAAAAGCGTAACGGCTACCGACATACATTATCTCCCTTAAATGCTGCCCCTCCTGCTATCTAACAATATTTTATTCTTAATAACTCATTTTGTAGTTATGATAAATCACACAAATCTAAAGTACCTCTTTTAGGTAGAGCTGGTTGGGCTTAGATAATACTGAATCTGACCTAGTTTAGGCAGTGATAGGACGGTATTTGTCGCCATATCACCGTTGCCCGTTGTTGGATCTATGGTCGCAGAGTTGCCATAAACAAACGTAGGATGTTTACCGCCAACAATAACGATCTCAACATGACCGTCGTTATAGTTAAAGTAACCGACGTCACCAATTTTGGGGGTATAGCCGCTGGCCGAATGATAGGTAAAGCCCATGCTTCGTAACTGATTGGCGTCATTCTCATCCCAACCGTTATAGTTGCCGCTAGTGAATGGATGGCCGGATTCTTTAAAGATGTAACTTACAAAATCAGCACACCACTCTTCATAAGAGGCGTTACCGGTATAGCGGTTAAGCAAGCTAAGATGGGAATTTGGGTTAGCTTGCCAGCTAACCCACTCTTTAACGGCATTGCAGGCCACTGCCTGTGCCTGGTCGGATGGGCAGCTATATGTCTGATAGTTAATCGTCGGTTGCCAGTTTTGAGCTGGGCTTGATAGCTGGGTGCATGAACCAAGTTGAAGTAATTGGCCTTGGCCTGATGCTGGCGCTGTTAAACATAGTCCTGTATTGGGATTGATATAGCCTGATCCGTCTCGTAGCCAGACCTGGGAAGGATCATCGCTGCACGCTGAAATGTCAATTTTTGAGACATTAACTACATTCAAACAATCATTATCTTGATGTTTAATATGGGTCATTGACAGATCCCAATCCTGTGCTGGGCTATTATTGCAGGACCAAATATCTACCTGATTACCGGCTACATTAGTTTTGTCACGGTAATCGTCTAGACAGAAGCCACTCCAGCCAGATTTTAGTGGTGAGCCATTGGTGTTGGCATGTGAAGTCCCATTTAGAATTAAGCTTACAGAAATCGCAATTCCAATAATAACCAGCGCCGCTACTATTTTTAGCCGGCGGAGACTTTTGGTTTTTGGAGGCTGAGCATAAGCCTGCCTACTACGAGATCTAGGTTGGCGCAGATTCATTTAGCTTTCTTCTCTTTTTGTTTTCGTATAAACGTAGGGCTATTATACAACATAAATCAATAAGAATACATACGTTAAGGCAGCTATCTTTTTAGGTTAACTTTTTGCGGCTAACTATTCTGGCGATTATATATTCAATAAAGACAATCGATATAATGAAGAAACTGACTGGATATGGCTGATAAAAGGCTACGAATAGACCAATTAATGTTGCCGATAACGATACCGTAACTGATACCAGTATAGCTTGTCGAGGTGTCTTTGTTATTAGTTCAGCAATGGCCGCCGGGGTGACAAGCAGTGCAAAGATAAGTAGCACGCCGACAACCTGAACGGCGATTGAGGTAGTAACCGCCAGTAAAAACATAAACAGTAGACCGTAAGCTAAAATATTAACGCCTTTGGCTTCGGCTACGTCTTCATCAAACGACGAGAATAACAGAGGTCGAAAAACAGTTAGTAGGATCGCGATCACTATACCGCCAGCTATTAGACTGATAACAACGTCTGCTTTACTTATCCCCAGTATTTCTCCAAATAACAGGCTATAGGCCTCGGTTGCATAGCCTTTATATAGACTGATGAACAGGACGCCTAGGCCGAGCATAAAGGCCAAAACAGTGCCAATCTGAACATCTCGGTTAACCACCTTCTTACCGAGTATCCCCATAGCCATACCGCCAGAAATTGTGAAGGCTAGCAGCCCAGTTAGTGGATTTAGACCGATTAACACTGCGCCGGCTGCACCAGCAAAACCGGCATGAGACAGGGCATGAGCAGCGAAAGATAGCTTCCTAATAACCACAAAATAGCCAACAATTCCGGCAACAATGGCAATAATCGAGCCAGCAATAATTGCATTACGCATAAATGAGTACTGCCAGATGTTGCTTAAGTCAGATGCTAAGTTATAGCTAAAGACTGCAAAATTATTAAACATGGTGCTCAACTCCATGACTGCCAACTATTACTAATCTGCCGGAGGAGTCTTTTAGCACTTCAATTCGAGATTTATATAGCTTAGACAGCATCTCGCTTGTCAACACTTTGTCTGTTTCACCGCTAACAACTTGGCCATTGGCAACGTATATTACACTATCGATGACCGGCATCAGTGGGTTGAGATCGTGGGCGATCAATAGGACTGTGATGTTATGCTGGGTGGCTAATTTTTTTACTAGCATGACAAGTTCGTTTTCGCGTCTTAAATCAAGGTTAGATAATGGCTCATCAAGTAGCAAAATGTCTGGCGAGCCAATTAATGCCTGAGCTAGGAAGATTCGTTGGAGTTCACCGCCAGATAGTTGGCCTAGGGATTTTTCTGCTAATTTTTTTGCATCAACTAGGCCTAGTACTTCATCTACTCTTTGGTTTATGGCCTTCTTAGATAAATTAAAACCTAGCTTATTACCGTTGAAGCCGAGTTTTACTAATTCCCTGGCTGCCAAAGTAGTTTGACTACTAATGGCCCGTCTTTGAGGCACATAGCCGATAGTCCTACTTGCCTTCTTCGGCTCTTGGTCTTTAACAGTGAGACTTCCTGAGAGGGGTTGCTGCAAGCCAAGAAGCAATCTAAATAAAGTCGACTTTCCGGCACCGTTTGGCCCAATAATTGCTACAAACTCTCCTTGTCTTACACTGAAAGTAGCATTCTTCCAGATTACTTTTTTGCCATAACCAGCTGCTAGCTTCTTGGATTTAATTATTAGATCGTCGTCTTTTTGGGTCATTGTTTTTGTAGCGCCGTAGATATGTTACTAATTTCTTTGCTCATCCAACTTTGAAAAGTTGAGTTAACTGGCTGTATGGTCTCGGTTATCCCGACAATCGGAATACGCTGAGCAGCAGCAATTTGCCTTATTGAGGTTGTAAGTGGAGTATTGGTCTGCTCATTATATATAAGCAGCTTTACTTGACCACTTTTAAGTTGTTGTTCGAATGTAGCAATACTGCCAGCTGGCGGATCATTGCCCTCAGCAACTGCTTGAATAAAACTAGCTGGAGATATTAAGTCCAGTCCAGCTGGCTTTGCCAGGTAGACGAATATATCCTCCGTGGCCGCCACCTTAACCCCACTATATTTTGCGGCAATTTGTTTAATTTCATTTTGATAGCCCTGTAGGCTGGCGTTCAGAGTGCGGTAATTTGCTTGATAGTACTGACAGTTCTTAGCATCTACCTGGCAGTAATTTTCGGCAATTTGTGCACTAACCCGGCTAACATAATCTGGGTTATACCAAAAGTGAGGGTTTGCTGTATTCGACTGGTCGAGGAAGGTTTGAACATCCAATGTTCTTCGATTACTATTTGGTGATGCATTTAGTAGTTTACTGGCCCATGAATCATACCCAGCACCATTAATAATAACTAGACTGGCAGAAGAAACCGCGCGAGCATCAGTAGTGTTGCTCTCGTACTCGTGCGGGTCGGCGTTAGGGTCGCTAACAATACTTAAGACATTAGCTTTGTTACCGCCTATTTGACTAGCTAGACTGCCCCAGAAGTTCTCAGCTGCTACTACCTGTATCTTATTACTGGTGTTGGTTTGGTTTAGTGGTTTTATATACAAGATGCCGATTATTACTAAAATAACAATCGTTGCCGAAACTAATATTATTGTTCTTTTCATGGATATAAATTTATAGCTGATAGTTAATTAATGCAAATTTGTTGCAATTATATCATAATTTGCAATTTTTTATCTGTTATTCTTTCTTCTATGCTTTGGGCTATAATGTAGTTATTAAGCATTAGCCAAAATATGCCAAGTAAAAAACGACCACCGCCTAAAGTTCGTATCAACCACATTTTTCCGGGGTGGTTAATAATTGTTTACGGGACTGCTTGTGGTTTTTTGATCCCATGGACTATCTTTCTTGGCGAGAAGTTACCGCGTAAATATGTGTCTACCCACTGGGACATTGCCTGGACAGGATTTGATGTACTGACCTGTATATTGTTTGCTCTAACTGCATTTTTTGCTGCCAAGAAGTCTTCTTGGATAGCAATCACATGTGCGATGTTGTCTACGGTTTTATTAGTCGACGTCTGGTTTGATGTCCTGACTTCTAGACCGGGGATCGATCAAAGTGCGGCTGTGCTAGAAGCCGCGTTTATTGAGATACCACTAGCAATATTATCTATGGCTATATCGATTCGTATTTTCTATTCTCTAAAACACAGAGAAATAAATTAACTTTTTATTCAATATTGTTGACTTATTTTGTAATATATGCTTTATTTAGCTTATAGTCATTATTAATTTTAGGACTAATCATGGGTGAGATGAGGCTAGTTTTAATCGAGGCTGACAGCGCAGTTACTCAGACGTTAGCCGTAGCATTATCAATAAACTATGAATTATTTACCGCAAGTAACGGGGAGATAGGCCTAAAATATATAATCGAGTCACTCCCGGATATTATTCTGCTCGACAACAACCTACCGGACATCACCGGGGTTCAGCTTATTAGCAGAATTAAGCAAATCGGCGTCAAGGCGCCGATTTTAGTTTTAGGCGACAATCCATCTCTAAAGACAAAACTAGATTTATTTAATGCTGGTGCTGACGACTATATATTAAAGCCATTTAGTCTCGGAGAGCTAAAAGCGAGATTAGCAGTCAATGAGCGGAGAGTTTTTTCGTATATGACTGCGGCCAACAACTTAAAAACATCCAATTTGCTACTTGATAGAGTAAGCCGAACCGTCTCCAGGGATGGTGGGAGAACAATTCGCTTGCGACCAAAAGAATATGACATATTAGAATGTCTAGTAATAAATGTTGGGCATACTGTTAGCCAACATACACTAGCTACCCATGCTTGGAAAAACTTAAATCAGCCATGGTCGAACGCTATAGCTGTACATATAAAACACTTGAGAGATAAAATTGATAGCCCATACGATATACCGCTAATAACAACGATTCATGGTTTTGGCTATCGACTTGAGGCCGTCTAGTCGGTAAAGATATCGATGATATAATTAAATAACTATAAGCTAATAAAGAACTAATCTAAGTAGGGGTAAATAATGGCAAAAGCTTCACCAAGTACTAACTATCTTAATAATCCGACAAACAAGCTTGTGGCTTTGGGCGTCATATTAACTATTAGTCTGATTTTTGTAGTTCTAGGTGTTAATCATCTTAATAACTCGAACATCCAAAGCTTAGTTATCTATAACTCAAATGCCCAAACTGACAAATTAGTTAGAACCATAATTGTTAGATCTTCGGCTGATGGTCAGACAATTAATACCACTATCGAATCGGAAGTTGGACCCTCGACAGCGCCATCAACCCTACAATCTAACGACAATACAGGGCAGTCTAATAGCCTTCAGCCAAACTCCTCGTCAAAGGTTAGTGGCCAAGTTTCAACTTCTCCACTTCAAAGCAACGCCAACATTAATGACCCCAATATCGCCAATAGTCCTCTCGTACAAAGTGTCTTAAGCCAATAATACTATTTACTTACCTTAAGTAAATATATATACTATAGCTATATGTCTAGTTTAAAAACTGACGTCGATCGTCTCGACGAAGCACTAATTTCCCTGTTTCAGCACTTAAAGCGTCCGGCTAATTGGGCTGAAATTACGGCCACTGCTGGCGTTATTCTAGACCGTCCTAGTTCCGGGATTGTACATATCTTGTGTAACAAGGGAGCAAGGTTTACCTTAAATGATTTAGCTGAGAAACTTGGAGTCGAGGCACCTACTGTTACCCGAAAAACTCAACAACTTGAAAAACAAGGATTGGTGAGACGAAGTAAATCTACCGACGACCGTCGTTCTGTATATCTAGAAGTTACCGATAAAGGTCGGAATATAAATAGACAGATTAGACTAGCCCGAAGAAAACTATCTGAAAAGGCCCTAAAACAATGGACTATAGAAGACCGGTCTAAGTTTATCGATCTTTTTGAAAAGTACGTAGATTCGCTTAAACCATAACAAACTAAACGATTGGAAATAAATGTCAGAGCATAATAACCAAATCGAGCATGTAGAGAGATCTCATTCAGAGATTATGGTCATTATTGTAGCCCTAATGCTGGCGATGCTACTCGCAGCACTCGACCAAACAATTGTCTCGACTGCTCTACCTAGTATTGCCCGTGACCTACACGGCTTAAATAAACTATCTTGGGTAGCTACTGCATATCTACTTACCAGTGCAGTGGTAACGCCAATATACGGCAAGGTTAGCGACCAAATCGGCCGAAAGAAAGTATTTCAGTTCGCAATTATCCTTTTCCTTTTCGGTTCAGCTCTCTGTGGTATCAGTCAGAATATGAATCAATTGGTCATATTTAGAGCTATCCAAGGGCTAGGTGGTGGAGGCCTTATTAGCTTAGCTCTTGCTACCGTTGGTGACATTATCCCGCCAAGACAAAGAGGCAAGTACCAGGGATACTTTGGCGCCGTCTTTGCCCTAGCCAGCATTGCCGGGCCACTCCTAGGTGGTCTGTTCACAGAGCATCTCAGTTGGCGCTGGATATTTTATATAAACATTCCATTAGGGTTACTCGCTTTCTTGGCGATAGCCGCTCGCCTACATTTGCCTAAAGTTATTCAAAAACACAGCCTCGATTATACGGGCGCTGTTTTAATGAGTACGGCAATGGTTAGCTTTCTGTTAGCTTTAACCTGGGGCGGCACAACCTATGCCTGGGGATCTATACAAACTATTGGGCTGTTTATTACTTCCGCCGTCTTTACGGCATGCCTACTCTACTGGGAAGGAAAACGTGCCAAGGAACCAATTATCCCTCTTGGCTTATTCAAGAACTCGGTATTTGCCGTTTCCTGCGCCCTATCATTAATTACCGGCTTACTACTACTGGGAGCGATCATCTTCCTGCCTGAATACCAACAAGTTGTTCGAGGCGAATCACCGACAGCCAGCGGGCTATATCTATTGCCACTGGTTGGTGGCATGCTGATTTCGATGATAACCTCAGGACGTTTAATTACCCGAACTGGTAAATATAAGGTGTTCCCAATTTTTGGCACCATCATAGTCATCCTTGGCTTGTTCCTGTTCAGCCATATAACCGTTAGTACTTCTCACTTGGCGCTAACTACCTGGATGGTAATTTTGGGTCTAGGCATTGGCTCATTCATGCAAGTTATGACGTTGGCCGTCCAAAACTCAGTCGATAGACAACAACTTGGCACTGCTACAGGGCTGGTAACTTTCTTTAGAAGCTATGGTAGCTCTATAGGTACCGCCGTTTTCGGGGTAATCCTGGTTAATAGGCTAGCCTACCACCTAAAACAACAGCTTCCAGCCGATATTGCCCACAAGGTGAGCAGCATAAGTTCGGCTGGGATATCGGTACAAATATCTGCCGCCATAAGAGAACAAGTCCTGATCGCTTTTAGCCGCTCCTTCCGTGATGTATTTTTAGCGGCCATTCCGTTTGCTATAGTTGCTTTCGTTTTAGCCTTAATGCTCAGAGAAACTCCACTCAAAACAACTACTAAGAATGGCCCTGACAACGAACTTAGAATCGCTGAGGTCTAGTGAGATAATATGATTAAAGTTAAGCATCTAGTTAAAAAATTTGGTAACTTTACAGCTGTCGATGACATTAGCTTCGAAATTGAGCCCGGAGAGCGCTTTGCTCTACTTGGGCCTAATGGTGCCGGTAAGAGTACTACTATAAAGATGCTGACTACGCTTTTAAGGCCAACTAGTGGCACTTTAGAGCTTAATGGCCACAATGTAGTTAAAGATCAAGCCGCTGCCCGTAAAAGCTTCGGAATAGTCTTCCAAGACCCCAGTGTTGACGTTGAGATGACGGCCTACGAAAATATGCAGCTCCACGCAGTTTTATATAGCATTCCAAAGTCACAGCTTGAGTCTAGAATTAAAGACCTGCTTGAACTAGTTGATCTGTGGGATCGCAAGGATTCATTCGTTAAAACTTACTCAGGTGGAATGAAAAGAAGGCTAGAAATTGCTAGGGGCCTGCTTCACCACCCAAAACTACTTTTTCTCGATGAGCCTACTTTAGGTCTTGATGCCCAAACACGTAATCTGCTCTGGGACTATGTTCAAAAGCTTAGTCGTGAACAAAATATGACCATTTTCTTTACTACCCACTATCTGGAAGAAGCTGAGATTAATGCAAGCCGGATCGCTTTTATAGATCAGTGTAAGATTATAGCTACTGGGACGGCAAAAGATTTAATGAATCAGACTAAGACTAAGACGCTAGAACAAGCCTACCTTAAACTAACTGGTGTCGGTACTAGAGACAATAATGCTGGTCCACAAAACGCCTGGGCTGAGCGAAATAGGGCAAAGGCAATGCGATGAAAGTTATTTATTTCTTATGGCTAAGACAACTTAAACGCTACATCAGAAGTAAATCTAGAATCGTAGGTTCTGTTGGTCAGCCACTTTTGTTTCTGCTCGCTCTTGGCTTTGGTCTTGGAGCGGCTTTTAAGCACGCCGGTCAAGGTAACTATCTTGAGTTCTTGGTCCCTGGCATTATGGTTCAAACTGTCTTATTCTCGGCCATGTTCTTTGGTGCGATGATTATTTTTGATCGACAATTTGGTTTTTTGAAAGAGACTATGGTCGCACCGGTATCTAGGTTCAAAATCATGATTGGCGGAGCGCTGGGGGGTGCGACTACGGCCACAATTCAAGGGACCTTAGTTCTGCTAATTTCTTTCGCTCTTGGGTTTCGGGTATATAACTATGCACTTATACCGGTGGCCATCGGCATTATGGCAATTATGGCTATCGCCATCGCTTGCTTTAGTTCGGCTTTTGGCTCGTTTGTTCAGGATATGCAAGGCTTCCAGGCAATTAACCAGTTTTTGGTCTTTCCGCTGTACTTCTTGAGTGGTGCTTTATACCCGCTTAATAATGTTCCTACCTGGCTTAAGTATATTTCTGAAATAAACCCGATATCTTATGGAGTCGATGCCATGCGCTGGGTACTTATAGGTCATTCAACCTTTGGTATCTATCGAGATATGCTGGTTCTGTTAGTAACGCTGGCTGTTTGCGCAATATATGGGACGCGAAGGTTTAATCGTATAGAAGCCTGAGGCTTTGACCTAAGAATGATATAATTTAAAACGAAAAAAACTCCTTATCAATAAAGATAAAGAGCTCTCCCGTTGAACGGTCGCTAAAGTTATTGCTAACCTTATTTAACTGCTCAAATGGTTTTGAGATCTTTTGAGGGATCTCTTGCCAACCACCTCACAGTGGTATTTATTAGTCTATAAAACACCCAGATATAACGCAAGCGATAGCGGCTTGGAGGTCGGATAAGATGTGCATAAAGTGGTTATATCGATGGCCAGATGACAGAGGCCAAAACTCTATTGCTTGGCAGCCAGCCTATCTGACGGCTATCAGTACTCTCTTTTGGATTATCTCCCAGTAGATAGACTTTGTCGTCTTCAAGCTTGGCTACTCGTTTTATCTTATCCTTGCCTTGGTCGCTAAATATTACCGCTCTGCCTACTCTGATTTTAGAAAATGAAGAAGCAACAACAATCTTGCCAGGACTAAGGTTAGGCAACATACTATTGCCGTTAACTCTTCGGAGTAGTAGCGGGTGCTTAAGCTTTTTTAGTTGCCCAGAAGATTTTGCTGATTTCATCAATCTGTTCTAGCAATTTATCTGCTGCACCAACATCAAGGTGCTGCTTAACCTCACTGGCCTGCTTTATGGCTAACCAAAACTTTTCATGAAGATCAGGGTACTTCTCCAGATGCACTGGCTTAAAGTAGTCGGCCCAAAGCACCATTAAATGATGTTTAACCAGCTCGGCTCTCTCTTCTTTAATGATTGTTGCTCTGACTTTACCGTGCTCATCAAGCCCATCATATTTTTCGAGAACCGCCTTTAGACTCTGCGCCTCGATCTTAGCCTGCGCTGGGTCGTAAACTCCGCAAGGAAGATCACAATGTGCGTAAACTGGCTTTATAAAACTTAACCTCATTTACTTGCCTCCTTCTGTTAATTCTTATAGTTTCTATTATAGCTCTTTTTTAGTGTTTTCTTGGCGCCACTTGGCAATTTCTTGGTGATGACCACTTAATAGTACCTCTGGTACTTTTAGACCTCTAAATTCTTCTGGCCTGGTGTACTGCGGAAACTCAATGCTCTTGTCGTCGTCTTGGAAAGATTCAATGTCGACGCTTGATTCTCCGCCGAGCACCCCAGGAAGTAGCCTAACTACCGAATCGGTAATTACCATCGCTGGAAGTTCGCCACCTGTCAGAACGTAGTTGCCGATAGAAATAGGCATATCTACCCACTTAAGAACCCGCTCGTCGTAGCCCTCATATCTGGGACATAAAATAATAAGACCTTGATTATCTGCGGCTAACTTTTTTGCCGTTGATTGCAAAAACGTCTTGCCTGCTGGAGTTGGTAAGATAACTATCGCCCTAGGATCATTAGCCTTTGCCTGCTCTATGGCCTTAACCATCGGCTCGATCATCAGTAACATACCATCGCCGCCGCCATAAGGTGTATCATCTACCGTGCTCCTAGGTCCGTAACCAAAATCCCTCAGGTTAATATGGCTAAAGTTAACAGCCTCAATTTTTTGGGCCTTAAGCAACATTGAGCTACCCAGTACTCCGTCAAACATTTCTGGAAACAGGCTAATAAATTGGATTTGTATCATATCTAAATCATATTCTATCTGTTATTTAGTTATTAAACAAAAATACCGGTTTGTTATAACCGGTATCGTTGTCACATAAAGCTCTCATCTTTTTAAGATGTCTCGCAGGCGAGCTTTTTTGTTTAATTTTTGAATGTCTTTATTTTGAAGACATATTACCTAACAGTATAACTGACTAAAATGCCTCTTGGCAAGAAGTAAACTTAAAGCCTATAAGTCGAGGTCATCCATTTCTTCTAGCTCTTTTCGAGCTTGAGAAACTTTATCGCTGGTTACGCTTCGCTCTTCGACTACCTCTTCCTCAGTTTCAGGCAAATCAATTTCGTCTACGACTGCTGCTGCGTCGTCTTGGGTCACGTCACCAATAACATCGTCTTTTGGCTTAGCTGGTGCTGGAGCTGCCTGAGCATCGTCGTCTCGGCGAGGTGCATGCTCATAAGTACCATTGTCAACAATCTTAAGGTTGTAGCGGGCATCATTCTTGGTACCAAGAGCCCTCAGCAGGGTTCGAATGCTTTGTGCGGTAGCGCCACGCTTACCGATTACTCTTCCTAAGTCCTCAGGGTCAACGGTCAGCTCAAGTAGAACTCCCTTCTCATCAATACGTCGTTCTATTTTTACTTCATCGGGCTTATTTACTAGAGACTTTACGACAAAATCTACAAATTGTTCATCAATATTACTCATATATAGGTAGCTCCCTCCATTACTTTGTAGTACTTACAAGTATACCAAATGTTAATGGTTTTTACTGCCCCTTAGTCGGTCTCTTAAAAAGCTTTTGTTTACAAAGATAAGCCTTATCTAATACACTTGTCTATAGGCACTAAAAATGAAAATGCAACAATCTCTAACCAGCATCAGAAGAACCTGCTTAATATCAGTTTCGGTGTTAATCTGTTTTTTTATTGGTAGCTCAATAAGTAGAGCTTCGGCATCGACGTCGCCTCCGACTAATTTGCAGACGGCTAATGTAAACAGACTCGGAAGTTGCGGTTCTGACCCTAACCAATTCCAGGTTACCTCTCAAAACCTACCTAAAACAGGTCAAGTATATATAAAGCTAAGCAATTCACAGGAGCCAGTAACTAGCGTTACTTTATACTTCCAGTCATTCTTTGATGGGCAATGTAACGTTATTGGCACGGTAAATGCCAATAACAGCGCTTGGACACCAATTGGGCAGCTGTCTAATCCTGCAGGGACCGGCGGATTTCTAATAGCGTCGGCAGATGGACTCGGAGCCTATCCTTACTCTTCAGTACTATCTACGCTTATAGTTAGTAATCCAAATATATGTACCCCAACAATTGCCTGTAACGTGATCTATGCTAATCAACCGGCAGTTTTAGAGCCAACGATCATCTCGCATGCCACTGATCAGATAGCGGTATACACTGTGGTGCCTGTTACCGGTGTAGGCTACACCAAGGTGAGCTACTTCGATAATGGCAAGTATTTATATGGAGGAACTGTACTGAAGCCTGTTAATCGTAACTATTTAGATGGCGGCCAACACAAAATAGTCACTCAGTTAAGCCTGAAAGACGGCCAGACTGTAGATATAAACCAAAATATTAACATGGGCAATGACGTAACAGGCATGCTCTATATTAAGAGCCGAGTATACCAGTCACGTAATAAAGTAGTTCTCGCGACTATTGTTGTCGCTCTTTTGATGGTCATAGGTCTAGTAATTATTGGTATCCATCTTATCTACAAACACCGCCGATTTGTAGTTGATCATGGTATTGATAAGGCTCCGGCACATGTTGAAGACCAAGAAGTAGATGATGAAGATATTGTTGTCGCTAAATTTAAATAGTCTGTTTTAAAATAGTGTCATTTGATTAAACGGATAGATACGCAAGATAACTCGGCCTTCGATATCGCCTGATGATACCGGGCCGATACTCGATCTAGAGTCAATAGATGCGCCCGGTAGTCGATTGTCGCCCATTACAAATACTTTTCCAGCTCCGATTTGGGTATTAACCAGTCCGGCAGTCTGCGGTGCTTGCTTAAAGTATAAGCTGTCAGGATTAAAGCCATTTGGATGCGTTGGGTTGTAGATAGTTACGACATTATTGCTTATATTAATTGTTTCATTTGGTAAGCCGACTACACGCTTAATAAGATCTTCGCCGGAGACCGGAGTTTGTTTAATAATAACAATATTGCCCCGATTAGGTATGTATTCACTATTGGTGATTTTGGCCCAAGTTTCGGGGAATTCCCAAACTAAAACAACATTACCAGTGTAGAAAGTTGGCTGCATAGAGATACCGTTAACAAGAGTCGGGGTAATGATGTAGCTGAGTGTCAGCCAGACAGCTGCAATAATTACGACAACTAAGATTCCTAACCGAACGTAGCTCCTAGTTTTTTCTTTTTTTATATCTGTTTGTGAAACAGTGCCAGAAACCGGCGCCTGCGAAATAGTCACCGTTTTAACCAGAGGCTCATCAGCAATAACTGCCTCAAGAGGCGGTGCAGGTTTTGGTTTATTTAAATCATCCATGATAATGCTTTAGAAGCCATTGTCGGTTGTTAAGTGCATGGAGTTGACATTGGTCGGAGCTGGTGTGGCCATCTGTGAGACGGTTGGTGAACGAGAGGTAGTTTCTTGAGCAGTGGTTTCAGACGTCAAGCTTACTTGGTGTCCATTATTAGATACATTGGCATTATAGAAAAAATAGCCGACTGAACAGATTACTAGATCCACAAGGCTAATAATAATGGCGTCGATGCGACCAAAACTAGAATTATTCATTTTAATGGGTAATAGTGACATATTTTTTTAGCTTTTTTATTTGTTAGCTTTAATATTAGCCTATCTTAAAAACAGGCTTTTAACAAGCCTGCTCGGAGTAGTGACTATTTTAGTATTTTATTCTTTTGGAGCTTCTTCTTCAGTAGGTTCAGCTTCGGCAGCCGCGTCTTCGGCTACAGCCTCTTCTGCTGCAACTTCAACAGCTTCTTCAGCAATGACCTCTTCGGCGGCTGCTTCTACAATTTCTTCTACGATTGGTTCTTCGCTAGCTGGAGCAGTAGAACGTCTCTTTTCAGGGTTCTTAACTTCACGTTTCTTTTCGTCAGCTTTGGTAACCCAGTCAGGCAGTTTAACCTTCTCAGCTTGAAGAATCTTGATCATTCGATCTGATGGCTGAGCGCCATTCTTAAGAAATAGGCTGGCTTTTTCTTTGTCTAAAATAACTGTTTTAGCGTGTGGATCATAGCTACCAAGTCGAGCCACAACCTTACCGCTTGAAGGCGTGCGCCTAGAATCTTGAACTACAATACGAAACATCGCATGACCTTTACGGCCGGTTCGTTGCAAACGGATAACTAACATCTACTTCTTAATAGTCACTTTCTACCAATTAGGTTAATAGATAATATAGATGCTATTTTACAGATTACCACCTCTTATGTCAATTTATTGTAGGTTCTTTGTTTGGTTAGCTAAGTTAAAGAGCGGCTATTATCCTTAGTTTGTGACGGTAGTTGTCGAGCCAGTTGACGATGTTGCTGATCCGCTAACTGCACCTGAAGTAGCGCCAGAAACCGGAGATGAACCAGGACATGTGCTCAAGTTAGCGGCAACGATGTACTGACTAATCCCTGAGCTAGATCCACTTACGCTCGAAGATACCGCGCCTGCATTAGACTGGTAGAAGTAACCACCAAGCTTTGATCCATTATTTGAATAGACACTTACACCAATTGCTCCTGTACTTCGAGTAGTGAGGTTAACTAATTGATTTGGGCCAGTGATCTTTGTCTTGTACCTAAGTTGTGACGTAGCCCGGTAACCGCTCACTGTTTTAGGCGCAGCTATGAAGGTCTTATATTGGACGGTACCAAAACTAGAATTAGTATCAGTTGCAGCTATTTGAACAAGATGGTTCGAGTTGACTAAAGTCTGGCAAGCTTCGGCACTAAGACCAGATAGATTAACTCCGCTGGCTACTGGCTGAAAGCTTAACGGCGTCCAGCTACCAGCATGAGCTATATTTTTGTTATATACATAGTACCCAAGTCCACCTATAGCAACAAACACCACTAGGAACGCGAGTATTTCGACATGGCCAAAGCCTTTAGAGTTTAGTTTTAGTCTATTCAGTAGTTTCATTTTTTTGTTTACCTTTTTTTGGTTTTATATCTTATGCAGAAGGATACCTGAATAAAAATATAAACACAAACATTTTTCCACAGTTAATGTGTCCGCGAGTTCTTAGGAGTCTTTATAGTGAGAAAGGGCGGCTTCAGCAGCCTTCTGTTGGCCAGCTTGTTTTGATGGGCCAGTTCCTTGGCCTCGAAGCTGATTATTTACATAAACACCAACGGTGAAGATCTTATCGTGATCTGGGCCTTCTTCTGAAATGATCCGGTACAACGGCGTGGCCGTTTCATGTCGCTGGGCTAATTCTTGGAGGTGAGACTTGGGGTCCATCCATGAACCACTCTCTAGAATGTGTTCAAAAGTACTAATAATACTGCTGGTTATAAACTGCTTGGCTTTTTCATAGCCTCCATCAATATAAATCGCACCGACCACTGCTTCAAAACTATTGGCTAAGATTTGAATCCTGGCTCGATCGGTTCCTCGCATTTCACCCTTACTCAGGCGTAGCATCGGCTCAAAATCAAACTTACTTGCTGCCTGGGCAATGCTCTCGGTTCTAACAAGACTAGACCGCCAGTTAGTTAGAACGCCTTCAGGATCAGTGTAATTAGTATAAAGAAACTCGGTGACTACCATCTCTAACACGGCATCACCTAAAAACTCGAGTCGTTCGTTATGTGAACTTACGCTTTTACGGTGCTCATTTAGATATGAGCGGTGGGTAAAAGCAGTAATAAGTAAGCTGACGTCATTAAAACTAACGCCTAGCTTGTCTTCTGCAAATTGTTGGTAAGTATTCTCATCCATGCTTATACTCTGTCTCGTAGTAGTGTCTTAAAATTTGCCTTCTCTAATTTTTTTCATACCGACAAGCATCAATTTACCAATGTCATCATAGGCAATTTTATCTACTGCTTCGGTTGCTGGAATCCATTTTACATCATTAAGCCATTCCTCAGGATGCAATTTATCTGTTTCACCCTGACCTTCAACTAGCCAAATATGCATCGTCATTAGTATTAGAGAATGACTGCGCCTATATCTAAAGTTAACTTTTCCTAGCCAGGACAACACTTCCATATCCTGCAGGCCAGTTTCTTCACGAATTTCGCGTTCGGCTGTAGCCCCAGTCTCTTCGCCTGGCTCAACGTGGCCTTTAGGAATAGTCCAACGGTCTTTAGCATCCTTGATTAATAGTATTTCAAGCCCATTACCCTGCTTGTTCTTTCTATAAACAATACCGCCTGAGGTTGTTTCTCTAACGACCTCACTAATTAAAGGGCGCCTGTTACTAACCAGGTTCTTGATGCCTTTTATTGGGTTAGGCTTTTTCATTTTTTAGCCGCCACTTTTTTAGTGGATTTTGGCGCTGCTTTTTTTGCTTTAGCAGGTTTTTTGGTTTCCTTCTTAGCCTCATTATTTTTATAGATTGTCCCGAGTACACCGTTAATAAACTTCGATGAGTTGTCGCCGCCGAAAGCTTTTGCCAGTTCAACTGCCTCATTGATTACTACCTTAGTTGGGATATCTGAAAGATAGGTCAGCTCGTATAGTCCCATCCTTAGGACAATTCTATCCATACGAGATATCTGATCTATTGGCCATTCCGGAGCAACTGGTTGAAGTTGAGCATCAAGTTCATCTTTCTTATCATCGACACCATGAACTAGCTCGATTATAAAATCAGTATCGTCGACCATGTTCTTGTAGCGCTCAATATTACGCTTCAGAACCTCATCGAGGTCAAACTTAGGGTCGCTGGCATCTAGCCTAAATTCTTCTTCGTAAAGAGTCTGAAAGGCTATTACCCTACCGAGGTGTCTATTTGATGCCATTAAACTAACTCCTCCGGACGGTATGAACAGCGACTAGATTCTACAGAGTCTAGCTGAGTTTGATTCGCAATTTTATAAATCATCTTGTTCATATGCTTAAATTTTTGAAGTTGTATAGCAGGGCATTTATTGCTCTTCTTTTTTTACGTAACTTCTGCTTAAGCCTTGCCGGCTAGTTTCTTACCCGTTTCTTTGGTAGTTGTCTTCACCTTAACTGGTGACTTAGCGTTAACCTTTCGGGCTAACTCTAGTACTAAATGGCTTCTTCTTGTCCCTGTTCGTCTTGGACTAGTTCGCTTTTTAGGCTTACCCATAGTTAAATACTTTGCTCCTTTTTGCTGTTAGATAGCTTAAAACTTGGTCTAATTATATCGTAAAATTGGCTTCGGCTCAAGGGTCAAGCGTTCAGCCAGGCTAACAGATACTAAGTTTTACTAATAGTTAATTTTATTGTATATTATAGACATGAGTGGATATGAGGAGCTACAACACCGAGCAGAGATTATTGTCAGGGGTGAAGCTCCTGATACTATAACTACGCCAACCGATGATGGACAGGCCGAAGTTGATTCAATGGAGGCACTTAAAGCTTTGAATGATCTTGCGTTTAAGATTGCTCTTCAACTTAGGATCAACGGTAATCTGACTGAAATTGAACTACAGAAATACTCTCATACTGCCGGTAGGACTTCAAAACGAAGAAACGACGATCTGGAAACCGTAGGAAGTGGCTGGATAGTCGACTATGACTACGAACAATATATGCCAAACCTCGGAGCCAACGAGTATGCTCCAGTTGGGGTTTATTTAGATCGCGATGCCAGGCTATACCACTTCCAGGGAGTTAGAAGTAAAGTTAGTGCTGGTTATCCAACCGGGACCCTGGTGCTCGATAGCGAGGTAGCTGGCGCATTCGAGGGTTTTTCTTATGGAGATATGGATAACGCTGACGAACTAATGTTAAAACTTGCTGTTTTTGCGCTGAGCGTAGGGGCCAAGATAGCTTAAGTAAGACGACTATTCTGGCGATGACAAGCAGAGTAGAAAAAACAATTGCATTATTGTGAGACTAACTAGGTCTAAGGATTCGATGGCTCTTGCCATATACAATCGACAGCGCCTACAAGATCTCTAACGTTATTGCATTTGGCAAGATGGACCTTGAATGTACCGTCAATCCTTGAGGGTCTGGCAATAACATTATCACCATAAGCCACTCTCTCGGTACAACATCCAGCAACACAGAACTCGACCTTCCCAGAGACAGTAGGTATAACAATGCTGTCCAAAAGCTCCTTATTGCTGAGAAACCCATGCTTCTCGTAAGTAGGCTTTAGCTCAACCACTGGCCCAATGCCACATCTCTTAAGAATATAGTTGGCTATTCTGGCAGCCTTCATACCAGGTACCCCAAAACCAATAAGTTCTAGAAGATGGTCAAAATCGACTGCACCAGCTCGGTCTGCAAGTTCACGGCGGTCCTTTTCGTCCAAAAGAGACATTGGATCCTCGAGACCAATATTCCCGACCATCTCCAGCACTACTTCGCCACCTAGTGTCCTAAATTTATCTTTGGATAATTCACGCTTGCCACGTTCAAGAGCCTTTCTTGCCTGATCAGTTGTGACGACCATTCGATAGCGGTCAAAAATAGATCCTTGAGTAGGATAATCTGGCCAATAATCCACATCAATTGAATCGCCGTGGTAAACCCTGCCTGTTAATCTGATCGGTCTGCCGCCACGACTAATTTCATGTGTACGAAGAGCTCGATGTGAATGTATTTTAAAGCTTGCATCGAGAGCATTAATTCCAGCATTGGCTCGATATAAGTTGCCGTCAGGTCTAAAGAATAATATATCGCTACCTATGACTCCCTCGGTTAGTCCATTGTTGGCACCGATGTAAGCCGTAGCCTCGTTTCGCCATTGATATAGTCGAGGTATCTTAGCGTAGACTCTGGTAATCTTGCCTGGTGTGTCTTTAAAAGTAGCGTCATAGGTTTGGTGAGATAGAGCACCATCAGATTCCGCAAAATTATGCATCGCCCTAGTCCTAACCTGAAGCTCAAAAGGTAATCCACTTGATGTGTATAGAGTTAGGTGTAGGCTTTGGTAGCCAGTGTCCTTAGGGTCAACTATATAATCCTTAAACCTCGATCTTTCAGACTCAAAGGCGTTTGCCACCAGACCCATGGCCACATAGCATTGCTCCATTGCCGTCTGCTCGTCACCGTCAATAATTACTCTAAATCCAAGTAGATCAAATAACTCGGCTGATTCCCGTCTTTCTGCTTGAAGCTTACGCCACACGCTATAGTTACCCTTTGGTCGAGCACTTAAACTATGGCTAACGCCCCCGGCTAGACCCTCACTAAGCAGATTATTAATCTGGACCGACATGGTTACCAATGGACCACCGTCCGCTTCTAATGCTGCCTTATCATATTGTGCTCTTATTTTGCTATCTTCCTCTGGGAACATAGAGCTAAAGGCAAGATCATCTAGTCGAGATTTATAGCCGTACAGACCGGAGATTTCGGCGACGGGGGACCATATCCAAAATACCTGCTGGGCTAATTCTTCACCTCCAACAGGCTGGGTAGATAAATTGTATTCAATAATACCCAGAAGAGTTTCGATGGTATCCCGGTCCCCGGCAGCCTTCAATGCAAGTCTAATATAGTTTTCAAGGGTAGCGTCGTGAGTTAGCTTCTCGTCTATTGCATTGTTTATAGGTAATATCGCTTTTACACGAGCTAAGCGAAGTAGCCTATCGTCTTCCGATAGTTCAGATGCAGGCCTAGCCCAGTCAATGTCAAAAGGCGGTTCAGTATCGAGAAGTACAGCGCAGACGTCTCTCAGCGTTTCTTCTGAGACTTCCGGTCTTATTGCTGGTGATCCTTCCCTTAGCATGTTGCTTGGCCTTATGAGTTTTAAATATTATATAATCTACTGAGTATTTGAGCAATCTACTGTGCCATGACGACCAATAGTCTCTCCTCAGTTATGTCGAGTTGTTGAGAAATATGAACCCTGACCTCCTCGCTAATCGGTAGGTCAGTTCGCTGTATGGCTCTCCGGAAAATAGGTATTGCTGGATAGTATTTGGTGGATAAGGTTTTCGCCTTAGGGCCCGGCGTATAGAGAATGCCGGTACCATTATCTGTGAAGTCAGAAAGCTTTATTAGTATCGGCCAGGGATCATCAAGCTCGGCAAGTTGGTTTAAGTGAGTGTAATAGTATTCGTTTTTATCTACCCCCTCTGGGACAATGGGGTTAGATAGCTCTCTAACTAGACCCGCTACTCGGGGACTAAACCAGCTAGCCAAAGTGGAGAGAGCCAGTTCTCTCGTGCTTACTCCGTCATCCAGTGGTCCGGCGAGCACCCTAGCATGGTCCTCAACAGTGTCATGCAGTAAAGCAGCACAAATTACCTCGGCATCGTCAACCTCATAATGAGTCATTAGCCGCAAGGCTACTCTCAGTGGGTGATTAATATAAGGCTCAACGACCCTTGAGTCCTCAAAATGTAGAATACTTGCTACCACAAAGGCCTGGTAAACCATGGCCCTTTCCTCTGGCGCGAAACGAGAGATTTCATAATTAAAGCGCTGAACGAGACCTTCTGTTTGATATTCTTCGGTCAAAGTATGAAGAGATAGTTCTGCAAACCAGGGTTTTTGACCAGAATCTTCCATCGGCTACTCCTATATCTATATAATGTCCTATATCTATATAATGATTGATTATAGCATTATTTTCAACTATATTTACTGGTATTTTTTACTCGTTGTCATCGGACAGTCACCGTATAGTCAGAAAAGCTCTAAGTCTACAATAATACTGAATAGCAAAACCTACATGTCGTTAAGATATAATCAAGTTAAGTAAGCATTGACGGAATAGCTATTATTTGATATAATAGTGCCCTAATGAATAGAACAGTTTCTGGTGGTGGAGAAGGAAGATCTCCAGATAATAGACGGCCCTGGTATAACTTAAACGCTACCAGAGTTTTAGCGGTTGGTGCAATTGGCTTACTTGTTACGTCGTCCATCGTCCAAAGGTTCTCTTCTGATTCAGCACCTAGTGTTGTGTCTACTAGCAGAGTAACTGCTGGCAACGGTTGTGTTGCTGATCGCTCTGAACATAATGCCTATGCGCTAAAGCCTGGTGAATACAATGCAGTAACAGGCGAAGTCAATATGGGTAGGCTAGAGACTGACCTAAGCGCTACCATTCCTGGAGTAAACAACTGTGTCGATGGTCAATTTACAACCATAATGAGAGCCTTTAACCAGGGCGACACCCCGGGCACGGCTTGGTTAAATATTCATAATGATCAAGCAAATGCTGCAAATAGTAGCCCGACTATAGACGTCCCGACTTCTTTCGCTGGTTAATACTAGTTTTAGACGACTATATTAATTAGCTTGTCCTGGATGTAGATCACTTTTCTTATTTGTTTATCAGTAACTAAGGCTTCGACTTTTGGCTGCTGCATTGCTGTAGCTTTTACTTCTTCCTCATTACTACCAGGCGGCATAGACAGACTGGCTCTTAACTTGCCGTTGACTTGGATGACAATAGTAACTTCGTCGGTCTTTAGATAAGTTTCGTCGTAAGTTGGCCACTTACTCAAATGGACTGTATCTTTGTGGCCAAGCTCACTCCACAATTCTTCACTAATGTGCGGCGCAAATGGGGCTAGCAGCTGAACTAAGCTATTAATAGCTCCAGTCCAAGCTGATTTAGACTTAAATTTATCTTGCTGTTTTAGCTTATATAAATCGTTGGTCAGCTCCATAAGGGCTGAAATCGCTGTGTTAAAACTAAGGGCATCCAAATCCTTAGACACCTTTTTAATCGTCTTGTTAATGGCCAAGTTTATTGCTTGCTCGATATCGGGTTCTACTGCCTCTACTTCACTAGATTCTAGATATTCTTGGACTAGTGTCCATATTCTATTTAAGAACCTATAGGTTCCGCTAACCCCGGTAGTACTCCAGGCTGAGGCTTGGTTCCAAGGACCTATAAATAATTCCATCAATCTAATGCTATCTGCTCCGTATCCTTGATCGATTAAAATATCTGGCTCGATAGTATTACCCTTGCTCTTGCTCATCTTCTCGCCATCAGGCGCTAAAATCATGCCCTGGTTTCTAAGAGTCGTAAATGGTTCTTCAAAATTAATTAATCCTTCGTCATACATAACTTTCGTCCAAAAGCGGGCGTACAGTAGGTGCATAACGGCATGCTCAGCACCTCCTATGTAGTCATCTACTGGCAACCAGAACTTTACTTTGTCCTCAGAAAATGGTGCCTGCGAGTTATCTGGATCAGTAAATCTTAAGAAGTACCAACTAGAACAAGCAAAGCCGTCCATGGTGTCAGTTTCACGCGTTGCTGGGCCGCCACACTTGGGGCAAGTCGTATTTACAAAGTCTGGATCGTTGGCTAGCGGACTTCGTCCCTCTCCGCTTGGTTCATAACTATCTATTTCCGGCAATAGAACTGGTAGCTGATCTACTGGGACAGCCACAGGGCCGTCTTTTTGACAATGAATAATTGGTATTGGCGCACCCCAGTATCTTTGTCGGCTAATTAACCAGTCGCGCATCTTGAACTGGATTTCGCTAACGGCAGTATTTTCCTTCTCCAGCTTGGCAATAATTTCCTGTCGACCTTGTTTAAAGCTTAGGCCATTGAACTCCTGCGAGTTAGCCAATTTGTAACTATCTGGTTTTGGCTTAATCTCAGTCTGGTAGTTAATAAATTCTTGGGTCTCAGTTGTATAAACTATTGGCAGTTCGTATTTATTGGCGAATTCATAGTCGCGTAAGTCTTCACCTGGAACAGCCATAATGGCGCCGGTTCCATAACCCGCTAATACATAGTCCGCAATCCAAATTGGGATTTTCTGGCCATTGGCTGGGTTAATAGCATGTGCCCCAGTAAATGTGCCGGTTTTTTCCTTGGCTTCATCTTGCCGTTCTATCTCACTCTTAGACTGTGCCTCATGAATATAGCTATTAACATTGGCGTGGTGTTCTTCGGTGGTGATCTTTTTAACAAGCTCGTGTTCTGGTGCTAAGACCATAAAGGTGGTGCCATAAATTGTGTCGATGGCGGTTGTAAACACTTCTATAGTTTCATCAGAGCCGTCGACTCTAAAGCTGACTCGATTGCCTTTACTTTTGCCGATCCAGTTTCGTTGCATAGTTTTTACGGCATTTGACCAATCTAGCTCATCAAGATCAGCTAAAAGTCTGTCGACGTAATCTGTTATTTTAAAGAACCACTGCTTGAGTGCTTTCTTCTCAACTTCGTTACCACAGCGCCAACATTTACCATTTTCAACCTGTTCATTGGCTAGAACCGTTTTATCTAACGGGCACCACCACTGCAGACTTTCCTTCTGATAGGCCAGGCCTTTATTGAACAGCATCAAGAAGAACCACTGGGTCCAGCGGTAATAGTCGGGGTCTGATGAATCAATTTCTCGAGACCAATCATAACCAAAGCCCATTTGTATTAACTGCTGTTTGAACCTCGAGGTATTTTGATCGATAGCCACTCTCGGGCTTATATTATGTTTAATGGCATAATTCTCAGCCGGCAAGCCAAAGGCATCCCAGCCCATTGGGTGTAGTACGTTAAAGCCTTTCATCCTATAGATACGACTTATTACATCGCCAATTGCATAGTTACGAACGTGACCGACGTGCATCGCAGCGCCACTAGGATAAGGGAAATACTCAAGAACATACTTTTTGGGCTTGGCCTTGTCGTCCGAAGCCTGATAGATTTTAGACTGTTCCCAAGCTTTCTGCCATTTTGGCTCAATGGCTGCTGGATCGTAGCGTTTCATAATAGATCTACTCTTATTTTCTACTTAGTTTATTAGTCTTAGTTTAGCGCATTTCAGACTTATTTAACAGATTGGAATATCTATTTTTTAGATACCTCAGGAATAACACCTACACCTTTTTAACCGATAAGTACTTCTTTAAAGTTTAACTGCTGGCCTAAATCTGAGGTCTACAGCTCCTGACTGAGTATGAATAAGGTTTAAATAGACACCCACACCGCTTGTAGTGCAGGCAGAAATTCTACCGAAATTTTGTTGCTCGCCAGTCATTAGGGTTTTTGTACGATAAGAGTCAAACTGGGTACGCAGGACTCTGAGAACTGTCGACTCTCTAACAATTGCGTCGTCAATCATCGCATCATAAACTGATATTGTCATGCCGCTACGTGCATCATAGACTTTGCCACCAATCGAGGTTGTAAAGCAAGGGTTATTTTTGCCCCACATAATTGCATCATATGTCCTCTGAGAGTCGACGCATTCGTGATCTTCACCGAAGTTAATCCCATCGCCAACATCGACTAAGGTAAACTCTTCTTCGCCCTGTTCACTTAAAGTGGTGACTATTCGAAGTGAGTCTTTGTCTACGCCAAATTCAGCAAATTTTGTCACCCAATCGTCAGCTATAAGGAGTGCATTTTTTAGTTGCTCTGGGCTCATTTTAACCCAAGTTTCATGGTCCGCTAGCTTCTTTACGTCTAAACTAGGCCTAAAAGCTTCTATCGGTGGCATCAATGCTGCTGCATCAGAGACGAGTGATCTAAACATGTTATGAATTTCAAGATAATAAGCCCTAGTTTCGTCGAGTGCAGCATGTATATTCAATCCTCGCCTACTAAAAGCTACTATTTCTTTCGCAAAATGCATTCGAGCGTCAAATACCTGATTGGCCATATAAGCTATCTCGGTCGACTCATTGTATCCGTCTCTCTGCTCTGAGCTCAGATAAATTTCTGACTCAGCTATTTTGGCAATTGCTGTTTCAGCTTCGACCTTCGGCTTAAATCGATCTTGTGTAGGCATCAGTGCCACGGCGTCTGTAACCAATGCATCAAACATACTATGCACTATTAAATAGGGGGGTACGTCTCTATTGGCTCTGCTGGTAATGACCGGATAGCCCATTCCCGCATGTGTGGAGAGTTGATTCGCGCTGCTAATACGGACATCAAACGCCTGATTGGCTAAATGGGCTAGCTCAAGCGCAACACTGTAACTTGCAAGTTCTTCCTTGTTTAGATATGAGACTGGGTCAATATGATCTGGGCTGACAGTTGGTTTTAACTGAGATTCAGGCATACTTTATAAATCCTTATACAATTGTTGTAGATTGTATAACTTTGTAGCACAGGTGTCAATTTTGATGTATTGCTTATGCTAGAACTGTCGTAGATAGCTGGTATCAAAGGTGGTGTTCATTGATTCGAGCAACTTGTATCGATCTTTTGCGTAGCCAACTAGCTTTTCAACAAGCTCGACATTGCTAATGCCAGCTTTATTCCAGTTATGCGAGTAGAGTCCCCCAGGTAGTGGATTGATCTCATTAAAGTAAACTTTTCTACTCTTAGTGTCGATCAGCATGTCGACCCTGGCTATACCACTCAGTCCGAAACACTTATATATCTTTAAGCCAGTGGCTTCGGCTTTAGCATATATATCTTTGTCTATATTTGCCGGTATAGTACTGTAGCCCTGTGAGCCTTTAGGTCCAGATTTACCTTTGCCTTTTTTACCGCCTTGTAAGTACTTGGTTTCAAAGTCAAAGAAGTCTTCGGCTTTAAGTTGTGGCTGCTCAAGTAGAGACGGCACTGGTTTTTCATTGCCCATTATTGGCAGGGTAACCTCGACTAGGTTAGCAACCTCTTCTTCAATAATAACGTCACGGTCATAGTGAGCGGCAACCTCGAGTCCGTTCTTTAACTCTTGATCATTAGCTGCTCTGGTGATTCCGATGCTCGATCCGAGATGTGTTGGCTTAATAAAGACTGGGTAGTTTAGCTCAGCTTTAACCCTTTTAACGACTTCGGCTTGGCTAGCGTCAATTTCAGTTTTGGTGGTACTAACAAATTTTGTAATGTCTACATCATTGGCTTTTGCCAATTGCTTGGACAGTAGCTTATCCATCGCTATGGCGCTGGCTGCTACACCACAACCCACGTAAGGAATACCGCACATATCTAAAAGCCCCATCAGGCTGCCATCTTCACCATAAGTTCCATGCATTGCCGGAAAGACTAAATCTATCTTGATTTTATGTTTGCGGCTACCGATACCGGTCGACTTCACTATTTTTAGTCCACCATCTAGCTGCAGGCTAATTGGTTTTAGTTTTCTCAGTAGGTCGCTAATGTCGTGTTTGGTGAAGCGCTCAATTTGTTTAAGTTTCGGATCACTATACCAGGCCCCGTCTTTAGCAATATATATTGGCTCAACCTTATATTTTCTGGTCAGCTCAAGTGGCTTTATTATTGATGCTAAGCCGGTAATGATAGAGACGTCGTGTTCGGCTGATCGCCCACCAAAGATTACTGCTATTGTTTCCATTTAGCTAAAGTATATGTCCGAGAGAAGATTTAGGCAATTGTTAGGCGTAGTTATCTGTCCAGTCATTCTGCATCAACACAATGTCACCACTAGCCACAAAATTCTTGAGGTTGGTGTAAAAATCTAGCGGATTTGTTTCGATTATTAACTGCCCGGAATAGTTTTTCTTCTTTAGCCCAGCTTCAATATATTTTGTTGCTGAGTTTTTCATAAGCACTACTTTATCTGGCTTTGCATCGGCAATAAGCTCTCCCATAAGCCTATGGACGGCCTCATCCTCCTTGCCTTGATCAACTAGTCCAGGCGAAACGTAGATCTTATTATTAGCCTTGAGTTCATAGAGAAGTTCAGTCCCAGCCCTAATTCCTTCAATGTTGCCATTATATGTATCGTCAATTATGTGAGCGTGGTTTAGTACGTATGGCTGCATTCGATGCTCATAAGCTTTAGCCTTCAGGATGCCGTCTTTGACTTGTTTTTCGTTTAAGCCAAGCTCCATAGCTATGGCTGCCACAATAGATATTGGGCCTATTTCATGACGTCCAAGTAGGGTTGATTTAATATTAATTTTTTTGTCGTTTTTAACGAGCTTAAATGACAGCCCTTCAAGATTACTGGTGACGGCTTCGACTTTCCAGCCTAGAGCGCCGTGACGGTTATATGTTTGATATCCCGGCTTTATAAAGGCGTCAGCAGCTTTTGATTCACTGTTTACATATATTTTTTCTACCGGCAGACTACCATATAGGCTAAATATGTCCTTGCCAGCCGCTTCTATCGTCTTATATTTGTCTAGATGAGCTGGTGAAAGACCAGTAATTAAGGCGACATCTGGCTTTATGGTAGACGTAAATCGTTCGACGTCTCCTGGTTCTCCCTCGCCGAATTCAATGATCA
This sequence comes from Candidatus Saccharimonadota bacterium, assembly GCA_036787835.1. GTDB lineage: Bacteria > Patescibacteriota > Saccharimonadia > Saccharimonadales > UBA4665 > DAIQON01. Next base: position 11,218 of record DAIQON010000007.1, on the reverse strand, counting down.
GAATATCTTCTTTGCCTGTTAGTTTCTTGGCAAATACTGCATGTGAGCTGGCAACATTCTTGTTTGCTGGTGTGGCTGCTACGTTCTTGCCTTCGCTCAGTACAATCCTAAGTAACTCCTTCATGCTGGTTTTGCCGTAACTACCAGCCACAGCAATCTTGAGACCTTGGTGACCTACAAAGATTTGCTTTGAGCGCCTGATTAATTTTCTTTCTCTCGGGCCACTAATTAATAGCCGTCCAGCAACTAGCGGTATACAGATTAAATGTGCCCAGATTATCGGAGCAATTAGGATAAGCGCAAGTCCAAAAAGTAGGCCTCCGGCTAAGTGATTAGTTAGATTGAGCACGATGAGTAGCAAACCTATTAGAATCTCAACCATAATCCCGATGTTCAGAGTATCTAGCAGTAGTTTCGCGGCCCTTGTTTTATCTAGCTCTTTACGCTGCCTAACTGTTGAGAAATCCTGAGTCCGCCAAAACCACTTTAAGTACGGCCAGACCTGATATTCAACCGATTGAAGCATATAGATAATTAGCTTCGGGAAAGCCGGAGAATATATGGTTTTAATTGAGCGAAAAAGACTATTCATTATTATTGCTTAAGGTAACCTATGATTAAGTTTACTACGACTTTCGGCTTGTCGAGATGAACAAAATGTCCAGCATCAGTTATCACCTCAAGGGTTGAACCATTTATTAGCTGGTGGTATAGCTCACCGTAGACTACTGGCGTCTGATTATCTTCTTCCCCATACATAAGTAGCGTCGGAATGTCTATTTTTTTTGCTTGAGACTGTAGGTCTTCGGAGACTATTTTTTTAAAAGTGCCGGTCAAATGTTCGGCAACTAATAGATCGGAGCCAATTTGGCTATATAGTCGTCTTCGTATCTTCTGTTTATATTTCCTAGGCAGTGGCGAGAGAATAATCTTACCGGCTTTAGTTGTCAGCTTAATTGTCGTCATTTTGCCTTTTTGGGTCTGCCTTATCCCTGCTGCGCCAAGTAGTATTAGTTTTTCTGGGGTTATTAGACCTTCTGAGACTGATTTAATTAAGATGGCTGCGCCGTTACTATGACCGATCCCGGCGTATAGCGTTCCGGAGCCCACCTTAGCGACAAACTTTTTAATAAACTGAGCATAGTCTTCTAGTCCCCAATCTTTTTTAGGGGCATCGCTGGCACCGAATCCAGGTAGATCCGGAGTTATTACACAGTAGTCCTTGGCTAGAGATTTTCGTAGGTCAGCTAGTCCAATCGAGTTATCGTTCCAGCCATGGAGGAGTAGTAGAGTTTTACCGCTGCCTTCTTTTTGATAATTAATTAGCAGGCCGTCGATTATTACTTGCATAAAGCTATTATACTTTAGCTAAGAATTTTTACGCTAGACAAGGCTTATGGTTGTGCTTCTAGGGCCGCTTCAGCAATGGTCAACCATAGTTCAGCATCGGCACTTTGCCAGTCAACATTGTAGGCGCGGCTAGCCTCACCCATATTTACTATAAGCACTGGTTCTAGATGAAACTTCTCATGAGGAATAAACATATAGCCTAGTAGTTCTTCTCCGCCTGAAGGTAATTTGCCCATTAGCATAAGGTTGCTGACACTAAGCTCTGATGAGAGTCCGCCATCGTCACTTACTGGCTCAACAGGCAGAATTGGCAAGACTTCGATCTCTCGTGGTTCCTCTAATCGAGGTCGTGGATCTGGTACTTTAACCCATGAAAGTTCAATTACGGGCCCATCGGCCCCGTCTGGGACTGGTACATTGTCAAGATCGTCTGGGGTAAACTGCTTTATTTTATCTAATAGAGCATTTATTCGCTGCTTTATAGGGTCAGTGCCAGGATCAGTATTAAAATTAAATCGATCGTAATAAGTCATAGACTATTTTATACTGTACATTTTACTTAATGTCAATTAACTAGACTCCATTTGTGTTTGGTGGAAGTAACCACAATGAGGGTGAGCAGAGTTGCCGTGTTCGACTCATAGCTCAATAAAACTATGGTTGCTATTTTTAGCTCTTTTGAGATACTAGATTTATGACTATGGGACCAGAAGGCGTCGGGGAGCCTCAAAGAGTTTTACCGCTCGTTCTTCCTTCAGGGAGGCTAGATGATTATTTCCCGGACAGAGTTCAGGCCCGCCAAGAGCTGATAGATGAACACGAGCGTATGTTAAAAGAAGCGCTAGAGCTAGCTCTAAAACGAACCAATGGTCAATTGCCTCTGGAACGAAGCGAGGACGAGAGCGAACAGCTACCTCTTTGTGCTGGATTGGTAGATGTATACGACATTCGCTTGAGAGTAACGGAAGACGAGAGCGATACTTATGCACTGTGTCTAGTAGTGGCGCCAAGGCCAGGAGAAGACATTTATTCAAGTCTGGTAACTGAATACACACTTGGAGCCGAGTTTAGCGATACAGAAACTACCGTTGCTGATACATACCATCATCTCAGAGCCGTGACAGGTGATAGAGAGGCGCTCGTAAGAGTGCTTGCAGAGGACTTGGTATTAGTCACTGATGGCCCACGTGCATTATATGAAGCCAGAACTGCTCCGATATCGCACACTTCTTGAGCAGCTTTCTTCTTAATTCTTAGTCATTCTTAAACATCATTGTAGTTTGGTGGAGCATATCGGATTCGAACCGATGATCTCATCAATGCCATTGATGCGCGATAACCAACTTCGCCAATGCCCCACAAATACTGTCAAAGTGTAGCAAATATTTTGTTGTACGTGAATAAATAGATACTAAAAACCCCGTTAGTTTTAACGGGGTTCTCGTGCGCGCCCACCCGTAGCGGCGGGTGCTGTTTATTTTTGTTTTTTATTTTTGCAAACGCCGCTATTGAAGCGCACGACCTGTTTTAAGCATAACAAGTCTTATTATTTCGTCAAGTGTTGATCATCCCCAGTAGTTTAGCTTCATTTATCTGTTCTATGCCTAGGCTGTCAGCTTTTTTAAGCTTACTAGCGCCTACATTAGCTCCAACTACTAGATAAGTCGTCTCTTTACCTACGCTCGACTGGAAAGTGCCTCCTAGAGCTCTGATCTTATCGGCAGCTTGTTCTCTGCTCATCGATTCAAGACCGCCAGTTATGACAAAGCTTTTTCCTTCTAATGGTCCGGATATAGTCTCAGCTTTCTTAGGCCAAACGCCAAATTTTTTAAACTTGCCAATTAGCTCTCGGTTTATAGGTTCAGCGAACCATTCAACTACTGATTCGGCAACTACCTCACCTATGCCCTCAACTTGCATCAGCTCTTCTATTTCGATTTCTTGGAGCTTTTCGAGTTCGTGGAAGGTAGCGGCCAGATCAATAGCTGTTTGGGTGCCAATGTGTCGTATACCAAGACCATAGATAAATCTACTTAGCTCTGGATGCCGCTTTGCGTTAATTGCCTCTATTAACTTATTGGCAGAGATTTCAGCAAATCTATCCAGTTTCAGTACGCTTTCAACACTCATGCCATAAATATCTGCCTGATCATTAATGAGGCCAGCATCTAGAAGTGCGATGACGTTTTTCTCGCCCAGACCCTCAATATCTAGTGCTGCTTTAGAGGCATAGTGTTCTATTCGTTTCCAAGTCCTTGATGGGCATGATTCATTGGTGCAGCGCCAGGCAGCATCTTCAGCCTTAACCTTGGATAGTGGCTTATTGCAATCTGGACATATAGTTGGCATCTTAAATGGCTTCTCGCTGCCGTCTCTTAGCTTAACTAGTGGCCCAATAACCTCTGGGATAATATCACCAGCTTTATGGACAATTACTGTGTCGCCAACCCGAATATCCTTCCTTAAAACTTCGGACTCGTTATGCAGTGTTGCCATTTGAACAGTACTGCCAGCAATAACCACCGGTTCGAGCATCGCAACTGGAGTCGCCGAACCAGTGCGTCCAATCGAAATAAAGATGTCTTTGACTTTGGTGGTTGCTTGCTCAGCCGCGTATTTGAAGGCAATCGACCCTCTTGGTGCTTTACCGACTACACCTAGAAGTCGGAAAAGGTTACGATCATTAACTTTGATTACTAAGCCGTCAGTATTGAACTGCAGTGTCTTTCGTTTTTCTTCCCAGTCTTTGGCAAACTTATATATCTCTTCTGGCTTATTAACCTCCTTGCTCATTGGGTTAACCAAAAAGCCAAGCTCTTTGAGCGCCTCATAGACGTTTTGGTTTGTTTTGAGTGGGCTATTTTCCCTGATAATGTCGTAGGCTCTGAAGTGAAGCTTTCGTTCGGCCACTAATGATGAGTCCAACTGTCTAATTGTTCCAGCGGCCGTATTTCTTGGGTTGGCGAATAGTGGCAGCCCTTTAGCCCTTCGGTCCTCGTTGAGCTTATTAAAGTCTCCCTTATACATCACAATTTCGCCACGAACTTCGGTTCGCCCAGAGTTTAGCCGAGCAAACTTTGTCGAGTTACGAAGACTCAGTGGAATAGATTCGATGGTTCGAATATTAGTTGTTACATCTTCACCGACAAAACCGTCGCCACGAGTAATCCCCTGGGTGAGCTTGCCATCTTCATAAACTAGCGCGCAGGCTAAGCCGTCCATCTTAATGTCAACAAAGTATTCTAGCTTTGTATCTTTAGGTATCAACTTAGATATTCGGTCTTTCCAAGCCTCTACTTCTTGCTCATTAAATACGTCATTAATACTGAGCATTCTTTCCGAGTGACTGACTGATTTAAAGCTTCCGAGAGGGGTCCCAGCTACTCGCTGAGTTGGGCTGTCTGGTGTGATTAACTCTGGAAACTGCTCTTCTAGCTTAGATAGCTCATGTTTAAGGCTATCAGCTGCCTCCTCGCTCATGATTGACTCGTTAAGTACATGATAGTGATAACGGTAATCGTCGATTAAGCTACGTAGCTTTATTATTCGTTTGGCTGCTTCACTTTTTGTCATTTTATTAACTCCCTATATAGGCTATACAGATACGAGTGTGTGGCAGCTATTACGACTAGGGTCAGTAAAAATATGATCCAGGCGGCAAGCGGAGGATAGATAAGAATAAATGGTAAAGCGACAATGCTAGTTACAATGAATAGAGCAAGTGGCAGAAAAAGTATCTTCCGCATTATAAGGGCTCTTCTGTCTTTAACTAGAGCTTTGGCAGACTTTAAGGCCTTAACCGGGGTCATATCGGTTAAAGTTACGATGTACAAGGCAAAGATAGACGAACTGAGGAAAAATAAACTTAACCATATCAGGCCGATTAAGACTGCTATAGCAAATAGTTTTTCAATAGCATTAACCGCAATACCTTGAGTAACAACAGCGTTGTAAAGGGTTGAGCCAATTATAAGCGGCAACAGTTCTATGCCAATGAAGATAAGGATTAGGACAAATGGTATGAATGGGTATAACGCCTTATAGTAGCCGTCACGAATTCGCACTTTATTGCCCGAATAAACTTGCCTTAAAGTCCAAATCAGGACCAAGCTAACTGCCACAATTAAAAACGCTTGGTAAGTTGAGCCTGTCGGGTTAGTACTGCTCGAAGCGCTGCCACCAACAATCAAAGTAAAGGTAGAAAGGCCCGAGAATAATTTACCAGCGCCCTTAGATAAAGATGAGCTACTTGGTAAGTTAGTTAGCCCTCGTGCAAGCAATATGTAAGCGAGGCCGTAAATTAGCATTATACCGCCAAAAAGTTTCTTATTTGACCATAGCACCTTAAGGCTACTACGGCTGATGGTCAGGACATCGTCAATGGTCTTCGAAGCTTCCATATGAGAAGTTTCGGCATGAGGAGCTACTTTAGTGTTCTTATGTTTTGCTTGAGTTCGTCGATTCTTATTGCTCATAGTCGTTATACTTTTATGTGTGATTTTCCATATCTCGAAGTCGCTTTATTCGAGCATCGATTGGTGGGTGAGTGCTAAAAAGGCTCGATAGGCTGTGGTTTTTTAGAGGACTAGCGAAAAATAAATGGGCAGTCGAGGTATTTTGTACCTTTAGGCTACTGCCATACTTCTCGATTTTCTCTAAGGCGCTTGCTAGCCCTTCTGGGAACCGAGTTGTTAAGGCACCCGAAGCGTCGGCTAAGTATTCCCTTTGGCGTGATACCGCTAGTTGAATAAATACTGCTATTATAGGGGCTAGAACAGCAGCAACGATGCCCAGTATTAGGAACAATTGGTTATTGGCATTATCTCGTTCATCGCTAAACCAGACTACCCTGATTATTATATCTGCCACCACTGAAATGATGGCCGTCAGAGCGAAGGTAATCATATTGACCCTAATGTCATAGTTTTTAATATGGCTCATCTCATGAGCTAAAACGCCTTGCAGCTCGTCATCGTCCATCATATCGAGTAGCCCGCTAGTGACACAGACTGCTGAATGGTTAGGGTCTCTTCCGGTAGAAAACGCATTGGCTGCTGGGTCGTTAATAATATAGACCTGTGGCATTGGCAGCCCGTCAGTAATAGATAGGTTTTCAACGGCTCGCCAAAGTCTTGGATTATCTGATTTTACTATTTTCTGAGCCCGATTTAGGCCTAGCGCCATTTTACTGCCGCTAAAGTAACTAAAGGCGGTATACAGAAGCGCCATGCCGATGGCAAAATAGAAGACATTTGTATTGCCTCCGAGGAACTTGGTGAGTAGCCACAGGATTCCTGTCACAAATAGGAAGAATAGAACCATAATATACACCGTTCGTCGCTTATTGGCGGCAATGTCGCTATACATATATCTTTTCTATGTCTCCTAAGGTTTATATCCGTCTAATCTCTAGAATTTTACTTCTACAGGTTCGCTTACTGCCTGAGTCTGACCTTCATCAAGCTCAAAGTAAACTTTATCTTGGGTAAATTTCAGCATGTTGGCAAATATGTTTGTTGGGAATGTTTTACGCTTAGTGTTGAAATCTCGTACAACTGAGTTATAAAAGCGCCTTGAGGCCTGAATCTTATCCTCTGTGTCAGTTAGCTCAGCCTGAAGTTGTTGAAAGTTCTCGGTAGCTTTTAAGTCTGGGTAGTTTTCAGCTACGGCGAATAGGCTCTTCATGGTACTAGAGAACTGATTTTCTGCCTTTGCTGTTTCTTCGACTCCTTGAGCACTTAAAGCCGCTGTACGAGCCTTGGTAACGTCTTCAAAGACGGTCTTTTCGTGAGAGGCGTAGCCTTTGACGGTATTTATTAGGTTGGGTATTAGGTCGTAACGCCTCTTAAGTTGAACCGTTATATCGCTCCAAGCCTCATCTGATCTCTGATTGAGCTTTACAAGCCCGTTATACATAGCTGCGATTGATAGGCCAATCACTACTAAGATAACTACTATTACAATAATTACGACTCCCATCTAGTGCCTCCGAATATCTGTTATTTTACTCCTTTTATTATAGCTCTTTACGGGCGTGATCGGCAACAACCCTAAACACGGGTTTTTAAAGCTTAAATTAAGTTAACTAAGCGAGAGTTTATTGATGATATTATGAAAAGACAATGGAAACAGTAAAACATAAGAGCAAACGGCCATTTTTGCTATGGGTAGTAATAATTGTCCTGATTATTTGCGGCTATATTGTCTGGGTAACGACCCGCGCTTTGCCCTATATTAACCCGATTAACTCTGTTAGCAATATCAGCTCTACAACACCAAGTGGAACTTTTGCTTGGCCTACTTTTGGCCAGTCTGCAATTGGCTTAAATAATCTTGGGGTCTTAGCAACAAACGGTACACAACAGTCAGTCCCTATGGCATCGACGGCAAAATTAATAACCACAATCAGTGTACTATCTAAAAAACCGTTAATCGTTGGCGAAAAAGGCCCAGTTCTTACCATGACTCAGGTAGATGTAGAACTATACGATAAGTACCTAGGTGAAGGAGGCTCTGTAGTTGCCGTAGTAAACGGTGAACAGATCACTGAGTATCAGATGCTTCAAGCTATGCTGCTACCCTCGGCAGATAATATTGCCGATAGTTTAGCCATCTGGGCATTTGGCTCATTATCTAATTACAATGCCTATGCTAATCAATACCTCAAGACAGCGGGACTTAATAACACCAAGATCGGAGTTGACGCCAGTGGTTACGATCCCAGTAGTACTACCTCGGCCTCAGATTTGATTATGCTGGGTGAAATAGCGAACCAGAACCCAGTTATTGCCCAAGTTGTTAGTCAGCCAAGCGCCAGTAATATCCCGGTCGCTGGAACGATTCATAATGTAAATGTACTCCTTGGATACAAGGGTATTAACGGCATTAAGACCGGCAACACCGATGAGGCAGGCGGTGTGTTTATTTCGTCTTCGACGATTATTGTTAATAAGAAGCCGGTAAATGTCTTTACGGCGATAATGGGCGCTCCTAGCTTATGGGATGCGCTTCATTCTAGCGTCAGCTTGGTGGCGTCGGCACAATCAAACTTTGCTACCCCACCAACATTAGATAAAATACACGCTGGTAGCGTAGTCGGGGGCTATATTATCCCTTGGAGTAATCAACGAATTAACGCCATAGCAAGTAAGTCGGTTGATGTCGAAGCATGGAAAGGTACTAAAGTTGCCGCCTTAATTAGCCTTAACCCAATAACGCTAAGCACCAAAACTAGTGATATTGTTGGCAATATATCGACTCAGAATAGTCAACTTAAAACTAACACTAGCACTCCAGTGTTAGTAGACCAGACGATTATTGAAAAACCGTCCAAATGGTGGCTAATTACTCACCCAAGCTACGTTCTATAAGATTTAACAGGATAATCCTACTAATCAAGTAATCAAGCTTGTTCAACCGGACTTAGCGTTAGCCTAAAGGATTTACCATCGATTTCTAATACTGTGGACGCATAAGGTACATCGCCACCTTCTAACACATTTATAAGGCTTCGAACCTCTAAGTCTATATCGCTTCTTGCCTTCTCTTGTTCGCTGCCTTCCGTAAAAGCATGGCCGTCAGATTCTGTCATAGTCAAAATTATGATCTATTAGCTGGCCAATGCAAGCTTAAGCATCTTAAAATAGCTGAAAATTAGTTTGGTGCGCGGGGCGGGACTCGAACCCGCACGCCCGAAGGCAACAGATTTTAAGTCTGTATCGGCTACCAAATTACGACACCCGCGCATATTTATTTACTCCCTTATTTTTACCTCGATGTGTTACCTGCAGGCTATGACAATTCGGACAAAGTATTCTTAGATTCTCAATCCTGTTATCGTAGTGATCACCGTTTTTGTGATCAAGCTCTACTGGGATTCGACCGTCGATCGACTTCTCATGCCAACCACATAGTTCACATTTTGGAATTTTTAGACCTGCTGCATACAGTCGCTTCTTAAGAAGGTAGCTTTGTGGACGACTACCTAACACCAAAAGCTCTACAAGTGGTTTAGCGGGATTCGGATTAAATAGTAAGCCTGTATTCCATCCTCTACCCTTAAAATGTGCCGTGCCTAGCCCTAGTTTTGCTATTCGCTCTTGAACTTGTTTGTAGTTTCCGCCAGCCGGGATTAAACCTAAAAGCTTAATAACATTCCGATAGCTGTACGAAACTTTTACAGCTTCTTCTAGTTGTTCATCTGTCCATCTTCGCGTAAACATAACTGGACATCATAACTCTTATGTAAAAATAAAGTCAAATTTTTAATGAACAAAGTTTAATAACTCTTGGAGGCGCCTACCGGAATTGAACCGGCGTAAAAGGTTTTGCAGACCTGTGCGTAACCACTCCGCCAAGGCGCCAGACGCTGGTTAATATCTTAGCAAATATTCTTCGTTCTATCGAATATTACTATGTTTATTTATTATGAGTGCCCGAAATAATGAAGGCGACTATTATTGCAATTAGCACTAATGTAAAAATACCCCCCGGCTATTACTGCGAACCAAGCCCTTCCCTTACCCCACATGTTTGGCTATTTCTTTATATCTATAAGTGCCCAAACATAAAACAATCGGTGCCGGTACGATTAGTATTGAAAACAAAGCGGCGTATCCAGCAGCTAAAGATAGTGGGGGTCCGATTTACCGGTGCTGACCACTTATCTGATTCTTAGGCTATGGTAGGTCGTTCTGATGTTGATGTTTGTGTTTTTTGCTCCAGGCCGGGATTATACAATGCTAAAGCTTACTCAGCTATTGGTCTGGGGACTCTTACGCTATCCCAGTAACCCTCTAACAGCTCTATTTCTTCAATGCCCAGCTCCTTATAAGATCCAGAACGTGACGAAAGTAAGGCAATTAGTTCTGGTATATCATCCGTTATAAGTCCCAGGTTTTGGCCTTCAGCTGTCTTTTTGAAGTATCGAGTATAAGGAGCCCCTCCACTAAGATCAAATAAACTATCGAAAAGTTTTACGGCTAAAGTATCGGCCTTTGCTTTATCGCGCCTAATCTTGGTCTCAGACCTTGCGAGGTCCATGACAGTCGTAACTGCTATAGGTCTACTTAGTTCGGTATTGTCTGGGTCAACTATCATATGAAACAAGCTTTTGTCATATGTCCAGTCTTCAACTGCCTCAATAGACGGAGCATCAGAATCATCTATAACAAATCTTGAGCCTGGATGCTTATCAGCAAACTCTACAGCCCAAGCACCAAAGTCGGCGTAATGTTCACCCCTAATAATCCCTACCACAATATGTGGATCAACTTCACCTCGTGTCATAAATCATTATTATGCCGCTTTTTATGTTATTTTTCAAGACCAATTGGAGGGCCTGCTCTTGGGGTCGTACTCGTCGCTATGTTGATTGCAGTAATTCGTTCGTACGCCAGGGCCATGTTCCTGATAGACTATATCTACTATAGCGGATGCGACCACTCCGCCATCAGAATGATGATCTGCTTCGGGCGCTTCGGAAGTCCCGTCTTCAGCGTCTTCAATCTTAGTGAGAGCTACTACGGCCTGCACCTCCCGACAGTACTCGATACCTCTTGTAACCCCATATACAGCAAACGACAATAGTACTGCTAGCTCTTCGGGAGTTGGGTTTGGGTTTACTGCCAAAATCAGTTCTAGAAATTCACCATCTTCTTGGACGAAATCATGGGCGAAATATGTCGAATTATCTATGTGGCCGTTGGCTTCTGCTGACCGTCTTAATTCTCCGCCAAGATCTCCTGAACCATCTATTGTCATAATATACTAGTAAATCATATTCCCATTATTTTACAAGCATATTACTAAAATAAGTATTGAGCCACCATACATCTTGGACACATTCACTAAACTAGAAAGGAGTGAA
>DAIQON010000019.1:0-19499 GCA_036787835.1 Candidatus Saccharimonadota bacterium | reverse complement strand
GCTTTGAGAGTGCTACAGTAGATACAAGTGTCCTATATGTTTAGTGGCTCGACCCTAATATCTTCGGTCTCAGCGGCTATACAGGGATGGTTCTAAGACTAAAAGGTATGGTGTTTATAGTCTAGTTACTGTTCAAATGTAATGCACCTGGTTCTACAACGCATGCGCTCTGGTGTAATATACTGAAATTATCACTTTTTGGAATAGAGTATGCCTCTGGAAAACTTGGACTGCCACCAGTAATATTGACTGATACATTATTTGGATTATAGGCTGCGATATTCTTACCTTGAGCAGCTTTTTGTAGATATTCAGTGCGGTAAATTCCTTGATAGGCTGCTGTTATTGCCTTTTTGGTATCTCTCCAAGCAACACGGTCACAAGATTCCTGAGCAACATTTACTGCTTCGTTGGCAGATAGTTGCGTGACTTGAGCCGAGCTTTGCTTAATCTTATTTTTGACACCGGATAGTGGAGTTAGTTCAGTAAATGCCGTTACAAAAGCATGGCTTACTCCCTGATCATAAGTAACTTCCGACTTGTTACCCACCGGGCTGGAAAAGAATACTATGTCCCTAGCAGGTATAGTGATCTTCTCTTTACCCTTAGCATCGACTTCCGTTTTTACGCCAGCTGCTTTTGCTCCGACTAGGGTTTGAATTTCGCCACAGCCTTTACCTTCCGGACCAGTAAACGTTGCTGACTCAGCGTAACTATGGACACCGGCAATGACTAAAGGTGGGCTCGTTAGGATAGCGGCAGCCACCTCTTTCCAGCCACCATATGTTTTGTGAACAGTTGCCGAGATACAGCTATCGACAACCGCTCTTAGGTCAATTTGTTCCGGCCCAACATAGACAACACCAGCGTGAGGGATATCTGCTGTTTCACTGCCATGTTGCATAACCGCGAGTACGGCAATTACTCCAGTACTAACTAAGCCAAGAGCTATTCCGCCCCTTATAGCTCTTTCTTTTAACGTCCTGTTAGCACGTCTTGAGTGCCTGGCAGGTCCATGATAATTATTAACTGTCTGGTGATCAATGTGAGTCCCAGGAGCACGCGGAGTGCCATTAATTCTAGGCTCTGGTGGTGCAGCTTGACCTACAAAATCCTCAACAGGCTCACTATCGAACTCAGGCTGACTAGCCTCCAGGAATTGTCCGTCGATAATAGTAGGTATATCTATAACTTCTGTTCTTGCTTCTACCATAATAATGCAACTCCTTGATTCACCTTGAATTAGTTAAAAATCTCAAACATTAATCAAAGTTACATAATTATATACTAATGCTTAAAATATGTCAATATATTTTAGTTCAAATCAGTGCTGCTCAAAGCTGTTATATACTTGACTTTTATGGTTAAATAGTGTACTATTTTTAATAGTTACTGCAAAAACAAAAAATTAGGTTCAAAAAATATGTCACAAACGATCGAAGCTTTGCCCTTTAGCGAAATAGCTCAACCCATTGAGTATCCTAGGGAATTACCGGAAGAAATGAACCCCGACCAGTGGTTAAGCCTATATTCTAATGTTCTACATGACCTAGACAAGGTTACTGAAGGTAGTGATCCTACCCAGCGGGAAGCACTACGGGATTTAGTAGAAAGAACTGCATTTAATAACCCCGAGTCGCTATGGGGAATTTTTGATTCGATGAGAGATAGTGACGGCAACCTCAAAACCAAAGCCCGAACTATGGCGGAACTTATTGCTGAAAGAGACGAGATAAATACAGTTGAAGAGATTTACTCGCGCCCTAGCGTAGAAAAGCCAGAGCTATCTAAATCTGAGACTATTGGCGCGCCTGTAGATAGTGATACAGACCCTAAGCATAAGAAGTTGAATAATGCAGCTGAGAAGATTAGGCAATTTAAGACAGGTTTAGTCGATTTACTTTTGACACAGGGCGTTGAAGTAGGTCCTGGTGGACCACCCGTACCGGTATCTAAGGAACAAGTTAGGCTTATTGCCCATTCAATGGCAATGAAGGGCATATTAAGAAGTTTACCTGCACTAGTAGGAGTAGTAGAAATGCCGACAGCACGTCAAGCTTTTGAAGAAGTAAGAGCAGATAATGAACGAAGATTAGCGGCGGGGCATAAAAAATGAATGCCTTAAAAGTTGGGCCCGACCAATTTATTGAGCCTAGTCCACCTGAAGCTATTACCGATGAAATGATGAGATATGTTGTTGATCTGAACCTCGAGCTTAGGCCTTATCCTACCCCGCTAGAAGAGACAGTGGCTAGGGTTGGTGATAGTTTACGAACTGACGCAGCAACCTATGGAGTATCGACGATAGCCATGCTTGGTATCCTTGGGAGTTTTGCTGGCATCGGACCGAAAGATGCTAGCCCAGCACATTCTAGCGATAGAGTTACTCAAATCACGTCTCCTGACCAAAGTATTGAGTCTATAGCTAGATCTAGTGGTGTTAGCGTAAGTTCGTTAGATCAAGCAAACAGCGGCATATTACCTAAAGTCAATTTATCTAATGCAAATGCCCCACTGAGCCCAGGTCTAGAGGTAAAAATACCTAAGTCAGGTCATGTCTTTGGCGAAAAAACTGCCACTCCGCCTCCACAAGCAACATCCGAGACTATATCACCTGCAACTGTAGAAGCAGCCCCTACTAGTAATCAAATATACGTAATAGGCGACTCATTAACGGTCGGGATGAATGATGCGGGTCTATCTGGAGCGCTAACTTCTAACGGTTGGGCAGTTAACAAGGTGGACGCAACTGTTGGCTACGGTGTCACGTCTTCTATTATTAATGTCCGGAATGATACTGAGCGGATTAAAGCTGCTGACACGGTGGTTGTTGAGCTCGGTACAAACGACGAGTATGAGGCTGCCCCAAATGGTGGCCCTTCTATCGAGTTTGAAACTAAAATCACCAACATGATAGCTGCTATTAGGGCGATAAACCCTACGGTCAACATTTCGTGGATTAATATTTATTCAACAAAATATCCAGGCTATCAGTCGATTAATAAGGCTATAGAAAAGCAGTCAAAAGTGTATGGCTTTAAGGTAATTGATTGGGCAAACGAAGTAACGTCTAATCCTGCTCTGTATCAGTTTGACCCTGAATTAGGTGTTCATGAAGTTACGCCAAATGGTTATAAAACACAGGTTGATTTTATAGCTTCTCAAATCGGTAACGCCCCTGCGCCAGAGGCAATTCCTACAACCACAACTGTCCCTGCGCCAGAGGCTGTACCAGCTCCACCCGCGCAACCTGCACAAGTGGCATTTAATTATGTTAAGGCGAAATATAACTTATCAGATGGCGGTGCGGCGGGCGTTGCCGGCAATGGTTGGTTTGAGTCAGGCAATGATCCAGAAAGACTAGAAGACTCAGCCCCGGGAAGTCTAACACCAGCATCATCACTAAGCCCGAGGGTTAAAGCCAGTAGATCAATTGGTTGGGGATTCTTTCAAGAAACGCCCTCAGGGCCATTTATTGGTTGGGCTATAGCAAATAAATTGGATCCAGATAGCGTAGAAGCTCAAGTAGACTACGCCATGATCGGGATATCTTCAAATGCTGAACTATTAGCTCAGTTAAGAGATTCCGCTATTACACCTGAAGAAGCGGCTAAACTAGTCGAACTTGGGTTTGAAAGACCATCAGGTGCTAACTCACCATATATTGGCGACTTGAGTGGTTACGCTCTTAGTTCTCTTCCTGCAAGACAGGGTTATGCTAGGACATTATATGGTGAGTACCATGCAGCTCTTGCACAAGCCAAGATTATTCAAAAAGGCCAAGCAGCTGCAGCAGCGAAAGCGGCTGCTCAGGCAGCTCAATCTACAACCACTGTCCCTCCCCATTCAGTCGCGCCAACAGCCAATAACTTGCCGAGACACTCTAGGACTAGACGTGTAAGTTCATCGAGTCATCCTACAAAAGTAATAACTCCTGATAGAAGTCGACCTACTGGCCACAGAACACGTCCGACAGGTAGATCAAGGTAAGTATTAACGCGAATTCTTTACAGCAGCGATAATAATGCTGCAGAAATACTCTGTTGTATGTCGGTACTTTCTACTGTAGGATGCCCACTGTTCAAAAACTAAGGATCCATACGGTGGGACACCCGCAAGCGCAGCGACGATAAACTTTTGGCGTGACCACAAAAGACTGGTGTAGGTTGCAAGTAGTATGCCGAAATAAACTAGAAAGAATGTGCCATGTATTTGACCAGCAATTGCAATGACAAAGTGTTGGCCTGGTAGATGATATTTATTATCTAATACCGCCGCTATTAAGAACGTCCATCCAACAGCCTCACTTAGTGCCGCTATTTTATAGATTAGCCAAGCCTCAGGCTCTGAAAAAGGCTTAATAGATTCAATTTTATCGAGGAAAGCTATTCTCAAATTATTAGCCCCTACCTTATTAGTCTAATTTTTACCTAATGATTTAAGGGTTAGCTCAGTTCGCTTTCTAGCATAATCACAGTAATCACACGGCCCTCCCATTGCCGCAACACCGACTTTTGGAATTGGGCCTTCTAAACAGTCTTTGATCTTAGATAACGTTGGCTCAATCCACGAATCACTAGCATCATAATCTATAATCTTAGTCTTAAATTCCAAGCGATCGCCAAACTCATCCAGATCTAGTCGTCCGTTGGTATAGACAAAAATAGCCCGATTGCTTACCTTAAAACCATTTTGTCTTAGCAACCATTGGTAAACTTCTACCTGGCGCTTATAGCTATCTTGCCAGGCTGCGTCAATTGATACCTCACTCGACTTAGAAGTTGCTTTGTAATCGACAACTATCAGCTCGTCATCATTAGTTACCCAAACATCATCAATTGCTCCAAAGACATATAAATTGGTCGGCTGGTGGACCGTATTTACGCCAACGAAATTCTCTCTCCAAGTATCAATGTCAGGATGAGAAAAAGGAATTGCAACAATATTATTGGCCGACATTAAGGGGTGAGCTTTTGCCTGCTTACGGTAACTATCAAATTCCTTCTTCAGCAGTCCATCAACGGCATTGTTTAAGCTAAACGGTGGACCATTAGGACGCTTGATCTTCAAACGAGCATCAAGCCAAAAACAACGTCGACACTGGACATATAGCTCTATTTTAGAACGACTTATTTTAAACGGCGTAGTTTGGCCTGGCTTATAAGGCTGGCTATGTTCTCGATAATAATTTCCCATTATATGTGTGGTGCTATTGTAGCACTCTAGTTATAAGAACTAATGATTATTTATTACCGGTAGAACTGTGTGCTGGTGAACTTGTGACGGCGTAGTTTTTGCCGTTACTCATAATTGCAGTTAGGCTGTAGCTGGTGCACATAACTGTGGTATTGTTGCAACCTGCTGGTGAAACCTGGTAGGCATAGGCTTCCGTGCTAGGTACCGCAACTAAGACGTCTTTTGTGCCGCTTGGGTCTTTAAATTTTTGCCTATCGATTCCATTAGGATAAAATGCACTAAATGCTGTCGAATTAATTTGATCTAGAGTTGGATAAAAATGATTAAAGCTATAGAAACTATTTGTTAAACCGGCAATATAGCTGAGATCTTGTTTCCGAGTATTGTCTTGGCTCCTTGAGTGCAGATAGTTATATCCTAGGCCGATAAACAGCCCAATAATGGCGATCGCCGCAATGATAATGAACACCTCAATGGTGTTATTCGCTTTCTTAGGAGGGAGGGTATTTTGTTCGGCTTGAATAGCCTCATTTACCACTGCTTCATCGACTGGCTCCGGTAACATTACCTCTGTCATATCTATACTATATACTCTTTCTTAAGAAAAATAAAATTGGCTATGTGTTTAAACCGCTAGTCGATTTTTTAGATCGAAGGTTTTTAGCTGGTTTTTAGCTTTGTCCAATCCTTTTCGAGGAGATTCGGTAATATCGGCCTCGCATATGGTGAGGGTCCGAATGCGGCTATATTTAATGGGATACCGTCTCGCCAAGTTGGACTACGAACCGTAACGCTATACGCAGGATGACCATCCTGTATAAAACCAGCGACAGCCAAAAACCCTGAGTCGGTTGCGGAAATAGTTAGCCGTTGTGGGCGTAGCCAAAGAGTATTATGTTCGTTATCTATAGCAAATATGGAGCCCTTAGCTGAAATTAATGGACGCAGGCTTATGACGTCTTGTTCCTCTGGATAGCATCCCTTGGGAAGCGCCGTTCTGGCAATCCCTGGTGCTAGTGTGTTGATTCTTTCGACTGAGACTGCAAGTCCATAGAGATCTGGGTTTTCTTGTATCTCACCCAAACTCTGAGCTATCTGTGCCTCTATATTGCTATCTACTTCAATTGTTTCAGCCATAGCGCCTCCTTATAAATATATGTGTACTCTTAAGTAATTATAGCAAACGGACTTACCAAGAAGACCAGCCGTCCAATGTCTTGCTTAGTTGCTCTCTAGTCCTGACGACAATCATCGGAGCATGCTCAGCCAAAATATCTGGGGTATTGAAGCCCCAGCCGACTGCTATACACGGTATCCCGACTGCTTTAGCAGCCTCTATATCTCTAGGTTCATCGCCTATATAAACTACCTCGTTTAGATCCAGTTTATTAGACTTGATAATCTTTTTTAACGATTTAGCTTTGCCAAAAAGACCAACCCCGCCATAAATCTCATCAAAATATCCACTTAGTCCATTATGACTTAAAAAGGTTTGAATATTCTGCTTAGAGTTGCTACTCATTATATAAATGTTATAGTCATAGCCATCAAACTTCTTGATTACGTCCTCTATCCCACTAAAAGGCTTGATTTCGTTTAAATGCTTAGACATCAGTCGACGACCTCTAAACATTAGGAAAGGCCATTGATGCTTTCTGATGCCAAGCTCTTTGGCTACTGCCACCAAACCAAGACCTCGCAAGTTTTCAAGCTCAGCAGGATTAGTACTTATATTTTTATGAGTAAGCTGATTCCCTACTCCAATGATCACCTTTAGGCTATCACCTATCGTGCCGTCAAAATCAAAAATTATAGTCCGCATTTTTCAGGTCCTTGTTATTATCTACCTTTTATATAATAAGGCATTAAGCAGGAATTGGTTCATATGGAATATGGCACATCCCTCGACCTGTTCTTTCGGCAAACTTTTGATGATAGTACTCGGCTTCATAAAATTCACTTGCTGGACTTATTTTTGTCACTATTGGTTGTTTAAAATTAGCTTGTGCCAACTTCATTTCTTCTTCAGCAATAGTTTTTTACGATTCATCAGTGTAAAAAATTTCTGATCTATAGTTATCTCCGACATCCGGTCCTTGACGATTTAGCTGAGTTGGGTCATGCATCTTAAAGAAATGCTTGACTAGCATTCTGTAGCCTATGATTTTAGGATCAAATTCTATCTTTGCCGCCTCGGTATGCCCAGTATTATCCCAATAAACAGCTTGGTCGGTAGGATTCTTAGTATGTCCACCTGTATACCCGACCAACGTGCTTTTAACTCCAGGGACTTGATCAAAATAAAACTGAGTACCCCAAAAGCAGCCAGCGGCAAAAATAGCAGTTTCCATTCTATTCGACTACTGAAACATCGCGCCAAAATGCGACGTAATTGCTAAAATCTTTCTTTACTTTCTCGATAGCACTTGGCATTGGTTCAGGATAACTCCAGGCATTATCTGAGCTCCATTCATTACCACTACCGACATCAAAGTATTGGCAGACTCCCTTCCATGGGCATGTATAGGGTGTGTCACTTTTTCTTAGGTATTCACTTTTTACACTCGAAGGTGGAAAATACCAGTTTTGTTCAATATAAATTAGATCTTCTTTATCGCATTCAGCAATGACATTATCTTTCCAAATAGCTTTCATAACACCCCCAACTTTTTACGTTTAATACTATACCTATTATAGCAAAGTAGTGGCTATTCTAATGATCTAATAGCGTCGTGATCGAGACCATAATAATGTGCGATCTCATGCCACAAAGTGTGTCTAATTTGCTCTTTAAGCTCAGAGAGCGTGTTAGCGTGAGCCTCTAATGGTATTTTGAAAAGAGTAATTTTATCTGGTAATAGTTTTGTTGTACCCTGTCTTTGACTAAGTGGCACACCTTCGTATAAACCAAGTAAAGTCTGGTTTCCACCAAGTTTTAGCTTGACTCGTTGTTCGTTCGACGGAAAATCCTCTACTATTAGAGCTACATTTTTCAGAGACTCAACATGCTGTTTTGGCAGACTGAGCAACGACTTATTTAATATTTCTTCAAACTCTTCGTTACTTACTCTAAACATTGGCTATTATTTTGCCTTGAACAGTTCAGGATAAATAGTCTTGGTTACTTCATCAATTTCAAATCTTAGCTGCGGGAATGGCACACCTTCCCTGGCACTAACTCCTTCAAGAGCCCAGAAAATTCTTTCAGAAGATCCCCAGCCACAAGTTGGCGGGATGCCATATTCGAGCATTTCGACAAAGTCTATATCCAGCATTTGGGCTTCAGCATCGCCTTTATCTCTTAGTGACTGTTGTTCAGCAAACCTATTGAGCTGGTCAACTGGGTCATTAAGCTCGGCATATCCATTACCCATCTCTGTCCCACCAATAACTGGATGAAACCTGAGCGATAACCTAGGGTCATTGGTGTCGCGCTTAGCAAGTGGTGATATGGCAATTGGTTCCAAGATCAACCAATACGGACCTTCGGACTCTCTTCTAATAAGCTTCCAGACGTTATCCATGGCTCTAAGTTCGTTTATTCCGGCTTCATCACCAAGATCTACCTTATTATCTTTTAGAATGGCTTTGAGCTGATTCAGATCTGGGTTAAAAACATCAACACCAAATTTCTCTTTCATAATTTCTGCGTATTTAACGCGCGGCCACTCCTGGTCTAAATCAACATCAAACCCGTTGACGCTAAACTTCAGAGTGCCCCAGGTCTCTTTTGCCACAAATTTTATCATTTCTTCGTAGAAGGCTATCCCTTCATCATAGTCCTGGTATGCGGCATAGCTCTCCATGGCTACATGTTCCGGCAAGTGTTCATCTGAGTAGTTCTCGTTTCTAAACCTCGGCCCAATATCGTAGACTTTCTCAAACCCTGCGCCAATTAGCCGCTTGAGTGGCAATTCGTGGCTGATTCTAAGATAAAAATCCTGATCTAGGGCATCCATATGAGTAACAAATGGGTTGGCGTCAGCACCGCCAGTGGTGTGTTCTAGAATCGGCGTGTTTATTTCATGGAAACCTCGAGTATCAAAAAACTCTCTGGTTGCCTGCCAGAATCTACTGCGTCGAATAAACCGTTGCCTGACATCTTCGTTAACATTCATGTCGACGTAACGACGTCTGAGCCGTTCCTCTTTATTAGTAAAACCATCTTGTTTTTGTGGTAATGGTCGCAGAGTTTTAGTTAGTAATCTTAGTTTAGAGACACTAACAGATATTTCACCTGTTTGAGTCTTGATAACTTTGCCGCCCGCCTCAATGAAATCACCATTATCCAGAAGATTTAATTGAGCAAAGCCGATTTTAGATTTATCTTCTTCTAGGTTAAGTGGCCGCACATCAGCTTCACTCAAAAAAAGCTGTAAACTACCCTCCTGATCCTTGATAACAATAAAGGCGATTTTACCAAATTTACGGATATTAAGAATACGCCCGGCGACAGTCACTTCTTGACCATTTAATTCGTCAAATTTTTCGCTAATTTCTTTTAATACATGGGTTCGAACAGCTTTCGACGGATACGGATCAACTCCAAGAGCTTTTAATTCTTCAAGCTTTCTAAGTCGTTCGTCTCTTAACTCTTTAAGTGTTGCCATAAGATATTGGTCTGCTTGGAAGCTATCACTAGCTCTTCGTTTTTCTCCGCTCATTAATATTGTCTGTATCTGAAACAAGTATAACCCTAATCGTTAAATTAGGGCTACTCTTATTTAACAAACGATGGTTTAGGAAATTTCGACTACTTTATAGTGGATTACTTCGGTTGGACCAGTAATTTCGACACTATCGCCAAGCTTCTTGCCTAGTAATGCACCACCAATTGGTGACTCATCAGATATTTTTCCATTTAGTGGATCGGCTTCAACCGTACCAACAACCTGAAATTGCTTTACTCCAGATTCGTTTTTTAGCTTAACAGTTGAGCCTAGCTGAACTTTGCTGTCACCCTTCGGCTTTTTAATTATCTCTGAGTTCTGAAGAATCGTTTCAATTTCAGAAATTCGTGTCTCATTTCGATCCTGTTCAGCACGAGCTGACTGGTATTCTGCATTCTCTGCTAGATCACCAAGCTCGCGCGCAGTCTTAATTGCTTCAGCAATGTCTCCACGCTTCGATATAAGCGTGTCTAGCTCTGCTTGAAGCTCTGTTACGCCCTCTTTAGTCAGTCGGAAAGATTTCTTCATACACGCCCTCCTTTATTCAGGCTAGCCACCTTTTATAACATGATCAGATGGCTAATATATTACACCAGCTAAGATTATTTATCTAGCCAGGATTTCGATAAGTTCAGACAGACTTACAGCCTTAACTTCGTCTGATGCCCTGAATTTTAATTCAAAGGTCCCAGAGCTTACTGTTGTCTTACTGACAACTACCCTATACGGTATGCCCATGAGCTCGGCGTCGGCGAATTTTTCCCCTGCTCGAACGTCACGGTCATCATATATTACCTCAATGCCAGCTTCTGTCAATTTTAAATAAAGCTCGTCTGCTTGGGCTATTTCTTCATCGGAAGTACCAATTCTTGCCAAGTAAACTAAGGCCGGCGCTACTAGTTTTGGCCAGACAAGACCCTTGTCGTCGGCAAAATGCTCAGCAATTAGTCCCATTAATCGGCTAATACCTAGGCCATAACTACCCATGACGATTGATTGTCTACTACCTTCCTTGTCTAGGTAATATAATCCTAGAGCATCTGTATATTTGGTGCCCAGTGGAAAAATATTACCAACCTCAACTGCCCTAACTTCTTCGAGATTGGCCTCATTTAAACCTAACTCTTTGAGAGTATCAGGGTTATAGACCTCTTTATTTACAGCAATTCTCTTAGCTTTATCTAGGTAAATTGTATCTTCGCCAACCGAGCTAACAGTCTGGAACTCGTCGCTATATTTACTAAAAATACCTCCGTCAGCAAACGTCCTGTAAGTAATTTCGCCAAGTCCTAGGTTTTTATATATCCTTAAATAAGCTTCGGCTGCTAGTTCATAAAACTTATCGTGTTCTGCTTGATTGCGGCTAAATGAATATAGGTCTTTCATTACAAATTCCCGACCCCGCATAAGCCCACTCTTGGATCTTAACTCGTTACGGAACTTACCGCCAATCTGATAGGTATATACCGGAAGGTCTTTATATGAGTTAACAAAAGGTATAAGTGAGCTAACAATAGGCTCTTCATGGGTCAAGCCGACTCCAAGTTCTTGACCATTCGCCAGTTTAGTCTTAAACCAATTATCGACTTTTTTGTCGTCCCAACGGTCGGTCTTTTCCCAAAGCTCTTTTGACTGTAAAACGCTCATCTGCACTTCTAACCCACCGATTGAGTTCATCTCGCGGCGAACTATCTCGGCAATGTTGTTTAGCACCTTTTTCCCGAGCGGTAAATAACTGTAAACGCCTGCCATTTCTTTATGAATAAACCCAGCCTGAATAAGTAGTTGGGCGTTTCGCGCCGTTTCATCAGCGGGAGTTGTCTTACTCGTTTTGGTAAAAAGTTTTGATAGTCTCATTGTAGTAATCCCTCCTTTTCTTTATTTACGTCTAGTTAATACTTTATTCTACTTGGGTGATTTTTGACTAACTATTTGTGAAATGATAATAGCGGGACAAGGAAAACTATTGAATAAGCTACGAAGTTTTTTATCCCGTGCAGTGTCATACCCGCCCAAAGTCCATCCGTCTTTTCCCTAAGATAAACTAAGACCATAGACAACATAAAAGTATCTATTGCTCCTATCCATAGTGGACCACCGGCACCTTCCGGTAAGTGAGCACTAGCAAAAATTAGACTAGTTAAAACTGCGGCAATAAACTGCGGCATATATTTGGTATACTTGCGGCTTTTTGGAGAGTCCTCTACCGATTTACTCGGTTGGTCACTGGGCCGTTTAAATAGTTCTGCGATCTTAAACATACCCTTCCTTAAACTGCCATACAAAAAGCCTCTAACTAAGATCTCCTCAGCAATTGGTGGTAATAGTACAAGACTAATGAAGGTTGCTATCAGTTGCCAAGCCCCAGACGGACTATTAAAGCCGACGTCTTGCTTTTGATTTACATTTAGCCCATTATAAAACGCCGACACTACGCCGACCATAATGAAGTATAGGACATAGTAAATTGGCACTGCTGCAAGACCATATAGTGGATCAGAAGCTTTTGGTCGTCTTAAGCCAATTACACTAAATCTTGCTTTATATAGCTTAATGAATGCCAGTACCCAGCCAACGATTAAAAGCTCAACGATTAAAACAAAAAGAAACTGAGCAACGATTGAACTATTTATCCAGTTATCTGAACGCACTTTTGACCAGTGTTGTAAGGCTGGATAAACATAAACTAGCAATGTACCGAACAGGCTAGCAAAGCCGTAAAAAACTAGCGCCATCAAAACACCAAACCAAGGATTCCAAGGCACTGTTTTGTTATTTATAATTTTCTTTTTAGTGTCTTCTTTTGGTTTTTCCATGACTTAATATTTAGAAGAATCGTTTAATGTCTACATAGGTAATTATCCCGAGCAGTAAGAATAAAACTAGCATACCAACAGCATTAATTAACTCTTCGTTACGGGCATTTAGAGGCTTCCTTATGGCACGAGATCCTAGCGTTAACCACAGTCTTCCTCCATCAAGTGCCGGTATTGGCAGTATATTCATCAGACCAAGAGTTATGGAGATGATAGCAATAATGAACAGCATGAACTGGATGCCGATACTACTACCGTCCTTTAAGATTACGAATACTCCGACCGGACCAACTAATTGGCCAGCAGCAGATGATTGGGCGTTTTTTCGTGCATTGGTGTTATCTGTTGCAGTGCCAGCTATAATCCCGCCTAGACCATTCAACGCATGTCCTAGGCCCTGATAGGTTAGGACGACGACCTGCTTGGAGAGTCCTAGTGCAACCAGTGGGGCAGACCAGGTATTTCGAACAAGCGTAACACCACTACTGGCGCTGTTTAGTGACACCCCTAGATATGCTTTTGGCTGTTTTGAGTTTTGGCTAGCAGCTACAATAGCTGTGCTATTTAGAGTCACAGGAACGATTAACTGCTTCTTATCTCTGGTGTAATAAACATTGACTTTCTGACCTGCAAACTTCTTAGTTGCAGTCTGTAAGTCAGATATGGAAGAAATCTTAGCAACGTTACCTTTTGGTCCGATTGCAGTAATGTCATCACCCGCCTTGAGGTTAGCATTTGCCGCCGGAGAGCCACTAAGGACTTCGTTAATTTGGGTTACAGCTAAAGAATGTTTAATGGTACTACTACCACTGTTTACCCCGTATTGATTAGGTATTATCTGCGGCATCCCAATTAACGATAAGATTGTCAGTAAAACCACCCCAACAACTATATTGACGAATACTCCAGCTGACATAATTTTGGTCTTAGCCCATAGACTAGCAGCCCCATAGCTACCAGGTTCAGTATCGGAATCATGTTCGCCCTTTAGCTTAACGTATCCACCAAGTGGTAAAGTGTTAATTTTAAATGTCCACCCACCTCTCATCTCACGACTATAGATACTCGGGCCAAAAAATATGGCGAATTCTTCGGCTACAACACCGTTACGCCGAGCCACAACAAAGTGGCCAAACTCATGCATAACAATTAGGCTAATGAATAAGACTATGCCCAGTACGAAAATAAATATTGTCATGGTCTAGTAATTAATTTTCCTGGAGTTTTTTACTAAGTTAATTGAACTGCATACTTTATTCGAACGTTTTGTTACAAACTCCATACTTACGTTTAAGTATAGAATATATTGCCTTAGGGCACTACTTTTAAATCTAAAAATTTTAAGCTTATTTTCAATCAGCCTGTTTCCCTGGTTAAAGGGTCATGACCTCTTTCTCTTTTTCTTTTGCCATTGATTCTAGTAGGCTTCTCCTGGAAGACATGGCTTCATCCACTTGTTTTTCAAGTCTTTTGGCATCATCTTCACCAATTTCTTTATCTTTTTTGGCTTTTGAAATATTGTCCATAGCATCGTGTCTAACACCACGAAGTCGGACCATACATTCCTCCAAGCGTTCACTGATCTGCTTGGCTAATTCTCTTCTTCTTTCCTCGGTCAGGGCGGGAATAGGAACTCGAATAACCCGTCCATCGTCACTTGGGTTTAGGCCAAGACTAGGATTATTTCTAATAGATAACGAAATGGCTTCAAGGTTATTTGGGTCGAACGGGGTTATCTGAATAAGCTGAGCATCGACCGCACTAACTGTGGCTACCTGGTTCATCGGCATAGTTGTGCCGTAAACCTCAACAACGACGGTATCGAGCATTGACGAATTAGCTCGGCCGGTACGTAAGCTTTTTAGATCTGTTCCAAAGCGCTCAGTGGCTTCACTAAATTTCGTTTCGAGCCCAGATAGAACTTTATTTGCATCCATATTCTTAATTACACTATATCAAACTAAGCTACTTCTCCGAGAGCAATTCTTGCAAATCGTCGTACAACTATATTCTCACCTAATCTAGCATTATGTTCTTTTACATACTCACCAACGGTTTGGTCGGGATTTTTTACAAATGGCTGATCTAGCAGGCATCTTTCAGCAAAGTATTTCGCAATTTGGCCCTGAACAATCTTATCTATCATCTCAGCAGGCTTGCCTTCAGCGCTTAATTTTTCGCTAAATTCTTTACGAACCTTGTCGCTAACCTCTTTAGGGATTTCGCTTGAATCAACATACTGTGGGTCTGCTGCTGCAATGTGCATCGAAAGATCTTTAACTAGATTAGTAAAGATTTCGTTTCGAGCAACAAAATCTGTTTCACAATTAACCTCGACTAAAACACCGATTCTATTATCGTGGTTATATGTGCCAACAACACCTTGTCTTGCTTCACGCTCACCACGTTTTTCAGCCTTAGTCATCCCCTTCTTACGCATAGCCCCAAGTGCTATATCGAAATCACCTTTAGCGTCTTCTAGGGCAGCCTTGGCGTCAGTTAAACCTACGCCTGTTAGGTCTTTAAGTCTTTTTACTTCTTCAATATCAATTGCCATAATATTAGCTCCTTATATAACTTGTTTACGCTTCAACATCTTTTTTGGCTGATGCTTGGCCTTTTTCAATAGCTTGTTTTAAGTAATCGCAAATTAGTTGAATAGTCTTAATTGCGTCATCATTAGCTGGAATTGGATAAGTGATCTTGCTTGGATCAGCATTGGTATCGGTTATAGCAACGACTGGCATATCGAGCTTATTGGCTTCCTTAACTGCAATACCATCATGTACTACATCAACCACAAATAGGGCGCCTGGTCGATTAGACATTTCTTTAACACCGCCATACATAAGATTTAGATGTTCGATTTCTTCCTGGAACCTCTGAACTTCAAGCTTGCCATACTTATTTGCAAGTTCACCGTTAGCCATTCGTGCTTCAAGATCTTTAAGATGCTTAACACGGCCACCAATTGTTGACCAGTTAGTCAAAGTGCCACCTAGCCATCGCTCTGTTACGTAAGGCATGCCCGTATCACTAGATAATTTCTTAATGATATCCTGAGCTTGTCTCTTGGTGCCGACTAACAGTATTTGTTTACCGCCAGCAACCGTTTTTGTTACAAACTCCAGCGCATCCTCCAGCCCACTGACTGTTTGCACTAAGTCGATAATATGAATCCCGCCTCGTTTTGAGTGGATATATGGGGCCATCTTTGGATTCCATCGACTTGTCTTATGCCCAAAATGAGCACCTGCTTCTAATAATTCTTTAATATCTACTTCTTTAGTAGCCATCTCGTTCCTTTCTCTTCAATTGAGTGCCTCTTAAGCGAAGTAAATTCACTTGGGAGGAGGAATAAATCTCAACCTGATTAATTTCTATTACCTACTACTTTAACAGATATGATGGCTGACTACAACCCCCTCTAAATAATATTATCATCACGCTTATAGTTGCCGTATTAAAAATAAAGGTGCATAATTTAGCAAATTTTATCGGAGACTCTGAAAACAATATGGAACACTCACCAGAAGAACTAGCAACATTAAATCAAGATGAACTTGCCCAACAAGCGAGCGAACACTTAGACCTAGCCGAGCGGGCTCTAGAATATGCCCTAGGCACTATTGAATGGTCAAACACTATGCACCCAAAATATTTTGAAGGTTGCGGCTTAAGTGATGAACAGCTTGAACAGGCTGCAGATTTTGGAGCAGCGCTATGGGACTCACGTCTTGATGGGTCTAAGGCCGACCATAGACTTTACAAAGATAAAGTTACACGTAAAGTCGAACTAGTTGATAGATTTTATCAATCAATTGATCATGATAGATTTTATGACCCAGACAAAGTAGATGACTATGGAGCGATTATCAATCGAGCTGAGTCTCTACCGGGTGACAGAGATGGATTGGCACAAGTATTGGACTTATTTGAAGAAACAAGGGAACAAACCCCGTCGCTAAAGGACGTCTATGTAGTGATAACACTTGGGGTGGTTACACTCGCAAGAGGCCTAAGACGAAAGGACATACAAGAACAACTCCAAGCAAATTGCGGTAACGAAGCTTTTTACCAGAATACACAGCCCTTCCAACAGGCAATTCTACTGGCTCAGGCAGCAATCAAAACAGGGTCAGTAGGCACTCAGTTGATAGCCAATTCCCTGAAGGAGTCACTTACCGATCCTCGCTCTAAAGAAGAGGTTGATAGCTTCTTAAATGACTACCGTTTGATTAGCCCAGTGCTAGTCGATGTACTTTCTTTATTTGATACTTTTCACACATGCACTCCGATCGTTGTCGAGAGCGTTAAGGGGGGTCGAAACTATGCAGAAGCATTAGCCCGCTCAGAAGAAAGCACATCTGATTCTCTCAGAGACGACACGACAGAAGATGAACTGCTTGAACTTCTTAATAGCGAGAATGAGCTAGCCGAGTTAACTAGATCACTAGCCAGAAGATCTAAACAAATAATTGAACAGCATAAGAGCCTACTTGAAAACCGACATCCAACTAACGAGAGTCTTAGGCTATCGGCCTTCCCCGTTTCCGAAAGACCAATCAAGCTACTGCTAGAGGCACTTGATGAACAAGCACTTGCTCAACGTCTAGAAGCGAGATCAGCCGAACAATTGGACGATAAAGAGAGATGTATAGAAGCTATTCACACGCTCAGGACGGCGTTTTTCCCTAGGCGTTCAGATGTTAAGAGACACCCTGCAGGCAACGAGCTGACTTCTAGAATTTATAGAGGCGAAGTAGTAAGCCGCGACTTCAGAGCCGACCCTTTAAATAGCAACGATGCCTACGCTTTAGTCGGCTTAATGTTCAAAATCAGTGAACAACTTGAGACTACAGACGGGAAAAAGATATTTGATGATCTTTTTGAAGCAA
This sequence comes from Candidatus Saccharimonadota bacterium, assembly GCA_036787835.1. Lineage (GTDB taxonomy): Bacteria > Patescibacteriota > Saccharimonadia > Saccharimonadales > UBA4665 > DAIQON01. The sequence continues at coordinate 1,919 of DAIQON010000019.1, read as the reverse complement.
CAGAAAATGAAGCCGGTTTAATGGTTAAAGTAAAGGCACAGGTCACCGGTCCAAGCATAAATGAAATAAGTAACTGGCTAGTGAATAACCATACATTGCTCGCCGGAAGCGATATAGCGTTATTTAGATCTATTGGTATTGAACTAAGAACCTATCTTAGAGAAGCAAATGTAGTTGTACAGACTCAAGCGAGAGCAACAAGAGCAATTGAAGTAGCACGTATGACACTCGGGCATATCGATGTTCAGAGTTTCCCAACAATCAGTTCAAGTTTAGAAGCCTTAGAACAAGATGCTTTAGAAATAGCCACTGGCCCAAGAGGCAATATTGATGATATTGACTGGGAAAGACTACTAGCTGTTGATGAGTTGGCTCAGACCTTTTCTACAAAGGGTTATGACACTCAGCTATATCGCATACTACCTAAGGGATTGTCTGAAACAGCACCGCATTATGCTGTAACTATTGAGACAAATGGTGTGAAAATAGTTATTTCCGAGAATCCTAAAAAACATAGTGCTACCCTTGTTTTTGAAGAATCAGATCCACAAAATACAAGCTGGCAAGAAATAGTTCACTTAGATACGACATCGGCTCAACATTTTGGTGCCAAAGTTCTACCTTATGGTGGAAGCAGAAACTTAGATGATCATTTCCAACTAATAATACGTGAGGTTGAGGCAAGACTAACGAAACAACAGCAACCAGTTAGTGCCTGAATTTTGTCAGATAAGTACATACCCGTCTTGACCAGATACGCAAAAGTGTTATATACTAGGTCGATTGTAAATTATGAGAAAAGATATTCACCCACAAAACTATCGTTTAGTAGCCTTCAAGGATCTAAACAACGACCAAGTTTTCGTCACTCGCTCTACAGCACCGACTGACGAGACTATTGATGTTGATGGCGTTAGCTATCCACTAGTCAAAGTTCACATTAGTAGTAGCTCGCATCCTTTCTTCACTGGTGAAGAAAGAGTTCTAGATATTGAAGGACGTGTAGATAAGTTCAAAGCTCGTGCGGCGGCTGGCGAAGCAGCCAAAGATAAACGTGCGGCAGCAGCCCAAAAGCAAGCAAAACGACAAGCTGACAAGATTTCAAAAGAATCTGAAGTCGCTCCTGCTGAGCAGAAGTAAACAGTTATTTTAAAACCCCTGCCAAGAGATAGTCTAGAGGCTTTCTTGGAGTCTATGATCTTAAAGTAGTAATCTAAATATACGATGGATAATAAAGAGCAGTCCTTAAGGCAAGAACTTGAAGCGCTTGAAGAACGTCTTCAAGCTTCGGATATCTATAGCTCAAAAGAATATCCAAAACTAGCACGACGACGTAGTGAGCTAGCGGAGCTAGTTACTCTATACGATGAACAGGCAAAGATTAAGTCAGATCTTGAGTCGACTAAGGAGCTTAGTCAAAGCCAAGACCAAGAACTGCAGGAAATGGCATCTGTTGAAACTGAAGAATTAAGCGAGAAACTTAAAACAATTGAGGAAAAACTCCGACAGAACCTAACGCCAAAAGATCCCAATGACGAACGAGACGTAATTATTGAAATCAGAGCTGCCGCTGGCGGAGATGAAGCCAGTTTATTCGCTGGAGAACTATACAGAATGTATATTCGTTGGGCAGAAATGCACGAATATAAGTATGAGCTTATTAGCGAAAGCCCTAACGAAGTTGGCGGTTTCAAAGAAATTGTTTTCTCTATAATAGGTCTAGATGCCTATAAAAAACTAAAGTTTGAAGCTGGCGTGCATCGAGTTCAACGAATTCCGGTGACCGAAAGCCAAGGTCGGATACACACATCTACCGTTACAGTTGCTGTATTACCTGAAGCAGAAGAGTCCGACATAGAGATTAACCCCAATGATCTTAGAATTGATGTTTATCGATCTAGTGGCCATGGCGGACAGTC
>DAIQON010000006.1:0-56478 GCA_036787835.1 Candidatus Saccharimonadota bacterium | reverse complement strand
CGACAATCTGAATATCCTCCAAGGTACCACGGGCACGTAGCTCAAACAGCTTAATAACAAACGGTGACTCCGTATCGTTTGGCTTAAGGACGCACCTTTTGCCCTCACGAGGAATAGCCCGACTACAACGATAACTGAGTTGATAATCTCTGAAGTGCGAGAGGTGCCAAATATATGCTGGAAAAGATTAACCTGATGAACTGAGTTGGCTATATACATAGTGCCCTCCATAGCCCACCACTGTTACGACTGATGAGGGTATGTTAACGGAAACTAGTAGATAAAGCAATACTATGCAATATTTTTGACATATTTGGCGGCTTAACTAATACTACGGGTAATGCTGAGTAATAGGAGGGTTCTAGCAACGGGAAAGAGCGGAATGCTATCCAGTTTGATGGTACGCTATAAGCATGAGCTTAGTAGTTGCTGCCTATAATGATAACGATATAGTCATAGGTTGGGACGACCCTTCTACCTATAAAGATCCTCAAACAGGGAAAACTATTACTCCCCCTGAAAAAGTGCAGAAGGTGAGAAAAATAAACGACAAACTTGCGCTTATGATTACTGGTGCTTATACGAGCTACACCGTCACCTTTATGAATAATTTTGCTTCTTCGGCAAAAGGATTAATTGACTTAGGCATTGCGTTTGAGGAGCTCAGTAAGATGGCCAAGGAAACTATGACGATGCATAAAATCGACAGATACGGCATAGGTCTAGCGGGATTTCATGATGGAGTTCCAGGCTTCCAGAGAATAGAAAGAATATATGGCGAAGCTATAAATGACCAACCAGATTATCCGAATAACATAAACTGCTATCTAAATGGTATTGATGAAGCATACCAGTTGGTAGCAGACCGTTTGAAAGAGGGGAAAATATTCTCAAAGCCAGCGACTTCCATAATTGAAGCTAAAATTCGAGATATAATCAGCGAATGTATTAAAAAATATCCAAGGCTAGGTGAACCAGCTAAGACATTAGTACTTTCAAAATAGTATAATTCCTAAAGGTGTTATTCTTTTCTGACGCCACCTTCTTTGCGTGCTTCCTCAAGGTCAACTAAAACTTTGCCAAATCGTGTTTTGATACCCATCTGAACTGACGAGTCGTTTGTGAACATGAAGTTTTCCCTGAAATAGTCTCGTGCTGATGCCTGAGCTGTTTCGAAGTCAATCAACGAACCATCTTTGTCCTTTTGACCTAGCATCGTTGTTTCTAAGAACCCCATATCATCAATAACTCCCTTGTAGTCACCCCAACCCAGGAACGCGTGAGTCTCGTCAACAATAAGAAATGGGTTGATCCCGAGCCCTTCCATTAGACTTGCAAATAGGATGACAAAATCAATACATACACCTGTCTTACTAATAAGGACTTGCGGTGCTGTTAGGATACGCTGTGCGGTTGCGGGATCGCCATATTGGAACCCATAATTAAGTGGGTGATCACCGTAAGCTATACCGAACTTTTGGTTTAGGCAGTCGTAGAGTGCTTTTACGTCTTGGGACTGTTCTTCAAGTGTAGCCCTGCTATCTGCATTGCCTCGAAGTTTGCCGTTAGGATGGAAGCTATTTGCTGCGAGCCGTACTGCATCGAGCTTACCGTCTTCGTCGTGAGGATCAACCCAGCTTGCTAGAGTTGGTTCTAGGTTATACGTTGCACCGCTAGTCACGTCCTTTAAGGACCAAATAATCTGATCGTTGGCTAGCAGCCTCACCGTCTTACTGCCCGAAGCAATGAGTGTTCTATTGTCGTCCTGAGTTTCATATATCTTGTAAGCGAGGGTTGCGTTCATCGGTCCGCTCATGGCTTCTAAAATGCCTGACTTTAATGGCGGGCATTGTTTTATAACTTTTCGTGCAGGTCCTCCTTCACCGCCTAGCCTAGGCACCTCAACTCTCTCAGAGACACTGTCGGTATAGCCTACTATCTCACTCTCTACCTCAAGCGCCCTATCGTTATCGTGGTCGGCATTGAAAATATCAAATTCTATAAGAAAATCTCTGTACTCTGGTAATAGTTGCATCTGTTCGTATGTCCGTATCGGTATGGCTCGCTCAGTGACTTTGGGTTGCACGATTAAATTGTGTGGAAGCTGGCTTGGTATGAACGCAAACTGGAACTGGATTGAGATCAGTTCATAGTTGTCTAGGGTAATGGGGTAAGTTGTGGTGCTGTTAATTCGCCTGGGCTGCGGTCTTCGAAGCCCAATTATTGGCGGAGTGTCCCTGAATGGACCTGCTTTTTCAAAGTCTGGATGCTCATCGTCAGCACGGTTGATCTTGTATTCATGCTGCGGGGTTAATTTGTCAGACACCATGGGTTCGGCTACTGCGTACAATGGTCCTACCGCACGAATACCTTGATCGGGCGCGGTGGACACTGAGATGTTCTCCAGATCCACATACCGATAGGGGAACAGGAAGTCTAGTGTATATAGTGGATTTGTGGCCTCTATATCAAACTCAATAACGTAGTCTTTATCCAGTACTAGTTGGCCATAAATGGAGCTAAGTTTACCACCGTAGTATGAATATGCATCTCGTGGTTTGCCATCATCTCCAAGTAACGCATGTTCGCTTGGTGGTGGGTCGGACACTGGCGTACCAATTTCCTCATGCCTATCAGACATAACTACTATTTGGCCAGCTCCATCAATAGACAGGCGAAGCGTCTCGGGGGCTATACAGAGCCATTGTTGTGGCCTGACCACTAACAGGGGAACGGGATCTTTGATGTCTGCTACATTGTTTATATTGTTATCCTCGAGCACCTTAATCAGATGCATGGCTTTCCAGTCTTCTTTTTCGTAGGCCTGACTAGTAAGTGATGAATTGCCAGCAAGACGGAACTTTACCGCGACAGAAAGCTTGTTCATCTCTTTTAGCACTATGTTTACCGAACTCACTTGAGCGTACATGAAACGAAAAATGCTTGGAAGAAATTCTTCAGTTGTTGTTGTGACCTGTGTCATTGAGCCAAAACCCATGAAACCATCAGTTAGTGGTTGGTGGTTTATAAACTTAATGATACGTGCTTGGCATACCATGTCGCAACGGTGCATCGTGGGATCGACAAGTGTGCAGCGAGGACACACAATATCATCAGCCTGAGGGCATCTGTCGGCGGCGTTATCTAATTCAAACTCACGACTACATCTAATACAAGTCATAGCTTAATTTTAACCTGTTACGGCAGAAAAAGTGGTATAATAAATGTAATGAGTGATGGCGATAATACCGATAATCAAGTTCCTCGAGTAGTCAAAGGTACTGGCTTCTATACTCCTATGGACTTGGTTCCTGGAGAGGCTCCGTCAGCAGGTAACGCGCCTCAATCTCCGGCAGTAGTCGGTGAGATGATCGGTATGCCTATTCCTATGAACGTGTCTCCAACCGAAACAACAACTAAGCCACCGTCTGCGCAACCTCCGCAATCCGGGGACAGTAATAATGCCCAGGACAGCTAAGCAGAGTAAGGTAGCGGTGGCTACTACAGGACTAATCGACAGAAGTAACCCAGACCACATCGCACGCCTCAACGATGAGGTTCATAAGTTTACGGAAGCAAGCCAGTACTTTGTCGCTGAAACCAATGAGACCGAGAGAGCGCTATGTGCTCAATTAATGCTGATTGATACCGTTCTGCTAACCGGTACGTTGGTTGCTGTTGCTAATCAAGATCTTTTCAATGCCTTAACGACACCAGTCAGTACCTTGATACTATTGGCTTTAGTTTTTTTGCTAATTTCTATGGGATTTGGAATCAAGTACTATTTTACCATTATAGGTTATGACAAGAAGTGGGCTATAGCTAAACATAGGGCAATGAGAGAATTTCTGGACAATAGCATTCAGACTTGGGGTGAGTTGCGTAAGAAGACCAATGATCATCAGACGGACATACCAGAAGAACTTGATACAACCTTTTTACGAATGCAGATTATTTTTATTGCAGGCGCAGCATTGGCTTATCTAATAGCCTTATTCGGGCTATTGTTTAATGTGAGTAACATAATCAGCCATCTTTGATTAAGGTAAATACCTTGTATGGCTTAGTATATAGACGATAGCAGTATAGCTTGCATATAGCTATATAATATGCTATAATCTAAGTATTATGGCAAGTCATGAACTGGTTCCCGTTATGGGGACTGATGAACATAGAGCTGCTCAAGAAGCATCCACCGTGCTTAGCGGCGGTCAAGTACATTTAGCAGCTCAAGAAGCAGGTTTTGTAGATTGGTTGCGTAGTGTAGACCAATATACACTTAAAGGTCTAGGCAGCAATACAAGCATGGCATTACGTATGCCATTTCCTAGCCCAACTACACAAACGTGGTTAGCAGAAGCTGGCTATTCTAGTGGTGTTGAGACGGAAGAAGCTAATAGTTGGTCCCTTGCAGTTGCGGAGGAGCATGATCGTGCTGAAGGATTTGATACAGGTGTACGGTTGGTAGTTTGTAAAAAAGTAGTAGGCACTAAAGAGTTTGGTATTCGGTTTCCATTAGACGTTGCCTTATCTACGTACGCTTATAAAAGCGCCCTAGATCGTCCAGACCGTGTAGATGTGACGATTGGCGATCGCCAATTACCTACTCCAAGAAGGTTTAGCAATGAAGAGGGACAGAGACTCCTGATAGTTGCCAGTAGATTCTTGAACTTACTGAGCAGTGGACAGGCAGCTGAACTTACTCCTTCGCCAAACGCGAGCAGAATGCGACGTATACTTGGAAGATAAAGCCGATAGTCTGACAGATGCAACCTCTTTCGCATTTCCAGCACCAAATATAAGTATTTTATCTTCAATTAAGTAGACCATCTCATTAATATATTTCGATCTATCAGCACGCAATCATTACTTCTAGCAAGTTTTTTTGCAGTTTGGCTAAGTACACTGTTTGTTACAACCATGGCTCTATCACAGCTATAACTCCTTAGGGCAGTTACTACCTGGCGAACTGCATCAGCTTTAACTAAACCAGTATAGCGTTTTGCTTGGATGCCCCACTTAATGCCATCTTTTTCGGCAATAATATCTATGCCCAGATCATAGGTTTCGGTTAATCTTACGTTTTCATAGCCTTGATCCCTTAATAGTTTTGCTACGTACTCTTCAAACTCCAGGCCAGTCATACTGTCAATGATCATCGTAGTAGGGCTATGTAGTCGCTTATACCTCCTTATCCTGACGACAAGCCTGGAGATTATTATCAAGACCACTATTCCGCTTACCGCCAATAATACGGCAGGGATTAAATGCTCAACTCTGGCAATAGTCGCTTTATGTGCCCAGACAATGCAGGCTAACAGAAGAACAAGGGGGAAGACGGCATGTCCGTCAGATTTAGTTCTGCGTTTTGAGTGACGATATGGCCGCGACATGTTAAGCGACCTCATCTGTATTTACTGCAATAGTGTTATCTGACGGATTAGGTTGCTCATCTCCACCTAGTACTTGACGTATTTCTTTGACGTTACACTCAGCATCATCAAAAGTTTTGACTAGAGACCTTCTCCCCAGCCATATATTTGATTTAAAGTCTAGTAAGTAGCTACGTTAACTACTCAATAAATATAAGCGCCAAAGCAGCAAATACCATCGTTATATCACGAAACGTAAGGGGCAAAAGTTTTAAATTAGTAAGAATGATTCCACTAAAGGTTAGGGCAGCTAATATTGCTGCATATTTTATGTAATATCCCGATAATAACCAAAAAGCTAACAACATTTCGTAAACCGAAAAGAACCCGATTAATATATGTCCTGGGAATCGACTTGTTAAAATGTGAGGCAGGAAACCAATCCAGTCTGATGGGGTTTTAAAAGCAGAAATGCTTGCGTATAGAAGCACAGAAGCTAGTCCGATACGTAGCAAAAGACTGGCTAGCTTGTTTCTATTTTTAAAGCTTACACTTTTCATAATAGTTCTAATTGTACAGTAATAGAACTTGTGTACTGCATAGATCTAGAGAGGACCATCTCCATCGTCTGGGCCGCCACTATTATCTCCGTCATGGTCTCCTCCGCCATTTTGTGGAATGTTATTTTTTGTTGAAGTTGAAGTACTTGAGTTTGTTATTGAGGATTGTGGTTGAGTAGTCGAACTGTTTGATGTCGTCGATGCCTTACTTGGTGATTTATGGAATATTAAATAGCCACCAACCCCGATTACAACGACCGCTGCTAGACCAATAATAAATGCTTTCATATAACTATCTCCTTGTTTATAAATAACTTAGTATTTGAAACCGCCGCCACTGCTACTTCCACCACTCTTATGGATAAACAGTAGGTAGATAAGCCCGTAAACAATAATCGCCGCTACCACGTAGACGACGACCCAAAACATCTTTGAGTGTTTGCCGTAGCCTTTAGTTGATTTCTCCGAAGGTTTTTCGTCCATACCATTCCCCTTATTTTTAGGTGTCACTTAGTTGATAACGGACAAAATTTGGTTTTGTTACAAATTATGAAGTTTCAAGTGACTGGAGGCTAGTTGAAATAGCATTACGAACTTCAGGCGAAGCAGTCGAAGATGCCTGTTGTAGGTTGGTTTTACAGTACTCAAATGCCGCATAGTTAGCGTGTGGGGTAGATTTGTAAGCGCTCGCTTCCGCGGTATAGTCGGCAAGAGTAGCAAGCACTTGTTTTGAGTCAGCATGACTGGCTACGAGTTGATTAACCTGTTGTGCTCGTTTCATCATAACGTTTGCTCTGTACTGTGGGTGAATGCTAATGGCTACACTGTCAGATAGTTTCTGTACGGGGTACAGGAAACTTGTTGGTGAGGCTACCTGAGAAAGGACAATAACGAACATGCCCAGAGCTAAGCCAGTCGTCATGAATGCAACCGGTTTAATTAATCTGTGCCATAAGCTGGTTTGCACATTGTCTTTCGCCTCTACGGGGTTAATATTCTTCAACAAGCTCAGCTTAGATGCAATCGGCAATAGCTCAGTTACCTCAGCCTCGCTTGCGCCAGCTGCCAGTAGTTCTTTATGTAATTGATGCTTATAATCTTTCATCATAGTAGATTCCTTAATTTCTTGAGTGCTCGGTGCTGAATAACTCGCACATTTGCTTCGCTAATACTAAGTTGTTTGGCAGTCTCTCGTGCTGACTGTCCTTTAATAAAACGAAAGTGGACCACTTGGCGCATGTCTTTGGGAAGTTTAGTAAGTGCCTTTTGTAGTTTGGCAATTTCCATATTCTGATCAAGTGCCACATCTAGTTCAGTAGTGTCACTAACTGCACGGGAAATGGCATCATCATCGGATATTTCTTTATTCTTTCGCCAGTAGTCGATGAGCGTTGTATGGGCAATCCTATATAGCCACGCTTTCGATGAACCACCCGTAAAATTCTTGCGTGTTCTCCACGCTTTCTCGAAAACGTTACTGGTCAGATCTTCCGCCAGCATCTCATCTTTAGTCCGCCAAAACATGAAACGGTATATCAAAGGCTTGTTTGACGTGTACATATCCTCAAACTGATCCGCTGATTCTATCATTTCACTAGTAGTTAACGATTTCTTGGCCATAACGTTACACTTATTCTACAGGTAAAGTCGGGCATGTTCGGCTATAAAGGCAATCTTATCTAATCTTATGTGCACATTGTCTCATTTGCTTCATTCTAAAGTGTGAACACTAAGCGAAATGGTTCCTGACCGGATTGCTCAGCCAAAGTATAAGCAAATAAAAGCTTAGTTATCTTCGTTCTCAATACTAAACCAGGATAGAACGTATTGAGCAGTAATCTGGTTCTGATGTTTCTCACGGCCCCCGTTTTGAGGATTGTTTTCATTCGTTCGAAATCAAGTAAATTAATATTTATTAAAATTCACTAGTGTACCTAAAAGCAAGATTATGTGATGATTACTTGATCATCTTTAGTGTATAATTATCCGCCGATGGAAATGCCAGAACTAGTACCAGATAATCACGAAGCAATATACGAGTATTTCAGGGACTTCGAACCAAATAAACGAATACAAGATTATGGTTTTGCTATAATGCACGCCTTGTACGCAAGCGAGGTTCACTATCATGATGGCTCCGGCGAAACAATACAGGGCCTCCTGGAAGATGGTGGCAGCGTAATACTGTCGCCAAACCATCATTCCAATGCTGACACACCAACAATTGCAGGCCTAGTTTATGAGGATGCGTTCGCAACTCTTAAGGGGACAACCATAATACCTGCCAAAGCAGAAATGTTCAGATGGCCATTATTGGAAGATTTTTCCCGCACATGTTGGCGCATCCTGCTTTTAGATCCAGGGATTTTCGTGACGATGAAAGTGGCGTACTACTGCGGCACGACGTAATTGATGATTTGATTAATTTCAACGTCGACCATATCAATAATGGCGGCAACATAGCCATCTTTTCTGAGGCTACCCGAAATAAAGTCAATCCTCGGGAGGTCCAAGAGCTTAAGACAGGAATCGGTAGAATTACAGTTGGTGTCGATGACCCATCAAAACTACTCATAGTCACCATGGCCTTTGCATATAAATCAGAGCGACTCAAACTGCGTCCACTCGCTGTTGTCGGTGAGCCATTTAGCCCAAGAGGGATGGAACTGGATGAAGTACTGAAAGAAACTCGTGAACGTATGCAGGCAGCCACAACCGAAGCGTTTGATTTAGTCGCATAGACGATTCACAGGTTCCAGACCAGTGTGCACAGCCATTGAGATTTTACATATCCTAGTCTATCTGTTTTTTACCCCTAAACCTTCTATGAATGTAGGAACGAAATTACAGTTTAATTTCTAATCTGAAACCACGCCGTCAAAATGATCTTCTATCTCATCAGCTTTTGTCTTTTGTAATGTACCTTTTAAATGAGCCGGAGGAGAATAAAGGGTAAAGAGTTTAAGATCTTCTTTACCTATATTAATAATATTATGGTAGTTACCAGCAGGAACTATAATTACCCAATTCGCATGCATATCGTATTCTACTTCCCCGTTTTTATATATTACTTTTGCTTCACCTTGCTCTACTCTAATAAATTGGTCTAGACCATGAATTTCATTACCAATTTCGTGCCCTGGCTTTAAACTCATTAAAACAAGTTGAGTATAGTGAGATGTATAAACAACTTTTCTATAATTTGGGTTACTCACAACCATTTCATTCAGATTATTAACGAAACTTTTCATATACTAAACTCCTCTATAGCAAACATAATGTGTCTGCATTATTTAGTGAGGGCTGGGAACTCTATTTTGCTTGTAACCTCCTTTCATTTTAATGAAAGGGTTCGAAGCTCATCTATATATTATTATACTCTTGAGATACTAACTTCTTATACAAATTTGTAATTGTTTGATGAACATAATTTATAACAATTTAGTAGATATATTACATTTATATCTAACTTATTCACTATGTAAAATATGATTTGGAATACTCACAAATCTTCTATTAACTTCTTATATGATGGCTAGACATTAGGGTCTAGAACCTGCCAAAGTGTTCTAGGTCTAGACGCTCAGCCATTAGCATATATTTGACGTGTCGTCCAATAAGGATCGACGAAGCGCACTTAATTACAGACCTGTACGCTTAACAGTTGTATGATTGTTATATGCACAAACCCAAAATTTTTACGATTGGTCACTCGACTAGGTCGATTGAAGAGTTCACGGAACTATTAAGAATTTATGGTATCAAGGAAATTGTTGACGTCAGGTCCATACCTATGTCACGTCATAACCCCCAATTTAACGAAGAAACGCTCAAGCAGTCCTTACAGCTAATACATATATGTTATAGACGTCTGGAAAAACTGGGCGGTTTGCGGCACTCAAAAAAGGACTCAATAAACCTCGGTTGGCATAACGTATCGTTCAGAGGGTTTGCGGACTATATGGCTACTCCAGAATTTTCGGAGGGGATGGAAGCACTCATGAAGATTGCGAGCATGAGAAGAACCGCAATAATGTGTGCTGAGGCAGTACCATGGCGTTGCCATCGATCACTCGTCGCTGACGCACTAACTAAAAAAGGATGGGCGGTGCAGGATATTATGAGCCTAACTTCTGCCACAAAGCATCGGTTAACACAGTTCTTAAAGATAAAAGGTGGGCTACTGGTATACCCCGAGCCTAAAATATGATTCATTATCTACACAAGAAACCGAAGATACTTTTTGTGGGTATTAATCCGCATTTTGGATCATACAGTCGAGGTATACCCTTTTCAAACAATAAATTGTTTTGGTATCTGCTGTCAGATGCCGGCCTGATTAAGGAAAAAAGAGATGAACTTCGTAATGACGAAACTCTAAAACAAGTCTACGAAGAGAAATTTAACGAGGTATATGGATTAGGCTTTGTGAATATTATTAGAAGGCCAACTCGAGATGTTACAAAACTCAAAAAGAGTGAGGAATTGCCGGGTCGCAAAAAAATAACTCGTATCATAGAGGTAGAAGCACCAAAAGTAGTTTGTTTTATTGGTAAAGTTACATATCAAAAATATACTGGACGAAAGGATTTTACTTTTGGCTGGCAAGACGAGATTGGTCAATCCAGAGTATTCGTCATGCACTTTCCGCTGCGCGGTGAAGCAATTGTTAGAGTTCGTGAACTAAAAGAAATTGCCCAAGCCGCTACTTAAACGCGAAAGAAGCAATCCCCGTAGGCATCGTGACGTAAAAGTTCTAGACCGTCACGCCCAGCCAGATGCAGCATAACAGGGGTAGACCCATATGCTTCATAATAATTCATAAACTACGTAAAGTCGACTTACCCCTGTAATTGAGTTCGAATCTCTTCTCCCCTATTGTATCGTTTGCTAATTCTTCTTATTGAGCTCATGCTAATAGGGTAATAATCATAATCAATTAGGAAACATAATGAAGATAGCGGTTATTGCTGCTAATGGACGATCCGGCCAAGCCTTTATTGAGGCTGCTCTAACTGCTGGTCATTCAATTAGTGCCGGGGTGCGTGGTAAAAGCTATCTAAAATCACACCCTAGTCTAACCGTAGTTGAATGTGATGCTACTAATGAGGCTCAACTAGAGAACTTACTGTCAGGTCAAGAGGCTGTTGCTAGCTTTATTGGTCACGTCAAGGGCTCAGAGCCAAATGTTCAGACTATAGCAATTCAAAAAGTAGTAGATGTTATGAAAGCTTTGGGCGTTAAACGTCTAATTAGCCTAACTGGTACCGGCGTTAGGTTCCCTGGAGATAAAATTAGCCTGATTGACAGGTTCTTAAACCTGAACATTAGTATTATCGATCCAGCCAGAGTTAAAGATGGTAAGAATCATGTAGGAGTACTTAAAGCCAGTGATTTAGATTGGACGGTTATTCGAGTACTTAAGCTACAAAACGTTCCGCCTAAGCCATTTACATTGCGAGAGCATGGCCCGACAAAATGGTACGTCGGCAGACAAGAAGTAGCTCAAGCAGTCTTGCAAGTACTAGAACAACGCAGTTTTGTTAAACAAGCACCTATAATTGGTAAACCGTAGTTAATATAATAGGGTTAATATGACGCAAAAAATAACAAATACAAAACTTAGAAAACTAAACTTGATTGCCGCTGGGCTACACTTTGCTCAGGGTATAGTAGTGCTTTTGATTAGCAAGAGCTTTTCTGTACCGATCACTGGCACATATTTAAAGTTCGATAAAGCTACACAGCATTTGAATCCTGCTATTAAGACATTGTTTAACGTTCAGCTATCGTGGCTGATCGTGGCGTTCTTTTTCCTATCAGCGTTTTTTCATCTACTCATTGCAACTGTCTATAACAGACGCTATAACCGCAACTTGAAGTTGGGTATCAATAAAGCCCGCTGGATTGAGTACTCTCTGTCAGCTAGCATTATGATGGTGGCTATAGGCTTACTTGTTGGTATCTATGACGCTAGTAGTCTTCTCATGATCTTTGCTCTTATATCTATCATGAATCTAATGGGTCTAGTTATGGAAGTTCATAATCAGACTACTCAGAAAACTAATTGGTTAAGTTACTTTATCGGTTGCTGGGCAGGATTAGTACCTTGGCTAGTTGTAGCCGGCTACCTAGCCTTGGGTGCTCATATGGGGAGTAAAGCTCCAACATTCGTTTACTGGATATTTGTATCTATATTCATATTCTTCAGTTGTTTCGCCGTAAATATGGTTTTGCAATACAAAAAGGTTGGTCCTTGGAAAAATGACCTCTACGGCGAGCGAGTCTACATCATCCTAAGTCTGGTTGCTAAGTCTCTACTTGCTTGGCAGGTGTTTGCGGGAACATTACGACCATAGCTAGGGCTAAATAATAATTTTGACAGGGGTGAACTGTAAGCTAAGATAGAGCGAGTCCTAAAACTGGACGGTAATATATTACGGCTAGTTCGAATCGCATCTTCCCAGCCACGGTAGATTCGAACTTAAGTCAAATATGTAGTGTGGTTATCTGTTAATGTTCCAGACCTGTATGCTCAGCCAAGACCTTGATTTCTGTCTCTATTTATGTTATTATATGCCTATGTTTGAAAAAACTGGATTTGAGAAATCATTATTAGCTAACCGCATAGTCGCTGATAAAAGAGCGGCTAGAAGTCTAGCTATAATTACTCTTAGAATTCCAGATGATCCGATTCGTGCTGATCAACTTCGCATAAAACAAGAAGCGTACAGAGCAAGAAGAGACGAATATGATGGCACTCCGCCAATGCATGAACGTGCGAAGAGTTTTTTACTCGACTTAGCGCTCTCCGGTACGGAACCAACAGTCGCTGAAGCCTGGGATGAATTTATAGCGTCCGATAAGCTAACTGTCAGTGAGCGATACACTCACCCTCCAGAGATAGTATTATCGGAGTGGGTGGACGCTTCTAGAGTTATAATTGACTATCTTACTACTGGTGGACAGAATGTTAATGGTGGTGGTTTGCCCAATTTAGAATAGGTATTTATTACTTGATCAAGAAGCATTCGCAAACGATAAACTAAACAATTACAGTACGCTGGTTAATTTATCCATTGTCGTGAAACAGCTGATTCACTCTCATGTATATCAAGTATCACTATTTTTTCCCTTGCGGCAAGTAAAACCGAGTTCTTCAAGTTTTTGAGCTACAAGGATAAAATCGGTGAATATGGTGTGCCTAGCGGCGGACTCATGCCCAGCCATGAGTACTGAATCAAAAGTTGAGGTTATAATATTTTATAAGACCTTATTTTTTACTATATGATACGTAAAATACGACTACTTCGCATAATGGGACTTCGTTAAGCCTAACAACAAATTGCCTTATTCTATTAAATGAGTTGTCGACGAAAGATAGAAGATTAGTTACTAGTTTGTATTAAAGTCTCGTATTCTTGGTAAACTATTTTATTATTAATCTTATTGTCATTAATCTCTTGTGCTGAATTAATTCTACTATTTAGAGTAGATCTACCTATGCCAACATAAACTATGCCTGTATTCTCGAACATTTTTTTATCTAAACAGTTACGACCATCAAAAACGTATTTAATACTATTCTTCTTTAAAGAATCAATTGTTAGACACTCAATAAAGGTTTTATGTGCGGTACCAATAAATATGGCGTCGACGTCCTTTAGGGCATCTTCTATATTACTTGAAACAGTCGAACCTTTTATTGTTATCTCTTTAACATATGGATCGTAAACTTTTAGAGATTTTCCTTGTCTAACCAATTCATAGCCAACTTCTATAGATGGAGAGCGTCTTTGATCACTTATATCGGGCTTATAAGCTATTCCAAGAAGAGAAAAACGTAGTTTAGCGGGGTCATCTGAATTCTGTCGAATTACGGACATAAAGTTATTAACTGCATAGCGTGGCATCTTGTCGTTTAACTCTGCCGCCGCCAACAGAAATCCTGTGTCTATATCTTCTTGTCTTGCTCGCTGAATAATATAATGTATATCTTCTGGTATGCAGTGTCCACCAGGGCCAATACCAGGTTTAGCTAGATTCAAGCCAAACTGATCAACTTTTGACTGCAAACCTCTTAATACTGAGTCTATGTCCATACCAACTGCATCACAAATAATAGCCGCATTGTTTGCTAGGGCGATCATTACATTACGGTGGCTATTTTCCCAAGATTTTACAAACTCAGCTTCTTCAGCGGAATTTAATGGTATAACTTTGGCATCAATTATACTTTCATAAAACATTTGCGCTTTTTTAGTACAATTTTTGGTTATTCCACCCACTACTCTGTTTAAATTACCTACGTAATAGGTTTTATTACCCGGATCTACCCTCTCAGGACAATGTACTAGATAAAAATCTTTACCTACAATAAATCCGGATTTCCTTTCAAGCATTGGTAAGAAGATATTTCGAGTCACTCCAGGATTTACTGTACTTTCTAATATGATCAGCTGTCCTTTCTTAATCACTGAGGCAGCGATGTTTGCTGCTTCTACTACATATCTTAGATCCGGCTTATTGCCGATTGTAGGCGTAGGCACAGCTATTACTAATACATCTACGTATCTAACTACCTCAGGATTATCTGATACAACAAGATACTCTTTGGATACGCTTTTAAGAGCAGTACTGAACCTTTGGTCGCCTGCAAAAGGTGAAACTCGATGGTTTATAAGAGAAATCAGTTCTGTATCTTTATCATATCCAGACACTCGATATTTTTTTTGGGCAGCCTGAACTGATAAGGGTAATCCGACATATCCAAGACCGATGACTCCAAGCGTATTCATAAACGATTTCACCAATTTAGGAACTTATTTTATCATATTTGAGCTTTTTGTGCTATATTATTTTCTTGAACAATTATTTTACTTAAATACTACGTATTTGGTAATTTAGTTTGAAAGTAACTTTTTGGAAGGTTTTAGATGATCAAACGGCTTTTAATAATATTTACTTCCCTCCTCGTCTTAGGAATAGTCCTTAGATTAGGAGATGTTAGCACCAATCTGGTTAGAAATCCGAATATAAAGAATTCAAGTAGTATTTCTAATCCTAACAACTGGAAAAATGGGAAATGGGGAAATAACATAACAATTTTTAGCTATTTAGCGGAAGTTAGAAATAATCCTGGCAGTTTAAGAGTACAGTTAAAAAACTACCATAGTGGTGATGCAAAGTGGTACTTTGAGCCAATCAAAATAAAAGCTGGCGAAGTTATTAATTATTCGGACTCATATAAATCATTTGATCCTGGAGAAGTAGTGGCGAGTTTAACAACTACAAGCGGCGAACAATCATATTTGTTTCTAGCAACTGTTAGATCTACTCATAATCAATGGAAAAATTTTAGCTATAACTTCGTAGTACCGAACGGCACCATTAGACTTACAATTTTTCATTCTATTTACCGCGAAGGTATATTGCAGACTAAAGACTTCTCTCTTAGATATGTTGCTGTGTGCAATAAACACATTCTATCAACCTGTTATAACGGTACTTGGAATCCAACTAATACGCATTTATCAATTTACAAATTGCTATATATAAAGCCAAATATAGCAAATAGAAGTTAAATTTTTTACTTATCGAATACTATACTAGACGTATTGTGTATTTACTTGTATAATTATCTTACGTACTTAACGAGGATATCGTCGTGTTTAAAAGATCAATGTTCGTAATAGTTACTTTTGTGCTATTAGTCCCACTATTTTCAGGTTTTATTAAGGCCAGCGCAGACTCCCTAAACCCTATTCCTAATCCTTCAATGGAGATCTCTAATCTGTCAAATCCTAATCTGCCACAATCTTGGTCGGAAGGTCGCTGGGGAACAAATAGTACTTTATTCTCTTACCCTACCACAGCACACAATGGGACTAGGAGTGTTGAAGTTCAAGTAAGTAATTATGTAAATGGTGATGCTAAATGGTATTTCAGTCCGATTGCTGTTACTGGCGGTTCTACTTATGCTTTTAATGACTACTACATTTCTAACGTTTCAACAGAAGTTGATGCTGTGTTTATGAATTCTAGTGGTGTGGCTACCTACAAGTACCTAGGCGCAGTTCCTGCAAGTCAATCTGGCTGGAGTCAGTATGCATCGTCGTTCGTAGTTCCATCAGGCACACAATCAATGACTGTGTATCATCTTATTGCTAGCGCTGGTAGTCTACAGATTGATGATGCTTCGATTTCTCAAGTTAATATACTACCCCAAGTTTCTATAAGTAATCCTCTGGCAAATAGTATGGTTAGTGGTCAGGTCAATTTAAGTGCTGCTGCTTCAGATAATAGCGGCATAAATAATGTTCAATTTAATATAGACGCCCATCCTGTTGGTGGTCCAGTTACATCTAGCCCATATAGTTATAGTTGGGATACTACGTCGACTACGAACGGAACACATACAATAAGTGCTACAGCAACTAATGGCAATGGAGTATCTGTAACTTCTGCGCCGGTAAGTATTACCGTAAACAACACATTATCTAACAATATAATTTCTAATCCGACTCTTGAGACTGCAAGCACGAGTAATACTAGCCTTCCGCTAAATTGGCGAAGTGGAGGCTGGGGCACTAACACTCGCTCTAATACTTACTTAACAACCGGGCATAATGGTACTAGAAGCATTGAAAGCCAAATAACAAGCTATACGAATGGTTCAGATTACTGGAGTAGCGCACCGCAACCGGTAACACCGGGCCAAATGTACGATTTTAGCGACTATTATCAATCGACTATAATTTCTAATGTTGACGCTCTACTTACCATGAGCGATGGCACTACTAAAGACGTATTCTTAGGCGACCCATCTCCAAGTCCTAATGGCTGGTCAATGTTTAGAACCCAATTCGTAATACCTGCCGGAGCTGTATCTTTATCTATCGCTCATAATATATATAACGTAGGTTGGGTTATAACTGATGACTACAATTTAAGTCCGTTTAGCTATCAAGGTTTTAATCGTCCGATAATTAGCATTACTAGCGATGATGCCTATTCCAGTTTTGTAACTAATGGACTACCACTTCTACGGGAGTACGGACTAAATTCAACAGATTATGTTATCACTTCAGCTATTAACAGCGACAGCTCACATATGTCAACAGCTCAACTAAATCAACTAATCCAGTCTGGAAACGAAATTGGATCACATACCGTTACTCATCCAGACTTAACAATGATTGCACCGTCTTTAGCTGATGCAGAGTTGAAAAACTCACAATCAATCCTACAATCACTTTTAGGTATTCCGATAACAGATTTTGCAGCACCATATGGAACCGAAAATCAACAAGTTATAAATGATTCATCTCAGTACTATAAGAGCTACAGGGGTGTTCAATCTGGCTATAATGCGAAGAACAATATTAACCCTTACAATATAATGGTCCAGAATCTTATTTCTACTACTACCTTGCCTCAAGTCCAATCATGGATAACTGAAGCACAGCAAACTAACACTTGGTTAGTACTGGTTTACCACCAGATTGACCCAAATACATCAGCTGGAGAATATAACACTTATCCAAGCGACTTTAATAGCCAACTCTCGGCTATAAAATCAAGTGGAGTTACTGTAGAAACAGTCAGTCAAGCACTTCAGGAATTGCAAGCTCAACTTTAATTAGTGAATAGGCGCCATTTTGAAAAACTTTATTAGTCATCTTAAGAAATTAAGTGTTTTGAGTAAGAGTCTTATATTCATATGCAGTTTGGTAATTATTTCGGTGGTTATCATATTTGTGTCTGTAATCTATACTCAAGATTATTATCTACGTCGAGGAATAAGTTTTGGACCTGGTGTAGTTCTAAAAACAAACACAGCACCTACAAACAGCATCACAGGTCATCCAGAAGAGATCGATATCCCGAGTGTTAGTATTTCTGTACCTGTAATTGACGGTATCTATAACTCAAAAAGCGGTGCCTGGACATTAACACTTTCTGATGCACAGTATTTAAATACTACCCCACCTCCAAATAACAAAGGGGGCAAAACATTCATATACGGTCATTACAGGCCCGCTGTGTTTGCCTATTTGCATCATATTCAACCCGGTGCTGTAGCTACGATAAAGACGACTAACGGCTACTCTTTTAATTACACTTTTATAAATACCTATGATACTAAGCCATACGATTTAAGTGTCTTAAATCAGACAGTAAAACCAACTCTTACACTGCAAACCTGTTCTGGTTTTGAGTTTCAGAACAGACAAATGTACAATTTCAATTTTACAAGTGTGACTAAAGTTTAATTCTAGAGTTATTTTTAGGCAGTAACTTCTACAGTTTCTCGTGTGCCCCAACCGGCTTTTCGGCATGTAACAATCGCGTACCATCTAACGAATCGGAGGACGAAGAATGACCAGAAAGTTGCAAATATACTTGTTGAATACGTAAGCATTTGTGATTTAAAGCTAACGTCACTTCTTTTTATTGTTAAATAGAATAGTCCTTCACCATATCCAACTAGAATCGGAACGAGAATTAAGACCGGTAGTAATTTACCCGTTATAGCTGGCGTAATTACAAAGATAGCAAAGAATATAAAGAGAGAGATAAACATCTGTATCCAGCCAAGTAGGTGTGTCCAGTATCCGTATCCATTTAGTGGAAGATATTTAAATCTCCAAAATGTCCTTATAAACGCACCTCTCATCCATCTAACGTATTGCCTAAGATGATGCGATATATTCTCTGGCATCGCGGAAAATGCAAAACTAGATGTTTGAGACACGGCTTTACCTTCGGCGATAGCATAAAGCGTAAGTAATGAATCGTCAGATAATTCTATCCGCTGACCGAAAAATAATTCATTGATGTAGCCTTCAAGATTTTTTCTGATAACCTTACCGTCATAAAAAGCCAAAGCTCCAGAGTTAACTAGAACTGAACCCATAGTTGACATAGCCGCCCTATCAACCATTTGACCCATTACAAACCATAGGTCCGTAAATCTGGTTAAGAAATTCTTTTGACTATTAAGTAGCATAACCACACCAGCTACAGATTTAACTCTCGGGTCTATAAATGGTTTTAATCCTTCTTTTATTGCGTTCTTGTCGAGTACACTATCTGAATCTACTGTTAGATAAATGTTTGCTCTTCGCGCCATGTTAATCGCAGTATATTGGGCATGTCTCTTACCGCCATTAGGAGTTCTCTTCCAAAGAATTTTCACTCCAGAACTTTTACCTTTTTCAAAAGCCCATTTTTTGACTTCTGAATAATCCGATTGATTAGACCCATCGTCAATGATTATAACTTTTTGAGGTTTTCGGCTTTGAATTATTATAGAGCTAATACACCTCTCTAGAAGTAGAGGATCTTCATTATATGCAGGGATAATTGCTACTACACTTAACCTATTTAGGATAGTCTGTTCACTCTTACTTACTTTCTTAGGTCTATCTAGGATAGCAAGGCTCATAGACCAACAAAGCACTAAGAATGCACCGGCATAAATAAACTCGAGATTGTGAGAAGAAGTTTCGGAATGTAGTTTAACGATATGATAAATGTGTCTTATAGCCCACAACGTTAATAATCCCAGTATTATAGCTATAACTGGGATTATTCGAGAGCTGCGTATTTCAGCACTAGGTCGTCTATATTGCATTGATAGATTTGTCTCGTCTCCAAGCAAATCGAATAATTAATGCTGCAATAACAACTATAGCTACGGCAACTCCAAGGATCCATGCTTGGCTTATTACTACTCCACCGATCAAAATACCGCTACCTGTAGCTGGTAATACTTTCGAATAATTCATTTAAATCTCCCATTTCTGCCCACACAATAAAAATAAAATTTGTATATAGATTTTATCATATGTTTTACTTTCTTGCAATATTATTTTATGGTGCTTATGCTTGGTTATAACAATTCAGCATGTATCTAGTAATAAAAACGATCTAAGTCGAACTTTATATCGTTTACAAAAGTCTATTCATGGGCTACATCACGAACCAAGATAAAGCATTATAAAATATTTTTTCGGATTAATAATAGCTAAATGATAGAGTTACCTTAGGCAATTTAGTTATCTGTAATTATAAGCAAAGTATAATTTCGTTCGTTCTGCTTATTGCTCTTTGTTTCTATGTCATTTTTAAGTATTTAACAATTAATTAATTGTAGACGTAACATCGTCATACCAAACTATCACCAGATTATCCTGATTATAGTTGCATAGTGCGTTCACTATGCCCAGCCATGGTAAAGTAATTATAATGTGTTTTTCACCAACAGCTAGTTTTGTTGCAGGCGGAGGATTAAGTGTTATTGGAATTGCTTCTCTTACAAAGGCACGTAAGAGAGACAAACTTTTAGCTGCTATTCCTCTACTTTTCGGAATTCAACAGATTCTTGAGGGGTTACAATGGCTGGCTCTAAATATGCATCAAGTCGCGAAGATTCCTTTGTATGGTTTTTTGTTTTTCTCAAGTGTTTTTTGGCCGGCATATATTCCTCTAATAGTCTTCTTGCTTGACAAAAAGAGACAGAGAATAACGAGATGGTTTTTAGCCGTGGGAGGTGGGTTATCGCTTTTCAATCTTTGGACTCTTTTGACAAATCCAGCGACTGCGCAAATAACAAATCATAGCATTCAATATGTTTGTAGTGTCGCGACACAAACCAGTTGGCTTTCTGGAATATACCTTCTTGCCACTGGTGGCTCATTATTAATTTCAAGTGTTCCTATACTCCGTCTCCTCGGAATTATTAGTGCGATAGGTGTGCTTATCGCCTACTTTTTCTATTCCGTCACGTTTGTATCCGTCTGGTGCTTTTTTGCTGCAATACTAAGCTCTGTCATTTATTTTTACGTACGTAATCACAATCGTCGCCCTCGTCAAGCAACCCCAAAACTTTCTTAACATTAACCTCAACGTCATCTTCAAAAGTTATCATAGGGAACCTAATCCCCGGCCATATAGGTTTTGAACAAAATAATCTGTTAAAAAGTTTAGAATCCCTCTTCGCTTATTCCAATTAATGCTTTACTATGGTATAATATATTGTCATGATTAATCCAGTTATAGGCCTCGATTCGCTTGGAAGATCGATAGAATACGGCTCAGTCGTTGAGTCGGTTGCCTTACCCCTAGACGATGTCAAAGTTTCAGACATTGCTGACTTGGTAACTCCCGAAAAACCACGGCTACAGTGGGGAGTAGTCGGCTGGCAGGGCGCGTATGGCATAGAAAAACTTATTGACTCAGCCAGTGAAGTAGAACCTATCGGCCGTAGGGTCATTGAAAATCCAGATCGAACGGCCAAGATAGCTGCTCGAGCGGGGGACTTTATTCATGTCGTTCTACGAAGTGCCAAAAAACATGCACCTGATATCTTCCAGACTTTGGGACTCGCTACCCTCCTTGATCTTCAGTATCTCGATGGACCTACCGATCCTAAGGATTTGTTGCCGCACCCCGACTGGGTGAACACTGAACGACCACAACTATTCATTCTCGGTTCAGTCGCAGTTAATGGTGACCAGGAAGAATCTGATCCCACTACCATCTTAGTGGGTGAATACACTTGGCACGGAAATTCAAGACTTGATGAGAACTATGCAAAGTACACTGATGTTGCCCGAAGTCTCGAACCAGTCGAGACCAAAGCTGACACTATGTATGTAGGCGACGGTAGGGTTCTACTACACTTTGGCCCAGAAACAGTCCATGGTCCACGAGTCCTAGCTCGGGCGTACTTAACGCCGATCAGTGATGAAGATTATACTTCCGATTGGCATTGGGCTGACTAACTCAATCTTTTCAAAAACTACATAATTAACTATGCCGCCAGATGTTCGTACATTTCGATCAACACCCACCACACACAACAATCTTCCGTTTAGTCACTTCTAAGTCATACATTCACTATTAGGTGATGACAGTTTACTCGTAATTTACGAGCTAAACAGATAAAATCTATCAATAAAGGGTTCCCAACGCAAGACTCATACCCAGCCAGTGGGTTTTGGTTAAAATTTACAGGTACGAACACCTCATTCACCCCAGTTATTTTAGTAACATCCGGGGTTCCAGAAACGATATCGTCATACGTGGGCACTTCATTGAAGATAACCCCTAGATACTTAGCCTGTAACACCGGGTTCCCGATGTTTAATAGGAGCTCGTCCAAATGCTCCAATTTTTAATGCAGTATCAGATGTAAATAATGGCTTAACTTCAGCTGTTTTTAGATAATACGGCGATGCAACTGAATGGTATGAAAACAATTATTCAAGAGATAAGGGGCATCCATGGTATATAGGCCAAACGACTTTATCCTTGGCTCGTAATATAGTACAGGCTCGTGCACTTGCGAAAGCACTAGAAGATAAGGTTGGTGTATCCGGTAATTTGCACGTAAAGGTCTCGGCTACTTTTGCTTAAACTAATAAAAATCTAGCAGAAGCAAGACAAAAACTACCAGAACGATTGTCTATATTTGAGGAAAAAACTGGTAGGACTATAGAAAGTCCGGTCGAGAGAGTTATGGAATTCTTTGATCTTGCTTCCTAGCTTCTAGTGCTGGTAACTCGCCAACTAGCTTATCAAAGTTAGGTTTCGAGGTCGAGATAAAGATTAGGAAGCGCAGGGAGATCTTGGTCTATGCTGGCTGCGTGAACAACTGCTAGTGCCTGCTGTTCAACCTTGTTGAGCACTACTTTTGCTCTCTGTGTGTTGTTGCTTGTGAACTCGCTACCATGACCACTAGGCCATGCTTGTATCGTATAGTTTGTCGTTTCTACTACATCGCCATCTTGAGACTTACCGCTTAAATAAGTAGGTACTTCAACTTGAGAATAAAAAGCTTCAGTTGACACGCCATTTGGATTATATACCCCATGTTTATTGTAAGTACCTTTTTGAATGATATATCCCCGTTGTGGCTCTGCGCCTGCATTTGGATTTGTGTTGGTGCCCTTAGGATATACATCTATATCAATCTGTGAAATGTCTGATGGGTTAAATGGCCTCTTCTCTAAGTGGACTTCTTTGTTCACCCCAGCAAAGATTGCGATAGAGACTTCTTGGCCGCTGGGCAGAGTTCTTACCGTTGTTTCGCCAGCAGAAGGCTGAGCACCATCATTTCTCCAGTCTTGGTGTTGTCCCTCAACGGCCTTAGCAAAGCCAGTTATACTGGGTGCAGCAACTACACTAGGTAATTGAGTTAGGTGTGACTCACCACTACCGCAAGCAGCAACTGCGGTACCACCTACACCTAAGGCTAGCGTAAAAGCCAAAGCTTCTTTAGTATGGTCCAAGACTTTCTTAACTCTTTCAAATTTGCTCACAAATTAATCCTCTAAAATATATCTATACATTAGCATAATTACTGATTTTAGTCAATTTTTGGCGCTACTTCAGCTTCGTCTGTAGTAGACGTCTTCTGTGCCTACCAATATCAAATGTCATCAACTAGACTAGTCTTAGCTATGAAGCGGTAGGTTCTAATACAGGCAATTCACCAACTATTTGATCAAAGTAAGGTAATACTGCCTCAGTAGCTGAATCTTGAAAGAGCTGTCTCACGAAACCTGCATCTATAGCTCTGCCCATTACGGATATCAGCCTAGGAAGCTCTGGCTTGTCCCTATGCCCTATATCTAGGCCCAATGCCACCAGCCAGAACCAGTTGGTGCATCTGGATCAAAGCAGGTAATAGCGAAGCTTTTTGAATTTTTCGGGGCACCACTCCAGGAGAGTTGTGGCGAGAGGTCTTTACCGCCAGGCATCCCCATTCGTCCAGAGGTATATTGAGCTGGTATGTGTGCTTTGTCATTAAAGCTTGTGCTGCTAACAGTCATTTTCGGCACATCTGGTAGCCCAGCATAAGGATTCTTCTCAGGCATATCATCCTCCTTCATAATTTACTTACAAAGTCATATATATATTATATCTCAGCTTATCAAGCTATGTCTGTACGAATTAATGCATCTTAGCATTTCATTCAACTAGACTAGCTCGAATCACCATTATCATTTTTTCAAGGTTATTATCGCCTTCCCCGGCAAGGTTTTTACCCCAAAAAGTATCATCCCACCAATTGGTTTCTTCAAGGTATCGATCTTGCGTTCTGGAAAGTTGGAATGAGTCCACTACCTCTCTATATAACAAAGGGAGATCTGATTCGAGTAGCAAAAGCTCGTGAAGAAGCAATCGGGCTATACGACATTTCTTGAAGATGGATCTGGTTTCTCTCTCTACTACTAGCTATTTACGCCTCAGAAATATTAAGTAAAAGACAAGAAACACTGTCACAATCGATATATTAGCTATTAACCGTTCACGGAACCGATGTCTGAAGAAAAGAAGATCCACGGCAACTATACTAGCTACCATCAGTACTGCGTAAAATACAAGGACTGCATTTCTTCCCATCTTGACTACTTGAAAACCTTACGCGCAAGACTAGCAGCCAAAACACCAAGCAAGAAACCGGAACAGAAAACAAGAACGTTATCGAATCTGCTACTACTAATATAGTTCCTCACTACGAGCAGTACTATTGCCCAGGCTACGAAAACACCTACGACATAAATCCAATAAGGGTATTTTTTTATCATTACTTTATTATATGCCAATAAGGTCCGCATACATGCAATATAGATGCTAGACAGTATTTGACATCTCCTCACATTGGTTATATTGTGCTTGATATGATTGAAGTAGACGGAGTAAGAAGACGCCTTGAGCGACCCATTACGCAAGCTGGAGATTTGATTTCTGACGAATGGTTAAAAGCAATCGACTTAACTACACATCCCGATAGTAATAGCCCTTTGATATTATCCGGTTTAGCAAGTGCAATAAGACGGCTCAATCGAAATTTGGCGACAACTTCATTAATTTTAGAGGGAACAGAATTTGAGGATACTTATAACGGTGTGATCGACCAGATAAACTGTCTTAATTCAGCTAGAGATGTCGGTGAATTATTGCCTTTAATGTCAGGCGTAACTTGGAGTCAATATTCAGGTCTCTTCAAGTTTGCAGATTCTCAATATTAATTCAATTAAGTCTAGCGACTTGCCACTAGTATATCTTTTATACAGAGTGTAGATATGTTATAATATGTTAATGATAGAGACAGTTCAAACGTTTGATAGAATCCTAGAGGATCCGGTAGGTGCATATGAGGCACTAAGGAATCGTCTTGATCAATTCGGCCCAAATGCTCCATTTCCAGAATTCGGCCCGGCTGTAGATTATGTTTCTAGTGAACTCATCTCGGCTCAACATAGATCTGTTCTTGCAGATCACCCAGACCTCGAGCTTGAGCAAAAAGAAGTAGATACCTTTTTAGCTCATATAAACCTGACGTTCGATTTTGACGACGAAGGACTATATCCATATGGTAGACCGTTTGAGGCACCGTATCCTTATCGACCTACGATCGATGCAATTGAGTCGGCTCTTAGGTTACTAGATAAAACTAGCCGGCTTGCGCCCGAAAGTAAGGCAGTTCCTTTGTATCACTTTGATCGATATGCTTACCATCGTCACTCACTGATGGCTGATCCAGATACCGTACTTATACCGACAGCGGAGAATATATCGTATGTTGATTTTATTCGTACACGAGCAGTACCAATTGGCTTTATTGGCGTAGCCGGTAGCATTCTTAGAGTTGATCGTCATCAACAGACCCCCGTAGATTTTTGGTACCACGACATCAACCACGAACGACGCATGGATGGATACTTAAAATTGAGTGCAAAAAGACATAATGCGAACACTAAAGAAGAAAAACTAGAGCTCTACGCATCGATGGATGACTTTATTACCGAAAACTTGATGCCTTTGACTGAAGAACTACCTGATGATGCTCTCGAAGCTGATAAAGCAGTCCGTAGTCTTACCATTGTAATTCTTTACGAAATTTTGCATGAGTCGGCGCTTACTGCCGAAAGAGACTCTATACTGTCTGATATTTTGAGAGAAGCAATTCCGCAACCATTTGAACATATGGTGACGAACGGTGAACGACCCAGTTCTGCTGCCGACACTGAAAAACTTCGTACTCCTACAGGCAACCTCCAAAGCGGTATATCTACAATGGACACATCTGCTGGCAAGCCAATTACTATACGATACTTTCATGACCGTGCTCTTGCTCTGCTGGCGAATGTCTACAATAAGCTTAATTTTGGCTTCTACGACGACCCTGCCTCCCCTAGCGAAACGGTTACGCATGTTAAGTATAGAACTGCAGAATATCTACTTAAAGCAGTACATGAGATCTTTGATGCATTAGACTATGATGATGGTCCTAGCGATGAATACTTACTAGACCTAATACGCTCACGAGAAGGTTCAGAAGAAAAGTTTATCTACCAGGGAGTCGTCGAGTCTGAGGCTGAAAAGTTGCCTCATGCCACTGAACCACTACCTGCTACTGAGATTATTGAGCAGATTAAAGGTCTCGGTAAAAAAGTAGTTACCCTTTTTGGTTTCTCTTACCTAGGCTATGAAGACCCAGCCCAAGTACTCGAGCAGGTACGTGAGAGGATTCAAGCTTTTGATCCTGAAACTACTGCGATAAACATTGGAGCAACAGAAGAAGGAATAGGTGCTGCCTATAGAGTCGCGAAAGAGCTTGGCTTTACGACATTAGGGGTTGTTTCTACTTTGGCACTTACATACAGTGGCCGCTTCTCTGAAGACGTCGACCATATATTCATTGTAAATGATGAAAGCTGGGGAGGCTATGTAGCTGGCAGCGACAAGCTAGTTGATACTACAGGGGTATTTTTATCGGTTAGTGATGAAATCCATGCTTTCGGGGGTGGTGACAATACAGCAGTTACGCTACATGAAGCGCGTAGAAGAGGAATCCCATTTTCCTATACTCCTGCAGATATGAATCACCAAAAAGCCGACAAAGACCGTTCTGCTGACAAGTCACTTGGTAGCACCGGCTATAAAGGCTCGGCTTTTTATGCCCTACAGCCAACACAGAGTTAGTTTTGATGACAAAGACTTAAGCTATAAAATAATTAACCAAACTTTTCTTATCTAAAAAGTATCGACTCCGTCCAATATCCCCATCCACGTCTTGTAAAATACGTGTTAGATGTTATTATATCGAGATGTTACACCCGTTAGGCTATTCTATATATTACGATGCCGAAAGCTTATACTCGGCCACATCACACGAAAAGCAGTTAATGCTAGGCGCTATAGTTGAAGGAATACTAGAAGGAGACAAAAGAGCTGGTAACACGGCCTACTGTTTAACCAGTGATTTAGTAGGCATACCTGATATTAGTCCTCCTGAAGAACCCAGAAATGATACCCCGACTTCCCACGGCAAGCTAACGACCTCAACGAGCCTAAGGCTTCTCAAAGATAATGAAAGGTTACGGGGGTTTACCGCTGCAATAAAGCGCTGGCCAGAACAATCAGCTGTCATTGACGTTGGTTGTGGACCGTTTCCAGTTCTTGCACTCGCAGCAGCCATGTATCATCCTCATGCAGAAGTTAGCGCAATTGAAATAAACCAGGAAGCTGCTGACGCAGCAAGAGAAATTGTTGGTCACTTTGTGTTATCTGACAGGGTACACGTGGTTAGAGCCGACATTGCCAATCACAACATAGACCCTAATACCACTGCGGCAGTAACCGAAACCTTTAACTCAGCCTTACAGGAAGAACCGGGTCCAAAGATAGTACAACTATTACATCGACATGGCATACCGATCATAACTCCGTCACTAGCTGAACTACGACTACAAATCGCAGAAAGCACTTTTTATCAGCAGGTAGATCTAAGGACTGATACACATGCAAATATTGTTTTTGAAGGTATTGATAGTGATGTATTTGAAGAAGATTATCCCGATATTAGCGCGGCTTATTCTGATGGTTTTGGACTAGTTTTACCCTACGATCAAGATGCTATAAGTAATGGCCTACGACTTAGACTCCAGATGGTTTTGAGGCCAGTGTTAGAAAGAGCAGGCTCTTCAGGATGTTTAACTTACGAACTGGGTAAATATCTGTTTGAGCCAAAAGTTAGAGAAATAGCGACGACGCAAGCTTAACTATCTTGTTCGGTCCTTGGGTCTGCTTCTTAATATTTAATAGCTCACATACTAAGCTGCCTGGATTTGTTATGATGTGGCTATGAGACGTAAACGGAGCATACGATGGCCAAAGCGACGTGACTGGTTGATGCTAGCCGTCGGGGCAGTTGTAGCACTTGGATGTATCGAAATCGTCAGCCTTGTCTACAATGCGAGAACGCCAATCCCATATCAGTCGACGGGCATCAATAGTCCGTGGATTCCATCGACTGTCAAGCATTGGTCAAGCCTGATTGATCCAATCTCCAAGCAATACGATATCGACCCCAATTTCGTTGCAATTATTATGACCATGGAGTCTGGTGGTGATGCCCAGGCCGTAAGTGGAGACAACGCCGTTGGTTTGATGCAAGTTACTTCACCGACTGCCCAAACCATAGCCAAGAGTTTACTGAAAAGCGGACCAACCACTTGGTATAACCTTAAAGATCCTAAGACTAATATTGAGTTCGGGGTAGCCTACCTGGCATGGCTGCGTGATCAGTTTGGTACAGCCAACCAAGGTCCTAGCTGGACCTACCCCACCGAGCTGGTAGCAGCCGGTTACAATGGTGGCCCCGGCGCACCCAACAGCATTGAGGCAGGAACTGGACTGACAGACACGCAGACAATCGTCTACTCGCGCGACGCCTTCAATATGTGGCGTGAAATCCACGCCCAAGCTAGCCCTACTTTTGACCGCTGGAAAGAGCGCGGTGGTCAAACGCTTCTAGACGCGGCCAAAGCTGATCAGCAGTAAGATTTAGATTTGGCTGTTTGTCTGTTGGCTGCTTTTGCCTTTTGTATCTACTTAATTACTAGCATATTCTGCAAAAACAATTATTCGCTCATTGAATTCGCTACTGCCGGCAATAACGTCACCAGTGCAACTAATGAGATTGAGACCAGGCACACTGGGATTAATCGGCGTCATAGCGGTAGTCATGTCGACGTTACTAGCATTATATACTTGGGTTTTCACAACTTTATAAGTGAACATGGTACCATCACCGCGCTGTAACTCTATAGTATCGCCTGGTTTGAGCGTATTCAGTCCATAAAATACACCATGCGTAGTCCAGCTAGAAATATGACCGTCAATTAACATAGTTCCTGGTTGGCCTGGTTGGGATGATCCGTTGTACCAGGCTGTATCGAAAACATTATCAGGTGTCTCCAATGCTCCTTGAGCGTTTACGCCAACTGATAAGACTCTTGCGTCGACGCCAAGTTTTTGAATTATCAAATAGCGTGGTAAGTTTGGAGCAACAATGTAATTAGCTAGATCATTTGTTGAAGGTTGTATTGTGCTGGGAACGGTGTCAGGTTGAGTTATGTCGCTAGGTACAGCGGGTTTTGTGCTATGATTGGCGGCATTGACAAGTTTAGCGGCATGTTGGTCTGCTTTTAGGTTAGATCGCCAATCCAGTAAACTCACGCCTAACCCTGTTATCAGTAAAGCGATAGCTATGCCTATCAAGATATTTGAGACTAATGTAGATGTTAGCTTCTTATTTAATTTATATACGCTCATCGTTTAACATCTCCCTCTCTAGGCTTGTAACAACATCCCAGTAAATACCTATCTTGGGCGACTATGATTACAAAAAACACTTTAATCCGGTGATTATTGTTTTTTTGGAGTTTTTCGAATTAAGAAGGCTAGAGCGAGAAGAACTATAGCTCCCAGAGCAGCTGTAGCAAAGGCTTGCCAAGCATTAGTTGTATGTACTCCGAAGCCGGTATTTGGCGCGGTTGGAGTAGCAGCAGTGGTAGTGGTAGCAGCAGTGGTAGTGGTAGCAGTTGTAGTGACAGAAGCACCGCCAGAATATGTTGTTGCTGCGCACGACGTAGGCACGGTAATTGTATTACTTTGTAAGGTGACTGCAGCAGTCTCTGCTAGCACCCTTCCCTGCACATTGGCACCAGTTAAGAGATTAATGGATGAATAGGCCATGATGGTTCCCACAAAATAGGAATTCGCTCCGAGAGCAGAAGC
This sequence comes from Candidatus Saccharimonadota bacterium, assembly GCA_036787835.1. Classification (GTDB taxonomy): domain Bacteria; phylum Patescibacteriota; class Saccharimonadia; order Saccharimonadales; family UBA4665; genus DAIQON01. The sequence goes on along the minus strand of DAIQON010000006.1, from coordinate 26,444 downwards.
AGAACTAGGAACTGCCCAAAAGACGTTACAAGCCTGAGCACCGTTGATCAAGTTAACATGGCTAGCTGATGCCGTAATAAGGTCGGACGTGGCTTGAAAAATGAAGACTCCGTTACCACTGAGCGTCAATGGACTCGCAGCTGTCAGGTTAGCAGTACTGGCGTGGCTGAACGAATATACGCCAGGGGTTATAGTTTTCCCGCCAAGTTGATTGTCGGAACCGGTAAGTACAGTAGCCCCAGTTCGTCCAGAGGCGTCGGTATAGGCGGTTGTCAAATCGCTTTTAGCTGTTGTCAGTACACCGGAGTTAGTCGTCCGACACGTAGTACCAGAAGGATTGCCCGTATAACCACCATCATTGTCGTATATTGTCCCTGTTACTTCAGCGCATGTTAATCCCGTAATAAAAGAGCCACTAGCGGGGTCTAAGCCTAGATTCCCGGTAATAACGGAGGTAGGAACGTCCGTAACCTCAGAGCCAGCTAAAACTGCGAAGGGGGCAGCTGTTCCAAGATTTACCGTGGCTGTAGCAGCTCCGGCTACACCAGTTAGACCAAACATAAGCGTAATAGCCAGTACGGAGGTTACTATTGAGCCCTTTTTAAATATTTTCATAAATTTATTTTTTTCATAATTATTTTTTAAGTCCTCTTAATTTTTTAAGTCCTCTTATCAGTTTACTCCCCGATGACTTCGTGTCAACTCCTAACATAAGTTATCAGTGCTTCAGACTATAGGGTGTGAAGCTACGAATCTGGAGCGGCAAGCCAAAGTGTCAGACTATACAGAAAAATGCGCCCAGAACACGATGGATAAATTTAAAAATCATGCCTATAGCTTATTGATGGCTAGTCCTTAAGTCCTAATGTTCTAGACCTACTATGGCTCAGCTAATTCAACTAACTTATAAGGGGGGCACCAGCTGGACTCATAATAGCGGCCGATAATCTAACAGACAGACGGGGGGACATTTGTGCCTAAGGTGTATAATTGAGTTATAACTCTAAAAGGAGACGCCGGTATGGTTGATGATATTCAAAAAGTTAGGGAAACTACCACTAAATCCGGTGATACCGTACAACAAACAACAGAAACAAGTAATTCACGAGACAATACTGAACATCGCACTAACGTAGTAGCTAGAATAATTTGGTATGTTGCAGGCGTACTTATAGTACTTCTTGGACTTAGATTCATACTTAGTTTACTTGGGGCTAATACGACCAATAGCTTTGCTGACTTTATTTACAGGGCCTCCCACCCATTTGTCGCACCATTTTTTAGTTTATTCAACTACCATAACTATACTTACGGCACGTCCCACTTTGAGCTTTACACCTTGGTGGCTATGTTAGTCTATGGATTAATTGCCTGGGGCCTCGTTAAATTGGTAACCCTTAACCAAGACTGATCTTAAAAGTACTGACACTGTCCTTATATCCCCGGCCATTTAGTACGAATATACTCTAAGAAATAGTTTTCAATCTGTTACGACTCGGGTCTAAACTGACATTTTTCTGTAATATACGTTTTATTTTGATCGCAGCTTCGACCGCGGCACTAGCGGTAAATGTTATAATTAAGGTAGTAATGCAGGAGGTTACAGATATATGAAAAAACGAATTTTAGGTGAACTGAGCGTTTCCGAAATTGAGCTTGGCTGCATGGGAATGAGTGAGTTTTACGGGACACCCGATGAAGCGGAAGCAATTCGAACTATTCATTTAGCTCTCGATGAAGGCATTAATTTTCTGGATACTGCAGACATGTATGGACCCTTCACGAACGAAAAGTTAGTTGGAAGTGCAATAAAAGGTCGACGAGACGAAGTCATTCTAGCGACTAAGTTTGGGAATGAGCGTCGAGCTGATGGCTCATGGATACGAGTCAATGGCACTCCTAAGTACGTTCACGAAGCCTGCGATGCCAGCCTGAAGCGTCTGGGAGTTGATTACATAGACCTCTATTACTTACATCGTGTTGATACAACTGTACCAATTGAGGATACAGTTGGGGCAATGGCTGAACTAGTTAAAGCTGGTAAAGTCCACTATTTAGGGCTATCTGAAGCTGCGGTCGACACGATCCGCCGAGCCCACGCTATACATCCCATAACCGCTCTACAGAGTGAATACTCACTTTGGACGCGCGACCCAGAAGACGGAATTCTAGCAACCGTAAGAGAACTTGGTATTGGCTTTGTCTCCTATAGCCCTTTGGGGCGTGGTTTCTTAACCGGCAAGATCAAAGGGGCCAACGATATTGATAGTTCGTTTCTTAAGAACAGTCCAAGATTTTCCAACGATAATCTAGATAGAAATCTTAAACTAATGACCGCCATTGAGGAGTTGGCAAAACAAAAGGCAGTCACTCCAGCTCAGCTAGCTCTGTCGTGGGTACTTCATCAAGGTGATGATATAGTCCCAATTCCAGGAACAAAACGCACAAAATATCTTATGGAGAACATCAAGGCCACAGAAATTAGCCTATCCAGAGAGGATCTTGCTAGTTTAGATAAAGCAATGCCAAAGGGCGCAGCTGCTGGAGACAGGTACGCTGATATGTCTACAGTTAATCGTTAATTTTTGTAGCTATTCACTATTTAGCAGTTCGAGTCCCTAATCTCCAGCCAGTTCTTGACTAGCTAAGAATATTATGTCCTTGTAATAATTAACTATGTCAGAGCGTACACGAATACCCGTTACATCATCCAGTATTGAAGGCTTTTGTGGTGGTGGTAACTGCAATGGAGCATGCTGCAGAAGAGGCATCGTCATGGAACTAAGCGTTGACGAACACGAACTTATGTAGTCTGCTGGAGCAAACCTAATAAGGATAAAAAGACCAACAAAATCAGAAGTCAGAGAACTACTAAGGCCACGGCTTGGAGATATTGTAGATTCACCACAAGTGATATTTGCCGACGCACCAGATAATCCAGAGTACGCTTTTATGGAAGACTGTCCGTTTTTAGACACATCTACACAAAACGGTGGTTGCACTATACACGCTGATCCTGCTCGCCCAAAAGTTTGTGGAACTTTTGAACCGGGTTCAAGGGACTGTTTGGAAGTTAGAAGCATTAATTTTAAGTAAAGCCAATCTTTTCTCGTCTTTGAGATACAAGGGTGAAATCAGTTGGGACGGGGTGCCAAATAGCTGACTCATACCCAGCCACGTATTGCGCCGAAGGAGACCTTTTCCGTGAGTGATCTAGAGATAATCAGAATAGATGGGATTAAATGGTGGATGACAACTTTAGGTAGTGGGACCCGCTATCCCGTAGCTTTATGCCCCGACCATGATCTGCGCATGGAGGCAGTACCTCCACGCCTTCGCTCTAGATCAGGCGGTTATTATAACGGTAATGCAGATGATGGAATGAACTTAAGTTGTGCTGAAGGACCGCACACATTTCCGTTGCCTCGCAAATTTAGCGCTGAAAGGCAATATGTTATCAACAGGATTGACGCAAAAGTTTTCAAGAACGCAAAAGTACTCAATTTAGATGATGAAGCAATCCCGATCGCAAAGGCTAAGAAGGCTTCTAAAGACGATAAATATTTTATAACCGCACAACTAATGGAATCAAAGCGAGGCCTACAAGCTGTCATTTATGCTGGGGAGAAAGGTAATCCTAAAAAGACTCAGATTTTTATCAACCCTGCATCAAAAAGCATGTCATTCGATCATAAAGACCTGCACCCATCTGATATATTTCTGAAAATAGAGAGCACTTTTGATGATGGGTCTAAAAGCAGTATTGAAAAAACCAAAGACCCCAGCTAGACCCACCTGCTCAGCCATGATTTGACTAATTACTCAGTTCATGTTAGTATATCATCCATGAGTGAAAGATCTCGCACTATTGAACGAGTGGTTGGTGTCGCCTTAATTGGTGCAGCCAGTATTGCTGGCTATTTTACAGGTGAAGCCCACGACTCTGCGCCTAAACCTGTCCCTGCAGCAGTAGCCAAACCCCATTCAGAAAGTAAACCTCGAACCGATACTACAAAAAAAGATGGTCATAAGACAACGACAACTACTGCACCTGTGTTAACTCAACAAAGCTTGGAAGCTCCATTGATTCCTACCGGCGGTGATTATAATAATGCAGCGCAGGCTGCATATGATGCTGACATAGGAGACTCAACTGATGCTATACAGCTTCTTAGCACCCTGACAGATCCAGCTATACTTGCCCAAGCTGAGAAGGCGGTACAGATTGGCTACGCGGCAGAAGCTGCCTATGACGCACAAGGTAGCGATTCTACGGACGCCAATTCCTTGCTTAGCCTAGTAACCCTTCCTAGTGTCGCTCCAAAGGCTAGAAAAGCTGTGGCTTACGGAACAGCCGAACGAGCTGCCTATGACGCCGCATACAACCAAGACTATACCACTGCTCAGTCGCTGGAGACTCAAATCTCAGCATTTCCATACTTAGTTGGTCAAGTACAGAGCACAATACAAGAGGAAAAGTCAGGTAACTCTGCGAACGCCTCAAATACTTGGGACAGCCTCTACAACACCGCCGATGACCAGTGGAATAGTTTGTATACTGAAGGGCAAAGTGAGTGGGACAACCTGTATAGCCACTCAGACAGCTATGTCCAATATTACGACAGCTTGCCTAAATAGTAATTCATCTCAGTAAGAAAATGGTACGCTTAAAGTGTACTTGCTTACTCTCGGTTTAGTTTACTACGGCGGACTAATGACCAGCACTGTGTATTTAACCAAACTTTTCTTATCTTAAAAAGCACTGACTCCGTCCCTTATCTCCAGCCATAAAGTTCTCACCTATACCAGAAATTTGTAGAGCATACACGTTTTGGAACTTTTTAATATATATTTGTAATAATATCAATGAGTCAATATAGTATTATTGATGTCTGAGATACCTAGAGATACAGAGATACGGTTTGTTACTAGTAGAGAAGTAGAGTCTGGCAAATTGTCTGGATTTTTGAGCTATGGTGCGAAACTTGGTTTAGTCACTGGATTTACCATAGAGGATGAGCCGCTAGAAGATCAGTTGAAACGACACCTTGAGACAAATCCTATAGACTCTTTGGAATCATACTTGGGTAAAGAACACTTTTGGGGATTAGGTCAGAAAGCAGGCGTAAGCAGAGCAAACGCGGGAAGGTTGTTTGGGATACTCGAACGTACGATTTATACTACAGGCCTATCAGAGGATCTAGGGCTGAATATTGTAAGTCGTGAGCAGGTAGGTCTTCCGATTCCACCGCCACTTCCACCCCTTAGACCCCTACCTAAAAAACGCGACCGGTATTATAGGGAAGTTGATCCCGTAAGATTTGTTATACAGGCAGACGGAATAGTAGAATTATCGCGCGTTGATGATAGCATCTTAAGTCTGCCCGAGAGTGGTATAGGCGCACAAAAATCTCTTGCGGCATTGGGCGAGGCTATATCGGTAGAAGTTGCTTCCCACATTCAGCCACAATTATTCGAATAAAACTAAAGATTCCAAAAAGCTAGGAGCTCCGACTCTAAGCCCAGCCACGGATATTTAACCAAACTTTTCTTATCATAAATGTACGAACCTCGTCCCTTATCCCCAGCCAGTTTTCACATAAATAAGTAATTATGGTACCTTAAGTTTATGGCAACTCAGACTCAAATCAATGAGGTTCGAACAAATCTTAAGAAATACAAGTCGAAATACTTACGTAAAGAGTTTTCACATCTTGATGAATCCGCTACCCGTATTATGACGAATAGTCTACTTACAGACGTTTTAGGGTATAAGGAACTGGAAGAAATAAGAACCGAATTTCGAATACGTGGTGAATATGCAGATTATGTGATCCAGGTAGGACGCAAGAAGCACTTCGTAGTCGAGGTAAAGTCCATCCAGATTGATCTCGATGAAAAACATCTTAGGCAAAGTCTTAATTATGCTGCTAATGAAGGCATCGATTGGATATTGCTTTTGAATGGTCGACAGATTGAAGTTTACAAAGTTAATTATGGTAAACCCATCGCCTCCAAATTAGTTTTCAGTCTTGATTTGCTAGATAAAGATGACTTTAAATCCGCGGCTGAGCTTCTAGTGTATTTAACCAAACGGTGTGTACTGAAAGCTGAACTTGCGGACTTTTGGAAACGCATCAGTGTACTATCACCACCATCAATTGCCAAAATGCTTTTTTCAGAAGATATCGCGCGCATCATTAGAAATAATATTAAACGTGATACCGGAATATACTTTCAGATTGACGATGTCGGCGAATCAATCCACAAAGTCATTACTCTGCCTATAGATATTGGTAAACCCCGATTCAAAAAGCTTTAAATTGCCATCAAGCCACTCTGCCCAGTGCAAGTATTTTTCATCTAGAGGGTTTGTGGGCATGGTATTTCTTATATCCGCGTCTTGCAGACTAGCGCCAAATAGCTGCAATTAGCACAAGCAATGCTCCGACTAAGTAACAAATCATAGCGAATTGAAGCAGACTGTGTTTATACCAAGCAACCTTAGACGTAGTCACTAGCTGTTTTGATAGGGCGTTTAATAAATCGTCGGTACTCATATTCCGTAACTTTTTCTTAAGGTCTTTTGGCTTCCAATGCCTCAAGTGACCAAAATAGATATAGTTATCTTCCCATTCCCTCTTTGATTTTCTCCTGCCTAATCTCGGCATAACCACTAATGCAGCCAGCACCACACCTAAGCTAAACACTGTTAAGCCAGCCACTCTAAATAATGCTCGCCATCCATATAGGTTGGTTAGTATGCGATGATTTGTCGATAATGCGATGATGAACCCCAATACTACACCGCCTAGCGATAGAATGATTGAAGCTTTCGTATCAACTTTAGCCGTCCAATCCGTGATAGCAGAATGTACTTTCCAGCTAAACTCCACGCCATCCTTATCTGTGTTTCTGTTATTTGATACCATCTAGGGCCTCCATTTATAACTTGAGCCTAGAATATCAAAGTATGATCCGCCAACTCCTAAGCTATTGTACTTCTGCCACATGTTTACACTTAGTGTATGGTCAGTAAATGCCACGTCATTACTCATTGCAGTGTAGACCGCTTGAGTGATCATTATATTTTTCTTATCCCTTATTTCGCTCAATTTGGCTGCCACATTTGGAGCGCTCCCTATTGAGATAATGTCGTTATCATTACGAACACCCCCTCGAACCAGCATTGCCATGCCAGTATCTATCCCAATGCCATGATCAAACTTCCATGCGCCAAGGACGTCAGTCCAAGTGGCTCCTATTTTGGGCTTAAGAAGGTCGTACGCAGCCCAGTTAATTGCTAAAGCCGCCCTCACAGCGCTCGTCTCTTTATTTGCCCCCACAAAGATGCCCATTACCCTATCACCATCAAAGCTTCTTATAAAACCATTGTAATACCTGAGGGTACGAGTAGCTATTGCAAGGTAACTTCTCATTATTTTCGCTGTAACCTCTTTTTTCATAATTTGAGCTAACCCGGAAGAGTTACCTAAGTCTGCATAAACGTAGGTTGCGTCAATCTCTACTGCGCCATCCCTTAATGTGATGGTTTCAGATGTAGGCACGGTACTACCTACTCGCACATTCCACGTTAGCCCGAGTTGGCTATCAATGTCATTATCAAGGTTGTCACTCAGGCTACTGATTATTTCTATAATACTCTACTCTGACGTCGCACAATGATGATTGTGCGTAGAGTGGCTCTATTTGTGTTAGCACGGTACGTGATCTATAGCCAAATCAGTTTCGATAAATTGTGATATTTCCCCATGGTATTGACAACACATCTAGCGGGTATATAGTAACCGTTAGTACTTTGATAAACATCAAAACATAAGCAGAGAAACGATTCATGACTTCAGCAGATAGTTATAGAATGCGATCACCGGAAGATCTTACTGAACATGTTGCTGATATCACGGTGGATATCCAGAATACCGAGGATCGTCTGAAATCTCTGAAGGCTCAACGGGATATGGTTTTAGGAGTAATTACTGAGTTAACTGTAAGTCTATTAGTTGATCAAGAAGCAGCTCTTGAAGATACACCAGCTACAGCAGAGCGCCACTTATCGATTGTTGCCGCTGTTGCCGCTTAAGATTTCTACATAAACTATTGGAATTAGGATATGGTCAAATTGCTTAATTATCAGTAATATATTATAATTGCACTAAATTAAGAGGTGAATAGTATTATGTCTACTGATATTGTAGCGAGAGGTGAAAGAGGTCCGGGTAACGCAGAGTTACCAATGCCACTAAAGGACAGACTGTTCAGAATGCTGGTTGATGGCGATCGTGTTGTTGGTGAAGCTGATTTAATTACTAAGTTTGCACAAAATGAAGTGACTCAAACCCTGATGGAAGCGATAGAACAGTTGGCTGATGGTGGCCATCACCTGTTGCATAGAGCAGGTGCTTACAAATTTGAATCCAGACTTTGGCACGCACAAGGCGATCGTAGCAAGTTGTGTCTAAGCGTTGAGTCTGAATATGGCCCAGGGACTGGATACGGACACAACAATCGGCTAGACATACCTATGCATCCTGATTATTCCTTTGATCTAGACAGTCAGTGGCTGAGTGCTCATAGTGTACGCTTTGACGCTGGCTCTACAGTCAGAGAATATGTTAGAGGACACTACACTTCTGACCCATCAATTCTTTGGGAACTTACCCAGGCAGCCGCAGGAGAATTATTAAATGAGATCGACTCCCAAGCAAAGTGAGAGATTTTGCTTAAAGATCTTTAGACTTAATCTATAGGAAAGTTTTCCATTATTCTTGGATGCTCTAGCCTGTAGGCGATCTTTGTACCAATTTTTCTTAAATTCATTAGTGCCATCTGCAGCTCATCCTCTACCGCTTTACGCAGCGTTATATCTCTAAGTACTAATATATAGGCTGCTTCGTTTTTAAACATAGCAAGTTCACCCTCTGCATAAAACAAATGACCACCAGCTGCTAATCCTACAAAACCTCTCCTGCCTGTTGCCTCGATTCTACGTTTACCAGAGGTCTTAAGCTCGGAAATTATATTTTTAAAGTACTCTTTTCTAGTTTTAGGGATAAGTTGTTTTATATTTTTACCAACTAGTCTTTCTTTATCACTACAAAAAACATTATCAGCTGCTTTATTTGCGTAAACAATAGATAATTTATCGTTAAACACTAAGAATACATCATCTATTGATCCTAGTACTTCTTCTAATAAATACTCATAATTCCCTTCGAATAGTTTTGGAAGCTTACTCATTTTACTTACTCCTTCTTACCTTAGTTAGGCATTAATTAATTCTTGATGGAATTTCCCTATAATTACAGCGTGTAGACCAGCTAGTTGATTGAGTAGTCATCTTCACCCAGTTCATAGAGTAACTCAGTCAGTTCTGGCCCTGGGATAGGGCTTAAGTCTATTTTCTGCTGTAAGGCGATTACATAACCCTGAACGACACGTTTCAGATTTAATACATCTTTACGATGAAACGGACCGATTCGATATGGATTGCCTGGGCTAGTGAACTTAGTAGAAAGTGTTATATACCCTGAAACGGGCCCAATTTCGCCATTGATGTTTAGTACGTCCTCAGCCCGAACGCTCATTACCGATACCTTCCCTAGACCAGATCGCTCTTCTGCATAAAGTTTTGTACGACTTAAGGTAAGTGAACTTTTATGAATGGGGGCAATTGTTGTTGCAGTAACTAAAATTTCATTTGAGTCTTTTATAGCTTTTTTTAAGGCATTTTCAGATTGTTTTAAAGGATCTGCCTCTAACTTGGCAGTTGCTGATTTCAAGGCTGCCTCGACATCTGAGCGGGCTCTACTTATCTTTTCGTCATCCATAAGCCTATCCTCCCACTCGCCATTTACCTGGTTTTTGAACAGAAATCAGTGCTCCTATCATTATTACTACTACAATGACTTCAACCAGAGCAATAGCTGAAGTTGCACTACGGTTTAAAACTAACTCAGCACCTATTAAAGCTCCTATTAACATCGCCAACACGGTGACTATACGTCTTAGTAGTTGGGCTGAGTGCCATCCACTACGCCTAACGTCTGCCGCAATATCTGTCAGAGTCATTGTTAACACCGTCGTAGTCATATCAGGTACGGCAATCTTTCGTACAGCTGCGTTTTGTATACCCATCATAATTGCCAGCAATATAGACAGGCTATAACGTCCAGCGCCGATAGTAGGATTATTTAGGCTAAGCCCGATTATTAGCGCACCAGATATAAATACAAATTCAGATATACAAGCTGCGGCGAATAATTTACCCCTATCGACGCTATATTTATCAATCAGCCTTCCCACAATAACTGCTCCAATAAGAAACCCTGCCAGGGCGAATAGTGAAGAAGCAAGTGAGAAGCCAGGGGCATGGGCAATAGCTAGACCAATAAAAACAATATTTCCGGTCATATTTGCCACAAATACTCTACCCAGACTAAGGATACTGATTGCGTCTACAACGCCAGTAACGGCAGTTAAGCCAAGCAGGAGAGCAGGAAGAGGACCGTGATCCTTATTGTATAGAATGGTTGGCAGCTTCATTTAGCAGTTTTACCACTACTTTCCTCTAGTAATTTAATTACCACCGCAAAGTCATTGTTGAGCTTCCGTGACATACCAACCGCATCAACTTGCATCGATGCCACAGTTGCCGGCATCGGCGTATATGTTTTGTGAGCTTGATCTAATATGAGCCCAAAATCCTTATACATATTTGACAGTGAGAACGCAACGTCATAACTATCAGCTAAAGCATTTTGCATTTTCATTTTCTGCGAAGTCGATACAACTGCAGTATTACTAAGCACCTCTATTAACTTTTTCTTACTCATGCCCATTCTCTGACCTAACGTTAATGCCTCGGCAAGGGCCTCAATGCCTAGGCCTAGCAGAGTATTTACAACTAACTTCATCCGCGAGCCATTCCCGGCCGTCCCCATATAATAAGTTTCTCTACTTAGCGAGCTAAATATTGATTTAGCAGTTTTAAATTTTGATTCATTCCCGCTGGCAAAAATTACTAATTGTCCAGCTTCAACTTGAGGTGCACTCCCTGATACAGGAGCATCTAAAAAGAAAGCTTCATTTTTTGCTATTATTTCTGATAGTTCAACGGCCATATCGGGAGAGATAGTGCTTAGACTTATAAATACCTTGTTCTTACAACCAATAGATACTGCTTGGGTTACTACCTCTTTGATTGCCTGGTCATCGGGTACCGATATACAAATAAAGTCAGAGGATTTTACTAGATCAGGTATGCTGCCGCTTGAGTTTGCCCCTTTTTCTATTAGCGATTTCGTTTGTTCTTTATTTCTGTTATATACACTGACTTTATGGCTATCACCCAGTAGACGTACTATCATCCGGCTGCCCATAGTCCCAGTTCCCACAAAACCAATAGTTTTATTCATAACACCCCCCTAACCTTTAGCTATTAAAAGCATGAATTAGTTCTACTAATATTATATTCCCGAACGCAATGACTAGTCTATGACAAAATCTAAGAACCAAGCGTAAGTATCGATCTCCAAAAATATTGAAGCAATTTGATACAATTATACAGATATGCCAATTGATATTTACCATCCTGCGATTTGGATTGGATTTTTTCAACTAGTTGGTACGGCGGCTGCGGCGCTGACCGGCCTAGTATTTGTATCAATGTCTCTAAACCTACATGTTATTACTCAAGATGCTACTCATAGATATCGTGCAATTGGTACACTTGCGGGTCTTACCGCAATCTTTATGATATGTGCATTTGCAATCATGGGAGGTCAGAATCATTTAGCAGTTGGCGTTGAGTGGCTAATTATTTCAGTTATTGCACTGTCGGTATATATTCATGGCTACATTCAAGCATACAAAGGGCCTAGCAGTAAGCTGGGTCTTGGTTTTATACGATTAGCAATAGGGACGATTTGCCATTTAATTGCAATAGCCGGTGCAATCACTCTAATATCTGGTCATATTGTAGGTATTTATATATCAGCCATTGCAATGATATTATATATTCCATTTTTGATTTCTGGAGCATGGCTATTGATGATTGGGGTTCATCAAGACCTGAATAAGCATAAAAAAACAAATTAATAGTAGATAGTGAATGTTCTAACTTACTTTGCCCCCATGCTTAGGCTAAATGCAATCTAAGCATAGGCTGCTGCATTCTTGCGAAGTCTGCTACAGCAGTCTGTAAAGGTCCTACGTCAATTAACCTATTGCTCGCCACAGTCAGCATTGTGTCCGATAAACCTATAAAACGTGCTGTTGTATCGACTTCGTCGTCAAAAAGAGCTCTGCATTGCTGTCTAATATCGTCGACCATAGTCGGGCTTAATTCGCCCCATTCAGTTTGAACCGGTTCATCAATAAAGAGAGGATCAATTAGTACGCACGTCTTTAGTGCATCTAGTACTTCAGGAGGCGTTATTGGCGTTTCCCCCCTTAATCTCCATAGACATACGTATTCAGCTCTTCTAAATATTTGAAAAGCGATTATAAATTTGTTGCCTTCATTAGTCTCAGGCCTTAGCGTTGTCCATTCCATATGTTAATAACTTAGCATATGTTAGGAACTAGTTTATTCTGAACTTCTTAGCTCTTTGGTATGATAACTCCATGCAATACGTAGCATTTCTTCGAGGCATAATGCCTGGCAATCCAAATATGAATAACTCTAATTTACGAACAGTATTCGAGAGCCTACGATTCAATAACGTAAAAACTGTTATATCTAGTGGCAACGTGATATTTGATTCAAGTATAGGGTCTAGCGCTGATCTCGGGGCTAGTATAGAAAAGGCAATATTTGAGCAGATAGGATTTCATAGCACTACAATCGTTCTTAGCCGTCCTCAACTTGAAAAGATCGTATCAGAGAAAATATTCGATAACGACGTCCATTCACCAAGTAACTATCTAACTTTGACATTCTTAAAACACAGGGCCAGTTTTCCATTCGCACTCCCTTACACGCCTGAAGGCAAGGCCTATAGCTTTGTTGGCTTTAAATATAATGTAGTTTTTAGTGTCGTCGATACGAGTGTGGCCAAGACACCAGACTTAATGGCGTGGCTAGAAAAGCAGTTCACTAAAGACATAACCACTAGAACCTGGAAGACGGTTCTTCGTATAATTCAAGAATGGGATCAATAGATTCTTAAGCCAGAATTTACTCATAAATGAAAGACAGGTGCTGAGGACAGTGTTCTAGAAGAGTCTACAATGACTTGAGTGAAGATTGACCGTGGATTGTGGGTAAAGGTTAGTCCATTCTTCCCTTCTAAAGTGAACCTGTAGTACGAATCCTCGTCCAGTTCACCGCAAGTTAACAGCCTACCTACTCTTTGTCCTGAGTGAGATACAAGATCATCTCGCCTGTCAGTTCGCGGTCCTGCGGCTAGCTCAGCCGTGTCTTGTTTATCGGTCTCTTGATCAATAATTCTAACGAATACACCTTTGGTTCGGCGGATGCTCTGGTTGACTCTTCTTCTGTGCCTTGCTACCACATCGTCAAATGCAGTTCTCATCTGAGGCCTAAGTACTGATTCCCCTAAAAAGTCGGCAAACTCCTCCATGCTATCTCTAGCTATCTTAAAGTCTACTTGGAAACCAATTGCTTCCTGAACAATACCTAGGTCATCTAGGTAGGCGTCATTGATAGTACCCCCACGCTCTTCTATAAACCCTCTGTCTGCCCATATCCCCAGATCAAGGAGCGGTGTATGGACGTTATGTTCGGCGACAGCTTCGCTTACTGTCCAAAGTTCATTTTGATGAAATTCTGATGTTAGTTCTGGAGATGAGCTTAATCCTACTACAGACATTTTTGGCCCCCTTATATTTTTAGCTATTATTTACCTTACGAGCTAAAAATGCAAATTGAAACTTATGTGTGGCTACTTTTGTTATGAGCTTTAGCTCTAAACTGAGCGGGGTGAGGATTATTTGTTACAATTAGGCAATGAAAAATACCTTCTCTTCACTCAGAATTCGTAACTTTCGATTGTATTTTTTTGGTCAGATTATATCCAACACCGGCAACTGGCTTACCAATGTTGCAATTATTCTACTAGTGCTGAGTATTACCCACAGTGGTCTAGACGTTGGTATATTAGCTGCTTGTTCGTTCGGACCTATTTTGCTACTTACTGCTTGGGCTGGATCAATAGTCGACCGCTCTAATAAACGCCATTTTCTGCTCCTCACTCAAAGTCTGGAAATGATGCAGTCATTCGCCCTTGCTATCCTGGCATTTATGCCTCATCCTCCGCTAATAGGCATCTATGCGCTGGCAATTCTAGGCGGTATGTTCTTAGCCTTTGATAATCCATTGAGACGATCGTTTGTAAGTGAAATGGTGCCTAAAGAGGAAGTACCAAATGCTGTCGTACTTTATGGCCTGATCGTAAATATATCGAGAATTTTTGGTCCAGCACTAGCTGGTCTGTTAGTCGTTACGACCGGCTTCGGTTGGTGTTTTACTCTTGACGGCTTATCGTACATAGTTGTAATTCTTTGCCTTATTGCTATGCGACCAGCTGAACTTTACTTAAGGCCGGTGGCCGCTAAAACTAGAGGGGCCGTAAGAGCTGGTGTCCAATATATTAAATCTGTCCCAGTTTTATGGATCAATTTTGTTATGTTACTCATAATCGGTATATTTTCCTATAATTTTACCGTCACTTTGCCTCTATTTGTAACAAGCGCCCTTCATGGAAATACGACTGCATTTACCCTTCTATATTCTATATTTAGTCTTGGTGCGGTAGTTGGAGCGATTATTATTGCTAAGAGACAGATAGTCCAGCTAAAACACGTCATTATAGGCTCTTTTGCGCTAGGCGTGGCAATGCTACTGCTAGCTGCTGTTCCTAATACTAAATTAGCTACTCCAGCAATATTTATTCTTGGCCTTGCAAGCATACTATTCATGACAGCGACGACGACAGTTGTCCAGGTTAAAACCAGGCCAGAAATGCTTGGCCGCGTTTTGGCCCTACAGACTGTACTACTGTTTGGCACTACGCCAATAGGTGGGCCTCTGCTTGGTTGGCTGTCTGATGCACGAGGTGGGAGAATGCCTATTTTACTTGGTGGGATAGCGGCAGTTATTACTGGTATCTTTGGCTACTATGCCAATAAACGATTTGTAAAAGTGGACGAAGCAGTATAGACAGACGTAATATGTAGGTAGAATAGGGGTTAAAATGAAGTCCAGCGAAAAGAAGGCTAATAAAATCAAAGAGGATGAAAAGGCGGTACTAGACGCAATTGCGGCGATGGATGAACCAGATCGTGGCATAGGTGAAGGGCTTCATAAGCTTATATGTGCAAGTGTGCCGAGTTTACTGCCCAGAACCTGGTATGGCATGCCAGCCTATAGCGACGGCAATAAGCTAGTCTGTTTCTTTAGAAGCAAGAAGAAGTTTGGTGAAAGATATATGACCCTAGGCTTTAATGACGTAGCAAAACTCGACGATGGCAATATGTGGCCTATCTATTTCGCTCTCAAGGAATTAACTGCCTCAGAGGAAGCTAAAATAGCACAGCTTATAAAGAAAGCGGTCGGCTAGGTCAAGATTTGCGCAGTTTATAGCAGTATAGTATCTTATCCTTGCCAATTGGGCAATTTCGTGGTTATATCTTATTATTAAATAATACTTTTGGAGTACCTGATGGATCTAGAAAAAGTAATTGGATTCTCGGACCGAGCACGATCAATCGATCGACAACGGGATTTGGCCAGAAGTGCCTTAGAACAAGAAGTTAATTCAGCCGAACCAGCTAAGGTAGAAGCGGAATTAACTCCAGAAGAGAGATTCAGCGCATTAGGTCATCGAATTGGAGTTTTGCCTATGTACTCTTATGTAAATCCTGCAGGTGTTATAGGTCGTGGCGAGGCAGTAATACCATTTTCTAAAATTGGGGAACATCCTTATAGAAGTGATAAGCTAGTTTTAAAGCTATTGACCGTCTACGCCCCGCATCCAAAACAGCGCAAGCCAGATCGACTTGAAAGAGCTAGCGCAGAGTGGGTTCGTTATTCAATTGAAGGTGGTGAAGAAGTCCCCGATACTGTCACCTTTGAACGGCTTGATCTTGAGAACCTAAAGACCGGCTCGGATGAAGTCTTACGTCAACTTGCGCTACTAGAAGAGTCTGTTGCTGAGGCTGAACAGAGCCTAGCCTCCGTATAGGTGTTTAGCTAAGGAAATAAATCTATAGCCTATATAAAGGCTATGCTGACCATTGGCTGTAGTGAGTCTGGCGCGATAATTTCTATCAAATAATCGATTAGTGAACTATTAACAAGCTTCCTGAGCAGTAGTGGTTTAATTATTATATAGTTGTTTGTTAGGCTTATTTCTACAATTCTTCCAGATACTGTTAGCGCTTTTGTAATACCGAAGTTTTGTTGTCCAGTCCGCTGGTTAATCCAGCCATTATGTATCGGACTTAGCTTCTTGTCTACTACTTTGATTCTCACTTTCTTATTTAGATATAGGGCATTTGCATTCTTTTCTAGGTCATTAATAGTCTGAACCCCATAATCCTTAATCTGTTCAGATTGCACCTTTTGTAAATGTGCATTAAGGCTTTCTTTAACTAAGTTGTCATCCTGCGCAAGAGGTAAGTCATTGGGATTTACTAGTACTTGATCGCTACGCCTATAGGCTGAAAATTTGTTTAGGATTTCTTCCTCAGACATTTTCGCTTGATAGTCGGCGCCTTCAATAGTTCTAATCAGAATCTGGGTATTCTGAAAGTCATTAATTAAGCTTAAACCGTTAGCTGCAAGGCTAGACTTTACCATCTATATATCTTACTACGGATTCAGCTTGAGGTTATGACGCAGCAAGAAACTGGCTCTAATATGACTGTTTAAGCTTGCAAACCTACATCTGTAGATAGATAATGTCTCAAATGGAGAAAATAAGTGAGTAAAATAGCCCTCAATGTTATGGGTGGAGACTTTGCACCGCGTGAAATGATAACCGGCGCTAAATTTGCTGCCGATCGAGGGCATGAAGTAATACTAATTGGTGATCAGTCGGCACTCGAGCTAGGTATGGGTGAATTTGAAACTGTTGTTACGACAGATAACATTGCCTTTGATGTTTCTGATCCAGCCAATGCCTATAGAAGATCGAAAGATAATCCAGTTCGAAGAGCTGCCGAGCTAGTAAAAAGTGGAGTGGCTGACGGTTTTGTTGATTGTGGGAACACAGCCGTCACCTTAACCGGCGCAACCCTAACTCTAGGCCGTATTAGAGGCGTTTCAAGACCGGCTATACCGGTTTTGTTACCAAGAGTCGGGATTATTGATGGTCAGCCTAGCGTGGAAAGAACGCTACTTTTAGATGCAGGTGCCAATAAAGAGTCAGATGCTAGGATGCTGGCTCAGTTTGGCGTAATGGGCTCACTATACATGAGTCTTGTCGAAAACATCGACAGCCCAAGAGTTGGCATATTATCTAATGGAGCCGAAGAAGAAAAAGGAACAGCTCTTGTAAAGGAGGCCCATCAGTCTCTAGCTAATTTAGGTCGCCTTGGAATAATTAACTTTATTGGGAATATTGAGGGTAGCGACTTATACGATGGTGGCACTGATGTTGCTGTTACTGATGGTTTTAGCGGTAATCTAATACTTAAGTCCAATGAAGGCATAGCCAATATGATGTCCGACTACCTAGTCCGAGCATTTGGTGCAACTAATGAAACTAGAGCAGCACAGAGAATTATGATGACTAGATTGGCAGTATTGCGAAACGCTCTCGACCCTAGTATGGTTGGCGGAGCACTGTTACTCGGCGTAAAGGGCGTTGCTGTCATAGGACACGGCTCAAGTACAGCAGAGGCCGTTTCACGAGCTATAGATCAGGCAGCCCATGCCCATCAAAGAGATATTGTTGACAGGTTCTCGGAAATGATTGTTAGAGCCAAAGATTTATAGTTCCTATTGCCTACGTAGTTAGGGTATTATATTTAATGGCAACGAATCAAACTATGATAGACCCATTAAATCCATTTGAAGCAACACCATATGACTCTAGTTATATGGATATAGTCACCCGAGCCTTAAAACGGGGGCCCAAAGGTGAAGGTGAAGAAATTTTAGTTATAGTACCGTGGTACGGAGAGGTTGCAGTACTTGGAGCATTAGAACGCGAACGAATCGCTGAATTGGTAGATAGCGCAGCTGGCGAGGATGCAGCTTTAGTAGTCGCTCAAGGTCTGGCCGAAATATTACACGACACAATAACGAGACAAGGATTAGCTACGTAGTACAAAGTAACTTATTTTGCTGACTTACGTTTAAATAAATAGGTCGACAGGGGTACGCTAACAATCAATATGCCTAGACTCCAGGCTATCGAGTTGTAAACATAATTTCCTACTGGCATGTTTAGCATCAGCGCTCTAACAGCGTCTACTACCTGAGTGATGGGCTGATGCTCAGCGAATAGACGTAAATAATGTGGCATACTCTGAGCCGGCACAAAGGCACTACTAGCAAAAGTTAGTGGAAAAATTATTACGAAGGTTAGCCATTGTACGGCTTCGACACTCTTGGCAAACACCCCGAGTATAGCCATTAACCAAGAAAATGTGAAGGTGAATAAGACCAAAAGAGCGACTATAAGCAGCCACTGAGTAAAGCTTGCGCTGCTACGAAAACCGAGTATTAGGCCGGTAATCAGCATCACCGTAGTGGACATGCCGTTCCTAAGAAGGTCGGACACAACATGGCCAGTTAAGACTGAACGACTACTCATAGGTAGAGCCCGAAAACGATCAATAATTCCTTTTTGTAAGTCATTGCATATAGCAACTGCAGTGGTAGTTGAGCCAAAGGCTACTGTTTGAACGATTATTCCAGCCATTAAGAAATCCAAGTAACTAACTCCAGGCGGCAATGATCCGCTAATAGCGCCGCTAAACACAGCCACAAATAATACTAAGAACATGATTGGTTGGAAGAATGTCCCCAGTAGTTGATCGGTATGTCTAATAATATGGGTACTACTTCGCTTAATCATCACCCAGTTATCTACTAGGGCCAAGTACCAGCGAGGTTTCTTTTCAAATTGAAGTTCAACAGCCATTATTTTTTATCTCCTCCTGGTTTTTGCTTACCGGTCAGAGACAGGAAGACGTCATCAAGAGTCGGCTTGTGGACTTCCATCGAAACAATTGATAACTTAGCCTTATATAGCTTATCTAGAACTTCTTTGACATCAATATTTATATCTATAAGTGGCAGACTTAGAGATAAAGCCTTGTCGTCAGAGCTTGCCACTAGTTTTCCTAAGATAGTAATAGCACTTGCCAGTGACTCAGCATTATTAAAAATTAATTCTAAACGATCTTTACCAACCTTGCTTTTTAGCTGCGATGAAGTTCCATTAGCTATAACTTTTCCGCCGTCTATAACAATAATTTGATCGGCTAGTTGATCGGCCTCTTCAAGATACTGGGTAGTTAACAGTATTGTAGTGCCGCTGGCCATCAGGCTTTTAATAATATCCCACATTGCTAGACGTGAACGTGGATCAAGACCGGTGGTCGGTTCGTCTAGAAAGATTATTGGCGGAGTGGCTATAAGACTAACCGCTAGATCAAGCCGACGACTCATGCCACCAGAGTAAGTTTTAGTTGGCCTATCGGCCGCATCGAGTAAATCAAATTCCTCAAGTAGTTCATGGGCTCGCGACTTAGCGCTGCTACTTGTTAGCCGATATAAACGACCCATCATAATTAAGTTTTCTCGGCCAGTCAACAGCTCATCAATCGCCGCAGATTGACCCGTAAGTCCGATAACACTTCGCACTTTCTCGGGTTGCTTAACGACGTCGTAACCAGAAATCGTAACCGTTCCACTGTCGAGCTTAAGTAGCGTGCTTAAAATACGAATAGTAGTTGTTTTGCCTGCTCCATTCGGGCCCAGTAGGGCTAACATTGAGCCTTGCTCAACCCTGAAATCTATTCCACGAAGTACATCATTGCTGCCATAACTCTTAGTCAGATTTTTTACTTCGATGGCATATTTTTTATCTGTCATTACAGGTTCATATTCTAGCATAATTAGCCTGTTATGTTTAGTCTCGGGGGCTACAAACAATAACTACTAAAGCTATTTATAATTACCATTGATCGGGCTATAACGAAATCAGGTGCTATACTGAGGTTTAAAGGTAAAGGGGATATATGGCAGCTGGTGATCAAGTCAGGAATGCGGCGCAAAAAGCACGCTTACAAGCTAAGCAACACCGAGACCAAGCTGCAAATATGCATAAGTCAGCAGGCGATCTTGAACGAGTTGCAACTCAGCTGGAAAATGAAGCTTCCAAGTTAGAAAGACAAGCTAAAGATTCAGACGATACAGAAAAAAGAGCTCAACAAACTATGGATAAGTTTAAAAATCAAAATCTGTAATCCCTTTTAAAGATTCAGATAACAGAGATCGAAATTTCATCGGCAATTTTAAAGGGCTCCTTGTGCGGGGCCCTTTTGGTTTATGAATAATTCATTCTTAATCTTTGAGCCTGATGCTTAATCTTTTGTCTCATAACCATAATGTTTAGCTGCCAAAGATCAAGTTTAGCGTTATCGCGTTTTATATTATCTTCTGGCTCACCAGAGTCTAATAAATACTGTTGAAAGCGTACCTTAGAATGCTTTTGGTGTTTGTTAATTGTTGCACTTGTTGAATGTGACATTAGTATGTCCTTTCATTATTTGCGTTTTTATATAAAGCTTACAGTTTTGGCAACACCCCCTTACTTATGATGCACAGTAGCGACTGCTATCTAACCTCAGACTAATATTATTGTCTGCAATTGTATGTGCGCTATATTACATAAGCTGAATGTCTAGGTGTATATACTGTAAGATATGATGAAAGACCTGATGGCTGGTATGCCAAACGCTGCGACCGATGACAAAAGTATTATCGCCTACTTCAATGACGGCATGCCTATGAATTTTGCTAATGGAGAAACTATTATAAATGATTTTAACGAGCCGATGGGCGTATATCTCATTAAGCCTGGTTTTATAAAAGCAGCCTCGGTGTCTCGTGATGGCTTTGGTAATCTTTTGTTCATCCACCAAGCTGGTGAATTCATACCTCTACCATGGGCTTTAGATGGAGCACATGTAACTGGTCTATCTTACGAGGCTATGACCGATGTATCAGTGTTGCGGACATCGAAAGATAAACTAAGGTTGGCTATGGGACATGATGCCTGGCTATCCCAGGAAATATTAAAGCAGGCGGTAGAAGTTATTTCAGTCTACACTCAAAGAATTCAGACATTAGAGTTTCGATCTGCTCGCGAGAGGATAATATCAGAACTATTAAGTTTGGCTGAACGTTTCGGCGAAAAGCATGCCGCTCAAGTAACTATTAATGCCCCGATTACACACCTTGATATAGCCGACTCTATCAACATGACACGAGAAACCGCAAGTAAGGCACTCGAGTTTCTATTTAAGGAAGGTTTGGTGGAACAGAAAGACCATCTTTTTATAATTCTAGATTTAGCTAAACTACAAAAAGCGCTTAACTAAATTTCGTAGCGTAAGTTACGGACTCATTAATCAAATAAAGTGTTTGATCGATCATAGATCTGCCTAAAAAGATTAGACAATCGGTCAGGCCACAGACTAATCTCTGATTGCCGACTGTGTGCGAATTGACTCTAACTTGCATAGGATTTACTCTAGTTCTATTATTTTTTGAATCCAACTGCTGCTATTACTGTAGTCATAATAACATTCACTAGCACAATAATGCCGACTGATAATGATCTATCAATAATAATTAGTAAGGCACTCCCTACCCAGATAATAGTTATTATGGCTGCGGTATATGGATAAGCCGTAGCGTAGATTATTAGATTATTTTTCACTAGTTTATAGTCCTCCAACCAATTGTGTTGCTAACCATGGATCATTACGTGACATCTTATCTAGCCAGGTAGACAAGATTTCCATCGATTCGAATAGCTCGATAGTTTGATCTTGGCTATCAATAACCTTCATCATATTTAACTGTCCGAATTCTACTGCACCGTTTATTACCGACTTAACGAGTTCACAATCTACGTCGAACTGGCCTATCAGAGTTAGGTAGCCTTGTGAAGCTTTTAAGAAAGATATCGATTTAATGTCGAACGAAAAACCGAACCTATTATCTTTATTCATTACGAAGAATAGAATCCTCATAATCAGGTTCTGCTCAAGCATGTTATCAACTATGCCTTTATTAGCATGCTCATAAGCAACCTCCTGAGTTACACGTTTCAGCTTATCTATTAATCTCTCGTCGTCCATCATAAAGTAGTCGTCTAGATAACGATCAGCTCCTTCTATGGCACCATAGAGCTTCGGTGACAGATATTTTAGGGCTGCAAGCCCCATATCGCCCATTGAGAAGCTGCCGCTATTATAGTAAGCCTGGTACTGCACCAACATCCCATAAAAACCATCTCGGTTTTCGTTTAGTTGGGCCGTCATCCCAAAGTCAATCAAAGCAACCTTATTATTGGCCAGAACTATAATGTTCCCGGGGTGGGGATCGGACTGCAGAATATCGCCGACCAAGGCCTTGGATAATAACTCAATACCAATGACTTCGAGCATAGTAAATAAATCGGTATTAAAGACATCTTTGGCATACAGCCGAGCATCAATACCGTTGTTTTGCATGGTCAATAGCTTAGCTACCGATATCCCCGAAATATGCTCTTGGACAATCACTTGGTCATTACTAAGCTCTTTAAAGGTTTTTGGAATTACCATATAGTTATGATCCTTATAAGACTGGTAGTAATAGTCAGCAACCTCGGCTTCTCTTAGGTAGTGTGTCTCTTGCAGGCTGGTAGTTCTAAACTGTTTATATATCTGTTTGAAGTCAAAAATTTTCTGTCTATCGATGAACGAATACATAACACTGAATATTTTTAGTAGCCTAAGGTCGTATTTTAAATATTTTTTAACACTTGGCCTTAATACCTTAATTATTACAATCTCGCCACTAACTAACTTGGCCTTATAGACTTGTCCAAAGGACCCGGTAGCAAATGGTTTTATCTCGAGTTCAGCGATCTTGTCCATTCCTGGCATAGCGATTGATTTAAGGTGCACCCTAATGTCGATTTCGTCTGGCTTACTATCCTCATAGACTTTTAAAAGTTCAGTGAAGTTCTTTTGCTGTTGGCCACTAGAACTTAGAACAATCATCTGCAAGAACTTTATATATATGCCGCCGAGTTCATCTAGCTGGTCAAGACTGCCTTTGAGACCAAGCTGTTCATTGCGTAAAAATGCCTTAATGGCGTCACTCAACAGATTGATTATTTTGATTGTTCGTGGAGTTTTCATTTCTTATAAAATCCAATTAAAAATAGAACTAATGTCATGAATTGTACGGCAAAAAATAAAGGCATTATATTAGTACCTGACATAGTTCTAGCTATAATAATCACGGCAAACCAAATTACAGATATCGAAATCGTCACGAATAGGTATCGCATAATTGAAACTATACCCTAAAATCACCGATATGCATATTGCTTAAGATTATGAATTTTTTAATAATTTAACAGCCTAAATGGCGCTTTAAAGCATTTACAAATGCTAGATGAGTCATAGAGCACAATTAGTTATCAGAGAAATGGGAGCCTTCTGCTTGGTGTTCTATTAGCATTTGGCTTAAATTCAATTCCAAAAAGTAATGAATTATAACGAACTGTTAATACTGGGGTACTCGATTAATGGTATAGTTGTGTTTTTAATAAATCAGTAGATAATTATAGCTATGGATAGATCGCTAATACGCTCAATTGAATACCCTGGACACCAAGTATTTTTAGCTCCAGAGGTACTTTCTGATGAAGATAGACGACAATTTGATGAGGAATCTGACGCAATTATAGCTACCCAAGGAGAACCAAGAAATGAAGACGGCAGCCGCTGCCTGCTAGCGGGTGGCGATGGCGACAGCACAGGAAAATCACCTAATATAGATATCCCTGCTCCAGGGGACGGATCTTGGTTGAGACTTGATTTACGAACTGGTATGACTCTCGCTCGTGCCGGTAGATTAAAACGACCTACTTAGCTAATTATTGCTCTTAGGAGTTATAATTAAAGTAGTAATTAACTAAGCTAAAGGGGGTAAGTGTTATGTTAAAGTCTCAAGCAGTATTTAGCGGTTTTTCAGTAAATGATTTGGATGTTGCTAAACAATTTTATACTGAAGTCCTAGATTTAAAGCTAAATGATGAAAAAATGGGCCTACAGCTAGCACTGCCTGGTGGTGGAACACTTTTTATCTACGATAAGCATGACCATTCCCCTGCAACTTATACGGTTTTAAATATAGTCGTCGAAAACATCGATGATGCAGTTGATAGCCTAGTAAGTCAAGGCGTCAATATTGAACATTACGACGGAATGCCAGCCCCTCAAGATGAAAAAGGGATACTCCGGGGCCTGAGTGCCAATATGGGCCCTGATATTGCCTGGTTTAAAGACCCTGCAGGTAACATTCTAGCCGTCCTGCAAGACAGTTAGTAAGTATTCCTTTAGCTTTAAAAAGCATTATGCTCGTGTTTATTGCTAGCTTGTAGTTTATGATTAACTGCATGGCTCCAGAACTAAGTAATCAAGCACCACCTACAAACATAGCAATCGAGCTGGATATTCTTCCAGGCGATTCGGGTAACGTTGGTACAATCACAGCCAGAAGCCCAGAGACTCCAGCCGAGCTAGACATAATGTTTTATCCAGGAGAAGATACCCAAGATTACGTGCTCCGCTGGCCATCAACCTTAAGTCGAAGAGACGTCGTTTCATTAATGTTAGAGATTGCTCGAGGCCAACAGGGTGACGTTAATTTAGTTAGTCATACCGACGATGATAGTGAAGAGCTATTTTTTGGTGATTATACTACCTTCGTAGACTTGCTTCTCGATCGTGATGCACAAGCTGAAACAGCAAATACAATCATACATTTTGGGTCTGATCTTACAGATTTGCCTTCAGGAATTCTTCCTGGCTTTAAGCAGCTACAACTTGAGGCCGATGACTTTAGCTTTCAATGGACTACTAATTCGCTTGCAGAAATTGCTGAAGTCGAGGGCTTTATTGTAGTTACTGACCCAGATTTACCACCTGAAGTCGAGTGGCTATCTGGCCTACTACTACGAACGATGCACCCTGATCACCAGGTGACTACTGCGGCCATGATTGCTGGCTACACCGAAATTCTAAAAGAACACGCCGATAGCCACTGGTCTGTCTAAGCTTTAGCTCGGATCAGTGTCTAGTATAAGTCTTTGGCCAATAGCGTCCAGTGCTGGCATTATCGCCGATAGTCTTGGGCAAAGCTGGGTTGGATCTGCTGATTTCTGTTCTTCGCAGTCGATGGCACTTGCAGCACTAAAAGTAGCTTCTAGATCTGTTGTCAGCCCAACAAGCTTGCCAAAACTTGATACTGTAAAGTCTAATACATGGGCTTGGGTTTGATCTCTTCTTGATCGTTCAAACGCATCTGCTGCTGGATCTAGGCGATCGGCTAGCTCAAGCTCAATAAGCCTACGCGTTAGCTCAGCGGAACTGGCTTCTAAGTCTGGAATATGCGCTAGAGTTGACGTTTCTAAATCGTTCCAAATTGATTTGCAGTCGCACCCCTCACAGATAGGTAACTTAAAACTCAATTTCAACTCCAATACAATCAAAGAGACTAGGTTGTACTACAGCGCCCTCTGAGCTGATTACGGCTGGCTGCTCCAGAGTTTCTGGATCGGGCGTACAAATGGCGTCAACGCTCTCACGAAGACGATCCAGGTAGTCCACCAAGGATAAATCGCCAATATACTGCTCAATACCGTCTTCATCAAGTACTATTGCTGCTAGTAAAGGCTCGTAAGGTGGCCCCTCTGCTGCTTCGTTTACTGCAAATATTTTATCGACGTCAGAAGCATCTGCAGCCAAAGTTACTACGTGTTCACGAATTTCACCCTTTGCATGTCTCAAATCGGCGACAAACCCAAATTTTTCAAGTCCATCAATTTTAGATAGAATCCTCATCACACTGAGTCTGTTACCGTAGTAAGTAGGTGCAGCACTGTCTGCTTCAAGTGTGTTTTTACGATCGACGAATAAAAAGCCAGAGACCTTATCTACGATTATAGCCGAACTATACAGATGGGCTATCTCATCTGGATACATGTCAAGCATACGACGCTTTCTATAATGCTCAGGTAGCCTAGGGACGTTATTGTCTAATTCACTCATCAGAATATATTAACATAAGCGGCTACTTATGTCAATGTATTTAATGGTCTTCATATTGAGCCACCATACATCTTGGACACATTCACTAAACTAGAAAGGAGTGAAAG
>DAIQON010000023.1:0-5670 GCA_036787835.1 Candidatus Saccharimonadota bacterium | reverse complement strand
CTTTGGCACAATTAAGTAAAGCCACCGAACGTTTATTAGTCATTGAAGACGTAGCACACTTCGGCCCTGAATTCTATAAAACCCTCATGGCCTGGCATAAAAACTTTACCGACAATTATTCTAAGTTGCAGGACAAGTACGACAAACGGTTTTACAGAATGTGGGAATATTACTTGCTAACATGCGCTGGCGGTTTTCAGGCAAGGGAGTTTCAGCTCTATCAAATTGTTATGCGCAAGGTAGAACAGTCACAATCATATAGGGGATACCGTTAATTGGTGTTAGTTCCATTAGGAATGTCACTTAGAGCTGAGATAGGTGCGATATGTATCAGTTGATTACTCTAGATTTCGGTTGCTACAGCTTCCACGATGGCCCTCCAATCCGATTATGCTTAAAACTCATCTATTTCGATGAGTTTTTTGTTGCTATGATAATAAGCATGGAACAAAAAAACTACGGCGGCATTGAGGCGGGTGGAACAAAGTTTATTTGTGCCGTTGGTACTTCACCACAGGAAATTACAGAGCACATCCAAATAGCCACTACTACGCCCTCCGAAACACTTGACCAAGTAATCGATTTTTTCAAGCGACAACCCAGACTGGAAGCAGTCGGTATCGCATCATTTGGTCCACTCGGTCTAAACAAAGACTCGTCAACATACGGCTACATCACGACAACCCCGAAGGAAGGCTGGGCTCAAACCAACCTCGTCGGCATGATGAGCGAGGCATTTGACGTGCCCATAGTACTTGAGACCGATGTGAACGCTGCAGCATTGGCTGAGCATCGTTATGGTGCAGGCAAAGGCTTCAAATCCCTAGCTTACATGACCGTTGGCACGGGAATAGGCATTGGCTGCGTGATAGATGACCAAATCTTGAGCGGCGGTTTGACACATACCGAAATGGGGCACATGCAACTTCCTTTAAGACCTGGAGACACCGACTCAATAAGTGCCTGCCCTTATCACAATAACTGCCTCGAAGGGTTAGCCAGCGGTACTGCATTGAAGTTACGCTCAGGCGTAGCAGCCGAGAGCTTAAATGACTCTAGATTTTGGGAACTGGAAGCATACTATTTATCACTGGGCGTAGTGAATGTTATTACTAACATAATGCCGATGAAAATTGTTGTGGGAGGAAGTGTAATGAATCATTCTGGATTACTTGATGCCGTACGTTTACAAGTTCCACGAATATTAAACGGGTACTTGCAAATCCCAGAGATCCTAGAGAAGATTGATGGCTATATCCTATCACCACAACTTGGTTCTATGAGCGGCGTTAGCGGAGCGTTGGCATTAGCACTGAACCATAAATAGCTCGCGGGAAGCACGAATTTGAGTTGCGATAGTGTGAACGATGGCCCTCCAATTTCTCTAAAAATTGTATATATTGCTTATCCTGACTTTAGCCCAACCACAGGTTTCTCAACTCTGGAATCTAAATAGATTGCATAAAATATACAAAGATTATATAGTATTAAGTCAGAATTATGTCTTCAGAAATACACTTTCCTGCACCGCAACCACTATATAGGTTAAATGCTCGTCATTTTAGACATATAGGTGGATTAGCTAGCGATATGGGTGGGAGTTTAGAGTTTGCCCACACAGATATATGTAGGAGAGGTTTTGTTCAAAGACTAGGTAATAGAGATGGGAGAAGAGCTTATAGAATTCTAGAACCAGTTATATCTGCTAGCTCAACATTCTTAAAAAAAGCAGAACAAGTGGAAGTTGCTCGTAAAGAGGTTAAACCAGGGTTCTGTCTTAGATTCCCTGGTTGGCATACTGACGGATCTTCAAAAACAATCATTATTAGAGATACATTGCTCACTAAATTTGTAATAGGAAGCATTGATATAGAACACCCAGTGGCGAAAGCCATGGCTACTTGTAATGACGACTTCCGCCCGGAAACGCGAGATGCATTTAGTAGTGCCGTCGATCTTGCTATATTGGAGGGCGACTTACAATTATTTGACGAGATAGAGCCATTTACAGCTTTTGGGTTTACAAACAGACATGTACACGAGGCGCAAACGAATTCTACGAGACAGGCTGTCAATACCTGTATGGTGAAAATGTCTAGTCGCACTGCTTAGCTAGTAGGTAAATCAGACAGAAAACCAATAGGAATTAGTGGAGACATAGCATACCTTCAAACCAGTAGACACAAGCACCACTGTGGCCCTCCATATTGACAGATTTATACTTCTCATGTCATAGTATTTTTATGAACGCTGTTGAGCAACGTACCCCGAATGGCATTCGTGTTCTTCGTAAAAAGATTAAGCCCTCAATATTGCCTGAACTGAGGACAGAGTTAGCTGAATACTGGCAATCACAAAAGATAGATGTCACTGCCGTAAAAAGCACTAGGGGTAGACGTCTAGAAGAAGTTACTGAACATTTGGGTACCGTGACAACAAAACTTTTCACAGACTTAGGCATTCCAAACGATTCACTCCTGTTCGTTAATCTTCAACCTCCAGGGGCAAAACAATTTTTTCATCCAGATGGTACTAATGCAGTTGTACTTTATCCGCAAGGTGTCGGAACGTACGACTATGCAACAAGCGAAATGGCCCATAAGAGTATAGCTGTTAGTGCTGGAGACGTAATCACGAGTACCGCACCAAATCTAGTACATCGTGGACATAATACTGGTACAGAAGATAGACTGACGGTTGCTTTACTTACCCACGGGTCTATACCAGTACCGCTTCAATCCTAGTAGATATAAACTGCACGGTGGCCCTCCACTAGCACCTCTGTCATTTTTGACCTCATCAGAGGTTATTTTATTTGATATGATTAGTCTATGAAAACAGTATTTCTTGATCGTGATGGAACAATTATTGTTGATCCTAAAGATGAACGTGTTGATAGTATAGAAAAGATAGAATTATTCCCCGATAGTATAGAAGCCCTCAAATATCTGGCTGATCATTATTTTAATGTAGTCATAGTCTCTAACCAGGCTGGCATAGCAGAAGGACGAATTAGTGAACCTGACTTCTGGAAGATTCATTCTGTAGTGTTAAATAAACTGTCTGCCAGTGGCATAAAAGTACTTAAGACATATATGAATGGTGAAGCACCAGGTGCAATAAGTAATATGCGTAAACCTGCTCCCGGGATGTTGTTACAGGCTGCTAAAGACTTTAGCCTTAACTTATCTGAGATATATATTGTCGGAGATAGTCAGTCGGATATAGAGGCTGGCATTAATGCGGGATGTAAAGGCAGCATCCTGGTTAAAACTGCAACTAATCACGATGTGGTATCACCAGATGCTATCTATACGGCTAAAAATTTGCTAGAGGCCGTGCATTATATAACCGATAATTGAAGTTAGTTGAAATATCGAAGGTCGTTGTATCCCATTTCGCACGACTTAAATAAACATTAAAGCCCTCTGCTTTGTTATTATTATGCGATGGATACTATCCTTTATATACTCATAGCCCTATTTGGAAGTGCATCATATTTGGCAGGTTCATGTCAGATAGTTAGGGGTAAATATAGGCCAAGTGTTTTTAGTCGTGTTGTTTGGCTTTTGTTGGCCGTAAATACTTTCGCTGGGGTTGTCGTAAGTAAAAGCAGTGAAGCATCAATTTTATTGGCAATCATTTTTCTAGTTGGGAATGCAATAATTTGTGTCCTAAGCTTTTGGAGAGGTACATACGAGTTTGGAAAGTTAGAATATATCTGCTTAGCTCTACTTCTATTTAGTGCAGTGGTTTGGACTGTTTTTGATGTCCCATTGATAAATTTAGGCATTGGTCTACTCGCCCACTTTATTGGCGCTCTGCCTACATATAGAAGGGTATGGAAGGATGGTAGTTCGGAAAGTACAGCATTTTGGTCATTATTCTTTATAGCAAGCATACTAACTATTATTGCTAGTGCTGGGGATCCTGTTAAAGAAATTGTGTTCCCTATTTATTTCACATTGTTTGATGGTAGTATGACGGTTCTGTCTTTACGCAGGAAGAGAGTACAGTAGATATAGTCACTACTGTGGCCCTCCAATATGTTAATGCTTGCAACACTATCTAATTAAGATAAGATTAAATAATGGATAGTCGTGAAAGACAGAGAAGAATACATGAACAACACCCAATTGCCTCATACTTGGGTGATCCTGACAACGTAGTAACGATTCGCTTACCAAAGTTCCTTCAACCTCGTGCTGCACGTCGTCATGCAAAACGATTAGCAAATGAGCAATCACGCCAGACAGGGCTAGTAGACACAAATAGAAATGCGTCACAACAAGTCCTTAACAGCTTGTTGGGGTCGTTAGTTAAGGCTTTTCCTGAACATGTCGATCCATCTATTACCGAAACGCAAGTTGATGATTTAAGCACTACTCAGCTAGAGCACTTAAGAGTAGCTGGGTCTTGGATGCTGTCTGATAGCCTAGGTACTTATATAGATGCTCGTGATGAATTAGCGTTGTTAGATCAACCTCCAGCTGAACAAATAGCTGAACCTGCAACTATAACTGAATAATTACTGTCGATAAATACAGTTGCGATAACGACTACTGTGGCCCTCCAAGCCGCTTATGCTTAAAACAGAGGTAAATTACCTCTGTTTTTTGATACAATTAGAAAATGAAAATATTCAATAGAGCTGAGATAGAAAAAGTTATTATAAAATCAGAGCTAATCAAAGCAGTTGAAGAAGGTTTTAAGCAGTATAGTCTGGGTAATGTTATTGTGCCTCCAGTTGGTCATCTGGACTTCGATAATCCCCCTGGAAATGTACATATTAAATATGGTGCTGTTAAAGGAGATCAAACATTTACTATCAAAGTTGCTAATGGGTTTTATGACAATCCCATGTCAGGCTTATCCTCTAGCCAAGGCGTCGTCATGGTATTTAGTCAAAAGACAGGGGTACTTGAGGCACTACTATTTGACGAAGGTTTAATAACGGACTTAAGAACAGCTGCTGCTGGGGCAGTTGTAGCAAAATACTTAGCCGCGAATAAGATAGATGCAGTAGGTGTTGTCGGAACTGGTATCCAGGCTCGTTTACAGATCGAATTCTTAAAAGAAGTGATCGACTTCAACAAAGTCTATGTCTACGGTAGGAATGATGATTCTGTCGAAAAATATATTGTCGATATGAGAAACAAGGGGTTTAACGTTGAGTCAGCAAAAACCGTAGATATACTTACAGAAAAGACAAACTACATTGTTACTACTACTCCTACTACGAAACCTCTTCTGTTTGCCAACAACCTAAAACCCGGTCTGCATATCACCGCAATGGGGGCAGATGGCCCTAATAAGCAAGAGATTGATGCAAAACTTATAGCTGATGTTGATATAAAAGCTGTCGATAGTAAGAGCCAGTGTTTTGCATATAGCGATACATCTTTCGCGATAAATGAAAGTCTCATTGATAAAACAAGCGTCTTAGAGATTGGTGAAATTATTGCAAACAAAGACTTAGGCAGAGTTAACGATAAACAGATTACATTTGCTGACCTAACTGGTGTAGCTGTACAAGATATTGTTGCTGCAGAACTTATACTAAGCAAACTTGGTGAAATATAGTTGCGATAGCGTCTACGATGGCCCTCCAATACGCTTGGTCGAGCCACTAAACATATAGGACACTTGTATCTACTGTAGCACTCTCAA
>DAIQON010000005.1:0-58852 GCA_036787835.1 Candidatus Saccharimonadota bacterium | reverse complement strand
GTATATCTCATACTTTAATGATACACCCCTGTTTACCTACTGTCAAGGGATAATTACCTTACCTAAGTATTGCTTTATTGTACGTTTTGTGACATAGTTTTGTGCTATATGCAGACATCCCTGGATCAACTTCCTCAAATTACAATAGATAATTTAATTGGTCACTACTTTGACCGCTTTGATATAGACCATTCAGTGGTAACAGACTATTTTGAAAGTCGCGAAGATCGCCATACTCAAACTCTTGAGGGGTGTGGGATACACTTTAGTGGCTTTGGAGCTAATGATGGCATGGGCAACATTATTGTATCGGCAGTGATCGAAAATCCTAGCGACCTAGAAAATATAGAGCCCAATGCACCGAAAAACACTAAAGTCGTAATCTATATGGGTTCTTTACTCAGGTCTAAGACTGACATACCAAAAGTCATAAGTGAATCACTTAGTCTAGTCGCCAATAACCCTGGCGACAGTAGGGTCAGATTTATAACAGACGGCGAAACTGTTACTACTCCAATATTTACTGATCAAGAGCGGCTAAAAAGGTTTAAGCTACTAGGTATTAGTACGGTTGCTATAACGGCATGTCTCGGACTAGCATGGGAAGTTGATAAAACACTATTAAACTCAATCTCTAAACAAACTGGCAGTAGCATGTTTATCTTGCAAGCAATGACGGTCCTATACATCCATAACAGATATATAAGCAGGCTTGATGGTCGACAACCGGCTGGAAGAAAGACCAAAGACGAATTAGAAACAAGCCCCATAACCATAGCTGGAAGTGAGTTAGATTTTGACCTTATGCCGATGTCGACAATAAGGACAGCGAGACGAAATAAATTTAAAAGGGTAATATTTAGGAACGTCGAAGGTGGCAACAAGCGGCCAAATAGAGAGCACCTAAAAGCCGTCTACGGCCAGAGACAAAGACTAAGCCGCTAATTTAGTAGTTAATTTAGGCTGTATTTAGAGATATTTATCACATTGCTATTGACTATTTAACTCTGTTCATTCAAACTACTATATTAAGAAGTAGTGTAAGTTGAGATAGTTGTAGGATTTATATCAAAATAACTCTTATAGTAATAGCAGCTTAGGGACCTTCAACCTAAATAAATTATCTTAAACTAAAACAAAATTTAATATTTAGCTAAATAGTCACGGTATCAGCAATTATTAAAGTCGTACGAAGTAACAGAGCGTAATAATCCATCCACTAATTAAGGGGGCAATTTTTTAAGTTATGGCGAAAAATTCAACTACACTAGCAAAAAAACAAAGAGTTTATTTTACTGACAAAAATGACGGACTAGCATTACCTAGTCTTGTCGATCACCAAAACAAGTCATTCCAATGGTTCGTTGAAGAAGGACTAAAGGAACTACTAGCCGAGATAAGTCCAATCGATGACTACACTGGCACTAAACTATCTCTAAACTTCAAAGACTATCATTTCGATAAGCCCAAGCTAACCGAAGCCGAAGCTCGCGAAAACAATGTTAGCTTTGACGCCCCACTACTAGCCAACGTTGAACTTATCAACAAGGTTACTGGTGAAGTTAAGGAACAAGAAATTTATCTCGGTGACTACCCAGCTATGACTAGCCGCGGTACTTTTGTTATTAATGGTGCCGAGCGAGTAGTAGTCAGCCAGCTAATCCGATCGGCTGGTGTTTTCTTTACTGCCGATCAACACGGTACTTCAAGCTTATACGGCGCCAAGGTTATACCTGGACGTGGTGCGTGGCTAGAATTTGAGACTGCAGCTAACGGTGCTATCTTCGTTAAGATTGACCGAAAGCGAAAGATCCCTGTTACTACATTACTTAGAGCATTAGGTGTTAGCGAAACTCAAATGCGTGACACTTTCAAGCATGTAGACACAGGTAAGCTAAACTACCTCGACAAAACTCTAGAAAAGGATGCTACTCGTGGTCAAAACGATGCCCTAATCGAAGTTTATCGCCGCCTTCGACCTGGTGACCTAGCGACTGTAGAAAATGCTCGTGGTCTTATTGAACACATGTTCTACGATTACAAGCGCTTCGACTTTAGCCGTGTTGGACGATATAAGATCAATAAAAGACTAAACCTTGATGTCCCAAATACGTCTAAGAACCGAATTCTTCGACTTGAGGACATTACCGCAATCATTGCTGAAATCATGCGACTTAACAACACTCAGGAGCCAGCTGACGATATTGACTCATTGGCAAACCGAAGAGTTAAGTTGGTTGGCGAATTGGTTCAGAGACAATTCAGAATTGGTCTTCTTAGGATGGAACGAAACACTAAAGACCGCATGTCAATGAGCGAAATTGAAACTGTGACCCCTTCACAGTTAATCAATGCACGACCAATAGTTGCTGCTGTCCGTGAATTCTTTGCTAGCTCTCAGCTATCTCAGTTCATGGACCAGATTAACCCACTTAGCGAATTAGCCCACAAAAGGCGACTAAGCTCTATGGGCCCTGGTGGACTATCTCGTGAGCGAGCCGGATTTGAAGTTCGTGATGCTCACGCTACTCATTACGGACGTATTTGTGCCGTAGAAACTCCTGAAGGCGCTAACATTGGCCTAGTACTTAACCTTGCTAACTTTGCTCGTGTTAACGACTACGGCTTTATAGAGACTCCTTACCGAAAAGTAATTAATGCCGCTACTCCTAAAGACATCGTTGGCCATATCGCTGCCGTTGATCTTGATGACGAAAAAGGCAAAGTAATAGTTAAGAAGGGCGCTAAAGTTACAGCTAAAGACGCCGACAAGCTAGCTAAGATTAGTACCCGAGTAACTTGGCCGGTTAAAGCTAAGCTTACTAATGACATCATCTATTTAGACGCATTTGAAGAAGAGACAGCAGTTATTGCTGGTGCAGGTGCAGCTACTGATGATAATAACTACTTCGTTGATGAGCGCGTAAGCGCCAGGACTAGACTAAAGTCTGGTGAAGTTGATTCAAACGACGTTAACTATATGGATGCATCTAGAAACCAAATTATTGGTTCTAGCGCTGGCCTTATACCTTTCATTGAAAAGAACTATGTATATCGAAGTCTTATGGGATCTAACCAACAAAGGCAGGCTGTACCGCTTATTAGCCCACAGTCACCGATCGTTGGAACTGGACTAGAAAAAGCTGCTGCTGAAAACACTGGTCAGGTTACTCTAGCTGAAGCAGACGGTGAAGTAATCAGCGCAACTGCTCAGAGCGTAGTTGTTAAATACAAAGAAGGTAGTGTTACTTACGAACCTCAACGCTTTATTCGCTCAAACGAAGGTACTTCAATTAACCAAAAGGTTGTTGTTAGTTCCGGCGACAAAGTTAAGAAGGGCGACGTACTTGTTGAAGGTATGTCAATTGAAGGCGGCGAGCTAGCTCTAGGTAAAGACCTTATTGCAGCTTTCATGCCATGGAGTGGCTACAACTTCGAAGATGCTATCATTATTAGCCGAAAACTAGTTGAGGATGACACGCTTACCAGCGTTCATATTGTCGACTTCATGATTGAAGTACGTGAAACCAAGCTCGGACCTGAAATTGTTACCAGCGATATTCCTAACGTTTCTGAAGAAACACTGCGTCATCTTGACGAAGACGGAATCGTTCGAATTGGCGCCGAAGTACACCCAGGAGATATCTTGGTTGGTAAGATTACACCTAAAGGTGAACAAGAACTTTCCAGCGAAGAACGACTACTTAGAGCTATCTTTGGTGAAAAAGCCAAGGAAGTTCGAGATACTTCACAGCGAATGAGTAACGGCAAACACGGAAAAGTTGTTGGTGTAAAAGTATTTAGTCGTGAAAACGGCCACGAGCTTAAAGCCGGTGTACTAAAGCAAATTCAAGTATTCGTAGCTCAAATGCGTAAAATCGCCGTTGGCGACAAGCTAGGTGGACGACACGGTAACAAGGGTGTTATTGCTCGAATCCTACCAGTTGAAGATATGCCATTCATGGCTGATGGTACTCCGGTAGATATTGTTTTGAACCCACTTGGTGTGCCTAGCCGTATGAACGTCGGCCAGTTATTTGAAACTCACCTTGGTATGGCTGCACGAGCTTTAGGTCTAAAAGTTGCTAGTCCTTCATTTAATGGAGTTCCGGTCAGCAAGATTCAAGACCTACTTAAAGAGGCTGGCTTCCCTGAAGATGGTAAGCAGCAACTATTTGACGGACGAACTGGTGACGCTTTCAAGGAAATGACAACCGTTGGTTCGATGTACATGATTAAGCTAAACCACATGGTTGCCGACAAGATTCACGCTCGTTCAACAGGCCCTTACACAATGGTTACTCAACAACCACTTGGCGGTAAGGCCCAAAACGGTGGACAGCGATTTGGTGAAATGGAAGTCTGGGCCCTAGAAGCTTACGGCGCAGCAACCACCTTGCAGGAAATGCTTACTATTAAGTCTGATGATGTTTACGGACGAAGCAAAGCTTACGAATCAATCATCAAGAAGACTGAAATTGTTGGGCCTAAGATCCCAGAGAGCTTCAATGTGCTTGTTAAGGAACTTCAAGGTCTTGGCCTTAAAGTAGACCTAGTTCACTCAGACAATGTAGTTGATGCTGAAGCAGTCTTAGCCAGCAATATCCAAGACGAAGCGGCACACTTATCCGATATTGAGGTTCCAAAGCCTTCGATATCTGAAGTGGACGTAACTGAAGAAGCTTCACTCGATGAATTTGACTCGATTGACTTAAATGATGGTCTGACAGCAGACTCAACTGCACCAGCTAGTGATGATACCGTCACTGTTGCGGTGGTGAGTGCAGACGAGGACCAAGAAACAGTAACTGATTCAGGGGAGGTAGCCTAAGATGAGTCCTAGTAGATACAACGCAAGCACAGACATTGCCGACTTTGATGCTGTAAGACTAGCAGTAGCTAGCCCAACAGATATCCTCGATTGGAGTTACGGCGAAGTCACAAAACCAGAAACCATTAACTATAGGACTCAAAAGCCTGAGCGAGATGGACTATTCTGTGAACGAATTTTTGGACCAGTTAAAGACATTAACCCTCATGACGCTAAGTACAAGGGCGTAAGAAGTCGTGAAGCTGCCGTCGACAAGAACGGCGAACTAGTGACTAAATCAATCGTTCGACGAGAACGAATGGGTCACATCAACCTAGCAGTACCAGTAGCTCATATCTGGTTCCTACGTGGAACACCATCAGCTATTGGCCTACTTCTAGGCATGACCGTAAAGAACCTAGAGAGAATCGCTTATTTTGCTAGCTACATCATTAAAAATGTAGAAGTTGAAAAGCGCGACCAACTACTTGCAAATAAAGAAGCTGAATTTGCAGCAGCAAAAGAAGCTATCACAGCCCGTTACGACAAAGAAGCTGAAGACGAGAATGCCAACGTTAAAGCACTTGCTGAAATGCGAACTAAAGAAATTGAAGAAGTTACAGCTGACTTTGAACAATTAAAAGATCAGCTTAGCGGTCTTGAAAAACTAAGTCTAATTAGTGAAACTGACTACCGTAACCTACCAACTGACGTACGTGAGCTGATCAAGGTAGGAATGGGTGGCGCAGCCCTAAAAGACTTGCTAGACGAAATCGATCTAGAAAAGCTTGTAGCCGCACTAACTGCTGAAGCAGAAGAGGCCAAGGGTCAACGCAAGAAGAAGATTATGAAGCGATTAAGACTTTTAGAAAGCATGCAACGTGCCGGGATTCACCCAGGATCAATGTGCCTAAGCGTACTACCTGTTATCCCTCCAGATCTTCGACCTATGGTTCAGCTAACTGGTGGCCGTTTTGCTACTAGCGACATGAACGACCTATACAGGCGTGTCATTAACCGAAACAACCGTCTTAAGAAACTACTTGATCTAAACGCTCCTGAAGTTATTCGCCGTAACGAACAACGAATGCTTCAAGAAGCTGTTGATGCTCTTATAGACAACAACAGCGCCCGTTCTGGTCGAGCCGTAGCCGCTACTGGCCAACGTAGGCGACTAAAGAGCCTTTCTGACCTACTCAAAGGAAAGCAAGGTCGATTCCGCCAGAACCTACTTGGTAAGCGAGTTGACTACTCAGGACGTTCAGTTATTGTTGCTGGTCCTGAACTAAAGATCAGTCAGTGTGGACTTCCAAAGATGATGGCCCTAGAACTATTCAAGCCATTCGTAATTGGTGAGTTAATTGCTCGTGAGCAAGCCCACAACATTCGAAGCGCTTCAAGACTAATTGAAATGGCTGAGACAGTTGTCTGGGACGCCCTAGACGAAGTAATTAAAGGTAAGTACGTTCTACTTAACCGTGCGCCAAGTCTTCACCGACTAAGTATCCAGGCTTTTCAGCCAGTACTTATTGAAGGCCGTGCTATCCAGTTGCACCCTCTAGTTTGTAAAGGTTTTAATGCCGACTTCGATGGCGACCAAATGGCAGTTCATTTACCTCTAAGCGACGAAGCACAGGCTGAAGCTCGAGATATAATGGCTGCAAATAGGAACCTACTTAAGCCAGCTGATGGTTCACCAATTCTACACATTGAACAAGACATTGTTCTTGGTTGTTACTACCTTACATACGAACGACCAAACATGGACTCTAGCAAGACAGTTAGATACTCCAGCTTTGATGAAGTTCTGATGGCTCTAGACGCCAACAAGGTAAGCCTCCAATCGTTTGTTGAAGTACCTTACCGTGGTCAAAAGATGAAGACAACAGTTGGACGACTACTGTTCAATGAGATCTTCCCAGAAGACTTCGCCTTCCAAGACGAAGCTATGACCAAGAAGAAGTTGCAGCAAGTAATGGCTAAGATCTATGGCATCTATGGACAGGAAAAGACCGCTGAAATCGCCGATGACCTAAAAGACATCGGTTTCAATTACGCAACCGTCTCAGGCCTATCAATGGGTATGAGCGACTTTACCCCGATTAAGGGTATGGCTCCAGTCATTGACGAAGGTGAAGACCGAGCTAAAGCAATAGCTGATCAGTACGAACAAGGTTTCATCAACGACGATGAACGACACCGACTAACAGTTGAGAACTGGACAAAAGTTGACTCTCACGTTCAGGAACTTCTAGCCAAGCAAATGGTTGGCGAAGACTCATCGATGGCTATCGCCATCACATCTGGTGCTCGTGGTAACATCTCACAGATGAAAATGTCCGTAGGTATGCTTGGCGTACAGTCTGATGCATCTGGACAGGCTATTGAACTACCTATTAAAGTCGGATACATCCAGGGTCTAGACCCACTAGAATATTTCACCGGTACTCGTGGTACTCGAAAAGCCCTAATCGATATTGCACTTAAGACTGCTGATGCTGGTTATCTAACAAGACGACTAGTTGATGTCTCTCAAGATGTGTTCACGATTTCTGACGAAAACAATAACGACCCAGGGTTTGCACTACTGAGAAGCGACGCTGCCGAAATAGGTGTCACTTACGCATCACGTCTAATTGGCCGATTCTCTGCCGAAAAAGTTCCCGGACTACTTAAGGCTGGTGAACAAATTACCCAAGAGATCGCTGAAAAGATCGATGCCGATGAAGCAATTGATGGAATTAAGATCCTGAGTGCTCTTAGCTCAAACAACGTTCATGGCGTTGCCAGGAAGTCTTACGGAGTTGACCCAGCAACTGGAAACCTAGTTGCTGATCACCACCCAATTGGCGTTATCGCCGCACAAAGTATTGGCGAGCCTGGTACCCAGCTAAGCCTTGACTCTAAGCACCGTGCTGGAGCCGTATTGGCCGACGACACTGCCCAAGGTCTTTCAAGAATTGAAGAGTTGTTCGAAGTAAGAACTCCAAAGGGTCAAGCCTACTTAACTGAAATTAGCGGCCTAGTTAACGCATTTGAAGAAGGCGATCACTACGTTGTTCAAGTAACTGCTGACGAAAAAGAATCAGTTACTATGAAACTTGGTGAGCGAAAGCCGCAAATTGCAAGTGGTTCAGACGTTGCTGCTGGAGACGTAATCGCGGCTCTAGAAGACGGCAGCGAACCAGTAATTGCAACTATGGCTGGAAAAGCTAACTTCACTAAGAAGGAAGTAATAATCTCTCCAACTAAGCAAAGTGTGCTTCGTTATGAGATCCCAGGTTTCAAACAGTTGCAAATTAAAGACGGCGACACAGTTGTTGCCGGTCAACGACTAACCAACGGTTCTATAAACTTACATGACTTAATGCGACTACAAGGCGTACAGCCAACTCAGCGCTACATCATGAACGAAATCCTTAAGATCTTTGCTGGTCAGGGTCAGAATATTGCCGACAAGCACCTTGAGATCATCGTTCGACAGATGTTTAGCCGAGTCCAAATCGAAGAAGCTATCGATAGCGAATTCGTAACTGGTGATGTCGTAAGTAAGTTAGCTGTAGTCGAAGCCAACGAAGGAATAGTCAAAGCGAAGAAACACCCTGCTAAGTACACTCAGCTACTGCTTGGTATTACCAAGGCTTCCCTAAGTACTGACTCATTCCTAAGTGCCGCTTCATTCCAAGACACTACAAGAGTTCTAATCGCCGCCGCAACAAGCGGTAAGATTGACCGCTTAGTCGGTCTTAAGGAAAACGTTATCTTGGGTCGAAAGATTCCTGTCGGTACCGGTTTCCGTGAAGAGGACGACGAAGAAGTAGCTCTAGCTGCCGATGACGAACTGCTCGTAGGTGAAACCGCCTGAAGAGCTTGCAAGACCAGCCCTAATCTGTTAACATAAGCTATAAATTAGAAGAGTTAAAGTAAGTAAACAAGTTTTGAACTCTGAGCCTATAGGGCAGGCACAAACCCCTATCGAAGCAGTAGAGTCAGAATATAAGGAGACATTAAGTGCCAACAATTAACCAATTAGTCCGTAAACCACGGGTGAAAATTACTTCTAAAAGTAAATCACCAGCTATGCAGCGTGTGGTAAACAACATTAAAAATACAAACTACGAAAAAGCTTCACCGTTTAAACGTGGCGTATGTGTCAAAGTTACTACCAAGACACCTAAAAAGCCTAACTCAGCGCTACGAAAAGTAGCTCGTGTTAGATTGACTAACGGCTACGAAGTTTGGGCCTACATTGGTGGCGAAGGACATAACCTTCAAGAACACGCAGCCGTCTTAGTTCGTGGTGGTCGAGTGAAAGACCTTCCTGGTGTTCGTTACCACATTGTCCGTGGCAGCCTAGACCTTCAGGGTGTTAGTGACCGAAAACAAGGTCGCTCAAAATACGGAACGAAGAAGGAGACAAAATAATGCCACGTAAAGTTACCAAGTCTCTAATTCGAGAAGTACCCGAAGACCGAGTCTACAAATCTAAACAAGTACAGAAGCTGATTAACCGAGTTATGTTAAACGGCAAGAAACAACTTGCTGAACGAATTGTTTATGAGGGCATGCAAAAAGCTGCTGAGCGACTTAAGGTACAAAACCCTCTAGAAGTCTTCGAACAAGCTATGAAGAACGTCCAACCACACCTAGAAACTAGATCACGTCGTGTCGGTGGCGCTAACTACCAGATTCCATTTGAAGTAAAGGGACAAAGACAACAGCACTTAACTACTATGTGGTTTGTAGCTGCTGCTCGTTCACGAAAAGGTATGCCTATGGTAGACCGAATTGCCCACGAACTTGAAGATGCCTTCAACAACCAAGGTAACGCAGTTAAGAAACGCGAAGACACCCACAAGATGGCTGAAGCTAACCGTGCCTTCGCCCACTTTGCTAGGTTCTAATCTAAATTAGAAGGTGGCTGATATCATGACTAATCCAGATTTCGATAATTCTGAACCAATCTACGAAGCACCTGATTCAACCGGCGAAGATACTCTCGGTGATGTCACAACTCTTGTGTATCGAAAACTGGCCTACGAAGGTATCGTTAATGCCAAGGTTAGAAGATTATTCGAAATGCGAGCACGAGCCGAAACTTCACCCTATATTTTTGGGGAATACTTCCATAGAGTTCCTATATATCTACATGGCATCCATCTAGATCGCATACATGCTGCTCAACAGGCAAACCTTGAAGAACTGCAATCTGCATTGTTTAGACGGCAAATCGAAAGCTACACTGAATTGACTAATAACCCCTAATCAAGTATGTTTAACAGAGATATTTATAGATAAATTTAAGAAATCATAAGGAAGTAAATGGCAGACAAGAAATACCCTATTGCTAAAATTCGAAACATCGGCATTATTGCCCATATCGATGCAGGCAAGACTACAACAACTGAAGGCATCCTCTACAGGACTGGTCTTAAGCACAAAATTGGTGCAGTTCACGAAGGTGAAACTACAACTGACTGGATGGCTCAGGAACGAGAGCGCGGTATTACTATTGTATCTGCAGCTGTTACTTGCTATTGGAAAGATCATCAAATTAACATTATCGACACCCCAGGACATATTGACTTCACAGTAGAAGTTGAACGCTCACTTCGAGTTCTTGACGGTGCTGTTGTCGTCTTTGACGGCAAGATGGGTGTTGAATCACAGTCTGAAACTGTTTGGCGACAAGCAGATAGGTATGGAGTTCCTCGAATTTGTTTCATCAACAAGATCAACCAAACCGGAGGAGACTTCTACAAGTCTCTAGAGACTATTCACGCCAGACTTAGTAAGCGTGCTTTCCCAATTCACTTACCCATAGGCTTTGAACAAAGCATCAATGGTATTGTCGACCTTATAAATATGAAGGCCTATAGCTATAAAGAATTTACCGACCACGAGTTAGTAGAAACAGAGATTCCGGCTGACATGGCTGATAAAGTTGCTAAGTACCGAAGCCTACTAATTGAAAACGCTGTAGCTGAAGACGAAACCTTACTCGAAAAGTACTTTGAAGTGGGCGAAGAAGGCCTGAGTAACGAAGAAATCAAAGAAGCTGTCAGAATAGCTGTTCTAACCGGCAAATTCTACGCTGTTACTGGCGGTGATGGCCGTGGCGTAATCGTAGAAAAAGTACTCGACGCAGTCACTGATCTACTTCCAAGCCCATTAAACCGTGGAGCTACCTGGGGAACTCATCCTAAAACTGGCGAGGAAATAGAACGCACTAGCGACATCACTCAGCCATTCTCAGGTCTAGCCTTCAAGATTGCCACTGATCCATTTGTCGGTAAGCTAGCTTACTTTAGGGTTTATTCCGGCAAGATCAATGCGGGTTCTTACATTTTAAATAGCTCGACTGGTCAAAAAGAACGTGTTGGTCGAATTGTTCGTATGCAAGCAGATAAGCGTGAAGACGTAAGTGAAGTTACAGCTGGTGACATTGCGGCTATTGTTGGCCTGAAGGCTACTACGACAGGGAACACTCTTTGTGACCCAACAAATCCAATTGTCCTTGAAAGCATTACTTTCCCAGACCCTCCAGTGTCTATTGCTATTGAGCCTAAGACTAAGGCCGACCAAGAGAAGATGAGTATTGCTCTTCAACGACTAGCTGAAGAAGATCCTACTTTTAGAATTAACGTCGACGATGAAACCGGTCAGACTATCATCCGCGGTATGGGTGAGCTACACCTTGAAATCATTGT
This sequence comes from Candidatus Saccharimonadota bacterium, assembly GCA_036787835.1. Lineage (GTDB taxonomy): Bacteria > Patescibacteriota > Saccharimonadia > Saccharimonadales > UBA4665 > DAIQON01. Next base: position 47,332 of record DAIQON010000005.1, on the reverse strand, counting down.
TGATCGAATGAAGCGTGAATTCTCTGTCGAAGCTAATATTGGACAACCCCAAGTTGCTTACCGAGAAACTATTCGGAAAGATGCTGTTGAAGTTCAGGGTAAGTTCGTTCGACAATCTGGTGGCCGTGGTCAATACGGTGACGTTTGGATTAGACTATCGCAAAACGAACAAGGCAAAGGCTATGAGTTTATTAACTCAATTAAGGGTGGTGTCGTGCCCAGTGAATACATTCCAGCTGTTCGAAAGGGTATCGAAGAAGCAATGAGCAACGGTGTTATAGCTGGCTACCCAGTGGTAGACATTAAAGCCGAACTATATGACGGCAGCTACCATGATGTTGACTCTAGCGAAATGGCCTTCTCAATTGCTGGTTCTATGGCCCTCCAAGAAGGTGTCCGTAAGGCAAGCCCAACACTACTTGAGCCAGTTATGAAAGTAGTAGTAGTTACACCTGAAAGCTACATGGGTGACGTAATTGGTGATCTGAACTCTAAGCGTGGACGCATTGAGTCAATGGAAGACCTAACGACTGGTATTAAAGAAATAACAGCCTTCGTACCTTTGGGAGAAATGTTCGGATATACCACCAACCTACGAAGCTCAACTCAAGGTCGAGCAAGTAGCTCTATGGAGCTTGACCACTATGCTGATGTACCTAATAACGTATCCGAAGCAATCATTGCCAAGAACGCTAAATAACTTAAAGGGATAAACCCTTTACAACCACCCCTAACTTTAGATATACTACATCAGTCACTTTGCGTGAGCTTTATTCGGTACATGCAAAAAGATCTATAAACTATTAAGTCAATTTAAAAGGAGCCTTAATCACAATGGCAGACCAATTTGATCGCACTAAGCCTCACGTTAACGTTGGTACTATGGGACACGTTGACCACGGCAAGACTACATTAACCGCAGCTATTACTCACGTTCTAGCTAAAAAGCTCCCTAGCAAAATCAACGTAGCTAAAAACTACGACGAAATTGATAATGCACCAGAAGAAAAGGCTCGTGGAATTACAATCGCTACTTCTCACCAAGAATACGAGAGTGAAAAGCGTCACTATGCTCACGTCGACATGCCAGGACACGCTGACTATGTTAAGAACATGATCACCGGTGCTGCTCAAATCGACGGTGCAATTCTAGTTGTTTCTGCAGCTGATGGTCCTATGCCTCAGACTCGTGAACACGTACTGCTTGCACGTCAGGTTGGCGTTCCTAAGATTCTTGTTTTCATGAACAAGATGGACCTTGCAGACCCTGAACTAGTAGACCTAGTAGAGGAAGAAGTTCGTGAACTTCTAGAAAAGAACGGCTTCGATAAAGACGCTCCTATAATCCGTGGTTCTGCAACCAAGGCTCTAGAAGGTAGCGCAACTGACGAAGACGCTGTTATGGAACTCGTTAAGGCTATGGATGACTACATCCCACAGCCAGTTCGAGAACTAGACAAGCCTTTCCTAATGCCTATTGAGGACGTTTTCTCAATTAAGGGTCGTGGCACTGTTGCTACTGGCCGTATCGAAACAGGCGTCATTAAAGTTAACGATGAAGTTGAGATTGTTGGAATTCGTACAACTCAGAAATCAGTTGTTACTGGAATCGAAGCTTTCAAGAAAAATCTTGACCAAGGGCAAGCTGGCGACAACGCTGGTATCCTACTTCGAGGAATTGAACGAGACGATATTGAACGAGGTCAGGTCCTTGCTAAGCCAGGATCTATCACCCCTCACACAGAATTTGACGCTGAAGTATATATTCTAACTAAAGAAGAGGGTGGACGACACACTCCTTTCTTCAAGGGATATAAGCCACAGTTCTACTTCCGAACAACTGATGTTACGGGTGAAGTTGAACTTCCAGCTGACAAAGAAATGGTTATGCCTGGTGACACAATAACTTTCAAAGTTAAGCTGTTATCTGCTATCGCCATGGAACAAGGACTACGCTTCGCTATCCGTGAAGGTGGCCGAACCGTTGGTGCTGGTGTGGTTACCAAAGTAGTTAAGTAGAATATAAAAAACTACTTTTAATAAGAAAGCGCCCATAACGAGCGCTTTTTTTTATTTATGCCTCAAAAAATTACCATCTTGGATGGAAAAAATCTAATTCAACTCTATGATCACCACCCTCATCAACCAACCCTAAGTATCTTCTATCTACTGGGTTCCTAATGAGGGATATGGCGCCGCCGCGTGTCGGCAATGTAGATATTGATTTAACGATTCCTTTTACAACAGTCCCTGGCTTTACCTGTTTAGGCCAACTCATTATTTCACCGCTAGCATTGATTCTAACAGAAGTGACTCCCGGTTTATCTACGGTTAAACGAGCCCTCTTAAATAACAAATCCTTAATCTCATAACCAGCCCTTAACTTTCTTAAATGATCAAGCATAAAACTGGCAGTATCAGAGTCAGCTATCGCCGATTCCTGATCTTCTGGTATTAGCTGCCTAAACCAAGGTATATTTTCAGCAAATGTTCGAGTCTTATCCATAGAGCCTCTTTCGAAAAATCCTGCTAAAGCATCTCGGTAGACTTCGTCTGCAGCTTTGCCAAGCTCAGCTTGAACTTCTTCAAGTGGCCCAAGATAGTCTGCTAATGACGACCATCTTAACACATCCTCTTCAATTGCCTGAAATGCACGATATCCATCAGCTTCAATGGCAATTGAACCTCTGAATGCCATCACTATCTCCTCTACCGAGCTACCTTAGTCGACAAGTCTAGCTCAACCCTAGGGCTGCCATCGGAGGCAACAAGACCGGAATACCTACGATAGGATAGACCATCCCTAAGCACTATAATGCCACCTCGCTCACCAGAACTTACAAATTGATCTACCACTCCAACAAGCTGTCTTGTTATCGGTATAACTCTGTCCCTTTCGGAAAAAATGGCAGAATCACCTGTTGTGACACCTTCTGCCGTAATAGCTAAACGAGCAAAGCGGTTGAGAGCGGCATCTAGACTAGTACCATAACGAATAGCTTTAAGCCTTTCAAATAGTGTATGTACCGCATAACCATCTGCCAGAGTTGCATCAGTTGCGCCTGCTCTTTTAACGATCCGCTTAATATCTTCGACTGAGCTAGCAGGGACGTCTCTATACGGTACGCCTATGTCGGCTCCACAAGCTTCGTTAAGCCAGAAATTAGCCTTATCTGTTAATTCGCCATAAGCTTCATTTAAACCATCGAAATTATCTCCAAAGCTACCCCATAGTTCAACATTTTCACTGATTTCGGCCAGCATTGCTGATCCTACACCGTCTGCCACTTCCCAGTCTCTAGTATTCATAATTGTATACAGATTAAACCTGTTGCTATATCTAACGCAAGCATAAGCCTATAGATATGCTGGTCATATCTATATAGCACTTTTCTTTTTAAGCAGTTTGTTTTACAATAAGCAATGAAATACTATTTAATCTGGCTGACTAAAAGTCACTGTAGACGAATCTAATTACGAGCTACGGGGATGTTACAGACCAACAAGACTAGTTTTATTAAACAACTCTAGCAACAAAAGGAAGTTATGACAGACGTAAAAACAGATTCACCAAAACAACGGATAAGAATCCGATTAAAAGCATATGATCATAAAGTAATTGATCAGGCAGCTAAGCAAATCATCGATACTGCACTCAGAACAGGTGCAACGCTTGCAGGTCCAATACCACTTCCTACCAGGAAGAGTACGTTTACGGTTATTAAAAGCCCTCACGTCTATAAGAAAAGCCGTGAACAGTTTGAAATGCGAATTCATAAGCGCCTAATTGATGTTTTTGAGCCAACTCCAAAGACTATCGACTCACTTATGAGCTTGTCACTACCTGCTGGTTGTGACGTTGAAATTAAGATGTAAATAACGACTTATTAACAATACTAAATAAATGTTAATGTAGAATAAGCAACGCATTGACAACTGTTACGATCGTATGTTAATCTGTTATGGTATCTAAATTAATAAGGTAACTTGGTGAGCTTAAAAAGGTCTACTCCAACAGGGGTGGAAACCGTTAGCGCCAAGGATTTTAATATCATATAACTAAAGTTTATATAAGGCGTATTATTTTATGGCTCTAAAAAGCCTAGTAACTAGAAAACTCGGTATGACCAGCACCATCAGTGAAGACGGTGTGGTTAAGGCCGTGACTCTACTTGGTGTTAGCGAGCATACAGTCCTTCAAAAGAAAACAGTCGAAACAGATGGTTATAATGCGATCCAAATTGGTACCGAAGAAGGAAAGAATCTCGGAAAGACAATTCTCGGCCACGTAAAGAAATCAAAGGCCATGCCAAAACTAATTCGCGAAATTCGAAATGATGATAATTCTATAGAACTAAACGTCGGTGATACATTCAACACCGACGTTTTTAGTGTCGGAGATAAAGTAAGCGCCACTGGCCTAAACAAAGGTAAGGGATGGGCTGGCACTATTAAGCGACACAACTTCCGTCGCGGTCGTAAGACCCATGGTGGTCGTAGCTATAGGCGACCTGGTTCAATTGGCTCAATGTATCCGCAGCATATTTTTAAAGGTAAGAAAATGGCCGGACAAATGGGTCACGTACAAGTTACCGTACAGGGTCTTGAAGTAGCACTTGTTGACGCTGAGCAAAAGGTAATCGGTGTTTACGGTGCAGTACCTGGACCTAAAAAAGGCATTATTGTCTTGAAAGGACAAAACTAATGACTGCTGCTACTTATTCTGCAACTGGCACAAAAGCTACTTCTACTACTAAGCTTAGTAAGGATGTTTTTGAGGTTGAGGCTAAGAACCATCAGTTACTACAAGACGCTTACCATGCATACCTTGCTAATGGACGTTTGAACCTAGCCGTTACTAAGACTCGTGGGCTAGTTCGTGGTGGTGGTAAGAAGCCTTGGAAGCAAAAAGGAACTGGACGTGCTCGTTTTGGTTCTTCAAGAAACCCAATCTGGCGTGGTGGTGGTATCGTTTTCGGCCCAACTGGAAATGAAAACTATAAGGTAAACCTTAACGTTAAAGCTAAACGACTTGCTGCCAGGCAAGCTCTAAGTTTGTCTGCAGCAAGCAGTAAGATTACTGTCATTGAAGACTTTAAAGTTAAGGGCGCTAAAACAGCTGAAGCAGCTAAGCTACTAAAGAAGATCGGTGCAACTGGCCGAACGCTGGTTGTTGTCCAAAGTCTTACCGATGAGCTAAAGCAAGCTACCAACAATTTGAGCGACGTTAAACTTATTAGGTTTAGCCAGATCAATGTATTTGACGTTTTGAATGCTGACAACTTAGTTATAACTAAGGAAGCGCTCAGCTCAGTAGATAAATGGCTTGGGGAAAACTAAGATGAGTAAAGACGTAACCCTAGTACCCCTATTAAACGAAAAAACTTACGAACTAAGTAAGTCTAAGAACGTTTATGTATTTAAGATTCCAAATGACGCAAATAAGCACACCGTTGCTCGTGCTGTTACGGCCCAATTTGATGTAGAAGTTATTGCCGTTAATACCCTAAACGTCCAAGGCAAACGAAAGCGTATTATGTCAATCACTGGCAAACGCAGCGTTAATACCGAAGGTAAACGAGTTAATACTAAGAAGGCTTACGTTACCTTAAAAGAAGGTAATAGCTTACCATTCTTTGAAGCTGTTGAAGAAGCAGAAGAAAAGCGCACATCAACTCAAGAGAAGTTCGATAAAGTTGCTGAAAAGCAGGCTAAGAAAGAAGCGAAGACTGAGTCTAAACCATCAAGACGAATCTTAGGCCGAGCTAAAAAAGAAGATAAGGCAGAGGACAAGTAGATGGCTATTAAGAAATATAAACCTACTACCCCTGGCCGCCGTGGCATGACCACTCAGGACTTTGACCAGATCACTACTAAGCGACCGGTCAAATCGCTAATCGTTATTAAGACACGTGGTTCAGGACGAAACAACCAAGGACGAATTACTACAAGGCACAAAGGCGGTGGAGCTAAGCGTTTTTACCGAATCGTCAGCTTCTCTCTACCAGAAGGCTTCACTGGAGTAGTTGAGCACATTGAATATGACCCTAACCGTAGCGCTCGACTAGCCCGTATTAAAAAGCAAGATGGTAGCTATGCCTATATTCTAGCGGCCCATGACATGACTATCGGCCAGAAGATTACCGCTGGTAACGAAGTGCCTATAGAAAATGGTAACCGACTTCAACTTAAGGCCATCCCTATTGGTAGTGTTATTCACGCAATTGAACTTACGCCGGGACGAGGTGCTCAAATGGTACGAAGTGCTGGTAACAGCGCCCAGCTTATGGGTATCGACAATGGCTATGCTCAAGTCAGGCTACCTAGCGGTGAAGTCCGACTTATTCACGAAACTTGCACAGCTTCACTTGGAGTAGTCGGCAACGAACAGCATCAAAACATTAAGATCGGTAAAGCTGGTCGAAATCGACACAAAGGTATCCGTCCTTCAGTTCGTGGTGTAGTTATGAATGCTGCTGACCACCCTCATGGTGGTGGTGACGGTGGTCGTCACGGCATCGGTGGTGGTAAGAATCATGGTTCTGCTCCTAAGACACCTTGGGGCCAGAAGACGCTTGGATATAAGACCCGGCGTCGCAAGAGCAGTAACAAGTTTATCGTAAGAAGCCGTCATTTGGCCAAGAGGAGAAAATAGATGAGTCGTTCACTTAAAAAAGGTCCTTTCATAGACTTCAAGCTTGCTAAAAAAGTAGCCGCTCTTTCTAATGATGATCGAACGATTATTAAGACATGGGCTCGTGCTAGCACTATCGCTCCTGACTTTGTTGGTCGAACAATTGCTGTCCATAATGGCAAGTTGCACGTACCAGTATTCATTACTGAAAACATGGTTGGACATAAGCTTGGTGAATTTTCACCTACTCGTAAGTTTAGGCGCCATGGTGGCAAGCAAAAGGGAGGCAAATAATGTCTGTTCAAGCCACCGCTAAAGGCGTTCAAATGAGCCCACGTAAAGTTGCTGTCGTAGCAGCTCTAGTTCGTGGTCGCACGGTTGATGATGCATTGACTATTTTGGAACACACACCTCGCCGAAGCGCTATTGCTGTTAAGAAAGTTATCGCTTCAGCTAAAGCCAACGCTACTCACAACCATGGCATGAAGTCTAATGGTCTTAAGATTGTAGAAATCAGCGTTAGCCCTGGACCTAGCCTAAAACGTTATCGACCTGCTGCACATGGTCGTGCACTTCCATTCATGCGTCGTTCATCCCATATCCGAGTTCTTGTAGACGGCGAACTGCGACCTGTTAAGAAGCCAGAAGTTAAAGTACAGAAAGAGGAGGCAAAATAGTATGGGTCAAAAAGTAAACCCAATTTCAATGCGCCTTCAAGTCAATAAGGACTGGCGGAGCAAATGGTTCGTAGACAAGAGAAGCTACGCAGCTTACCTTAAAGACGACCTAATGGTTCGTAAGCACATAGAAGACAAGCTTGGTAGCCGTGCTGCTATCAACCGAGTTGAAATCACTAGAACGCCTAACCTAGTTAACGTCACTATAAACACCGCCAAGGCTGGTGTTGTAATTGGTCGTGGTGGAACCGGAGCTAGCGAACTTAAAGAAGCCATTGAAAAGATCTATAAGACTCCTACCCGAGTTAATATTGAAGAGATCAAGAAACCTGACTTATACGCTAAGCTTGTTGCTGAGAACATTGCTCACCAGCTAGAACGACGAATGAGCTTCAGACGAGCTATTAAGTCAGCTTCAGCAGCAACTATGCGCGCTGGCGCAAAGGGAGTTCGAATTGAAGTAGCCGGCCGATTAAACGGCGCAGAAATGTCTAGACGTGAACGAGAAGTAGCTGGTTCAGTACCTCTACACACTATCCGTGCCGACATTGATTTTGCCAAAGTTCCAGCTCACACAGTTGCCGGTATTATTGGGGTTAAAGTGTGGATATATAAAGGAGAGGTGATTTAAAACGTCATGTTAGCTCCAAAACGAACTAAATTCAGAAAAGTCCGCAAAGGCAAGATCCGTGGTGTTGCAACCAGCGGTCACTACATTGCTTTTGGTGACTACGCTCTTCAGGCACAAGGCCAAGAGAGAATTACCTCAAGACAAATCGAAGCCGCAAGACAAGCCATGACTCGGCACATTAAGCGTGGTGGTAAAATCTGGATCCGAATCTTCCCTCACACTCCTGTTACTCGTAAGCCGCAAGACGTTAAGATGGGTAGCGGTAAAGGAAGTCCAGAATTCTTCGTGGCTAAAGTTAGGCCAGGTACGATCATGTTTGAAATGCAGGGCGTTAGTGAAGAGATCGCCCGAGAAGCAATGCGACTCGCTTCGCACAAATTACCAGTTAAGACTAGGTTCTTAGTTAGGGAAGAGGTCTAGGAGTATGAAAATCGTAGACATTCGTAAGCTATCGACTAGCGACTTAACTAAAGAGAGCTCCAAGGTCAGAGATGAAATCGCTGAACTAAAGAGAAAGCTCCAATTAGGTGAGATTAATAACGTACGAGCAATTCGCCACAAACGCAAGGATCTAGCCAGGATCCTCACTGTCCTAGGCGAAGAACTAATTAAGGAGACAAACTAATGGCTAAAACAATTATAGGAATTGTTGTTTCAAACAAGACCGACAAGACGATTACGGTTGTTAGCCATGGTCGTAAGACACATCCTATCTACAAGAAGCAGTATCCTGTATCTAAGAAATTCATGGCTCATGACCCAAATAATGAAGCGCAACCTGGTGACAAAGTTTCAATCGTTGAAACCCGACCATTAAGTGCCCGCAAGAGATTCATCCTAGACAAGATTTTGGAAAAGCCAGCACTACGAGCCGACTCACTTAAGGTGACTAAAGACGAAGTAGCTAGTGAACGACCAAAGTCCAAGGCTAAGGCTAAAGACGAAGTAGCGGAGAAGGAAAGTAAATGATCCAACAAGAATCACGATTAAATGTAACCGACAATTCAGGTGCTAAGGAAATCTTATGCATTAGAGTTCTTGGTGGCTCACGTCGTCGTTATGCCCGTGTTGGTGACGTTATTGTGGCAACCGTCAAGCAGGCCAGCCCTAGTGGCACGGTCAAGAAGAAGTCGGTTGTTCGTGCAGTCGTAGTTAGAACCAAAGACCAGATTCGTCGTAAAGACGGCTCGACTATTTGTTTTGACGATAATGCTGCAGTGATTATTGGTGACGACAAGCTACCTAAAGGTACTCGTATCTTTGGACCGGTCCCTCGTGAACTACGAGACCAAGGTTATGCCAAGATTATTAGCTTAGCTCCGGAGGTACTTTAATCATGAAGACTAAGCTACAAAATAGGCTATACAAGATCCGACTTAAGAGGGGCGATAAAGTTATTGTTCTAAGCGGTAAGCACAAAGGCAAGACCGGAAAAGTAATGAAGACTCATCCATCCGAGAACAAGGTAACTGTTGAAGGTATTAATATTGTTAAGAAGCATGTTAAGCCAACTCAACAGAATACTGTAGGTTCAATTAAAGAGATTACTAAGCCAATCTGGGTTTCCAAAGTAGCTATTTATGAGCCTACTGCAAAGAAAGCTTCACGAATCGGCTATAAAGTTTCTGCCGACGGTAAGACTAAGACCAGAGTTTACAAAGTATCTGGTAAGGAGATTAACAGCTAATGGCTACTAAATCTACAAAGTCTTCGATGCCTCGACTAAAAGTTGAATATAACGACAAGATCGTTAAAGAACTAATGACTGATTTAAAACTTAAAAACGTTCATGACGTACCACGAATAGAAAAGATCGTAGTTAATATTGGACTCGGTCGGGCTAAGGACGATAAGAAAATAATGGAAGTAGCTACTAATACTCTACGCAAGATTACCGGCCAGCAACCGATCCAAACAACTGCCAAGAAATCTATCGCCGCCTTTAAGCTTCGTGATGGAAACAAGATCGGTCTTAAGACCACTATCCGAGGAGACCGAATGTATGAGTTCCTGGATCGAACAGTTAACCTAGTTCTCCCAAGACTACGTGACTTCCATGGCCTATCTAAGAAGGCTTTCGATAAGCAGGGTAACTATGCACTAGGTATTACCGAGCAGTCTGTTTTCCCAGAGCTTACATTTGAGGAGACAACCACCCCACACGGTCTGCAAATAATTTTTGTAATTAAGAGTCAATCTAAGGAGCACGCCAAAGCCCTACTCGAGAAATTTGGTATGCCGTTTGAAAAGGAGAGAAAGTAATGGCCAAGAAATCAATCATCGCCCGCGATCTAAAACGAAAGAAAATGATCGAACAATATGCCGCTAAGCGAGCTGAGCTTAAAGAATTGGGTGACCAAGAAGGCTTGGCTAAGCTACCAAGGAATTCTTCTAGAACCCGTTTGACTAACCGCTGCATCGAAACTGGCCGTCCAAGAGGTTACATGCGACAGTTTGGCTTAAGTCGTATATCATTCCGGGAACATGCTTCTAAGGGAGAAATCCCCGGCGTAACTAAGGCGAGTTGGTAAAGGAGAACCTATGTACAGTACATCTACAGACCCAATAGCCGATATGCTTACTCGAATTCGAAACGCAATTGCCGTTCGAAAAACTGAAGTAAGCATGCCTCACAGCAAAATTAAAGAAGCTGTGGCTAAACTATTGGTCGAGAACAACTTCCTCGATGGCGTTAGAGTAACTGAAGCCGAAGTTGGCAAGACACTTACAATCACTATTAACTCCGAGAGTTCAAATGCTCGGATCAATGAGATTGCTAAGCTTTCAAAGCCAGGCCGACGTACATACGTTAACTCCAAAGAGATCCCAGTTATTAAGCAAGGTCGTGGACTAGTTATTTTATCTACTAGTCGGGGTGTGATGACCGGTGAAACCGCCAAGAAAGAACATGTTGGCGGTGAGTTAATTTGTAAAGTTTATTAAAGGATAATTTAAATACCATGAGTCGAATAGGAAAACTACCGATTACAATACCTAGCGGTGTGACAATCACTATCGATGCTGATTTGGTAAGCGTTACTGGACCAAAAGGATCATTAAGTCAGTTTACAATGCCCGGCATTAGCGTAACCCAAGAAGATAACCAAATCATTGTTGCTCGTGAAAACGATGAACCAATGATGCGTTCAAAGCACGGACTAATGCGCAGCCTAATCAATAACATGGTTGTTGGCGTAACTGAAGGTTTCTCGAAGCAACTTGAAATCAACGGAGTTGGTTTTAGAGCCGCTCAAGAAGGTACTAATATTAAGATGAATCTTGGATTTTCCCACGATGTTATCTATAATGTTCCGACCGGCATTACTTCTACCATTGATGCTAACGTTATTACTATCAGCGGCATAGATAAACAGCAAGTAGGACAAGTTACAGCAGAGATTCGATCACTAAAGAAGCCAGAGCCATATAAAGGCAAGGGAATTAAGTATGTTGGTGAACGAATAATCCGCAAGAGCGGTAAGAGCGGTAAGGATAAATAATGAGTAATTTAAGTAGCAAATTAAATAATCGTCTGAGACGAAAGAACCGAATTCGTAGCGTTGTTAAAGGCAGCCCTGTTCGACCACGTCTAACAGCCTATATCAGCAACACTAACGTCAGCGCCCAACTAATTGATGACACTACCGGCAAAACTCTCGCTTCCTCAACTACCGTTGGGCAGAAGAGCCTTAAAGGCACAATGACTGAAAAGGCTAAGTGGGTTGGCGAAGATATAGCTAAGAAAGCTAAGGCCAAAAAGATTAGTTCAGTAGTATTTGACCGTAATGGAAAGTTATATCACGGCAGAGTAGCCGCGCTAGCAGATGCCGCTAGAGAATCAGGACTGGAGATTTAATTATGGCAAACAATGATTCAGGACCACGAAAACCTAAGGAATTACAGGAAGAAAAGCAATTTGACGAGCGAACTCTTCAGATTGATCGAGTTGCCCGTGTTGTAAAAGGCGGACGACGATTTAGATTCCGTGCATTAGTAGTTGTTGGTGACCGAAAGAATAAAGTAGGTGTTGGTACAGCTAAAGGTGCCGATGTTACTTCAGCCGTAACCAAAGCTACAGAAGTTGCTAAAAAGCACTTTATTGTAGTCAACCTATACAAAGGAACTTTACCACACGATACACAGACCAAAGTAAGTGGCGCAAAAATCCTACTTATGCCAGCTAGCGCTGGTACCGGTCTTATAGCTGGCGGGGTAGTTAGAACTATTTTGGAAGTTGCTGGTGTTAAGAATGCCCTATCTAAGTCACTAGGGTCTTCTAATAAGACCAACCTTGCCTACGCTACAATCGCAGCACTAGAGGCTCTTGAACCTTCAAGTAAGTGGATCACCACCCAGAACAACGCCAAGAAGTCGACCAAGACGGAAAAGACAACTGAAACCAAAGCAACTAAGAAAGTTGTGACTACTGAGCAGAAGCCAAAAAAGGCTAAGATCGAGGACAAGAAATGAAATTCAATGAACTAACCAAAGTTCCTAAGAAACAAGGCAAACGACTAGGTCGTGGTATTGCTGCTGGCCAAGGAAAAACTGCCGGTCGTGGTACTAAAGGTCAGAAGTCGCGAACAGGCTCTAAAAAGAAGCCTGGATTTCAGGGTGGAACTAACCCATTAATGCAACAGCTACCTAAACTGCCTGGCTTTAAGTCACATAAACCAAAGGCGGCAAACGTACATACAGCCGACTTAGTAGCCCTCAAGGCTAAAACTATCGATGCACAGGCGCTAGCTGACGCAGGCCTAGTTGAAAATCCATTCCAGAAGATTAAGCTTCTAAATAATAGTGAAAAGCTTAGCGTTAAGCTGGCTGTTAAGTTACCTGGAGCATCACAAACTGCTATCGACAACATCCAACAAGCTGGCGGTAGTTTCGAGAAAGTTACAGTGTTGCAGCGCGAGTCACAAACTAAAGAAGAAAAGTAGTACTCGTATATCTATTAATTAGCACTTTACGGTGTTACAATATTATGGATATTTTAAATAGAAAATGTTTCTATACAATAAATACTGAGAGGGTAACTTAGAAGAGGGATCAACGACTGATGAACTGGAAGATAATCGGCAAGTCACTTGGCAATAAAGATATGCAGAAGCGTATTCTTGCTGTCCTGGGTATTATTGTTGTTTTCAGAATTCTTGCCCACATACCGGTTCCCATAAGTAACCCAGCAACCTTACACCAAGTATTACAGAATCTATTTAACTCCAATAATACGCCGCAGCTTCTGAGCTTCATTAACGTTCTATCTGGTGGTGCCCTAGCTAACTTCTCAATAATGATTGCCGGTCTAGGCCCATTCATTAATGCGTCGATTATTATGCAGCTTCTAACCAAGGCAATACCCCAACTTGAAGCACTACATAAAGAAGGTGAGTTTGGCCAGAAGAAAATTAACCAATACACTCGTATCCTAACGTTCCCGCTAGCGATTGTTCAATCGATCGGTTCAATCTTTCTTATTCGACAAGCTGCCCAGAGTATTGGTGGTATAGGTGATATAACCGCTCACACCAGTATTATCCAATGGGTACTAATGGTCGCAGCCCTAACTGGCGGCTCAATGATTTTGATGTGGCTCGGTGAGTTAATCACTGAACAAAGCATTGGTAACGGTATCTCACTTATTATTACCGTCGGTATCGTTAGTCGCTTGCCGGCCAATATTTATCAGATCATCGAATCAGCAGTTCACCCCAAAGATCGTTGGGTTATATTTGGCCATGCAGTAGCTTTCAACCGCCAGGCGCTAATTTATACGGTTGTATTGATCGGCTCGATTATTCTACTTACCTGGCTAGTGGTGATGCTCAATGAGGCGGCCCGGAACTTGACGGTTAACTACGCCAAACGTGTACAAGGCAATAGAACCTATGGTGGGGTTACAACCACCCTCCCAGTCAAGCTTATTACTGCTGGAGTTGTACCGATTATCTTTGCCGTTGCATTCTTAAGTGTGCCCAGTTTTGCCGGACAGTTACTGACAGGTTCGCATAACAAGCATTGGATTAGTTTAGGTTCACACCTGACTACGTGGTTCCAAACACCTTCAGCGACCACCTTCCATACCGAGGGGCCAAATGCCTACATTTATCCAGTAGTCTACTTCTTGCTGGTAGTTGTCTTCACCTTCTTCTACACCAGTATTACCTTCAACTCCAAAGAGATTGCCGAGAACCTACAAAAGCAGGGTGGCTTCATTGAGGGCGTAAGAAGCGGTATCCAAACTGAAAAATATCTTGCTAAAACCGTTAACCGACTGACATTGTTTGGTGCTATAAGCTTAGGGCTTTTAGCATTAATGCCGATAATTGCTCAGCTATTCGTAAATGTCAGTATTACTATTGGCGGTACTAGCATTCTTATCCTTGTATCAGTAGCGCTCCAGACGCTACGTGCAGTCGAATCAAGAGCTCTAATGGTAACTTATGACCAATACTCACAACCTGACTTCTTCTACGAACCAGCCGGCGGGGCGGAAGCTGCCTTGGGAGCAAGACAACTAAAGTTTATCCCTAGGTTTAGAAAATCTAAAGATAACCAAAATAACGAAGATAAGTAGTTTAAGCAGCTATTAAAACTTGTGGTTCAAGAATATGAATTGCGGATATTCTACGAATAGGTAGTTCTTTGCTGATGGATTTTATAGGGCTATATACTCGCACTAAACCACCTCGATGGATTAGTCCGCTTGGTCCTAGCTGATCCTCGCCATATTCAGGACTAGTACCAGAAGCTATTATAATTGGGTACTCGCCAAAAGGTTTATGCTCGGCTTCTGAACCTTCGGGAGGATTAACGATTAGAGTAAATAAGGATGATTCCCTATATCCTTTAGGTAATCTATCGTCACCACTAGCAGGCGAGACTTCTGCGAATAGCTGTGTTTCGTCATCAAGCGTAAGTCTAACTACCTGTTCTTCTGTGACAGTTGCTAGATAGAGATCGTCTAATGGTACTGCTTGTAGTTCCGATAAACCTTCGATAGACATTTTTGTCTTCCTTTTTATTTTTTAACTTACTACAACCATAATAACATAAAGCGCAAGCGTTATGAACCAGTTTATAGATATAAAGTCTAGTGAATTTCACATCGGTTTATGTGTAAAACAATGATTATTCAATAAAACTGGAATTTTAAGATAAAAACACTTTACATAACTGGGGTTTACCTGATATAATTAGGCATTGTTATATTTATGGCATCAAACAAGGAAGTAATCGAGCTAACAGGCACTATAGTTGAGACCCTTCCTGGGACTCAATTTAAAGTCGAACTCGAGAACGGCCATAAAATTATAGCTCACGTCGCCGGTAAGATGAGGAAACATTATATCCGAATCGTACCCGGAGACAGCGTTACGGTTGAGTTGACGCCTTATGATCTTACAAAGGGTCGGATAACCTATCGCAAAACCTGAAAAGGTCCACAATTAACTAAGAGCAGAGTGTCATTACTTTAGCTATTAAGGAGCAATGATCCGCATGAAAGTGCGTGCCAGCGTAAAGAAGATTAGTCCTGATGATAAAATTGTCCGACGTAAAGGACGACTTTATGTTATCAACAAATTTAAGCCAAAGCATAAGCAGAGGCAAGGTTAAACCATGGCAAGAATTTCAGGCGTAACCATTCCTAGCGAAAAGCAACTCTGGGTTGCTCTTACCTATATTCATGGAATTGGCCAAAAGAGTAGCTACGAAATCCTAGATATTGCTAAAGTCGAACCTACTACTAGAACTAAAGACCTGACAGACGGTGAAATCTCCAGAATCCAAGAAGTTATTAATAACAACTACGTGGTTGAAGGTGAGCTTCAGCGAATTGTCAGTGGTAACATCAAGCGACTTAAAGACATCAAGTCATACCGAGGAATGAGACATACTGCTAACCTGCCTACTCGTGGTCAACGAACTAAGACTAATGCTCGAACCCGTAGAGGTAAGAAGGTTACTGTTGGTGGAACTGCTAAGAAGGTAGCTACTAAGACCTAAAAAGGTAAATATTATGACAGATAAATTAAACGCACCAGAAGAAGTAAAAGTAGAGGCTACAACCGCCGAAGTAGCCGAGACAGAGAATGTTGAGACTACTGCTGCATCACCAGCTCCTGTTAAGCGTAAGAAAGCAAAGCGGACTGTAGCTAACGGCCATGTTCACGTTTCTGCCAGCTTCAATAACACGATTATTACTATCAGTGACGCTAGCGGCAATGTTATTGCTAGCTCAAGCGCCGGAGCCTGTGGTTTCCGAGGTTCTAAGAAGGGCACTGCATATGCTGCCCAAGTTGCGGCTGAAAAGGCTGGCCAGACAGCTAAACAGCAGTTTGGCATGACTAAAGCTAGCGTCTTTATTAAAGGTGTTGGCCTTGGACGCGATTCAGCTGTTCGTGCCCTAGCTGGTATGGACATTATGGTTGACAGTATTACAGATGTTACCGGCGTACCGCACGGTGGTGTACGACCACGAAAGGCTAGGAGAGTTTAAGACTATGGCAAGAGACACAGGATCAATTGTAAAGATGAGCCGACGTGAAGGCTATGCCCTTCACCCTAAGGCCCATAAAGTCCTAGTTAAGAGAGGGGCTGCATTACCTGGCCAGAAAGCTAATGCTCGACCAAACAACAATCGGGGTGGCAGTCAGTACTCAGTACAGCTACGTGAAAAACAAAAAGTAAAAAGACTATATGGTCTACTCGAGAAACAGTTTTCAAATCTAATGAAGGAAGCAACTAAAGCTCAGGGCCAGTCTGGCGAGAGCCTATTAAGATATCTTGAGCAACGAGCAGACAACGTTATTTACCGCGCTGGTTTTGCGCCAAGCCGAAGAGCTGCCCGCCAACTTATGAGCCATGGACACTTTATGCTTAACGACCGACGTGTAGACATTCCTTCGATTAGGATTAAACCCGAGGACAAACTTTCTGTCCGACCACATAGTTCTGCTTCTGGATACTTTAAGAACTTGGATGAAATCAGCCCTGCACCACAGGAAATTCCAGGTTGGCTAAAAGTTAATCGTAAGAAAGTTGAGGTTGTTGTGACCGGGCTACCAACCCGTGATGACGCCGAAGTTGATATTAATGAGCAATTAATAGTTGAATACTATTCGCGCTAAAGGAGGAAATTAAGTAATATGTCAAACACGATTCACACACCAGGTATAGTAAGCGTCGACGACCATAGTGCGACTAGTGGTACTTTTACTATCGAACCACTACACAGTGGTTATGGTATGACACTAGGAAACTCACTAAGGCGAGTCCTGCTTTCAAGTATCTCAGGTGCTGCAGTAACAGCATTTAAGATTGAAGGAGTCACTCACGAATTTACTGATGTACCAGGCGTAAAAGAAGATGTAGTAGACATCATGCTTAACCTAAAGGGCATCCGTTTCCGAGTTTACGGTGAAGAAACTCAAACTCTTAGAATCGTAAAGACCGGCAAAGGTCTTGTTACAGCAAAAGACATCGAAACTAATGCAGATGTTGAAGTCGTTAACCCAGAACATCTAATTGCCACTATCGACGACGCTAAAGGAAAAGTTACCATCGACCTAACTGTTGAAATTGGTCGTGGATATCGAACTATTGAAGAAGGAACTGCTAAGAAAGCTAGCGACATGATCGCGGTTGATGCAATCTTCAGCCCAGTGCTTAGAGTTCGCTATAAGGTTGAAAACACTCGTGTCGGACAAGTTACTGACCTAGACAAGCTACTTATTACTGTCGATACTGATGGAACTATCACTCCTCGAGACGCATTTGAAGAAGCTGCAGCCATTTTGGTTAACCAATATACAGCTCTAGCAGGCAAGACAGTAGTTGAAGTTGGCGAAAAGCTAACTGACGAGTCATTAAATGATGGCATGGACGGTGAAGGTGGCATGATTGGCGAGGAGCTATCTGCACTTAACACTTCGATTGAAGAGTTAAACCTATCTGCAAGAACTACCAACGCTCTAATTAACAATGACATCCATACTATCCGTGACCTATTTGCTCTAAATGACGCCGAGCTAAAAGACCTTAAAGGTTTTGGTTCTAAGGCTTTAGACGAAGTTAAGGAAAAACTAGCGGAGTTGGAGCTTTAAAGATGCATCGCCACGGTTATCAAGGTCGTAAACTACACCGGGAACGAGATCAACGTCGAGCCCTTATTAAAGGCTTGGCCGACTCACTCATTAAGTATGAGTCGATCGAAACTACTTTGCCTAAGGCTAAAGAAGTTGTTCCTTATGTTGAAAGACTAATTACCAAGGCTAAAAAGGGCGACTTACATAACCGAAGATTAGTTATCCAAGGACTTCAGACCATTGAAAGTGCTCACAAACTAGTCGACGAATTAGCGCCTAAGATGGGTTCACGAGTTAGTGGCCACCTAAGAATTACCAAGGAAGGCTTCCGACGTGGAGATAATGCTGAACTAGCCAGAGTCAGCTTCGTTGACGATCTGAGCGCTACAAAGGAACCAGCCGCGAAGACTGCCGTAAAAGAAGAAGTTAAGGAAGCGAAATAATGATGAAGACTTACTCAGCCAAACCAACTGACGTTACTAGAAGCTGGTATGTAGTTGATGCTAGTACCGTGCCTCTTGGACGACTATCGACTGTCGTTGCTAGTCTACTACTTGGAAAAGGTAAGCCTCAATTTACAAAGCACATAGATGTCGGTGACTTTGTTATTGTGACTAACGCTGAGAACCTTGTTGTTACCGGTAAAAAGATGGTTCAGAAGAAGTATTATCACCACAGTCATTATGCTGGTGGACTAAAAGAACTACGTCTAGAAGAACAAATGGAAAAGGACCCAACTAAAGTAATCTTCCATTCTATCCGTGGTATGCTACCAGTTAATAAGTTGCGTGATGATCGACTAAACCGACTTAAGATATACCCTGGACTTGAACATAAGCATGAGGCACAAAAGCCGCAACCCTTAAATCTTAAAGGAACTAAATAATGGCTCAAAAAGATAGTTATTTCTACGCACTTGGACGACGTAAGGCAGCGACTGCCAGCGTTCGACTTAAGAGTGGCAAAGGTCTAATCGTTGTTAACGGTAAGCCAGTTGAAGAATATGTTAGCGGCAGTAAGTACCTACTTAGCAAGTTAACTGAACCGTTTTCAGCTCTTGATCACCCTAACAAGTACGACATTTCAGTCGTAGTTAAGGGCGGTGGAGTTAACGGCCAAATAGAAGCCATCCGGCTTGGCATTTCAAAGACCCTAACTCTACTTAACGAAGACTACAGACAGACTCTAAAGCGGGCCGAGCTCTTAAAGCGTGACCCTCGTGAAAAAGAACGTAAGAAGTTTGGTCTTCGTGGCGCCCGTAAACAACGACAGTTTACTAAGCGTTAACAATACTAAAACTTGACAGCAGCTAAAGCTTTAAGTTAAAGTTACTGCTTGTAATGAGTAACAGAGTAGATGCATTTAAAGCCTATTGGTACAGCTTCGATGAAATCGTGGCTGGTTGCTCTGTGTGCTTAAACTTTAAGTAATTTGATTCAAACATATTGAGAAGTCCGTCACTAAATTTCAGGTGACGGATTTTTTATATATTAAACTAGAAGAAGATGAAAGAAGAATTAAAATGCAAACTGCACCAGAAAGGCTGGAACCAATGCAGGATCTAACTGTTGACGACCTAACCAGAGCCCTGATCGCTGAGCGCAGACTAAGGGTTGTTAACGCTATACATAGCCCTAATCAGTTCCTGGTTTTCTTGGGACCTTGTGCCCTAAGTGACCATAGAAGCATCATCGAAGATGACGGCGCTATAATAATGGATTTTGAAGAGAAGAACGAGGGAATTACCACTCTATACAGGCTACCACCTCACAAACCTAGATCACAGCAAGACTCCTGGAAAGGCCTTGAAACTACAGACCCTGACTTAACAACCGATATATTATTAAGCATGGCTGCCTTATACGGCAACCTGGCAATAGAAGTTGTTCTTAAAAAACACATCAATCGATATAAGGACATAAGCACAGTTGCTTGGTTTGGTGCGAGAAGCATTGATGACATAGAACTACTCGATGCAGTAGCTCTTGAGATGCCAAGCATCTTGCTGCCAATTAAAAATGGCACTGATGGTCGAATTGATAAAGCTATGAGTAACGTAGAACGAGCCAACAAGCTTAGGGCTGATGAGGATGCTCCCGCAATACTAGTATATAGAGGTGGAGAAAACGCTAAAACACCGGATGCATGGGAGCAACACTACATAGATGCTCATGAGAGAACTAACGGTCAACTATTAGTTGATTTAGCCCACGGTAGTGAAATGGCTCACGATAAGGACTTTACTAAATCTGTGGAAGGGCAAGTAATGGCACTTAATCATTTAACTCAAATAGTTCTAAAAGGTTATGCCCCAAGAGGCGTAATGATTGAGGCCAGTAACGCACCAAGAACAGTAGACCCAAATATGCCGCTTGATCTAGCACTTCAGGGGACACAGAATCTTCTAGATGCGGTAGTCACTAAGAGTATATAAGGATATAATAAGGAATAATATGGATAACCCAGTAATACTAACTGGCCTTAGGGCTAATAATGACCTGCACATAGGTAACTATTTTGGTGCACTACTGCCAATCGTCGATATGGCTAAGAACAAATCAAACGAATATGTCATTAACCTATTCGTACCTGATCTGCATAGCTTTACCACGCCAATAGATCATTCGCAGCTACAGAGTCAAATTGTTAACAACCTCAAGATCTTTGTCGCCGCTGGCCTGCCACTACTTGACCCGAATGTACGAATATATAGGCAGAGCTATGTACCGGCTCACAGTGAGCTTACATGGATCCTTGACTGCTTTACAAGCTACGGTGAAATGAGCCGCATGACTCAGTTCAAAGACAAGGCCTTAAAACTTAAAGAGGATCGTGTTAGTGTAGGCCTATTTAACTATCCGGTGCTTATGGCTGCAGATGTTCTGCTCTACGGGGCGGAGTATGTGCCAGTTGGTGATGACCAATCTCAGCACATTGAATTCATGCGCGATATTGCTCAGCGGATAAATAACCAGTTTGGCGATATATTCGTAGTGCCAAAAAGTGTTAAAGAACAACACCAGTTCTTTAATAAAGACCAAGGATTAAGAATCAAAGACCTAAGTGACCCTGGCCGAAAGATGAGCAAAAGCGATGATAGCTCAAGAGGTGTGATTTTCCTCAGCGATAACCCTGATGACGCGGCTAAAAAAATAGCCTCGGCAACTACCGATAGCATTGGCCAGATAAACCTTGACCCTCAAAACCAGCCCGGAATAACTAACTTACTACAAATTTTAGCCCTACTAAGCGCTAAACCGCTCGAGGAAGTAGCAAATACTTGGAAGGGTAAAACTAATTATGGTGAACTTAAACAGGTGGTCGCTGAAGAGGTAAAGACCTTTCTTAGTGGCTTCCAGTCAAGACTTACTCAGGTTGACGACAGTCAAATTGTCCAAAAACTAACTACTGACGAGGCAATCATTAATAACATTGCTAACGACAGACTACTTAAGGTCCAAAGGGCAGTTGGCCTTAGACCATGAACGAGGAAGAGAAGTATATTGCCATCAGACTAGACCAGTACGTATCGAACGAACTCAAGGAACAAAGTAGATCATTTGGCGGCAAGCTAATAACTAAAGGCATGGTCAGTGTAAATGGTAAGCCCCAGACCAAGCTTTCATATAAAGTAAAGCAGGCGGACAAAGTTGTTATCAATTACGATCCACTAAATGCTGACCTCAAAGAAGAGATTGATCTGCCGATACTTTATGAAGACGACGACTGCGTGGTAATAGCCAAACCTACAGGCATCCTGTCTCACAGCAAAGGCTCGTTTAATCCGGAAGGTACTGTTGCTAGCTGGTTGAGTAGTAGAGTTAAAGATATTCCAGGTGATAGGGCAGGCATTGTCCATCGACTGGACAGAGGCACTAGCGGCGTTATGATATGTGCCAAGACTAACGACGCCCAAAAATGGCTTCAAAAACAGTTTAGTTCGCGCAAAGTTAAGAAGACATATATTGCTGTAATCTATGGTCAGCTTAAGGAAGATGAGGCAGTTATTGATATGCCGATTGAACGAAACCCAAAAAAACCACAAACTTTCAGGGTTGGAATAAATGGTAAATCCGCTTTAACTGGCTATAAAGTACTTACCAAGAATGATAAATATAGTCTTGTAGAACTGACTCCGACTACAGGCCGAACACACCAACTAAGGGTACACTTATCTAACTTGGGCCACCCAATTGTCGGTGATCTATTTTACGATGGCAAACCAGCAGATAGACTTTACCTCCACGCCAAAAGTCTAGAACTAACCCTACTAAATAAAAAAAGAGAAGTATTTGAATCTAAGCTACCAGTGGCTTTTAATAATATAGTGAAGTGAAACGTCATGGAAATTGATCTCCCTATAGATGTTAAGTCTAAACAACGACTAGAGGCATATCTAGCGAACCCCTCGCAAAGCTTGGGGATAGTTGGTTCAAGCTGGCTTAACCTAAACCAGATTATTGATAATATGGCTTGCCAGCTTCTAAACATCCACCTAGATAAGCTAGCAAACTATCCTTATATAACTAGAATCGATTCAGTAGATAATAAGGCGATTGGGATTGAACCAATCAGACAACTAGGCTTGTTTCTATCCCTGAAAGTCCCATTAAATCATGACCCCAATAGATTAGTTATTATTCGTAATGCCGACAGGATGACGATTGAGGCTCAAAACGCATTACTAAAATCCCTAGAAGAACCACCAAAACAAACTATTTTTATAGTTTCAACGTCAACCAAAGCCAAACTTCTCCCGACTATCCTCTCCAGACTTGAGCTTATTACCATTAATAAGCCACCAAAAGATCAGCTATTTGATTACTACAAAGCTAAGGGTCATAGCGAATCAGAGATTAAGCAAGTATATCTAATAAGCGATGGTATGCCAGGACTAATGACCATTCTGCTTGAAGACGAGGATCACTCACTCAACAAAGCAACCACCGAAGCCCGACAAATTCTATCCTCTACAACCTTTGAAAGGTTAAATAAGGTTAACGAAATCGCCAAAAGCAGACAGAATTTTATTGATCTAATATTCATCATTAAGCAAATGGCTAAACTAGGCCTTAGTTCAGCTGACCCAAGGTCCGCTATAAGATGGAAGAAGATTTTTGAGGCTTGTCTTGACGCCGAGCAAAAACTTAGCGCTAATGCTCAATTAAAATTAACCATCACCAATTTTATGATGTCTATAGCCTGATAATTTTGATATAATGTTGTCCACACATGTACGGGCTAATAATTGTTTTAATGTTCGGACTATTTGCTTATCGGAATTCACAGATCAGGGATGATGAATTTGCCGATGTTTCGCGCAAGGTTGGTGAACGCATGGGTAAGCTTTGGGATATAGCTCATCAAGGTATGCGTGAAAATCGATTCTTAAGGGCAGAGAAGGCACTTTTAACGATTCTAAAAATTGACGAGAAGAACGTCGCTGCTTACAACCGTCTCGGTATACTCTATGCTAAACAAAAGGAATATAAAGACGCCATTGACTGTTTTGAGATAGCCAGCAGTATCGAATCATCGGCATCAAGTCTGCACAACTTAGGGCTTATATACTTTGAAACCGAAAACTACGAAAAGGCCGGTATTGCTTTTGAAGAAGCTTTGAAGCTAGAGGATGGGTTGGCTGCAAGACACGTGGCCTACGCAAAGGTACAAGAAAAGCTTGGAAACGACAAACTCATGTTCCAAGAGCTCAACAAGGCTGTCGAGCTTGAACCTAACAGGGAAACATTTACTTTATTGTATAAAGCCTACCTGAGTCATGGCATGGACGAAGAAGCAACTGAGCTTAAAACAAAACTAAGCAAACTATCGGTTCCTTCAACAAAGCCAAAACGAATTATTCGTCCAAAACGAGTTATAGTTTAGCAATAAGCTCACAGAATTCTTTATCAAACTTGTGGACCATAGCTTTTGCGGCTTTTTCTGGAGACAACCAGGCGTATTCAAACTCACGCGTTTCTCTAGACAGTTTAATATCATCCAACTTCTCAAGCTCTACTTCAAAGATTATATAGACCAACGGGTACTGTTTATCGCCTACTGGGATAGTAATATTGGTCAACATACCCATCATCTGAGCTGGTACACCCTTAACTTTTACTCCCAGCTCTTCATCGAGCTCTCTAACGAGAGTTTGTAAGAATGTCTCGTTCGGGTCCATTCTGCCACCTGGAAGGTCCCAGTGATCAACTACATGGCCCCATTTAGGTACATGTAGCATAAAGATATCGCCCTGATCATTACGAATTAAGGCTTTTGCTGCTATTTGGAATAGTTGCTCAGACATTATTTTAAATATACTCTTCTTATTGCGACCTACAAAGTAAGACTACTGCCATTTTCGTAGTTTATTTTTAGCCTCTTTATCTTCGAAGGCTTGGGCTAAATCTATATTGAGACGATTACATAGATCAATAAGCAAACAAAACACATCAGCTGCTTCTTCGTCGACTTCGTGCCTAGTGGAGTTATGGTCTATTTTCTGCCCGTTGTTCTTACGTATGGCCTTTGCTAGCTCGCCTACTTCCTCGACCAGAAGAGTAAATACCTCAGGTACAGTTTCCTCTTCAAAGCCGCGCTCAGCAGATAGCTTGCTGACGAGCTTTTGATAGTCTTTAAGAGTCATATCCATAAAATCATAATAACAGAAAAGTTTGAGCTAGATACCTAAAAATAAGCGACTAGTAGTGTTCTGGGTTTTCTAGATGGATAAGGGCCATCATAACAGCAATTTCATTCAGCTTTTCGCGATTTATTTTGCCGTGTGTAAGGATATGGATAGCTCCTTCTGCCGTTCCGATTTTTTCATGATCTGTCAGGCCAAGTTCTTTAAACGCCTGGCTGCCATCTAGTCCTTCCAGGATGAGCTTAACCATTTGCGCTGGCCATTCGAAAGAAGGTGATAGACCTATATGGTATCTCTCGCCGTCATAAATAGCACAAACAGTTGTCTCTAAGTAACCTGACTTAGTACCTGAACTCTTAAACATACCGCTTTCTAGCCCAAAACTATATGAACAGTTTACAAATGCTTGCTTAGCTCTTTGCTTAGCGCCGTATATTGTGTCTTTTAGCGTCTTTGGGTGTCCGAACTCTTCAACATCTACTTCAACACCGTTAACAATGACGTTTTTAAATAAAGGGTGGCCACTAACCAGATTGGTTACAGCTTCGATCTTAGTACGATTTTTTGAGCCTACGTTGATTATCATAATTAATACAATATAGTTTAGAAACTAGGAAGTCTCTATATCAGACAACATCGCCATTTTCTTGAATTTTATTGTCTTCATAGCTTGCTACATCTCGGCGATTAACTCAGCGTAAGCCCTATCAAATCTGTCTAAGATCTCTTCGCTACTCCCGTTGTTTCCAACCTTTGAGTTCCACCAATTATCATTTATCTCAATGCCCGTAGCTTTCTGGACAGCTATTACTGCTGCGTTAATATCCCCAGTGTATAATGCTCGGCTCTTAGGTATATCATTATTCATAATTGCTCCTTTGTTAAACATACAAGTTTATTATACTACTTGCTAAGTTAGAGTATAGCTTTGGTGCAGCGTGATAAACAAAGTGGAACTTGCTTAAGCAGATGCTATCGATGAGTCTTTCTATTTATGAGTATCTCACTTATTTCCATATTTTTGGGTAGCTCTAGTAGCTGAACTAAACAGGTGGCTATATCTTCCGCTCGCATCCAGTTTTCTAGGTCAATAATTGGCTGGCCAGTGACCTTTTCATGCATTCTAGAATTGAATCCACCCAGCAGGAAGCTTATAACTCGACATTCTGTTGCTTTTAATTCTTCTGCTAGGTTTTGCGTAAATCCCCGTAGTGCCCACTTCGTAGTTGAATATACAGATTGCTGTGTGTAGCCACTTTTTAAAGCTATGGATGCCCCTATATTAACGATGTCCGACCCGTCTCTTTTTAAGCGGCCAAGAAGCTTAGATGTTAATAGTATTGGGGCGGTTACGTTAGTCTTAAACATTCGATCAAGTTCGAGTGCTGATATATTGTCAATGTCTTCATAGCTTGTAATTGCTGCACAGTTAATCAATGCCTGGATTGGTTCGCCACGTTCAAGTAATTGTTCAGCTGTATTACCAATAGATTCTTCGCTGATCAGATCTGTTTTAATCCAGTCAATTCCTTCTGAATCAGGTTTAGTTCTCGATAAACTTACTACAGTATTATTCTTGGAGACTAATAGTTTGGCAATTTCTAACCCTAATCCGTCGCTTGCACCGGTAATAAGAAACATAAGAACCCCCACTTAATATCAATGTGTATATAAATAGTGTATCAAAAGAGAACCAGAGATCCGAAATCACGGATCTCAGAAACATCTTGGTGCAGGGTTATCGACAAAGTCAGAACTGTATTAATGGCTACTTAACAGTTAAGCTTACTGCTGGCTGATCAGACTCAATCCCAAAATGTCTCAGAATAAGAACTCCCATCTGATGTTCGTCTACCAATCTACGACCTTCTTGCCACCCAACCCTATTACCATCTAGAAGTATTAATTGACTAAAGACTGGTGCACTATCAGAGTCTCTACCAAAACGATACCAGCTAACTCTTGTAGAATCATCAGTATATTCTTCACGTATCCATGGAGTAATCCATGTAATATCCAAACGCAAATCGTCGGGCAACTGTTCTACGGGTACTTGTGGGTAGCCTGTTGCAGCCTCTAAAACCATAAGTCTATTTTACACTAAACTAAAATCAAAATCTGGTGCAGGATTGTCTATGAAGTCGGAACTATTTTGCTAGCGCGTCAATTTCAGTCTGGGTCGCAGTTCCATCTTCAATAACATCAGCTTCTGGGTTACTTCTATTACCGACTAGCAGGTCTTCTTGCAACGTACTAACTCTGTTATTTGGGGTGCCGGCTTTGTGATTATAAATCGGATCCTGAGTAGGAGTGTGTCCATGTCTTTCGACATAAGTAGCATATTCTCTTGGTGTAAAAGGATAACCTTCTTACATAACTTTATAATACCATATATTTAGTTTTAGTCAATCTGGTGTAGAGTTATCGACGAAGTCGGAACCTTGTTGTTTAGTTAAGGCTTCTATCTACACTATTAAGGCTCGCTTCGACTTGGATAGTAACAGTGCAAAGAGCACTAAGCTCTGGTGTAAGCTGTTTAAAAGGTACTAGGACACCACCATTCTGCATTGTTAGCTCCTTATCCAAAGCAATTATCTGTTCGTGAAGTCCTGAAAGAAAACCGCTAACATTTACTAAGGGCGCTCCGTATAAACGTTGACCAGGTACTGGCTTTAAGGCGCTCAACGAATCAAGCAGTCCACTTATGTGCTCAGCTATTAGGGGATGTTCTTCTTCGTCTCTAGTTTGCCCCTGATTGGCTTCCAAAATCGAGTCACTAGCTGCGTAGACAGCTGCATATGCCTCTGGTAAGCTAACGAATCTAGAACCTGTAGTTGAATCTACGGACATGCCTCATATTGTATCATATTATTAGTATTAGGTCAATGGTGCAGGGTTATCGACAAAGTCAGAACTTTAATCCCTTATAAATTATAGTGCCTGCCAAAGAACACCAAAAATAAGAAGAACATACCAGCAGCAGCATTAAAACAAATAGAAGACCATATAACCAACGATACTTTATGTCGCTTAATGAGAACAATCAGACTTATGATTAAAATAATAGGAGCCAAGACTATTGCAGGGACACCCGTTAGTAATACATTAAGCCGGTTGATACCATGAACTGTTAATAAAGTAACTACACTAGCAAATATCAGCAAAAGTTGCAGGTAAAATAGATAAGTCGCAAATGCGGAGGTCTTTTTCATTATGATTGTGGTTTGGTGCAGCGTACTGTACGAAGTAGGAACTATGCTGCGGGCAGGATATCTCTAGTAAGTGTCGCTGGACGTTCAAACGGCAGTATTTCTTTAGTTAAAAATGGTACGTTGCCATAGGTTTCATAACCTACTGTAATTGCGTCGTTTTGAGTATCGTATGGTCCTCGAATTTCAGTACCTTTTATGAGGGTAAATCTGCCAATATCATGAGCTAACCATGCATCCAAATGTTCATGGAAAACGCTTAGTTCAGCTTCGAATAGTTCTCTTACATCAATTGCAATAATAATTAATTGTACTCCATAATAATTAAAGTTCTAACGTACCTAATGCTTTATACGAAATAACAGATACAGAAAACGTGGTGCAGCATTCTTAACAAAGCCGGAACTATTTTGTCTCATGGAGCTTACTAGTATGTGCTCTAATTTTTTGGTATCTAAATTGAAGGTATATTGGTGCCCCAATAATTATTAGTAAAGCACCAAGAAATGGTATTGGCCAATATCCAGGGAACCAACCAACTTGTTTACCACTGAGCTCAGGATGATTGTCTAGATAAGTTATCGAGTTTTGTATATTTATAGTTAGAGCAACGATAAATATTATAGAAAGAAGCATTGGTATAAAGGGTAGAATCCCATCCGATCGAAATTTAATAATACTAACAATGATGGCTATTAAAATTAAAAGAATGACAATCGACATATAAAATATTATAAGACAAATTAGTTGATAGAAATAAGGTATTTTATGACGCTTATGGTTGTGGTGCAGGGTTCTCAACGAAGTCCGAACGATTCTACTAGTCAACGTTCTGCATACCAAGATAGTAACTCGGCCCAACTCCACGTAAGGAGCTACTGCTAAGTCATAGAATATTGTTTTGCCCGACTCATTAGCAAAAAAGTCTCACTTGCACAGTAAGACTGAACAAGCGCTTCCATAGTTTGATAGGCAAATGCCGTATGAGCATTATGGGCCGTACGTGAAACTTGAGGGTAACGTGCCTCATCTGATACGCCCAAGCTTAGTAAGTCGTGGGTATGTGTTAACCCCGTTCGCTTTATCACGGTCGGGGTATGCTGTCTTACAAATTCAGGCACATACTCAAGTATTTCAGGCATATACTCATGTATCCTATCGGCAAAACGATCTAGTGTCTTACCAGGTCTAATAGTTTCAAAAGCATGTCGAACAAGACGGCCAGCTTTTAGGCCTTCTCCGCCTGTATAATCTGTCGCAAGTTTACGCGGCACAACATTAACGGCGGCGGCGGTTTCGATGCTATGAGTTACCGGTGTTAAAACATTTTTAAGATAATTAAGAGTTGCACCACTGTGCGTGGCTTCCGTCACAATAAGTACATTAAGAACTTGTGAGCTCAAACCTGCAGTTAGGTGTAAATAGTAGTCTCTATATACTTGTGGATCGAAACGTTCATGATATGCTTTGGAGCCGGCAATGAACCTAGTGGATATAGGTTGTCCTGATTCAGCTAACACCCTACGAATAAAGTAGGCCGGTAAGCGCCCACTTACATCATCGCACAACATAACATCCCAATTAGCTTCAGGGGCAGCTCCTAACACCTTATCTGCTAGGTTAAAAAGATAAGGGGCAACGTGGGGTAATTCATTCCTAAGATTATCGTAGGCATTTGGCTGCGACCCAACTAAATTTGACATGTCGCTAATTATATTATAATTATACTAATACCACAAATAAGCATTGCTTTGAAAAAGCTTATGGTGCAGGATTGTCGACAAAGTCGGAACCAAACTCCTGCAATTTGAAGGTCTAGCTACCGGTAGTTGACCTTATGCCAAGCCAGTTCGCTGCTGCAGCTTCTGCATCAGCTAGAAAACCTGCTACAGCAGCTTCTGGACCAACCTCTTCTAGGTAAGCTCGCCATCGTGCTTCACCCTCTGCTAAGAATCTTTCGTCATCTACACTTGTTGGCGCATCAGTCTCTACTTCTACTACCTGCGTCATGCCTAAGCCA
The DNA here is from genome assembly GCA_036787835.1 of Candidatus Saccharimonadota bacterium. Taxonomy (GTDB): domain Bacteria; phylum Patescibacteriota; class Saccharimonadia; order Saccharimonadales; family UBA4665; genus DAIQON01. The sequence goes on along the minus strand of DAIQON010000005.1, from coordinate 17,427 downwards.
AGCCTGTGTGCTAAGTCAAATATTTCACCTATAGCAGCTTCACGACCTTCTGGAATAATTAATGTAGTGTGTTTTTCGATACCCATATATGAATATTATTACATTTATGTAGATTATATAAAAGCTTAAGCACTGTGGTGCACTGTTCTTCACAAGGTCAGAACAATGCTACTCTACTAGTTGGTCAACCCCATTTTGCCTAATCGCTGTTTTAGCAGTCATATCTGCAAAATCTTGTACGTCGCTATATACAAGGCTATGCTGTGAAGTGACTTTGCCTGTTGTACGACCTTGTAGTTCCGCCTCCCAACGTGGACTTATCCAGCGCCGCCACCTTAAACCCAGCTTTTTGAAGAAGGTACGCCGAAGTTAACCCGGTAATTCCAGCACCGACAATAACGACATCGACATTTAGGTCTTTACTTAATTGCGGATATATTGAGCTAGGATAGGACTCTTGCCAAAGGGACTCCTCAACTAAGGGTAGATTTAACATACTATTAGTGTAATACAACATTTATAGATACTGTGACGCTGCGCACAGACAACAAACCTAATGTGCCGCATACTCATAATTACAAGAAAAGTAATATTAGGGGAGTTAACATCATGAGTAGCACATCAGATAAAATTAGTGGTAAAACTAAACAAGCAGTTGGTAAAATGACTGACAATAAAAAACTAGAAGCAAAAGGTAAAGTAGAAGAAACCAAAGGTGAGATGAAGAGCAAAATTAAACATGTTGGTGATAAACTAGCTGATTGACATTTTGATGACCGGTAAGCGATAACGTCATGACCCAACCAAAGTAATAAAGTTCTAACGTACCTAATGCTCTAACAAAATCAACAGGGGAAAAATCCGTGGTGCAGCATTCTTAACAAAGTCAGAACGCTACTAGTTGTATGTTAAACAAGAACTACGCTAGGATTACCTTCATCATCGTAACCCAAGCATAATATGTTCAGATTATACCTTGGCCCCTCTTCAAGAGCATCACTAACTTCTGTACGAGCTCCTGCTAAATCTATATAAGGTGCGTCTTCTGATAGGGTAGTATCAATTAAGTCACGTGCTTCTTTAGGATCATCAGGCAATGTAATCTCATGGCCAAACGAGGTATTCTCAGACCATAGAAATCTGAGTTTTTCGGCTCTATCACGTTTCCAAGACTCTGTGCGCGGAATATGTCTTAATACGTTCATAAAAATATTATACAACAGTATCTACGTAATTACAAATGTGGTGCAGGGTGTAGGATTCGAACCTACGAACTCGAAAGAGGGCAGATTTACAGTCTGCTGTGTTTGACCGCTTCACTAACCCTGCATGTATTATAAGAATTGGAGCCACCTGTCGGATTCGAACCGACGACATTCAGTTTACAAAACTGACGCTCTAACCAACTGAGCTAAGGTGGCGCGCATATACCGATTATGGTTTGTTTATCAATATATTTTAACGTGTATACTTACAGATAGAAAGTGTAGCAAAAACTTATCAAATTTGCTACCATTTATGGATTAATTACATGCCGCGATAGCTCAGTTGGTAGAGCGCAACTATGGTAAAGTTGAGGTCCCGGGTTCAAATCCCGGTCGTGGCTCCAAATTAACAACCAGACTTGATAGATTACATCATTTTGTTGTCAAATATCATTTTACAAATCAGTCTGTATCTGTTAACCTAGTATGAGTCTATTAAAATTAAGGTAGAATTTATGGCCAAAAAAGGTGATAAGCGTAAGATAATTGGTTTAATTAGTGAAGAGAGTGGAGAGCGAATCTACTATACAACTAAGAACACCATGAATACCCCTGACAAACTTAGCCTAAAGAAGTATAGTCCTAAGCTACGTAGGCACGTCATTTTTACGGAGACTAAGAAGAACCTTGGACGAAATGAAGTTAAACCTAAGAAATAGTTTTTTTACAAAAATTACTTATTAAGCTTACTAAGGTCTAAAAGAGTATTGATCAGTTCGGCATGGCTCCATACCAGTGGGGTAACACCAAGTGGCGAAGCATTCTCTGGATCAAACTGCTCACTTAGTACTCCACTAGGCAATTCTCTTGCTATAGACCAGTCAAGAAGCTGTTTGGCCTTATCTACGCTTTTTATGGCCATATAGTACTGAGCAAGCCACAGCGTGCTCACTAGCCAAGGATTACCCATAAACTGATGCTTGGTTAGGAAATAGTTATCGTTTTCATACCTCAGCACACCACCACTTGGCGATGAGTTAAGTATTTTCTTCTCTATATGTTCAGCAGTAGATAAAACTCTTGGATCCTCGGCACCAATTCCAGCATACATAAACGTCCCGTAGAGGCTAGATATGTCCAGCGTATTGTCATAGAGTAGCTCGCCATTATCCTGTAGCAAGAAGCCTTTAACAAAATAGCCTTCGATGTGATAAAGCTTATTTAGATTATCTCTAATTTGATCGGCTACTCTTTGCCAGCGAACGGCATCGTCTGGTGATTCAATTACTTTAGCTAAAAAGGCGGCTGTTTCTAAACCGGCAATTACCGTACTTACTGTATAGGTGGTAGTCAAGAATTTTTCTTCCCATAAATCATAACTAGCATGCGGCAAACCAGTTTGTTCATCAATAAAACGACACATAAAGTTCGCCGCAGGCACAATAAAACTTTGGAACAAGTGATCAATAAAGGTACGGTCTTTTGATGCATCATAGTACTGACCCATCATATATAGAACTCCGGCAGTTTCATCTTCCTGGATAGCTAGTTCCTTATTACGACCATGAACAAGTGGATGCCAAGTACTGCCGATAGCACGATCAGGCTGATATTTATGCATTAGATAGCCGTCTTTATGCATTGTGTCTCTGGCAAATTCAAAGAACTGCTTGGCTTCTTCAAAATGTCCCAGCCTAATTAACGGCCATAGGGCATATGCTGCATCTCGAGGCCAACAATAACAATAATAATCTCGGCCATAGTTAAAGATACTCGAATCACCACTAGCCAGAACTGAACCTCTTTCATCTATATGAGCTTTTACTACTAGTAAGCTATGAGAAATACTTCGTTTATGAAAGTCGGGCATATCAACATTGCCTTCGTTGAGCCACTTCTTCCAGTGCTGCCTGGTGGCTGTTAACTTTTCCGAAATATTGCCATTTTTAAGCTGCTCATCTATCATTTGGGCGTCGCTTTGACTGCTTGTTGCGATAACCCAATAGTCGACAATTGTTGATTCATGGGCCTCAAGATCACGCTTGAATCTAATGACACTGTCGACACCACCGTGCTCAACGGCATTATCAGAAAGCTCTCCGTCTTCTGCATCTTTGAAAGTTCCAGCTTTTCCTTCAATCCCATAGTTGCCAACTGCGTACTCATCAAAGCTCTCACCATCGGAAAACTTACCTGAAATAGCCAGTGAATAACGGCCTTTATAATCCAGGATGTAATTATCATCGGGAACATACAATGCCGTGTCAGCACGACCAGCCCTAGATATTTGAAATACTTGATGCATAAACAAACGAACGTCGCGTTTTTCATTGGCATCGTTGGTAATAGTAATGTGACGAATAAAAACGTTTGAGTCGGAATCAACAAAATCCTGAAGCAGTAGACTTATGCCTAGGTTAGTAGATTTAAGCATTATATGGCTAATCAGGGCTTCGTCTTCAAAATCTATGGCTGTTTCCCAACTACCATCATTGGTCCAGCTAAAACTACTGTTAACCCAAACGCCAATTTTATGTTGGCTACTACGGGCATTCGTTAAGTTCTCAAGGCCAACATAAGGGTAGTAGAAATCATGAACCAAACCAGACTCATCAAGGCCAATGAATAATTGTCCGTTGCTAAGTACTACTGGTCGACCCATATAACCCCACCTTGTCTTTCCTTAACTATAGCTCAATACCGAGCTGGCTCATACGAAAACGTATATCGTGGTAACTATTCATGAAGTTCATATACGCTTCGTAAGGAGTTTGGTAAGGGCTGAAATAGGCGTGAATATCCCCGTCGTTGAAGTACTTAGTGCACATGTAGTAGAAGTGGTCACTGGTCTGCAACCTGCGCCAATCTTCAATCAAGGCGTAGTTACCGGTACTAATGATTTGGTCCTCTAGGGCATATAGCGAGTTAATCGATGAGGTTTGCATCGAGTTTCCTAGCCAGGCACTTAAATCGCGCTCGGTGTCTGCCCAGGTAATAGTTTGTGGCACATCGATTCTGTCTACAGGCTCGTAGTTATCGATTACTTCACTGACGGTCATAAAAGTATGTCCTTCGGTCTTTAACCATTCGCCTGGCAAATGATCTAAGAATTCGAAAATACCAGACTCATGCCACTGATGTTCTCCAAAAGTCTCATAGTCCATGAACAGATTAAAGTTAGTGGCATTCTGATCTTCACTGATCCAATGTGAAAACTTATCGGCAGTTAACGGCCATTCTTTCCAGTTTTGGTCACCAAACCTAAAGGCAATATCGTCACTCAGCTTATAGTTCTTCATTAACAGCTTAATATTGTTGGTATGGCTCGGTTGATATACATAGTTCGGGCTACGCCAATCAAGTATTGGGTCCCAGCCTTCGGTTAAAATCCCCTTGTATCCAGCTTGTTCAGCCCAATAGGCTAAGTCGTTGTTGTAGCTCAGCTCAGTGTTTCTAAAGACTTTTGGCGTTTGTCCAAATGCTTCTTCAATCTTATGGCGGTGCATATCAACTTGGATCTGGAATTCGCTTCGGGAGTAGAAGAAGGCAAGGGTATGGTGATAAGTTTCGCCAACAATCTCTACCCGACCTGTATCTACCAAACTTTTGAATGACTCAAGACTTTCTGGTGACCATTTCTCCATCTGTTCTATTACCGTACCGGTAATAGACAGGCTTATTTTAAACTCAGGATGATCATTCATGAGTTTGAGCAGCTTAGCATTAGTCGGTATGTAAGATTTCTCGGCAACTTTCTTTAGGATTCGCTCGTTAGATGCATCACTGTCGTAATCAGCATCAAAGTAGTCATGTTTTACAGCACTATCAAAGATCGTGTAGTGCCTGATCCTGTAGGGCTGATGGACGTGCATGTAGAGTACAATTGATTTCTTGTTCATCAGTTTGCACCAGCCATATGACTTGAATAAAGGTCCATAAGCTTGCCAGAAGCCTTGTCCCATGACATCTTCTCGAGTTCCCGGTAAGAGTTCGCCTGGAGTTCATCACGCAAGGCATCATTCTGCATGACAGACGCCATTTGATTGGCCATTTCATCAATATCCCAGAAATCAACTTTAAGAGCATTCAGTAGAACTTCACTTACCCCAGATTGTTTTGAAACTAGGGAAGGTGTGCCATAGCCAACTGACTCGAGCGGCGTTAAGCCGAATGGTTCAGATATTGATGGCATCACAAACAGATCGCCAATGGCGAAAGCGTCACGCCAGTTTTTACCTCTTTGAAAGTCAGTAAATAGAACATTGGCACCTATGCCAAGAGATGCAGCCAGTTCTATGAGCTCATAAAGCTGCTCACCGCTACCAACTATTAAGACAAGGGTTTTAGGGACTTTATCAATTGCTTTTTTTGCCGCCCGCAAAAGATTAGGCAGCCCTTTTTGGATAGTAATTCGACCAACGTTGGTCATTACTCTATAGCCAGTCTTTTTCATCTCTTCTATATAACGATATGCATTGTCACCATCGGCAGGTATAAAAGATTCTGGGTCGATACTGTTATGAACCACCTCAATAGCCTCGTCTGGCAAACCGTAGTCTCTCATTATTGCCTTCTTAGTATGCTCACTAATGGCAATGACCTTATCGGCCAGGTTTAAGGCAACTTCTTCAATTTCATGGACTAGAGGATTACCGCTCTTTGAGCCCGCACGATCAGACTCAACAGAGTGAACGTGAAGAATTATTGGGCAACCCTTTATTTCCTTAACTCTAAGTGCTGCCCTGAAGGTTAACCAGTCATGGGCGTGAACAATATCAAAGTCTTTTTCTTCGGCCATCTTCATTACAGCAAGCTCGTAAAGTTCATGCTGCGCAAATATGTCTAGCCATTCTTCATTACCGTCATCAAGAATATACTTGTAGCTATCATAAGCAATGCCCGATCTAATAACTGATGCAACACCTTGAGGCTTTGCTGCAGTTACTTTCATGAAATCAATATCGTGTTCGGCCTCATAGGGAACAACAAATTCTATATCGACGTCCTGTTTTGAGAGGGCTTTGCAGAGCTGGTAACACGCTATGCCCAAACCACCACTGTTATGGGGGGGCAATTCCCAACCAAGCATTAGAATTTTCATACCTTTTATTTTTTCGTTGTCGCCTCTGATTAATTTTTATTTATTATAGATTTACATATCTATAAACACAAGCACTTACTTCTTCCATTATAGTAGTCTTGACCCACTAGTCAACAGTGATTTATTAAAGTTATGCTTGAAGTTTAGCGATCTTGAGTGCGAAATACAAATTTAAGTGCTGACCACGTCTGATTGACAGACACGACCTTAACATCGACCAGACCAGCTTCAAGGCCTATTTTTCGAACGACATTATCGGATAAGTCGGTTTTAACTTTAGAAGCTTTTTTTGGCCAAGCCAGCCAAATTTGACCATTGTGATTAAGCTTAGTGATAAAGATCACCATATCACTAATCATACTAGAGGAATTCTTATAGAAAGCCATCAGCCAACTAATTTCTGAGTGGCCATCATAATTCGAACTATCAAAATCGGCTCCAAACAGTTTATATATTTCGCTGTCGGCATTAATGAAATTGGGTTTAGCCTTTTCTATAAAACCAGTTTTTAGCCTAACATCCATTTGCAAGCCTTTAGGTAGTTTCAACGATGCGCTGTTTTCTCTGACGAATATGATTTCCGCCTCTGCCATGTAGCCTACTAGATTTTGACGGTAATTCAGCATGTAGTGCAGCTACTTGCTTTCTACGGGAATAAACAGCCAGCTTGTCTCTTAGTTCTTCTCTAAGTCGATACTTTTCTTGTGATTCGGCTAAATTTATAGGTAAGCCCTCAAAGCTTTCCTCAGATAAAGCTAGTCTCGCCAATGCCGCGTGATCTATCGGATCAAATCTTACGCCAGCCTCGAGTACTCTTGAAGTTAATTCCATTTCAAAAAGTGGCCTAGATAGAACATCTAGATCTACGTCAGTCCTGTTTAGCTCCATATACTTTTCCTCTTCATTTATTTTTTAAATCTATGCCTCGTCTACAGCACATTGTAGTACAAATAATTCGCTAAGAACATATAGTTTTGTATATGGCTAATGCTTGCTTAAGCCAGTGAGTTAGGCCTAAACTTAAAGCTAATGAGCGAAGTAAGTTGTCAAACATGTACTGCGGCCTGCTGCAAGGGACCGGAAACGATGGATCTAACTCCTAAGGAGGCGGTCTTCATGCGTCTTTGTGGAAATACGCTACTTACGTTTGTTGAGGCAGACTTACTACCACAGCCAAAAGCACTTTATCCGAGAGGCTGGCAAATGGATGAGATATTTCCCAATAACCCAAGGCTAGCTACACCAATTATCACTCCAGGAGATGAGTATGAACCACTGCCCGCTGGAAAGGGCAGATATACACTTTGGGGTACCTGTGGCTATTTAATTGAAGATGAGGATGGCTGGGCAAAGTGCGGCGTTTATGATGAACGACCAGAGGTCTGCCAAAACTTCCCGGAAGGTGGTGAAAAGTGCAGGCTAATGAGGGTAGTTGCTGGTGTTGACCCACCAACTGCTGAATACCCTGATCTTAGAGTAGTTCTAGGTTACGACGGATAATGAATTTGTCTTACGCTTACTAGCTAGGCAAGAAACTATCGACGAACTTGGTGGCCGCAGCTTCATTCTGGGTAGTTGAGATAGAACTAACTAGATAAAGCTTATTATTGGCCGTCATGACTAATGAGCTGACGTAGAGGGTCTGTGTCTTAATTGAAACGCTATAGCTGGATAGTATAGCTGGATGACCTCCAACTGAAGTATTTTTTGTACTTTCAACGTTTACCGTACCGATAGCTTTAAAATCAGTAAGTTGGCTATTGTATATGCTGTTGATGTTGATATCAGCACCACTAGGCAGACTAAATACTGTCACCGAATAGACTGGTGGTTTTGAAGTATCACCTGAGACCCAAACTGAACCGCTGGAAGAGATAGTTGTTCCAGGAATTACAATAGTTTTTGGTGCTGTTTCAGTTGGTTTTTGGGGGAAGTAGACACTGAATGCACCAGATTGGGAGCTATAGTTTCTAACTATTGGAGGCGTTGAAGACTGTGAAGAATTTGAAGATTTATTCTTTTGTGAATTCTTGGCACCGCTAGCAACAAAGAACAATAATCCTATTATTGCTGCTAATACTAGGAGTATAAGCCCTGCACATATGACTTTAATCAAGGTTTTATTGGCGGATTTTGGTGCTTGCTCACTAGGAGAATTAGGTAATGATGGCTGTTCTATTGGTTGTTGTCCTGGTGCAGGCGTATTAAACTCGTTATATACAGGATTAGCTGGTTGCGCTTGTGTCTCAGGTGCCACCGTTTGGGGAACTTCAGGGTTATTAGGTGCTGGATCTTGGTTATTGTTTTCTGGATTCATTTATTCTCTTTGTTTTTTATATGTTACTGTGCCCTACATTTAAACATGCTTTGCTATAAACAAGCTACCTAAACTAAAATACCTTAGCCAATAGTGCCGGCTAGAGTGTGAGCGTGAGTTGTTGGTACGCCGTGGTGCTCAGCAGCCACGATTTGCTTCAACATACTCGTACCTGGCGCAAATTCTCCATCACCAAAAATTCGATAGCTAAGTGCTCCGACATTATCTTCAATATAGCCGACTGCTGTAGTAGCATCAGAGGCGCCATCAAAGACATGCGCTTCCGCCTGTGCGCAGCTTTGAGGACCAGGCATAAAGAAGGCATTAATTACCCGGCCCCTTGGAGGAGTAGTTGGCTTGTCGAAGATCTTTTCCTCTGTTGATAAGCTAATAGACAAATTTATGGTGGCAGCAGCATGAGTGTACTCTACACAACGGGTAACTATCCCTGCCTGATACTGAAGCATGTTTGAGCCTCTAAGCTCACGGCCGACGACTAGATGGTCGAATTTCGGCGTATTCGGCTGTAGCGCAACATATACGCCTAAACCTACCAGTAGACCGCCAACTGCAGTAATCGCCACAAGCTTTCTTCCGCTAATCTCCCCCTTATTAACAGGCTCACCATGACTTGATTCACTATGCGCTTCATTCATACGCTTATATCGTCACTACCTCTACGCTGCTCAGCGATCTTTCGACGCGTGTCTTTTGTCATAATAGTGCCAAGGCTAAAGGCACCTACTGCAAATAGCGCCCCAAGACCATAGGAAAAATCTGTGTAAGAATTTTTATCACCGGGCTCGCTAGCAATTGAGCTTTGAGTGCTTGCAATCATCATATCTCTACTAGGAAGCAGGTAGTAAGTCTTACTGTCCTGGGTGTATGAAAAAAATCCCATTCCGAGTGCTTGCATGCAATCGGCAGGCATGGTTTCACTTAGGGTAGGAGCATAACCAAGCTCATCGGCACATCGCCCTGATGCAGCCACATTACCGCTGTCCGGATTGAGAGTGGTTACCATGAGTTCTGCAGTACCAGCGACAGCTAATCCTACCGCTGCCGACATGGCAATTCTGCTCGGTAAACTATACAATCTTTCGTTGTTCATATGATCATAATAATACAGCTTTGGTCTTAAGCCATAAGCATATTTAAAAATGTAATGACTGATTGTATCAACGTACTACCATTCGACTGCCCCCCATAAATATGTTACAGTAGCTTGATGTCAAGGAGTCATTGTGGATAATGAGGTTTTATTTACTGGCGGTAGATATGCTAGCGCAAAGCAAAAGGAGCGCTTAGCCGAACAACATAAACGGCGATTAGTCGTCGGAGTTAAGTTTAACTTATTTGTAAAAAGGGCAGCCGCCAGGCAAATGGAGACATTACAGTCTCTTCGGCGAAGAAATCAGCAAGTTATAAATGAAGTTGAGCAGCTTACAGCTGAAGCAGACGAGCAGCTTGTTGGAGATAAGTATCAGAAAAAAGTCGTTCTTAGGCTTGGACAGCCTAAAATCTCACCGATTGCTTCTGTCGAACAATGCGAGATTTTGTGTGGTCTAACTTTAATCGGTGAAGAGCCATTTGATCCATCAATCAAAGACCCTTCTAGGCAAGCAGAGTTTTCATTCGCATATGTTCCTGCGAGCACAGTTCAACACTACATAGATAACCCGTATGATTTACACAATCATAGGATCGCAGATGAAAATGGGGTGCTGTTAATGATGCCGGAACTATCGCCAAACTATAGCGGACTTAGTGGCGTTCTCGATTTGTTGCCTGCCGAATATCCTGATGACATTGATCATCATATAGTTGTATCAAGATGGGCAATTGAACACGCCGAAGAAAATCTAGCCGCTGTTAAAGAATTTGCGGCTCTATAATAATTACAAGCATCAAAAAATAGTTCAACAATCTCCTGCATATTAGCCAAAACCTGTTTTATTGCTTAATGCTTGTCTGTTAACCTAAGGGTATGGATTTAGCTACAACTTTAAACAAGTCATCTACCGTTCTTCTAGTGGTAGATAAGCAGGCTGGATATTTTAACCCACAGCTAGTTAAAGAAAGATACCAAAGTCTGCCAGATAATTCAAACGCCACTCTCGAAGCGATGGACAGGTTTATAGAAGATGCTAGGGCTGCAGAAATTGAAGTAGTTTGGACCCAAATGGTTGAGGACGTTCAACAATCTCCACTACCTATTTCTGAAATAATGCGTAACGATCCGGAAGGGGTCGGTAGTATAACCAAGCCAGGTGACCCATCTTTTGAGATCTATGGCAGAGTCGTTCCACTGCCCGGAGAAAAGGTTATAACTAAATATCGCTACGATGCTTTTTCGAAGACTGACCTGGCTGAATATTTAAAAAGCCTTGGAGCCAAGACAGTAATACTAATAGGTGGTTACGCTTCTCGTTGTGTTTTATCGTCCGTAGTCGGGGCAAATGGAGAAGATTTATTTTGCGTTGTTCCAAGAGGATTGGTGCTGAATCAAAAGATTGTCGAACATGAAGTTGAAACTTTATACAGTATTGTTAACGCGATCTTCGGGCTTACCCCTAACCCCGACGATATCCTCTCAGCATGGACCAAGTAATCAGCCAGCGGTCTCTATAATTCTAATGACCGTATTTAAAGTTCCACTAGATCTTTTTTTTACAATAGGAATATAATTCAATAATAAATCTAATTGATTTGGAGGCAATTATGAAGGTACCCGGTAGAAACAACGAGGCATCATCTGAAGATCATCGCACTGGCTGGCTAGGTTTATGGGAATTAGATAAAAATCAGTTGATCTGGAGAAGATTACGTAGACAAGCCAACGGGTCAAACTCACGTACCACTTCAAGGGTCGACGGGCCACTGTTAAGAACCGAGGAAACTGTTCTTCTAAATGATCTTGAGTCTAGCTTTGGGGTTATTAGATCACATCCTGATTCGACAGAACCGCTGCCAGGCGGCTTCGAGGGCCTATGGATGGAGGTTGATGAGGCGGACCCAGCCAGCTCGATAAATAGTAGATTAGCCAATATAGGATTTCATGTGGTTGCCGAGGCAATTGACCCATCAATTACTGAGTCCACGGAAATTGCCCCATATCTAGCTGGCCCAGTAAATGCCGCTAACTCCGATCCAAAAGTCGTTGCCCCAGTCGTACTTAGCGGAATTACCGTTTTGGTAACACAAAGCTAGATATAACTTTGTTACAATTAAATCAATGAAGCTCATACCCAAATCTCAAACGATTAGCTTTAACAATAGTCCTACTTGTAGTGGTTTTGAATTTGCTTTTGGCGATAAGGATATTAATGCTGCAGTGGTTACTGTAGATGGGCGTTATCCAGAAAAAGGTCTTTTAGTTAATGAGGTATGTAAAGAGATAGCCTATGTATTGAGTGGAAATGGCTCAGTGGGGGTAGGTGACATGGTTGTCAAGCTTAGTCCTGGAGATGCCGTCCTAATTAATCCGGGCGAGAAATTCTACTGGGAAGGCAATAAGCTCGAAATGCTAATGCCATGCACCCCAGCTTTTTACCCAGAACAGCACAAAGAATTAATAAACTGAACATAATGGTATTTATGAGCCACATTCTAGCCATATCTACTAGACTGCTGAGTAGTTTGTTATGATGGCTACATGAGTCAGATACTTCTATTATCTTTTGGTCTTGGTGCCTTAGTTGAATTTGTTAAAGAGGATCCCGAAAAGACTAGACTAGTCTTCATTCCTACTGCCGGTAAGACATACAAGGATCCATGGTGGGTGGATAGAGATCGCAATACGCTTAAACAATTAGGTTTTAAGTTTAGCGAATTCGATATAGCCGATAAGACAGCAGCTGAGCTTAGTAAGGCGCTAACCAATATAGATGTGGTCTTTGTTGCCGGTGGTAATACCTTTTATCTGCTGGATATGATGCAGCGTTGCGGTTTTGAGCAACGTATTAAAACCTTACTGGATCAAAGCGTTCAATATGTCGGTGGTAGTGCTGGTGCGATTGTGGCTGGTCCGGACATTGAGCCAATACGTAGCTTGGATGATCCGCAAGATGCTCCAAATCTAAAAACCACTAAGGGCTTAGGCCTAGTAGATTTTGTTGTTATCCCTCATGTAAATATGAACATGCGTGAAGACAAGATAGATAAGGTTAAGAAAGAATTTAGTAGCAGTTTTAATCTAATACCTTTAACCGATGAGCAAGCTATAGTTGTTGATAAATTTAAAAACTTTAAGATAGTGGAGTCTAAGCTAGACTAATTGAGCCAGGTAAGCCACAGCAATTGATATATCAACAATTTGACCCAGCTTCTCAGCCAGCCTGTCCATGAGGTATTTATGAAGCTCAGTCATGAAAGGACTCCAAAGATGGTATGGTCGTTTATGTTGAACGATTATGTTGATGATTTGGTCAGGTTCAATGTTTGCAAAATTCTTCATCCGCCAAATAGTAATGTCTGCTGGCGTTAAGTAGTCAAAAAAGTCAGGAGTAATTTTATCAATTGATTTAGCAAATTTGGCTGATTTACTGCCTTTTTCTTCAACGTCCCTATAGATATCATGATAGAAGGGATCCAATAATTTTAGAGCCTCGACTTGCTCTTCATCCCCTTCAGAAGCTTTCTTAACAAAAGTAATTGTATCGCCAGTTTCTAGCTCACCAATATCATGGATAGCGAGCATGGTTAAGGAGTCTCCTAAATTTACTTCTGGATCATCAATATGTGGGAATAGTGCAGTAGCAACAACCGGTAGAGATCCTACGTGCTCCAGCAGGGTTTCTCTGATAACTAAATCGTTGGGGTCATATTCGTACTTTGGATTCGCTTCTTGCACAGTCTGCAATAAAAAGGGTTGAGTTGTAGCCCTTCGCTCCAAAGAATATCTTTCAAGAAGCATAGTTATATTATCAAATGCTTGCTCAACCTCATGACTAACTGACATATTGAGAGTATATCAGAAACCATTTATCTCTGTTTAGACATAGCTATATTGGAGGGTCGCAGTCATTACTATATTTACTGAATTTCAAATCGCTGCTGCTTGCAAAACCCAAACCATTAGGTATTAAATGTAAGCATATAACTAAGGAGAAGCATCGTGTCAGAAACATCAGGAAGATTTGAGGGAAAAGTGGCAGTAGTTACAGGAGCTGGGCGTGGCATAGGAGCTGCAATTGCTGAAGGATTTGCAAGAGAAGGTGCAACAGTAGCTATCGCTGATTTTGATAAAGAGCTAGGCGAAGAGACGGCTTCACGGCTAGTTGATATGGGACTAGACGTCTTCGCCGTACAAACAGATGTTTCTTCAAGTGGGCAAGTAGATAACTTGGTTGCTACTGTCTTGGAAAAGACAGGGCTTTTGGACATTATGGTTAATAACGCAGGTATCACGAGAGATAGAAAAATTATTCGCATGACTGAAGACGACTGGGATGCAGTGATGGACGTTCACCTAAAAGGCGTCTTTCTTGGTACTAGAGCTGCAGCACAGTCAATGATATTGAGTGGTAATGGAGGAAGCATAATCAACGCTTCAAGTATCTCAGCTAGGCACGGCAACATAGGCCAAGCAAACTACACGGCTGCTAAGGCAGGGATAATCGCATTTACCGAAACTTCCTCCAGAGAATTTGCGCCAAAAGGGATTAGAGTCAACGCAGTTATGCCGGGCCTGACAGATACAGAAATGGTTAGCGGCATGAAACCAGAAGCTAAAGAAGCAATGGCCGCACAAATACCACTTGGCAGGCTGGCTACAGCAGCTGAAATAGCAGAAGCATACCTATTCCTAGCATCTGATGCAGCTAGTTATATAACCGGAGCAACGCTTCCTGTAGATGGCGGTCTGGTCATCTAAGTACTAGAAACACCTCTGCCTTGTTTCGAGCGTAAGCGGTTTGGACAGCTAGGGGATAGTCTTACATTAAATGCCGATTAACCATGTAGTTCAGTAGCCTCAGATGATTGTTCAATTGGCCTTAAGCTAAAAGGTAATGCACGCATCTCGGTCATTAACCTTAGTGTGTCCTGCGGCCTAATAGTATTAGGGTTTACATAAATATCATCCAAGTCTTCTACGTGACCTGATCCAAACATACGTATATCATCCATACTTTCCATAGTATCTCCTTAAAATTAAAAAACAGGCGATTGGAGCCTGTTATTGGGACTGTGCTAGAAGACTAATGTCTAGGCTCCAACCATACTGAAGCACAGCCCAACTAGGCCTAGGAGGTGTAGTCTGTACTTCTGGTTAAAACTCATAGGAATAAATACTACCATCATATGGCTTAAAGTCAAATATCTTTAGAGCAGTATAGCTAATCAACAGATAGAAAACTATTATGTATTGTAGAGCCAAGTTCATTGCTATATATACTAGCTTTCAAAGTGAATAAAAGTTAAAAGATTTAGTCTAGTTCAGCTAGCAATGAATCGGGCAAAAGTCTAGTTAATGCTAAATCAAATCCATAACCCTTACCAAAAGAATGGAATCTTCTTATAGCTTTGACTGTGCCAGCAGGACTTCCTAGCCCTGTTTTACGCATCATGCTCGCAATAACCTTTGACTCTGAGAAGCAGTGGTATGAACCTCTTCGCCATAGACTATCTAATATCTCATCAAATTCTTGACACATATCCTCTTTAGCTTTGGGTCTAGCGTACCCTTGAGAGGCTAGCCCACCTAGAAAACCTTTTAGTAACAGAGAGTTTCGCTCAGCATAACTTGCCCGATGCTCAGCTGCCGCAGGATCTACCCATACAGAACCTTCGGTTGCTTGATGTGCAGCTTCCTCTAAGTTCAGATCCTTAGCTTCAACCCATACCACACCGCCACTCTTACTCGCAGGAGTAGACCCAATGGGCGGGAGTGTATCTGCTAGACTTTCTGGACGCCAGATTACAGACAAAGTAGCACCACGTATTGCTCGAGTAAATGGTGGGCTGTCTGATGCTAACATTGCAGACTGCCAAGAGCCACGAACTTGGGCTGCATCTACTGTAGGTTCACAGCCAATAGCTGCTAAGTTTATATTTAGCTGCCAGACAGCCGAATCAATATCTTGATCAGGAGATGCTAAATCTGAGCCAACTCTAAATGCACCTTCAAGGATTTCATCTGATAAAGTTTCTACCATATCTCACAATTCTCTTACCTAAAGTAAGTAAATGCAAGCATAAGCGTATTGAAGACCCATAGTGATGGCCATTGCCACCGAGATTAAGTTTAATCTTGCTATCATATAGATATGTCAAAAGATAAATTTAAACTTATACCTGCTGTACACCTTTTGTTAATAGATAATGATAAAATACTACTTTTACGTAGATTTAATACTGGGTATGAAGACGGCAAGTACAGTGTCGTTGCCGGTCATGTTGACGGAGGCGAGACTGCCTCTGAGGCAATGTCTCGTGAGGCCTTTGAAGAAGCCGGTATTAAAATTGATCGTAGAGACTTTGAGTTTGCTCATGTCATGCATCGTATGGCTGAGGAAGAGCGCATAGATTTTTTCTTTACTTCAAAAGTCTGGAAAGGAAACCCGATTAATAGAGAACCGGATAAGTGTGATGGTCTTAGTTGGTTCTCGCTTAATAATTTACCTAATGATGTAATTCCTTATGTAGCACATGCTATTCATTGCTACAGAAAAGGAATAGAATATTCAGAATTTGGTTGGTAAAATCATAACCTTAATGGAGGGCCACAGTCATTGCTATATCAACTAGAATAGATGCTTATTCTGTGGCTGTTGGTTCGGGCTGAGGAAGCAAAGCATTAAATTCGTCTGCCTGTCGCTCTACTGCTAGCTGCAATCCGGTCATTGCTACTTCTACAACATCCTCAATTCCACCACCAAAGGTAGCACCGTCTTTAGTTTGTCTCCTCAGATCATCAACCATCCCTTGAATGTGTGGCTTCAAGAAGTGAGCAAAATTTCTTGCCCCTATAGCGTCATTATCGCCAGGTTCTACACCATTACGAATTCGTCCTAATAAAGCTGTTGGTTCGATTATCTCAAATTGTGCCATGTAAGCAATCATTATTAAGGTGTACCGATATTATTGCAAGTATAAGCATTATTTAGAAGTGTATTGGAGGGACACAGTCAGTGCTATATCTATTTCATTAAAATTTGCTAAGAAATCTCATATCCAAGTAACTTAAGGCTATCGATAAAATTAGGAGCATATTTATCAGGATTAGTTCTAACATCTTGGATAAGTTTATTTTCTGACATCCAATCTACCCCCTCAACTTCTTCTTCTTGGATAATAATCCTCGTATTTTCTTTATCTACTTTAGCCAAGAACCACTGTACGAAATATTTGTGGCTACCATCATCGCTAAATTGCTTTGGACCAAGCTTGAGCTCTAAGTCTTTGAGTCCTATCTCTTCTTCTATCTCCTTGATAATATTGATTTGATAGTTCTCGCCTTGGTCAACCGTCCCGGCTACAGCTGCAGCCCATTTACCTGGGTCATTATGCTTTGTCCATTTACGCTGTGCTAGCAATATATCACCAGACCCAACGTCGGTTAGCCAAAGGGCAGAGACTTGATAAATATCTCGATACTTCAGTTCTTCGTAGGACTTAAAACCTATTGGTTTGTCATCTTTATCGACAATTACGATACTCATAAATTACATCATACCAAATAACAGATATAAAAAGCTTTTATTGGAGGGCCACAGTCATTGCTGTATCAACCTTGACTAAAACCACTATATTGAGCCACCATACATCTTGGACACATTCACTAAACTAGAAAGGAGTGAAAG
>DAIQON010000018.1:0-21063 GCA_036787835.1 Candidatus Saccharimonadota bacterium | reverse complement strand
GCTTTGAGAGTGCTACAGTAGATACAAGTGTCCTATATGTTTAGTGGCTCGACCCCTCCAATCCCGCTTATGCTTGCTATATACATATTTAAGTAGCAGAATAATTTTATGAGTGAAAAACTTGTAATAACATACAGAAGAACAGACGGAAGTTTAGCTTGTCCAGTACCATTTGAAGAAGTTGCCGATAAATCACAAGGAACTGTAGCAGAAGGAGAACCTAAATTATTGGTATCCCTACATTTAACGGATGGTAGAACTGTAACCATTCCCCCATTGGAAGCTTTAACATCTGAAGAACGACAAGCCCTAGCTAGGCCCCTACTCCAAACCAGTGCGGAAGCCTTAGCTTCACAATTTCGTGCTGAATTTGACCAACTAAACTAAAGATTCTGAGTGATCGTCAGAAGATCGACTACTATACCAGTTCAATAATCTTCTTACATTTCCAGGGTACCAACGCATTCGCTGATCCCAAGTTAAACGACCTAACATATCTGATACATCTTCTGACGACCCATACACACGATGAACAATGGCATGCATTTGATCGTCTTCTAGGCTAAAATCTGCAAGACTAACTCCGTCAATCACTTTTACAACTAATGCTTCCCTATCTATGACACCATCTTGTTCGGCTGATTCTACAATAGTTTGTAGAACAGCTTCAAATCTCATTGCTTCATCAGTTTCGGGACCTAAAGGTGGATGTTCAGGTGTCCTTTGCCCTGGAGGTAATGTTGTAGGGTCTTGCATAATTAATTTTATTTTAACATAAATAGGAAATATTACCAGAAGTTCCATGGATTTTAGCTAGAGTTGATATAGCGATGACGGTGGCCCTCCAATACGTTTATGTTTAAACAGAGAAATAAAGTCTCTGTTTTTTTATTTTGCTGATTCACTAATCAGAGCATTCAAAAATCGTCTGCGAAGTCTTTCTCTAGGGGGTGTTTCTACATTAATTGCAATAGCGGGTAATGGTTCGACTACTTTGGTGGGAAATTGCCATTGTGCCCTATCAAGATTAACAACATCTCGACCACACCTTGCAAATAGTGCGTTCAGGTCTTTAGTATACTGGGCAAGCTCTTCTCGCACTATCGACTTAGATCTATATATCCTTTGCTGCCAAGTATTCCAGCCCGTAGCTATTGGAGGGAGTTGATCCTTAGGAACCATTTTCATTAAAGTCAAATAGTCAACAAAAAACTGAACTTGTTCAGTAGAATTAAGACTTCTGTATATGTTTATTATTGCAGTACCTTCATCGTGATCTATGCCAGCTTGCCTATAAGAACTTTTATCCGCAGTGCTAAAACACTGAGCCAGTGCTGTTAACCTAGGACTATGGAGTTGATTTATGGCTCTATACCTGGCCAATTTACTTCCTTCACCCTCACCTAGTGGATTATCAAAAAACACTGAAAGAACTATGATCCTATCTCGATCATCCTTGTCCGAAACCTTACTATCAATTTCTTGTAACATTTTATATATGCGTTCGTTATCCCAGCCAGATGGAGTACGCTCGTTAGGATGGGCTATAGGATCGTAATCTTCACGAATTTTATTAAGCGTGATGAATAAATCAGCGTATACAAAACGAACGTCAACCCAACTACTATCTTCGGGTGTTAAGGTTTCGATAGCTTCTACGTATATAGGCAAACCAATACCCTCTTGTGCAGCTCTAAGATGTGAGTCTATTAAATCAGCAGCTGTCCTAAGTTCAAATTGTGCTGTCACCAAATCACCCAGTGCCATATGATCAGCTGCCTGACGTACTCTTAATGTTGCTGCTTCAGTAAACATACCATCGCCAACTAAATGCAATATTTGGTCTTCTGGATCAATATAGACTTCTTGTCGAGTGCTGTCATTCATATACTATATTATAACATTTAGTAGCATATATTGCTACTAAAGCTCTATCATCCGTTTTTCATGAATAGGGTATAATCCTTAAATTGAGTTGCGATAGCGTCTACGATGGTTCTACAATATTGCCATACCATTAATTCGCACTTATATACTTGACATTACCACCTCACCCCTGTACAATAGAAGTATGACAGAGGGTATCAATCTAATAGACTTCTATAAAAAGTACCCTGATGAAGAAGCATGTAGGGATTATCTTCAAAATGCACGCTGGGGAGACAATTCAACTTGCCCTAAGTGTGGAGTAGTTGGTGGCAAGATATACAAGCTTAAAGACAGTAGACTACTCAAGTGTGCTACTTGTAGACAACCTTTTAGTGTAAGAGTTGGTACAGTCTTTGAAGATTCAGCAATACCACTTCAAAGTTGGTTCCTAGCTGTTTACTTAGCTACTAGCTTTAAGAAAGGTATAAGCTCAATACAACTAGCTAAATACTTAGGTATTACTCAAAAGTCAGCATGGCATATGCTTCACAGGATTAGACATAGCGTAAATACCACTTTTGACGATAAACCCCTAGAAGGCATCGTGGAAATAGACGAAACATATATTGGCGGCAAGACTAGGGAAAGAATTAAATACGACAATAAGGCCGTAGTATTTGGAGCTGTTGAACGAAAAGGCAAAGTTAAGCTTTCTCACGTAAAAAGTTCAGGCGCTAGAGTATTGCTTCCAGAAATAGAGAAGAATATTAGTCCTAAAGCTATAATCTACAGCGATCAATGGAATGCCTACAGAACCCTAACTAGAAGAGGCTACTTACACGATAGCGTTAATCACAGTATCTTAGAGTTTGCTAGAGGAACTGTTCATACTAATACTATTGAAGGTGGAGTCTGGGATCATTTAAAACTAGGGCTTAAAGCCATCTATATGGGCGTTAGCGTAAAGCATCTAGGTAAATACTGTGATGAGTTTGTCTACAAGTACAACACCCGTGATCTAACTGACGGACAGCGTTTCGATAAATGGTTTAAGTATAGTAATGGTAAGAAACTGACATACAAATCGCTCATAAATTAAATGAAGTTAGGTACATTACCGATTATGTACCTAACTTTTTGTTTTTAACCTGTTATTTTTGTTCTCTTTTCTCCCTTCTATATATAAATATATAGGTAAGAATAGTATGGATTTAATTTAGCTATATTTGTAGCACTTGTTTATTATTAAGTGTATGGATAAACCTAAGCCCAAGAAACACAGACAACCTCCATTAAAGATAGATCTTAGTTTTGATGAGGCTATGAAGAAGATCGTTAAGGTCAAGCCTGTTAAGAGGGTTGAGGATGTTATTAAGGAGGAAAGTGCATGAAAAATAGAATCAATTTACAACACATTGACGAAGCAGCACGAATAATAGACCCGATATTTTTGAATACTCCCCAATTCAGATGTGAACCGCTTGAGAATGTGCTTGGGTGTCAGCTGTTATTAAAAATAGAGACAATGAATCCTACTCGATCGTTCAAAGGCAGAGGTGCTTGTTATGCCATTTCCAAGCTACCAAAGAATGCCAAAGTCGTCTGTGCGAGCGCAGGAAATCTTGGCCAAGCCATGGCTTACGCCTGTCGTACACAAGGAATTCCTCTTATTGTATACGCAAGTAAAAATGCAAACCCACTCAAAATTCAAATGATGCGTTCCTTTGGAGCAGAGGTACGGTTAGTTGCTGGGGATTTAGATGATGCGGGAGATGAAGCGGAACGTGTAGCTGTTCAAGAAAATCTTACTCTAATTAAAGATAGTCTTGAGGTGGCGACGTGTGAAGGAGCTGGCACAATAGGTAAAGAGTTATTAAATTGGCCCGACAAGCTAGATATAATGCTTGTTGCGCTAGGTGGTGGGGCAATGCTCACTGGAATAGGAACGTGGATTAAGGCAAAGAGTCCAGAGACCTTAGTAATTGGTATTGTAGCGGAAGGGGCGCCCGCAATGGAAGAATCATGGCGTCAAGGTAAAGTTATTGAACACACAACTATAAATACTATCGCCGATGGCATCGCGGGACGAATCCCTATACCGGAAGTATTAGAAGATATGAAAAGTACGGTTGATGATGTGTTAAGGGTAAGTGATGAGGCACTAATAGCAGGAATGAAACTACTATTCGAATCAGCAGGAATAGTAACTGAGCCGTCCGGCGCTTGTGGAGTTGCGGCAATTCTTAGCAATAAGGACTTTTTTCGAAATAAACGTGTAGCATCTGTGATTTGTGGCGGCAATCTTACTCCTGAGCAAATGAGAAAGTATTTATTCTAAGGGGTGCATGTTTAGGTACACTGTATTGTCAAATAGAGTTGTTATGGTAACGTCAAGTATATAGGTGCGCATTAATTGAGTTGACACTAATTACTTTTGAGTAGATTATATTGTTACTATGGTTGAAAGATCACACGGAAAAGTATTCTTTGTAGATGATGATGAGGTATTGCAACGAGCTTTTCCCCGCCAAGCTCGATTAGCTGGTATTAAAGCAGAAGATATTGAGGCATTTGGTGATGCCAAAAGCGTAGTTGATAGACTTGAACGAGCTACAGAACTAGATGAGGTGGTTTCAGTTATTTTTTCTGATGGTTTGAATGGTGATTGGAGACAAGTAATCGATGCAGCCCGAGAAGCCAGGATCCCAGCTGTGGTGCTTAGTGCTGATCGTTCTATCCAGCCAGAGGCTAAGGAAGCAGGAGTTGCCTTTATTGACAAAAGGTCTCTTGAGCCTGGAGAACTTGGTACTTTATTAGCTCAATTTGTAATAATCCCCATTGAATAGCCTAGTAGATGCAATCATCACTGTGGTCTCCATATTTGCCAACAGATATGAATTAGTCTCTACGTTAAAATTATTGTTTTTAGGTATTAATTCGTATCTGTTAAAAAGTTGAAGCCTGTTATGCTATTAAGTCATAGGCTTATTGAGAGTAGTGTTAATATATAGTCATATGAAGTTGAAACTACCTGTAATTATTACCTCCGCATTAGCAGCCATTGTTCTATTTGGAGGTTCAGTATTTGCACAAGGCATATATGTATCAGGTGCAGTTGGTAGTGATATTTCTTGGCCTAACTGTAATTCCAAGATAACTAGCTCGGCTTTTGGTATAGTGGGCGTAACAGATGGTTTAGGTTACTCAACTAGCCCTTGCCTAGCTAAGGAAGCAGCAAACTACAAAAATCTCAGTCTTTATGTAAACACTGGTTGGGATAGTAGCTCAAGTCACATTAACTCTGCTAGCCCCCACATCTGTGCAGTTGGCGACAATAACTGTTTAGCCTATAACTATGGCTATAACGCTGGATTGTACGCCTATAATGCGGCTTCAAGTATTGGAGCACATTCATCAACATGGTGGTTAGATATAGAAACTACTAATACCTGGTCGAATAATGCCGTACAGAATCAAAATAGTTTGCAAGGTGAACATGACGCGCTGGCAGCAAGTGGAGCAATTACCGTTGGAGCTTACAGTACTACTGCGCAATGGAATAGCATAACGGGAACCTGGTTAAATAACTGGCCTTCTTGGGGGGCTACTACATGGAAAACAGCCAGTCAAGCTAAAACATACTGTACTGGACATCAATTTACTGGCGGGGCAACATGGCTTATTCAATTTAGCGGAAAGACCGACCAAGACTACGCCTGCTAGTATCAACTAAAGTTAGCAATAAACAGCCCATAACTCCCTACAATTTTTGTCGAACTTAATTATACAATGGACCTCAAATATGGTTGTGGTTAATTATTGAAAAACTGGGGCAGAGAAAATGTAGTTGTGGTTTCGGCAATTACGGGTTTGAATCTTTCAAGAAGCCTGTGGAAAACTATTTGTATTACAACAAACTTAATCTATACTCAGATAGAGAACATCCAAAAACAATAAAAAGGATAAAAATAAAATGAAACTTAAGAGACTTGGTAGTTTAGGCTCAGCACTAGTGTTGAGCTTTAGCGCTTTATTATCTGTTACTTTTGCCGGTACAGCTTTTGCTGCGGCACCATATACCTGTACCTGGACAGGGGCGACTAACAATAACTTTAATACCGCAGGTAACTGGACTGGTTGTAATAGCGCCGCTCCTCAACCAGGTGACGGAGATAATTTAGTATTTGACACGACTAGTTTGTCTGCATCACAGACCCTTACTAATGATATTACTGGTTTGACTGTCGGAAGTATGACTTTCTCAGGCAGTAACACTAGCTACGGCTTCACTGTAACCGGTAACGCCTTAACCATCACCGGAGGTATTACACAGTCCTCATTCATGTACACTGATCTTAATCTTGATGTGACACTCGGTGCTAGCCAAACATTCGCTATCAGCAACAGTAGCAACCTAATCATAGGCGATCAAACGCTTTCGACTTCACACACACTAGCCTTAGGTAGTAATACTCTTACTGTCAGTGATTCCTCGACCTGTAGTGGTGTGTCTGTATTATCGGCCTTAACTGGTAGTGGAACGCTAAATGATAACAGTGCATGGCGCCTGGTCTTAAATTCAGCTAGCCCAAGCTACTCCGGAGCTATCAACGTAAATAGCGGGCAATTACAGGTGAACAACAGTCAGTCACTGGGTACTGGTTCTAGCGGCGTAACTGTTGCCTCGGGTGCAGGAATAGCGTACGGCATTTCCGCTAACACTACGTTTGCACAACCGCTTACAATATCTGGAACCGGAATGAGCAGTAGCGGAGCTATTATGGCAGATGGTCCCGACACCAGTCCATCAGGCTGTTCGGGTGGTGGTGGACCAGTCACCGCATATACAGCTACCCTATCAGGAAACATAACTCTACTGGGTAATACAACGGCTAACCCCTCTAGTAGTGACTACAACCTTGCAGTTACAGGAGGACTAACTGGAAACTATACTCTTACAGTAGTTCCAGGAGCTCCTGGAACCTTGACTATTAATTCCTCCAATAATACTTCACAAACACCAAACGGTTCCGAAACTGCCCCACTGCAAACCATTACCTTAGCTTCAGGTGATAACCAGCCAAGCTTAACAGTAACAGTCGGAACAAATCAGACCTATGTTATTGACGGAGTTCGTGGTGATACATATGTAGAAAATGGCGGTACCATTAAAGGCTTAGGAACAGTTGGCAATCTTTGGGTGGCCCAAGGTGGCATTGTTGCCCCCGGCCATAGTCCAGGATGTCTAACAACTAGCGGCAACCTAGGCGTAGGAGGTACTTACCAAGCCGAAATCGGCGGTACCACAGCTTGTTCTGGTTATGATCAGTTAGATGTAACTGGAACCGTGACACTTGATGACGGTAACACTCCGCCAAACCAAGGCATCCTACAGCTATCGATTGTAAATGGCTTCAAGCCAACAGCTGGTCAAACCTTCGAAATCATTAACAATGAAGGAAGTAGTGCAGTTAAAGACACATTTTCTGGTTTACCAGAAGGCTCAGAGATTACTGTTAGTGGATATGTCTTTAAAATATCATATGTTGGCGGGACGGGTAACGACGTTGTTTTAACAGTTGTAAGTGTTCCAAAAACACCTGACACAGGTTTTGGTCTAATAAATTCTCATGTAGGACTTCCTCTAGTGGGTACTCTCATGATGGCTGGCGGTATATATGTTATATCTCGTAAGATTAAGAGCCCGGCCACATCAAAGAAACGATAAGACCGTACTGAGTCATGGAACCTCGTGCCTACGCTAAACTGGACAGCCAAATACTTCGCTCTAGACTACGTAACAACTTTAATAACCCGGGTTATATAAGACGTCCGATTGTTCGAACGAGGCCAGAACTACTATCTGATGTAAAGCAAGCAAGAGGGCTCTTATTAACAAGGGACACTACGAGTTCAACCTCCACTGCTCCAAATTCCTCAGCTATTCCAAGTCTAAGCCACACACAAGAACTCCCCAGAGTGCATGTCATAAATACATTATCGGCATACGATGACAGTAAATCTAGCACAGTCGTGCCAAAAGTAAGTATAGTTGCAAAACTCAAAAAAAGACTACGCTCAACTTACAAAAGCAAACTACAGTTTGGGCTAACAATATTAGCAATAACATTAATATTAATTGGTGGATATGTAAGTCTGGCTGGTCTTCGTGCAAACCATATAGCGGTAACTCAAGCTAATAAGCTAACTGCACAGGCTAATAATGCTGCTAAGTCCGGCGGGCAGACATCGGCCCTAAGTACAGTTAAACCCAGCTCAGCAACTGTCGCCAACTATGTAGTCGCCCCTAATTTGCCGAGATATTTAAAAATCCCACGTCTTGGCGTCGACGCTAGAGTCTTCTCGGTCGGTGTTAATGCTTCAGGAGCCCTAGCAACCCCCAATAACATTTATGACACCGATTGGTATAACGAATCTGCTGAACCAGGACAACCTGGAGCAATGCTCATTGATGGTCATATATCTAGTTGGACAGCTCACGGCGTGTTTTATGGACTCAAAGATCTAGTAGCTGGAGACGTCCTGCAAATCGTTAGAGGTGATAGGACGGTATTTACTTACAAAGTAGTTAAGGCTGTAGTCTACCCATCCGGTAACGTTAATATGACTTCGGCGATGACTTCGGTTGTTAACGGAACACCTGGCCTTAACTTAATTTCTTGTGATGGTGATGTTATCCCTGGGACTAATTTATTCAATGAGCGCATTGTTGTTTTTAGCGAGCAAATAAATCCATAGATGCATCGTAGGTACAGATTCTTATCTTAGTAGATATATCATCGACTGTGGCCCTCCAATAGGATTATCTTTAAACATAGATAAAAGGACTAATCAATAACACTAATAACAGATAGCTCTGAGGGAGGTAGCTCACTCAGTAAAGTAGCAATTGTCTTTTTTGATATAGGGTCAACCATTTGAGGGGACAAGTCGTTCAGGGGTTTTAGCACAAAGTCTCTTTCTTTAAACCTAGCATGCGGTATATGTAGGTTGGGCTCACTAACTACCCTGTTTTCGTAGAAGATAATGTCAATATCTATTTCTCTAGGGCCCCAGCGAAAACGCTTAATACGACCAACTTCATCTTCTGTGGCCTTAACAAAGACAAGTAAGGCATGAGGCTTTAAGTCCGTATTAGCCCTAATGGCAGTATTTACAAAATCTGTTTGCTCAGTATAACCCCAAGCTTTTGATCTATACCTTGGTGCTTCTTGAATGTCTGTGAGTTTGCTTTTTAATAACCCCATTGTTTCATCAATGTATTTATTACTATCACCAACATTGGACCCTAAGGCTAGATAGATTACAGGCATGTATAGATCATATCATTAGACAGGTTACATATAGCCACCACCCGAGGTTGACTACGTTTTAGCATAGCTCTGCTATTCTATGAGGATGAAAAGTATAAGTAAGTTAACCCAAGGAGTCTTCAAGGACAAAGAGGGACATATTGTAATAATTCAATCCCCTAACCTTGCTTTATCTTGTTGGATTCTAATAGAGCTAATTACCCATTTATTACATCAAGGTCATATCAAGAACTCTCTTCAAGACATTGGTACTGCTTTTCTTTTTACCTGGGCCTTTCTTGAGATTACCAAAGGTTCTAATTACTTTAGAAGGTTTCTAGGTTTTGCTGTTTTCGTAACTATTATTGTTAGTTTCTTTAAATACTAAATAATCACTAGTCGATATAGCGTTGATTGTGACCTTCCAATACGCTAATGCTTGTGATTTTTGACCTAAAGATAGATTATTAATGTATGACTAGAATTGTCTCACCTGCTGAACATAATATACCTGGAATTGTAACTATCGGCCGACCGGTAAGAACAGATGTGCAATTGTCTCCCTATGTAGCTGAGTTGCTGCAACGTAGATTGGTAGAAGTGGCATCGTTGAAAGAATTAGCTGGGATCGGATTCAGTGGCCAAGTTCAGGTTGAGGCTCCATCGGTAGAATTATAGTATAGATAACGCTTAGCGTGGTCCTATAAATTTGCATATCTATATATATTATTTTATAATCGCTTTATGCATTCGCTAAGCGAGACCACAATTCGAGAGATTAATCCCAGTGATACGTACGCCATATACGACCTAGTGGCTGACTTACCGCCACTAACTCAACACACTTGGTATACGTATTGGAATTTATTCAGAAGTTTTGGAAATTCCTGCTTTCTAGCCAATGAGCCAGAAACTAATAACATCGTGGCGTTTGCGACAAGCAATCCAGTAAATACAACTGCAGAATTAGAGTGGTTTGGTTGGCAACTTGGCGTAAAGCCAGAGTATAGAGGGAGTGGTTTGCGTGAACAGCTCCAAGATCGCATGGTAGAATCTGCAAGACTTGCAGGTGCTACAGCTTTCAGTGGGACTATAGAGCCAGACAATATATACAGCTATCGTATGTTTGAACAGCTTGCCCATAGAATGGGTACAGACTTGGAGGAAGTTGGTGAAGTTTCTACACCTAGTGGTATAGAAGTCGTATATAAATTCCCTATACTTGAACTTGGGTAAGTTTTGGCTTGGCAGATATAGCCATGACCGTTAGCCTTACATTAAGGTTACGCTTGCTCTATATAAGTTAATTCCCTATTCTTGTTAAACATGACAGCAAATGATAATGAATTCACTAATTGGGTAGACCCAGATATTCTTGCAGAGTATGACGGAATAGATATTGGTTTTGATCGAGAGCTGGAAGAAGGGTTTAAGGAATTCTTTGAAACTGGATGGCTTGACCCTAAATATAATGATCTAAGAGAGCGTTATGATCCATTACTTCAAGATGAAGATCCCAATGGCAGGCTCTATGGAAAAATTACCCTGTGGAGTGTTGTACGATTACGTGCTATGCAGTCTGGTACTCCATTTAAGTTGGATAGACCAAAAGCTTATGATATTGAACGAGCGAAGGAAATAGAGGCAGCAGCTACCGAGTTATTTATAGCTGTGTGGAGAGGACTTAACTCTGGAATAATTCCAGATAGGACTGCGATAGATGACGCTGCACTAAGACTAAGAGACAAGCTTAATCCTGATCCTTTGGGAAATTCTAATTGGCTGCCTGGGCGATTGGCTAGAGAATTCCAAGACCCTAGTTAGGAAGTTTATAACTATAACCCTACATTGTTGCTTATTTACATTATTTATGATATAATAGTACCAATGATAGTTGTAGAAATTGGTAGCGGTAAGTCACCTGGGCCATTTTTTGATGGTGCTGACCCACACTTTATAGTCGACAGAGACCGTGATGCTCTTACAGAATCTGCTGAAAGACATCCCGAATTCACGCCGATGTTTGGGTCAGATGCCACTAGGCTCGACTTGCCGGACTCAAGTGTTGACATTGTCCTAGCTAGAAATGTATTTGGTGATCCTGCTCTTGGAATAGATAAAAGAACGCTTGGCATGGTGTATGGCCTGCAAACACTTATGGTAGACGACTATGACACTTCAGGATTAGCCGAGCTTAATGGTGGTCTTGATAGCACTCAATACTCATACAAGCAACGTATAGCTAGAGAAGCAAGTCGAGTACTAATCGGTGGCGGCAAATTCATTGTAATTGAACAATATACTCCACCAGTTGCGGAAGCATTTTTTCATAGGTTGGCTACAGACCCTGATGGGGTGCCAGAACTTAGTTTTGCTACCTTACCAATCGTCGATATAACACCTATTACGTATTCAAGACAACACACAACATTTTATAGTGATACGGCTATAGTCGGAATAAAGATGAATACTTAGCTTATAACTATAGGTTTGATCGATATAGCCATTACAGCAGATCACCAATACGTTAAGATTTTTTAGTTTGATTTCTAATCCCAATTGCTGAAACTATGAAAGATGCAAGAATACTAATTACTAGGATCAGTTTTAGCTTGCTTGCCATTGTTATAGCTTACCATTCTGACGGTTGTTGATATAGAAATAACTACGGCCCCACAATACGTCTATACTTGAATAATAAAAACACCGCCTGAAAAGCGGTGTTTTAGTTTGGGTATGTTTGTTGATTTATTTATGTATCAGCCCTTCCAGAATGTTTATTCTAAAAGAAAGATTAGATGTACGAGATATTTGTTATAGTTAACTCATGCTTAAAGCCATAGGTATAATATCGGGACTATTAGCCCTAATTAGCTACATACCCTACACCAAAGATATATTAGCTAAAAACGTTAAACCAGAACGAGCATCTTGGCTGATTTGGTGCGTTCTAGCAGGCATTGCTTTCTTCTCACAGTTATCAAAAGGTGCAACCCAGTCATTATGGTTTACTGGACTGGATAGTATAGGGGCTTTTGTCATATTTGGACTAGCTATACGATTTGGATTGGGTGGCATAAGAAAACGAGATACTCTTGCACTAATTGTGGCAGGATTGGGCCTAATTGTCTGGTATTTCACAAATAATGCACTCTACGCCCTAATAATTGCTATGTGCATAGATGCTATAGGCGCTGGGCTTACTGCCTGGAAGACTTATGAGCATCCAGATACAGAAACCTATACAATGTGGGTACTGGTCTGTATTGCAAGTCTTCTGGCGATTGGTTCAATCGGAAAGTTTAACGCTACACTGGCAATCTATCCATTTTATATCTTTGTAGCCAATGCAGTAGTAGTTATTGCTATTTATTTGGGGCATAAATCCAAAAAAAAAGATAGATTATAGACTTGAAACGTATTAAGTCTATAATGACAATATGGAAGACTTAGAGCAACGCGCACCTACAGAATTACATTTAAATCGTGAGGAAATAGCTGGCGACATCATTATGGGTGTCGGTGCTGGTGTAGATATGCTTGCCGTAATGAGCGCCTTTGTTTTGAATTATTCGATGGATCCGACGATTGGTAAGGTAATTGCCGGTGGTACATTAGCCTTCGTGGTGGGTGGCCTTACAAATATCCACGGATCACGCAGACATCGTCACGCTATAGAAGAAGCCGTACCCGGATACAGCAGTAGCGTAGTATTTTAACTACAGTAATGGAATATGCTTAGTGTGGTTATACGGTGACCTTGACTCAATTAAAGGTCGGCTGTATAGTTAACTTATAGGTTAACTATTATGAATATCCCGTATGATTCTCCAGTCCTAGATTCTATACTCGACAGCTTAGCAAATCAAAAACGTCGAGGCATCATTCATGAGCTATCACTTCAGCCAGCAACGGTTGGGCAGTTAGCCAGGCACCAAGAACTTTCCCTGCCAGCAATTCACAAACACATACGAATTCTGGAAGATGCCAAGCTTATTACGCGTAAAAAGGCTGGCCGCACAAACTTCGTAGCACTCAATAGTGGTACTTTGGGGTTGGTGCAGAATTGGATTTCACAATACCAAACTGGGTGGAATAGTGACAACTCAACTCTGGAGAACTACATTTCCAGGATGCAAGAGTGATCTTGGAGTGTTTGTTTAAGTTAATAATTAATGACTCAATACTGAGTCGAAAGGAGATATAAAATAATGGGAAAGTACGTCTACATCTACTATGCCGGTACTGAATCCGATGGAGGCAGTAATGAGGAATGGGGCAAGTGGTTTGGTGAGTTGGCAGATAAGTTAGTTGACGCTGGCAACCCATTCAATGATGGTGGTCAAGCTGTACATCATGGCGGCGTAATGCCTGTTAAAGAGATGCCTGTTACAGGTTATTCTATTGTATCAGCAGCAAGTATCGACGAAGCTATTGATATGGCCAAGGGCTGCCCGCTTACATCAACAAAAGACGGCGCTGTGTGTGTTTATGAAGCATTACCTATGTAATGTTGGCTAGCCTTGCTAGATAGCTTAAACGACCTACCCAGGTCGTTTTTGTTTTGATCTTTGTTATTATAATATAATGGTTAAGTTAGTCGGAATTCTAAACATAACGCCTGATAGTTTTAGTGATGGTGGCCTCTACAACGAACCTGCTGCAGCTGTTAGTCAGGCTGACAGACTTTTTGATGAAGGCGCTTCACTAGTTGATATTGGAGCAGAATCAACCCGTCCTAATGCCGTGGCACTTACAGATAGCGAAGAATGGGAACGCCTAGAACCAGTTCTTAGAGTCCTTATCCCAAAGTATCCTGGAAAGATTTCGCTTGATAGCTACCATCCTAGTACTATTTTAAAAGCGTTTGAAATAGCACCAGTTATTGTTAATGATGTCACAGGGCTCAATAACCCGAGAATGGTAGAAACAGTTTGTAATCTAAAGGCAATCGTTATTATTAGTCACTTGCCGAATATGCCTATTCAACAAGCACATAAAACGCAGCCGGTTTCACGAGTAGATCAAGTAAAAGACGAATTACTAGAAAAAGCAAAGTTGCTTCAAAATAAGGGGTTACCGAGAGATAATATTATTCTGGATCCTGGCATTGGTTTTGGTAAAACTCCAGAGTTAAATAAAGAACTATTAAAGTTTGCTGAGCTCGTTCCTGAATATGATGTCATGATAGGCTATTCCAGAAAGCGGTTCTTGGGTGATCAGAGAATGGAAACTGAACCTAATATTGAGGCCGGGAGAATTGCCATAGCTCACGGTGCTAAGTACCTAAGAGTTCATGACCTTAAATCGCATGCAAAGATTCTTGCTAATGAGCTGCGGTAATGTCATAGGCTTGGACAATGTCTCTAACGAGCCCTATTCTCGCTTCGCTATCAGCTAACTCGGGTCTTTGGATACTTAAGCCAAATGAATATCCGTTTAAACCTACGTAAGCTGTACTCATACCTGATGCAAGCCCGATTAATGCAGAGCCCCAGATAGGCATACCGTGTACCACAACCTCACTTGCAAAATATCCAACGAGTCCCGCGGCGGCACCCCCAGTAATTGGAACACCTAATCGCTCTATACGCTTTACGTGTTGTTTTCTTTCAATATTTTGTGAAATTTCAATATCTCTTGCGGTTTGCCTAGACCCAACACCAACAGGATATGCCTCTAGGTATCCCTCCTGTCTAGTTACACGCAGTATTTCAGCAATCGCTTGTACTGCACCTTTTTTAACTTTAATTAACGACTGACTGGCAATAACCCGATCAAAGGTCTGATCAGCAAATGGTAATTCCTGAAAAAGTGCCGCCACATTATTGCCGCTGGTAGGCGTATGCCCACTATATAAATAATCCAGACGTACTACATTTTTTTGTGCGTGCGAACTTTTTCCTGAGCCAATATCTAAGATTCGTTCATCGGGTGATATATCAAAAAGCTGGTTATACCAATCACTTGAACGGCCAGTTACCATTGACCTTCTGGCACGTCTATGCCAGATTGATCTCTCTGCTCTTACTGTCATTGCAACTATGTTATTGTATTAACCCTATCTAGGCAACCATTAGTCTATTTCTTTATGACAGCTGTAAGCTCTATTTCGATTTTTGCACCCTTACGCGTCATTGCGTTGACCTCAACCAGCGTACTTACGGGCTTACTATTAGCAAACCACTTATCCCTAATAGCCGAGACTTTAGTAAAATCAGCTATGTCAGTTAAAAATATTTGAGCTTTTACTACATCGTCAATAGATGCACCTGCTGCATTCAGAGTTTTCTCAAGTGCTTTGAAAACAAGTTCAGTCTGCTCTTCAATGTCATTAGTTATTGCTTCGTCATTTTCATTCTTACCTACTTGTTGACCAGATACAAATATTAAATATGCATTTCCCAGATCAATTTTCTTAGCCGGAGTATAAAACCCTCGTGTTTGCTTCCAATCGTCGGGATAAATATTCTCAATCATTAATATTATTGTACCAGGTCAGTATACTCATCCAAGCACATGAGCTATCATTAACCTATGGGCCTTTATTATCAAGTCAAAATAAGCGCTGAAACCCAGGAGCAAGCAGACGCCATATTAAATTCGTTACTTGAAAAAAAGCTTGCTACCGGTGGACAATTTATAAAACAGCCTGCCAGATTCCTCTGGAAGGGCAAGGTCCAAGATTCAGACTATATTACGATTACTACCTATACAACGGATAGGCACAAGGATGCACTCATGGACGATGTTCGTAAAACATCTACTGAGGAAGTACCAATGATAACGTTTACTCTCCCCGACGATTTAAACGTTGAACTCAGAAACTGGATTGACGAAACGCTCTCTTAGCAAATAGTCGTCTACGGTTTCTTTTTAGGAAACACGCCTCCTTTAACCCTGTGTAGTATGATCCTGTCAAAAAAGTTTATGTCGGCATGATCAGCTGGTGTTCGACTGCCAAAAGAATTGCGAAATATACCATCTCTAGTTAAAGCTAGGATCCATTTATCTGGAACTGAGAGGGCGCCCGCCATTAGTACGACTTCAGTTCCCTCGCCTACGGCTAAGCTTCCGATAGGTGATGTCGGGAACGTCGTCTCTAACCATATATATCCCTCACCGTTAGCAGGTGTTTTATAGGCAATTTCATCTGATACTACTACGAGACTTGGTACACCGTCTGCCTCTACTACACTAGAACTACTAGGTAATCTTTGTGCTAGATTTAGGGCTTCAATAAAGAGGCTACTGCTCCTCTCGGTTATAGTTGACTGATGCCAAATATTATCGGATGGAGCCTCACTTAAAAAATCTCTTATTGGATCATGCTGGTTATGTCCGCTCTCAACAGTAGCTATGCTCATTCAAGTATTCTTAAACATATGTAGACCGATTGCAAGCAGTAGCAATTTGATATTTTCTATATGCTAAGCATCTTGACCTAAATAGACGCCTTAAACACAGGGGTAATACGAATAACTTTTGCTATAGTAAGGTTATGACTGATTTAGAAATTGTAAAACGCTATTTTAAGCTATCGAATATTAGTGATTTTAAAGAAATAGAAAAACTACTTAGCGATACAACTATCTATATCTCACAGAATGCGGGTAAGTACTTTGGCAAAATAAATATCATAAAGATGCAACGAGAATTCCATGCAAAATTTAATACCTTAAACTGGTCAATAAACTCGCTAAAAACGCTTGCTCACGGGACTATAGTTGTTGATTATGACTTTAAGGCAAAGCAGCAAAGTGGCGAAAACATCAAATCAACTGGGTTGGAATTTATTAGCGTTAAAGACGACCTTATAAGACGAATTGAAATACAAAACAAGCCTTAGCTAACCAACTGGTGATTGTATCTTTAAATTACCGGACGATTTTATAATGAAGTTGAACTTCACTGCTGGATAGTTTATTCACTTCAATAAGCTCTAGATTAGCCTGAAAATCATGATCACTAAAAAGCTGAACGCCCTTACCCATAACAAATGGTTCAATATCTAGATATATCTCATCAATCAGACCCTCGGCTAGAAATGATCCGTTTAAAATGCCGCCGCCAGCAATAATGACTCGCTCGTTATCTTTTAGTTTTTCTAAGGCTTCAGCTGGTGAACGGGCTGTAGAATGTTTAGTACTTAATAAATTCAGGTCAGAACTCGTAACTACGACAACTGTCACTTCAGCAAACTCAGAGAATTCTGGTTGGGTGGTAAGGATTTCATAAGTCCGACGACCAATTATCATACAGCCTGCGTCACGAACTTGCTGACTATAGCTATTCCATTCACCTTCTGAAATCCAGCCAGTTGTGTCGTCTTCACCAGCAATTAGACCGTTTAGGGTAGTTGCCATATATAGTATTCGCTTCATTACCTACAGTTTATCACTTGGTTCATATAACTATGGATGGTTGCTGACAAGTTTATTTTATTATATAATATTAGTATGTCTATAGAGTACATTACCCCAGACTTAGTGTTAATAAATGGTCATTACGTCGAGATTAGGGAATCACGAGAACCTGATCACTTCGACCTATTAAGTGAAGCCGCAAACCGTGAGCTTAAAGCACAGTATGCTGGCCCGATTCATGATATTGAGATTGATTTTAGATATGCGTTTTCAGGCATACTTGGTGTTACCTCACCTGAAGCAGTTGCTTACAATCAGATTCCGCGCTTTATTGATTTAGCCAGACAGGCAGCAGATGAAAGAGCCGTATCGTATAGAGATTTTAAGGTTGGGGCATCCGCCTATGCGATATCGACTACTGAGCCTAGGGCTGCATATCTATTTGGAGCAAACTATAAGCCTGATCCGACCGTGGATAAACGCTGTGCAGAATTCGATGTTTTAGAAAAAGCTAGGGAAAGAGGCTTAGATAGAGTTATAGCACTCGCAATCTATGGCCCATCAGACTTCGGTGATGTAAACCATATCCATACACCGACACTTCATCCCTGTGAATCTTGTCGAATAATGCTCGACGAAAGTCCAATGGTTTTGGATGACACGCTCATTATTACCGGTAACGAAAAGGGCGATATTGAATTGATGCTTGTTCAGGACCTACTAGCAATGCACGGCACTAATCAATAATATTTGTTGCTTTAGCAATCAAACTAATGCTTGCATTGAGCAATCTATGCCCATACAATAGCCCTCAACTATGGGAAGTGCACAATTTTGGCATACACCGGAGGAAGCTCAACAAGTACTTACTGAGTTTATTAATCTAAGTAGTGCCGACCCTGTTTTAGAAAGCTATGCTGAACTTGAAGAACTAATCAATGTAGATGTCAGGCTAGCAATGTCTGACTTAATTATGCAGACTGGAAGTGAACCTAGATCTCACCAGCAAAACTCCTTAAAAGTGCTTCAGAAGAAGCACAGCTTTGTTAAGTTTCAAGCTGTTACTCATAATGAAAACGGTTCGTCTGAGCCTTCAGCGATTCAGCTTGAAGAACGTAACTGGCCATATCGATTTGGAATAAATAAGAATAGATATGCCTTTTTAAAGATATTTGATGATGACCCATTTATTTCAGCTCGAGATGGAGTTCATATTTATCTACCTTGTTTAACGACCGAAGAATATCTAGAGTTTAACCGAGATGTTATTGGTGATTTTCGAAGAGTTGATATAACAGGCGAGCTTCACACAGGCGTCGAAACGGCCAACAGAGAATCTGGTATGGCTTCTGGCCATTTAACCGGCTACCTCAATACGGTATTTAGCTTGACTCGGGGGCTAGTTGAAGTTTAGTTTAAGACCTATTTATTTCGAGTTCTTCTCTTGTGGCATATAATAAAAGTACTATGGATTTTGACGAGTATCAGAAACTAGCTCTTGAGAGCGTTGCGATTAGTGAAAAGGCGTTGCTGCCTTGGCGCATCGATCACTCGGTTTGAGCGGTGAAGCTGGGATTATAGCCAACCTAGTAAAAAAAGCTATTCGTGATAACGACGGAAAGCTGACCGATGACGATATACAAGAATTGCAAAAGCGGCTGGGTGACGTTCTTTACTACGCAGCAGTTTTAGCAGAGTATTTTGATATACCATTTAACAAGATAGCCAAGCATAACCTAGAACAATCTCAGCAGTTCAAAAAAAGTCGAGCTAGTTAAAAGCTAGAGCTATAACCTAAGAATATTTGGTAAGAAGTCGGTTTCAAGAATATTGCCTGATATTGTGTCGTCTACCCCGGCATGATATTCGCCAACCACTTTAAGCGGTCGTGGAGTTGCGTTGTCTCCCGTTAACCAATCAAGCGCAGTATCGGATATACCCTTATAGAGTATCTGCCTATTTCCCTCTGATTTCCTCATTACAATTTTTTCTCCTGGAGTGATTGAGCGCCATACATGGCTTAAAATTGCGGATTTGGGTTGAGTTAGTAGAGCAACAAATACGGTTCCGTACAACCCCATCTCTCCCGGGGTGCTGATTGAAGGTAGTCTAGCTTCGTGAGCCGCTATATTTGTAACTTTTATACTGTCTGCCAAACCAATTTTCTCAAGGACCATAGTAGATACTTCAATAGCCTCGTCTGAGAAATCAAAGCAATCGACGCTCGCACCACCAGATAGTTGGTGAATTAAAATTGGTGATATTGGAAATGGGCCGCTACCAATAAAAAGAACTTTATCGCTAGGACCAATACCCCTAAGTTCAACTTCCTTTTCTATCAATCGCTTAAAACGTTCAAATAGTGGGTAATCTTCAGTTTCAGCATCACCACGAAGAAGTCTGTCTGCAAAGCTAAGCTCAAGGTTAGTTTCATATGTTTCATACAGAGCGTTAGCCCTGTCTATAGCGTCTTGCCCAAAAATCGATACTACGTCTTCAGCCGGGTTTGCTGGCGTGCCTAGTAGTATGGCCTCCAGTCTTTGAGTTGCTGCATTTACAGACTCGGAACTAGTTAGATCTGTATCA
Source organism: Candidatus Saccharimonadota bacterium (assembly GCA_036787835.1). GTDB lineage: Bacteria > Patescibacteriota > Saccharimonadia > Saccharimonadales > UBA4665 > DAIQON01. Next base: position 929 of record DAIQON010000018.1, on the reverse strand, counting down.
ATAAGTTGTGGCACTTCCCTGTAAGAAGGAGGTAAAGTTTCAGGCATGATGCATATATTGTGTCACTTAACTATATAACTATCAACTAAGCTAAGGCGTTTCGAATACTAAATCGTCAGATTCAATAAAGACTCGAGTAAAATCAATTACCTTTTTTGAGTCAAATGGCTTACAAGTGTATACGTCTGAGGTAAAAAACTTAGTTTCAGAAAAAGCGTAGACGTGGCAGCCTGACTCCTTCCAGGTAATAAATCCATTTAGATCAACTAATTGAACTTCGGGATGTGATCTTTCGTCAGGCGGCCAGCAGTATGGACCAGCGAATACTGTCATACCAGTAATTTGCGACAGGGTGTTTAAGTATTGCTTTATACTGTCACTGGTTAGGTTCTTTTTAAAATGTGCTTCGATTATTAATCTTTGTATAAAAACTCTAGGTTCAATGTTATTCACAATAATATTATATCAGCACTAAAAGATGTTAATGGTTTCCCCAACCAACACTAGTCCGTTTTTTCGGCTCCTTCCAGAAATGGGATGCAAATTTTGGCCCCCAAACATGCACAGGAGGCGGAGGTAATGGTTCTGCCTCATCATCCGGATTGGATGGGCCAGACGAAGCTTTAGTTACGTCGGACAAATAGACATCACAACACTCCTCACAGGCAGCTCTTGCCAGTTCTCGTCTAAAATCCTGCACTTCAGGACTTCCGCTAACAGCAGTTTGCAATATGATAGCAGAGCGCATTATCTCGCAGTCTCTAATATCACCGGTGCAAGGACCGCCTATGGCAATAATTTTTTGTGCTCTACTCTGTTCCATATAACCTATCATTACATGTTTATATATGTACGACAAGCATATACATTTTAACTTTATTGAGCCACCATACATCTTGGACACATTCACTAAACTAGAAAGGAGTGAA
>DAIQON010000017.1:0-23031 GCA_036787835.1 Candidatus Saccharimonadota bacterium | reverse complement strand
CCATAGAAAAGCTAGGGATCAATAGCAAACCGCAAAGCGTTTATATCCAAAGATGGAACGAAGCATTACCAGAACTTTCAGTCAGCTATTTCAAGAAATTAAAGAAATTTACCGAGGGAGAAAATAAGAGCAGTAAGCGACTGGTCTTTGCCGGTGACTATATTGGTGGCCCTTATGTCGAAGGAGCTATAACTAGCGGTATTAAGGCAGCAGAACTATTACACGCTAGATTTAGCTAGCTAGTAAGGACTGACACTAAGCCGCTTGAGAGTTTATGATGTATGGTTCTGTTAATTGACCACTAATAAGGTCGATGCCTCGAACGACGGCAGCTACTCTAGTAGCGGGATTAAGCCTATTCCAAAAATCCTCTGTCGTGTCTTCAATACCTCTGCCCAATGGATAGGCATATGGATCTTGGTCGAAAGTTGGGAGGGGGTCACCATTGCCTTTATAAGTTTGGATACCATAGCCAACGCCTGGTCTTAATGACTCAGCTAGAGCTTCATAAGTTGAATAAGCTGGGCCACCAGTTAATGGATCTTTTCGGACAATAGACAGCCCAATGTATGCCGCACCATTATTATGTTTATCTACAACGCTGTTAATTCTAGCAGTAGAATTAGGAAAATCGGGTTCAAACCAAGATAGCTTTATCGGAGGTAAAGGTTCCCCGCCGCCATCAACGCCGCCATCAACGTCTGGGGCAGATCTGGTAGCCTCATCAAGACTCATGCCACCAAGAATACTTTCTAGTATAGGATCAGTCTGGGCTCCGTTTGTCGCCACATGTACGCCATCCCTACTATTAAAGGCTCTGTAGTAAATAAGTTCAGAGTTTTTTGTTGCCGCCATTTCCTCAGCAGTTTTGCCTGGTGCGGTTGTTCGAATTGATACACCCTCTGGAACAAACTCCCTAAGCCTAGAACCTGGGCTTCGACCCATCAAGGCATATAGTTGAAGCGCTGTGTCGCCAGTTGTATTTAGCCCCGTAATTAGTACGCGACCTGGGTATTCATTTTCGGCAAGCTGTTGTGCTCCTATATCGATTGCCTCTTGTGATGGTGAAAGTTCTAATTGTGCCATGATTTCTCCTATATATATTTAATAAATCTAATGTTTAAAGCCACGTCCAACACTGTTGGGTATATTAACGAACATAAGTCCAGCTTGTTGCATTGCCGAAATAGCCTCAGATCCGACTTTTTCATCGTCGCGACGCAAACCGAATCCTTGCAATACACCGGCATCGATAAGCATATCAGGACCATCTCTTTTTAAGAAGAATGAGTCTGTGTAGAAAGAGGCGCCTTCTGTGCTGTGACCATTTACTAAAGCGCGGCGGATAGCTAGTTCGGTAACTCGGTGCCTTGCTTGCTGGCCAACACCGTTACCAATAATCATGCGGTCTTTAACGAGTGTAGTTGTATTACTGCTACTGCTACTGCCAATTCCTTCTGCAAATAGTAGGTCCGTCGGGATTTCATAATCAGTCGGTAGGGGGTTGTCCCAAAGCTGCATGTGTTGGTCTGGATCAGTCGGATTGGGGATGAAGATGTTAGTGCTCTGAATAGAAATTGTCTCACCGTCACCAAGTAACTCAAGACCTCGGTACATAGTGTCACGACTGAGTTCGCCAAGAGTCGGGTTGACTAGCATCCGCATGCCACCTTTAATACGTCTGAGGATCCCTATGGCATCCTCAGTTATGCTAGGGGCGGCCACTACATCCATAATCCGCCGTTTTGAATCTCCCTTTTCGTAGTCAACCATAATTTCGGCAAGCTCTTCATCTATCGGAAAGGTGGTCATAAAAGTAGAGCCGAAAGAGTCCTCATTGGAGCCCATAATTGCTTTCTTTGTGGCCTCTACTGGGTCATCACCATAGGCGGCACCAGATGCATTACCGTGTTTCATGGCTATCGCCATAAGTGGAACGGTCCGAAGATTAGTATCCATGCTTGCTGCTACACGTGTAAGTGCTGTACGACCTCTAGCCATATCAAAATAGTTATTCTTGCTAGGTGCTTTGCCTTCAACTTGTACGAAATGTTGTAAGCCAAGGCTTGAGTCTGTACCATCTATTTCAAAAAAATAACCCGACTGGTGCGGGTTGTCTCCGTAGCTGAAAGTTTGCAGTAGGGTTAAGTTGAGTTGCAGTTTTCCGTCTTCACCTAACGCTGCCATAGTGGCATCTAGATCTGCAGTTCTTTCGCCACCGTTTTCCAAGATAACTAATTCACCCATGCTGGCCCTCCTTGCTGGAAATTATTGTTAATTAATTATCACGTAGTCTGCCACTACAATGCAAGGTTAAGCGGTTTCAACAGAGATCTTTGGAACACTAATGACATTGTTTACAGCCTTATTAAGTCAAAATTAGTAGAGCTTTACATTCACAATACAGAGATGACTAATATCTTCTTGCAGTAATTAGATATATAAAGTAAAATTACCTCTGTTATATAAGATAAGTGTGGCTCTTTAGCTCAGTTGGTAGAGCAGAGGCTTGAAGAGCCTTGTGTCCCCAGTTCGAGTCTGGGAGGAGCCACCAAATTGATTTCTGACCTGATGTCGATTAAAATCATATGATGTTTGCGGGTGTAGCTCAGTTGTTTAGAGCGCATCCTTGCCAAGGATGAGGCCACGGGTTAGAGTCCCGTCACCCGCACCATACGAGCATTATCGGACACTTCGGTGTCCTTTTTCTTTGTCTGTAAGGTGATGAGAGGGCTTATTTCGGGGGTGTAAACATTTTTGTCAGCATCCATGTAAAAACCAGCAGGGAAAACGATTTGTTTACACTTTTCACGATTCTCATCTGTTATGGTCATAAAGTTATCACCCATATTGTTAGCAAAGTTAAAAGCAAACTTGAGAAATTTATCTTTGTCAGAATCCATCTTTTGCTCTAGAACAGACAATTCTTCTTTTAAGTCTTCAACTTGAATCTTCATTTTCTCTATGTTTGCGAGTATTTCAGGCTTTATTTTGATATTTGACAGGTCAATCGCTGCAATAGCACGATTGTCTATATCATTACCGAGTAGCTTTATTTTCTGACTGATGCGGACACTGTCTTGTCTGGCTTGAGCTTCTTTCTTTTTCCAGACAATATCGAGTGCTTCAATGAGGTCTTTAGTGCCAGCATCGGTGATAGGGTTGCTGTTAAAGAGTTGAATAACTTTTGGGTGCAACTCTCCACGAGTAAGATAGAATCCGCACGAACGACAACGATATTTTTCGTAGACAAGATTAGCGTTTTTACCATTCCCGTGATCGAAACCAACGAACTTGCCTTTGTTTTTTAATTCTAAGCAGGTGTCGTGCATGGTTATGCGGTTAAGTGGGAATTTTGGATTGCCGTTTTTGCGTGGACCAGTCTGAGTTTTCTTTTTTGCTTCAAATATCCTTATTAGTTCCTGGTGTTGCTCTAGTGTAATGAGCGGTTCATGCACCCCACCCTCATTGCGAACTTTGACCTGTTGGTTAATCTCGACGATTCCAGCATAAAATGGATCAGTTGCTATCTTACGGAACTTGTCCATCTTTAATGGTGCACGTTCTAATGTGTAGTCACCTTTGTTTAGCTCAATCAGCCCATCCGTTGGTGTTACGATATGCTCCACTATGCGGATTAACGCTTCACGTAATGCAGGACCTCTGACGGGGTGGACATCAGGCACTGCTTTGTTCGTACCACGCATGTAACCAGCTTTCGGGTGGAATGGATAGCGACCATCTTTTAGGGCACTTGTTTGACCAGATATAGACTTCCTCTGACGTTCTTCATTGCTGCCCTCTGCTTTGAAAGCACTCATTGAACGCATAAATTTAGCCATAGCATCATCACCGTTAAATGCATCGGACTCTGATGCATACCATACCTTGACACCTAGTTGTTGAAACAATACCTCAAAATAGGGTCCTTCATTGACACTTCTCATGTAACGGTCATACTCATCAAAAATGGCGTACTTCACGTGTTTATTCTTTTTGCAGTAATCTAACATTTCCTGCAAGTCTTTACGGGTTATGTTTGTACCCGCCTTACTACTGACGCTGCCCGACCACCATCCATCGTCTGGAATAATGGCGTTTAGGCGATCTGCGGCTTCTATCACTGAATCTCTCTGCCTTTTCAGACTATTATTAAGTAGTTGTTCGTCTGATGACACACGACAATTAGCTATTGCTAGTACTTTTTTAGACATTTCCATCTTCCTTATTTGTTAATGCTGGACAATCTTCATTATATATTTTATAAATTAGTTCTGCTAATTCCAAAGCATCCTTTTTCCTCTGCTGCACAGGCGTTAATTCTAATGAAGTTGAAGTCTGTGATTTTTCAGGCGTACTTAATAGAGAGGACTCTTCCGTCCTTTCTGTAGGAACGACAAAATTACCCGCCGCCTCTTGGTGTGGGTTTGATTCTTGATGAAGATTTGATAAATCGTTCATCGAGTAGCCTAATGCTTGTCTCGATAAGTTATCGAGTACTAACATCGACTAGCCGATGCGACGGGTCTTACGTAATGCCTATACGTACTCTGGCACTACTGCACTCACTATCGTACTTCTAATTATACGCTTTAACATAAGCATTGTCAAGTTGAAATGCTGTTTTTGAGATAATAAAAGAGAGGTAACGCAGAAAAAACAAAAGGAGGAATGATGATTAAAAAATCAAATGGTAGACCACCAAAAATAACTATCGGTACGATGGATAAAATAGCTGACGCTATTCAGAATAATTACAATGTAACTGACGCTTGTCGTTACGCCAAGGTAAGTAGAGACACATTCTATCGCTACTTAAATACCGAACCATTGTTTACTGAGAAGATAATCGCAGCATACGAAAATCAGAACTCGTTTGTTTTGTGTCATTTATGTTCTGGAACTTATCGGACAATGTAACGAAAACTTGCACGCTTTCACTCAGTTCCTTTAGGGTTTAGGTGTCAGACAAGGTAAGGATAATGTACGGCGGAAAATGGCGTTGAGGGGTAAAAATATCAGGAAAATTCTTGGGATTAGAACCTAGCGAAAATTATTCAGACAAAAGTGAACGACTATCCCTGTTAAATATACCCTCTGTAACGCATTTAGAGACGTTTAGAGCGTGTTTCGGGGTTGATGTGGGTATTTATGCTGTCCCTGTGGAATTTGCTGTTTTTCCCTGTTATTATATTACTATGAAAACAATTCTAGTAGACGCAATAAATGGTTATGTGCTTGAAGATGGCAGTATACTTCAACCAATGCATGAGTTGTTGGAAAGCTATCCAAATAACAAGCTAGTTCTGACGGGTGCTAATGACGAACAGTTTAAGCATTTCAAGCTAGACCAAGTTCCTTATGAAGTGTTTACGTTGAAACATAACCCCGAAAAAACAGACCCAGAATACTTCAAGATATTACTTGAGAAGTACGGTCTTAGTGCTGAAGACGTAGTATATTTTGAACACAATGCTGAAGCGGCTAAGAATGCTCAATCAGTTGGCATTACTACATATTTCTATGACCATACAAAAGAAGATATGGACGCACTAAAGAAGTTTTTGGACGGAAACCTGTAATGAATACAAACCCACAAGCTATAAAAGTACTTTGTTACGGCGACTCTAATACAAACGGCACTAAACCAGACCGTAGTGGACGTTTTGCAGCAGATGAACGCTGGACGGGTTTACTGCAAAAGCAGCTTGGCGACAGCTATTACATCATTGAAGAAGGCTTGGGCGGTCGCACAACAGACCTAGAGCATTACAACCCAGATAAACCTAGTCGTAATGGTTTGGTTTATTTCAAGGCTTGTGTTGATAGCCATATGCCACTAGATATTATCATCGTTATGCTCGGCACAAATGACCTAAAGACCATGTATGACCGTTCTGCCGAAGACGTGGCACAAGCGTTAAGGCAGTACCCAGAATACGTTGATAAGTACTGCCAAGACAGGAGTTTGAAGCGACCAAAAATCGTCTTAGTCAGTCCTGCTTATATGGACTATAATGCACCGAAGTTTGTTGAGAGTATGCCAAAGCCTGGCGTTTACGATGAAATATCTGCACATAAATCACAGCAATTTGCAGCTCCGATTAAGCGTGTAGCCGAAGAAACTGGTTGTGCATTCTTTGACGTTGCACCAATAACTAAGACTGGCGATGACGGTTGTCACCTAGATATGCAATCGCACAAGAACTTAGCAGATAATTTTGCAAGAATAGTCGAGGAACTTATCAAATGAAAAATGCAATCCTAGTCCCTGGTCGTCCCGACAAAGACGAGTATTATGATCCAAAATACCCCACCAACAGCAATAACCATTGGTTTCCTTGGTTATCTAAGCAGCTACAGATAAATGATGTGTTTGCGGTTGCCATTGAACCGCCAAAACCATACTCACCTCGTTACGATGTATGGAAGCGAGAGTTTGAAAAGTTTGATATTACCCCCGAAACAGTATTGGTTGGACATAGCTGTGGCGGTGGATTTTTAGTCCGTTGGTTAAGTGAGAATAAGGATAAAAAAGTTGGCAAGGTAGTATTAGTAGCACCTTGGCTAAATCCTGAAAACAATCCTGTTTCTGATACGGCTGACTTCTTCGAGTTCGAAATTGACCCTGACCTAGTAAGTAGAACGGCTGGCGTTACTATTTTTAATTCTGATAACGACCAAGAAACCATACACAAGTCCGTTCAGATTATCCGAGACAAGGTTAAGAATATCGACTATAAAGAGTTCCACGATTATGGTCACTTCTGTTATGAGAATCTGAATACGGTTGAGTTCCCAGAACTTGTAGAGGAAATAATTGGATAATGTAACCTGCTCAATAGATATAGAGCTTACTGATAACGAAGATCATTTTGGTGAGGGTTGGGATTTTTCGATTGGGATTTATAGCTTTAACAAGGTGTCAGATGATGTTGTCAGAGTGAGCTTTACCTATGAGGACCAAGTAATCAGGCAAGAAGATGGTGAAACTTCATACGGACATGATTCATATTCGGATAGGTTTGTAGCAGCAGAAGAAGATTTGCAGACATTGTTAGATGTTATTACTTTCCAGAAAAGTGGTACTGGGTTGCGATTATTACCAGAGACGTTAGAGATGCAATCTAGGCAAATGACCTCTCATCGCTCCACTAATCGGCACGCTATAAATTTTACGGATTTTGACGAGATCAAAGTAAGATATGAACGAACGGTAGCTGACAGAAATGAAAAGTTGCTAGATGCACTCCGATTGAGTAGGCTTGCCAACAACGAAGAAAATGATGGCGAAAAAATAGGACAATTATGGGGAGCAGTTGAAAGATTGTATGCCAGCGATCCACCTCGTGTGCTGGATACAAAACAAAAACGAAAAGAAGTCCATGAACTTATAGACCAGGCTAATCTAATAGATGATGAAAGTAAAAAACGTCTCAAGGATACAGCCACAAACACCTACAAGAAGAATAAGCCAAGTGTTATTGCGGAAAAGTTTGGCTTACTAGATGGCAATGGTGAGGCACGAAGTGTTGAAGATGTAAAAGAAGAGCTAGATTACTGGATTGGAACACGCAGCATCCAGTCTCACGGTCAAATACTAATGAAAAACCAAGATGTGCACATGTTAGCAAGTTCCATGTCTCATATTATGGAGACAGCTTTGAGTGGAGAGATTAGACCGTCCAAGTACGTTTATATGGTCTATCGGGCAAGTGAATTACAAAAGGGATATTTATCAGGTCAGAAAGCAGCTACTAAAGTAGATGATGAATCAAAGTTTTCTTACACTCCTTTACATAAATTTGCCGCATTTAACGATATGCCTGACCGTATGAGACACGGCTTATTATCTGAGGAAAGTAAGCTTTTCATTGTTGACTTCAAAAGCATTACTCAAGTGATGCGTTCTGGGGATGAATTACTCACCCTTGAGTCTCTAGCTGATAAAAATTTAGCTAGTTTGATTAAGAAACTCCAAGATAGATTAAATAGCTAGTCGTTAAGTATCTACTTAACCTTAAATGCTGCAAATGCAATATCATCCTGTCCTGACAACGAGTAGCCAGTAAATATGATTGGTGCATCATCTAATACAACCTCTACATTTGTTCTAACAAAGATGAGGCTGCAAGCAAGTGCAATATCGTTAAATAGTGTGTAAGTTATAGGCTCATACATCCATTTTGAACGTTCACTATCACCAAATCTTGATCTATGTAATGGCGATGGATTGTGTACGCAAACGATTACAGACATACCTGCATCTGCTATTGAAGAGTAGTCGACCACTATGTCATGTCGTTCTTCCAGCATATTTGAAACAGTAAATTTTGTATCGTCATACGGAACGCCGTCCACTGCTCTGTAGAGGTCTGATAGTGCAACACTCGCTGGAAAAGAATTAGTGGTACGTGGGAAAGTAACACATGCGATAGGGTTGTAGTTCCCAGCGAAACTATCTTTAGCAATGGCTTCTGAGCTATTAAAGGTATGTCGTGTTTTATCTCCTTTATGGTTCAGTCCTCTAAGACTAATTTCACCTTTTGATGGCTTCAAGTCTTTGCCACCTTGACCACCATGCCACGAAAGGTACGGCTGAAAAATCTTAGTCCCGCCATTACCATCAACCGTGACACGTCCTTGTAAGCGACTGAATTTCTTGGCTTCAACATTTGTCTCATACAGCCCGCCAAGAATAGGTGGTTTAATGAACACCGATTTGTCAGAATCGGGTATATAAGGCTTACTCTGTGCGTTGTACGCTTGAGCTTCTTCCAGCTTGAAAGCAGTATTGCCACGTACTTCAATCCTTAATGCAGGAAAGTATTTATCGCCCTGTTTGATATAAAGTGTTGATCCTTGGTGGCTTGGGTTTACGTCGGTGAGTTTTGCTATCTGTACCATACTGCTTCCTATTATATAGAGGAGAGCAAAAGCCCAAAATGTTATAATTAGATTAGATACATGGTGACAAAACACTCATCACGAACTCTTAATAAATCTATCAACCATACACAAAGCGGTGCGACACGGTCTTATATATTACTAGTGTAAGTACCAACACTTACTTGATAGATAGATACTCTCTGTAAGGTACTTCAAGTATAGCCCTCCATCGGGTGTACTCATCTCTAATGGAGTGAAAACTTTTTTCCATATGCTGCACCATAGTGACACTAGTGACTGCTCCCTATCAAGGGAGCTTTTATTTTTCTTGATTGAGCCAACGGTTTCAACCTTACTCAGTTCTGCCTTAATTTCTGGCAAGCTATCTTTTATTGGAATTAACCACGGATTAGGGTCAATGCTAATGGTCTTGTTAAGGAGCGTAGGGTTATAACCTATTGCTAGCAATATGTCTCTTCGTGTATTAAGATCACCTGTCTTGAAGTTTTCTGTAGCATTGTTCAGTCTTTCAAGTGTAAATCCGATTATTTCATACCAGTTCTTAACTCGTTCGGCAGTATTCTGCTGATCTTGCTGACGTTTTGCTAGTTCAGCCTCCAGAGGCTCTGCCTTGCGTTTGTAAGTGTCTGAACTAATTACACTATCAGTTACGAGGTCAACAAGCTTGTCTAACTGCTTCTGAAGCTCGTCAATGGTAGCAAACTGTATCTGCTGAACATCATCACGTTGAGCTATCTCACCTTTTGCTATGTCTTTAATAGCAGTCAAACCCCACTCGTATAGTTTTGGACTGATCTCGTACTGACCAAGCAATTCATCTATCTGAGCAAATAATTTGGCTTCAGGTAGACCTTTTTGCGAGCAAGGACCTTTCTTTCTTGTGCAGTGATAATACGTATGGTAATTGATAGTACCATCTTTTAATTTCTTTGGTACAACGTGCGCCGTAACGGCACAGTCACAATGACCGCATCTGAGTAGTCCTTTAAGCTCAAAAAACTTTTGCGATACATTTTTAACTCGAGTTTTATTGCCCAGCAAAGACTGCACACGGTCAAACTCTTGTTGAGTTATCATTGGCTCAAAATCTCCGTCTGCATCGTGATCGGGGTCATCAGGGTAGTCAGGTTGTGGAACCTTACCCATGTAGCGGCGATTATTAAAAATGGAATAGAGCGAACTTCTGGATATTGGTTTACCACCACGCTTACTAGTCGGTGAGCGTTTGTATGAGATATAGCCCCATTCATCTAGCATCTCACGTACTTCCATTACCGTATAATTACCAGATAAAAAGACATCAAATGCCTTGCGAATGAGTAGCCATCGTTCTTGGTCTTTTTCGATGAATTTACGCTCGTCCACCTGTCTATTGATATAGCCAGCTGGAGCGACCCCAGCTATTCTGCCATTTCTAGCTGCTGCTCTCATCCCTCGCTTAACATTGGTGCTTAAGTCTCTTACATACTGATTACCTATACTGGTTTCTACGCTAAATACTACCGCATTATCTTGGGGATAATACTCACGCTCAGGGGTTCTAATATGACGAATCTTGCCATCTTGTAATAGCTGCTGCAGGAGACCACTTTCTGTGGGGTTACGTGATAAACGGTCTAGTTTCCAAACCACGATGCCTTGAATCTTTCCTGATTGAATTGATTCAATTAGACGGTCAAACTCTGGCCTATTGTCTGGCTTCCTAGCAGATCGTGACTCATTATATATGTCTCTCGGTCTAATATTGATATCGTATCGTTTCGCTAAGTCGGTTAAGACTTCAATCTGGTCATCTATTGAGTGTACTTGTCGATCATCGCCCTCAGTAGACTTACGCACATACATTGCGTAGGTAATGGGCATATCTGATTTGAGTTTCATGTGCAGTCCTTTCTAGCCATGATATTGGCTCTTGACTTATCTAATTTATATTGTAAACATTTATTATCTGGTGTACATATTGTCAATGCTTGTCCGAATCTTGCTAGTTGTGTTTCGTAAGAAATCACAACGTGTATTCTTAGTGGGTCTTTAATTTAGTATTTAGTTGAGTCTTTAAACTGTTTCTTATTAGTTGGTCAGTATTGACTGTAGGGATAGGTCAGATATGACCATTGGGTATAGTCATACCTGACATCCTGACTAATCACTTTTGACTAATGGTATAGTCAATTTGATTTACAGTTTGCGATCCCTCTACGTTTATCGCTATGTGATGCAGTTCCTCAATAAGAGGTTGCATATCGTAGAGATTTGACGCGTTGTAACGGTGTATCCGTCCTATTAGCCCTACAGATTCAAGACCTTGCGTAGCTCTACCTATAGTGCTGGCACTCAAGCCTGTCTGCTTAACCAGTGTCTTTATGGATGGCCAGGGCTTTTGGTCGTTGTCCCAGCGCCATTTCTCTATCGCAAGCAAGACATAGAATTCCGTTACTGACATGCCCAAGTACTTCCTGTATTGAATTAGCAAGTTTGGTACTGGCGTGAAGCCTTTGCTAATTATTTCAGGTGACCATCTATCAGCTACAGAATTGTCCATTACGACAATCCATCTAGCTTTTCATGCAGAATCTGGTCTATCTCGTGAAAACAATCGTGTGTTTGGTAATCGAGCATACTGAATAGGTACCGCTCAATGGTTGGCATGGTGTCATTTCCACTTATTGAGCTTTCCCATAACCCAACGCAAGAACGAACCGTTGGAGTGTCTGCGAATATAAACATATCGCCTCGTTGCTCATTCCAATCTGCTCCCACCATATCTTGTCTGTGAACTGTGGCTAACAGTAATGCTAAGCCTAGTTCATCGATTACAATTCTGCTTCTACTACGATCATAGGTAGCACCAATTTTTTGAACCCTATTTTCTAATTGAGAAACTTTGTATCTAAAGTCTTCGGTTACTAAGTCGCCCGCTCCCTGTAAAGCATTATCTAAATCCATTTCTTCTTCATCAAATTTATTCTTCATCTGTCCCATTGTGTAAATCCTCCTTATCATTTAATTGAATATTTCGTAGCTCCTTAGCGGAAACAAACCGCACGACAGCTAAGCCTTCAGCTTGGGCTTGCTCATTTGAAAGGATTACACCATGAATTTCTTCAAAGATGATCTTGAGCTCGCTGATTTGCTTATTGCTTAGCCGCATGCCTTTGTCCTTTCCGTTAAGTTTGCTTGTGAAGTTTTTTTGGTTGCAACGTTAAAAAACTACCTATAACTATAGGCAGTTTCTGGCTTAGCAATCACCCTAACTAAAGGGTCCCCTTACGAGGGATTATTTTGTTTGGTCAATGCCAATATTTATATCTGTTTCTAAGTTCCCACTATTTGCGTCAAGCTTCCATAATAACTTTGACTTTCGAGGCTCTTTTGGTTCGTATTTTCGGTAATATTCTCGGAACTTATTTACACTAGTAATGCCTCTTGCTCCAGAATAATTCTGCAAATTACCTAATCCATAATCCATAAATATTTCGGAAAACTTTTTGCCCTTACGTCTAGCTCGGTGAATGGCATATATTAATTTATAATTTTGTGGCCCTTTAATACGCTTTTTAGATTTAATGTCGTAAAAATCTTCTATTCGCTTTTCTATACCATCTAAAGATTCAATTATTTCTCTTTTTGTTGCACCGCCTAAAATCCACATTGAAAGGACTTCCGGAAGTAGGTCATTATCAGTTTTATAAGACGTAAAAAACACGCTCTTTGTATCTATCTCTGGTTTTGGCAGCTCACCATTTAATAGACCGATTGTCTCAATAGACCCTAACTCAAAACCGGTTTCGATAGCACCGATTATTCCAATTATTTCCTTATCTATATTCCGCGTTTTTTTCGAATAAATGTAGGGTACGTTTACATCGTTCACTTGCTTCAAGGCTAATTTTTCAAATCGCTTAAGATTTAAGCTTTCATGGATTTGAACTGCTCTTTGTTTAAATTCAGGGTCGTTTAGCACACATTTCAAATACTCAAGTCTAGGCTGCCCGAACACAAGTGGCTTAAGTAAAGACATGTTAACAACTATATAGGAATGCACTGTATACCTCTACCACGAAAGAATATATAATGACCTGCAAGTGGTTCTACCACCCATGACCTAAACCATCCGTAAGGTTGGCATGGTCGCAACCAATCCATATACAACAAACAGCCTGTCGTTAGGTTCACTGTTGTATATGGTCATATCGGGAAACTGGTATGGGTGGCGAAAGCCATCGCTTAGCGGCAGGCTTTTTGATTGCCGCCAAATATCAACTAAATTCATATTCTAGAATTAGAGGCGAAAAAATGAGTATATCTTGGCAGCGACCGGCAGCCGTTCAAGCGAAGCTAGACAAAAATAAGAATGTTGAAGCGGCTGGCAAGGAACTTGGTTACGTGGTAATACAATATATAGGTGGATATGATGACCAGAAACGTTCTTGGGAAAAGCTTTATTTTTATGAAAATAAAATAATATTCAGGAGCCTTATGACAATGACTAAAGACCTCGTATTCGAGTGTTCTGATGTTGCGAATATCACGATTACGGGTCAGCAACAAACTAATAGTCGTATTAGTGTCACTCGTATTCTTGCGTTAGGTATATTTTCTTTAGCGGCTCCTAAAAAAACCACTACTAAAGACACTTCAGTCGTTATAGAGTTAAAAGATGGTAGACAGGTATTGTTTCACACCCCTAGTTTGACGGAATTCGAAGTTCATCAAAAGCTTATTAACGCGCTATCCTATTATCACAGTAAGCAGGTGCTTGATGAGTGAATATTTTGTTAAATTCAAAGCCCATTCATGACAGTTCGCTTAGTAACGGCGTAAAAGTAAATCTTCAGTAACAAATAATTGCTCACACTAAATTGCTCTAGGCCAGTCGTAGCCTAGAGCTTTTTATTTTATTCAGTTCATCACTCACAAACCCAAGAGCGACCAACTTCAGAATGCCAAAAATTATTGTGTGGGTATATGTGCGCCTCCTAGATGACTGAATGCTACTTTCCCTGAAGCTAGCCTAGCCCTTTCTGAAGCCATCTAACGCCCCCAATCGGCATTGTTGTATAAATACTCATCTGACTTTGTAACAGGGGTTAGAAGCCCTCTGAGATGATAGTTGAAATCAATATGTCTTTTACATTGAAATTGGGATAGATTTACCCTGTTATGAACGTACACGAAATGACCATCGAGCAACTACTAAACGTTGAGGTAGCGTCTGTTGAGTTTGGTCGCCAACTCGCAGAGGAAATCCTCCAAGAACAACTGACCATACACCGACAAATGATAGGCCTTTACGACAATGCGAAGTGGCAAAAGTTAAGTGATAGGCACTATGACCTACGGAAGATTAGGCGCGCTGTCCTACATCTCACTGGCAAAATGGCTATTGAGCAAAAAAGAACAGTGAAGCGATAGTAACTCCAGAAAGATTCTTTCGTAAAATGCTATAAATAGAGTTGTACATGTTCTGGGACTTTGTTATAACTATACATATAATTATGGTTAAGGTTAAATGAGCAAATCTAGAGTAATAGTCGAAACAAATCCTGCTGTAAGAAAAGACTTGGAGGCGATACTTCAGGAGAGGGGTATTACCCTAACGCAATGGTTCTCTGAAAAGATCTCTGAAGATAGTATACAGCCTGAGACACAAGATGAAACCGAAGAAGTGGACACAAGCAAGGTTAAGTCGGAAGAAATATTAAGCGCAATCAAAAACGTTGATTGGTCGTTCACCGACGACAATACAAGTCATACCACACACTCGATTCATCCATATCCTGCTAAATTTATTCCCCAAATCCCTCATAAGTTAATTCAATTGTTATCCGTAAAGGGTGATCGTGTATGGGACCCATTTGGAGGGAGCGGCACTACTGCACTCGAAGCTCTGCGTCTAGGACGTGATGCTATCAGCACTGATATTAATCCAGTAGCTACGCTTGTAGGTAGAGCAAAGACTTCTAGCCTATCTCAGGAAGATGAAGAAGAGCTGGATCAGTTCATAGCCAAACTGGAGCTACTCTGCTCTAACACCGATAACTTAGAGCGCATCATAGGTGAGTCCCAACAAATGTATGAAAAACTCGTACCCGATATTCCTAACCTTGAAAAATGGTTCGCTCCAATAGCAACTCAAGAGCTTGCTTTCATAAAAGCAGAGATCAATAAGCTAAAGAGTCCGTCAGTTAAGATCTTGGCTACAGCGGCATTTTCGAAAATTATCACACGAGTTTCAAATCAAGATAGCGAAACGCGTTACGTAAGCAAGCCAAAATCTATTGAGCGAGGTTATGCGATAAAAATTTATAGATCAGAACTAAAGTCTATCTACAGTAAAGCCCGACAGCTTTCTAAACTATTACAATTCCGTACTGCCGAGTTCGTAACTTCTAATTTGGTAAAGGAGAATCCTGTTGAGGCTGAATCCGTAGATTTAGTAATAACTTCACCACCCTATCCCAATGCCACTGATTATCATCTGTACCACAGGTTCAGAATATATTGGCTAGGCAGCAGGCCTCAGGAAATGGCGATTGGAGAAATTGGTTCGCATCTGCGTCATCAAAGGAATGAGAAGGGTATAGAAGAATACTTACAGGAGATGGCAATCTGTTTAGAAAAGGTTTATGCCTCATTGAAGCATGGCAAATACGCAGTATTTGTAATTGGTGATTCTATGTTCAAAACCATAGAGTATAAAACAGCAGAGCTTGTAGGCGAGTTGGCTAACGAGGCTGGCTTTGAAGTAGTAGGCATAGTCAAAAGGCCCGTCCATGCAACAAAGAGATCTTTCATCGGCGCTGCAAGACGACTAAGAGAAGAAAAGCTGTTGATATTACGCAAGGCCCCCGAGAGCCAAAAAGTTGAGCTAATTAAGCCGCCTTATAAACTGTGGCCCTATGAAGAAGTTATTCGTGACATTGAAAATGAAGTGCTACTTGGTAAGACCCCAAGCCTTCATAACATCAAACGTCTCACATTTACACATCATTTTAAGATAGGCGACAGTCCGAAGGAACCAACATGGCAAGCCATAGTTGAAAACGGAGATGCAGCATCTCCAGGTGCGAGAAAAGATCCAAAATATGTAACTCACGGGCTTCACGCTTACAAAGGAAAGTTTTACCCCCAATTAGCCAAAAGCTTGATTAATGTTTCAGGAATTAAACAAGGAAGTACGATCCTAGACCCTTTTGGTGGAAGTGGTACCGTGCTGCTTGAATCATATCTCAACGGGTTTAATGGGATTGGGATGGACCTAAACCCGTTAGCCGTGAAGATTGCGCGGGCCAAATCGGGTATCATACAGGTCGAGCCAAAAGTTTTCGATGGAACGGTTTCAAAACTACTCACTCAGCTAGAGTCGCGTCAAACAGGCCAAGAAATTTTAGCTGTGTATGAAGACCGTATCGATGAAATTCTCTCGTGGTTTCCTAGGTCGGTAGCTATTAAATTAGCGCACATACTCAATCTGATTAAGGACACTCCTGATCCAGCAATTCGTGACTTCTTAGAGGTATGCTTGAGTAGTATAGTGCGAGAGGTATCTCAGCAAGAGCCAAGAGACTTAAGAATTCGACGAAGAAGTACGCCTATCGATGACGCTGATGTTTTTGCCCTTTACAGAGCAAAGGTTATCGAGCAGAGAGATCGTATCTTAAAGTTTCACGCGCACTCCCATAAGAGATCGGGTCCGTTTGGTAGTGTGAGTGCTAATCTCTTGGATTGCCGTGAGTTAGAGTCTTATGGAAAAGCGGGCATAGCCGAAGGCAGCGTAGATGCAATAGTAACCAGCCCCCCTTATGCCACTGCTCTGCCATATATTGATACTGATCGACTAAGTATCCTGTTGCTATTTGGTTTGAAGCCTAGAGTGAGAAATGAGGTTGAAGAAAGCCTTATCGGGGCTCGAGAAATTAAAACCGCAGACAGAAATGGGCTCAATGACCAAATAGAAGAATTAAACTTTTCTGAGATTAAGTCCGAATACGCTAAAAACATTATCAAAGAGGTTTACGTATTAAATAGAGACGGCGACGTTGGTTTTAGGCGTAAAAATATGGGCTCTCTCTTGTACAGGTATTTCAACGATATGAGTAAGGCCATCAAAAACCTTGACTACGTTTTGAAGCCGGGCGGCCAAGCATTCTTCGTGATAGGTAATAATAAAACGCTTGCTGGCAAAAAAGATATCGTGATCGACAGTGCTAAATTTATTGTAGAAGCAGCGCACAGCATAGGGTGGAAAACTAAAAATATTATCCCTATCACTGTGACTCAGGAAAATCGCCTTCACAACAAAAATGGTATTACTGAAAACGATATTATCTGGATGCAAAAATAACTTAAAGCCAACCGAACAATCGTGGCTGAGCATTACCCCCTGATGGCATTTGTTGATTACATGACGCCAAATAGCTTTCATATTGCACACTACCGGGAACATAAATATCTAGTATGTAGTCCTTGTCGACTTCTTCCGGTCGACTCATAACAAGTATCGAGAAGGGTGGTGTGGCCTGGACAATCTCTTGTGGTACGGTAATGCGAATTTCTGATTTAGCCTCGTAAAAAACAGTATTCAACCCGTAGTCCTCAATGTTTATAGAACTTACGCCTGCAGTATCAAAAAGATTGATATCTACTACTGGGTCAGGATCGCGCTGAGGATACGATGGATTACTAGGGATTTTCGAGGTAGTCCTGCCGATAAAAGGGAAATCAAAAAATGCCCTGTTCTGGTCAACAGCTAATTTACTCAGAAATACTTCACCATTTTGATGAGGTGAAATTTGGATTACTAACCCCTCGGTTGATGCCGCCACCAGTGATACGCGCTCTTGCTCAACTTGTGGTTGTGCTTCAGCTTGCCGTGAAGGAGTAAGGGTTGACTTAGGTAGTGCGCTGGGTGGAACGATTTTAATACGCGGAAAATCAATGACAGTTTTTTCTGTTTCACCTTGCTGCTCATTAGCTGCTTTTTTGGCTATAGCTCTTGATGTGCGCATAGCTTTTTCGCTGACAATCATCCCCGATGCCACTAGCTGGCTCAGTAATTGCTCATCTAGCGCTTTCGAAAAAGTCAGCGTACTGTCCCATATGTCGTGGGCTTTATCAAGTAACTCTTGGTCCTCTTCATGCGTGAAGTCCAAACAAACATTTGTCTCTGAATTGCTTTCTATTCCACCGACGGTCAGATTGTTGGATCCAATATACAGTCGTGAAATATCGGCGCCTTCAAAGTGATATATCTTTGGATGGAATGTGGGATTAAACGCACCTGCTTGCACATGAGCTATATAGATATTAGTAAAACGGCTCATAGAGAACTCAAGTGCCTCTATGCTCGTGCCTTTTTCGTCTATGCCAAAAATGGCTTCAATCTGTTTTCCCTGATCAGTCCAGCTTTTTAGTTTTTCCTCGAGCCTCAGCAAAGGCCCTACCTTTGCAAAGGCTACTATTAAGCGAAACTTGGTGTATGTATCTGCATCTAAACAATCCTGAAGGCCTGACAGCAATCGAGACTGACCCGTGGGCTGATCAATGGGTGATTGAATGGTAATTTTAGACATTAACTTTTGCTTCCCGTTCTTTTTAATAGTCTAACAGTATTTTAGCATTGCTTTTATAGGGGGTATAATTATATGCACTTCGTACCTTTTCAGACCAGCAGTACGTGCCCACAAATCGGGCTAGCTGATGGAGATTAGGCCGTCACCTTACCTCCTCCTCGACAGAGCATACTGTGCTTTGTCGGGGGAGAGGTTTTAAAAGGTCGGTCTTCTCTCTTACATCAACTAACCAAGGAAAGGAACTAGTACAATGGCGAAACCCAAACCTACTGTTCACTACCGAAGGGCTGATAAAGGTACTTACACCACGCCTCAGTATGCTGCAACGCATCCTAAGACTACGGTGAAAGAAACCGATAAGCCCAAAGGAGCTACCAAGAAGTAATTCTTAGGTAGTTAGTACGTTGCTGCTGGTCTGTAAGAGTAAGAAGCAAACTTATGCTGCTAGTTAAGGGTATAATCGAGTCATTAAGATGAGTTACATATACGATGCCTGACTCTCCACCAGTAGTAGAAGATCGAGCTCTACAGATAAATTATTTCCCATATTTAAATATGGTAGATACGCCAGAAATTGATTTCCCGGACCTTCATGTCAAAGTCTGGAATTACGATCTCAAAGCGAATGATTACATTGAAGACCCTGCTGTTAAATCGCAGATCGATCTAATAATTCGAGCAAATGTTGGTCGATGGTACGAAGTAAAGGACATAGCTATTATTAGTATTGGCAATATAGACTGGCGTCCATTTACTGCCGAGGAATTAGAAATATGCAGAGAAGTGAGGTTACTGCTGTTCATTCGGACAATCGCTAGAACTGCAACAATAGAGAGAAATCCCAATCTCCACCACTCTCTGTATACAACCGAAAACTTTACGCTAATGACTCAGAATTTTAGCGTTAGCAACACAGTGATGGGTATAACAAGTGGGTTCATAAAAAGAGCAACGGACTATGGATTCAATATGGCTGAGATTAAATTCCAAAGACCAGATCACGTACCAGCTCCTATGCAATTTATAGGTGATCACCGGCTATTAGACGATCTACTGCGATTAAGGAAGTGCCAGAAAAAGCTTTATAGAAGGCTCTTACGTGCTATCGAAGCTTTATCGCAAGCTTACTCTAACGATGCAGGGTTAAGTATGTCATCAAGAATTCCTATAATTGCGAGCGCATATGAGTCTCTTTTTGACCTCCAAGAACAGAGTCAGCGCAAGATCCTTAAAGATTACTTTAAGAACAACATCGCCCCTACGTATAGGAGAAAATACAGGTATTCAAGCCAGCGCCCTATCAATAACAGATATCCTAGAGGCTTTGATTGGGAGGTGGAAGATATAAGTGTAATGTGGGTAGATAAGTTCTACACCCTTAGAAATAAAATTATTCATGGGACACCTACGAAGAGTTCCGAATACAGCTTTAGAGGAAAGCAAGACCACTTTGACATAGCGGTAATATTTTTTATCTATGGTTTAAAGAAGATCATGCCATCAAAACCTCAGGTGCCGAATACGATTGACGAGGTTCACTGGAAGATTCCGCAACAGCGTAATGATGACTGGCCAGTCTATGAGGGATTCGTATACGAAGATCTAGATATGTTTCGAGGGATAAGGTGGAGTTAGCTTAGCCTAGACCAAGCCACCCTGTAATACGGTTACACTTTCATTAACAATGCTGCACCAAATGTTAGAATTCTGGCCCGAAAGGGCGTTTGTCTATGCTTCAAACTCCAGATGACATGAATTAACACCTGCAAGGCGGAACTTAAATCTTTCATTAGAAAGCTGCAAGATACTTAACTGTAAAGCGATCCGCTGTGGTTTATAGTAGAGCGTGCTAACTAAATGGCTAGGAGGCTAACACATGATCGCAAGAATTTTGTACATCATCGTAGGATTTATAGAGTTAGTAATCGGGTTGCGTTTCGTATTCCTGCTCATTGGGGCAAACCCTTCTAGCCAGTTTGTAAACTGGATTTATGGCTGGAGTAACACATTCGTGGCACCGTTTGCCGGTATATTCGGCCAGCACGCGACGGTTACCGCTGCCGGCCAAGGTGTTGTAGCCCAGAGCATCTTTGATTGGACTGCCCTTATCGCACTCGTAGTCTACGGCCTCATCGGAGGCTTTGTCGCCCGCATGACGGTGCACCATACCCCCCACTCATACTAGATTAGAAGAAACAGGGATTAAAGCTAAGACTTGGAAATCACTTGGTGTTATGTACCCTGCTAATGGATTACTGAGTGAAGAAAACCATGTCTACCTTGACCCTCGATGATATTATTGCCCTGTCGAAGCTGTAGTGTAGCTACGTAGTAAGGTTATACTTTCGTTAACAATGCTGCACCAATATGACACTTAGAAAAGCTCCCTTGATCGGGAGTTTTTTGTTTATTGATCAGAACGACGGTTTCAACCTAGTCCGGTGAGGTCGACCAAATCGGACTGAATTAGGTCGTTTTCTTGATTGAAACTTGGGTTATAACCCAACGTAACCGATGAAGCTGCACCAATAATATAATATGCTTAAGCTGTCAACTAATGACCTGGCGGTCTATACTAATCGTATGGATATCAGCATAGCTATAAACAGGCAGTACAAGAGTTTTAAAAATCCTCTTACGACAAGTGACCTAAATAACTTTGTAGTACTTACTGGAATGAACGGCACTGGAAAATCTCAACTGCTACAAATCATAGAGCGTAGGAGCTATATAGACAGATACAATCCACCTGCTACGGCAGCAGTGACTATCGGCGGTGAAGCAGTCGACCAAGCAGACATTTTAGGAATATTTAATTGGGATATGCCTCCGGCACCTGCGGGTGGTATGTCTGAAGTTCAGAGCTACTCACAACAGATACATTCGACGGTTGTTAATATATGGGGCAATGCTGAAATACCAGAGAATATCTATAGTCGTGGGCAAGCTGAGGAACTTAGACGAATTGCCCAAGAGCTACAGCAAGCTGGCTATGACCAGAACACTAATCAGCCAAGTATTGATACGGTTATTGGTATGTTGTCTGCCAATTTTGCAAACAAGAGCGCACAGATAATCAATGAACGCCTAGCCACAATTATTTATAGGTGGCACTTTAGGTCTGTCATGGATCATAAGTCGTTTAATCGAGAAAGTAACCCAATACGTATATTCAATAGGCTATGTAAAGAGTTTGAAACAGGCTACAAGCTACCTCATTTAACAGACCCAGAAACTACATATTTTCCCCAACTTGTAAATCCAACTGGTGATAAGGTTAATTGGAATGAGCTTTCGTCGGGCGAGCAGGTCATATTTCGAATAATATGCTGGCTTTTCTACTATCACGTCGATAAAAATTTATACCCAAAGTTGCTGTTGTTAGACGAGCCAGACGCTCATCTAACACCCAAAATGATACACAAACTTATTATAAATCTTCAGAGTGTTTTGGTGGACAAGATGGGCATAGCCGTAATAATGACCACGCATAGCCCAAACACCGTCGCGCTGTGTAACGAGCAGGCACTTTACGAGCTTAAGGTGAGTAGAAGTGTCCATAGAATAGAAAAGATTACACAACGAGAGGCACTTACCACCTTCTCTGAAGGGCTACTTTTTGTGCAAGAGGATACTAGGCTTGTCTTTGTTGAAGGTAAAGATGATATACCATTTTATACGAAGTTATACCAAGCTGCATTCGCTCGACATGAACTTGAAACTATACCTAGTCTGAAATTCATCGCTGCAAGCAACGCAAGACCCGACCATGGAGGGTGTACTCAAGTGCTAGCAATGGTTCCTAGGTTTGCTGGTTCAAGTATTGAAAACCTTGTCCATGGACTGATCGATAACGATAACAGTAATTCACCTCAGCAAAATATAGCAGTCCTCGATAGATACTCCATTGAAAGTTACTTGTATGATCCGTTAATTATTGCCACTAACCTTTTGATTCACGATAAACACAGGGGCGTCATTAGTTGCTTAGACCATCTATCAGTTGGTGAGTATGAAAAGCTTCTATCTGACGCAGAATTACTGCAAACTGCAGTAGATGAGGTCGTGGCGACATTAAAAGCTAATAATAGCGAAGTGATAACAAATAGCGGTTTTAGCTCTCGGCCCATTGATGTAAAATGGCTCGTTAAAAACAAAAAACAATTTGCGACATACACCTTGCCAGAATGGTTTATTAAGCTTAAGAAAGCAGACCTGACCACGAAAGTAATACACTCTAACGCTAGCCCCTTCAAACATATACAGCCACGTGACCAGTATCTTGCGTTAGAAACTATTGGCGCAGTCCCGGAAGATATTTACGAAAAGTTCCAAAGAATACAAGGCTAAACATAATTGCCAGAGCTTGGTTTAATAAGCCCACTCTTTTTACTGCCTTAGAAAGGTTATACTTTCATGAACAATGCTGCACCATAACCACTTTGACCCCTGTTAATTTATTACTTACCAAATGGGCTTGTTTACGGCCCTATCTATAACCTGTGCATAACTGCTTGCTATTTATATAACGCTTAAGTTATCTTTA
>DAIQON010000016.1:0-24637 GCA_036787835.1 Candidatus Saccharimonadota bacterium | reverse complement strand
CGGTGCTTGACTGCCTCTTTCTCCAATTTCATAAACGCACCTTCATTAACATAAGTATAACCCCAGTTGGCATTTAACGGTAGCAGAGGTATAATAACAGGGGTAATTTTAGATGATGGGGAATGGCCAAGCGGTAAGGCACTGGGTTCTGGTCCCAGGATCGGGGGTTCGAATCCCTCATCCCCAGCCATAAGGGACTCACAGTCCCTTTTATCAACTCTTCATCTGTTAATTTGCTACTTTTAGGCCGTTCGAAATTGTTTATTATCCATTTCTCCTTTTCTACCCTTCTAGCTATAGCTTTGACTAATGGAGTACATTTTACCTCTAGAGATTTGTCTTTTAGAAGTAGGTTCGAAAATAAGTCCCCTAGTAACGCCCTGCGCTCATCATCTGACTTAGACTTGTATATCTGGGCTGCATTCTGAGATAAGTCTAGGATATTGATGCCTTTCTCTAGAATAGTTAAGAAGTGATTATTGATAGTACTGAGCTTGTTTGTAATTGTTTCTTGCTCGTTAACTATCTCTTGGTGCTTCTGATCATATTGAGAGCTGCTTATACGGCTATCTAGTCTGTCTTCGTATAGAATGTCATCTCGCCTGGCCAACTGCTTAGAACGATCCTCTAACTGTAGTCTTAAGTTTTGTTGCATTTCCATATCAGCCTGATGTTTTGCTCGTAGTTCTTCCTTTACCCAAGCGATAATGTGAGGAGATGGAGAAACCAGAACCTCGAACTCTTCAAGTAGCTGTGACTCAATTTCTTCTGAGCGGATATATGTCTTCTGACTACAAGGCCTGTAGTGATTACAGTGACCATACCAGTGGTCCTTTTGAATCTCCCACGTAATAGTTCCGCTACACTCGGCACAATGCATTAGACCCTTAAATAATGGGTTGTGCTTACTATACTTAGCTGGTGTTTTTCTGGTTAGGCGCCTTTGAACACTGTCGAAAAGCTCCTGGCTAATGATCGGCTCGTGTTTGCCACTATATAGTCGTCCTTTCCAGGGAATTTTACCGATGTAGAACTGATTTCTGAGCATGCGGTGCATCTGGCTCTTTATAACTGGCCTACCAAAGTGAGTCCGTAATCCTTTCTCGTCCATAGTCTTAACAAGACGAGTCAGTGGATAGTTACCAGTGTCATATAGCTTAAACATCACCTCAATTAAAGGTGCCATAGTGGCATCTTGAACGTGTATCTTATGACCTGAATCACCCACGGTTTTGTAGCCAGTATGTGGCTTACCAGGCAACCAGCCTTGCTCTAGCTTCTCTCGCATACCTTTATCTACTTCTTCGCGTAGATTATCTATCTGGTTCTTAGCAAATAGAACATGTAGCCCCCAGTTTAGCTTTTCGGTAGAGCGAGAATACTTGTGGAGAATGAGAGTATTTTTAACAAGATGGACTTGATGATTCTCGTTTGATTCAAGCCACTCATCGATCATGACGGCATCTTTAAAGTTACGTGTTAGACAATCTACTTTTTCGCAAACAAGCACCTTTATTTTATTCTCAGCAATGTATTTAATAATTTCATTAAACAGCTCTCGTTGTTTCCTGCCAGAGGCTGATTCAGATATTTCGAATATTTTTACAGGGTTTAAGTCCTTTCGCAAGCAGTAATCTTTTAGCAAACGTACTTGAGCCGGCAATGAATATCCTTCAACTTCTTGTTCTCGACTAGATACTCGTGCCATTAAGACGCAATCGGTCTGTTTTAAAGCAGTTTTTTGTTTAGTTTCCATATTCGCCTTCCGTCCCAAGCTCTTGGCCGAGACCTAGTGTATTGTCAGCCAGGCTGTCATAAAAGTTGATTAAAAGCTGTGCTACTTCGAAAGCTTCTTCATAAGCTATTTGTCGTTGTTGCTCACTCTCAAGTATCCGTCTTAGACGCTCTATACTTTCAGTCTCAGCAGTGGTCGTGTTACCCTCATGACTACTCATAGTCCCATTGTATCAGATATTTTATTTCAATGCTACTGTCAGTAGTCATTTATCCACAGGTAGTGTATTATATTAGCTATGAAACCAGTTTCTATTGATCATGTTAAGTTCGGTAAACGAATTAAACAGCTTCGTTTAGAGCAAGATATGACCCAGCAAATGTTAGCTGACAAGATAGGCGTTGACCGTAGCTATATGGGATTTCTAGAACGTGGCGAACGAAACCCAAGCCTTGAAGTGATAATTAAGATTGCAAAAGCACTTAGTAAAAAACCGGACGATCTGCTTAGTAGTATCAAATAATTAGTAAGTTTTGACAGTAATAATAGTCTAAATTGCACATTGAAAGACTTGTAGCCGTAAACAAGTATTTCGTGACTTTCCTTATCTGTTAATTCTCTTAATTTGTCACCCTCTACTATATATACATATAGGATGGTGTATGTATAAGTGTGTTGAAGTGAATGTATGAGTTAACCTTCCAGTCGGTTGGAATGTTAGAAGCCTTCTGCTTATCCGTTAATTTTAACCTTTTTGACCTCTTTATTATATATTCTATATAAGTTAATTTCGTGCCTATGAGTTACTGAAAAGAAAACCTGGGAAGAAGTGTAATAATAACATCTTTGCCAAGATCCGAACTTTTAAAATGTAAGTAGTAGAATAAGATCATGCCCTCAAAGAAAATTACGCTATTGGATTCATCTGACGCAAAATCCTTTTTTCTGAAAGATAGAAGTTATGTGAGTATTGATGTTCCTCCTTATTTACACTTTGACCAGTTACTTACGTTTGTAAGTGCCGAGATAAGCAATAAGCAACTTGCTGACATATGCGAAAAAGACGAAAAAGGAAGGCCCTTATATCCCGCTAAATTCGAAGGTGTTAATTATACGATTCTTAGCAATAAAGATGGTGCTTACTCTTGGAGACCGTTAGAGCTTATTCATCCATTCTTATACGTTGACTTAGTAAATTTGATGACCGAAAAAGACAATTGGCAAACAATTGTTGACAGATTTATGGATTTTTCTAAAAGTAACGTTCAATGTATAGGCATACCAAGACAGTCTGTTGATGACGATTCTGACAGGGTTTCGTCAATTAAGAATTGGTGGGAAAACATAGAGCAACAATCTTTACGCAGAGCACTAGAGTATGCATATATTTACTCGACAGACATAACTGACTGTTACGGATCAATATATACGCATTCGATAGAATGGGCTCTCCATAAGGACGGGAGAGATGGTGTAAAGGCTGATCGTTTGGTCAAAAAAGAAAGTAATACGTTAGGGTCCCAGATAGACACAAAACTACAAGGTATGAACAATGGTCAAACTAATGGTATACCTCAAGGTAGTGTTCTTATGGATTTTCTCGCAGAAATACTACTGGGATATTCAGACCTAAAACTGACGGAACGCCTAGATAGTCTTGGTGTTAATAAAGATGACCATCACATTTTGCGATACAGGGATGATTATAGAATTATGACTAATAACCCACCTACTGGTCATAAAATACTACGTGAACTCAACCAAGTACTCTTTCAATTAGGCCTGAAGATGCATCCGGGTAAAACAAAGGGTAGTGATGACGTAATTACGTCTAGTTTAAAATCCGAAAAAATAGACTCAATCATTACGGCTCCAATCCAACAATATTATCAGAAAGAAGCTTTAAGGATCTATCAACTAAGTAGAAAATATCCTAACTCTGGTCTTGTTCTAAAAGAACTTGGTAGTTTTTTTGATCGATTAGATAATGCTAAATACTTTAAGAAAGTTGACTTTGAAGTGTTAATTTCAATATTTACCATGGTTGCTGTTTATAGTCCTAGAACAATTAGCTGGTCCGCGGCAATAATAAGTAAACTACTGGAACAGGTAGACGAAAAGAAACATATTAAACTTACAGACTTAATCATCCAGAAATTCAGTGATTTACCTAACGTAGGACTTATTGACCTATGGCTGCAAAGAATATCTGGCCGTTAGGTATTAAACATACTTTTCAAGATAGACTAACGGAACTTGTCATAGATAATATAAAAAACTCTGAGCTATGGAATTCCAAATGGCTAAATGAAGAAGCAATCAAAGCAATGAATATTGCGGATATCTCCGAACTTCCATATATGATTAAACACAATACTATTACTCCTACGATCGAAAGAGCTGAAGTTGAGATGTTTAGGCTAAGCCCTGATTATGATTGGTAATGAGTACAGATCCTTTTTTTGTTCGGTCAACCACTAGCACTACAGGAGGCTCATAGTAGGCCTTTTTTGTTCTGATATAATCAAGAAACAATGGACGATCACTTTGAAAAAAATGCCTTGAGCTATGGAGAAGAAGGAGCAGCTTGGCTTAAAAACATACCTGCTCTAATAGAGGAGCATGAACAACAATGGTCAGTCGAAGTCTTAGCACCATTTCCTTTGAGTTATAACTATGTTGCTCCGGTAACACGTGCAGACGGTACGCAAGCAGTTTTAAAGATTGGCTATCCGACAGATCGTGAATTTAAATCAGAGATTGCAGCGTTAAAGGTATTCAACGGTGAAGGTATTGCACAACTGCTCGAAGCAGATGAAGAAAAATCTGTAATTTTGATTGAGCGAATTACTCCAGGGAATGCCCTATCATCCCTTGATGACGACAATGATGCAACTAAGATAATTGCTAGAGTAATGAGGCAGTTACACAAGCCTCTACCTGCAAACCACAAGTTTATCACTATAGAAGACTGGGCTTCAGCTATACCCCAGTACAAAAAATGGTACACAGCCGAGCAGAGCCCCCTCCCGATGTCGTTAGTTACTAAAGCTGAGCAACTATTCGAAAGGCTGATTGCAACATCTGCTCCGGCTATGCTTGTTCATGGCGACTTGCACCATGATAATATTTTGGATTCAGGTGAACGTGGATGGGTAGCAATTGACCCTAAAGGTATAGCAGCAGAACCAGCCTATGAAGTTGCAGCCATGATTCGTAACCCTTATGAAAAGCTAAAAGAAGTAACTGATCTAGCGCCACTCCTTCGACAAAGAATCATTACTCTATCACAAGAACTCAATTTTGACCCTCAGCGTATTCTAGATTGGTGTTTTGCTCAAACAATGTTGTCGGCTGTCTGGAGTGTTGGCGAAGTCAAAGGCCCTGAGCATGCACTGCGCGTAGCACAGACTTTAGACATACTCGTTCTATAAATTTACCGAAGGCTATACTAGAGCAAATAAAATAACAGAGTTCCTAATGTAGGTCCGCCGTGATAATTATGGCGTCTACTAGAGTCACTCGGCTAGATTAATCACATCATCGACCACTTGATTAAGCGGTCTGGTTGCATCAACTACGAAAGCTCCGAAGTTTTGATAGTTGTCGTTATGATCTTTGAGCCATTTTAAAATATCGGCCATCTCTTCAGCCGTTTTACCAAAGTGATTATCTGGTCTTTGCTCAAGTCTCTGTCGCATTGTGGCTTCATCAACAGAAAGAGTAATAACCTTGTTAAAGAAGTGCCAGACTTTATCTTCACCGTCTGCAGTACCTGCAAGAAAAACTACTCTATTAGCTTTGTCGGCATACTCTTTTAATTCACCTATTCTTTTCTCGCTCAATACCCAACGATGTTTTCTGTACCAGTCATGAACATTAACGTTAATATCGTAATGTGGGAAAGGCACGGCCATACCTGTATCTCGGTCAATCCAATCCGCAAAACCTTCCTCATCAACACCGTGAGCCTCAAAGCCATGCTTCTCTAACTCCTTCATGACTGATGACTTACCTGAGCCAGAAATACCAGTTATATAAACAAGTGACATAATGGCTTAATAATAACAAAACTTCTCGAAACAGAGGAGTTAACTAATCTGACATTTGAGATCCGCGGTAATGGCCATGTCTACTAGAATTCAGGCAGCATTTATTTCATTAGCTGATTTTATTTTGTTCCCATTTTAGCCACTCATCAACTGTTTGCGGTAAATCTGCCGTTAACATCAAAGGCTTACCACGTGACGAACGAGCGAATCCAAGCTTCCATACGACATTTCTAATATCTTCAACAATACTAAAAGCCGCTACTGCTTTCTCGTCATCTTGACTAAACTCTCTAATTGAACGATAGCCGTCCAGCCAAGCCTTAAAGCGTTCTTCCGAAGCCCTAAGTACACCCCATGGTTCTGCTGCGCGCCAAGACTCGGCAGCACTGTCCAAATCAAAAACAGTGAGTATATCACCATTTCGATGAACATTATCAAGTGTTAAGTCATTATGAATAATTCCGTAGTCTAGGTTAGGGTTGGTAATAATTTTCCGCATCCGTTCGGTTAGGTCAAACACTCGTTGCCATTGACCGCTTTCTTCAAGTGGTGTTCTCATTCGCTCAAGTTGGTCGTCAATAAGTTCGTGTATGTCATACTTTTCGCGGGATAGTTCTGATTTAAAAGTATCGGCAGCGTTATGTATTTGCGCAGCGGCTTCTCCGATTAAAGTATAGGTACTGAGTTCTGGCTTAGGTTTTTCACCTGCCGCCCATTCGAATAGCACGGCAACTAGTTCCTGGTTATTTACTTTAAACGATTGCAAATAGCCACCCTTACCAGATACTGGTTTTGCCACTGGTACGTTATTCTTAATGAGATGGAGAGTGAGGTCAATTTCCCACTGTACCTCAAATTTATTACGAGACGCCGGATTATATATCTTGAGCGCAAAGTGTTGTCCGTTAGAAGTTGTTACCTCAATCGCGTAATTTGCAAGCGTATTTAAGTTTTTGCAGGTTGAATCTATAAGGCCATATTGGTCTTTAAGTTGTTTAGAAACTACTTTTAAATCAATATTCACGTTAATCTCCTTTAATAGTATGTTACATGCTTATTAAATTGCTCTAATTCATCAGAACTACATATGAGCTTGTAATTGGTATTCTAGACGACATTACGTTTAAGCGTGAAGCTGATCCTGAAATTGGCTTTGACGAGTTAATGCTAGGCTAGATCCAATAGTTTGTAAGCAGCAGTGTTTAGTAGGCCTGAGCAAAGTACCATTGTTCAGTTGCGGTCTTACCACAGTAAATACAGTTGTCATTGCCAATATCTTTTAAGCAACGTGTAGTGGCTTTGGTTTGTTCCTTTATTGCAGCTTCACATTCAGGATTACCACACCAGAAGGCTATTAAGAAGCCTTTGCTGTTCAGCATAGCTTCCTGAAATTGCTTGTAGGATGAGACTGTTAGAGTGTTTTCTAGAAGAAAACTTTTAGCCTGAGCTAGCATAGATGCCTGTATTTCATTAAGCTGTTCGCTAACCTTAATAGTTAGTTTGACCAGTCCAATTACTTGAGATTCGTTATTGTCACGTCTTACAATTTTTACGGACTGTGAGTCTATCTCCTTTTGGCCTATCTCTAATCTAACGGGTACTCCTTTTAGCTCCCACTTGTTAATTTTGAAGCCTAACGACTCACCATCACGAGTATCAAAATCTGCTCTAATGCCAACTTTCTTAAGACTATTAACTATTTTGTTCCCATATTCAGTAATTACGATATCGTCCGACTTGACCGGAATGACTATGGCCTGAATTGGTGCAAGTTTAGGTGGTAGTCTTAAGCCTTTGTCGTCGCCGTGAGCCATAATTAGGCCACCTATTGAACGAGTGGATAGACCCCAACTAGTCTGCCACACAAACTGAGTGTCACCTTCTTTGCTTTGAAACTTAACATGAAACGCCTTTGCAAAGTTTTGACCTAAATCATGTGAGGTGGCACTTTGCAGAGCTTTACCGCCAGGCATTAGGATTTCGTATGTCATGGTATTGTCGGCACCAGCAAAGGTTTCGGTCTTGGACTTTGAGCCAATGTAGCCAGGTAGAGCAAAGAAGTCCAGGAATAGTTTCTCGTAAGAATCCATAGCCCATTTTTGTATATCACGAGCTTCATCATGTGCAGCATGGGCAGTGTGGCCTTCTTGCCATAAAAACTCGGTAGTTCTAAGGAATAGATAAGTACGCTTTTCCCATCTAACAGCGCTATTCCATTGATTAATCATTACTGGTAAATCTCGCCAAGACTTTATCCATTTAGAATAAGCTTCGTACATGACAGTCTCACTTGTAGGACGTACAATTAGCTTCTCTTGCAGCTCTTCACCACCACCAATGGTAACCACAGCAAGCTCTGGTGAAAAACCCTCTAGGTGTGAAGCTTCTCGTTTAATAAGACTTTCAGGTATGAACATAGGAAAGTAAGCATTACTTACCCCCTTAGCCTTAAAAGCTTCATCAAGTTGCTGGTGAATAAGCTCCCATATCGCATAGCCATAAGGTCGCATTATCATGGTGCCTTTAGCAGCTCCGTAATCAGCTAGTTCTGATTGGAGTACAAGCGTGTTGTACCATCCTGACATATCGTCAGACTTTTTTGGTAATTGATTAGCATATGCCATTAAAACAACCTACTTCCCAAAGATACTACTTTGTTGGGTTCAGCTAGTACAACATGGCCTTCTTCATCAGGGAATCCTAATGTTAATGATTCAGAAATGAATGGGCCTATTTGTTTGGGTGGGAAGTTTACAACACCCATTACAAGCCTGTTTTGTAGCTCATCTTTAGTGTAGTGATGAACAATCTGAGCAGACGACTTCTTAGTACCGATTTCAGCTCCAAAATCTATGATTAGCTTATAGGCTGGCTTACGGGCTTCAGGGAAGTCTTGAACTTCAATAATTTTGCCGACTCTTATGTCAACTTTTTCAAAGTCTTTATACGTAATTTGCATGATGGCACTCCTTTAGTAAATAATAAAAACCTCGTTTTCACCAAACACTATAAACATCTCTAGTGTTTAGCAAGAACGAGGCTTCTCGTGGTACCATCCTGCTTTTGCTATAACATTACTGTTAAGTAGCCTTACTAACTGACTCTAACCTAGGTCGACATCAGTGTCTCTATTTTACGGTCGAGCTTCCGTCACTGTTTATCACAGGCAGCTCCAGGGCGGGATACCCCTTCAACGCTTTGGCTACATTCTAGCATATTTATACCCAGATTCAACACGCCAATTGCATAAAAAGGCTCGTGCTTAGCGTTGCCTTATCTTTACGTAGTCTCTTTGTTTACATCCCGATCATCTCCGGCAAGGTAGTACTATGTCTTCACCTTGCCTACGAAGCATGCGGTAAGCGTCTTATACCCGTTACGTAAAGGAGGTGTAAAATGCAAGACAATACAAACTTACGTGTTCATATCAAAAAGGTTCGAAAATCGTCCCTTATACCCAGCCAAATCGAACGCAACTCCCGAACTAGCTTCTTATCACCCCAGTTAAATGGGGCTTTTTTATTGGTTTGGTTACTCATATTTTGCCTCCTAGCAAATTATTAGTTTTTATAACATTCTGAGCTATCGCTCGGCTAAAATTCGTGTAATTAACAGATACAGTCCCATCACTGGCAGTTAGGTCTTTAAAAAGTTTGGTTATTATAAGACGTTTCTGCTCCGGAGTTCGTGTTTGGTATATTGAAGACGCTTTTTGGGCTAATTCTAGTATTACTAGTCGCTTCTCCAGATTGTTTGCTATAGAATCGTCAATCCTGGCAAGTCTGGCTTCTAATTCGGCTTTCTGCGCCTTAAACGATTCATGCTTGTCGTCGTACTTCTCTCTTGATATATCACCAGAGAGCTTATCATCGTATAGCTCTTCATCCATTCGCTTTATTCTAGAAAGCTGAGTGTTAATAGAGGTTATTATATGGTCTCGATTTTCTATCTTATCCTTATGTTCTTCACGCATTGAACTGGCTACCCACTCAATAATTTCCGGAGATGGGCAGACTAGTTTATTTAACTCATTAAGAATAACTTCCTCTAGCTTATCTTCACGTAGCAAACTTCTACCTCGACAGCTATCTGTATTGCGCTGACAAGCACCGTAGTAACGGCCTTTTTGTTTTTGCCATGTGACAACTCCTCCGCAACCTTTACACTTAATTAGGTTCTTAAATACGGGGTTATGCTTCTTTAATACAGATGGACGCCCTAGGTGCATCTTCTTTTGCACCATATCAAACAGCTCTTTGGCAATGATTGGGTCTTGGGCACCTGGGTAGTCTTTGTCGTCGAAGTGATTTACGCCGATGTAAAAAGGGTTCTTTAAAAGCTTCTGAACCTTACTCTTATAATATGGACGATTCATCCGAGTCGTAAGTCCTATACGGTTCATCTCATCAGCTATCGAAGCAATTGACTCACTAGGCTCCAAATATTTAGTGAATATTTGTTTCATGAGCCCAGCAGTATCGGGATCAGGGACGTGGATGCGCTTACCGTTCTCAACTACTGTCATATAACCAAGTGGAGGGGTTGCCGGTAACCATCCTTGAGCCAATTTCTCCGCCCACCCTTTCATAGCTTCTTCGCGTAGGTTATCGGTGTATTTTTTAGCTACTGCAAGATGTATATTCCACATAAACTTAACGTCTGACTTAGAATTCTTATGTAAGAGTAGGTTTTCCTTTACGGCGTGTAGCCGTCGATCTTCATTTGCCTCTAACCAATCATCAATAGCAAGTGCATCACGATAGTTACGCGTTAACCTGTCCGTCTTCTCAACACCTAAGTGATAAACATTATTTTGTTTAATAAAACTAAGAAGTTCATGAAATACCTTACGACCTTGTTCTTTTGAAGCTGTCTCTGTTATTTTAAAAGTCTTAATTACAGGTATACCCTTACTATCAAAGTAACTAGTTAATAGTTTAAGCTGTGAATCTAAAGAGTATCCCTCATCTTCTTGGGACTTTGACGATACTCTTGCTAGTATTACCGCGTTTTGTCGTTGTAACATTGTGATCCCATCAATTAACTACCCTCAGACTCTTTAGAGATGCCTAACCACTCATCAACATCTAAACAAACCTTCTTAGCTAGTACTTCAAAGAAATCGATTAAAGAGAGGCCGATTTCACTAGCTTCCGTGAGTGATATCTCTCTATCTTGCTCAACTTCTAGTATTGATCGAAGTTCTTCTATATGTAGTTGATTTGTATTTGCCACGGTTACCCTCCTTAGCAATTTATACTAACCATATCTGGTTATAGTATACTATCCATATGTGGTTATATACAAGTACTTTATGCTTAATATTTATCCACAGTTAGTGTTATCATCGTGTGCAATACTAACTCTTAAAGACAACAGATATAACTAGACCTTTTAATTCTCCCTTCTTTTTATATAATATAAGGATCTAGAATGGTTAGTGTGGTGAGTGTTAGAGACTAGAGTGAAAGTTTTAGAAAGTTAGTAGACTATGAGTACCCATAGAAAGCATTTAAATCCCAACCAAGTACAATTATTAAAGTTATTATACAAATTCCGTTTTGTTAGTTCAGATTTATTAGCAAAGTATAGAGATGTTACTAGAACTGGTATTAATCATTCATTGACAATACTAGTAGATCAGATACTAGTAGATAGACGGTATGATAAAAGTTATAAGATTCAAGGTAAAAGCGCTGTTTACTGCCTGACACCCGTTGGCCTTCGAATGTTGATGGATTATATGCCTCTTAATGATAATGTCGTTCACGCAATGTATAAGAATAAAACTGTCAGTGAAGGCTTTATAGATGAATGTCTTAGGGTAGTTGAGGTCTGCACAGCACTAAACAGCTTGTACCCAGATACCTTTAGTATCTTTACACGCTCAGAGCTAGCTCAGTTTGACTATTTCCCTGAACCTAAGCCATTCCTCTATTTAAGTCGTAAGAAGCCCTTAAAAGGCAAACAAAACGACTACATGCTCGATATTATTGCAGATAACCGCAAATTCATCATAAAAAAGCGGATTCAAACATATATTAACCATCACGACTCAGGAAACTGGGGAGACGAGGAGTATCCTACAATTCTTTTGCTATGCGCCACTCCACGCATAGAAGAAAATGCCCTAAAGTTTACGGAATCCTTACTTGAAGACTTCGATTTCTATACATCTACTATAAAAAGGTTCTTGGAATCAGATAATCGAGACAGTGCCATATGGAGTGATGCTGTTGAGATGGATGAACTGGTCTCATTCTAAACCAGTAGTGCTTGCTTATAGGTGATTGCATCAATAGACTAAATTTATATGGGTGAATTGATATCTCATGAAGAGATGATCGAAGAGAATATAATACCTCCTAAACATGAAGTATTTGGATTTAAGGGAGATGTTGTCCCAGATGTCAATTTCGCGGACTCTACTTTTGATGCAGTTGTCCAATTCAATCAAGAAGAATTCTTGCGAAGATACTCACATGGACTTGGGGCCATTAATGATCTTACTGCTCTAGATACCTTATCTCTACTCCCCCACGACCTACCGATACCCAGGCGAGTCCTAAGTGAAGAGACTAATGCCGCAATAGACATTTTCCCAAATGGGCTAGTATCAGTTGATGCCGAAACCGTTGCTAGATTATGGAATCCTGTACTAAGGCTATCGGGTATATTGTCTACTACTGAAGATATTGAAGATTCCATTGAAAACGTTGGTGCATTTCCAGACGATAGTCGTCGAGGCGTTATTGTTATGGGCGAAAGACCTGATTCCGCTCAATTACAACGAGCCTCCAAATTTGGTATAGGAGTAGCACATGCTAATAATGATAGTTCATCGCTAGAGCTACTATTACCAGCAGAGGCAACGGTAGTTCGTCTCGGACCTATATATTGGTGGCTCTTGGAAGCAATATTTGATCGCTGGATTGAAACCATAACGTAATTTATGTATAGGAGTTAGGAACTATTACCTAACCCACTCCTTCCAATCATAGTCGCCAGCGCCAGACTCTTACTATCAAATACAGGTAATTGTAGACGTTTGAACAATGTAGTTGAACAGGATAAGCTTACCTCACACTAAACCAGTAGTGCTTGCATTATCTTTACAAAATAATCAATATGATCGTATGAGTGAATATACAGCTATTTGTCCTGCTACAGGTGAATTGTGCGAAAGAAGACAATACGTTATTGAAGAGAGAAATAGAACTGAGAGTTTCATTGCCCGAAATCATGGCATCGAAAGTAATAGTACCCTCGAGGAGACTAATACGCTGAGAGTCATAGAACGAGCAGATAGAAGTTTAACGGCCACGGATATGGTTTTAAGAGCTTGTTGCGACGCAGTTGATAGCCCAATAATCATAGATCTAGAAAGAAGAGCAGTTTAACACTATACTCAGGGCTATAGAGTTAGTTTTTTTCTATTACTTCAAGCCAGTCTACTCTTGCTAGGGCTGTACCTAACAAGTCACACCATAGACTAGCTTCAAGTGGCAGATCATACATCTCATTAGTGGTGTTCGTTTCTAGCCACTTAGCCTTCTCTTGGTCACTTGTGTCTAACTCAAGTGCTTCCGAGAATATTGAGTAACTAATAGGGTCATTATTTAACCACAAACTTACTAACCATGTTTCACGGTTAGTATATCCATTGTACGTTTTTTTAATATACTTCATCTTGTATCTCCTTTACTTTACGTAACGGACATAAGACGCATCCCGCATGCTTCGTAGGCAAAGTGGAGATTTATACTACCTTGCCGGAGATGATCGGGATGCATACTGAGAGACTACGTAAAGTAAAATCTCTAAACCAGTAGCGCTTGCTAAATCAGAGGTGTCTATTGCATTATTACTTCATGACAGAAATCACAGCTCTATACTTCAATGGACTAGGCGATGGAACTATAGGTCGTTCAGAAACCATGATATTTACACATCTCAAGAAAAAAGGGGTTAACGTAATACCGGCTCACGTTAATTGGCGTTCAGATGAGCCTTTTACCAGTATATTTGACAAAATGACAAGTAAAGCAAAGGGTCTACTAAAATCTTCTGGTAGTTTAGCTCTGGTTGGAGCGAGTGCAGGCGGGAGTATGGCTATTAATGTATCGAAGCAGCTTGATGATAGTAACGTTCAAGCAGTAAATCTAAGCGGTAGACTGAGGCGAGGTACCTTGCCTTCCTGGGATCCGCGCAAGCTAGATGTTAGTGCGCATCTTGGTACTGATAACGCCAGCCCTAGCTTCTACGATTCCATCATCTACTGTGAAGACACCACCATACCCAACTTAGACAAGGAAGATAAAGACAATATAACTATCGTAAAACCCTGGATGGACTTTGTGGTACCTTTGGATACTATGACTATTGAGGGGTGTGAGACTATTGCGGTCGCGGGTTTATGGCATCAGCACGGAATAGGTCTTGGCTTGCTCAGACTGCCAGGCATTTTAATTGAATAAAAAGGACTTCTTATATCTTAAACTGTCATGAAGCAGACGGTACGCCAGCTTCAATGTGGGATAGTGCGTCATTCAGTAATGGCCTGAAGCTTTCTAGACGCACTAGGGATGGTCTATCTTCATCGCTTAAGTGATAACTACTAACCTCCCTCACGCCTAGATATGTAGCTCCTACCATGAGCTTAGGATCATCTGGCTCTCTATAAGAGCCTGTTGGCACGACTACTCTTAGAGTGAAATGACTAAGTTTACCTGCCCGATCAAAAAACTCCGCTTTGGGCACAACGAATACATCTCGTTCTCTTGTTTCCCATGGTGAAACCTGAAATGGACCAAAGGGTATAGCCTCGTAGGTACTTGCGAAGCCCCCGATGTGACGCACTACTCTCTGAGTTTCCATCAATGTTTGAATACCGGTAGTAACAAC
Organism: Candidatus Saccharimonadota bacterium; assembly: GCA_036787835.1. GTDB lineage: Bacteria > Patescibacteriota > Saccharimonadia > Saccharimonadales > UBA4665 > DAIQON01. The sequence goes on along the minus strand of DAIQON010000016.1, from coordinate 9,946 downwards.
AGTTAAAGCCTCACTTCGACGTAGTTTTTCCTCCGCCCCTAAACTAGAATTCATGGATGTCGGCTGGCCATTCACTAGCTCTTCAAAGTGTCCAGATACTATTGCTTCAACATCTCCAGCCATTCTACCTCCTAACAATTTCTTACTTCTCAGTATAAAACCATACGCTCCTATTGCAAGGATAACAATAATTACTACAGTCCTCTAAACTGCTGATGCTTGCTATATTTACACTATGGTCTCAGAATTATAAATATGAGTGTTTTAAGGCCATTACGACCAAAAACTCCAGAAGATATACTGCCACTACTTCGTAAGGACCCTAATCGTGGGCTACATACAGGAGAGGCAATGTGGGTTGTACCTGGAGGCGATGAGTTGGGTCCTGAGCCGCCAATGCGTTATCAGGGCTACTTCTTGGCAAAGGGTAGGATTATCGGTCCAGCTGCTAGCTTAAATGCTTCTCTACATTCTACCTGGGGCAACTACGAGACGGGTAGCGTGGATGAGATAACAGTAGTTAACTTCGGTTTATCTCAAGTCCGTCATTCGGGAGATGACCCGATTAGCTTAACGCACTTCTGGTTTCAGGCACCCGAGATAGATTTAGAAACTGAAGGAAAAACACTGTTAGTCGCCGCTCGTGGCCTATATCGTTATATCAACGGATACTCTGAAGAAGAATCAGCAGCAGTAAGTTCCCAAGTAGAGGCAAACCGTGAGCCCTCACTACCTGGCTATCAGGAGCTACTTGAGCTTGCTAAGCCATACTTCCCTGACGATCCTATGATGCAGTAGAAATGGACGAGCTTGTCTCACTTTAAACCAGTAGCGCTTGCATGAGGAAAATTTGGTGATAAACTTGATGTAATAAGAGGAATATTATATGACTGCTGGAAAAGAAGTTCAGGTTGATCAATTTAGTCCAAGAGAGTTGGCATATCTAGAGTATGTTGACAGTCAAGTAACTTTAGGCAAGGCTGCGTTAAGCGTGGTCACATTAGAAGCCGAGCTTGAGGAAGCTAAAGCAGGAGTGACTTCTGGTCTAGATGATAGAGACGTAGCGGACAAGGTATTTAGGCATAGCTTAGCGAATGTACATGAAGCTATAGAGGGAGATGAAACACTCGATACTTTACAAAAGTACATATGGAGCGCTAGCTTTGCGTGGGCCGCAGGTGAAAGATCTGTCACTGCTAGTACAGACCTAGTGGCTTTTGCATCTGGATTTCAAGATCGTGTTGAGACAATACAGGCAAGGATGGTTGAAGGCGCACCTATTATTGCGGTAGATTGGAGAGCAGATAATACTGTAGTGGCAGGAATACTCCAAGGAGATAAATTTGTAGTCGGCAAAGATGGCATTAAAACACCGGCTATAGATGGTACTAATGCTTGGATTGGATGGGGACACCCAGGAGAATGGAATCGATTTGATCCCAGACCACAAGGTGACTTAACGTTATTCGGTAACAGATGGCTGCATGGCAGTGACCCTTTAGAAAACACAGATGGTTTAGATATATTGCACGGCTGGGATAAACAACCTGGATTTGCTAGGGAACAAAGGATATTTATCGGAGTCGAGGAGATAAAAGGATTCCTGAATAATAGTGAGGAGGAAGTCAACGATCGTTTTCATGGTTTAATTGCTGCTGGATTTGCCGGTGTTGATATAGCAAGTTTGGAAAATGAGCTGCCAAGTGGTCTACTGGAGCAAAGAAACGAAGTAGCGGCAGATATTGCCGAAACCATAGCTGCTAATATTCTATCCGATGCAATAAGTGCATCACAGGATGATAGTCTGCGAAAAAGCACAAGAGAACACGTTGAACGTACTGAAATACTTTCCACTGCAGATCTGTTGCTTTACTTAACCAGTATAGGAATTTCCTCGGACAGATTGGTTGGGTTGGTGAGTACACAGTTAGGGAAAATGGGCGAGCAGGACTACGTGCTGAAAATTGTAATTCCTCAAGTGTTGACGGACGATCAAATAGCAGCCAGGGTTTCTGGAGTTTTTGAGGAGACACCAGAAGCGATAGCCGTATAAATTTTGGTGTAGTTTAGAGCAGTTTAACACCATGCTCAGGGTGATAGAGTTAGTTTTTCTCTATAACTTCAAGCCAGTCTACTCTTGCTAGAGATGTGCCTAGAAAGTCACACTATAGACTTGCTTCTAGCTGAAGATTTTAGGCTTCCGTTAGTGTGGTTGCGCCCAGAAACGAAACCAAAGTAGTTAGTCTAGATTCCAAATCTTCTAGTTGTCCAAGATCAAGTTCATCGTATGCACGATGTTCCCCGACCGTAGCTATATTTTCTCTTACTCTTAGCTGAGCCGGGTCGGTTATAGTAAATCTACGAGCAGCGATATGGTCTTTTCTCCAGACCAGAAACTTATCAAAAACGAGTTCTGTAGGTGTTGACTCTAATCTAACTAGTCTGGCTGATGTCAATACAGGGTCATAATCATCTCGATATTGTGGTCCAACACTGTCCACTCTAGCTGTACTTGCCCTAAAACAGAAGCGGGGAATGTCAAGACCTTCAACAGTTGACTCATTTTTAGAGCGCGACTCAAGCCATACAGAAAGATCCAATGTAGGCCAGTCTGGAACGGTGATGCCGTCTGCTCCAATATGGTTAAAGTTAGCTGTAACAGGATACTCTGAAGTTGCTTCTCGTACAGGGTCAGTCTCATCTGCTTCCCAGACAGTAACATTACTATCCGAATGACGATGCTGCTCAAATAATGCTCGAATTTGAGCATTTATTCTGTCGTATGCTAGCACTTCCGGGGTTTTAATAACTTCTGCTGTCGGGACGCTCATTATACAAAAGCATATAATATACATAAAGTATTGTCAAAAGCACAGAATTCTTATACTAGGTCAATTAGCGGCTTCTCTACAAATATTAAGTTGAAAAATCCTCTATCTATTGGTTCGGTCATCGGATTTTCCGGGCTTCTATGACAGTCTTGTTGCTCTAAAAGATATGCGTGATATGGTAGCAGCTGAGCAATACTCAAACCAAGGTCTAATAGCTTTTTATCAGCAGTAGCGCCCAAGTAAAGACCTAGCCTATTATAGGAGTCATCGCCAGAAGAAAATATCATTTCTGTATGTAAACGAGCTAATTCGCTCAATCCTATTTTGCCCAGTACTATCTCTGTAGGCATACTAGTGGCCAACACAACTCGATGTTCACCCGAACGTTCACCGTCCCCGTGCCAATCACGAGAAATTGAACTCGACGTTTGACCCGGTTCAACCAACTTTCTACCTACAGCAAACCCAGTAAGCTCAATTTGGGTAGTTTCAGGCAGCTCTTTATACTCACGAATCGACTGACATACTGGCACAAAAGCTTCTACTACTGCACGTGTACGTCGCGTTGGGAAGTTGTCTTTATAGATGGTCTCACCATAATCAAGGTCTTCAATAATTCCACCTATGGCTACTTGGTCCATGGGACCAAAGCAAACTGGGTGCAATAACTCTAGGTCCGGCATAGTAGTAAAGACTATGACATTATTTTTGGAATAGTACAAATATCAAAAACCAACAGATCAATCTATGTCAGTATTGTGAGAGAAGTATATAAAAAGAAAGACTTATGTTGTCTCGCAAGACACACAAGCCCTTCCTAACGGGATGTATACCGAAGAGACTAAAGATAAAATTCTCGTTGGCAATAACTTATTAGACAATTGATTTTTATAACATTTCTGTAGTAATATACATGGACAAATGGGCAGTAATATCGAAACGAAAGATGTCATTGATGTTAGCGGTAACATTGAGGCAGCAATAGAAGAAATTGCTCCTGAGGCAGTTTTTATAATACGATTGGCAGGCAGGACTGGAGCTGATGACTATTATGGAGCTCAGACTATATTCCACTGGTGGGCAGCCAGGCTAAGATCTAATACACCACCTAGTCCGTTAACTGTAGATACTGCCTACTCTCTCGGGTACAAAAATGGCTGGCAGTCATATGTTTCTAGTGGTGGTGATAAGACTGGGCATTTTCTAAGGAACGGAGCAATAGACTTATCTGCACACCCTACAAACTTCGTAGCAGCGCAAGATAGAACTTATGAAAGAGTGGTTGATAATCCAGACATTGAAATGGATGGGATGCACGATATACACACTATGAAAGTAGAGAGGCCGATGGTAGATATTTTAATAGGAGAAACTGCACTGCGTACGGTCAGACATGCTTTTAGTGCGGAGGTATTAGAACATCTTCAAGACCCAGAATCTACTTTGGATTCTATGCTAGAAAAGCATGCTAGAGTAGTGCTTCCGCCAAGAGAGTATGCTAGCTTTTACTCTTCAGTACCAAATATACCTGCAATGAGATCTCATATTACAGGTGTATAAGTAGATGGCGTTTTATAGCAAAGAAGGAGAACTGGTAACTCAGGGTGATCAAGAACTAGTAACTGTATCTGGTTCTATTGACATGATCAAAGAGGTTGCAGTGCTACTGTATCCAGACGCGGAAGAGGCAGAAGACTTTAGAAAGGCCTGTGTACGACTGTCCGGGAAAGTGTCTATGATGTTTTTTATAACCCCCTCTGATCCAATGGATGCACCACCAAGTCCATTAACAGTAAGAGAAGCTTCTATAGCAGATCAGGCGCCTGAAAGCATTGTTAAGACAATAGAAGAAGGCTTGCCAGAGTATGGCAGAACCGAACACCCATTTGATCCTGACGAGTCTAAATTTATAGAAGGAGCTCTACAATTTGCTAGTCAATGTACTCCTCACGACATTGATAACACAGGCGTAGTTGTTCAAGCAGCTTTGATGCTTCAGCAGTTAGGCGTAGAGCTGAGCTAGTATCCAGACCGAGTTCCGAACTTTCTAAGTTTGACTGATATAATAAAGTTCATGAATCGACGCGTGCCTATAATCTTATTTATAATATGCCTACTATCGATATCAGTTGGAATATACTTCTGGAGACAGGCGTCAGCTGCCAGCTGGCGAAGCCAAGTCAATTTAAATAATTGTGAATTTGTACCTCAAGGTACCGACTGTCACACCTATTCAGATCAACAGTCAGGATTAGTAAATCGTTATGGTGTGGTCGCCTTTATTGCGGGGACGGTAGCAGTTATTACATTGTCATCTGGAACAACATACCTAATAGTTAGCCACAAAAAGAGTATTAGTAAATAAAAGGACGGGCCTGAGGCTGGCATACCTAGTCTAACGCTGTAAAACTCGGCTAATTCTTGGATATCTATAGCTAGGCCTTAACGCATGAGTTAAGTTTAGAGATATGACATAAAAAGTAACAAGCTTTAGTTATCTAGCATTCTGTATGGGCAATTTTCTTCTTGACCATCGTGACTAGGGAACAATGTCATAAGTCCCATGTCTGTTCCTACTTCTTCAGGACCACTAGGGGGTTCTACTGATCCCTGCCAGCCAGTACAGTTTTCATGAATATCACGAACAATTGGATTTGGGCCACCTGTTGATGCTTCAAAGGCTAATGTTATGCCAATATACTCTAATGCAAAGGGGCAACTTCTACATCCCTCGGGTAGCAACTCTAAATAATCCTCGAGTTCCAAATGACCAGAATCTTCAAAAGACGACATGTTGATCAGTCTGAGTCAAGTTAGCACGGAAAGCAAATGCTTGTGCTTAGATAATAAAAGAAAGACTTATGTAATCTCGCAAGACACACAAGTCCTTCCTAGTGAATAGTATACAACAGACCTTAAGTTGGCGACTATCCCTTCAAGCCAGGCAGAAGGAAGTAGTATAATTAAAGCTATGAATGAAGAACATCGCCAAGCCGCACAAGAATATCAAGAGTCGTTAGCCGCTCTCAATGCAGAATCAGAAAAGTATATAACAAACCTTTCGGATAAAACTATGGGAATACCCGAGTCTTTTCAAAAGGCTGTTCGCCGAGAACGAGAGGCATACCAGAAGCTCCAAGATCTCACAGATTTAGATTAGTATAGATTAGCCAAAATAAAGCCGACTGAATGGAAAGAGCTTAAAACGGACGCAATAGACCTAAGCTCACCTTTTCTATGGCTAGATGATGATCTATGGCCCGAGGAAGAAGAAGTACTTCAGTCTAGTAATGCTACAAATAATTTTATAACGGTTGATCTATCTAAAAACCCTAACCAACTTAAAGAGATAATTGAGAATAGAATTTAAGATTCGACTTAAGCCTTATCTTTCATATCTAATCTTTTATGGAGTATCATTTAAAATATAGCTACTCAATAACTTAGTCCTTGGAGAATATTATTTCTAAAAAAAGTAAAAACAGTCGTATTTCAAGACACATACTTTTTCTTATTCTGGGATTGTTCCTTGGAGGCGTTAATCAACAATCTCAAGCAAGTCACACTAGCCAAGGTCAAGCTTATGCGGTAGGTTCTGTAGTACTTTCATCAATTATCGCAGCGTTTATTCTATATAGCATAGTAATGCTAGTTCGGGATATATATTTACTTATACGAAAGAGTAAGGGTAAGACTAATTTAGAGGATACTAATACCCCGATCAAGAAAATTGATATTGTCCCTCATAAAAAGAAACGAGGAAAAAATCATCAATATTTATATATATCAATATTTCTAGCAATATGTATAAGTATTTTTATTTTCACTGACTATTATCATTACGAACACGGAAATAAATCAATATTCTTTGGAACTATAGATACCTATAAACAAAATCAAACTATGCACTTCAATATGTTTGATATTTGGGTTACTCAAGTAGAACGCAGAGATTATCCTCCCGTTATTCTAATCCATTGCACAGACCTACCTCTAAAACCCATAGGATATATACCTACAAATGGCTTAAACATCCCAGGATTTACAGAGCCCAATAAGTGGCAGCAAGATTGTTATAGTTATTACAAGAGTGATAGTAACTACTCAGAATACATTAAGTCAACATCCTTGAAAAACTTAATAGTGCACTTTTACTATAAGAACACTTCTAATAACGTAGCTTCTCTAAATGGATATAACTTTAAACTTATTGCCAATACTAAGATTACCGAAAAAGACAGAAAGATCACTGGTGGCTATGTACTACCTAAATCCCAAACATACGCTAATATTAGTATCGATATTGATAAAAATTATAACGGGCAACTTAACTTATTAGTCACTAATAATAACGTTGCTAAATCAATAGAGCTCAATATTCCAACACAAGTTAAATATTGGCCATAAACTTGTAGTATATTAATCTCATGAAACTTAAGTCTACTTTTGATAAAGACTAGGATAAAAATAAACTAGTAATTTTAGCTAAATCAACTATCCTAAAGAGATGGACGATCAACCAATAAACGAGAATAATGCTAAAAGGACATTAGCCAACCCATTTTATGCAATTACGGTAAGCAAGTTATTTACCGATGAACATGAGCCAAGTATGTCTGAAGAAGACTGGGTAAAACAAAATTCTAAACTTATCGATGAAATTGGTGCAGAAGAATGGCTACATCGGCTACTCGAAGTTCTGAAAAATGGCTAGTTTGAATTACGTTTACTTCTCTCGTGATACAATATCTTTGAAATGGCAGACTTAACTACCAAATATATTGCACGCAATATTAAGCAAATTCGACTCCAAAAAGGCCTAACTCAGGCGACGCTAGCCGATAAAGCCAAAGTTAACGTAAATTACTTTGCGAAAGTTGAACGTGCAGAGATAAAACCCTCTGTAGAGATATATGAGAAGATAGTCAAAGCCTTAGGTGTTAAATCCTCAGATATATTCCCATTTTAATAGCGATTAAAGCCAATCTAATAATTTATTCCTATCTATTAACAAACAGTTATTGCTTTTAGCTAATTCCTTGGCAACGTTACTAAATACACTATTAGTAACTAACATAGCTCTATCACATTTATATTGTTTCAAGGCCGTAACCACCTGACGTACAGCAATAGCTTTAACTAAGCCTTTATTTCGTTTAACTTGAATTCCCCACCGCACGTTATCTCTATCTGCGATTATATCTACCCCAAGATCGTACTTCTCAGTAAGCCGGATGTGTCTATAGCCTTGTGAGCTTAGTAGTTTCGCTACCTTTTTTTCAAATTCAAGCCCATTCATCTCATCTATTGCAGAAATATTGCTACTTACTAGTCGGTTCTTCATAGCCCTCCTATAGAGTAGGTAAGTTGCTATTGCAGCTACTAGACATAGAATTACTGCTGCTACAGGCTCGTAGTGCTCTAATTTGGCTAGGTAAGCAGTATTAGACCAGTACTTATATGTACCCAGCCCTACTATTATGATTACGGCGTTTCTATAAGTACCCCGAGCATATTTGTGGTGTTGTCGTATATACCTCGACATTTTCTATAATCAAACTTTCTTTGACGGCTTATCTTCATTGTCTACCGAAGTAGATGCCTCGTCAATTAGTTGTCTGATCTGCTCTACGTCGCATTCTAGATCGTCTTCAAAAGTTATATTCCGGGACCGCATCCCCAGCCATGACTTGACTATTAACGTATTAGTTGTATAATATATTCATGAGAAGACGGCCTTTTGAATTAACTCCGCTATCATCAGCAGCAGAAACTGCGGAACAGGGTGTAGGTGTTACTCTTAATCCAGTTAACGCTCTACGTAGACATCGTGAAAGAAGAAAAGAAGATCAGCAAGAACGTATTGGTGAACTTGGTGGTGAAGTAGTTAAAAAACTCTTCAGTTCTATTGTTGAGCACGGTATGGTTTCCCTATTCCATAACATTGAAACGCATGAGCTAGAAACTGAAGCCTATGCCGCGGAGTTCTCATCTTTCAAAATCAAACATCTCGCCGTTACACTTTGGAGACATCATAAACAGGAGTTTCTTGGTCGCCCTAGGCTAGATCTTGGTATAATTGAGTCCAGCCATTATGCTGGAGCAAACTATAGAACTCTAAGCGTAGAACAGCCATGGGATGCACCGCATGGTGATTTTATATTTCGCTTTTCAGTCGGCGGTACTGACGATGGGAGCGAGGACGCTATGAATAGAGTAAAAAGGATTTCATATAAAGAAAAGATCCAATTTCTAGAGAATATTCTTGCTACTGAAGTAGACGTTAGACAAACGGAACGTAAGTTCGGCGCCGCGTATACACCAGGAGGCATTAGGCCCGGTTCATTCCGGCTTCCAGAAGATGGTGATAATACTATATACAGTGGCTATTGGGTTAAAGACATCGTAGGAAAATTACCTCAATTGCCCACTTTCGAGCAAGCTTTAGCTGTTGATGTAGCTAAGCTAGGAGCTAATTAAAAAATTATCTATATGATAAGTATGTTCTTTTTTCCTGTCTGTTTAGTCAGTATTACATTAACCTTATCGTTGGTAAAGCCAAGTTGCTCTAACTTATGGGCAAAAAGGATATAGTCAAGGAATATGGTGTGCCTAGTGGCGGACTCATACCCAGCCAAACATAAGAGTTATATCTTTTTTGTTTTTTGTCCATTGACAATAAAGTAACTAAGTACAAATACTACCAGGACCCAGAAAGCTGCGTCTAGTATTAGCCAGCCGGGCATGACCTGATGTGGTTCATTACCAGTACCTGGGTCACATAGTTTAAGTTGAAGATCATGAGCGTCACACTGCCCATCACCGATGCTCCTCTTTAGAAAAACAAATGGTATTCCTCTGACGTCCCGGTAACCCCCGTTAGTCGTCTCACTAGAATCTAATCTAGGGACTAGTTGATTACCGTGTCGAGCCACCAGTGAGGTACTACCTACAAGCAAAAGACCCAATAATACTGATACTACTATCGTCGCTATTACTTTTCTGCTGATTTTCATCATTTATAAGTATAGCAGTTACTCTAGGGTTCGAATCCCTCATCCCCAGCCAGTGGGTTTTGACTAAAATTTACAGGTACGAACACCTCATTCACCCCA
>DAIQON010000015.1:0-25199 GCA_036787835.1 Candidatus Saccharimonadota bacterium | reverse complement strand
TGCCTATCTGTACATTACCGCTACCGTTGTCGTAGATAGAACCTATGCGAAGGGTCGTATAGCCAGTAAATACCGCCACCGCGTTAGGGGTCCCGGTAGTGGTGGTAACACCACCACCGCTACCGGCGCAGTTTGCAAGGGTTTTCAAACAAATAGTATCAGTTGATCCGGCAGTATCGGGTATTTGTACCGTATCAGTACCTGTTAGTGCAGTAGTATCGATCGTAAGCTTATTAGAAGTTGCGCCGTCGCCCAACACCAACTTACCGGCAGTCGAAGAATTGCCCAGCGTTAAACCCCCCGAGGAATTAACGCTAGCAAGAATTGTGCCACTACTGTTCTCCAAATCGAATAGATCAGCTGATTGGCTACTAGCACCCATAATGATCTGACCAACTGTGCCTGCTGCAGCCGATTGCAGATTAATGTTACCTGTCTGGGTTGAAGTTGGGTTGGACTGGACGTAGGTGTTAGAACAACTAGCTATTAGGCCGGCACTAGAACAAAGGTTGAAATTATTAGCAGCCGTGCCTATTGAGCCTACAGTTAGCGAACCGGCTGCAGTTGTACCAACACCAATTTGGCCAATAGTTACACTAGTCGCATTAGTTCCACCGATGGTTAGGCCGGTGGCGGTGTTAGCATCGTAAGATAACCCTTGGATTGCGCCACTGGTTGTTAATGCACCTGAGTTGGTTATTGTAAGCTGGTTAGCTGTACCGACAGCTAGTAAGGCTATCGGGCTAGAGTAAGTGCTGTTGCCGATCTGTACATTACCGCTTCCGTTATCGTAGATAGAGCCTGTTCTCAATACACTAGTACTACTGAAAACAGCTACCGAATTATTGGTGCCTCCAGTAGAAGTCACCCCTCCTCCACTACCTGCACAGTTCCCCGACTCTAGCGTACAAAGCGTTTGTGTCCCTGCGTAGTTAGGTAGGTCGTATGTTGCGCTACCAGAGGTAAGTGGAGTTTGTGTAAGTGTCCCCGTATAAGAACCGCTCTGTATATAGTAGTTCCCGTTCGCGTTTATACCACTTAAAGCAGTCGTACCACTTGAGTTTTCGAATCTAAGTAGGTCTGCTGTTTGTGATGGCAGTGCTGAGATTGTAGCCGTAATATCTGTAGTACTCGTACTCTGTATGTTCAGATTAGCATTAGTTTGTAGCGTTAGACCGTTTTGTATATATCCTGTACCTCCGGTTGTAGGAGCAAAGCTACAAGCCGTGTCACCTTCAAGACAAACAGTTCCACTACTGTTAGGTAGAGTAATTGCAACAGTTGAGGTTGGTGACGATGCAAAACTCAATGTGGCAACATTTGAACCATTTGTAATCTGAAGCTCGGTGGCATTAGCTGCCTGAAAAGCATATGGAACAGCAGTCAAAAGAAGTCTTGGGCTCATCTCGCCATCCCATGATGGAGTTGATCCGGTCCCACCGACATTCATCGTCACATATAACGACTGATCCCACGGCATATTGCTAGGGAATGAGGTAATTGAACCCAGGTTTACCGTTAAATAGCCATTGGAAACAACGACTGGATGACTTGCGCTATTAAGATAACCTTCTGTCCATAGCGCTGAACCACCTGTCGAGCTTGAGTAAATCTTAAACTCGACGTTGTAGTTTCCGTCAGGTGCTATTGCACCGTCACTGCTCTCTAGTCTTGCCTGAAAGTTTACGGTGTTGGTGGTAGTAGCTGCGGTAGAAATAGGTTTTGCAAGATTGTAACCTAGGCTAAGTACAAGTGATAGACCAATAACTAACAAAAATGCTCGAGACATTGTTGCTCGAGTGAAAATCGCTATTACTGAATTAGATTTCGGTGGTTGATCAGATAAAGCCTGATCAGAAGATTCGTCACCTACAACAGACCCCCGCGTATGCGTATATGTACGTGTATGTGTGCTTACGCGCACGCGCGTATAAAAAAACAGGGGTAGAATAATTAAACATCTAACAAATGCAAAAAACACCCGCCTCATAGGAGAGACTAAGGTGTTCAATATAACTAGAGCACTGATAAAGTGTTTTAACATTTTGTATTGAGAGTTTTTATATTGGTTTTTGACCTAAATTGTCTTTTTTTGTGAGCCTCCCGACCTGTTTTAGATCGGAAAGCTCTTTGACTTTTTATATGGTTTTAACCAATTTTTGTTGGCAAGGGAGGTGTTTCATTTATGATAACCTTCCCTATGGATCTAGTATCTACCTTATAACAGAGGTATTCAAGACCTTTTTGAATAACTTTTATACCCAGTTTAAAGTTCATGTTACGACAATAATTTTACTATAATTCGTTGTAACATATGTAACGCAAATAGATTTTCATCTATAAAATTCAAAATTTTCGTAGTTAAATCGACTTAACTGATTGGATCTTATCGTCGTAATATTAATAACCTAGCTGATTTTTGCCAATACTTTTCCACAAGTTAAAATCAATTTTAGCTAGATTTTAGGCAATTTTTGATCACAAAAATAGGCCACTGCTGTATGCGGGCCCGTTTTTGTGTCTATCCAGATGAACTAGCTGATTTTTGATATCTTCAGTATCGTATGATGCTGACGATGACCACGAACGGTATGTACTCGTTTTTTAGCCTTAAAACGTATAGACGTTACTTTGTCGGCTTGTTTGTCTGGATTAACAACATCGGCAGTGACCATAACGCTGGCAACTTTAGGTGTTCCGACGGTAACTTTGTCTCCATCAATAACTATTAATGGTTCGAACGAAACCTGTTTTTTTAGATCCTTAAGGAGTTCTACCTCAATAATCTCACCTTCACCTACCAAGTATTGCTTACTACCTGTCTCAATTACTGCTTTTTTCATAGATTTATAGATTAACAGATAAATTATTACCTGTAAAGACTACTCTTCTGCATGTTTTGATGATTTGTCGATAGACAATATAATGTTAAGCGAAATGTCACCAATCACTACTTCGTAGGCTGAGCCTTCAGAATCTTCGTCAGTATCTAATTTTACCGCCAAAGTCTCGTCCATTAACAACTTTCTAAGTTGTTTGTTGGCTAGAAGTGTTGTAATTTCATCACTATTTGAAATTAAGCTTAGCTTGATTCTATCATCAACTTCAAGTCCAGCTTGTTTCCTGGATTGTTGAACATTCCTAATCAATTCACGAGCAACACCCTCCTGGATCAACTCCCCGGTTAGATTAAAATCAAGCTTAACAACTTCAGAATCGCTATCTGTTTTTACTGATTTAAACTCAACACTCTTAACATTGAGCTCTTCGGCGATGATCGTGCTGAATTCTTCTGTAAGCGGTTTTTCGAGATAAACTACTGCCTTTGCTAGCGGCTGCCTAACTTTAATGCCGTTGCGCGCTCTCTGGCTTAGACCATCGTTTATAATCTGCCTTACACTGGCCATGTGAATCAGTACTAGGTCATTTACCCTTCCTTCTGCAGGCCAATCCAAAAGATGTACAGATTCACCGCCTGTGAGCTTCATATACAGCTCTTCAGACATGAATGGGGTGAAGGGCGCCATAATTATGCTTAACTGAACCAAAACGTAGTGTAGGGTCTTGTAGGCATCATTTTTGTCTGTGTCATTATCTGACTTCCAAAAACGCTTTCTGCTTCGCCTGACATACCAGTTACTGGCGTCATCCAGAAACTGTAGTATAGGCTTAGTGGCATTAGGTATATCGTATTGTTGCATATGATCGTCGACATGTTTCCCTAGCTGATGCACCTTACTTACTATCCACTGATCCAGAATATTGGTTAGATCATGTAGAGGGTCGGCCGGTATTTGACCGGGAGTTAGGCTGGAGTCCCAGTCATCGACATCAGCATAAAGCGTGAAGAAGTTATACATGTTCCAAACCATAGTAAGTTTTCTTGATACGTCGGCTACTTCTTTATCCTGAAGTGCAAAATCTTCACCATTAAGCACTGGCGAACTTAGAAGCAGATATCGTAATGCATCCGCACCATAGGTATCCATTAGTTGGTTAGGGTCAGTAAAATTCCCAAAGCTCTTGCTCATCTTCCTGCCATCGTTTCCAGCTAGCGTTCCAGTTACAACAACGTTGTTAAATGCTCTATCTGTAAATAGACCTACTGATATGGCATGCATATAGTAGAACCAGGCCCTTACCTGACCTACGTACTCGGCAATAAAATCACCTGGAAAGTTCTGTTCAAATTTCTCAACGTTGTCAAAAGGATAATGATGCATAGCAAAGGGCATCGATCCTGACTCAAACCAACAGTCTAGAACTTTCTCAATTCGAGTGTATTTAACCCCTTCAAACGTAAAAGTTACATCATCAATCCACGGACGATGGTAATCTTCCAGAGTAACACCCGATAGCTGTTCAAGTTCTTCATACGAACCAACCACTTTAACCAACTCTTTCCCGCTTGAATCGACACCCTTCCAAACTGGCATTGCAGTCGCCCAGAACCGATCCCTGCTTAAATTCCAGTCCGGCGCTGTTTCAATTGTTTTCTCAAATCTGCCATGCTTAATATGTTTCGGGAACCAATTCACGTCGCCGTTTTTCTCCAGCATCTCTTCACGTTGACCATCTATATCCATAAACCAGCTAGGATGAGCCCGATAAATAAGTTTAGTTCCACAACGGTGGCAGTGCGGATAGCTATGTCGATAGTAATCGATCTTCCAGACCTTGCCTTGTTCTAAATATGTCTTGGCAATCTCTTTATCAACATCCCAAACCTGACGACCCTTCCATTCGCTATCTGTCAGTATGCCACTATCATCAATAACACTGACTACAGGGAAATTCTTTTCTTTGGAAAGTGTGTAGTCTTCCTCCCCGTAAGCTGGAGCCTGGGAAACTATGCCACTTCCTTCTTCAAGGCTGACAAAGTCAGCATCATATATCTTGTGCGCATCAGGTCCGTAATCCTTAAAGAATGGCTCGTACTTCTTGCCGACCAACTCTTTGCCCTTTATTTCACGGATAATTTTATGCTCGAGAACTTTGTGCTTTTCATCAGTAAGCACATGATTAATTAACGACTTGGCGAGTATAAGCTTCTCCGCTCCGAGTTCAACCTCAACATAAACTGCATCTTTATTAACAGCCAGAGCGGTGTTTGCCAGTAGAGTCCAGGGTACCGTGGTCCAAACCAGAAGACTGGCATCGCTTCCGACAAGTTTAAATTTGGCATAGACTGATGGATCAGTTATGTCCTTATATGAATTATCCATCGCTACTTCTGCCTTACTTATAGGTGTTGCATCTCGAATACAATACATCAACACTCTCTCACCTTCATAGATCTTACCGTCATCATACAGTTTCTTGAAGGCCCACCAGACAGATTCCATGTAATCTTTGTCCATCGTGCTGTATGCACCCTTAAAATCTACCCATCGACCAACCCGTTCAATAGTCTTTTCCCACTCATCACCCGTCTGAATCATATTTTGGCGACAAGTAGTTATATATTCCTCCAGGCTGACTTTAGTGCCAATATCTCGTCTATCGACTATACCTAGTTTTTTCTCAGTGAAAACTTCTGCTGGCAGACCATGACAGTCCCAGCCCCAACGTCGTTCAACTCGCTTTCCCTTCATCGTCCAATATCTTGGAACTGCATCTTTAACAATGCTCGAAAGTAGCGTCCCAATATGAGGTACCCCAGTTATAAAAGGAGGTCCGTCATAGAAGACATAACTATCAGCAACTGGACGCTGCTCAATCGATTTTTCGAATAGTTTATTCTCTCTCCAATAGGAAACTATTTCGGCTTCGTATTCAACTGGTTTTTTTGAACTATTCTGTTTGAACTTCATCGTATGATGGCTCCCATTTTACAAAATCTCTATAAAAACAAAGATCAGCCTTAAATTAATTGCTGGAGTCCCGGTTTAATGAGGACGTTACCATCCAGCTTCTTAATAGGCTGATCCTAAAAAGCACTTGATTGAAGGTCTGTTACGTCAGCCATACGTCGGGTTCTAATCGCTTTATTAACAGCTTTCTTCCCGATCCGCTTCTGCCGCTCAAGACAGAGATCGTAGTTGATAGCTACTGATATCGGATTTCTGACTTTAAATTATAGCAAAGAATTAGCTATTTAACTATGAGAGCCATAAGAATCTTTAACTCCTGGCGTATGATTGAACTTCGTCGATAAGAGGAAGCTCAAGGCCTTGCCAGGACTTTTGGATTGCTCCATCTGAACGTAGAACCAATACGGCTGGGTATTGGACAATATCGTAAAGAGTGGCCGTGCCATTACCCTCTCGTGTATCGATATTTAGTACCTCTATACGTTGATCGGATACACGAGACCTAAAATTCTCAATAAACTCGTCGACAATTCGACCGTGATCAGAACTTGGCCGATATAAAACTACAACTTTCATACTGATAGCGTATCCATTGCCTCTAAATAGGTCAAGTGAAAATGCTTGTTCTTATAGCTGAATTGCCAATGGCTTACAGGAACTAGCTACATCCAGTTGTTGAGCCACAAGAGCTACATACGTAGCAACTGCCTGCTCTTTGGGTCTGGTTACCGCAGTTATAGCAGAGTGGTGCAGTGCTATCAGAAGACTTAATGGGCTTTACTTCTTCATCAACAATTTCTGAGCTCTTTACAACCTTTGCTTTTGCCTCAGGCGTTGGTTGCTCCTTGGAGCTTTCTACAACGGGGTCAGATATTAGGCTTAGCTGATCACTCGACATGTCGTCGATCGAAACAAGCCCGAGCTCGAGCTTATCGTCAAAGCTTAGATAGTCTAGAGCTAATCGTCGCATGACGTAGTCAGTAATTGAACTAGCTGTTCGGATTTCTGGATCATCTGTAATCCCCGAAGGAGCAAAACTAGTTCCACGAAGCGCCTTAACATATCTTTTTAGGGGCACTCCATACTGTAGACCATGACTAACACTTATAGCAAAGGAGTCTGTTAGGCCAGATAGTGTTGACCCTTGCTTACTAACGTTAACGAACAGTTCTCCTGGTGTGCCATCTTCGTATTCTCCGACCGTGAAATATCCCTCTAGGTCAGAAATCTGGAACTTGTATGTCTTACTGTTACGTACGTTGGGTAGCTTTCGTCTAACTGCGCCTTTTAGAATTATCTTATCGCCAACTTCTTTTGCGTTCTCGATGACGACTTCAGAACCTTCTTTCTTAGCCATGCTAAGCGGCTGACCAACCTTACAATTGTCTCTATAAACAGCGACTGCTTTTAGTCCCATTTTCCAGGAATCAATATGTAGCTGTTCAATCTCTTCAACAGTAGCTTCTTCTGGCAAGTTGACTGTTTTGCTAATTGCGCCTGACAAGAAGGGTTGTACTGCTGACATCATCTTAACGTGGCCCAGGTAATGTATTGAGTTGTCACCCATAGAACAAGCAAAGACAGGTTCATCGCTCTTCTTGAGGTGAGGTGCCCCTATTATTGTTTTCTCTACATCAATATATTGAACAATATCTTTAATTTGTTGCGCGGTATAGCCCAGAGCCTTGAGTGCACGTGGCACTGTTTGATTAACAATGCTCATAGTTCCACCGCCAACTAACTTCTTAACTTTCACTAGGCCTAGGTCAGGTTCAATCCCGGTCGTGTCACAGTCCATCATCAAGGCTATTGTTCCAGTTGGAGCCAAAAGACTTGCCTGACTGTTTCTTACCCCATAAAGCTCACCTAGCTCGACAGCTTCATCCCATGATGTTGCTGCTGCACTTAGAAGTTCTTCACTTACCAGTCCAGCGTCAATCTTAGATACCTCTTCTCGGTGCATTCTAAGAACATCAAGCATTGTAGTGCGATCTTTAGCATATCCAGCAAAAGGACCTACTTTTCGTGCCATTCGAGCACTAACAGCATATGAATGACCGGTCATTAGAGCGGTAATTGCTGCCGCCTGTGCACGTCCCTCTTCACTATCATATGGAAGACCCTGTGCCATCAATAATGCACCCAGATTAGCGTAGCCAATTCCAAGCTCTCTAAAGGCTTTTGCATTCTGGGTAATCTTCTCTGTTGGGTATTCACTATAGCCAACTAGAATTTCTTGAGCTGTGAATAACAGTTCGACCGTGTGTTTGAAATCATCAATCATAAAACTGAAGTCATCATTAAGATAGCTTAGTAGATTGATTGATGCCAAATTACAGGCAGAGTTATCTAAGTGCATGTACTCACTACAAGGATTACTCCCATTAATACGACCAGCATTTGGTGTAGTGTGCCATTTATTGATTGTTGTATCGAACTGCATCCCTGGATCTGCACATTCCCATGCAGCCTCGGAGAATTGTCTAAATAGGTCACGGGCTCTTAGCGTTTTGACTGTTTTGCCAGTACTAACGGCTTTAAGGTCCCAATCGGCATCTGCTTCGACCGCTTCCATGAACTCATCAGTAACCCTAACTGAGATGTTAGCGTTTTGGTATTGAACGCTAAAGGAGTCTTTACCATCAAGACTCATATCCCAACCTAGAGCTTGTAGGTCACGAGCTTTGCGCTCTTCAATGGCTTTACTCCAAATGAACTGTTCAACGTCTGGATGATCTACATTTAGAATAACCATTTTAGCGGCTCGTCTTGTCTTACCGCCACTCTTAATGGCGCCAGCCGATGCATCTGCACCACGCATAAAGCTAAGTGGCCCACTCGCAGTACCGGCACTCTTACCAAGTGGCTCAACAGAAGATCTGATCGGGCTAATATTAACCCCTGATCCACTTCCGCCCTTAAAGATCATACCTTCCTCTACATACCAATTTAGGATCGCAGGCATAGTATCTTCAACTGAAAGGATAAAACAGGCACTAGCTTGCTGAGAACGGCTCATCGCACCAATATTGAACCAAACTGGTGAGTTAAAAGCTGCTCGTTGCGTTGCAAGCACATATTTAAGTTCTTCTCTAAAGTTCTCGGCCTCAGTATCATTATCGAAATAGCCTTCTTGTGTTCCTTGTCGAGTAATTGTATCGACAACTCGATCAATCAATTGTTTCAATGACCGCTCGCGGTCATTGCTGCCAGGAGTACCACTAAAGTACTTTTGGGCAACTATATTGATTGCATTAAGTGACCATCCCTCTGGAAACTCAACATTCTTTTGTTCAAAAACAGGCTTAGATGTAAACGGATTCTCAATAATTGAATCTGTTTTTACCCATTTAAGCTGATCGTACGCACGGCTTTTTTTAGGGGTAAAAAGTCGTCCCACCCCGAGACTAGTTGTCTGACCCATGATTTTATTCCCTCGCTTATTACTGATTGGTTACTTAGACCCCTCCCAGAACCTAAATTCCCAACTATATTAATTGTTTTTATATGTTTGTTAGAGTTCTATGGTGGTTTTGCTTTTTTAGGGGACTAACCCCTAAGCTAACCACTTGAGCTCTCTACGACATCTAATTATTTTATGAATTAGATACCAGAGAGAACCGTCAAAAGTTTATCTTAATAGCCAATTATTAACTCCCTGAAACTAATTAGCTAACTCTTGACGCTCTGCTGACGACGTATATGTGATAGTTCCTGCTCAAAGCCAGCTATATCTTTAAATCTTCGATAAACACTGGCGAAGCGAACATATGCTACTTCGCTAAGTTCGGGGAGCCTCTCCATAATAAGTTCACCGATCTTTGATGAACTCACCTCTTGGTCCCCGCAAGCGTATAATTCTTGCTCTATATCGTTAACCATCTTCTCGAGCTGTAAGCTCGTTACCGAGGTCTTCTCACAAGCTCGGTACACTCCACCTAGGAGCTTTGCTCTATCGAATAGCTCTCTGCGACCACCATGCTTAATAACTATAAGCTGGGGACGTTCAACTCTTTCGTAGGTGGTGAAACGATAACCACAATTTACACACATCCGGCGTCGACGAATTGCCTGATCATCTGCCACATCGCGCGATTCAATGACTTTAATGTCATCCTTTTGGCACTGATTGCATTTCATTCGAGCACCTCCTTATATCTAAAAGTAATCGATTAATATTGAAATTAGCTGAAACCATAGAATATGTTTACCGCCAGACATCAATATTGTTGATTATTTTTAGAAGATTTTTAATTTAAAGTGCGACTCTTGCACCTTTTTGTATTCACCGTAAAAGTGCTACATGTAGTGCTTAGTGAACTTAATATAACTCTAGCTGTAGCGTTTGGCAATAAGATTTTTGGTGTATTTTTTAATACGTTAATATAGAGTAACCGACAATACATTTTCTAATTAACAGATAAGAAGTGGTGATTTAGGATAAGAAATTTATACTCAGTTAAGTGTAAATATCAACCAATTATTACTATTTTATCGATTGTTGACTAAAAACAATGCTATTTTTGGTCTGATTCGTTTGAAGAATCTTCTTCTTTTCGACGTTTTGCGAGTCGTCGTAGAAATGATGGCTTCTCTAAGTCTTCTTCCATGGATGTAGTTACTACCTTACCCTTGTGATCATCTTCGTCAGAGTCTTTATTATCATCCTTGTTCGCTTCTTGGTCTTGTTCTTCTTCATCTATTGACCAGATATTTGGAATTTTTGAATCTTTAGTAAAGTCTTTATCTATTCCTTCGTTGTCATCAAGGTTCATGTCAATGTCGGCTATAGTATTCTCATCTTGAGCGTCATTAAGTGAAGTAAGGCTAGAACTTATACTGGCTTTAGGTTTTTCACCGGCAGTCTTGGCAAAATATGAAGCATCAAAGCCCGTGGCAACAACCGTTACAATCATTTCGCCATCTAGATCTGGGTTAATTGTTGCTCCAAATATAATGTTGGCATCTGGATCAGCAGCTGACGTAATTGTCTCGGCGGCTGTATTAATCTCATGCATGGCTAGATCATTGCCACCAATAACGTTAAATAGAATGCCCCTGGCTCCGTCAATAGATACCTCAAGCAGTGGTGACTCAATTGCTTGTTGAGCTGCAGCAACAGCACGATCTTCACCGCTTGCACGACCAATACCCATAAGTGCAGTGCCGGCATTACTCATTACTGCTCTAACATCAGCAAAGTCCAGATTAATTAGGCCGTGTACAGTGATAAGATCAGAAATACCCTGAACACCCTGTCTCAAGACATCATCTGCGACCTTAAAGGCTTCCATCAATGGAGTTTGACGATCTATGGTTTGTAGAAGTCTATCGTTGGGTATGATAATCAAAGTATCAACAGAGCCTCTAAGTCTATCGATCGCTATATCGGCATTCTTACGTCGTCGTTCACCCTCAAATGCAAATGGTTTTGTTGCAAAACCTACAACGAGAATATCTAAATCCCTGGCAATCTGAGCAACAATATGTCCAGCTCCACTACCTGTACCGCCGCCAGCTCCTAGAGTTACAAAGACCATATCAGCACCTTCAATGGATTCACGAATAACATCTTTGGACTCTTCAGCCGCCTTCTGGCCAACATCTGGGTCGGCACCGGCACCGAGACCACGGGTGGTGTCCTTGCCGATATGTATCTTGTGGTGCGCCTTAGAATGATGAAGTGCTTGAGCATCGGTATTTATTGCAATAAAATCAACTCCCTGGATTCCCGCTTCAACCATACGGTTAATCGCAGCACCTCCGGCTCCACCAACACCAATAACCTTAATTTGCGCGAAAGTTTCGATAGCAGGCTCTACAACTTGTGACATCTTCTCCCTCTCCTAGAACATTTTATAGAAGTAGTATAACCCATTGACGGCCTAAAGCAAAACTTGTGATATCTTGCTGACTAAGTTTATTAATTTACAGTATAAATATATTGTTTTATAGATTGAGCCAGGGATATTTTGACAATTAGTGACGCCCTTTCATAATCCATGCCCGGCATGGCAAAATGTGCTTCTTTTCAGTTGTAACTAATTCTTTATTCGATTAATTAGCGAGCTTAAAAATCCTTTAGCGCTCTGACTCGCCGATGCTCTTGTTGGTGGTAGAGCTGGCAGCAGTAGCATATCAAGTAACATCAAACCAACGACTACAGTAAAGCTTTGATCTTCAACTGTATCTACTAAGCCACCGATATTCTCTAACTTGGAAATACGTGAAGCTAGTTGTAGTTTTTGCCTAGTAAACTCTGCGATGCCAGGGAGCTTAGAAGTTCCGCCCGTTAACACGATTCCGCCAGGGAGCTTACGCACACGCTTAATTTTATGTAGCTCTTTTTGAACAAAGTCCAGCAATTCTTCTACTCTTGCTTCGATAATCATGCTGATATCTTCTGCATTAAAATTCTCAACATCACTATTTATCTTTATTGATACATTAGTCTTTTTAGCGCCCGGTCGTAAGTCAGCATGCTTCAACTTTACTGTCTCAGCCACATCTAGATCTGTTTTGAGCCCTATGGCTAGGTCATTTGTTATGTGTTGTCCGCCAATTGGGATAACTGCAACATGTTGGACTTCTCCGTCTTCAAAAATAATCAAGTTTGTTGTGCCAGCCCCAATGTCGAGAAGTGCGGTTCCGGCTTCCTTTTGGGGTCTGGTAAGTACCGCTTCAGCAGCGGCCAGACTAGAAACCGTATGATGTGAAGCGGCAACTTCAGCTTTTTCAAGGGCCATATCTAGATTTCTAAGGTTGGGTGTTGAGGCGGTTACAATATGGGCATCAACTTCAAGTCTTACGCCGTGCATACCAACTGGATCCTTTATGTTTCGTTGTCCGTCAAGACTGTAGTTTTTTGCAAAAAATTGAACTATCTCTCTATTTTGGGGCAAGCTAACTATTGTTGCTGCTTCTTCTACCCTTAGACGGTCCTCACTTGTGATCTCTCGGTTAGCTGCACTAATTGCTATTACACCCTGGGAGTTAATACCTTCAACATGTGCACCATTGACATTTACCGTGGCTCGCTTAATGGGGATGCCAGCAATTCGCTCCGCCTCAGTTACGGCCTGAATTATTGAATCACTAACCTCTTCAACGTGAACGACGGTACCTCGACGCATGCCCTGGTTTGGTGCACTTCCGTGACCAATAATAGACGGCATATTACTACCGTTTGGATCGAACATACCAACAACGCAGCGCACGGTGCTAGTGCCGATATCTAGGCCGACGAAATGTTCGGGCTTCATGTTAGGAGTAGTATAACGCTTCCGCTTCTGTTGTGGCAAGTTAACATAGAACTATTTTACTCTATTGTCTATCTTTTGTTTGGGTACTGAGTAAGTATCTCAAAGCCATCATTAGTTATAAGAACTGTGTGCTCGAAGTGTGCCGACCAGCTACCGTCTGCCGTAAGTACAGTCCAGTTGTCATCGGCTATCTTAACCCTATCTGTTCCCAGGGTAGACATAGGTTCTATCGCAATTGTCATGTTACTAGATAGCCATGGGCCGGTGTTAGCCCGACCATAATTTGGAATATTTGGGTCTTCGTGCAGATCGTGACCAACTCCATGCCCGACAAGATCCTTAACAATGCCATAACGATATTTATCTAGTACAGATTGAACTGCAGCACCGATGTCACCGGTTCTGACCTGATCTTTTATCACCGATATACCGGCCATCAGTGCTTGCTCCGTTCGTTCAACTAATTCAATGTGTCTGCGCTGCTTTGGCTTACCAACTATTAGGCTTCTTGCCGCGTCAGTGATCATACCGTCATAAGTTACACCAAAATCTAGGCCAACTAGATCACCATCATTAATAATATGATCACGGCTTGGTATACCATGCACTATTTCATCATTAACAGACACGCATAGTACATCCGGAAAGCCTTGATAGCCAAGGAAACTAGGTTGACCACCTAGAAGTTTAAGCTCGGTTGCGGCTTTATCGGCCAAGTCTTTTGTAGACATGCCGACCTCAGCGTAATCAATCAATGTTTGTAAAACATCGGCTAGGATTTTGCCAGCTTGTCTCATTGCCCTGATTTCAGACTTTGTCTTCGGTTTAGTTGTCATGATAACCCCTGTCTAGTTAGCTATTTTGACTGGCAATAAGTTTAAGCATTGACTCATTCACTTGAGAAGGTGTCTGGTCGGCGTCAATATCGTAAACTGTTACACCCTGTTGCTTAAAGTAGTTGATCATAGGTAACGTCTTAGATTCATACTCTTTAAAGCGCTCGTTGATAACCACCTCGGTGTCATCTCGCCGCCCTCTCGCCAGTAATCTATCTTTAACGACCTCTTTTGAGGCTGTAAGATTAAATATGGCAGTCAACTTAAGTCTATCGCTACTTATTTGCTTCATCAACCATTCTGCCTGTGCTTCTGTTCGAGGGAAGCCATCCAAAACTAATTCCTGAGCTAAATTCATTCTACTAAAAGTTAAATCGACTAAATTAATAACCTCTCCATCGCTCAATAGTTTCCCGGCTAGCATTTGCTTACGTCTCTCTCCAGTAACTAGAGCACGGAATAGTTCGCCAGTAGAAATCCAGGCATAACCTAGTTCATCGGCGAATAAACGCCCCTGCATGCTCTTTCCAGAACCAGCAACGCCCATTAAGATAATCATTTTAGGTAAGCTTCTCCTTAACCAACTTGGCTATTTCTGCTCCGTCGGCGGCTCCCGAAGTTCGTGACTTAACCTGGCCAATTATTGCTCCCAAATTATTATCTTCACTAGCTGCAATTACCTCATCAACTATTTTGGCTAGTTCTTCACTAGTAAGCTTCTCCGGTAAATATGCTTCGAGTATTGCTTTTTCACTCAGTTCTTTGTCAGCACGGTCTTTATCGCCGCCGCTTAGGTATAAATCGGCACTTTCTTGCCTTTTTTTTGCTTCTTTACTAATAAACGCCATAGCCTGTTCATCACTTAGTGGTTTGCCCCTTTCGCCGGAGGCAACCTTAGCATAAAGAAAAACACTCTTAAGACCCCTGAGTGTTTCCAGTCTTAGAGTATCTCGGGCCAGCATAGCAGTCTTTATATCCTGCTCGATCTGTTGCTCGATCATCTTCTAGTATCGTTGTCCTAATTTGATCTTATTAATCTTAGCTGCTTTTCGTTGCTGTCTAATTATAGCTTTGGTACGTCGGTCTCTCTTAGAGATCGGTTTTTCAAAGAATTGGTTAGACTTAACAACTGCAATAGCACCAGACTGTTGGACCTTACGATTAAACCTCCTTAGAAGGTTTTCTAAGGACTCTTTTGAATCTTTCCTTGTAACTTGTATCATCAGGAAACTATTTTACCTTACAGAGGTAATTAATGCAACACTATTAAGTCTAACTTAGAGTATTTATCTATAAGCCCAAAAAAATTACTCAATATTTTTTGCAGATATTGCTAACCGGTAACGCGTTTTTGGTTTGTGCGTTGTGATTTCAACACAATACTCTGTAATTCTTTAAAGATTGGGAACTGCTTATTGGTCGAGTAGACTTTTGTATTCCCCTGTCGCTCTGATACTAGGAAACCAACCTTTTCTAAGCGCTTCAATTCTCGCTGTATGTTGCCGGCATCTTCTTTAATTAGCTTAGCTAAACCCCTGACATGTGTCTTGAAATCAGGATACTTAGCATAGATAACTATGATTTTTCTTCTTACCCTCGATGTAATAAATATGTCTAACATAATCTCTTCATTGTTATTCGGACAACGTGAATAAAGTATACCGCTCCCGTGCAAATAATACAACTAGCTTAATATATTTTTCAGAAAATGAAAACAATTTATTGCAGTATTTTATATATTTCCTGGCCAGCAATAATGAAATCATCTGAATATTTAATGATCAACGGCCTATAATGTAGGTATGTTTTATTATTTAGTTTGGGTTAGGAGTAATCGTTATCACTCAAAAACGCCATTAACATATTCGTACAAGCACAAACTTTTGAGCGGATCTTTGATTCAAGTAAAGCTGCAGAGCTTGATTGTTGATGGCTTTATAGTTGGCAGTACAACTAAGCCACGCTTTAAAACCAAAGAAATCGACTTGGTTTATGACTTGCCCCCAATTAACACGGCGATCATTAAGCTAGCAAAATGGATCTTAGAGTATTATCCTTCACCAATCGGATCAGTAACTCAGCAGATCATACCTGCAAAGATTAGGGTCATTGGGCCAGGGGATGACTTGGTAGATACGTTAAGGGCGCCGACAGAGCCAAAGCTTACTCAGGAGCAACAATCCGTAATAGAAGATAGTGTCGACAACGATACCTACCTTCTATATGGGAAGACTGGTAGCGGCAAAACAAGAATATACACTGAACTTACAAGGTCAGCTTTTAAAATTGGCAAGTCAGCAATAATTCTAACCCCTGAAATTAGTCTGACATCACAACTATTTAATAGTTTTCAGTCTCAGTTTGGAGATAGAGCATTACTAATACACTCGAGGCTAACATCAAAACAGCGACAACTACTTTGGCTTCGATGTTTAACATCGGATAAGCCCTTAGTTGTAATCGGTCCAAGGTCGGCCCTTTTCTCTCCGTTAAAAAACTTGGGCCTAATAGTTATAGATGAAGCTCATGAAGCCGCTTATAAACAAGAGCAAATGCCTCATTACCAGACCACAAGGGTAGCCTCAGTTTTATCTAAGCTTACGAATTCTAAACTAATAATCGGTTCGGCTACGCCTAGTGTTGCAGACTATTTCATGGCTGAGAATAAAAGTAAGAAAATTCTTAGGCTGACAAAGCTAGCTAAAGAGTCAGACGAGATAAAACCAGAGGTAGTTGTCGTTGATTTAAAGGATAAATCCAACTTTTCATCATCACATCTTATAAGCGACCGGCTCATGGACTCGATTAAGCTATCGCTAAATAACAATGAACAGAGCCTGTTATACCTAAACAGACGAGGCACCTCAAGACTTATACTTTGTCAAAATTGTGGCTGGGAAGCCGTATGCCCAAACTGTAACCTTCCATTGGTTTATCATGCAGATCATCACCAGTTAAGATGTCACACTTGTGGCTATAAGGAAGACAAGATACCTTCAATCTGTCCTAATTGCGACAATGACTCTATAATCTTCCGTACTGTTGGCACTAAAGCCATTGTAGATGAAATCTCTAGATTGTTCGTGACAGCCAAGATTGCGAGGTTTGACACAGACAACCTAAAGGAGGAAACGATGGCCAATCAGTACGATTCGATTAAAAACGGATCAGTTGATATACTGATCGGCACCCAGCTACTGGCTAAGGGATTGGATTTACCAAAGCTCAGTACGGTAGGGGTTATACAGGCAGACACCAGCCTTTACCTCCCTGATTTCTCTGCTCAAGAGCGAACTTTCCAGCTAATAACGCAAGTTATTGGACGTGTCAACAGGGGACACATAAAGGGTAGGGCTATCATTCAAACATATAACCCGGACAGCCAGATAATTAAACAAGCCATATCTGAGGATTATGAAAATTTCTACAAAAACGAACTCCTAGATAGAGAAAGGTTTCACTTTCCACCCTATTATCATCTACTCAAACTTTGGTGTAGAAGGTCAAGTTCAAAGAATGCTGAGGCAGCAGCACACAAGCTAAAGACAGAAATAGGGCACTTAAATTTAGGTGTTCAAATAGAAGGCCCGACTCCAGCCTTCCATGAAAAGTTTCAGAACAAATATCAGTGGCAGCTCGTTGTAAAATCAACTAACCGTAAGCATCTTACTGATGTTATATCAAAATTACCGGCAAATTGGAGTTACGACATTGATCCTTTAAACTTGTTGTAATTAAGTTAACAAGTATTTAATACCTGGCTAAAAACTGTATACATATTTGGGTTCATTTGAGGTATACTAGTCGCAATAATGACAAAAGATAATATAATCTCACTTCCAAACAAGAACCTTCGTCAGAAGTCTAAAACAGTAACCAAAATTACACCTACCATACTTAAGGTAATTGACGATATGACTAAGGCAACGATTAGCTGGGACACCAGCCGTGAACACGAAGTTGGTGTTGCCCTAGCCGCTGTTCAGATAAATGAACTGACCAGAGTAATAATAGTTCGGCAAGATTATGAGAATAAAAAAGATCTGACCTTCATCCCCTTTATAAATCCAGAGATAACCAAGCTTGATGGCGATATTATCGAAGATTTTGAAGGCTGCTTAAGTGTACCAGACATCTATGGAAAAGTGCCTCGCTACGATAAGGTTAAGGTTAAGGCCATCAACATTGACGGAAAAGAGTTTGAAATAACGGCCAAGGGCTTTATGGCAAGAATCTTTCAGCATGAGATTGATCACACAGAAGGAATGGTCTTTATTGATAGAATTAAAGATAGACAAGAGTCATTCTACAGATTAAATAAGGACGGAAAGCTAGAGAGACTAGATTATGAAGAAGTCAAAAAGAATACTGTTCTTTGGTAACGAACGACTAGCCACAGGAGTAAGTACAAAGACGCCTATTTTCTCAGGCCTAATAGATGCTGGCTACGACATTGCTGCTTTAGTAATATCCCAGGACGGCTTCGGAACAGATAAAAAACTTCGAGAACCAGAAATTATTGGCTTAGCTAAACAGCATGGAATAAAAATCATAAGCCCTGTTAAGTTGGGTGATGCCATTGATGAAATAAAATCACTTAAAGCAGAGGCTGCAGTGCTTGTGGCATTCGGCAAGATTGTTCCTCAAGAAGTCTTGGATATCTTCCCAATTGGTATTATTAACGTACACCCATCACTTTTACCATTACATAGAGGGCCGACCCCTATCGAAAGCGTCATGCGCTCTGGCGAAACAAAAAGTGGAGTATCGATAATGAAGCTTAGTAGAGGAATGGACTCAGGACCGATCTATGCCCAGAAGCAGATCAAATTAGAAGGAAATGAAACTAAACAAGCACTAACAGAGAAACTAAACCTGCTTGGGAGGGATATGATACTAGCAAATCTGGAAGAAATACTACAAAGAAAACTTCAGGCTCAGAATCAGCCAGATAGCGGTGCTACCTACGATAAGCTATTAACCAAGCAAGACGGTCAAATTGACTGGAACGAACATGCTGTTCAGATTGAACGTAACATTAGAGCGTTTAGTGGCTGGCCTAGATCAAAGACCACCTTAAATGGCATTGATCTGACGATTACTGAAGCTCATGTAGATGCTTTTAGTGGAGCACCTGGTGAAATACAGCTTATTGATGACCAAATAGCTATATGCGCTATTAATGGCGGTCTAATACTCGACAAAGTGATACCAAGTGGAAAGAATGAAATGCCTGGTTCAAGTTTCTTATTGGGTTACAAGGATAGACTACTAAACTAGACCCGGCCCAGCAGGTGGTTGTTGGGCTGGAGGCTGTTGCTGTGGTGGTTGTTGAGGCAGAACTGGCTGTTCAGATTGAGGCGCTTGAGGTGGAAATGGTGCTGGTGGTTGCGGCGGGACAGTTAGGCTCTCCGGGACATAGGGCTGTGACTGGGGAGAAGCTTGTGTTGCTGCGCTAGGTTGAGGCTGTTGCTGGGTTGGAGGTTGTCCTGTTTGCTGAACCTGCGCCTGAGGAGCTTGGCTAGCCGCACTTAAGATCTGTGGTGCCGACTGGGCTACTTCAGCTCTTAGTTTATCGAACTCTTGTTGAACAATCTCTTTATAGTTTGGGAAATTACTTTCTAGCCAAGCAAACGCACCTTTGTCATCTTTGGCTTCAAAGTATCTTTCAAATTCATCAAGTTGTTCGTTGGTCATTTGATCTGCAAGTCGCATGCCAACCCTTAACTCTAAGGTCTCGTAAATGTGGTTCAAGAGGCTTCGTCGTTCTGCTTGAGGCAGCGCGCCAAGACCAATTTCTTGTAGTAAATTGTCGTTAATTTGAATCATTATTATTAATTCCTACACATTAATTGTATCATCTTGTCTATAATTGCCTAGCCACACTACTTCTAGTAAACACTTCGAGCTTATCACCTTCCATAAGATCAATCTTCTTTGTAGTTTTTAGGCTAATACCACACATTTCTCCTTCAAGAATCTCCTTTGCATCGACAGTTCCACGCTTAAGATTTGTGACCTCAACTTCGGCAATCACCTCATCGCCACGAATAATTCTTGCTATGGCAGGAACTTGAAGTTTACCCTTAGTTACTTCACCGCCACAGATTATTGATGTCTTTGTGGTATTAAATATACCTTTTACGGTTAAGTTACCGTACGGTGTTTCAATAACTTCATCTGCCAAAAGATTACTAAGCTCGGATTTAACATCATCGATTAACTCATATATGACGTTATACATACGAATCGACACCTTATCTCTATTGGCTTGTTGTCTCGAGCTACTAGGGAGGCTAACGTTAAACCCATAGATTATTGCCTTACTGGTTACGGCAAGATGTAGGTCATTGTCGTTTATCGGTCCTACCCCTGTACCAACAAATCTAACACTCACCTCTTCATTATCTAGTGCTTTTAGACTATCTGCTACGGATGTTAGTGAGCCCTGAACATCAGCTTTCACAATAATATTTAGCTCTTGAACCTCATTATTACGATTTATTAGACGTATTAGGTCGGAACTAGAAATATCTAATTTTGAGCTATCACCTTGTCTCTCGATCAACATTCGTTGAACTTCAGACTTTGCTAATTTCTCACTTTTATATACCTTGAATTCATCACCAAATTCTGGCAAAGTTTTGAACCCAGTAATTGTAACCGGGGTAGATGGTGGAGCAGACTTTAAGCCTTTTCCATCGCTATCCTCAAGGTTTCTAATCTTGGCATAACTAGATCCAGCTACTATGTAATCTCCAGCTTTTAGTACTCCAGCTTCGATTAAGGCCCTGGCAACAGGTCCACGACCAAGCTCA
Source organism: Candidatus Saccharimonadota bacterium (assembly GCA_036787835.1). Taxonomy (GTDB): domain Bacteria; phylum Patescibacteriota; class Saccharimonadia; order Saccharimonadales; family UBA4665; genus DAIQON01. The sequence goes on along the minus strand of DAIQON010000015.1, from coordinate 4,470 downwards.
ACATGAGATTCAATGATAAGACCTCTTGCAGGCACATCAATGTCGGCTTTTAGTTCTTCAATATCAGTAACCAAAAGAAGCATATCTAGTAATTCTTTAATGCCCTTGCCTGTTTTAGCAGAAACTTCTTGAACAACAGTATCGCCACCCCATTCTTCGACAAGAATTTCGTGCTCGGCCAGCTGTTGTTTAATACGATTAACATCAGCGCCTTCTTTATCTATCTTGTTAACTGCAACGATTATCTTAACACCCGCCTTCTTGGCGTAACGGATAGCCTCAACGGTCTGTGGTTTAATCCCATCATCAGCAGCAATAACAATAATAACGATATCTGTTAGGTGGGCACCATGCTCCCTAATGGCCGCAAAAGCTTCATGCCCTGGCGTATCTAAGAAAGTTATTAGACGTTTGTTGTGCTCTATCTGGTATGCAGTAATATGCTGGGTTATACCGCCTGCTTCGCGACTAGCAACGTTACTGGAACGAATAGCATCAAGTAATGACGTTTTTCCATGGTCGACATGACCCATGACGGCCACAACCGGTGGACGAGTAATGGCAGTTTTACTTGGGGCGACTTTTTCATGGGAGAATCTACTAGTTTCGGTTTTATCCTTTTTCACTAAAGTTAGATCTAAACCAAGTTCAGAAACAATAATTTCAGCCGTTTCAAAATCAATTCTCTCATTAACGGTAGCCATTACTCCGTTTTTCATGAGCTCAGTAATTAGTCCGGTAACTGGTATGGAAAGCTTTTCAGCCAGAGTGCCAACTGTTACCATGTCGTCTATTTCAATTGTTGTTGTGGTAGACATAACTTTTAAACACTCCTTTCTGACCTATCTTTAAGGTCAATTAACTTACTTTCATACTATTCCTTGGCTTTAGCCTTAGTTGATTTTGCCTTTGTGGGTTTAGCTGCTTCTTTCAAAGAAAGAGCTATTTTACGATTATCCGTATCAATATCTAGCACCTTAAACTCTTTCTTCTCATTAAGTTGGAAAAGCTTTTCTGGATCTATTGCTTCGTCATCGCTCATCTCTGAAACATGCACTAATGCTTCTACGCTCGGACTTAACTGTACAAAAGCACCGAAAGGAGTAATCCTTGTAACTTTGCCTTCAACAATGTCGCCCTTCTTGAATGCCTTAACTTGTTCTAGCCAAGGGTCTTCACTCATTTGCTTAAGGCTCAAAGATAGTCGATCTTTATCTATAGCTATGATCTTTGCCTTAACTTCATCACCTACCTTGATGTAATTTCGAGGATTATCTACGCGTTCCCAAGAAATCTCAGAAATATGTATTAGCCCTTCGATTCCATCAACATTAACAAATGCACCAAAGTCGATAACTCCTGTAACCATGCCTGCAACGCTATCGCCGACCTTAAGTTCAGCAAATCTTGACTGCATGTCGTCTTTAATCGCCTCTTTCTCAGAGAAAATAAGCTTGTTGTCTTTACGGCTAACATCTAGAATCCGGACCCTTAGGCTAATATGCGTTAGTGCATTTAGTTTTTGTAGTATTTCATCCTTGTCGGCACCCGAAACTCGAGGGTAGTGACCTGCGGCTAACTGAGATACAGGTAAGAACCCGCGGATTCCTTCCATCTCAACTAATAATCCACCTCTGTTGGCATCATATGGACTAATCTCGATTATTTCTTGAGCATCGAATATTCGCTGAATTTCATCCCATCCTCTATCCTTTACTGCTCGTTTCATACTGAGCAATGCTTGCCCATCTTCCATCTCTGGATCTATAACACTTACGGTTATTGATTGACCCAGCTCTATCGGCTGTCCATGTCCAATTTCGCGGCGCATTACCACACCGACACCTTTGGCCCCTAGATCAACCCAAACCTCGTTCTTCTTAACTGATGTTATTACACCTTCTACGACATCACCTGTAGCTAGACCTTTTACATCGGTACCAGCTAGTAGCTCGTCCATAGTTAGTAGAGTATTTGACACTTTATTCGTGCCTCCTTAAAATATATTTCCTCAGTCAGCAATATCTAATACGTTGCCCGAAACTCTTAGCTCTACATACTTAAATTAATTACTAACTGTAAGATTACCTTAAATATACACTGTTTTACTCCTATAGTAAAGCCTCCTAACAGACTTATAATTAGCTCCACTGAGCTAATAGACTGGCACCATATTGCATGCTAGACTAAGCGTATGTATTTGGGGGTAGATATCGGCGGCACAAAGACTCTTGTAGCCAGCCTGAACAACGATGGGGTTATACACGAACAATATAGGTTCCTAACCCCAACTAATTACCGTGTGTTTATTGCTGAATTAGAAGAATCCATTGCCAAGCTAAGCGTTAAGCAGTTTAAAGCTGCTACTGTAGCCGTACCGGCTCTTAGTATTGATCGAGAACAGGGGCTAGCCCATAAATTCTCAAACCTTCCCTGGAGGGACGTAACTATAGAAAAAGACGTTGAAGATATTATTAAATGCCCGGTTCTAATTGAGAACGATGCTAAGCTCGCCGCACTCTCTGAAGCAATGCTAGTCAAAAACAAATTTACAAAAGTTCTATATGTAACTGTTAGCACTGGTATTGGTTATGGATTTGTCGATAACCAACTGATCGATAAGAATGCGGGCGATGGCGGAGGTAAAACTATTACCTTAAAGCGCCATGGCAAACACGTGCCCTGGGAAAGCCTGGCATCTGGTCATGCAATCGTGGAAAAATATGGAAAAATGGCAAAAGATATAAATGATGAAGAAACTTGGCAAAAGATTGTTGCCGATTTAGCAGAAGGCCTGATTGAGCTTATATCAATATTTCAGCCTGAAGTCGTAGTATTTGGGGGTAGTGTTGGTAATTACTTCGATAAATACGCCAAACTACTCAAAAAAGAACTAAAATCATATAATTTACCGCAAATGATTATGCCCCAATTAATTGAGGCCGGTCGGCCTGATGAAGCAGTAATTTATGGTTGTTATGATCTTGCTAAGGGTACGTACGGCCATGAGTAGTTTTATATATAGGCTAAAAAGGAAATATCCGAAGATAAATTTCTCTCTATCAGATAACTACTACTGGTCGCCTGAAACAAATGAGATATTCTACAAGAATAATTTAGAAACTGAGCTGGGACAGTGGTCACTAATCCATGAAGTTGGCCATGCTCTCCTGGAACATAAATCTTATGATGCCGATTTTATGTTAATTAGGCTCGAAGTAGAGGCTTGGAATAAAGCCAAAGAAATAAGTAATGACTTAGGCATAAGCATCAATGAAGACCACATCCAGGACTGCCTAGATACATACAGAGACTGGATTTTTAAACGTAGCATCTGCCCAAACTGCACTACTAAGTGCTTCCAGCAAAGTGATTTCAGCCATTATAGCTGCTTCAATTGCCATGCAACCTGGAGAGTTACCCCATCAAGATTTTGCAGAACTTATAGAACTAAAGAAGCCCAAAACTTACGACAAAAAGTATTTGTTTAACAGATTAGTTAGTGTAATATTTCTTAGGTTTTTCCTACAACAATTCTCTCCAAAACCGAATCAAGATAAAGAGCCGACCTATATAGGTCGGCTCTTTATTAGCTTAATAGTCTATTAACTAGGCTATTTTCTTAGTTCGACGAGAAATGCGACCGCCTTTAGCTCCAGCTTGTCGGGCTAAATCACGATTAGCGTAAAAACCGCCTGTTCGGCCTAGCTTTCCACCTTTTGCACCGATTTTTGCATAAAAATCAGCACCATACTTCTGCTTATTAGTTGATGCAGCAGCCTTGCCGCCAGCTTTTGTTCCAGCCATGTTAATGACCTCCCCTAGTTAATTACTTTCGCCTTAATAGATATAAAAGGAGGGGAGTGCCTTACGAATAAGACAATACCCTCCTTAAATCTCACGAAATTATATATATTGTATCACGCTATTGTTTAGCTGTCAATTATATACATTAGTTTTTCTATGCAAAGAAAGACAGCCCCCTCTTGAGGAGACTGTCTTTATAATTTGGCACCGTGCTATTTTCCCAGGGGTGAACCCCAAGTATTGTAACCGCTACGAGGCTTAACTGCTGTGTTCGGCATGGGAACAGGTGTTTCCCTCGTGCTATGGGCACCAAATAAGTCTTAATATCTCTATTAAGACCAATTGACGCCCAATTTCGGTGCGTTCTTGAATCTAGTTTAATCTAAATCTGTAAATAAATACTTTGAAGCTTTCTAAACAAACGCTATTATTACTCTGATAAACACCAATGACCAGTCATTGCACTTATCACCAAAACACATTCACTGATAAATCAGTATCCTGTGTCCTGGCCGTAAAAAGTCAATGGGACTATTAGTACGCTTCGGCTACATACGTTACCGTACTTCCACCTTGCGCCTATCAAACTGATCGTCTTTCAGTGTCCTCATAGGGAAATCTAATCTTGAGGTCAGTTTCGCGCTTAATATGCTTTCAGCGCTT
>DAIQON010000004.1:0-69286 GCA_036787835.1 Candidatus Saccharimonadota bacterium | reverse complement strand
CACTAACTTTACTTTCCATATATGTTAATTCTTAAAATAATTCTCCCTTCTTTATATATACATATATAGGGAATAGTTCCGATCCACATAAGTAACTTAACATTCCAGACATTGGAATATCTAGATAGTAATATGTGTCTGTGACCACCAGATATGTAGAGATGATTATTTATAAACTTGCTATTAGTACTGTTATATACTATAATATGTACTAGTTTTAAGGAGTAGTTTATGGTGGTTAGAGAAAGCTTACCCGTGGGTCCAGGCGAACTCACTCAGACAGAAATTGGCGAGTATGTAAGAAGCAAGGAGATTGAATGTCTTGCTTCTCTACGATCCTCTGAGAGATTTCGCGCAGCTACAACTAGTCAATTTCTCGACGAGGAAGAGCCAATCCTACCCTCTATAGCCAAGAGACCGGTATCTCTAAAGCTGGCTAGCGGGTTGTACTCCGTCACAAGAGTAGTCACTGACCAGGGAATGGAGAGATCCTTTTGTATCGATCTAACTGATACTAACGGTCATCATAAAATCTACCAATTGGGTCAATCTCGAACAGATAAGTGGGATCGAGACAATGATCCATTTGATCCAGCTAACCCAGATGCTTTTGTAGCCTCTTTCGGTAATGAAGAGTCAGGAGAGGAAGAAGCTCCACTGTTTACCTATGGTGTTTATGTAACAGAGTTTGAGACTGGTGAAGATTCATCGGTACCAACAACTCTATCTAATAATCAAGAGGCTATTGATAGATTCAACTCTTTCTTTGAAGTTTTCACCGCAGAGCTCGCCACATAACCAGAGAATGAAGAAGACTACAAGTCGCTAGTGATTAACCTTTTTGTTTCTCTGGCCTTCTTTGGTATCTTTAGGTAGTTTTTTACTGACCTGTTTTAAGACATTAAAAAAGTTGTCTTTATTTATATCTTTGGTGGTGGCTTTCTTTTGTTTATCCATACTAGTTAGTATACGTTAGAATGCGGTAAAAGTTTCTGCCTACAGTAAAGGTATATATGCCTTAGGTAAGGCAGTTATACCTTAACGCCATAATATGTTATTCGCTTCCATATAATTAATAAATTCTTGTTTGTGTTAAAAGACTTATGGGGTAGTTTTATTTCCGGTTTTTTAACAAACTTGGTTACCCTTCTCCCATGTTAGTAGCGTGAGACCATTGATAACCTTCGTCGCCTACGCAGTGAAACAACATACGGTGCGCTTTCTGCGCTCAGCCTAGCACTTCTTTCTATTGGGCTTGTATGGTACAGCGCATACTGCCCTATAAATGAGCCATATACCACTCCCATTGCGGCAAATGTTTGATCCTCGATACTGGGCGGGTGGGTAACTATACTTGCGGCTAAGGCAGCAACCCACCCAAGTCCAGCGGCATACCTAGCATATCTTAATATGCTTTGCGCACTCCAAGTTAGTGTGTCTCAAGTGCTTACTCCATTATTTAGTATGTCCATACGATGCTGGGTTTCGTGCCTAAGGGTTCTATTGGCTACACTAGCCTTAGATCTATCACCATACCCATTTCGATTAACAGTAACTCTGTCTTCTTTTATATTATAGTGGCCAAAAGCTGCAAAGATTCTTAAGGGTGAGATATGTTTAAAAACGATTTCTGTGTCTGTGATCTCTTCACCGGACAACCCACTATCCTGAAGATCATTTATGTATTTGTCATAATCAAAATCTATGAATTTATAATCTTTACCCAATCTAATATCGAAAGAAACGGTTGGAAGATCTCCAGTATGGTCTTCAGTTCGAGGTATGCTTTGCTCGGGACTAATCAAGCTAGCTGTCATAAAAACAAACAATACCACTTTTATTAGTACGTGTAAAGTCTATCCGTAACTTAGGATAAAGAGTGTAGACATAAGCACTAGAACGCTTAGGTATATACTTAACCCTATGACATCAAACCCAAAACCCACACGTAAAGACAAGGCTTGGCAACAAAAGATAGAAAAGAAAATTAAAGCCGAGAAGGTGGTGCTAGATAATCCTAAGGGTAAAGAACGATTCGAAAAAACTATCAAGAACGCTTTTAAGAAACTGCCTAAGTAACTCCATATATCTATACAGTAATAGGGTAAATAATAGTACAAATAACCGAGAGAAAAAGCTACCTTGATCTGATTCAATACGTTGTCGCTCAGAATTCGTAACAAATTCTGTGAATTTATCTGATGTATCTGTTGCTAACTCCGACATTTTGAAATATTAACACTCCAGGACACAAAGTACAATATTCGGCAAAATTATACTAAAGCTTGTGCCGTGATTGCTAATTTTTAATTATCGAGTCGATGATGCCGTACTTTACTGCTTCCGGTGCAGTTAGCCACTTATCTCGTTCAAGATCTTCGTGGATGCGTTCTGGTGTTTGACCAGTATTCTTGGCCATGATTGATTCTAGTAGCTTTTTGATCCTTAGTGATTCTTTGAGGTCGATTTCTTGATCAGTTACCTTGCCTCTAGTGCCACTAGATGGTTGGTGGATCATTATAGTTGAGTTTTGTAGCGCGTGCCGCTTGCCTTTGGCGCCTGAGCTTAAAAGAAAGGCCGCTGCTGAAGCCTGAACACCGATACCAACTGTCATGATGTCGTTGGAAAGGTACTGCATGGTGTCGTAGATAGCTAGGGCGTCGTAAACGCTGCCGCCTGGGCTGTTTATATAGAATTTAATATCTTTCTTTGGGTCTTCTGCCTGTAGGAAAAGTAGCTGAGCTACAACGATATTTGCTGAAGCTTCATTTACGTCCTGGCCTAAGAAGATAATACGATCTTTTAGTAGTCGTGAATATATGTCGTAAGCTCGTTCAAAGCGGCCTTCTGATTCAACTACTGTAGGTATTAATACCTGAGATTTTGGATTTGTCATAGTTATTTAGCTCCTTATTTAAATCAAAAAGTAATTTAAGTACTAATAACTATAATAGAAAATTAGCACTCTATAGTCAAGAGTGCTAATTATTACTTAGAAGACTTCTTGATTTGTGTCTTTAGAAAGTCTAAAACTTTCTCAGTTAGAAGGCGCATTAGGATCTCACGGCGATTGTTCGGATCCTTTAGTTCTTCACGCATTTGTGGGTCGGTATACTGGTCGCCTAATTGGGCAATTCGAGTATCCAGTTCACTAGCGCTAATTTCGATCTTTTCTTTAGTGGCGATTTCGCCAATTGCCAGGCCGCCTTTTATTCGTAGAACGGCTATAGGGTCTAATTGCTTTCTATAACCTTCTTCATCAAGATCGAGTGTTTCCAAAAATTCTGACCAGCTCTGTCCACGGTAAAGAGCATTTTGTTTAGCTTCAGCTTCCAGCTTTGTGATCTCAGACTGCTTAAGGCTATCTGGAATTTCTACTTCAGTTTTTTCAGCTATGGTATTTAGGATTTGATCCTCAAATCGTCTTTGTGACTGACGGTCGTTTTCTTCTTTTAGCTGCCTTTTAAGTTCAGTCTTAAATTCATCAATCTTCTTGAATGGTCCCATGCTTGCGGCAAATACGTCATCAAGTTTTGGTAGTTCAACTTCTGTTACCATCTTAACGTCGACTTTAAAGCTTAATTTGCGTCCCTTAAAACTTACTTCGTGGTAGTCCTTAGGGAATGTAATATCAAAAGTCTTCGATGCGCCCGCTTTTAGACCTACCAATTGTTCTTCAAACCCCGGAATGAAGCTGTTGCTACCTAGGATAATCTTATAATCCAGGCCACTTGCTTGGCTTAGCTTCTGCTTGGTTTTAAAGTCCTTGCCTTCAAAGTCAATCTCAACCTGGTCTTCTAGCTTAGCTGCTCGATCGACTTCCTTGAACTTGGCTGTTCGTAGCCTTAGTTCTTGAAGTGTTCGATCACTCTGCTCTTTAGTTACCGGCATTGGCTCTAGCTTTAGCTTTAAGTTCTTGTAGTCAGGCAGGTCAACTTTAGTTATTACGTCTACTAGAACGCTAAACTGTAGAGTGGTAAAAGGAACAAACTTAGTTATTTCGATTTTCGGTTCATTGACTACTTTTAGGTTCTGTTCGTCAACAGACTGCAGATAAAGTTCGTTTATAGCTTTATTTAAAAAGTCATTCTGCAACTTTTCTTGGTCGACAAACTTTTCGACCATCTCATCAGGGGCTTTACCTGGACGAAAACCGGGGATTTTAACACCTTTACGATTAGCGCTAACAGCGTGTTTTTTATATAGCTCTAACTCATCTGCATCAGCAACAATGGTGTAGCTTGAAGTAATTGGAGTCGACTTTAAATCATCTATTTTCATGACTAGCTACTTTAGCAGAAAATTTACTTCTTGGCTAACAGATTTAGATAAACAAGCTAACCGAAACGAGCATTATTATGAACCAGGTTACTTCTACGGCGCCACCAATCGGTTTTTCAAACCACTGTATTTTACTAGCGAATTTGGTATATAGACTCGGCTTCCATTTCTTATTTTTAAGATTGGCATAAAATTTATTGAAACTAACAAGATCTGGGGCTGCGGCGACGAAGGCACAGACCGCGGCCAGAATATAATTGAGGGGGTGGTTGTATAGCAGCAACATAACTAAAATAAAACAAAGAACTGCATCAATCGCTACCATCGAGATGAATGGCTTTGACTTAATCCAGGCATCATTATCCCCATCGACACTGAAGTGTGGAATTGAATCCAAAACAAAATGGGATATCAGGGCTAGAAAGATTGCAAGTACCGGGTTGGATACGCTAAAACCGATTAAGGCTCCGGTCAATGCATGATTAATTGCTATCAATTTATATATTCCAAAATATTATTATTTAGTTTTTTAAATATTGGCCAACGGCATTTAGTTCGATCAATTCCTCGTAACCATCATCAAGGTTTTTTATGGATAGCTTCTGACTATCTATTTCGTTTTGGCCGATAACGCTAATATGCTTAATGCCTCTTGATTCAGCCCATCTAATTTTATTGCCTATTTTGCGGCTACTAAAATCTACGGCTACATTCAGGCCCTGACTTCTTAAAGCGTTAACTAGGCTTTGACTGTTGCCGAATTCATCGTCAAGTAGAAGAACGGCTAGGTCGGTCTCGGCCTTAATGTCTGGTAATAGTTCGTGGACCTGTAAGAAATTTAACAGGGTTGCATCTCCTAGGCCAAAACCAATAGTTGGGACGGGTTCGACGCCAAATAACTCAACCAGCCCATCATATCTACCGCCGCCCATCATCGCTCGGTTGTTTTCTGGGTGGGTGTCAAAGACTTCAAAAACTATATCGTTATAGTAATCGAAGCCGCGCATGATGTTCGGGTCAAAGACGACTTTGCCAATTTCTGGGTTGCTAGCAAGGTGAGCGATAAGCGTCTTTAGCTCGCTGATGCCCTCAGCGTCTTTCAACTCTTCAGGGACATTAGATATATCGCTAATTTCCAAGAATGAGGCCAGCTTATCTACTAGCTCTTGATTACCGATAAGCTCCATTGCCTGTTCATTAAATGCCTGTTCATCAATCTTGTTTTTACGGTCGATTAGCTTAAACAGGGCTAGAGCTTTGACGTCTTCTAGTGATAAGTAAGTCTTAGCTAAATACTCCATTAGTTTTCGGCTATTTAAACGTACTTCAAACATATCGTTAGTAGCGCCGAAGCTTTTAAGGACTGAAGACGCAAGACTAATAATTTCTTCTTCTGCAGCAATCGAGGCTTCGCCGAACAAATCGACATTTAGTTGCCAATGTTCGCGGTATCTGCCTCTTTGAGGTCGTTCGTAGCGCCACAAGTTAGGGATACTGTACCAACGCAGCGGAAAATTTAGCTGATTTCGCTTGGCGGCCACCATACGACTTACGCTAGGCGTCATTTCTGGCCTTATTACTACCTGTCGATCTCCTCGATCGGTGAATGTATATGTTTGGTCATTTACAAGCTCAGAACCAGACTTTGCAAGGTAGATGTCTAGAGGTTCAAGCATCGGTGCATCATATTCTTCATAGCCAAAAGCCTCTACGCTAGATCTTAGCTTAGAAAACATATATTTTTGAATACGTTTGTCTTCTGGGTAGAAGTCCCGGGCACCTTTATAAGGCTGTGTTGGTAATGGCATTATAGATAATATTCTACTAGTAGGACGGCTTAATTGTAAATTAATCGTCAGCTATATAAGTTCTTTAAGGTCGGCAAGCACCTTCTGGCCGTGCCCCAGTGGCGTCACTGTGCCATAAATCTTGACGATCATCCCTTTGGGGTTAATGATGAATGTTTTCCTAAGTATTCCTTTGCGGCCATACATTTTTTTGCCCCAAGCACTGTATGCCTTAATTACTTCTCCTTCAGGATCAGACAATAGAGGAAAGTTTAATCGATGCTTAGTGGCAAACTTTTGGTGTGATGCCTCGCTGTCTTTTGATATCCCAACTACTTCAGCGCCTGTAGTCTCAGAGATGTCATCCCTAAAGTCTCTGAAACTGCAGGCCTCAACAGTGCATCCAGGAGTATCATCACGGGGATAAAAATATAGCACCAGCCATTTTCCGGCGTAATCCTTAAGTTGCCTGAGCTTAAGCTCTTGGTCCTTAAGTTTAAAGTCCGGTGCATTAATAGGAAGATCGTCTTTATTCATTACAATCTTATTATATGCTAGTTGAAACTAGTACTAGAATTTGTTCTAAACTTAGGAATCTGAACCGTCGTCAAGGTGGATCATATCATCACGTCGAGCAGCAGCTCGTAGCTCGTCAGGGCCAGTATATGCTATATAACCTGGAGATGAACCACGTTCCCTATCTGTAAGACCAAGAAACCCTGGTAAATCTATGTGTGATGGTCTGACGTGGTGAGACCTACTTCTTTCGAGAATTTCAGAAATTGTAGGTATGTCAGAATCTAAGCCTCTTCGTTCACCATACCTATCAAAAAGTGACCTAGTGTCAATTTGTGGTTCCTCGCCTATGGGCAATAGTTCATAGCGAACTCGCTTTGCCCCAATCTCTGGAGACGCTGGTCGATCAATTGTAGATCTACGGCCATCACCTTCGAGATGAAAATAAGTTAGCCCAGAACCAGAGCCAGCATCGAAGTTATTGATTCGTTGCTCAGGGAAGCGTTGTTCATCAAGGCCTGAATAAAGAGTGTTTAAATCACCTGGAAGCATGCTATCTCCCACGATGTGGTCTTTTATAACGCCGCTGCGTGGCTTGAATCTTCCTTCTGCAAAAAGGTCAGCAATTCGTTGAGCCATCAGGTTGCCGACGTAGGGGTATCTGCTAAGTGGACGTTCTAAGCTTCCTCTTACCGCTTTATCACCAAGATCGATTTTCGCTGCTTGTCTAACAACTGCAGCTTCATGATGGTCTCTTAGAATAAATGAGAAGCTGCTGTCTGAGTCAGTATCGCCACTGGCAAGCTGCCGCAGTAACCTTGCTTGTACGGTTAAAGCTTCCTCGCCAGCAGACCCTGTTACACCCTCGTCAAATATATAGTTACGAGTAACTCCACTAATCCCTAGCATGTTTTGGGCGTGGGCATTTAGTTGGGCGGCGAGTTGTATCGCCTCTTCTGTTCCAGTTAATTCAATTCCACCCCACATCTGTTCTTTGAACATTATATGAGCAGCTTCATTTTCAACAATTTTCATAACACTTATATTACACTAATAGTAAAGAAAAGTCAAAGCTATATAGATGCTAAGCAAGTTCTAGATTATTTAGGACTATCCTCTTCAGTATTGCCTGGTGCCTTGTTAATCTTTGCCCAAGCGACAACGCCGTAAAGATAGTCAATTGTTTTGGTCCCTACTTCATCTCCTAGCAGTCTATGGACGGCCGATTTTCCCTCAGCGGTGATAGCTGCCTGGAGCTGTAGAAGTAGTACTTCTAAACTATCTACGCTAAGTCCAGATAATTTCCGCCTAAAGCCATCAATATCTCCAAGTATTTGGTCGACCCTGGGTCTGTTGTCAAAAACTAACGGGTTATCCTCAAAGTCAAAATGTCTGAATTCTGTATATTGGTTAAAGTGGTCTTTAAACGTTTTGTAGGTATATAGTCTTGTTACTAAAGCCCAGGCCCTGCCTGCTGTTTGATTACTTAGCTCGCTGTTTTCTGCAGCTGCCGCCAGAAAATCGTTACGATCGAGTAGGATACCATCGTAGCGCTCAGCACCATCGCTTATAAGATCAACACCCTCTTCAGCTGACGGGTCTGATACATTGAAGCCCAAAGATCCAAGCAGCCTAATAGCCTCTTCCCACTGTTCTGGGCTTTTTTTACCCCAAGCTAAGAAATATCGAGACTCTTCTTCCATATTAGCTACCTAGCCCTCTAGTATTTAAGACCCCAAATATCTGTAGGACTAATTATATAATTAAAGCGCAAATCTCTAAAACGTAGCTAAGTGTTAGCTCATTACATTATTGCTAATAACTATATGTTGTTGCATAATTCCTGTATTGAAGGAGCACGTATGTGTAATATACAAGTATCTGACTCTAAACCGGAAGCAGTCCCATCAAAAGCATTGAAAGATAAGCTGAACGCATTTTGCGTAGAACATGAACGCTATGCAGCTGGACTGGCGTTGGCGAAAGTACCTGATGAGGCGATTGAGACTCTTAGAGTTAAATTCGGTCGAGGTCATTTGCTCGGAACATCTGTATATTATGATAATCGAAGGCATACAGTAAACGTTAAGACAAACACCAACGGCGACAAAGGTGTGGCCGACTACAATACTACTTGGGATTTTGACCCATCTGATCGCTCATCAGTAATAAACTACGGGCTGGCAGCTACCGCACATAGAATCGGCGAATATTACCGGCCGACACAAGACGTCATCGACCTTAAAAGAAGTAATATTGGGGCAGGAGCTGACTTCTTGCTTGGCGCATCTATGTATGCCGGCGCTTTAGTCGGGTCGGGCGTATTCGAAGCGGCTGGCTGGCCGACAACAATCGGCACGGCAGTAGGTGGTTTTGTTGCCTTAGGAGTTACAGCTACTGGAGTGTTTGCGCATAATGTCTATCGTGAAGATGGCTTATCGATGGAAGAAGTATATGAGATAAATGAAAGAATGGATATGCGCGCAGAAGAGTTCACTAGTAGACAGGATGTTCAAGATGCCTTCAGGGGCCTAGTTAAGCTAGAAGTTATAGTATAAAAAAGACACCTATTAGTAGTGTCTTTTAATTTGTTTTGGTGCGCGAGAGAGGACTTGAACCTCCACGCCTTGCGGCACATGCTCCTAAGGCATGCGTGTCTACCATTCCACCACTCGCGCTTAAAAACTGTAGTTTAAGTATATATGATAATAAAAGATTGGCTTAAATAAAAATGATTATTTATCGATCGCTTCTTTATAGGCGCTATACCATACTGCAGTAACTGCATTTATAAGGGTTGGGGCTAGTTGCTTTTTCACTTTATTGCTTAGTTTTACAGTCCAGCCGGTCTTATAAAAATCGTCATAGAGATTTAGTTTGGCTACATTTTGCGCCAGGCTTCTATACCAGTCGGCGATACTTTCGTGGGTAAGGTCCTTAATTAGGGCATCAGGCGACTCAATATCCTTAAACGACAACGGAGCTATAAGTGTAGCTACACCGAACTCAAATGAAGCATGGGTTGAAAATAGCCCTTTAGGCCCCCACATCTTCCAGTTATTTAAAATTGCATGAGTTTTTGTTTCGCCGCTCATAAGCAGTCTTTTTTTCATCGTCGATCTAGTGTCCATACTTTCACCATTTCTAAGTTCACTCAGCTTTTCCTCGTATGGATAGTGGTGAGCTGGCGTTAGGCCGTCAACCATAGCGTGAGCTAGCCAAGCGGCTTCAAACGACGCCCTGACCTGATTAGCTGCTCGTATGGCCTTAACTAGGGCATGATAGTGATCTGAAATAGTGTCGATAAGCTGAGTATCGTCGATATCAAAAGGTTGGATAAAGTGCCATGGCTCATTCTTTGAAGGACTCTTTCGTTTAATACCATCTGGACCATTGCTGCCCTCAAAATGGAGAATATCACTAATTTCCGGGAACTTTACGTCGGGGATTAGTTTTTCAAGATGTCGGCGTGCTACCCGGTCTATCTTTTGATGGGCACCAATGATGTTGCCGGAGATTCGAGTAAACGTTGTACCTGCGTACATAAAATAAAACCTTAAGAGTTATATATGATTCTTCTACTACGGACTGTTAATTAAGATTTGTTAGTTTTTGTAATTTACTGACTCTATTAGCCAACTGCTCATATTGTACCAAATTTAGTCCATTTGATACAAAATATTTTGCAGCATTTCGGGCCTCAATAATTAAGTTAGTATCTGTTAGTCTGGCAATTCTTAGATCAAGAACACCGTGCTGAGAATGCCCGTAAATTGCCCCTGGTCCACGTAGTTTTAGGTCTAGTTCTGCCAATTCGAACCCATCGTTACTCGTTTCTAAAGCCTTAAGTCTTGGGCCGACAGTTACATTGTCGTCGTGAACCAAATAGCAGATGCCAGGCTTGTCTCCCCTGCCAACTCTTCCTCTAAGTTGATGAAGCTGCGCTAGACCGAAGTTATCTGAAGACAGAATGACCATAGTTGTAGCGGCCGGTATGTCGATACCGACTTCAATCACTGTTGTGGCGACCAAGATATCTATCTTATGGTCTATAAAGTCTTGCATAGAGGCATTTTTATCCAAACTACTCAGCTTGCCATGAACTAGGCCAACCTTATATTTTGGATATCGCTTCTTTACTAATTCAAACGTTTTTGCTGCTGTGTGCTTATTGGTTGTACTAGTTTGCTCAATCGCTGGGCAAACAATAAAAACCTGCTGTTTGTTCTCAACACGTTTAGTTATTTCATCAGTAAGACGGTCGTATTGAGACTCGCTAATTACCTTAGTTTCTATTGGTTTTCTGCCAATAGGTTTTTGTTTAAGTCTTGAAATATCTAATTCACCAAACAGAGTCAGCGCTAAACTTCTTGGTATTGGTGTGGCGCTGAGACTGAGTACATGAGGCATTGATTTGGCCTTTAGGTTAAGTGCCTGTCTTTGATTGACGCCAAAACGGTGTTGTTCATCAATTACCGCAAGTGACAGATTATCCATATCTAGGTGTTCTTGTATTAGGGCGTGAGTCCCGATTATGAATTTGGCTTTGCCTGAGGCAATTGACTGCGCAGCTAGTTTTTTCTGCTTAGCTCCAAGGCTACCGATTAGCAGACAGACAGATTTATCTAGGCCTAGCGGCTTAAGCATTTGATGAATAGTTGTGGCATGTTGAAGTGCGAGCAGTTCAGTTGGTGCCATTAAGGCAACTTGTCTGCCCTGGTTAATGACCATCAGACCACCCATAACAGCGACTACCGTTTTTCCAGACCCAACGTCACCTTCGACTAAACGATTCATTGGGTGTTCACTGTCCATGTCTAGATATATTTGCCAAATTGCTCTGCGTTGATCATCAGTTAATTTAAATTTCAATTTGTCTACGAACTGCTTGGCTAATTGTTGATCAAACTGAATATTCTGAGATTTGTCGGTCTTTAACTCAAGCTTATTTAATTGGCTGGCTAGAACCAGACTAAAGACCTCTTCGAAGCCGAGTCTACGTTTAGCCGCCTCAAGTTCATCGGCATCTTTAGGGAAGTGAATAAGTAGTAACGCCTTGGCTAGCGGAATTAGGTCGTATTGTTTAACAATTTCAACTGGCAGACTTTCTTGATAGTCTTCTATTTGCGGCAGCACCTGGTTAAGGGTTTTTCTGATTTCGTTTGAGGTTAGTCCTTTAGTTTCGGGGTATTTAGGCACTATTCTGGCAGTGTTTAGTGGAAAATCTTTCTTGAGTTCGATTGATGGGTTATTAATACTGAACCTTTGGTACTTAAGCTCGTATACGCCTGATACAAAGTACTTAGTGCCAGATCTTAGACTTGTGGCCCGATAGGGTTGATTAAACCAGACCAAGCGAACGCTACCAGAATCATCTCTGGCAATAGCCTCAGTTAAGTGCATGCCTCGGCGTAAGTATTTACCGCCTATGTTTGTCAGCTCAACCTCAACTGTTGCGGGACCGGGCTTTAATTCGGCTATTTTAGTGATTATTGAATAATCGTCGTAACGCCTTGGGTAGTAATGAATCAGTTCATCTACAGAACTTATTTTTAGTCTATTAAATAAGACCGCCAGCTTGTCGCCCACCCCCTTAATATCTGTGATCGGACTAGATAAGTTCATAGTGGGCCTTATTAAAACTCTAAAAGGTTAACTAAGCTCAACCAAGGCTGAGTCCTTGAAGGCCTTGCCTCGCCGTAGTATAAGCCGACCTTGATTAAAATCTGTTTGCTCAAAGTTATCTCGTTCTACCAATTTGCCGTTTGCTGATATACCGCGTCCAGCGATTAACTTTCTGGCTTCACCCTTAGAACTAGCTAGCCCAGCTTCGACTAGAGCATCGAGAATAGAACCATCAGCGGTAGTTCTAAGTGAGGGAATCTCTTGTCTTAGGGCCTCAATAATGTTTTGTTCAGCCTGGTCAATTGAGTATTCCTGGGTTAAGTAGCCAGTTACCTGTTTGGCAAGCTCGGCATTTTGATCGCCATGTATCAGTTTAGTTACTTCTTCGGCTAGTCGCTTCTGCCCAGTTCTTGCTCCAGGGTTAGATGAGTGTTCACTTACCAGGCTATCGATTTCATCTTTAGTTAAAAGCGTATAGACCTTTAGGTAGTCTTCGAGGCCTTGATCATCGCAGTTAACCCAGAACTGATAAAACGCTGTCGGTGAAGTCTTGTTGGGATCAAGCCAGATAGCTCCGTCTTCTGTCTTACCAAACTTAACTCCCGTAGCCTTGTTTACGATCAGGGGCGATGACCAGACATTAACCTCGTCACCAGTAATACGTCTAATTAAATCAACTCCAGTTACTGAGTTGCCCCATTGATCTGCACCACACAGCTGAAGATCGACTCCCATATTTTGGTGCAGGTAGAGAAAGTCATAGCCTTGGATTAATGAGTAGCTGAACTCGGCATAGCTAATGCCGCTAGAGTTTTCGCCCAATCGACTCTGGATGAAGTCTCGACCAAGCATCTGTCGCGTCGGCACGTGTTTACCAATATCGCGTAAAAAGTCGAGATAATTCATATCCTTGAACCAGTCGTAGTTATCTACTAAGGTAAAATCCTGGCCGGAAAAGACTTGGTTGTACTGAGCGGCTATCGCTTTCTTATTATTATCTATTTGCTCTAAGCTCTGGAGTTGACGCTCTTCACTCTTGCCATCGGGATCGCCAATCATACCAGTTGCCCCACCTACGAGAAGGTAGGCTTTATGTCCGTGGGAGATAAACTGTCTTACCATCATTGCTGAAGCTAGGTTGCCGATTGTCATCGAGTCTGAGCTAGGATCTACACCAAAATAAAATGAAACTACACCATTATCTACAGCCGTAATGTCTTTATAGCTGGTTTGATTAATAAAACCACGCCACGTAAGTTCTTCAGATAATGTCATACATAAGATTATACAAACTTATTTGCAATGAGCTAGGATGAACTCTGAAATCAGCCTGAGATTATTTAATAATTAACTAAATATTTTAACTACTATGCCGCTAAAGTTTGTTATAATGAAGCCTATCTCGTCTATATAAATTACAGAGGGCCCGAATAAGAGTTTTCAACAATGAGCCAAAATACTGGTAGAAACCGACGTAGCCGAAATTCCTACACGACAAAAAGTGGTAAGGCTATTAATCTAAATAGGTCACTAGGTGATCGAAAGAAGACTAAGAAGGCAGAACAAGCTGCTGAAAAAGCTCTATATTTGAGCACCTTGCCAAAAGGTCGGCTAAATAGACTTCTTTACCGTATGCATCCAAAAAGGATGTATCACTATTGGTTTAGTCGACAGGGCGCTATTATGGGGCTTAAAGTCGTCGGCGTTCTTATACTTCTTGGATTTGTCCTAACTATCGGTATGTTTGCCTACTTTAGAAAAGATTTACCACAGATTAAAGATATTTCCGGGGATAACTTAGGTGGTAGTGTTTCCTACTATGACAGTAGCGGTACAGTTCTATTATTCCAAGACTACAATGGTATTAAGCGAGTACCGGTACAGAGCAATCAGATTAGTCCTTATATGAAGGATGCTACGATCGCTATTGAAGACAAGAACTTCTATAAAGAAGGCGCTTTTGATGTCAGGGCGATTGCACGAGCCGCAAGTCACGACGTGCTTGGCGGTGGTGGATCTCTACAAGGAGGCTCTACTATCACGCAGCAGCTAGTTAAGTTAAATGAAAATTGGACTGATGACCGTACGATTACCCGTAAGGTTAAAGAGCTTATTCTGGCGGTGGAAGTTGAGCGTGAATACTCAAAAGACCAAATCTTAACCGGTTATCTAAATATCGCACCGTACGGGGGTGTAGATTATGGGGTACAGAGTGCATCAGAGGATTACTTTAGAACATCTGCCCAAAATCTGACCCTAGCCCAGGCGTCGATGTTGGCGGCAATTCCGCAGGCGCCGAGTTATTATTCTCCTTACGGCTCAACCAAATTTAACCCAGCCGCTGGCGATACTTTTGATGCAGCAGCCTTAATAGATCGCCAAGACTACATACTCGATTTAATGGTTACCCAGGGCTATATAACTAAAGCCCAGGCTGATGCCGCTAAGAGTGTTGATGTGCTAGCTCAAGTACAGCCAGAAACTAATAAGTACACCAATATTAAGTACCCATACTTTGTCTTGGCTGCTAAGCAGCAACTCCAGACCCAGTTTGGATCTTCATTGGTCAGTCGGGGCGGGCTGAAGGTCGTAACTACTCTCAATACCCAGCTTCAGGACGACGCTAATCAGGATGTGGCTAAAAACGCACGAAATGTTGCTAATGCCGGTGGTGATGCCGAAGCGATGGCTGCCGAGGATGTCAAAACTGGTAAGATAGTCGCGCTGGTCGGTGGCGAGGACTTTAATAATCCAAACTTTGGTGAGATAAACTTTGGCGATACTAATATCTTGCCTGGATCAAGTGTTAAGCCTTTTGTCTACTCGACACTGGTTAACAATAATACTAATGTCGGTGCTGGCTCAGTTCTGTATGATGTTCAACAACCAATTATTGCCGGGGGGACGGATTACTATCCGTGTACTAATAAAGCTTTGCCACTAGCCAATTCCGGTGGTGGTAACTGTCTTTATGATTATGACTTTAGATATCCTGGCCCTGAGACTCTTAGATATGCTTTAGCCGGCTCTAGAAATGTGCCTGCTATTAAAGCAGTACTATCTGAGGATCCAACAGATACCACCGCCGGACACACAGCTTCAATTAATTTATTTACTAAAACCTACGATGCTTTAGCCAACGCCCCGGGTGGCATGAATTGTTATAACGCCGGTACTAATACTCTCAACCCATCGAAATCAGATATTAGCCAGTGTTATGCCTCGGCTGGAATTGGTGATGGCGTCTATACTCATATTGACCAGCAAGTAAACGCCGACTCGTCTTTGGCAAGGCTGGGACAATCGATTCCTACCACCTATATCTCACAAGTAACTGATGCAGCAAACAAGGTTCTTTACCAATGGACCCAGCCAAAGCCAACGCAGGCAATTAAGCCCGATGCAGCTTACATTATTGATAATATATTGAGTGATCCTAAAGCTAGTTACCTACCAACTTCATATAAGTTCCAAAACTATAAAGGCTGGGATATAGCTGTTAAGACTGGTACCCAGAACAATAACTATGATGGACTTATGACTGCCTGGTCAACGCAGTACGCAGTAGTTAGTTGGGTCGGCAACCACACCGGCAGTGTCTCACTAACTTCTGGCGCCATGGAATACATCACTGAACCATTGACCCGTACTTGGATTGAGCAAGCACTAGATTCGCTGCATACTACTCCAATAAACTGGGCAGCTCCAAAAGACCTAAAATTAGTTAATGCTTACGTACAGCGAACTCATGTTGGAGTTGGTTCTATTGAGCCAGGTCCAACTACCGAAATCTTCCCATCCTGGTACGTCGGGAAAAATAGCGGCACAACAACTCAGACCACCGACAAAGTTAGTGGCTACTTGGCAACAACCTGTACGCCGACACTTGCTCGTCAATCACTTGGTGGAGCTAGCGATGGCAGTTTCTCGGTAGATATATTCTACCCAAGTGCTGTTAGTAATATGGCGGCACTGGGTGGTGGACCTGCAGCGAGCAAGACAGTCGCAGGTCAATCAGACAATATCCATAATTGTACCAATACTTCGCCCACAGTTACGGTTACTGCTACAAACACAGGAAATGGTAATGCACAAACCGGTATCTGTAACACCTCCTGTACCATTGCTGTAGCGGCTACTGCAGGTACGCACCCACTCTCGGGCGGTACTTACACTACTTCCCCCGCAGGTACCATCGTCGTAAGGTTAAACGGCAATGTCATAAACACTGTAACCATCCCAAGTGACCAAGGACAGAACTTTAATGATTCATTTACTTATAACCCTACGTCTAGCGGTACTGGCGTTATTAGCGCTACAGTTGTTGACAGTGTTCTATACGACGGTACTGGTAATGCGAATGTTACATATTCAGCAGCATTGTCTGGATTTGGCATAACGAAGGACTCAACTGGTCTTGATACCTTTACGTGGACAGGGGGGGTACCTGGATATACGGTTAGCTCACAAGGAGGAACTCCTTACTGTACTACCTCAAATAATAGCTGTACTGCAATGGGAGTGCCTCCGAACACAACGATTATTCTTGTAGATTCTACTGGTGTACAGACCAGATTTCAATCGCCGAGAAAAGTTAAGAAAAAAGCTAGAAACTTAACTCTTCTCTAAGTAGTCTATTAGTGCTTGGCGGATTTGCTTAACTGAGTTAAGTCCTGCTTCTTTAACTGTCTTGTCCTCTGGTCCGATCGCGCCCTTAAAGCCAAGCTTTTTGGCTTCAGCTAACCTTTTTGCAGCAAATGGTACTCGTCTAACTTCACCACTTAACCCAAGTTCTCCAAACACTACTAGATCAGATTTAAGTTTATGTCCGGTAGTTGCTGAGGCAATCGCCATACAAATTGCTAAATCGCTAGCCGGCTCTTTTAATTGGATGCCGCCGACGACATTTATATAAATGTCTTTGTCGCTGAGCTTTAGCTTAGTTCGTTTCTCCATCATCGCTACCAGTAGATTTAAGCGGTTTAAGTCAAAGCCGCTGGCAGTACGTTTAGGGTAGCCATAATTTGAAGTGTTAACTAGGGCCTGGATTTCAACAAGCAGTGGTCGATTACCTTCTATAGTGGCGTGAACTATCGAGCCGTCAGCTACCTGTCGTTCGCTTAGTAGTGTTTCTGAAGGGTTGTCTAAGGCCATTAGGCCCGTATCGGTCATCTCGAAGATGCCGGTGTCATTCATCGAGCCAAAACGGTTCTTGGTCGCTCTTAGTATCTTAAAGCCACCGTACTTATCTCCTTCAAGTTGGAGTACTACATCAACCAAGTGTTCAAGTATTTTAGGTCCAGCAATGTAACCTTCTTTAGTAACGTGCCCGACTAGGATAATCGCTGTATCGGTTTGTTTGGCCGCGCTAGAAATTAAGGCAGTTGAATTAGTGATTTGAGCTACACTTCCAGGTGCGGACGCGATGTCGGCAGTAGAGATAGTTTGAATCGAATCAATAATAATAAGATCAAAGGTCTTAGAGCTAATGGTGCTTAAAATATCGTCTGTTGAATTAGACGAGGCCAGCTCTAGGCTTTTTGATTTAATCCCGAGCCGTTTAGCTCTAAGAGCAATTTGTTCTAACGACTCTTCACCACTAACGTAAAGAGTTTTGTTAGTTTTAGCTACTTCTGCGGCAATCTGCATTAAAATAGTGCTTTTACCTATTCCCGGCTGACCAGCAATTAAGTTGATACTACTTTTTACGATGCCGCCACCAAGGACGTTATCTACGTCGGCTATATTAGTCTTGAGACGTTGCTGCTTATCGTTTATCGACTGATTGATAGGCTCATAGGCGAGGGCCCTAGAAGAAGAGGCCGTCTTAGAGCTAATAGAAGTCACCTTTTCCTCTAGAGTGTTCCATTCCTGACAGTGCGGACAACGACCGCTCCAAGAGCTTGTCTGTCCGCCACAGTTACTACAAACGTATACTACCGAATTACCTCTTGCCATATTTTCTAGTTTAGCACCTTATTTACTTAGAGTTTGGTTTGTTGAGCTTATTGCTTGAACTAGTTGTTGTTCTACAAGAACGATTGAGTTTCTCGAGTTAACGACGTTGTTGTACTGGTCTATCAGCGAGCGTGTTTCAACAACCAGATTATTATAGTCGTCAACTTTTGTGTTAAAGCCAGGTACGCTGGCGTTATACTCGGTGATTTGTCCATTATTTTTCTCGTTATTTAAGCTGACTTGAAGACTTTGGATGTCTGCGAGCTGGCTACTTATCTGTCGATTATTATTATCAATTTGAGAATTTAGGGTAGTAAGTGTCTGGTCATCGGCTTTGATTTGATTTTGTCTTGTACTGAAGGCGCTCTCGTAGGATAAGTAGTAATTAACAACTGTTGCCCGGTCAGTAAGATACCGAGAGTAGTAGGTCTCAAGAGCTGGCGGAAGACTGGCTACCTGGGTACCAAATAATGAGTGCATTTCATTAACCACTGCTCCAGGCTCACTCTGTTTGTATGAGGCTATTTGAGCCCTGATAACAGGGTCGGTTAGGCCGTTATTATAGTAATTTGTCAGCAGATTATCGACGTAGGCCTTATCTGAGCTAGATAACTGGTCGTAAGCTGCATGGAGCATTTCGTGGGCCGAGGTCACCTGTTCAATGCCATTTAGCTGAGCGTTATCTACCGATAGGATGTATATACCATCCTCAGCGGCGTGGTAACAGCCGAGTACGAC
Organism: Candidatus Saccharimonadota bacterium; assembly: GCA_036787835.1. GTDB lineage: Bacteria > Patescibacteriota > Saccharimonadia > Saccharimonadales > UBA4665 > DAIQON01. The sequence goes on along the minus strand of DAIQON010000004.1, from coordinate 50,381 downwards.
GGTTTGCTCAGTACCATTTGGACAGTAGCTGGAAAAGCTAGTTTTCGGTGTCAGCTGCGGATGATTAACGTAGAACATCTTTCTACCGTAACTGGTCATAGTATCACTAGTGGCGATAGCCGCGATATTACTAGGAGCTGTGTAGTTTCGTAGTTTTAGATAATCGATTATGTTATTTTGCTCATGAAAACCAACTAGCACGCCGATACCTAAAATCAGCACGATGACTAGAATTATGGACAAACCAAATACTGAGTTCCCCCGGCTATTTAATCTAGTAGTCTGTTTCAAAGTCGGAATGACTAGCTGCCTTTCTAATCTAACTTGTTAGCTTGCTTCATCTTAAGTAGCTGCTGTACCAAGAAAGTTCTATTCTTTTGTAACAGTGTATACTAGCCAATCCTTGTTGGTCGAGACTGAAATGATAGCACCTTTGTCGTACTTATTCTTCAGCACTTCTTGAGCTAAGTGGTCTTCAATAGTATTTTGAATTAACCTTCGAAGTGGTCGAACTCCGTTTTTAACATCGTAACCATTTTCTAGTAGGTATTTCTTAGCCTTGTTGTCTAGCTGAATACCGATACTATGCTTAACTAGTCGTTTCCTAAGATCTTCAATCTGAAGATCTATAATCTTAAAGATATCTGCCTTAGTTAAAGCCCTGAAAACAACTATCTTATCTATTCTATTAATTAGCTCTGGTCGGAGCATTTTCTTAAGCTCGGCCGTCACCTTATCGGTATTTTCCTGGTGTAGGTTATCTAAACTAGCAACTTCTGCTTTGGCGGTTGCCCGGAAGCCAAGAGACGCTTCTTTTTGTAGTTTATCTGCGCCAATATTACTAGTCATGATGACTATCGTATTTGAGAAGTCAATTCTTCGACCTTTTGCGTCGGTAATATAGCCGTCTTCAAGCATTTGAAGAAGCATATTAAATACTTCTGGGTGAGCCTTTTCAATTTCATCAAACAAAACAAGTGAATATGGTTGGCGTCTAATCTTATCGGTTAACTGTCCGCCATCATCGTAGCCGACGTAGCCAGCAGGTGCGCCTACTAAACGAGACACATTGTGGTGTTCACCAAATTCGCTCATATCTATTTTTACTAGTGCTGATTCTGCGCCAAAAAACTCTCTGGCTAAGACTCGAGCAAGTTCGGTCTTACCAACGCCGGTTGGACCAAGGAATATAAACGAGCCGATAGGTCGGTTCTCGCTACCGATTCCTGATCGATTACGACGAATAGCCCTCGATACGACGTCTATTGCTTCAGTCTGGCCAATAAGTTGCTTGGACATTACCTTCTCTAAACTTAATAGATATTTGGCTTCACTCTTTAACACCTTTTTTACTGGGACGCCACTGATTCGTGACACGACTTCAGCAAGATCCTCAGAAGTAACTTCAAACTTCTTGGTCTTCTTGATTTGAGCCTGTAATTTATTGAGTTCTTCAGTAATTTGCGAAACCCGAGTTTTATATTCGGCTGCTCGTTCATATTCTTCACTGTCTACAGCTTCTTCGATCTTTACCTCAAGCAGTTTAAGTTCATTTTGTAGTTTGCGGATTTCAGGGCTGGTCTTAGAGTTCTTGACTCTAATATGGGCCGATGTTTCATCAATAAGATCGATTGCCTTATCTGGCATGTAGCGGTCGTTTATGTAGCGCTTTGCTAGCGTTACGGTGTCTTCAACGACCTCATCAGATATACTGACTCCATGAAAATCTTCGTAGTGTTTCTTTATACCTTTTAATACAGCGATTGTTTCTTGGTAAGTAGTCTCTGGTACTTGAATTGGCTGGAAACGACGTTCAAGAGCAGCGTCTTTCTCAATGTGCTTAGTGTATTCAGAGGTAGTCGTAGCGCCAATTATTTGCATCTTGCCCCGCGCTAGGGCTGGCTTTAAGATGTTGCTGGCGTCCATTGCGCCTTCAGCAGCTCCGGCACCAACAATAAGGTGTAGTTCGTCAATAAAGGCAATTGCCTTTGAGCTATTCTCAAGTTCAGTAATAACTTTTTTAAGTCTTTCTTCGAATTCACCACGGTATTTTGTACCAGCTACCATAGCTGCTAGATCGATCATAATTATTCGTTTGTCTATAAGACTGTCTGGCACATCTTCGTTAACTATTCTTTGGGCCAGTCCCTCAACGATGGCAGTCTTGCCAACGCCAGGTTCACCAATTAATACGGGGTTGTTCTTGTTACGTCTGTTGAGGATTGTTATTAGACGTTTGGTTTGAGCATCGCGTCCAACTAGTGGGTCTAACTTTTTAGCCTTAGCTTGGGCAGTAAGATCAATTCCGAAGAAATCTAAAGCTCCATTTTTAGAGTTTTTGCCACCTCGCTTCGTACCTCGCTCATTACCAATCATAGTTTCGGCGTACTGTTGTCTGTTTAGGAAACGAGCTACTTCACCGGTTAAATGTTCAACGTCGACGTTCATATCTTTAAGTAGAATTGTTGCCCGAGCGTTCTTCTGGCTTAGGATGCTATACAAGATATGTTCAGTGCCACAATACTCTTGGCTAAATTCTTGGGCGATGTCATAAGCTGTTCTAAGTGTTAGCTTAGCGGTTTCACTTAAGCCTTTGGCTCCGATTTGAACGACCAGTGACTTTGGAGTTAAGTTTAGGGCTAAACGGGCCCTATCTAGGGTTACGCCGGCATCACTTAGGATCTTTGATCCCATTGAACCATTCTGAGCGAGAACACCGAGTAGGAGATGTTCGGTGCCGATATAGGCACTGCCAAAGCCTCTGGCAATTAGATCAGCTTGGCGTAAACTTCGTTTTGCGTTTGTAGTTAGATGATTCAAGAACTCTTGAAAATCTGGGCTATTATCTGGCAACATATTTATCCTTCAAATATTTAGCTAGTTATATGTTTCCAAGGTAATGTTTTTGTCTGAATTATGGCTGTAGTTTACCTCAGGAAGCTATTTACATAATACTATAGCTAGCACTCTCACGTCAAGAGTGCTAATTACAGATAGGGAAAGCTGTTTATTCGCCGTGTTCTTCAATAGCTTCGAGCAAAGAATTCTCTAATTCACTCTTCTTTTTTAGCTTTGGTGGCTTTACTACTTCGCTAACTATTTCCGGAGCTTCAGTCACGACTTTCTCAGCTTCGATATCTAGTTCATAGCCAGTAAGCTTTGAGGCTAAGCGTACATTCTGACCACCCTTACCGATAGCAATACTGAGTTGGTCCTCCGGTACGATAACCTTAGCCTTCTTATTGGCTTCATCTAGCTGTACTTTAGAAACTTTAGTTGGGCTCAAGGAGTTAATGATATATTCATCAGTCTTTTCGCTCCAAACAATAATATCGATCTTCTCTTGTTCGCCAACCTCGCTGGTAACCGCGTTTACTCTAGTGCCGTGACCACCAACAAATGTACCAACTGGGTCAACGCCGGGGACATTACTAGCTACAGCAAGTTTAGTTCGAACCCCAGCTTCTCTAGAGATGTCTTTAATTTCAACAGCATTACTTTCCATTTCTGGAACTTCAGCTCTAAATAGCCATTCAATAAATTGGCTGTTACCACGACTGACAATTAGCTGCGGGCCTCGAAAACCTTTTTCAACGTCTTTTAGAAAGACCTTTAGTCTTTGACCTGGGTAATAGCGTTCACCTTGGATCTGTTCACTTCGAGGCATTATGCCTTGAGCTTTGCCTAGGTCGACACGGATAATGTTACCTTCAACACGAGATACATTGGCGTTTATAACAGTACCGATTTTATCTTCATATTCGGCTAGGATAATTTCTCTCTCAGCTTCACGTAGCCTTTGTAAGATAACTTGCTTAGCAGTCTGTGCTGCAACTCGGCCGAACGATTCAGCTTTCTCATGGACTTCCATTGATTCGCCGAGCTTTACTGATTTCTTCATGACCGAAGCTTCCTTCAGGCTGATTTCAAAAGCTGGATGTTCAACGGTTGCAACTATCTCTTTAGTTATATAGGCGTCAACATCACCAGTGTTTAAGTTCATTGAGATCCTAATCTCTTGTTCGCGGTCACCGTAGTCTCGCCTATAGGCAGCAGCTAGTGCTTGTTCAACTACTTCTGCGACTGTCTCCTCTGGTAGGTTTTTCTCTTCAGCAATTGCTCTAATGGCTGTTGCTAGTTGTTTCATGTCTAAATCCATAATGATTTTCCTTTCAATCTATGATTACTATTTAAGCTTTAATTTAGATGTCCTGTTATTAAAAAATCCGACCTGCATTGGTCGGAAACTATCCATTATTATATCACGACTAGGGAAGGATTAAAAGTATATACAGATATCCTTAAAACAATCCAAGGCTGACTAGCTACTGTCCATCATGCTAAAATGTTACGAATGTCGAATAAAGTTACTAGGTTATATAAGTCGTTTCAGCCAAGTAAATATAACTTGGATTTAAAACTAGCGCCTGAGACAGATAAGTTTTACGGCGTAGTTGAAATAGTAGGCAAAAAAGTTGGTCGGCCATCGAAGCGGCTTACGCTTCATCAAAGCAACTTAAAGATTCTCAGCGTAGAGGTTATTAGTCATGGCAAACAAGGAGCTAAGCCATTAAAGGTAGTTAGATTTAATAATCAACAGACGTTCAATGAACTAAGGATCCACTTTAATCAGCTGGTCTATCCCGGTGACTATAGCTTAAAAATTAGCTACCAGGCAGATATCACCCGGCCAATGAACGGCATCTATCCATGTTTTTTTGAAGATGACGGCGTGGAAAAAAAGATTATAGCCACTCAGTTTGAAAGTCATCACGCCAGAGAAGCATTTCCTTGTATTGATGAGCCAGAAGCTAAAGCCGTATTTAATCTGTCGCTCGATACTCCAAAATATAGCTGCATTATATCTAATACTGAAGTTGTTAAGCAGACTAAGCTAAAATCTAGAGTCAAAACTGTCTTTGCCCAGACACCAAAGATGAGTACCTACTTATTGGCCTTCGTCGCTGGTGAGATGGACTTTTTAGAGGCTAAAACCGAGGCTGGTACGGTCGTTAGGACCTATGCGACTAAAGATAACTTGAAGCACACTAAGTTTGCCCTTGATTGTGCACTCAAGACTTTAGATTTCTATAATGAGTACTTTGATATTCCCTACCCGCTTACTAAGTGTGATTTTGTTGCCCTACCTGATTTTGCTAGCGGTGCTATGGAAAACTGGGGCTGTATTACCTTCCGTGAACAAGCTTTGTTAGTTGATAAAGATAATACTTCTCTAAGCCTAAAGCAATTTGTTGCTAGCGTCGTCGCTCATGAACTGACCCATCAGTGGTTTGGTAACTTAGTGACCATGCGTTGGTGGACTGATCTATGGCTTAATGAAAGCTTCGCTAGTTGGATGAGCTATCTAGCGGTCGACCATATATTCCCCGATTGGAAAGTTTGGACCCAGTTTACAGTCGATGAACAAGGTATAGCGCTTAAGTTGGACGCTCTTGAACATAGCCACCCTATTGAAGTTGAGGTTCGACATCCTGATGAGATTAGAACTATTTTTGATGCAATTAGTTACGAAAAAGGTGCCTCTGTTATATCTATGCTCGAGAACTATCTTGGACCAACGCCGTTTAGAGACGGTATCAGACTTTATCTAAAAGCACATATGTACGGCAATACAGACACCGTTGATCTATGGGATGCTCTAGAAAAGGCCAGTAAGCGGCCGGTAAAAGAATTTATGTCTCGCTGGACGACGTTAACGGGCTACCCAATACTTAAAGTCGTTTATTCTGATGGGGCGGTATCGCTAACCCAAGAACGCTTTTACTTAAATCCTTCGGTTACTAAGGACGGCTCTATTTGGCCGATACCACTACTTAATGAACAAATATCTAAGGACTTTGATCGACTAGATGAGTCTGGACTAGTTATTGAAAGAGATAGCAAAATGCCTCTTAGCCTTTTCAATCAAGGTCGAAACGGTTTTTACCGAGTTATTTATGACCTACCAAGCCTTACTTCTATCGCTAAGAGTGACCTTAAGGGTGTGTCTGACGTCGACCGACTCGGCCTTCTAAGCGATTCATTTGAGGCGGCTAAAGCTGGCTACAGTGCGACTAGTGATAGTCTAGAGCTACTAAAGCACTATAGTCATGAATCTAGCGTTGTTGTTTGGGAAGTTATTGCTGGTGAGCTAGGTAGTATTCGTTTAGTTATGAACGATGACCACTTGCGGGACTTAATTAAACCGTATGTTCGTAAGTTTATTAGTGTCCAGCTCAAGAGGCTCACTTGGGATGAAAAAAAGGATGATAGTCACTTCGATAAGTTACTGAGGCCAATTATTTTAGGGCTCGCTGCTTCTGCTGATGAAGCGACGATAGTCTCAAACTGTAAAAAGCTATTCAGTCAGATTGAAGCTAATAAAAACCCTGTGCAGGCTGACCTTCGGAGTGTAGTTTACTCTACCGTCGCTCGCCAAGGTGGTAAGAAAGAATTTGATAAATTAGTCAAACTTCACAAGGCGACCAGCTCACCAGAAGAGAAACTAAACTTATGTGCTGCGCTGACAGGTTTTAAACAGGAGGACTTAATTAAGAAGTCGCTAGGCCTAATTAAGTCAGATCAAGTCAGAATTCAAGACGTCGCTTACTGGGTTAGCTATTCTTTCATGAATCATCACTCACGTGATCAGGCATGGGCCTGGCTCAAAGAAAACTGGGACTGGATGCAGCAGAATATGGGCACCGACCTAAGCTTTAGTAGAATGCCACTTTATGTTGGCCGCTGCTATAGCGACCTGTCTTTCTTAAAAGAATTTACTGATTTCTTTGATCAAAATCTAAGCCCAGCTTTTGATCGACCGCTTAATCAGGCTATTGAAACAATCAACTGGCAGTCTGCTTGGAAATCTAGAGACAAAGAAAATATCGTTCAATTCTTTTCTAAGTAGCTATTCATCGGTGCAAAACTTAGTCGATGAATAGTGCTCGGTCCCTTAAGCTTAATCGCCTGAAGGTGATTTTTAGTGCCGTAACCAACATTACTGGCAAAATCGTACTCTGGTAAGTAATCGTTTAGCATTTCCATATAGTTGTCTCTAGCTACTTTTGCAATAATACTTGCAGCACTAACCTGAGGAATAGTCTTATCGGCACCAATTACCGTTCTGGCAGCTGGGTTATCCGGTAAATAATTAGTGTTGCCGTCAATAATAATGTCTGTCGGTTGGCTAGACATTTGAGCTAGCCCACGCTTAATAGCTAGAGTCATTGAAAGTGTAAGACCTAGCTCGTCAATCTCATGTGGCCAGACCCACGCAAGAAGGGCTATATCGGCCATTAAAAAGATCTCGCCGTACAAAGACTGACGCTTCTTTTTACTAAGTAACTTTGAATCTTTAAGACCATTAATTGGCGTAGATAAGCTAACGAGCCCTATAACCATCGGACCAGCAAGGCAGCCTCTTCCAACTTCATCAATACCAATAGTCAAGCCATTCATTATTGAAATATTACCAGCAATAGTCTAATGTTTAAAATCTTAGACGTAGCTATGGGAACTAGGTCTGCGTGGCTAAAGGATGTGGGTACTGGACATCAATATCTAGCGTGTGTTCAATGCCCAAAGAAGACTTAACAAACGGGTTAACTTCAAAAATTGAACGGCCGCTACGGAGTATTAATACTCCTTTTTCGGTGACTTGACCTAAAGTTCCGGTTGCTTCATATTCGGGGCTAGTGACATTAGGATTTATTCTCCGCTGTATAGCATTCCAACCATCTGAGCTAGCACGGATAATAGCGTCACCACTCGGGTGATTAAGTGTCCGGCTTAGGAATATTATCTTGGCATTTATATATGCAGTTCGAAGTATTCTTTGCATGTTTAGCTTAGTCTTTTGGTCCAGTAGACTTTCTATCCGAAATAATGTTGGTTCGGGATCTTCGTCATAAGCGACAGTGTCGCCTGATAAAAATGACAAAGCGGTACCGTCTATTACGGTATCTATTGATTTATCAATTTCGCCAATCCTAAGTCTTGTTTGATAACTAGAATGAATATCGCCGAGGGTATCAACGAGTTGTTGTGAGCTTATTTGCGTTGCATCATCTACGGCCGGGACAATACCCACTATGTCTCCAGCATTTAGTACTTCTAGCTGGTCGATTACTTCAATTGTCATTTAAAATATATACTACAATATAATCGAGAAGATGTAAATAGCCGGGTTAGTAACTAGGCTTTAGGAGTTTCTTCTACGACAGCCTTTTTATCTGCTTCAACAGCAGCTTCTTCATTTGCGGTTTCAACAACCACTTCAGCTGGCTGTTCTTCAGGAGGTAGGTCGTTGACAGCGTTACGGTCAAAGTCTACACCACTTAGTCGGGCTGACTTGCCAGTTCGATCGCGCATATAGCTTAGATAATTTCGGCGAACCTTACTTCGTTTAACAACTTCTACTTTAACAACTAGCGGGCTATGAAGTAGGAAGCTTTTTTCAACTCCTATGCCACTAGCAATTCGTCTGACGGTAATTCGAGATAAATGGCTGTTCTTCATGTCGGTACGAATAACAAGACCCTGGAAGACCTGAACACGTTCTTTATTGCCTTCTTTAATCTTTTGATGCACTTTAACAGTGTCACCGCTGCGTACGTTTACGACGGCAGATTTTTTATAACTGTCTGAAATATTCTGTAATACACTTGCCATAATCTGATAGATTGTATCTTAAATCTTGACTTTCTGCAAGTGTCTAATTGAGTCTTTATTACTATTTAGGCAGCAGATTGCTCGAGGTCAGCGTTATTTCTTGCAGCAACAATGTCACGAAGCCCTCTAACGCCAAAGGTTTGTCTATACAGGTCTAGCCTTTTTTCTCTAAAAAACTCTCCTACCAGGAAGTCTCCGGTCACTTCGCGTATATAAGGGTTCGGGTTCTGTAAGCCTTCTATAATAACTGAGTATGAGAACTCTGGATAAACATCAATTAATGGAGCCAAGGCTTGCAGCGCCATTCTCCTAACGCCAGGTCGTAGATCTTGCTTGTACAGATCGACCATATCTAGTACTTCCTCAGACATACCATCATCTGCAAATCTGGTAGCCATTTCTTTAATACTAAATTCGGCCGGTACCTCAACCCCTTGTTCCTCAAAACCGAGGTAGAACTTAACAAACCTATCTTTGCCTTCAAGGGTTGAAATATCTTCGCCTAAAAATCCGATTGCCATAATTATTTTATAATATACAACTTAAGTTAAATTTTGTAAACGTTCATCATTCTTCTATATAGCCGCCGCTTTGGTGACCCCATAGTTTGGCGTAGATAGATTTTTTATCGTCGAGCAATTGTTTATGGGTGCCTGTTTGAACAATTATGCCGTCGTCCATGACTATAATTTCATCCATTTTTTGAATCGTGCTTAGCCTATGGGCTATAACTATTGAGGTTCGTTCTTTCATTAGCTCACTTAGAGCTTTTTGAATATAGTATTCACTTTGACTGTCTAGAGCACTAGTTGCTTCGTCTAATACAAGTATTGGTGCTCCTTTGAGTAAAGCTCTGGCAATAGCTACTCTCTGTCGTTGTCCACCGGATAGTTTTACGCCTCGTTCGCCGACCATTGTGTCATAGCCTTTTGGTAGGTCTTTAACGAATTCATCTACGTAAGCTAACTTAGCAGCTGCTAAAACTTCTTGCTCAGTGGCCTCTGGTCTAGCATAGGCAATGTTGTCTTTAATGCTTCGATGAAACAATAGCGGTTCTTGGGGTACATAAGCGATGCAGTCTCGCAAGTTGGATTGCTTTAGATTGCGTATATCGACGCCACTTATTTTGATTGAGCCCGATTCAACGTCCATGAACCGAAGCAGGAGTTTAGTCAATGTAGTCTTGCCACTTCCTGAATAACCAACTACGCCAATCTTTGAGCCGCCTTTGACGAGGTAGCTAAAGTTGCTGATCGCATGATTGCCTTTTTTCATTTCTGGATATACATAGCTAACTTTTTCAAAATTAATATCGCCAACAGTTTGTCTGGCTAACTTTTGTGGCTCATTTGGATCAACGACCTCCGGCTCAATCATCATTGTGGCCACCGGTTGATAGGCCATGCCCATCAGAGCGTCATAGTTCTTGATTGTTTCAGCTATGTCTAGTGTGGTGTTGATCAAACGTATAACGTAAAGCTGAACAAGTGTAATAATGGCAATCGATATAGCGCCATTTTTATATAGATTCGCTGAAACTATCAGCAAAATAGCCATCGAAACTGCTAATAGCCCATTTCGACCAGCATTTGTTGGCGTAAATAAATCCCAAGATTTAAGCTGCGCGCTCTTCCAGTTTCCAAGTGACTTTGCCAATCTCTTAGCTTCATAGGCCTCATTATCAAAGCTCTTTACAACCGTTGCGTGCGATAATGCATCGCCTAAGACGGAAGAGACTTCACTATTTGCTTCACTTACGCCCCTTCTATATCTGAGACGGTAGGTGCTTGTAATGAAAGTAAAGCTAAACACAGTGAGCATACAGCCACCCGTTATTAGGGCAAGCTCGGGTGATTTAAATGCCAAAACAGCCATGCCTGCGATTACGATTACCGCTGCCCTTGGCGCGTCGAAAAGCATTGTTCGATTATAGTCTAGGAAAGCAATTCTTAAACTCGATGCTTGATTACCTAGAGCCCCAATAAAATTATTACTGTAAAATTCAAAGTCCTTAGATAAATAATTATGAAATACTACGTTTTGAATGTACTTACCACCATTGGTTCCGTTACGATTAAAGCCCCATGTAGCAAAGGCTAGGATTATATTGGCGACAATAGCTATGATAAGTATATAGAGGGCATATTTTGGAACAGCTGAGAAATTACGCTCTATGATTGCCTGTACAGCGTAGGCAATCTCAATCGGTATTACTATATTAGTCAGGAAAAACGAAGGAGAATGAAGCAGTGCTAGAAAAAAATGGGTTAGACCAGGCTTAAACATTGCATCCCAAAACAACCGGTGAGTATAGTTAGTGACCTCTTTGTCTCGTTTCTTTTCATTATTGGACATAGCGCTTAGTATAATCATATTTATTTATGAAATATAGGTTAAGTAGTACTTACGTAGTTATAGGCTTGATTATTAATATAAGATAGAATGGTTGTTATGCCAGATTTCTCTAAACTAGCGCTTGCAAAGCATCTTCAGCTCAAAGGCAAGATATCTATAAAACTAAAAGATGATTTATCGACTCGCGAAAAATTAAGTATTTACTACACACCAGGGGTTGGTGCAGTCAGTTCGTTTGTCGCAGAAAACCCAGACAAGGCACGTGACTATACTTGGCTTAATAATGTCGTGGCCGTAATTAGCGATGGCTCTGCTGTTCTCGGTCTTGGTGACATTGGCCCTTATGGCGCCCTGCCAGTCATGGAAGGCAAATCAATGTTGTTCAAGCATTTTGCTGGCATTGATGCAGTACCAATAGTTCTCGACGTCCACACAGAAGATGAAATAGTCGCTGCAGTCAAAGCAATTGCTCCAAGTTTTGGTGCAATTAACCTCGAAGATATAGCTGCCCCAATCTGTTTTAACGTTGAAGCGCGCTTAATTGATGAACTACCTATTCCGGTGTTTCACGATGATCAGCATGGAACCGCCATAGTCACTCTTGCTGGCCTTATAAACGCTACAAAAATTACTAATCGGCAACTTAACTCATCGAAAATCGTCTTAGTCGGTTCTGGAGCAGCCGGTACAGCAATCGCAAAGTTATTATCTGCCTATGCTCCTCAGGCTGAACTTGTACTCGTCGACAGTAAAGGCATTGTTGCAAGCTCGAGAACTGATCTAAATAGTTCAAAACTTGAACTACTAAAGTTTACCAATCCAAAAAACTTGAGTGGAAGCTTGAAGGATGCACTAGCTGGAGCAGACATATTTATTGGCGTGTCTAAGCCTGGGCTGTTGAATAAACAGCTGATCGCTTTAATGAAGAAAGACCCGATAGTTTTTGCTATGGCTAATCCGCTGCCAGAAATTATGCCAGAGGCCGCATATGAGGCTGGAGCAGCGGTTATTGCTACCGGTAGGAGCGACTTTCCCAATCAAGTAAATAATGCCTTGGCCTTTCCAGGAATATTTCGAGGCGCACTAGACAATAAAGTGCATAAGATTACTTTAGAACATAAGCTTGCAGTGGCTGAAGTAATCGCAGCTCTAGTGGAAAAGCCAACCAAAGATGAAATCATTCCATCAGTTTTGGATGAGAGGCTGGTGCCTGCTATCTCTAAAGTAATTGTCTAACCCAGTACTCGGTACATTTCCTCAATTGTCGTTTCACCGGAGATGACCTTAAGAGCTGCATCTTGAAGCATTGTTCTCATACCGCTGTCTATAGCAGCTTGTTCGATGTTTGCTGTAGACACTACGCTGTCAGGCTGTTCAAGGATGGTTCTAATTTTATCTGTCATTATAAACTGTTCGCGAATAGCTATCTGGCCTTTGAAACCGTACGGGTTATCACGTGAACTACCGGCCTTATATAGTTTTAGATTTTCCAGACTTGGTCGTTCAATGTTCTGCGGCAGAGTATCAATTATTTCTGCTAGTTTACGTTGTTCTGCGTCACTAGCTTGATACTCAACTTTTAATTGCTCATCTAGCTTACGTACTAGTCGCTGGGCCATAATTAATCTAATTGATGAGATATATAGCGGGTTTTGTTCGATAACGTCAGCTAGGCGGGTTATTGCGGCCGCCGCACTGCTGGCGTGGAAGGTACTAAGCACCAAGTGCCCAGTTAAGGCTGCTTGGAGAGCAGTTTTTGCAGTATCCATGTCTCTTATTTCGCCAACCATCACAATATCTGGATCTAGTCGTAGGACGGCTAGAAGCTTGTCTGCAAAACGTGAATCATGACCTGATCCGTTTTTGGTATGTACTGGAATCTGGGTAATGCCACTAAACTGATATTCAACCGGGTCTTCAACAGTAATTATTTTACGCTCACTGTTATTTAGTGAGTTAAGCATTGAGTAAAGGGTGGTGGTCTTACCTGAACCGGTTGGTCCGACAACCATAACAAGGCCGTTGGGTTGAGCAATAATATCGTCGACGTTCTTTCGTTCTTCTGGTGATAGCCCCAGTCTATCTAGTGTATAGAGTGCTTGATCCATGTTAAACAAACGCATCACCACATCCATTGAGTTGATCGTTTGCACGGTTTCTAGCCTGACGTTAACATCAACCTCATGGCCATCTGCCATAGTCACTTTATGAGCTATGTGACCCTGTTGTGCTTCATCTGATGAAGTCGATATATTGCCAGCACTGGCAATAGCTGAAATTAAAACTCGATATTTATCGTAATTTATTTTAGCGATTGGATGTAGTACACCATCAATACGGTATCTTATGTTGACGTCGTCTTTACGGGTCTCTATATGGATATCTGAGGCATTGAGTTTGTGGGCTTGCTCGACCAGGTAAGCCAGCATGTCATCAGCCTTAACCTGATTTAAAATACTTGAGACTTCGTTTATTAGTTCATCGCCAGTTTGATTAATCTTAATTTCCTGGTAGACAATCTCCGGTGGTGGGTCGTATAGCTTGATGTAGTCTCGGTAACCAGTGTCGGAAATAATTGAAAATTTAATCCTTTGATCTTGGAAATTCGACTGAATCGTGTGCAGAGTTTGCTGCGAGGTGGTGGTTGTAATTCCGAATTGAATATTGTTCTGATCGGCTTGAATAGGAATAACTCTTAGGCTTTTGAGCTGATCTACTGGTAAAATCTCTTTATATAGATCTTTGTTTTCTATTAAAGAAGTATCTACGTAGTCAAAGCCTAATACTCTAGCTCTACGCGCAGTTGCGAGTTCTTCATCAAATCTAGCGTCTTGACTCATTACCACATATTATAAATGCTTATGGATAAAACCTCTAATAAACTTAGCTCAATCGTTGTAATTGCTCACAACCTTCGGAGTGCTCATAATGTTGGGTCTCTTTTTAGAACCTGTGAAGGCCTGGCAGTAGATCGGTTAATTCTAAGTGGTTACACTCCCTACCCTCGGTTAGCAAAAGATAGCCGCCTGCCACATATTGTTGAAAAGCTAGATAAGCAAATTGCTAAAACAGCTTTGAAGACAGAAGATAATATTAAATGGTCGCATGTTGATGAGCTAGAGACGATAGTAGACGAGCTTAAAGCTGAGGGCTACAATATTGTCGGACTTGAGCAAAGCACTCTAAGCATTAAGGTTATGGACTATAAGCTTCAAGACAAGCAAGCGATTATTATCGGTAACGAACCACTTGGACTTGACGACCAAGCCATAGCGTTATGTGATCAGCTAGTTGAAATCCCGATGCTAGGTAAAAAGGAATCGTTTAATGTTGTTCAGGCTACTGCTATGTTGTTGTTCTACCTCAGATTTGTCTAAACGGCGATTAATCGATATAGTAGTCACTAGATAACCAATAAAAGTAAAAAAACTAATGACTTTAGTAAAATCAAAATCTAGAGCTAAAATTTCAACTTCTCAGCGAAAGCGGGCAGCTCTTCATCACCGCAAGGGTCGTTCTTATGTAAAGTCTTATTGGCCATACATTCCACTAATAGCGATATTTGTTTTGGGCGGTCTTATAAGCAATAGCTTAAGTCCCAAGTCTAGCGTTCTTGGTTCGGTTGCTAGCTTCTCAAATAGTAGTTTCTTGTCGACAACAAATGCAAATCGCTCTGAGAATAACGAGCCTGGGCTTAGCCTAAATAGTGCTTTAGAATCAGCAGCTCAAGCAAAAGCAAATGATATGGTCAAGAATAACTATTGGTCGCATAACACACCGTCTGGACAGACTCCATACTCGTTTATTAGCGCAGCAGGCTATAACTACCAACTGGCTGGTGAAAATCTAGCCTACGGCTTCTCAAACGCTAAAAGCGTGGTCATCGGATGGATGAATAGCCCTGAGCATCGAGCTAATATTCTGAATAAGAATTACCAAGATGTTGGTTTCGGCGTCGCTAGTTCGCCTAACTATATCGGTAAGGGCCCGGAGGTAGTAGTAGTTGCCATGTATGCCCATGCAGTTAGCGGTAGCGTTACCACCATCACTTTCAATGCGCCGCCGCCAAGTGGGGTTCTCGGAGCATCGACCGGTGCGACTGTTAGCAAGGATCAACCACCGATTAGTTTAGTTTCAAGAATTCAGCTGCTAACTGGCGGTCGGGCAATCTGGAGTCTAAGCGTACTTAGCTTCATAACCGGAATACTTATCTGCTTGTTTATTATTAGACATAGTCGAAAGATCAAGAAAATTATTAAGGGCAGTGAAAAGTTTGTGGCCAAACATTACGCCCTTGACGTAATTCTTTGCCTGCTTATAACAGCGGGCTACGTACTAACTCGAACTAGTGGCGTTATCCGTTAACAGAGTTTGATGTTATCTTGGCCTACTACGAGACTAAGTTCACTAAACGCATCCGGGTTATTATGGTCAAAGCCTCCTGGAATTTTGATTGCTTGACGATTTTCCTTCTCACCAAGTACCATAATTACTTTTCCAGCACCACTGAACTTATCTATCGTTCGTTTTAGATCAATCAGTAGTTTACCGTCGTTGGCGTCAGCTAATCTTATATATACAGTATCTTCTTTTGAAGTCTCAGCTGCCATAGCTCCTGGTCCAGCTAAAGCTTGGTTAGCGCTCGAATTAGTTAGCTCGGAGACGTCCTCAATAATGATACTTTTAGATCCATCACCACCCTGGTTGGTGC
This sequence comes from Candidatus Saccharimonadota bacterium, assembly GCA_036787835.1. GTDB lineage: Bacteria > Patescibacteriota > Saccharimonadia > Saccharimonadales > UBA4665 > DAIQON01. The sequence goes on along the minus strand of DAIQON010000004.1, from coordinate 34,642 downwards.
TCCTTGAAGAGACCTTACCGATAATTTTCAGAATGTTGTCACGCTTTAGCTTACTCTCGAGGGTCTGATAAGTCTTAGGAAAGGCCACCATTTCGATCTCGCCAGTTAGATCCTCGAATTTAATGAAGGCCATTTTTTGACCGTTTTTGGTGGTGATCTCGCGAATATCGCCAATCATGCCGCCAAGTGTCACTTTTTGTTCATCAACAAAGCGGCTTATATCTATAACTGATGTAGTACTGAACTTGAGAATGTCCTCATACTCTTTAAGGGGGTGCTGGCTTAGATAGATGCCTAGAAGCTCCCTCTCCCAAGTTAGATATTGCTTTTGATCGTCCTGACTACTCAGATTAGTCATATCTAGTTCTAGTTTTGAAGAGATTACTGTCTCGGGGTTATCTATTACGTTTCCAAATAGATCGAGCTGTTTACTGTCGGCCTGCTTTTGTTGTTTTGAAGCAAAGGCAAGCAGTAGATCAATATTATTTAATAACACTTGGCGATCGGCAAAACTATCGAAGCCACCGGTTTTGATCAGACTTTCAAGACCTTTGCGGTTTACTATTTTCGAGTTTACACGGGTCAAATAGTCTTCAAGACTTACAAATTTTCCATCTTCCTTTGCCCTGACAATTTCTTGTGCCGCTGAACTGCCAACATTCTTAATCGCTTTTAGTCCAAAACGAATTTTCTTTTCATTAGGGACAACGGCAAACTCAATAAATGACTGGTTGATATCTGGAGACAGTACAGTAAGCCCCATGTGATTGCACTCATTAATCTCAATTGCTAGCCTATCGATATCGTCATAGTCTGACGTTAATAAAGCGGCCATGAATTCTTGCGGATAATGAGCTTTTAGATAGGCTGTCCAGTAGGAAATCTGGGCATAACAGGTCGCATGAGCCTTGTTAAATGAGTAGTCAGCAAAGGGTTGGATTTGAGCCCATAGAGTAATTGCCTGATCTTTTGTTAAGCCCTTTTTTATACAGCCTTCAATAAACTTCGGTTCCTCAGCAGTCATAATGTCACGATTCTTCTTACCAATCGCCTTACGTACTAAGTCGGCTTCACCGGCGGTGTATCCAGCAACTAGCTGTAGAAGCTGAGTAATCTGCTCCTGGTAGACCATGACACCGTAAGTATCGCTTAAAATAGGCTCTAAAGATTTATGGAGGTAGCTAATACTATCCTTATTATTCTTGCCTTTAATAAACCTCGGTATCTCTGACATTGGACCTGGTCGGTATAAAGCTCCCATGGCGATAATGTCAGCAAAAAGAGTCGGTTTTAATTCTTTTAGGTACCGTTTCATGCCAGCTGATTCTAGCTGGAAGACACCAGTGGTATCGGCTTTCTGTAGTAGCTCGAAGGTCTTTAAATCATCATTTGGAATCTCCAGGATATCGATGTCCTTGTTAAGTACTCGTTTGATGATCCTTAAGCAGTTATTAATTGTCGTTAGGTTAGATAATCCTAGGAAATCGATTTTTAGAAGCCCTAGTTCATCAATTGGCCCCATCGGATACTGAGTTGCTACCACACCCTTTTGAGCCATTTCAAGCGGTGTGTACTTAACTATCTCTTCAGGGGCAATGACGACGCCGGCAGCATGAACACCGTGACTTCTAATTGTCCCCTCAAGCTGAACAGCGAGGTCGAATACTTTTTTAGCAGTTGGATTATTCTTGTACTCGGCTTTCAGCTCTTTATTTTCTTTGAGTGAGGTTTTTAGCAGTATATGACGTCCCTGGACTGGCTGTGGAATCATTTTAGCTAATCTGTCGGCATCAGCATACGGGACTTGAAGAACTCTTGAGACATCCCTGACTGCATTACGAGCCGCCATTCTGCCAAAGGTGACGATGTTGGCTACTTTGTCTTTGCCGTATTTGTCTATACAGTAGGCTATAACCTCGTCACGCCTTGTATCTTGAATATCGATATCAATATCGGGCATCGATACTCTGGAGGGGTTTAAAAACCGCTCAAACATCAGATTGTACTCAAGTGGATCGATCTCGGTGATTCTAAGTCCATAGGAAACTATTGATCCAGCGGCTGAGCCACGTCCCGGCCCGAAGATAATACCTTTATCCTTGCCCCATTTAATAAAATCTTGAACGATTAGGAAATAGCCATTAAAGCCCATTTTATCTATAACACTTAGCTCATAATCTGCACGTTCAAGGATTTCGGCAGTTAACTTAGCCCTGGCCTGTTTTAGCGTCAGCTTTTCTGAAGCAAGGGCAGTTATATCACTGTAGCGCTTAGCTAGGCCTTGAAATACCAACAGATCAATATAGGACTTTTCATTTTGATCCTTTGGTACCGGAAATTTAGGTATAAGTATCTTACCTAAGGGGATTTCTACCTTAGCTTGCTCGGCTACCTTTCTAGTATTGGTTATTAGGTCTGGATAGTCTTTGCCCCATCGTTTAATAATCTCTTTAGGTTCGGTAACGTGTAATTCAAAATTCTTTAGACTCATTCTATTAGGGTCGTCTAGAAATGAGTTAGTTTGAACACAAAGTAGAATCTCGTGAGCTGTTTGGTCGGCATGGGTTAAGTAGTGGGCGTCGGCCGTTACTACTGCCGGTATATCTAGCTCATTTGAAATTTCAATCAGTTGGTTGTTGATCTGTTCCTGCTCAGTGTTATATGTTGGGTGATCTGGGTGACCGTGATCCTGAATCTCTAGGTAGTAGCGGTCTTTAAACACTTTTTTGTACCACTTAGCAGTTTTAATAGCTTCTGATTTTAACCCTTGAGATAATGCTTGTCCAAGCTCGCTACCCATACAGCCACTTAGACAAACTAGGCCTTCGTTATATTCCTCAAGTAAGGCGTGATCAATTCTTGGCTTGTAATAAAACCCGTCGAGGTTAGCAAGAGTTGATAACTTCATTAAGTTTTGATAGCCAGTATTGTTAATCGCTAGTAAGATAAGATGGTAATTTGGCTTATCTAGGTTGGCTTCTTTATCTAGATACGACCTGGCAGCAATGTAAGTTTCTATGCCCAGAACGGGAATGATACTGTTTTTCTTGGCTTCTTTATAAAACTCGATAATTCCACTAAGGGTGCCGTGATCTGTAATAGCCACAGCCTCCATGCCCTGAGCCTTGACGTACTCGATAAGTGCTGGAACTTTAGTCAAGCCATCAAGCAGACTATACTGCGTATGATTATGCAGATGGACGTAGTCTTTAGGGGTTAATGTTTTTCTTTGATTCGCCAACTCTTAGCACCTCCGAGTTGTCAATTTTTATTGCCTACCACTTATAGCTTAATTATAGGCGCATGAGGTACATAAGCCAAGCATAAAATATCTAGTTTTAGTAGTTATTTTTTTACAAATTCACCAAGGTGCTTCATCGCTTGTTTGGCTTCGCTAATCGCTTGAGTAAGGTCTTCGTCGACATTATCATTGCCATGGAGTGAACTGAGTATTCGCTTAATCTTAGCTTGGCTTTTTTCAACAGCGTCTAATGCTGCTTGTAGTTTTGCGTTAATTTTATGATTATCAGTTAGAACTTTTTTTATCATCTCTTGAGACTGCTTATATACAGATTTAAGTTGCTTCTCAATTTCGGCAATTGATTTATCGGCTGTATCTTTAATCTTCTTTCGAGTGTCTTTTCCGCTACTAGGTGCAGTTAGAACTCCAGCAACGTAGCCAGCTGCTAAACCAATTATTGCGCCACCGATTAGTTTTTTACTTGCCCTCATAGTGTTATTCCGCCTTTCCCTTTACGCTCATATCGTACATTTTCTTGAGTACTGCTAGTAATGGAAAGTGGCTTTTTGAGGCCTTACTTAAGTGCTTTAAATTCTCAGCAGCGGATTCAATACTATCGATGGCTGCCTCGGCTTTTGCGGCAATAACTCGCGCCTGAACGACAAACTTGATTAAAAACACCACTAGAACGGTCATAGCAATAAAGTAAACACTTAGCACAACGGTGATGATAAACAGCTCAACTTCTGTCGTAGTAGTCATAATAGTATCTATTATACTCCTATAACTTTTTTGTCAAATACTCTTTAAGCGCTGGACCAAGGTCAGGGTCCTTGATGGCGAAGTCAAATACGGCCTTCAGGTAACCTAGTTTATCTCCCGCATCAAAGAACTGAGCATTCTGAATCTCACAGGCAATAACTCTTTTATTGTCGTTTATCATCAGTTTAAGAGCATCGTTTGCGTAGAACTCTTTACCTGGTTCGAGTAGTTTCTCAAATTCATGGATATATTTATAGATATCAGGGGTTAGTATAAAGCCGCTAACAGTTGCTTGATCGGAGGGAGCATTTCCGTAGCCCGGTTTTTCAACAATTGCATCGACATCGATGTACTTGTCATCGATTTTAGTCCCACCGGCAAAACCATAGCCATCATAATCTTTAGGCTTACTTACTTTTACGGTACTTAGGATTGGACATTTGAATTTATGGTAAGCCTGCAGCATCTGATCGAACCTAAGAGGATTAGCCGAGAAAAAGTCGTCGCTATAGGTGTAGAAAAATGGTTCATTATTAACCAGGTGTTCGACGTTGATAAGTGGCGTAGCATTGCCGTAGGGCCCTTTTTGACGGACATAGACAAAGTTGGCTAGATCAGCTATTGATTCAACCTGTTTTAAGAGATGGGCTTTTTTTGGTCCACCGGCTCTTAGATTTGCCAGCAAGTCTTCACTTGGTCGATCAAAATGGTCTTCTATAGATCGTTTTGAATAGCCGGTAACGATAATTATGTCCTTGACGCCAACTGCAACTAATTCTTCAACAACATATTGAATGATTGGCTTGTCGACAAGAGGTAACATTTCTTTAGGCATTGCCTTTGTCTGAGGCAAAAAGCGGGTGCCAAAACCAGCAGCTGCTATAACTGCTTTTGTAATTGGTTTGTTTGATACATTATTCACTACCTAAATCTTAACATCGCGGACGCATCAATAAAAGACCGCTTTACCTTTTAAGATAGGCCAAGTTCGGATTTTATTAACTGATTAACTAGTCCTGGATTAGCCTTGCCGCCAGTCAATTTCATTACACTGCCTACCAAGAAACCAATTGCTTTCATCTCGCCGCTTCGTACATCTTCTGCCGCTTTAGGATTATCGGCTATTACTTTTTGTACGGCTAGTAAAATTTCATCTTGATTAGAATTCTGAATTAAGCCCTCGCTGCTGGCATATTTTTCAATATCATCAGGCAGTTCGGAAGCAACTAACAGTTTAAGGATCAAGTCCTTTGCTGTATTTGAACTAAGCTTATTATCACTGATAAGGCTCGAGACCGTATCGTATAGCTTATGTCTATCTGCATCAGATAAACTAATGTTTGGTTGCTTTGATTCTTCTTGTTGTCGACGTAGCGGGATCTCGATGTTAACTATTAAGTTAGCTAATGCCTTGGCACCAGCTTCAGATTTGGCTATCACATACTCTAAGTTCTTAGTCAGGTACTCTACTTCAGCTAAAATTATGCTGTCAGCAATAGATTCGTCAAGTCCTAGTTTAGTTAACTGCTGACGCCAATAACCAGGCATTTTAGGCATAGACTTAAGCACATTGTCTATATATTCGTCGCTTAAGATAACTGGTGGCAGGTCAGGATCTGGCATGTAGCGATAGTCATCGGCGTTCTCTTTTGATCTCATTGAGTAAGTCTGATTTTTTGAGTCGTCCCAGCCTCTGGTTTCCTGGATGATCTTCTCGCCATCTTCCAAGCAACCTATCTGTCTGTTAAGTTCGTACTCAACGGTCTTTTCAACCGCTCTGAAGCTATTTAAGTTCTTAGTCTCTGTCCGGGTGCCTAATTCTTCAGTTGTAGAGACGCTGACGTTAACGTCGAAGCGCATATTACCATAAAACAAATTTGCATCAGACACGTCGGCATACCTCATAAGCATGTAGAGCTCACTGGCATAACCACGAGCTTCAGCCGGTGTATGAATTTCTGGTTCGGACACAATCTCCAGTAGTGGTGTACCAGCACGGTTAAGGTCGACTAGACTATAATCGGTGCCGCCTGGATGTATGCTCTTGCCGGCATCGGCTTCCAAATGAGCTCTGGTTAGATTAATTCGCTTAAGTTCGCCATCTAAGTAGAATTCAACGTAGCCACCGATAATTATTGGTTCATCAAACTGAGTTATCTGGTAGCCCATTGGTAGATCTGGATAAAAATAATGTTTACGGTCAAACTTTGAAAAGGCTTGAGCTCTTGAGTTTAGGGCATAACCTGCTTTAATCGCCAGGTTTATCGCTTCCTTATTAAGTACAGGTAGTGCACCAGGCAGTCCAAAATCGATATGATTGACCAATGTATTTGACTCGGCCTCTCGAGCATCGTTATCGGCTCCTGAGAATAACTTAGACTTGGTTTTAAACTGAACATGACACTCGATACCAACAGTTAGCTTATATTCTGGGTGTAGCTCATGATTAGTCTTCATCCGCTACTCCTGATTTAGCTTCGTTTTTTAGCGCACCAATATCTTTTAGGGCTTGTCTGAAGCCAGATAAGGCTTCAAGTGTATCGCCTTTATTAAGCCGTTTATAGTTTTCTTCGGCAATACGCTTTTTCAGCTTGTGACCAAACCATACACCATCATTATCGGTAAATACGCGTTGGGCTGAAACTAGTCGCTCACCAGTGGTTTTGCCGTGGAATCTCCTTTTCTTCAATGCTTCATCGAGCAGCTCATCGGCATCGACAATCGCCTGGTACCAAAGCTTTTTATTGGAGCATAGTTTCTGCAAGTTTCGCCACTTAACCTGATAATAATGACTATCTAGCTTCTTCTTGCGAAGCTTGCGGGCTAGCAATCCAATAATTAGAGCTAAAATTAGACCAGCAATTACGAGTTTAATTACCATAATTATTTGACTATTAGTCCTTCTATTTGTTTAGCGTAGCTGAGCAGCTTCTTATCTTGTCTTTGAGGAGCCATTAATTGGACAGCCAACGGTAAATGTTTAGAATCAAAGCCCGAGGGTAAACTTATAGCCGGAATTCCAGCGAGATTAACAGCTACAGTCATTATATCAGTTAAGTACATAGACAAGGGGTCGCTAGAATGCTCACCTATCTTAAAGGCTGTGGTAGCCGTTGTCGGACCAATTAAAAAGTCGTACTTTTTAAACGTCTGATTAAACTCGTCGATAATTTTAGTTCGAATGATCTGCGCTTTTTTATAATAAGCATCGTAGTAACCACTGCTAAGAACGTAGGTACCAATCATAATTCGACGTTTAGCTTCTTTGCCAAAACCATTGCTACGAGATTTTTTGTAGCTTTCTTCTAAGTTCTTAGCGTCTTTTTCATGATAACCAAACTTCTGACCATCATACCTACTAAGATTACTAGCGACTTCGGCCGGGCATAGTACATAGTAAACAGCCAAAGACAGAGGGAGGCTAGGTATACTAACTTCTTCAATTTCTGCTCCAGAATCTTTTAGCTTGGCAATGACTGATTCTATATTGGCCTTAACGTCGGGTTCTAGGCCTTGATCTAGATATTCCTTAATAATACCAATCCTAGGATGTGGTAGTGGAGCATCGAGTGATGCAATGTTGTTATCGTCTAAGTCAATCGTCGTTGAATCCAGCTCGTCCTTACCGCTCATTACCTCGATAACTAATGAGGCATCTTCAACATTGTTAGCTATTGGGCCGAGCGTGTCCGTGCTACTGATCATAGCAATCACACCAGAACGGCTGACTAGCCCGTAGGTTGGCTTAAAACCGACAACTCCACAGAAACTAGCCGGCATACGTATTGAGCCACCCGTATCCGTCGCTATACTAAAGGGTACCAACTGTAGGGATATACTAGCAGCCGATCCGCCAGAGCTTCCGCCTGGTACTCGAGTTACATCATGTGGATTCTTGGTAATCATGAAGTCGCTATTTTCGGTGCTCGATCCGTGTCCAAATGCATCTAAGTTCGACTTACCAACACAAATAGCTCCTTCAGCCTCTAGGCGGTTTATAGCAGTTGATTGATATGGTGCGTCGAAATCTTTCAACATATTGCTGGCGGCTGTAGTTTTGTTGCCAAACACGAGGAAGTTATCTTTAGCAATAAATGGTACGCCGGCTAGTTTGCCAGCTTGTTTACCGCTTTTGACTTGAGCGTCAATTTCCTCAGCTCGGGCGTAAGCTCTTTCTTTGATAACGCTAATAATGGCGTCGTAATCGCTACTTGATTCAATATTCTTTAGAGCCTGATCAACAAGGCTTTTGGCAGTTGTTTTACCACTATTAACATCGTTTGCGATACTTTTAATGGATGGCCAAGACACTATTCTATCATCCGATTGACTTTAATATATTTGCCGCTTACCTCTGGTACGTTTTGAAGTAGCGCATCTAGTTTGTAGCCATAATCAATAGGTTTATCTTCACGCCAAACATTAGATAAACCGGTAACCTGATTTGTTGGTTTAAGACCGTCAACGTCAACTTCTGAGAGTTGGTTTACGTATTCAAGTATCTGAGTGAGTTCTCGCAAATAACCATCAATCTCACTTTCAGCGATATCGATTCGCGCCAAGTGAGCAAGCTTAATTACCTCGTCACGTGTTAGTGTACTTGCCATATTAGATTAGATAATTATAGCAGTCTCAACAGATCGTTACTAGCGACATATTTTGGATTTAGGAAAGTATTGAATCAAACACGACAATGGCATCAATCCTGGCTAACACTTCTTCAAATTTTGTTTGTTTGGCAAACCAATCATCATTTTCCATTTCTCGAATGGAGCGTATTATTACCGGGCTTTGTAACTCTGCACCGTTAGTACAAAAATCGAATGAATCTCTGATGCCAACGACTCTTTCGTCGATATCACCGTCCTCGCTATATTCAACGTAGACTATTCTATTTTTACGGACGTGGAATGGGTCATCAGGCATAAACTCTTGAACCAACCTTACGCCGTAGAAGCTTATGCCATCACTTGTTTCCGGATCAATGGGCATAGGTATAATTTTACTTTTAACGTAATATTGGGTAACTTCTTCGCTACCTACAGTAGATATAACATGTGAAACAGCTGACGTAAGTGTGTGCTCTCGCTCCACAAATTCGTTTCTTACATCGTAGGCTGCACCAATTTGCCCTAATGAGTCACTATCTAGACTTCTATTGACTTGGACTGCTCTGCCCTCAGGGCTGTGTGACATTTATCTACTCCGAATCGATTCGCTTAATTAGACGATCATACAATATCGTGTAAGTTTTGTCTATAGAGACTATTTATTGTTTGGCCTTGATGTCGCTAATTATGTCTCTCAGTTCGGCTGCTGTTTCGAATTGGAGATTGGCTGATGCTAGATCCATTTGTCTACTCAGGTCTTTAATTAAAGAGCCATATTCATCCTTAGGTATTTTCTTAAGATCAAGTTTTGCCCGTTTGGCTTCTTCGGGTAGGTCAGGACGCATACCTTTTTCGACTGACTTAATAATGCCTGTTGGTGTGATCCGGTGGTCTTTATTGTACTGATCTTGAATTTCTCGTCGTCTATCCGTTTCATCCATAGCCTTTTGCATACTTTTAGTTACATGGTCGGCATACATTATTACTCGGCCGTCTATGTGTCTGGCTGCTCGTCCAATAGTCTGGATCAAAGCCTGGGCACTTCGTAAAAAACCTTCTTTGTCGGCATCTAGTATGGCTACTAGTGATACTTCAGGTAAATCAAGCCCTTCTCTAAGCAAGTTAATTCCGACCACAACGTCGTAAACACCAAGCCGCAAGTCCCTTAGTACGTCGGTTCGATCTAGGGTGTCGACATCGCTATGTAGATAGGCAACCTTAATCTTTAGCTCCTTAAGGTATTCAGCCAAATCTTCACTCATGCGCTTAGTTAAAGTAGTAATTAGCACTCGTTGATGCTTGGCGGTTGTGGCTTTAATTTCAGCCAATAGATCATCAATTTGACCTTCAATTGGCCGGATTGTTATCGGCGGGTCTAGTAGCCCTGTCGGCCTAATGACTTGTTCGGCAGGTTTTGGACTGCGACTTAGCTCATATTCTGCTGGAGTTGCACTAACATAGATCGCTTTATTTACATGTCTCTCGAACTCGCTAAATGTAAGCGGCCTGTTGTCGAGGGCACTAGGGAGCCTAAAGCCGTAATCTACAAGTACTTCTTTCCTGGCTCTATCACCGTTATACATACCTCTAATTTGCGGCATCGTCATATGGCTTTCATCGACTAGAAGTAAGTAGTCATCAGGAAAATAGTCCATTAAGGTAGCCGGTTGTTCGCCTGGTTCTCGGTTTGTTAAGTACCTTGAATAATTCTCAATACCTTTTACGAAGCCGGTCTCCTCCATCATTTCTAAATCAAAGCGTGTTCGCTGTTCTAGTCTTTGTGCCTCGAGTAGCTGACCGTTCTTCTTAAACTCTTTGAGCCTGCCATTAAGTTCATTTTCAATCTGTCCTAAGGCAAGTTTTAGTTTTGTCTGCGGTGTGACATAGTGTGAACCGGGAAAGATCTTATAAGTTGATAGGTTCTTTAGTACTTCGCCAGTTAGTGGATCAAGTTTAGTTATCTTCTCGACTTCATCTCCATAAAACTCGACTCTATAGGCTACTTCTTCACCTGCCGGGAAGACGTCCACCACATCACCACGGACTCTAAAAGTACTCCGGTGAAAGTCGATGTCATTACGTTGATACTGAATATCTGTTAGTTGGCGTAAAAACTTGTCTCTAACTTTACGCTCACCAACAGTTACAGTAATCGATAGGTCATTATAGTCTTCAACCGAGCCAATACCATAGATACAGCTAACACTAGCGACTATTATTACGTCACGGCGTGAGAGCAGTGAGTCGGTGGCGGCATGGCGCAGCCGATCTATCTCCTCATTAATCTGTGAATCTTTTTCTATGTAGGTATCTGATCTAGCAATATAGGCTTCTGGCTGATAGTAATCGAAGTAGCTGACGAAGTAATTAACCGCATTCTCCGGGAAGAAGCCTTTGAACTCACTATAAAGCTGTGCAGCGAGGGTCTTATTGTGGCTAAGAACTAGTGTCGGCTTATTATAGTGTTTAATGACGTTGGCCATAGTGAAAGTCTTACCAGAGCCAGTGACTCCTAGCAAGGTCTGCTCTGCTTGGCCGGCGCGTAAGCCCTTAACTAGCGTATCGATAGCCGTAGGCTGATCACCAGTAGGTTTATAGTTACTCCGAAGATCAAATAGTCCCATATATCTAATTCTATAGACAAATGTTTAGTCTAACAAAGAAATCGTTGCTGCCAGCGCTCAGAGATATAGATTCTTATATTTAGAGTGAACAATGTCCAGATGTCTGCTAAGTTTAGCTACGATGTCGTCTGGTGAGTCGCTAAAGTCAACATAAGCTGTAGATCTAATTGGTCTCGATAGGTCAAGTAAGCGGTCTATCTCATCACCAACACCACCAGCACCGTGCAAAAAGCCTATTGGCGTATCGGTTTCCATGGCAATAGTAAATTCGTGTAGAGTCCCTAACCTACCGCCAATACTCAGTACTGCGTCGCTTGAAGTAATAAGTAGCATGTCACGACCGACATAGTGCAGGCCACTATATAAAATGGTGTCATAAGCCTTAGTCGGTAAGCGGTACTTCAATATATGTTCGACCTTAGTCGCCGCGGGGCTAATACCGACGCTCATTTTGCCACCAGCCTTTTTATAACCTTCTGCTGCATAGTTAGGCAAACCTTGCGTAGCACCAGTTAAAAGACTATGTCCAGCCCGAGCTAAGGCTGCGCCAAGTTCGTGTGCTAGTTTTTGTCCTTCTTCAACACTTTCGCCTTTAGCGGCACCAGATATGGAAAATTGATACATATGATTTACAGTATACCTTGCTTATGCTTATATTTTCATACGATTTTTAAACATCTATTGCCATCTCTATAGCCGGGACTAGGCTATCGACTGTCAGATCAGGATTGATATAACGGCCCATTAGTTCTTGCCATAGACTATTTCTAAAATTGGTTAGTCGTCTCGTTTGATAACTAAGTTCGTTAGATAGGTTGTCGGCAACGTCAAGAATATTTAATGAGATCGTATCGCCTTTACTTACTAGGGCTAAGTACTCAGTTGATTGCCAAAACTTAAGATCGCTAACTACGTCGCCTAGCTTATCTAGAAGTTTTGAAAATCCTAACTCATCGCCACTAAACTGAGGCAGGTCGATGTCTTCAATCCTAGTAGCAATTACTGATTGAGCTAAATGCCAGGGGATTGGTTTACTTAAAATACTAAGACTGACAAAGGGTTCATGTTCGGCAACGTCGTATACTTTCAAGCCAAAATCGGCTGTCACTTGGTTGAGCTTAAGATAGTTTGAAGTAGAGGCTATTTTAGATAGTTCACTAAGTATCTGTACAAGATTGGCTGTAAGTTGGCCTTTTTTAGGCAAATTAACTTCAGGTAGGACTATTAGGCTGCCGAGTTCATAGCAACTGATATGGATATAGCCGGTACTAAGTTTGATTGACTTTAGTATTTCTGCCCATTTGCTAGATTTAGGCTCGACCACAGATAACTTTTTTGTTTCAAAATCAGTAGATTTTAGCTTTAAATACTTTTGGTAATATGACCTGACGTAGGTTTTAGTCTCAAATTTATTAATTGCTAGAACGATCAGCGCTGGTGACTCATGCTTCGTAAGCGAGTCTAGCGACCTATAGCCTAGTGACTTCATCACTTTTTTTGGCGGAGTCGACTTTAGTATCTTCTTAAAACTCGATGACTTTAAGCTAAATACCTGTTGCTTAATATCCATTAGATCGAGTAATTGTTTGATACCATCGCTTAGGTTAGCCTCGAGGTTAACATTCTTGGCAGCTAGCGTCCGGAGCTCTTTAAGTAGCTTATTATCGTCTGTCTTTAGTTTTTCATTTAGGGCATGGTATAGCTCTTCATTGGTTGTGTCATTAGGATCTAGACCTAGGTATTCAATAGACCGTTTTAGTTTTAGCGATATATCACTAACTAGGCGGATATCATGTCTCGGTGCGCCGTTAGCCTTTTCTAGCTCACTTATGCCACGACTAAAGTGAGGTTCGTCGGCGGCTAATGCTTGAGATAGAAAACGGCTCATAATTACCCTTTATAACTGCCCTATTCGGCGTAAGCTAGGTCTTTGTTTTAGCATATTTTGCACTTAAATAGACTTACCCTTAAAATCTAACTTAAGCTTAACATAAGCGCCTAGTTCTTTGAAGAAGTTAGTCCTTATGGAAATTTTTATTTAATCTTTTTTGGATGGTACCAGTCGGGAGCATGCCTTAGGTATGCTTGGAGCTGGAAGTCACTTAATAGGCCGGATTGAGCACCGACTCTTTGAACAACGCTCATTGAGTTAATTGGCGCCCAAAGCAAGGCACTCTCTATATCTGCACCCTTAATAATTGCTGCAACAAAAGTTGATGCGAATGAATCACCTGCCCCGGTTCTATCTGTTGGAGGTGCTGGATCCGGGTAAAGTGGCATTTGCCATTGATTAACGCCATCACTGGCATAAGCGCCGTTTGGACCATCTGTTATAACGACAATCTTAGGCCCTAGTTTATGTAAGTGCTCGAATAAGTCATTTAGGTCCTCGTGCTTACCACCACCGACTAATACTGCTTCTTCACGGTTGAGAATCAATACTTCGCTTCGCTCATAGATTCGCTTTAGGCGATGAACGCCTGCGGCCATCTGAAAAGTACCTGGTTGGAAGGCTAATTTGACGTCTTTATGTTCGTCTAGCCAGTCACTAACTTGATCATGGTATTCAATGGCGTGTTCACTAATTGAGCTAAAATAAAGCCACTTAGGTGTTTCATTCGGACGTAGATGTGGCCAGTGGTAGTCATATTCTTCATGCTTAATTAAGATTGTTCGTTCCTCTTTATACCAAAGAACGTAGTGGTAGTTGCTCTTTTTGTCATGATTAATTCTAACGAAGCGAGTATCGACATCATTTTTATGTAATGCCGCGATCATATCTCGGCCGTGAGTATCGCCACCAACATTAGTGACAAAAGCACTATTCAGGCCCAATCTAGCGAAAGCAACAGCCGCATTTGCAGCGTTTCCTACGGCTTCGATTATTTCAACGTGATCATAAGGCAACTTTGTGCCAAAATTCATTGCTAGAAGCTTATTGTCTCCCTCGGGTATAATTTTTGCCTGGTCATCTATTAATTTGATAAATGCGTCGGTAACTATGTCACCTATACTAACAACATCAGGAGCTTCTGCCACGACTGTTCCCACCTCTCTCTAAAGTAAAATGTTAATGCTTATATTTTAGAAGTTTATCACGGACCATATAAAACAGCTAGCGTCGTACGCTAGACTACAGCCTTACCTATTGAGTTAAAGTCGGCTAGTTTCGATTCAACCACTTCTGCAACTGCCGGTATGACCTTTTTGCTTATTAATTTAGCGACCGAGTATTCATCAGGCGACTCTTTAAGTATCTGTTCTAGGGCTGTCCTATAGGCAAAGCGCATGTCTGAATTAATATTGATTTTAGTCACCCCAATCTTAACTGCCTCTCTGAAATAGTGACCTGGCGTATCGCTACCACCGTGAAGTGAGATGTTGCAATCAATTGCATCGCGTATTCGCTTCAATAGTTCAAGATCGAGTACTTTAGGTACTGGGTATTTACCGTGCAGGTTACCGATGGCAGCGGCAAAAGTATCAATTCCGGTGGCTGATACAAACTGACTAGCACCTTCTGGTGTGGAGAAGGTCTTTCTAACTTCATCATAATCGATATTTTCTTTAAAGACGTTGGAGCCACCGCCAAAGTAATGCGGTTCACTTTCGACGAGTGCGCCAGTCAGTCTGGCATAGTCAACAATCTGTTTAGTTGCATCAACGATTTCGCCGTCAGTGGCATCATGATTAGCTTGGGATACATCTATATGGATAAACTCAAAGCCAGCTTCAATACCCATCTTGGCAGCTTCAACACTAGGGCTATGGTCAAGATTGACATAGATCTCGACGCTATAGGTGTACTTGAAGTTATCTACAAGGTCACGAACGTTATCTAGGCCAATATCATCAACTTCGCCCTGGCTTACCTCAACTAGCACTGGTGCATTATGCTTGGCAGCGGCCATACATACTGCCTTAAGAGTTGCCTCATCGTCTAGGTTAAAAGCACCAAAAGCCCAGTGTTCTTGTTTGGCTTGTGCCATTCGTTGCCTAGCTTTTTGGCAGTTACGTCGTATTTCAGGTAGTGTTAACGGCATAGCGTTAACTTTATAGAATAATACTTATGCTTGCAAATCATTTCCAGAATATTAAAGCAATTCCAATAGAGGACGTGAACGCCGCTTCTAGTTTTCGTTTTAAAAAGTCTTTTTCTTTTAAAATTACAGCTGCTAACAGTGCTGCTAGTATTATTTTTAGACCTGATACAACGGATATGAGTGATAGATTGTTCGATATTCTTAAGGAAAGAATATACAGAAGCCCACCTAGAACTCTTAGTAAAACCGCTGGAAGCGCTAGTTTCCAAAATAACATATTTTTGAACAGACCAAAATTAGCATTTATTCTTCTTGAAAACAATATGGCAATAGTAATTACACCCAAAAACTGGAATCCCCAACCAAACGTTAAATAAGTGGGCAGGTTAACCTTACCTAATAGATACTTTTCAGTTACCGTAGCTGTAGAAAAAAATGCTGCCGCGAGAATAGATAGAATTATCGCTTTCCCAATCTGCTTATGTTTTTTGCGGCTTACATTAATTGAGACTATAAGCTGAATTGAGAATATTAGAATTGCAGCGCCAATAATTTGAGTTAGGCTTAAACCTTCATGAATTATTAGAGTTGAAAGAACTACTGAGGCAATTATATTTAGTGTAGAAAACAGGCTAGCTACTGCTGCATCGACATATTCAAAGACAATGTAACTCAGAATATTTGTTACTGCAAAACAAGCCCCAGCTAAAATAAATAGTCCAAGGTATTTGTCAAAAAGTTGTATGTTAACAGTATTAAATCCAAGGTATTTGTCATACAAAATTGCACTCATAGAAAACGCAAAGAAAATAGACAAATTTAGGGGTAATGTGGCATTTTTGAACTTAAGTGCGAGTGATCTTGAATTTACAGCAAATAGTGCTGCAAACAAGTTCTGAAAAAGCATTATTACTTGCCAAGTCATTTTTTATTTAGCACATGATGTACTGCGAGTCTAACGTGCTTAGCATCTAAGCCGAAATGGGCCAAAAGCTCATTCGGCTCGCCAGATTCACCAAAGTGATCGTTGATCCCAACTCGCTTAATTGGAACTGGCAGGTTTTCACCGAGCAGTTCGCTAATAGCGCCACCTAGTCCACCAATAATTTGCCCCTCTTCGACCGTTACAACGGCTTTAGTCTTAGCTACGCTAGCAAGAATCTCGTATTCGTCTAGTGGTTTGATGGTCGGTACGTGTATTACCTCTGCTGAGATGCCATCTTTTTTAAGCATCTCTACTGCTAGTAAGGCCTGGTAGGTCATTGTTCCAGTAGAAATAATGCTCACGTCGTCACCTTCAGCAAACTTGTAGGCCTTACCAATAACGAAAGGTGTATCAGGTGTCGTTATGGTGGCGACTGCTTCTCTTGCAAGCCTCATATAGTTAGGTCTTGGGTCTTTAGCCATAGCCAGAGTCGCCTTCTTGGCTTCAACTGCATCACAAGGCGCAATAACGACCATATTAGGCAATGCCCGCATTAAGGCAATATCTTCTAGCATTTGGTGGGTCGCACCGTCTGGACCAACACTAACACCAGCGTGTGAACCTATTACTTTGACTGGGCGATCATTAAGACAAATTGTAGTCCGGATTTGTTCCCAGTTTCGACCTGGGCTGAAGGCGGCATAACTTGAAACAAAAGGTATTTTTCCTATTGCTGACATACCACTGGCGACGGTGACTAGGTTTTGTTCGGCTACACCAATTTCAATAAATCGATCAGGAAATTCATCTCTAAATAGATACATCTGAGTTGATTCTGTTAAGTCGGCACAAGCAGCTACGACGTTTTCGTCTAGTTTACCGGCTTCAAGTAGGCCTTCGCCAAAGCCTTTACGGTTTGGGGACATTTCCGGCTTATTTAGATAATCTGCTAAGTGCATATTACTCATGCAGTTGGTCTCCTGGTTAATCTAAATGCATGGGTAAATAAGGCCAGAACAAGTAGAACTGAGCAGATAAATAGGAAGATAAGTAGTCCGTCACCTGGGTTAATTGAGGCTTTGCCACAAGTCGAAACACCTAGATCACTACTGTTCACGTTGCATGAACGAAAACTTATGACATCTTGCCAGACAGCATAACTGGAGATAGCAACCATAAGAGTACTAAGCAAGGCTACTAGCCAAGTTAACGACAGAACCTTGAATGAAGGACGTTTATATCTACTCATGTTCGCTCCTGATACGTCCGCCCAGGGTTCTAAGTTCTTTTAGAGCTTTAATTGCTTGCTCATGGTTCGGCGCACCGCTGTGCCAGTGGTAATCAAATTCCATAAAGTCGACACCTTTGCCTGGGATTGTATGAGCGATTATAATAACTGGTTTTTCAGTTATTGCTTTAGCCATTGCTGTGGCGTCTATTACTGCTTCAATGTTGTTGCCATCAATCTCAATTACATGCCAGCCGAATGATTCCCATTTACCGCGCAGGTCCTCAAGAGGCATAACGTACTCAGTCGGGCCATCAATCTGGATGTTATTTCGGTCAAGTATTGCCGTAATGTTACTCAACTTGTACTTGGCCGCCAGCATTGCCCCTTCCCAGATATTGCCTTCGTTAATTTCACCGTCTCCCATCACTACGTAGACCCAGCGGTGGTTTTGGTTGTTCATATTAAGGGCCAATGCCATCCCGGCTGCCTGAGATAGACCGCAGCCAAGTGGGCCTGAGGTGTTCTCAAGTCCAGGTAAGCGACTACGCTCTGGATGACCTTGGAGGCGGCTACCGAATTTACGAAGCGTTTTGAGTTCACTGACAGGTAAATAGCCAGCATGGGCCATGGTCGCATAACGTACCGGCACGCAGTGACCATTGCTAAGTAGTAAGATGTCTCTTTCGTCCCAATCTGGTTTTTTGGGGTCGTGTTTCATAACTTCAAAATAGAGAGCAGTAAAGATATCGGCTAGACCAAGCGGTCCGGCACCATGGCCACTACCTGCAGCCACCAGCATATTAATGATATCTTCTCGGATGTCATTAGCGATTGTTTCTAGTTGTTCTATAGAGTAATTAGGCATTTTTATTTTTTAGTTCCATTTCTATTTTATCATAAGCAGCTTTAGGCTCGGAGCTATCTTGAATATAGCCACCTACGTTTAGAACATTTACTCCGCCTTCAACTAAGGCTAAGGCATTCTGATCATTAATTCCGCCGTCCCAAGCTATTTCAGCCTCAGGATGATGTTGTTTAATCTTTTTGACCTTATCGAGCAGCCCCAGGTCTGCCGTCCCTCCGTGGTAGCCAAGTTTACCGGAGAAAACTAACATCTGATCAAATGAATGCATTATCTGATAGGCCCATTCAATTGGTGTCTCTTGTAAAATAGCCAGTCCCGCCTCAATGCCGTGTTTATGAAGCTCAGCCGCAAAGTGCATATGATGAACCGTTACCTCGTTATGGATAATTACCATGTGCGGCTTTAATCTAATCAGCTGATCTAGATAGTCCATCGGATTTTCAAACATTAAGTGGATATATGCCTTTAGCTCGTGTGGCCACCAAGTGTGTTCTAAGGGTGGAGATATACTGGGGGCAAATTTACCATCCATCAGATCAATGTGTAGCGCCTCAGCATAATTACGAACATTATCGATTTGACGCCGATAGTCTACCTCGTCCTTAGCGGTAATCGTCGGAACTACTTTATATGCCATTGTCTTAGCCACCTAGCTGATCAAGCTGTTTAATCCGTCTAATATAACGTGGAGCAGCGGCAAACGGGGTATTAAGATAACTGCTTGTTATGGCCTTAATTTCCTCAAAGTTTAACTGATGAGCGCTGAGACAGAGGACATTGCTATCGTCATCATTTCGAGAATCAAATGCCTCTGTTACATTCCAGCAAAGACTAGCTCGTATTCCCTTAAATCTATTAGCCGCCATACACATGCCTTGACCGCTACCGCAGACTAGTATTGCCTTGTCTGTCTTGTCGTTGCTGCTGAGAAGTAGGTCGACTACTTCAGAAGCAAACTTAGGAAAATCGTCTTCTGGATCAAGTACTTTATCACCGACATCAACAACTTCGTATTTTAAAGATCTTAGATAGTCTATAATCTGCTTCTTATACTTGAAGCCATTGTGGTCCGACCCAATAAAGATTTTCATTTGCTTATCTCTTAGTCGTGCTTATGTTCGCTTGAACGGTGCAATATTCGTCCGCTGTCGGCTACAACCTCAACTAGTCGGTTGCTGTAACCCCATTCATTGTCATACCAAGCAACGACTTTTAGCATGTTTCCACCGACGACGGCGGTTAGGCCCAGGTCGACGGTTGCAGAATGGCTGTTGCCGATATAGTCAGTGCTGACTAGTTCTTCTTCACTTACAGCAAGGATACCTTGGTAAAAAGGCTCTTTTGCCGCTTTTTTGAAGGCGGCATTTACTTCTTCTGGTGTTACATCTTTCTTAGTTAAGATAACAAAATCAGCCAGACTAACTACTGGGGTAGGTACACGGACTTCAAAGCCGCCGAATATTCCAGCTAGAGCTGGTAGGGCCTTAGCTGCAGCAATTGATGCACCAGTTGAGGTTGGTGTAAGGTTTTGAGCTCCGGCTCGGTCTTCACGAAGATTTTTGCCTGGACCGTCTTGTAGGTGCTGTGATGCAGTGTAGCTATGAATAGTAGTCATCATCAGCTTTTCAATACCAAAAGCAGCCTCAATCACTCCAGCGACTGGTGTAATACAGTTAGTTGTACATGATGCATTACTAATAATGTCATGGTCGCCTTCTAGTTGATCGTCATTTACGCCAAGTACTACGGTGACTGCACTATCGGCACTTTCGCCTTTAGCCGGTGCGCTAATAACTACTTTCTTGGCTCCAGCAGCAGTGTGCGCCCGAGCTTTATCTGGCTCGACAAAGAAACCAGTACTTTCAATAACTACGTCAATATTTAGGTCTTTCCATGGCAGCGCTGTTGGTTCACGCTCAGCCAGTACCTTAATGTGCTTGCCATCAACAATTATATTGTCGTCATCAAACGACACATCTTTATCATAAGTCCCATAGTTTGAGTCGTGCTTTAGAAGATAAGCCAAAGTCTTGGTATCTGTTAAGTCATTAATTGCGATTATTTCAATATCGCTTCTTGCGAAAGCAATTTTAAAGGCGTTCCTACCAATTCGTCCAAATCCATTAATTGCTACCCTAGTCTTCACTTTGTTTCACCCCATCTTTCGTTTCAAATTGTTTATGTTTATATTCTACGTCTATATCCGAACTATATGCAAGGCATAGTCAATTTGGCCCAGTTAACTAAATACACTAGCTTTAGTTAAATGCTTAAGTTTTGTGACGTTCGATACACTCAGCAATTATTTTCTTTGCATCATCAACATTACCCCAGCCATGAACGATGGTAGTGCCAGGCTTTTTAAGGTCTTTGTAATGATTAAAGTGTTCGGTAATTTGCTGCTTCCAACGTTCGCCTAGATCATCTAACGAGTTGATAGAGTCACCAGTATTACGGTCATCGGCGGGCACACAGACAATTTTATAGTCCATTTCGCCGCCGTCTTCGAAGTTCATAATGCCAACAATCTTGGCTTCTAGCCATATCCCAGTTGGTAATGGTTCTTCAGTAACAACAAGAGTATCTAGCTCGTCACCATCCTCATCAATTGTTCCTGGTATAAAGCCGTAGTTAACAGGCTTGGCATAGATCTTTGGCTCTACGCGGTCAAGAGCAAAGGCTGACCTCTGTCGATCCCATTCAATTTTAAGCATACTGCCCATCGGTATTTCGATTACAGTGTTGATGGTGCCGTTGTTATAGTCGCCAGGTTCAAGATTTTTATTATAGTCAGGCATCGATGCTCCTTATTTGTTATTTACCTAATTATACTATAGGCCGTTTTAGCTCGATGATTTAATAGACTAATTATAGATATCGTAAGGGTCTTTATCGAAATAACTATCGGTTATTAGAGTCTTGATTATCTTCTTAGTCCCTACTGGACCCCTACTTATTGGGCAGAGCTGAGCACGTTCCTTCCTAATAGGAGGCTCAAAATATCTATATTCTTGGTCTTACTTCTTGCCGACCCGACACTTCTGGTTTAGGGCTTTTATATTTATCCATTTGTTAATAGAATAGGGTAGATGTACGCGAGGTTTATAAAAAAGCAACTTGTAGCACGAAATACCTATCGTTTTACTTTTCAGCCCGAGCATAGATTAAATATTACTGCTGGGCAGTTCGTAGAACTAACTCTTAAGGTAGATAACGTTGATGATCGAGGCAGTAATCGTTGGTTTACGGTGTCCAGCCCACCTGAAGAGGGAACCTTTAGTATTACTACAAAGATAATCGACGAAGCTAGTCGCTTTAAAAAAACCTTGGTAGCACTCAAATCAGGTGACAAGATTACAGTCTCAGAACCTATGGGTGACTTTGTACTACCAATAGATAAACAAACTCCTATTCTTTTCGTAGCTGGAGGCATAGGTGTTACACCTTACCTAAGCATCCTGTCACACCTAAAGGCTGTTGGCCAGAAGCGCAAAATTGACCTGCTCTACACCGTGAATGATATTAAGGACGCAGTAGATATATCGACTTATGAAGATAGAATTACAAGTTTAAGAGTCATTTCATCTAATCAAGATAGTGTGAAGCTTAGTTCAGAGCTAATATTTTCCGAGTTTAAAAAGAATAAAGACCAGCTTATTTATATTGCCGGGCCAGAAGGAATGGTCGAAACTATCGGGAAGCAGTTGCTTGATATGGGCCTAGATAGCTCTGCCTTAGTCCAAGACTTCTTCCCTGGTTACGACAGCTAAAACGAGGTTTTAGGACTCGTGTCCTTCGAGAAATTCTCTAATTTTTAAGGCTGCGGTGGCTCCTTCGCCGGCAGCAGAGGCAATTTGCATAGTCGCTCCGCTTCTAATATCTCCGGCAGCGAATACACCCTTCATTGATGTGTGTAAGTTTTCATCTGTCTTAACAAAACCAATGTCGTCTATATCAACTAGCTTAGTAACAAATTGCGAGTTTGGTAGAAGTCCGACAAAAATAAACACACCATCAATCTTGATAATGCCAGCTTTGCCGTCTTCGTTTACCTTAACTTCGACTACGCTATTATCTACACCGACGATTTCCTCGGTTGGGGTATTAAGATGGACTGTGACTTTACCGTTTTTAACATACTCATCTAGTTCTTTAATTAAAACGTCACTAGCTCGTAGCTTAGAGCGAACTAAGAGGTCTATATGCGTAGCATAGCGAGTTAAAAAGATTGTTTCTTGAACAGCTGAGTTTCCACCACCAACTACAGCCAGTCTTTTATCGCGGTAGAAGGCTCCATCGCAAGTCGCACAATAATGTACGCCGCGCGCATAGTATGTTTGCTCGCCAGGCACACCAATCTTCTTATAATCTGACCCGGTAGCAATAAGTACAGCTTTTGCCGTGTAGTCACCGTCAGTAGTGATGATCGTCTTAGTCTTACCGTGATCTACTATGTTGGTGACTTCACCCAGCTCAATAACTGCACCAAATCGTTCAGCTTGCTTACGTAGGTCATCGGCTAGCGTTAGACCCTCAACTCCGTCTGGAAATCCTGGGTAGTTATCTATCTTATCGGTTACTGCTGCAAGGCCACCTATTACACCTCTTTCAAATAGTACAGTAGATATATCTTCTCGAGTCGTATATATAGCAGCAGTCAGGGCAGCTGGACCAGCGCCGACAATTAATAAGTCATAGACCTTATTCTGAGCTTGGTCCATAGGTAGTTACTCCCTTATACGGTTAATACGAAGTCTAATTATATACGACTTTTTTCTTTTTTTCAGGCAATTGCTGGTGCTAAACGAGCTAAGTTGTAGCCAACAATTACTTCCTGGCTATCATCGGACTTAGTTACGACTGTAACTGGAACAGTTAAAGCACCAGATAGCTTAAGTGCTTCATCTTGTCTACCTGGCTCTTTGTCAAGATTGACCTCATTGTAGCCGACACCTTTTGCTCCTAAATACTTTTTGACCATCTGGCAGTAGCCGCAGGTGTTAGTAGTGAAAATAGTGACTTGTTTTGGCATATTTTTGACCCTTTTTTAATTAATAATTCGTTGTTTATATGTTTTATAACGATCTAGTACAGTTCATTATATATAGCGCCTGACTTAAATGCAATACGCTATATATTGTGTAATTTAGTACATTTGACGGTCTTTTTGAATCATTCTAAAGAAGCTATTTTTAAAGTACTCTTACACCTTTCAGGATTGTAGGAAATTCTAGTTGATTGAATGAAGGGTAATGTCGAAAACTAGTGGTGCATTTGCTGGAATACCAGAACCTGAAGGTGGGCTGGCACCATAAGCTAGATTGGCTGGGATAACTAGACGTCGAGTCCCACCAACTTTCATACCAGGAACTCCTTGGGTCCAGCCTGGGATAACTTGGTTAAGTCCAAAAGATACTGTTTGGCCGGTATCTAGCGAGCTCTGGAAAATAATGCCGGTTGCTGCTACAGCTCCGGTGTAGTCGACGGTGACCTTATCACCAGCTTTTACTGTTTGGCCGGTGCCTTCTACAAGATCAGTACTCTGCAATGTTGTTACGCTGTCGGTTGGTGTGAAGTTTTCCATTTTAGTCCCTGCTAATTTAGCTTTAGAAGTTGATGTGTTTTGTGACGCACTAGTTTTACTAGCTGCGGTCTGACTAGCTTGACTATTCGCGGTGTTTGATCCGCTATTATTTTTTGATTCCATATTAGAAATAATGAATGCAATCGTTAAAAATGATGACGTTATTAAAAATAGTATCGCTCCGAAAAGTGCAAAAGCACGCTGACGTTTATTAGTCATTGTTTTAAAGTTAAACCCTCCTGTTTATCTCTTGTTCCGTTATTAATTATATCGTAATTAGCTATTTATTGTAAGCTTCACTGGGACATCGGGAAAGCCACTTGTTACCATCTCAATCAGTAACAGTTTGAGTTCATTGGGCATAAACACCGAGCTCTCTAGGTCGCTTAAGGGTAGCCACTTAGGACTATATAGGTTCTGGCCGGCTTTACTGATTATGGCTTCCTCAGAATCAGGAGATAGTTTTGGTTCGGCGCTTATCCAGTCGCAAAGGTAAATGTACTGCGTTCCATAGACATTACCAGCATTTTCAATAATTACCAGTCTTGGGTTTTTTATCTCAATAGTCGCTTCTTCTCTGAGCTCTCTAACTAAGCATTGTTCAAGAGTTTCTCCTGGATCGACGCCGCCTCCAATTAACGCTATGTACTTATGGCCAAACTTATTCCGCTCCATAACTAGTAGCTGATCGTCTTTTATTACTATCGCCCGAGAGGTAGTTCTCATAATTAAACTCTTTCGCTACCAAGCTCGGATTTTGCGTACTGAGTGAGTTCGTCTAGAAGGTTATTTACAATCTGATCGCTCAATGTTCGCTCGTGGTCGGCGATGGTTAGGTGGTAGCTGTAGTTTTTAAACTTTGGATCACCATCTTTGGCGAAAATACTAAATAGTTCGAAATCGAATGTGGCTGATGCAGGAGCTAAGGCTCTCAGCTTTTCGTGTAGCTTAGTATTTAGATCATCGAAGACAGAGTCGCTAGGGACTCTTAGGGTTATGTCCTGTTTAACGCTAGGGTACTTAGAAGCTTGGCTGTAGGCTTGAGACCGCGTTGCATCCAAGAAGACGTTTGTGTCAAGTTCGAGGGCCGCAACCCTACGAGGTAGCTTGAATTTAGCCCTAACCGACGATTTAAGCTCGCCTATTACTCCAACCACAATATCACCAGACACGATGAAGGCGCTGCGGCTAGTTTCATAGGGTTTAGCAACTTGGGCCCATATTTTACCCTGAACCACATCATTATCGGTAAATGGAACGGTTTTAATGTCTTTCAGGTTAAACTCGTTAATTAGAAAGCTTAGATAGTTCTTTATCTTGTAGTATGGCGCTCCTTGGTCCTTAGAAGACGAATTTGCTGCATAAACTATACCAAGAGACTGGTACTCATGTGGCTCATCGGGATCGCTACCGCTAAACATATCGGCTTGGTGTCTAGTACCGAGCTCAAACAAAGTGAACTCATCATAGCCCAACTTTATATTAGGGTGAACTTTGGTAAGAAGTGAGGGGGTCAAGCTAAGCCGATAATAGCCAAGCTCAGGACTTAGTGAATTAGCGATTTCAAATGCCTTAGCTGTATCCTGTGAGGCGTTCTCGATGATCCGTTTACTGACAAAGCTATAAGTCAGAAGCTCGTTAGCTCCACCCCTGGCTAATAGTTCGCGTACCCTTGACTTAACTTCAAGCAGTTCATTCTTTGGAGTTGGCACCAAGCTTCTTTGAATAGGAACTGGGGATATATTATCAAAGCCAAATAAGCGACCGACTTCCTCAACTACATCTTCCCTAATTTCAAGGTCTGTTCGCCAAAATGGAGCCTTTATTTTTAGTTCATCAGCCTGAACTTCAACTTCCATTTCGACATTAGTTAAAAGCTTGGCAATCTGATCAACGTTAAGCTTGCTGCCCAGCCGATCATTTATATAGCTAGAGTTAATTGTGATTTCTGGGTGGACGCTGTTTCTGGCAATTTCTAACTGGCTTAACTTATTGACATCAACTACTTCAGAGGCAATTTTACCAGAAGGGATTAGCTCACTAATTATCTTTGTAGTACTAGCTAGTACAATTTTGTTTTGGAGCGGGGATTGGCCTTTAGAAAAGCGTGTAACAGCATCACTAAAGACACCGAGCTCCATACTGCTCCGTCTAATTGAGTACATGTCAAAACATGCTGATTCGAGGACAATAGTTTCAGTTGACTGGTCGACTTCAGAGTTTAGTGAACCCATTATTCCGCCCAGACCAATAATCTGGTCGTCGCAGGTTATAACGATTGAATCACTGCTAGGCTTGACGGTCTTTGAGTTTAATAGCTCTAGAGATTCACTAGGGCGTGGATTTCTGATGGTTAGGCGTGGCTTTGCTGGGTCTTTGCTCATTGATTGAAGCTTCTTATAGTCATAGGCATGAAGTGGCTGGCCAGTAAGTAGCATTGACATATTAGTAGCGTCAACAATGTTATTAACTGGGCGAATACCCATCCGCGACAGATACGACTGTATTTGAATAGGGCTATCGGCCACTTTAAGGCCGTCAATAACTACGACGCAGAACCTAGGTACTAAATCAGCAATTTCATTAATCACTTCAATTGGCGGTACCGCACCACTCGGAGTAGTGACTTCATCACTTTGGTACCACTCAGGTGAGCGAAATGGTTGATTAAAGATGCCAGCTAGTTCACGGGCAACCCCAACTAGACCAAAGCAGTCCGGACGATGAGTGAACATCTTGTTTTCAATGTCTATAATTTGATCATCTAAATCATAAAGCTTTTTAAAGCTGTCACCTGGTCGAGCGTCCTTATCTATTACTAATATACCTTTATGGCTATCGGATATAGCTAGTTCTTTACCACTAGCTAGCATTCCATTACTAGCTCTACCGAGCATGTCACGGACGGTTAGAACAAAGTTCTCCTTGCCTACGGTGCTAGGAACAGTGCTCCCAGGAGGAAGCCAGGCTACCATTAACCCTTCAGCTACGTTAGACGCGCCACAGACAACTTCAACTAGTCCGTCGCTATCTCTGGCAACGTCTTTAACTTTGCTACCGTCATCAATTAAGCAGTGACTGAGATGGTCTGAACCTTCTATAGGTGTGCAGCTAACGACTTTAGCTACAACAACTGGTTCGTAAATTGGGCCAAGATCAACTACAGCGTCCTCGACTGCCCCCAGTTGGGCACCGATTCGCTCAACTACCTGATTAACGTCAGTCGGTATATCTAGACCAAAATGGTTCTTTAGGTAACTCATGCTTATTTTCATTTATTAGCCTCTAAGATCTTGGCCTGAATTTCATCCAGCTTCTGATCATCCATCTTAGGTCCTTCAACGGTAGTAAGATAGCCGACGTACTGAGGATAAAACTCAGCGTGGGTCGACCAAACATCAGTTTGGCTAGCAAGCTTTCCATGTAATGGATACAGTTTTACGTGGACATAAGCTACGCCAGTACCTTCAACAACCATGGCAACTCGTTTTACTCCTAGGGCCTTTTCCAGTAATTTGGCTACCTTCTTTGAGGCGCTAATTAGTCCAAGCATCTGCTGTTCTCTAATATCAAATAAGTAGTCTCCGACGTTAGTTTTTGGTATAACGACACACATTCCGTCGGTATTTGGAAACGGCGTCAAAAACGCTAAATAGCTATCGTCTTCCCAAACAATCCAGGAAGGTATTTGCTTAGCGATTAACTTGTCGAATATTGTGTCACTCATATTAAAATTGCCTCAAAAAATCTAGTTTGCCACTTTGGAAGTATCTAATGTCTTCAATCCCATACTTAATCATTGCCAGTCGCATAAAGCCGATACCCCAAGCAAAGCCGGTATACTTTTGGCTATCTATGCCGGCTTCCCGGTATACATTAGGATGAGTCATGCCACAGCCAAGTAGCTCAATCCAGCCGCTGTAAGAACAGATATTACAACCTGCTTTATCACAGAACGGACAGCTGATAGCAAACTCAAAAGAAGGTTCGGTAAATGGGAAGTAGAAGGGTTGAGTTTTTAGCTCGACGTCTTTTTTGAAGTATTCACTCATGAACGTTTGTAGTGTAGACATTAAATTAGCTACTGTTATTCCCTTGCCGACATATACACCTTCAAGCTGATAGAAGGTGTGTTCATGGCGTGGATCAAGGTCCTCATTTCTAAACACTCGTCCTGGTATGACGTAGGCGATCGGCTCACCAGCTTCGAGCTTAGGCTTATCCTCTTTAAGAACCCTTATTTCCATAGTTGAGGTATGGGCTGGCGCAACAAATGGCTTACCTTTAGAGTCCTTCTGAGTGGTTAGCAGGGTATCATAGTCTTCCCTGGCTGGATGGCCTTCGGGGAAGTTTAAGCTACCAAACATATGATAATCGTCATCTATTTCTGGAGTTTCAATTGCCTTAAAGCCAAGTCTATAGAAAATATCTAGAATAAGATCCATCTCTTTAGTTATCGGGTGAATACTCCCCAAAGTCGTATCGAGCAGCCTATTGTCTGGGCTTAAACTAGTCTGATTTACATCAAATGGGGCTGTAACATCTATTGGCGCTAGCTGTTCGACACTGCCCTGGTCTTCTTTGACTAGGGCTTCAAGTTCAACTCGAAGGTCATTAATTTGCTTGCCTAGTTCAGCTCGAGCTTGTTTATCTTCAACTGTCTTCAGTTGGTCATAAAGCGACTTGAGCTCGACACTCCTTAAAACGTCACGTTTATTGTCGCCAAGGGCTTCTAGCCTAGTCATCAATAATTCACGAACTTTTTGTACCTGTGGATTTATAGAGTCACTCATCTTAAAAAGTATACCAGTTTTTGTTAAACTAGAAGTAGTATATAAGAGACAATATTAGTCGGTAATCTATAGATAAGGTGTAAGCTCTTATGGCAAATTTTAGTTTCGATGTAGTAAGCGAGCTCGACAAGTCAGAACTCAATAATGTTTTTGACCAAGTAGCAAGAGAAATCACCAGCAGATATGATTTTAAAAATACTCCGGCAGCTATTGACTGGCTTAATGATCAGAGGTCTGGTTTCAAACTCACCGGTAATAGCGACTACCAGATCGACGCCATTCTAGACGTTATTCGAAAAAAACTTAGCTTAAGAGGTCAAAGCCAATTTGTTATCGATACCACTAAGGACCGAGTGACGACCAATCTAAAAGTGGTATTAGAAGTACCTTTTAAACAGGGCCTCGATCAAACTAAGACCAAGCAACTCGGGGCTTTACTTCGAGAGAATCTGCCTAAAATTAAGTCCGTTATACAAGGCGAGACCCTAAGAGTCAGCGGGCCTAGCAAGAATGATCTTCAATCAGCGATAACCTTAATTAAAAGCCAGGACCTAGATTACCCAGTCCAATTCATTAACTATAGGTAATATAGTGGATTAAGGCTTATGGCTATTTAAAATAGCCACAGATAGACTATAATTACTCACTAGCATGAACAAACATAAAGATGATCAGGCACCAGAGGAACCAGAAGTTAAGTCAGTTGAGGATTTAAAAATAGCGCCGCCAGCAGATTTAGTTGAAGAAGCTATGGACATTCTAAAGCATAACGATAAGGGTACTCATACAGTACCGTCTAATGGTCTTTATCCGCATCAATGGTTATGGGATAGCTGTTTTATAGCTATCGGCCAGGCCAAATACGACGTTGACCGAGCTAAAGCAGAAATCCTCAGCCTGCTGCGTGGTCAATGGCATAACGGTATGATTCCAAGTATCATACTTTGGCGTGGCAAAGGTCAGCCGACGCAAAATCTTGATCGACATGAAAAGATTTGGCGAAGCTGGCTTAACCCGAATGCTCCAGATGAAATATCTACCAGTGGTATAACCCAGCCACCGATGCTAGCCGAAGCAATTAGCCGAATCGGCGCCAAGCTGAAGAAGACAGATCGTAAAATATGGTACAAACAGGTAATTGGTCCCCTTATTAAATACCATGAATGGCTGTATTCTGAGCGAGATCCACATAATGAGGGTCTTGTGCTACTAATTCATCCATGGGAAGTAGGCCTCGACAATACCCCACCGTGGATGCATGAGTTAAATGACCACCTGCTACCAGGCTGGATTAGATTGCTACGTCTTGTAAAGCTAGATACCGTTGTTGGTTGGTTTAGATCAGACGGCGAGTTTGTGGCTAAAGATCAACGGCTTACCAATGTTGAAGCGATGGCCCTTTTTAATATCCAAAGACGTTTAAGACGTAAGAATTATGATTTCAAACGCCTTATCGACCATTCGTTGTTCGTTATTGAAGATCTAACCTACAACTGCATCTTTATTAGAGCCAACACACTGCTACGTGAGATGGCTGAGTTCATAGATTATGAACTTCCAGAAGAACTACTGACCAACATGAACAAATCTGAAAAGCAGCTTAACAGCCTATGGGATGAGTATGCACAGGAATATTTTTCTCGTGATTTTGTTTCACATCGACTACTGAATGAATCATCGATCGCTGCTTTTATGCCACTATACGCTGGCTGCATTACCAAGGACAGGGCAACCCGTATCGTTCAAGCGCTCGAAAACGAGCATCGTTTTGGCACTATCTATCCTGTGCCATCAGTACCTCTAGATTCCCCTTGGTATAGCTCGAGAAGGTACTGGCAGGGGCCAACCTGGATGAACACTAACTGGCTAATTATTGACGGTCTAAAGCGATACGGGTTTAAAGATCATGCTGAAGCCCTGACTGAATCAAGTATTGAACTAGTAAAAAAGTCTGGCTTCCATGAATACTTTGACCCAGTAACTGGTGAGGGCTTTGGAATCGACAATTTTTCCTGGACTGCGTCGCTTATTGTTGACCTGATGCGCAAGTAAAAAGTCTTAATCGCTATCTAGATTAGGTCGTTCGAGTAACATAGTTTCAACCGTCGCTTCGGTCTCGGCTATCTTAACTACGTCTTTATCAATTTTACCGAGTTCCTTATAGGTCGTATTGAAGTGGCCTACAGTAGTGCCTAGGGAGTTACCTAGCTTCTGCATATAGCCATTATGGGCCATTAGGTGCTTAGATAGCTGTTCTATGTTCTTACGGATCTTATCGGTGTCTTTTTGTATCTCCATGCTTCTAAGGCCTTGAACGATCACTTGGAGCATGGCAGACAGTGTACTAGGGCCAACGATAGTAACTTTCTTGTCTACTGCAGCATACTGCATTAGATTTCGACCACTAACACCAGTTAAGCCAACCTTATTGGCTAGTAGGTCGTAGTAGATAGCTTCGCTAGGAATAAACATCAACGCCAGATCTAGGGTGCCTTTATTGGTTTTTATGTACTTAGCAGTTTCATCAATTCGGTTCTTGAGATCTGTTTTGAATGTTTTCTCGAGTGCTGGCTTATCTTCAGATTTTGCCTCAATGATGCGGTTATAGTTTTCCAGGCTGAACTTGCTGTCGATTGGCAAGATCATGTCATCCAAAAAGACGACTGCGTCGACAATATCGTCACTTAGCTTGTACTGAAGAGCATATGACCCAGGTGGCAACATGTTTTTTAGTATCTGTTCTAGGTAGTATTCGCCCAGTACACCTCTTTGTTTGGGGTTCTGAAGTACATTTTGCAGTGATTTAAGTTCGTTAGCAACGTCTCCAACACTCTTATTAGTTCGATCAAGCTCAGTTAGTTTAGTGGTCACCTCTCTAATTATTTTGGCACTAGCCTCGAACTGAGAAGTCATTTGCTTATTGTTTTGGCCTAATTGATCAGCTAGTTGTTTCTGTAGCCCATCTTTTAATTGGGTCATCGATTTATTTAGCTCACTTATATCCGACTTGAGCATCATTGTCGCATCACTGCTCGGTGCGGTCATCGATTTAGACTTTAAGAATAGGGCGACTCCTAACCCTATAATGACAGCTCCCAAAATAAGCACTAATATAATCATCATTTTTAGCTTAACAGCCTCCCAGGCTTTAAACTACCCCTCTTTTTACTTTATATAAACTAACTAACTATAGTTACGGTCGTACCAACTGATGTCCAGTTATATATCCATTTAGCTGTTGCTAGAGGTGTTTCTACACAACCGTGCGATGCATTAGGTGAATTTGGACTGACGTTACCAAAGGCGTTGTCTGGTCGCCAGGTAGCATCATGAAAACCATAGATACCATATTGATTCTCTAAAAATGGCATCCAATAAGATACTGGGTCATCCCAACTACCTGTACTGTCACTACCTTTAAGTACCTGGTCAGTTTGCTTGGAATATATATGATAAGTTCCAGGAGGCGTTAGGTCTGCCGCTAGAAAATCCATACCGGTAATTACTGGCGAGTCATAAACCGAAGTAGTTCCCTGACAGGCCCATAGGTGACGCTCGGATATGCTAACCAGAAGTAGTTGGCTCAGGGTATTAGTAGAACAAGGGTTGGTTGAACTTTGGGCAGAGTTGGCAGTATTAGACCCTGTTGTTGAAGCTACAGATGGCGTAGCAGGCTTAGCCGTAGATGCTGCATCAGTTTTAGTATTTTGTGTCGGAGCCTTAGTAGATACTATCGCAACTGAACTAACGTTAGTATCCTCACTGGTCTTATGTAGCATGTAACCAAAGACTAGACCTCCGACCACAACCAGCAGAATTAGAACTTTAAAGAGGAGGCGCTTCTTAGACTTCGACGGCCTCGATTGGACACTATGATAGCCAGTTCTTCGCTGATTTTGATACATAGTTATATTATATAAGTAAAGTTCTAAGTTTTGTTAGTTAATATTGCATAAGGTTAAGCTGGTTCTCATATGGTAAGTCCTTCCGACGAATTTATTAAAGCTCTCGATGCTTCTGACTTAAGCCTAACGAAGCCAAGGCTACTAGTATTTGATACCCTGAGCGAAAACGGTCCTCTGTCGATGAAAGAGCTAGTTGAGCGAATTGACGGTAAGATTGACCGCGCCAGTGTTTATAGGATTATTACCGTCTTTGAAGAGCTAGGCATAGTTAATCGAATCAACATCGGTTGGAAGTACAAAATTGAGCTTAGCGAGAAATTTAGCTCGCACCATCACCACTTAAACTGTCTGCGCTGCGGTAAGACTATTGATATTGAGCCACCTAAGTTAGTCGAATCGGCAATAGAAGACTTGGCTCATGAGTACCAGTTTGAAATAAAATCGCACCAAATTGATGTAACTGGCATCTGTCATGATTGCCAACTAAAAGATCCGAGGAAAGGATCCCCGGATCTGTAGGAAGCCTCACACTTCCTACATACAAGCTTATGCTTCGTAGTTCTATTTTTCAAGAGCCTACGTCGCTAATTGAGATTTTTATCACATTCTTTTCAGTTTCTTGAAAAAGAGCATCGTCAATCGCCGGGGGCATAGCGTATAATTTTAGTTACAAAGCCCTAATGAATACAGTTCAACTCATAATTTTAGTCATCATCCTTGTTGGATTCTCAGCAGTTTGCTCAGGACTCAATGTTGCAATTATGAGTCTCGATGTTTCTGACCTAGAAAGAAAGAAGAAGCTCGGTGATAAACAGGCAGCCTTAGTTTTACCACTTAGAAAAAATGCTCACTTAACGCTAGCTAGCATCCTAATTACCAATATTGCCGCCGTATCGGCAACTTCTTTAGTGCTTTCTCAAAGACTCAATGGCTGGGCTGCTGGTGCCATAAGTACCTTTTTGATTGTTGTCTTTGGCGAAGTTATCCCACAGGCAATATTTACTAATACTCCGCTGAAATACAGTGCTCAGTTCAGCTTCTTGCTTAAAGGTATGATAATTATTAGCTACCCAGTCAGTAAGCCGCTGCAGTTACTGCTAGATAGGCTATTCCCTCGTAACAAGTCGGCTATCCAAACAAGACATGAACTTGGGCTACTAATCGATGAGCATTTAACGGATAACCGAAGCGAACTTGATGATGATGAAGTCGAGATTATTCGTGGCGCTTTGCAGCTAAGCGAAAAACGAGTTAAGCGAATAATGACTCCAATGCGCCAAACCTACTGGTTAACCCCCGACACTCTTCTCGATGATGCTAAGATCGATGAACTTAAAGATAATGGTTTTTCGCGTATACCTATATTTAATGAAGCTTTAACAGAGTGTCATGGCCTGCTAATTATGAAGAGTCTAGTCGATATAGATTTTGACGACAATCATTTCAAGGTATCTGACATGCAGCTACACCTATCTAAACCAATCGGTAGCATGATGGCTCTTGATACCTTATTTCGTAAGTTCATATCTAAAAGAACCCATCTACTCCCAGTTGAGAAAGACGACAAGATTATTGGTATCGTCAGCATTGAAGATCTAATCGAAGAGATTATTGGTCACGAAATAGAAGACGAGTCGGATAAGATTCGAAATTAAGAAGTTGTAGCGCCGCCAGCGTTCGGACTTGAAGCTACCGTTCCAGTCTCGACTTCATCTGATGTCTGACCATCAGTAGTTTCTGGGCCATCATCGTTTTTGATATTTCCAGACACAAGCCCACTAAGTATAGATAGTGAGCCGATATTTCTACTTAGTCCTACCAATCGCTTAATCCTGCTTTCCCGACTTCTCCCTCTGTTTATATTGAGTACATCATTACCAAGATATGCTACCATGCCAGCAAGAATCCCACCTGCCGCCCAGCCAGAAGATTTCCCTACCATTCCCTCAACTATAAGCAGAGTTATTGCAGAACCACCCAGCGTACCCATTAGCAAATTCCTTCGACTATTAGCTTTTTCGGACGTGATAAGGCTATCAATTTCTTTTTGTTCCGCCTT
>DAIQON010000002.1:0-162061 GCA_036787835.1 Candidatus Saccharimonadota bacterium | reverse complement strand
TTCACTCCTTTCTAGTTTAGTGAATGTGTCCAAGATGTATGGTGGCTCAATAAAGCGGGATTGGAGGGCCATCGTACTGTCTATGTCAACTTTGCGGACCAGGTCCAAGGTTGCTTGATGGATTGTTAATGAAGGACTGGTAGGTCGAGTACCAATTAAAATCTAGCATTATTTTATTACTACTAAGAATTTTTGCGGAAACGTTAATCCTGGCACTTTTTTGTGCTAAATATCCAGTGTAACCTTTTTGGATAGGGATTGGGTTGTCGTTACTGTAGTAAATTACGTCACCAACTGGTGTCTTAAAATTCGCCTTATAAAGTGAACTATATATATCTTGGATACTTTGATTAATATTTTTGGTAGTTGTTAAGAAATATCTGTAATCACAAGTACCAGTTTTACCAGGAAATCCATAAGATGCGTTGAACTGACTATTATATAAAGTCATATATGAGGGGAAACTTATAGATGAATACGTTGATGATAGTTGTTTCTTTATACTTTGCGAGCTTTTGTTAAATTTTATTGGAAGCATAATAATGATAAATACGATCAATAAATACATACATATTACATTTCTTGTTGAATAGTTTTTTTGATCTCCAGTAATTCTTTTTAGTAAAAAAGGCAAGAAAATTATCAAAGATCCAACAAGAAGCATTACTAAGGAACACAGCATGCTGCTCAAAGTCGAATTAATATAAAAGTAAGTAAATGTTGCTAATGATAATAGTAATGCTACCTGGACTATGAGTATGACTTTTTTAGAAACGGACATTTTTGTTATGTTTAGAAATATTAATAACTGTTAATTTATAGATATATCATAGCATAAGTGTATTGGAGGGCCACCGTAGACGCTATGGCAAATGTATTTAAATCCCAAGTATCGTACTAACTTGTTCCACTGAATTATATAAAAAGCTATTTATGCCAGCTATCTTGGCAGCATCAACGCAACTTTGAGTGTCATCGAAAAAGTATATATTTTTAGGAGTATAATTATTTAATTTTTTTATTATATAGTTCCAGTATTCTGGTTCTTGCTTAGTATGTCCAATATCACAGCTAACAAACGAGCCGTCAAATTTATTAGGAAACATAATGTCGTTAATATATTTTGCTCTATAATTTTCTTGTTGGGTTGCTAGATATACTGGAATTCCTTTGTCTCTTAATTTATTAACTATGGATAGTAATTCATTATTAACTACATGTTCTCCCTCGAACCACATATCTAACAATATCTGTGGGTCTTTATGCCAATGCCATTTATCTGAATGCTTAATAATAAGTTCTTTAAGGTCTGCTTTACCTAAAATTGCATCTTTGAAATCTTCTGATTTATAGAATGGTTGTAGCTCATTAATGTCTACACCATATTCACTACTATATATTTCAGAAAATAATTTAGGTGGAAGTGCTAAAACACCATCTACATCAAACAGTAATACTTTGGTATCATTCATTGATTAATTGTAACAAAAAAACAGAGACATTTTATCTCTGTTTAAGCATAAGCGGTATGGAGGGCTAAGTTGCTGATTCGTGCACACGCTCTATCCTGATTTACTCCTCATATACGACAAGCTGAAAAGTTTAGAAATAACGTCCATTGATAAGTACTATCATGCCCGGATTTAAAGAAAAAGATCCTTGACATGTATGTATACATAGCCTACAATGTATACATGAGTAATATTCAATACACAATTAGAAATATTCCCGTATCTGTCGACAAGGTTATTAAAAAGCGTTCAAAACAATCTGGACGTTCTTTTAATCAGACAGTTGTAGATCTTTTATCTCTACAGACTTTTGGTACAACAGAAATTCCTAAAGATGATAACTTCGATTGGCTATATAACAGAAATACCCTTGATGATTCTTTTGATGAGGCTATAAGAGATATCTCAAAAGTTGATAAGAAACTTTGGGAATAAGTTATGTCATTCATCTTAGACACTAGTGCGTACTCTGCATTTAACCGTGGAGATAAAAGATTAAG
Organism: Candidatus Saccharimonadota bacterium; assembly: GCA_036787835.1. GTDB lineage: Bacteria > Patescibacteriota > Saccharimonadia > Saccharimonadales > UBA4665 > DAIQON01. The sequence goes on along the minus strand of DAIQON010000002.1, from coordinate 160,050 downwards.
AGCATGGTTTAGCTCAGACAACGATATTATTGTGCCAATTATAGTTATAGGCGAATTACGGGCAGGCTTTGTTGCTGGTACCAAGCAGAAAGAAAATGAAGAACTTTTGCAAAGATTTATAGATAGTCCCAACGTATATGTGCAGACCGTGACGGACAAGACTACAGTAATATACTCACAAATTTATCTTAAGCTTCGCGAAACAGGAAAACTAATTGGCACAAATGATATGTGGATTGCGGCAATAGCGCTTGAACTAGACAACGAGCTTCTGACTCTCGATGGTGACTTTGTCAACGTACCAGATCTAATGTTGGGCGCTGTATAGGTTGACTTCTGGAGGGCCACCGTAGACGCTATCGCAACTTCCATTCGGGAAAGTAATCTAGCGGGTTTGGATATATAAGAGAATTGTTTGCAAAATCTTTCTTGGTCGAATAACCATCTGGCGTCACTCCTTTTGCGGGTAGTGCTTTAAGGATTTGAACGTGTAGATGCCTAGACCAGCCACCATTTTCATTGTCTGGATAATCTCCCAATTTAGCTATAGCTTCTCCAGATGAAACTAATTTTTCCACGGGTCTGTTACAGGATAGATGTCCAAAGAATATATAGAAATCACAATCTTTAGGTTGAATTATTAAATAGTTGCCATACTCCCCAAAACCTTCTTCATAGTCACTTCTCACAATTACGCCATCGCAAGGTGAATATACAGTTTCAAGTCTTTTTGAAAATATATCAATCGCCATATGAATTACTCTGCCCGCTTTACCTGCAGTGGTATCTTCTAGCATTGCTGTTCTGTCTTCACCGTATTGCCCAACTAAGTATCGATAGCCACTTGTATTAATCAATAAATCATTGATCTGCTGTCTGTTAACTGGCTCCCTTGGATTGAGATTCTTACTCTTATAATCGTTGAATATTTTTTCAAAATTTTCCTTATTAGGGGTATTTTCCTTAATTTTAGAAAAATCCAAAATTAATTTCTTAGAGCTACTGAACATTTCATCAAGTGGTGATGTTAATTTGAGCATTGCTTTACTATAACAAAAAACAATGACTTTTATCTCTGTCTAAGCATAAACGTATTGGAGGGCCACCGTGGTGGTTATATCTACCGCAATAAAGTCTTTAAGCTAGTCTAAGAATGGTGTGCTGAGGGTCTACTGGGAGCTGACCCGAGAATAGGGTGTCGTAAAAACCAATAACATCCTCGTTTCTAGCTATCCCAAATTCACCGTTACTAGACATAACTTGAATGCTTTCAGGTACATCTTCCCCGAGGCCTATTAGGCTATGATGCGTGTTTCCTGCAGGTTCAGCCACTATCCCTAGTTCTCCCATTGCAAGTGACCCATCAACAACTAATCCCTCGCTTGAAAAAAATGGTTCGTCTGTGCTTGGGGGCAAACCAGCAATCATACGACCAAACCAATGGCAGTTAATCGGAGTGTCTCTTTCTGCTTGTTGGAAAGTCTCTAGCAGACGATGGCCAATTTGTTCTGGCAGGGCTAATAAATACTCATTTCTACCAGTTGTGTTTCTTTCACCCACATGCTGACCAAAGTAACCATCACTATGATACAGAGCAACGATTCTTTCGTAAGGCAAGCTAGCAGATCGTAACAGACCAAACTGAGTGTCTGGGTGCGTAAAGGCAATTATTTCAAGATTACTCGAAGAGAATGCCATAATAACTATATTATAGCATAAGCGGTATAAATATGCAAATGTGTAGGGCCACCGTCAATGCTGTATCAACTAGCCTGAAGCTTGGCGAATGGTCGGTGCAATAACTGGGTAACCTTGTCTTAACTGCCTGAAGGATGTGATGCCCCTGGACCTAAGATCGTTTGCATTATTAAGTGAATTTTCATACTTATCTCCAAGCACGTTATTTCTTTTCTCTACTGCTTCTTTATCACCTAAGTTTTGCAGCTTGTCATGCTCCGACTCAGCGACATAGACTTCGATTGGCTTATCAAGGTAATCCCACACTGCTATTAAGTTATGCCCGTCTATGGCTATAAAATCATTTTCATTATCACCTATACGTACAATTGGAGTAGGTGGTAAGCCTTCCTGGTTACCTAGCTTATATGCTTTAAGGATAAATTCTATAGTTTCATCTTTTAGAAAATCTTGTGATGGACGGATTTGTGAAGTCGAGATTGTGACTAGTTTTCCCATATCTTTTATCATACCAACAAAAAACTCCCTAAAACAGAGTAGCTTTAAGCATTAGAGTATTGGAGGGCCACCGTAGACGCTATCGCAACTATGGTAATGCTTAAGTAACTTCGTTTAAGGTGAAACGGATAAAATCTTTAACTTCAGAATCATTGCTCATTGGTTTTCCATGTTCCCAGTTCTCAGCTTCTTCAATCAACTTTATCCATTTGTCGCCATACGTCGATTTAACCCATGCAGATGCAACTTTTTTTGAAGCCATTTCGTTGTTTTGGGCACGATGAAGAATTCTGCACATAGTTAATACAGCGTAATTCCTAAGGTGGCCACTATCATAATCTGGGCTTCTGAAGGCGTCAGGGTCTGCAAGTTTTGGCTCCCAATCGTCAACTAGGTCTTTTTTCGAGGCTTGTCGAACATCTTCAATCGTTACTTTAGGGAAAATTGATTTAGGTTCGGGTCCACAAATGGCTATACCGCATTCTTGCAGAGCGTATAAATTGATAATCCATTCATTGCCATAACGAAATTGCCATATTTTACCGCCGTTAACATATGGTCGTTTTATCTCTGGACGAGCGGATGATTTGAGCATGGAGGTAGTAATATATGAACCTTCCAAACACTGTGCCCACGCAGGATATTTGCTGCCAATATTTTTGTGTAAAGTTTCTATTGACGATAGTTTTTCGTCCGACAGTTCAATTGAAAGTACCACAAGAAAATCAATATCACTACTATTTGGATTAAAGTCACCATACGTCAAAGACCCTGTTAAATATATCCCAACTAACTGTTTACCCAAAAGCTCAGTAAGCCCACTGGCAAACAGTGATAAAATTTCATTCACATCAGGATATGGAGTTAATGGTTGAGCCATCATATAGATATGATAACAAAAAAACAGAGGCAGGCGGCCTCTGTTTTAAGCATAAGCGTATTGGAGGGCCACCGTAGACGCTATCGCAACTACGTTAATGTTTAGTACCTAAGTATTTATATCAATCGTAAAGTCGAAAACTCTCAAGCTTATTTTTTTCAGCTATGGCCATTCTATCTAATGCTGGCTGAGCGGCTGTTCTGCCAACCATTTCTACTAAAGTACCTACTCTACAAAGGCCTAACGTTTCTCTCTCGGTGCAACCATCAAAGTCAGCATCATCTATTAAATCATCGTGTATATCTAATTGTTCCGATTGGGTTCCCATATTTTTATTATAAACCTTATTTTATATGAATAAAGCAAAAGCGTATTGGAGGGCCACAGTGATGATTATATCTACTGAACTCATTGGATTATGTAACCTTCAAAGTTGACGAATCATCAACTGGTTTCCATCCAAAAGGATTTATTGTGTCGTGAAGACGGTTGAGATTATTTGATACTGCATACATTGAAGTAAAACGTCCAGAAACAGGTGGAGTATTTACTATTTTTCTAATCAGTTCTTGGCAATCACCGTGACTGAGCCATACTGCATCTTCGAATGGGTGAGGTAGGGGTTTGTTGTTAGTTTGTACACCACCAAACCTAATAGCTATAACCTCAGTTCCATGATTTTTAGCCAACTCTCTTCCCAGACTTTCAAATAGAGCCTTATGAGCACCATATGGGTGTGGAGGCTTAACTCGTTCAAGAGGTCTAATTAAAGATTTTGTATTATGATGATAGAAATCATCAATCTGAACAGAGCTAGCCAATATCAACTTTGGTACTTTCGCCAAACGTACGCACTCAAGAATAGATAATACAAGTTGGGTATTGTATGGGTCTACAGTTTCTCTCAACCATCCCTCGCTATCCCAACGAGAGGCCAAATGTATAACTATGTCTTGTTGTTTGAATAATTTAAGGTATTGTTTTGCTTTTATTGCATCAAACTCAGGTAAGTCAAAGTCGCAGATGTTGTTATCTTTAAGTCCAGCTTTTATTACTCTACCAATACGACCCTTGCTACCAGTTATAAGTACATTCTTCACTATTTAATAATACCAAACTAAAAATAACCTCTGATGAGGCTATAAATAACAGAGGTGCTCGTGGAGGGCCACAGTCATTGCTATATCTACTGGTCTTATTACTGATTTTCAACTAAGAAACACATAACTGCTGTTCGTCCACTTCCAGTAGGGCGAATTTCGGGGTCAGGGAATTCATCAACTAGTACCATACCACTTTTCTCCATCATTCGCCTTGATGGATCGTTGTCTGCATGTCGCATGGCGTAAACCTCTTGTATACCCATCTCCCCTAAATCAGTAATGGCTGCGCTCAGAAGAGCCGTACCCAATCCATGCCCTGCGTAATCAGGCCTGACAACGGCCTCTGATAAGTAGCCATGAACAGCATCTTCTCTGCCGAGAGGCTGATACTGAGGATACCTGTGACCAATGTCGTAAGTAACTGCTCCTACAACTGATTGTATGGGTTTTGCAAGAGCTTTAATACCAAACACAGAACCATTAGCAATACTGGCAAGATACTTTCTTAATATTTCAGCTTCTGGTAGGTAATTCCATTCGTTTTGACCGTCAGTAATTATGAGATCCTCAATTGTCTGGGCATCACTTTCTCGAGCAGCCGTTCCGTATATACTGCCACCATTTCTTATAACCAATATCTTACCTGGAGTAGCCATTATATCTATACTATAACATAAGAGCTGGCAATTATATACTTGTTGATACCAAATAACTTCTGTATAATGTAAATATGAAAGCAAATAACTTCTTAGATTTCTTCGAGCAATTTCCAGATGAAGAAAAGTGCCGAGAATTCTTAACAGAAAAACGTTGGGGTAACGGTATAACCTGCCCTCATTGTGGGGTTGTGGGTATCAAGGCATACAAGCTAGCTACTGGGCGCATGAAGTGTGCCGAGTGCCGAAAGCTGTTTACCGTACTTGTTGGATCTGTCTTTGAAGATAGTCATATACCGCTTAAGAAATGGTTCTTTGCTATATATGTATGTACTAGCCTTAAGAAAGGTATATCCTCTATACAATTAGCTAAGTACGTAGGAGTTACTCAAAAGACTGCTTGGTTTATGCTCCAACGTATCCGCTATGTCCTAGATACAGGTAGTTATGAAAAGTTTACTGGTGGAGTAGAAGTTGATGAAACCTACATAGGTGGTAAAGAAAAGAATAAACACTACAACAAGAGAATAATCAGTGGTCAGGGTCGTGGTGTACAGGGTTTTGCTAGCAAGAAGATCAAAACACCAGTTGTTGGCATAGTTGAACGAAAAGGAGACATGAGGGCCATAGTAACCAGCGATACTGGCAGTAAAACACTAATGGGTCTTATCTCACACTACGTTGATCTTAGTGCTACTGTCTACACAGATGAGCACATGCCCTACAGAACTTTGCCTAAACTAGGCTATAAACACGAAAGCGTTAATCATGGGGTAAAAGAGTTTGTGAATGGTATGGCCAGTACTAATACGGCTGAGGGCTTCTGGAGCCATCTTAAACGAGGTATTGATGGAATATACCATCATGTTAGCTCTAAACATCTACAGTTCTACTGTGATGAGTATAGTTACCGTTGGAATACAAGAGATATGACTGATGCTGAACGTTTTGAAGACTGGTTCAAGGGTATAGATAACAAGCGCCTACTATATAAGCAGTTAATATCTAGGCGCTATAGGATTAATCATCATGTTTAGTCTGACGAAACCGAGAACCGACCTGACTAGCATGCTTGATTCAAGGCTGTTTGATGAGTCCACTTTTTACGATGCTTTCCTAAAAGATCTTAAGAAATGCCACAGTGAAGTGATTATAGAGAGTCCATTCGTGACCAATAGGCGGGTAACCCAACTGTTGGGAGTACTAGAAAAACTAAAAGAGCGAAAAGTAAGGGTTGCAATTAATACTCGTGACCCCGAAGAACATGACAGTGAGTACATGCGTGAAGAAGCCCGTAGAGCTCTATCATCTTTGCAACGTAAAGGCATACATATTTTGTTTACTGAAAGCCATCATAGGAAACTGGCAGTGATCGACAGAAGTATAGTCTACGAGGGGAGCTTGAATATCTTATCTCAGAATGATAGCTGCGAAGTAATGCGCAGGATTGAGTCAGTGCAGCTAGCATGGCAGATGATTAGGTTTGTAAAGATAGATCAGTATTTACAGTAGACTTGCAATATATAGATATCCACTGAGGCAAATCCAATCAAATATATAGCATTTATGTACTTGGTAGTAAATCTGAGCTAAACTGTGGGCATATAGATAAAATAGGGAACTACATGAAAATATTAAACGATCAAATTATTGTTAGCAATCTACAGAGTAATGGACTCTGGGGTACCCAGTACAATTACTACGTTTACGCAACTATGATGGCCGGATCAAATGTGTATGGTTTAGGTCCTGTAGTAGCAACCTTAGCGGCAAAATACTACATCCTAAATTTTAACGAGCAAGGGCTGGGAGTTTTGGGGCTTGGACTAGGGGGTAACGTTATAGACGGTCACGTTCAGATGCTGCCCTATAGTAAGATCAAACAATTAACTATAAAATCTAAGTTAATTACTTTAGGTCTAGCTTTGAATTTACAAATAATACTGACCGACAATAATGATACTTTAAATATGCAAGTTAGTCGTAGTGTCCCAACTATAAAACAGCAAGGGCCTAACTTACAAAATATCAGAAATCTCTTTTCTAACGGAGTACCTCAGAGCGTACAGTCTACGACCAGTCCTCAGCAACAAGTAAGCCCTATAGTACAAGAGCCAACTAGTAATAATCAAAAGTAGACCAGTCACAATCAAATAGCTAAGCCATATAGACATAAACGATAGGCTAGGAGATATCTATGACCCAACCTGCTCACTAAACACCACTATACGTTCGTTAAAGGTGTTTGTACCAGTTATAACGTCGCCATCACAGGAGATTAAATTAAGTCCAGGCACTCCAGCAGTCACTGGTGTAACAGCATCAGTCATACTGACGTTACTAGCCGGATAAACTACAGTCTTAACTACGCTATAAGTAAAAACCTTTCCATCGCCACGTTCAACCTTAATAATATCTCCAGCTACTAAATCTTTAAGTCCATAAAATACTCCGTGCGACGTCCAGCTAGATATATGACCGTCTATAAGAGTTGCTCCAGGTTGACCAGGCTCCGCTGACTCGTTATACCAGGCAGTATCAAAGACATTGTTTGGCGTTGCTAATGCTCCCGAAGAATTAACACCAACCGACAAAATCCTACTATTTACACCTAGCTTAGGTATTATTAAGTACCTGGGTAAATTGGGTGCGACGACATAGCTAGCCAGGACTGACGCAGTTGGCTTAACCGTAGACAAAGCATTTGTAGGAGGCTTTGTACCAGCTGCAACAGCTTTATTTGCTTCTTTAGTTAGTTTGTCTGCCTGGGCTACGGCTATATGATTAGCCCTAAAACCAACCAGACTCATGTATCCACCAGTCAAAACAATTGCTACTGCTAGTACTGTCAAGCCTAGTTGTAGTTTTTTACTATAAAATGCACTGAGTTTATTACTTCTTTTTGCCGGTAATTCTATATTTTTGTCCAGAATGCCTGAGTCTGCCTGGTCATGAGATTGAGCGGTTGGGTTAAAGCTGGCTCTAGGTGCTATTCCCTGAAAAGACATTAAGGAATCTGTGGTTGGCTCTTTTGTTTTTACGGATGCTTTGCTAGTCTGCGAGTCTTCTTGAATGACATCAGTAGTATATATAACGTCAGATATAAGCTGTGGCTGTTTTCGTGTGACCGGGCGCCTTATATATCCTGGGTTATCTAGATCATAACGGAATCTAGCACTAAGCCTCTGCGGATCTATCTTGCTAAAAGCATGAGACTCCATAGCTAATAGACTCTTAACGTTTTTTAGGGGTTGTGGCTGAAGAAGTTTTTAATCTTCGAGAAATATAGTATATGCCACCAGCAATCATCAGACTACCAATAAGTGGTAACTCATAAGGTGATTTGGTTAGAGCAGAACCAGTATCTGGGGCTTTAGGAGCAGGTGCAGTTGTCGAAGGGACCACTACACTAACCGAGGCAACGCTATACACTAGTGCGTTACCTACATTATCTACTGCCATACAAAATGTTGTGCTGGTGCAAGACACACTAATAAGATTAATACTACTGTCGATGTTCGTTGCACTAGACCAAGTTGTACCGTTGTAGTTAAAGGCGTTGCCGTGTTGATCTACTGCCATACAGAATGTTGTGCTCGTACAAGACACACTATTAAGGCCATTACTACTGTCGATGTTCGTTGCACTAGACCAAGTTGTACCGTTGTAGTTATAGACGTTGCCAGCATTATCGCCTGCCATACAAAACGAAGAGCTAATACAAGAGATCTCTAGCCGACTTGAAGTTAAGCTAGTTGCACTAGACCAAGTTGTACCGTTGTAGTTATAGACGTTGCCAGCATTATCGCCTGCCATACAAAACGAAGAGCTACAAGAAATACCACTTGTTAGGAAGTGGGGGGATGATAAATTAGCCGCAGAAGTCCAAGTTGTACCATTGTAGTTAAGAAAGTTACCATTATAGTCTAATGCCATACAGAATGTTGTGCTCGTACAAGACACACCGGTAAGTCCATTATTACTAGGGTTATCGATGTTCGTTAAACTAGACCAAGTTGTACCATTGTAGTTATAGACGTTGCCACCGGAATCTACTGTTACACAGAATGTAGTGCTCGTACAAGAGATGGATGTTAGAGTAACATTACTTACATGAGTTGCACTAGACCAAGTTGTACCATTGTAGTTAAAGGCGTTACCAGTACTGTCTACTGCCATACAGAATGTTGTGCTGATGCAAGAGATCATTTCAAGATTCGTACTGCCATCGAAATTAGACGGAGAAGACCATGTAGGTGAAGCGGCCAAGGCTTGCCCCATAGGTATTATTAGAATTGCCCCAAAGGTCAATATAAAGGCCGAAATAACCGACAAAACTCTACTCTTCATTTTTTTCATTTTGTTTTCACTTTTTTATTGTTTATGAATGTTCTATGTTGAGTATAGAATAAGTCAGCAGTAATACAAATAGTTTTCCACAGGTTTCGCTAGAGCTAGTATATACATTCTGATCGCTTTTACACTTCTTCCCGTATTATTCCCGTGGCTCCAAGCACAGCGTGTCTTTAATCCTAGCTATTTTTCAAACGAAAAACAGCTCAAATTCCATTGCCTGCAATGAAATTTATATCATTAAACTCAGGTTGCAAACCAAATCATTTACGATCATTTTCCCATATATCTCCAGATATACCTTGTCCTTTCAGTTTCTCGGTCGTAGTAAAGTGGATATGTACATGCTCTGGTATTTCTTCAACTTCATAATACTCATCAAGTAGAAGTTTCTTAACTCTTCTTTTAGCATATATAAGATCATTTAGGTTAGAGAAGACTAAAAGAATAAGGGGTTGTGGTTCTTCACCCTCCCATTCGTAACTAGATAAATAATCAACATATGCTTTTAGCCTGAACCTTAGCCTGTAGCTAGGTAATGTTGCGTCAAAAATCTCCAGGAGGTAGCTAGTTATTACTGAGCCCTTCTGTTTAATAATGCATAGGCTTGGACGCAATTTCTCATGTTCAGCCAGAAAGTGGTAGTTACTATCCGGATTTAGATAGTCTGCTTCAGTAAGGTATTTATATTTGGTCACAGAACCCTGTTTGGTATCTGTAGAGTCACTCGTATTACCGTCGCTACTACTTCTAGCATTAACAGCCTCCAGTCCAATACAGCGATCTGCTATTAGTAGGCTATGATGAATGAAAGTACGACTACGTTCCTTGTCCTTATAACGTTTTCGTACTTCTTCTAATGGATAAGAGGGAGACAGTGTACCGTCGTCATCCCATTGAACTGTTTTAAGGTAACGTACCCCATTAATGCCAAGGTAATATATAGCTGGTTTGCTCTTCTCAATAAAGTCGGTAGAGTATATCCACTCTACATAATCTTTATCTCTTAAGTCTTTAAGCCAAGCAATAACTCTTCTTTTATCTTTATGACCCATCAGTGACTGTATCTGTATTCTATCTAAGTATCTATATCTATATAGTAGTTCTAGTATCTCTTGTTGCTTAGTAGTTATCTTAGGTAGTTTCATAGATTTATATAGTTATTGATAGATTAAGTAGTTAGTTAATTAAAGCTTAGTTATTCGTCTATTAAGTTAGTTCCATTGTTTCGTAGCTGTTTAATGTTTCCTCGCCCTTCAACTCCATTTTTAAAAGGTAGGTACTACGAATTATTTCACACTATATCTGTAAAACCATGAGAATATTGTCACCGTCCTTGGGGACAATGGATATTCTAACTTTATTGTGAGTATCGTCTGTATTAAACGAGTAGCATATAATGACAAATAGGAGATTTGCTATGGCAGAATGGAAACTTACTAAAAAAGAGATAAAAGCTTTATCTAAGCAGGTTAAGAAAGACCAATCAAAAACTGCACCAGCTGAAAAGCGAATGAAAGTATCTATGACGTTTAATCAGGCAATAAAAAAGATAGCTCGAACGTCATCAACAAAGAAGAAGTAGGTAAATATATGTCTAAAAGTACACGTCAAATAACATTGGTATCACTAAGTATATAATTGCCTAAGAGCTTTAAATATGCAATCATGGAGGGCCACTGTGATTGCTATATCAACTAGGCTCCTGACAATTGGTAGTTAATAACACTTTATTGTATAATATGTATTATGGTAACAGATACTAGACTGACTACTTCTGCTGAGCGATTATCAGCATCGCTCCCATGGCTCATTGAGGTCGAATATAATCCAGCTGGCCAACCAATGGTTGATGATGCGAGAAAATCATTAGCTGGTGAGTTAGATCTAGCTAAGGTCGATCCAATAAATTTGGAAGAAGCATTTCTGGTTACTTTAGGACAAACAAAAACATTTGTGATGCATCAGGGCGAGGATATAAGGCGTGAAGGTTTGATGCTAGCTCCAACTAACAGTAATCCCTGGGAAGATGTAGTTTTTACTTATCAGACCGATGTAGCTGGCGAACCTATAGGATGGGCTGCTATAGCCAAACCTAATACAGAAAAACTTCAATATGAAACACCATTTATAGCAAATATAGTTATTAGAGAATCGATGCGAAGACAGGGCCACGGTATGAGGTTGGCATCATTACTACACAGACTATCTGGTGCAATATGGCAATTACCGCTTAGTCCTGGACCATCAAGTTACCTTAGTAGAGATGGCAGAGGTCTTACACTAGCATTTGAAGAGCGTGGGTGGCTAACAAAAGTACCAATGGACTATGGTCATTCGGAGTTAGTCGGAAATGGCTAGATAATCTTTAATCCGCTTATGTTTTGGGGGGCCATTGTGGTGGCTATCGCAACTGGGCGTAACTCCAGTGCTATGATATGGATATGAAAAAACTTTTGTTATTTGATATTGACGGAACGTTATTGAAGGGGTTAGGCGATGACCGGTACTCACGAGCGATCAGCAAAGTCCATGGCCTGGATATTACTTCCAATAAGGACATCCGTGGCTCCACAGATTATCTAATTCTTGCTGGTTTACTTGAAGGCGAGGGCTGGGGTGACAAGCAAATAGAAGTTGCTATGCCAAAACTGTTGAAGGAGCTTGATCAAGTTCACAAAGAAACATTTAAAGCCGACAACATGAAGCTTTTACCTGGCGTAGTTGCATTACTCGAGGCTCTTGAGGGCAAAACTGCTCTCGGTTTAGTAACTGGTAACCTAGAAACCATTGCTGAGCGTAAACTCACAGCTCTAGGCGTTTGGAGCTATTTTGCTGTCGGTGGTTTTGGGAGTGATCCACATGTAGTTCGTGCTGACTTAGTAAAAGCAGCTATTAAAAAGGCTGGTTACCAAGACAGTGTTGATCTGGTTTTCGTTATTGGCGACACTCCCAACGATATTGTTGCTGCCACTGTTGCTGGAGTTAAAAATAGCGTGGGAGTAGCCAACGGTTTTAGAGATACTAAAGAACTGGAAGAAGCTGGAGCAAAAATAGTTTTTGTAGATTTCAAGGATACCAAAGCAGTGTTAAAGAAACTAGGTATCAATTAGAACGCTTATGCTTTGGAGGGCCACCGTAGACGCTATCGCAACTGTACTTGCATATAATTAATCGCCTTTTTGTTCCCCGAATAATGCCTTCACTGGATCCTCAGATAAAAGTAGCATTGAATTTCTGACCCCATCATAAGCTGCGTATAAATCTTTTTGAGCTCTATCAGATAGTAGGACAGCTCCTGATAGGCCAAGCAATGATAGTTCTAAGCCAAGCAAAAATAGGTTTTCGCTGTTGGCAGGTACAGGACTAGGGTTTAAGTCTTGTTTCTGGGTGCTCTCATGAGTTAAGGCGGCATGTGTTTCTCTAGCTGAAGCAGTTGTAATATCATGTGCTGTTTGATGTATAGCAAAAATAGAAGCACCAGTCATAGCAAGTGCTGCAATCCTTGGACCAATCTTAGTCCATCTACTAGTCTCTTGCTGATTATTGGATTCTGGTGTTGCCATTATTCAATTATATCAAAACCAGAGACATTTTATCTCTATTTAAGCATAAGCGTATTGGAGGTCCATATAGACTTTGTCGCAACTATATTTCAGTAGAATAAGACTTAAGACGGTCTTCCGTAATCCAACCTAAACCACCCTGATTCTTAGGTCTTGACCATAGCTTAAATCTATCTGCTGCTTCACTTGTAGTGTCTCGATCCAGTATAACGATGTCGGTTAGTGAATTAACGAAGAAGTCTTTCTCATGTGCAAAATCGTAACCTTCAAAAGCTAGCTCTTCTTCAAAGTAGAGTCCTAAGTAATGGCATATAACAAAATGTACTAGAGCCTCTTGTCCAGTTATGAGTGTATGACCCCAAATCACTTTGAGTGAATCTGGGTCAAAGTCAGATGGAGTTTTACCATTTAATTTGAGCCGATGCCCACCCTCCATTTTAGTTACTAGCCTATCTATGGTTGCTTGGTAAAGTGGAGATTTTGGATCTGTAGATCGTCTTGCAATAGTCTCTAGATCGTCCTTCTTGCCACCAAGTGCCTCTAAAATATCGTGTGAATCAACTCTAGATGCACTACCTACAACTCCACCAGTATCTCTCATGGTCTTTTGAGATCGAGCAATCAGTAGTTGTTCAGCGTCAGTAAGTTTTGTCATTCTTATCACAAGTCCCACATAATTCTCATAAGTGTTACGAGCATATTCAGGATTTGTGTTAATGAAATCAAAAGCAGGTGCTAGTTCTGGGACATTCTGAAGTCTTGAGGCAAGCAACTCTAGATGCTGGTCGACCTCTTGAATTTGAGGGCCTTGTTCATTACTCATTAACTAATGATAACAAAAAAACAGAAACACAATATTTCTGTTTAAGCATAAGCATATTGGAGGGCCACCGTCATCGCTATATCTACTAATCTTATGTCACAAAAACGAATCAACAAAAACATAAGATTGACATAAATCAATAAATATAGTATAGTGTATAAATATGAGTCATTCGATCAGTGGTGGTGTTCCAGAAGTAGACGTAAGACAATCCTTTGAATCAGGTGATTTTGATTATCTCCCTGATGTAGCTAAAGGAATAGGTTATAGATTTCTCGCCACAAAATTTTTAGTGGATGGAACTTACCCAAGCGATGAATGTATACCAAGTATGCCAGACGCGACTATTGAGAATTTAGCTGAGGAAAATCTCAGAACATTGGCGTATCAACGTGACTGGCGTTCCCCTACAAAACTTGCTCTATTTGCAGCAATTAAAGTTAAAAGAGGGTTAGCATTACCTCCTTCTCTCGAAGAAATTGGTTATGTAGATATAAAACAAGCAGTTGTCTTACCGCATAATCAAATAAAAGGACGCATAACTGGCCCAAACAGAAAAATGCTAGATCTTGTTTTCGAAGATTTAGGTATAACTGATATACCAGAACAAGAAGTAAAACATGAAGCCGAAACTCTGTTTGGTGGACCGCTAATTAGACCTGGGCAAGGCGTTGAGTCCATGGGCACTCCCAAGCAAGTACAAACAAACAGGCAACACACTGTCCCTATAAGGGGTACTTGGCGTATAACTGGTAACTATCTCCGTAGAGCAAAGATAGACGAAATAGAAATAGAATATCTCAGTGGTGAAAATGCTGGTCAAATTGACTCAGCCGTTATGCTTAGACGATAATCATTACAGAAAATAACATTTGTTTGTATGATCTTTAACAGTAGTTATTCTGTAGTACTACTGAAGACGCTATCGCAACTATAATTAAGTCGCAAGTATCGTACTAACTTGTTCCACTGAATTGTATAAAAAGCTATTTATACCAGCTAGTTTAGCGGCATCAACGCAACTTTGAGTATCATCGAAAAAGTATATATTTTTAGACCCATATTTATTTAACTTTTCTAAAATATAATTCCAATATTCTGGTTCTTGTTTTGTATGTCCAATATCACAACTTACAAATGAGCCGTCAAATTTATTAGAAAACATAATGTTGTTAATATATTTTGCTCTATATTTTTCTTGTTGGGTTGCTAGATATACTGGAATTCCTCTGTCTCTTAATCTATTAACTATAATTAGTAGTTCAGTATTAACTACATGTTCTCCCTTGAACCACATATCTAGCAAAATCTGTGGGTCTTTATGCCAGTGCCATTTATCTGAATGCTTAATAATAAGTTCTTTTAAGTCAGCTTTACCTAATATGGCATCTTTGAAATCATCTGATTTATAGAATGGTTGTAGTTCATTAATATCTACACCATATTCATTACTATATATTTCAGAAAACAGTTTTGGTGGTTGGGCTAAAACACCATCTACATCAAAAAGTACTACTTGGGCATCAATCATCAATTAAGTGTAACAAAAAACAGAGACATTTTTATCTCTGTTTAAGCATTAGCGTATTGGAGGGCCATCGTAGACGCTATCGCAACTCAGTTTAAGATTTCAAGCGTTTGAGGAATTGCCTAGTATTGCCAGTGTCTAAGATTAATTCATAACCCCTCTTTAGATAAAAAGAAGTCGCAGGTCTTTTACCTTTTACGGGATTATCGTACAAATCACTATTAAATAATTCTATCGCCACATATCGTCCTTCAGCTGCAACTTCCACTGCATTTAGCAATAAACTGCCAATACCTCTATTGCGGTGTGTTTCGTGTACATACAAGTTTTCTAGCTCTAATACGTCTGGTGCAATTTGTTCGGTGTAGGCAAAACCTATTATCTGATTACCTATTTCAGCGACAAATGCAGGAAATTGGCTTATATGTTGGCCTATAGAGACAACCCTATCCTCGGTTAGCATATCCTGCCAATAAAGTATGGCAATAGCTTTGGTATCTAAAGCCGATGCTGTCCTAATATCAATACCCATAATTAGCAATTCTGGCAGATACAATCAAAGAAGCAAGCATAAACGGTATGGAGGGCCATCGTAGATACTATTGCAACCAAGTTTATGTTAGCGAATTAGACCTTTGGCACGTAGATCATCAAATATCAAATAATCCACTGGGCTAGTCTTAGACTTGTCGCTATATGTCATAAATGTAATCTTTTCTATCTCACTTGAGGCTTGAAGTTTACCAATAAACCCTGCTGTATAACATGTCATACGAACAATAGTGCCCTCAGGCTTGCCATGTGCTTGAGCTTCGAATACCCCATATGGCTCAATTGTTTCGGCAATTAGGTCAACATTTAACTCTTCTTTTACTTCACGTATCAATGCCTCATGATCACTTTCGTCAGCTTCTCGTTTACCCCCAGGAATATACCAAGTGTCTTTTCCTTTACTAAGACTTACTAGTATCTCATCGTCTTTAATGTAGATATACGCAAGCTTGTCGATAAATGTTTTATCCATTAACTAAATTATAACAAAAACTCCTCAAAACAGAGGAGTTTAAACATAAGCGTATTGGAGGGCCACTGTGCTATCTATATCATCATCTATTAAATTAGAGGGCTCTTGGAATACGTGAAGTGTCTTGTATCTGAATATGTCTATCGCTAGATCTATTCATACGAATAACACCAGTATCTCCACTGTTTCTTACTCTAATCTCAGTAGGTTCATTGTTCGGATTAGGATTAAGCTGCTCTACTAGTGCAAAAACACAAATTGCTAAAGCTTGTTCCTCTGTTACGCCAAGTTCATGGGCTATTGAAGTTACTGCAGGTACAAGATGCTCTTCAATTAATGCGTCCGGTAATATAAATTTATCTGTTTCTCCAAAGGGCATTATTTAAGTATCTATACTATCAGAATCTATTGCAAGCTTAACCATATTGGAGGGCCATCGTCATTGTTATATCTACTAGCATAACTTAACAAAAAGAGAGTATATTATAGTCATAATGGCAACTGAAGAAGGTCCTAATACAGACGGTTTTGTAATACCAGTTAAAATACCTGGTCAAAGACATGAAGGTACTTTCATGGAAGTTTACCAAGAAATCTTTGGGGTTTCTGATGAAGCGTTAGCTGTTGCGGCTATTAGAGTTGCGGAAAAAATGAAAAGAATTGATGAAAATGAGCGTCAAGCAGCAATTCTGGGCCGTAGCATATTTATTCGCTGATAAATACTAATAGAAATATAACAAAACATGTTAATACAGATGGCTACCGTACTGTCTATACCGAATATTCTTCAACACTGTATCTGATAACTACATTCAAGCCGTGTATGCATAAACTATCGATAAGATCTTCATCGGTTAAGGGAGGTTCCGTAGGTTCAGGGAAATAATCAAACGCTTCGGGCTCATTAGGTATTAATCTTGCGTCGATGTCAATGTAGCCATAATTACCTAAATATTCATCATGATCATCTAGCATCGCCTCGAATGGTTTGCAATTCTTCGTCATTGATAATTAATAATACTTTATTAACTGAATTAAACCATAAGCGTATTGGAGGGCCACAGTAATACTAATCTCCACCAGGTTCTTCCAAAACACCAGACATATAATTACCTAATCTATCATCCATATGATAGATACCAGTACCAACATCACTATCTGTTTCCATTCCATCTTCCATAAATTCAGGATAATGCTCATGGAATGCCCTAAGCACCATATCTACAGCTTTAACAGTATCTTCATCATGAGCTTTATATTTTAGTTCTTGTTTAAACCCTATTAGTGCCATAACAAAACGTGCTTGTCTTTCTGGGTCTTTAACGTAAATTCGCCTGAAGCCTCTAACCTCTGGCCATTGAGCTAAGTCAACTGGAACTGGTGCTCTTTCATTTGCCATTATATAAATAGATTAGACCCAATAATTAACAGATACAAGCATAACCATTTTGGAGGGCCACAGTGATGGTTATATCTACTGGGATTAAGCATAGCTCCTTTTTATATATTGCAGTAGTTCAGGAAAATCCTGTCGTTCAATAAAATGTTTTCCTTTATGAATCTTAATTTGAGTAGGGCTTAGCTTATTGGCAATAAACTCAAACTCGGCTTGTGGAATATATGGATCATCATCACCCCAAATCAAAGCAATATTCTCTTGATTGTGTTTAATTCTTTCCCACTGCCATGATCTATCAAAATAACCGCTCAGTTTTTCTAGTTCATCATCCAAGTCTCTATAACTCGGAGATATGAGTATAGACCCAAGTATTTTATTTTCCTCTGCATATCTCATAGCGGCAGTTGCTCCAGTTGACCAACCAATGATTACATCATTTTCTCCAACATGAACATGATCTTTTAGGAAGGGAAGCCAATATTCAGAGCGAGCTATGACTGAATCGGGCATGGTTTCAAAAAATGTCTCAAAGCCCAATTTCTCAAGTTCAGCTTTTAACTTTATAGCCCAATCATTTGACCAGTGACTCGTACTATTGCCATGGACGAAAACAAAACGTGGTTTCATGGCTTTACTATATCAGATAAAAAATAACCCCTGTGAGGCCAAAAATAACAGAGGTGCATGTGGAGGGCCATCTGGGACTTGAACCCAGGACACCCTGCTTAAGAGGCAGGTGCTCTAACCAGCTGAGCTAATGGCCCGTACTCCGGAATACTTTAACAAATTACCTCTGTTTTTACAATAATTTAAATGTAGTTAGATCTTGAATATAAATCAAATCAATAATTCTTTTGTATCTCTGTTACAATTACTACCATGAAAATACTAAGCGGAAGAGAATTAGCACACTTCATCAAGGAGAGACAAGCCCACGAAGTCAGGAGCTTAGTTCAGGCCAATAATATTCATCCAAAGCTATCTATCGTGGTTACTATAGATAATCCAGTTATTGACGTATACATGAAGCTTAAACAGCGATATGGGAACGATCTAGGTATTGAGGTTGAAGTTCATAGGTTCGATCAAAAAGAAGTGCCAACAAAATTATCTGAACTTAACGCTGATCCTAGTGTGCACGGAATTATAATCCAACTACCACTGCAAGACCCCGAAGAAACAGACAGGTTAGTGGGTTTAGTATCTCCAGATAAAGACGTAGATGGGCTTGGTCCTAAAGCTAATTTTGATCCAGCTACACCTATGGCAATTCTTTGGTTACTTGCCGGATATAATATTAATCTTTTAGACAAAAAAGTACTTCTAATTGGAAAAGGTAAGCTTGTTGGAATCCCACTTCAGAAGATGCTTAAAAACAGTGGCGTTAATGTGTCCGTGGCAGATAGATCAACAGAGGATCTAAAAGAAATATGTTTAGACTCAGACGTTATCATAACAGCGACCGGAAGCCCAGCAATATTATCCAGCGATATGATAAAAAATAGTGCCATTATTGTCGATGCTGGAGTAGCTAGCGAGGACGGTAAAACCGTCGGTGACGTTGAAGACTCAGTTTATGAACGTGACGATATAACCCTGACGCCAAAGAAGGGCGGGGTAGGTCCGCTAACAGTCTGCGCGCTATTTGAAAACGTCATAGTTTCCGCTAGACGAAGTGTTAAAACTGACCAATAAAACTAGTAAATAATAAGGCAATATCAGCTGGCATTTGATGTGATGACAACTGTCTGTAGTCGTATCCATCAGGTATATCGAAAACGTATTTAGTTTTTAGTTCAGGATATATCTCTTCAGCAAGCCGCATGGCTGATCTAGATTCCTTAATTTCACCGACACAGTCTAGAGGCTTATCTCCAGAAATCCCCAGAAGATTCTTGTAGGTGATCTCTAAACTAGGTTCAAGTAGTAAGTTTTTGCCTCCCCACAGTGCTTCTAGTCGCTGCCTATCAACGAAAGGTGTTAAAGCCAAGAATATAAAGCAGCATTTGGCACATTCGCCACACCAAAATAGGCTATCCGAAGCCATTGTGTAAGCTCGGTTACATGAACTAAATAGACCGTAGTATTTATCGAAACCAATTAATGCAAAAATCTCGGCAATTCTGAGCTCACTAAGTGGTCTAAGGAATGAGTAATAACGCATTGTATCACTCAAAAGTTCAGATAAGTGCTTCTGGAAGTCAGTTTCAAATTCCTGACTCTTAGAATATTGATGGTTTACGCTAACTCCTTGATAAACCAGTGAATCTTCGTTTGCTGAGCTTTCGTTGCCAACAATTACATCCCTATTGCCGCTGAGTATTGCCACCACAACTCCGCAAGCTGCAAAGATTGCCGATATTGGTATATGACCATTTAGTGCTCCGTTTGCATTAAGCTCAATTAACTTTGGGTCGATAGATCGTTCGACGTATAAATGGTTAAGGCCGACCTTATTTACAAGCGGCTCTAATTGAGTCTTATGATTTAAGCTCCAAGTCGTCAGCTTTTGACCGTTATTTCTTAGAGCTTCAATAACAACCAGCGAGTCTTTGCCACCACCGAGTCCAATAAGTAATCCCTCACCCTTACTGCTAATGTTCGCGCTTAGGTCATCCGAGTTTGATGGAAAAGACACTAAAGTGTTAGGGTCAAGTTGGTTAACATACCAAAACTCGCCTAAGCCTTTTTGGTAAGTTTTAGAGTAAAAATCTGCCTGAGGCTGCGTAATAGTGCCTTTACTAACAATAATGTTTTTTGGAACAAAGGCTTTGTAATATGATACACCGGCTATGAAGAACAGGCTTTCAATAGCACTATTTAGAGCCGCTTCATCGTATTCAACAAAATCAAAGTCAAAGAAGTACTTCTCTGTAAAGCTGTGTTTATCGTCTAATTTATAGCTAAGACTAAGAGTTTTAGACTGAACGTCAAAAGAATAGTCGTCAAAGATAAAATTCGTTACCCCATTCATAGACTGCTAACCGCGTCATTAAATTTGAGACCGCGGTCTTCAAAGTTCTTAAACATATCAAAACTAGGGAAACCAGGCGACAGAACAACGCTGTCGCCAGCTGTCGCCATAGACTTAGCCTGGATGACTATATCCTTGATATCTGTCGATTCATTTACAGTAAAATTATCATAAGAGGCGTTAGTCAATTCTTCGCTAACTCTATTTGCGGACTCGCCAATTAAAACTATGTCTTTTATAGTTTCCTGGTTCTCAATTATTGCTTCAACTAAGTCATTCAAATCTAGGCCACGATCCTTGCCGCCAATAATAAGTACCTTTGGCGATTTAATAGCGCTAATAGCAGCGATTGTGGCTGCTGGTGCCGAGGCGTATGAGTCATTGAAGAATGAAATGTCATCAACCTGTTGTCTGAACTCCAATCTAAACGGTAGACCGCTAAAGTCTCTAAGTACTTGAGCAATAGGGCCTACATCTGGACATATTTGCCAGACAGCTGTTACTGCAGCACAGGCGTTCTGATAGTTATGCCTACCAATCATTTTCAGTTCACTAAGTCTAATAACTGGCTCACCGTCGATTACTATATGGTTACCGGCTACCATTGCTCCTGGGGCTTTGAAATAAGGTATTTTTTTGGCTGCACCAGTGAAGGCAATTCGGACAGAGTTTTCGTTATCTGCGAAGTAAACAGCAATATCCTTAGGACTTTGAGTTCTAAATAGTAACGTTTTGGCTTCATAATATTCATCTACATCTATATGCCAATCTAGGTGTTCTGGTTCCACCATTAAGCAAAGACTAATATGGGGCGAATACTTAAGGTCAATTAGTTGGAAGTTTGCTAGCTCGAGCACAACCCAGTCCTGCTCAGTTATATCTGAATCTAATAAATCTAGAGGTGGTACGCCTATATTTCCACCCAAATGTACTCTTTTGCCGTTTGCTTCGAGCATCTTGGTAATTAATGTTGAGGTCGTACCCTTACCCTTTGTTCCGGTAACGCCAATAACGTTTTTGCTAGGACAAGTTCTCAAGAACTCATTTGTATTTGAGCTAACTTTCTTTAAAATGCCATAGCCATTTGCAGCGACAATATCTTTTGGGTGTATAGCAGGACTGCGGATTATTAGGTCATAATAATCCAAATTGCTTAGATAATTATCTCCAACGACTACTTCAACTTCATCAGGCACATCAGTTGGTTGATTTTGATCACAGATTGTGATTTCGTTATCTGGTCCCCGGTAATATTTAAGAGAAGATTTACCCTGTAAGCCAAATCCAAGTATTGCTATCTTCATATGTTATTAACCATTATGACAGCTCATTAATAACTAAGCCATAAGGATGATTTTAAACTAAGCTTTTTGTAGCTGCTTTTTGACTATATCTGCAACTTGTCTTGGGGTCATATTGGCTTTAAGGATAACATCGCTAACACCAAGAGCTTTAACTGAGTCAGGGATTTCTTGCTCACCCATATTTGTCAGAATAATTACTTTTAGATTCTTGCCAAAAGGAGTTTGACGTAGTTTTTTAAGCATTTCATCACCGGTCATTTCAGGCATCATCAGGTCAAGTAGAATAATATCCGGCTTAAAGGAATCAATTAGATCGAGGCCAATCTTGCCGTTTTCAGCGGTTTCAACCTTAAAGCCCTCGGCTTCAAACTTGAACCGGTACATCTGACTTATAGCTTGGTCATCTTCAATTATTGCTATCTTGCTCATGTCTATCCTTTAAATTTTAGTGTAAACGATTTAGGCTTTTATGCCCAGAATATTTCTTACTAGATCAACTACTTGTTGTGGAGTGTAGTGTGCTTTAACTATATACCTATCTACATTTAATAACCTAAGACGATGTGGTGCTTCGTCTCTACTAATATTAGTTAGAACTATGACCCTCATATTTCTTCCCCAAGACTTTGAACGAAGCTTCTTAAGCATCTCCTCGCCAGTCATTATCGGCATTTTAAGATCAAGTAGAATAAGATCTGGCATAAAATCCTCTGCAGCAGCAAGCCCAAGAGCTCCATCCGCAGCAGACCTAATATCGAAGCCTTCAAGTTTTAGCTTAAATTCATACAACTCCCGAATAGGAGGGTCATCCTCAACTATTAGGATCTTCTTTGCATTCTTATCTGTAGATTTAGCTTTAACCATTGACTTTTTTAAGCTTATGAAGTATACTAGCTCTGTTCGTTAGTACATTAGCAGAATAGAAGCACTCGCATGGGAAGTCAATCACTTACTTGCGGGTGCTTTTAATTTATAAAAAACTAAAAAAGGAATGAAATGGATATACACGTAGCTTCCGGTATAGGTACAGGACCAACTAAATTATCTGCATTTGATGCAGCGCTTAATGCTACAGGTATAGCAAACTATAACCTGATTCGCTTAAGCTCTGTCATACCCCCAAAGTCTAAGATCATTGTCCACAAAAATGGCCATGTTGGGGAAAAACCAGGCCAATGGGGCGACCGTCTATATGTAGTTATGGCCGAAATGCGTGTTGATACGCCAAACGTAGAAGCATGGGCGGGTATAGGCTGGGTCCAAGAGAAAGAATCTGGCAAAGGTCTTTTTGTCGAACACGAAGGCAATAGTGAAGAAGCAGTAAAGCGTGATATTCAGCAGAGCCTAGAAGCTCTAATGGCAACAAGAAATGTCAATTTCGGAAAAATCAACATGCATGTAGTCGGTAGGGTGTGCACTCATCACCCCGTCTGCGCACTAGTCGTTGCTATGTATAAATCAAGTGACTGGAAAAGCTGAGTTCAATAATGAGTATTGAAGAGCCAATTATACAGGCAGATCAAGCATTAGGTGGAGAGGAAGCTCTCATTGTACGCGAATCTGAAGATAATCATAACTGGGCTGGAAGTAGGTCTGGAGAAATAGTTGCTGCATCTTATGTTGGCTTAACCGTATCACCATTGAATGAGGCTATAAGAATTGGCTTAGTGGGTGGTTGGGCGTTAGCAACACATAACCCACAAGAAGTTGGGCTAGTGTTATTTTTATCCACGTTTGCATTAGAGGCAAGTGGTGGTATTGTTACGGCCGACTTGCTAGATGCTCGAGGGGGAGCGTTTATAGACAAAACCATGGACAGTATCAAAGATAGATTTAAATTTATAAGGACAGTTGAAAAAAGGCTTGGGAGAAACAAACGGTCGGAAGATAAAGACCTGAGCTTAGGACTCCAAGCGGGCCTAGCTGTCACAGCTGGTGTCCCGGTATCAATGATTGCAAGATACAGAAGATCTCCCGAGAAGACAAGAGAACAAAATCGACTTTATGCGTTAGTCATGAGCCTTGGTGTTTCAGCAGTTCTTGGGATTGAGGGTATGATTGGTGGCGAAAGTATTTTTCACCCAAACTTAATAAACGGGTTAAAAACTGGAGCTGCATTTGGGGGAGCCGTAGCGGGGGCCAGTATATTAAAGAGAAAACTTAACCGTTCTCCGGAAGGAGCTTACGATTATGATAATATCGTTAAGCATAATACGGTAGGGCCACAAATAGAAGGGCTTTCTGACGAGGAAATGCAAGAAGCATTAAAGGACCCAAGAACTGAATCGATTATGATAAAAGAGCCTAACGGCCGCAAAGTTCACGAAGTCCCTTTCATAGCACCCATAGAATATGCTGGTTGGTTAAATGGTAAATTTTTTAATGAAAGAGGCTATGATCAATCTACGCTGTACTACTGTTTGTTACCTCAAAGTGTGTTAGCGGACAACAGAGATGTTGTGAAGGATAAAATAGAATCTATTTTAAGGGAAAAGGGAAACATACAAATTGTAGTAGATTATCCGGATAATTCAGAGCTAGCAGTGGATCTGCCGATAGGGGAGTTGGCTATAGATGACTTAATTACAGCACAACAAACACCAGCAGCAACTTTTCATTATCGTGCGGTGATCGAAGCCAAAGGGGCTATTACAGAAGAGGACCAGAAACTTGATCCAAATGTAGTTATTTTAAGTCCAGATATGATTGACGCAAACTCTGATCGGATCTGGGATATTTATTCAGTAAGATTCCAGACACTAGTCGACGACCACCCAATTATTGGCGCTCTTCCAAGGGACCAGCTTCTTGCGGAATTAAAGTCAGAAGATAATCTTGTTGCCGCTTATTTTGACGCTGAAGGTGTTCTGCAAGGATTTGGCAACAATGTCAGTGATCTGGGACTATGCCCGTGGCTAAATAGTGAATATTTTGAAAGCCAATCTGAGGGCTTGCCTATTATTTACCAGCCGGCAATCGTTGCCAGTCAGGAATATGCCCTAAGTATTGGTCCTCACATTATAAAGACTTTGCTGTCAGCAAGGCTTGCACAGTTCAACAAGTTTATGATTACATTTGAATGTAGTAACGCATCGGTGGAGTATATACCTAAAATAGTTTCCAGATCGATTTTACGATCAAATTTAGCCACAATTAGCGACTTTACTGTTGTTAGGCATCTCTATAAAGTTGCTAATTTTGCTCAAGAACCACAAGAGAGTACTTCTTAAGAAATCGAGCCGGTCTTAAATGTTCTTTTGCCTGCCTAAGACCGATTAGACCCATATCCTGTTCAATATTAAGTTCCTTAATATCTTGCGCATGTAATACTTCACACATCTTGTAAACCATAAAATAATAGATATTTTTATATTCTCTGTCGTATTTTAAAAAGTGACCAATCGCTCTTTCTTTGTTCAGAATCTCGCATGCAACAAATGCGATTAGT
Source organism: Candidatus Saccharimonadota bacterium (assembly GCA_036787835.1). Taxonomy (GTDB): domain Bacteria; phylum Patescibacteriota; class Saccharimonadia; order Saccharimonadales; family UBA4665; genus DAIQON01. The sequence goes on along the minus strand of DAIQON010000002.1, from coordinate 134,796 downwards.
TTATCGCCGTCATAGATAGTTATAGTTACAAGATCCCGAGTATTTTTAATAGCGTATAAAAAACGAGAAAAAGCATCTATTTCGTCTTCATAGTATATGTTTTCAATACCACGATCTGCCCACTTCCGGGCTAAATCTATACAGGAAAATATATCATTTTGTGAGTTAGGGTCGAGACTATGTAGTCTTATCCTAGCACCGTATATTTTATTAAAATTTTTGATTTTATATCGAAAATCACTATATTCACTCCCAATTGATTTTGATATTTTTCCAGGATCCAGAACATAGTCAAACGAATCTCTATCTTCATCTATTGTCAATTTTATATAATCTGGAATATGACTTTCTAATAGCTTATCTTTAACCTCTTCTGGTATGAGCTCAAATTTTGTAGGTATAGATTCATTTTTTAACCAATCACAGAACTTCAGCAATGCATTTACATGGTTTGATTTAGGAAAAAAGCAATAAGTCAATCCCTGAGTAATATAATCCGGCATCGATATGTAAATACAGTCTTCATCAATCGCAAAACTCGTTTGTGAATGTAGTGACCAGCTAAAGAGGCTTAAAAAGTTGAAATCCGAATAAAACTCGAGATCTCTAACAAAGTTTGTTATTGTGTTGATGTCAGAAAATTCTAAAGTTTTAAATTTTAGCATAACTATTTACGCAATTATCTTATACTATACATTAACATGTTAATAACATATGTTTCTTACGTATTACCTTTATTCGCATTATTGTTTATTTTGATTGTCATATCCAGAGTATCAGTAAAGGGGGAAGAATACTTACAAGTTTTTCGTCTATTCATTCTTTCTCTAATGATTTGGCTTGGCCTACTGTTTATTACTGATGCGATTGATAACCCTAAAACTGGAATTTATACGTTAAAACTTGCTTTGTTGGCGGGGAGTTTTGTGGCGCCAATTTTTTTCTTGTTTGCGCAGAGATTTGCTGGTAAGTTCAATGTAATTGTAACTGCACTTATATTTTTATCCCTAACTATATTCGCAGTTACCTCTTTAACTAATCTCATGGTTAGCGTGGTCGTCAAAGGCGAATATGGTCTCAATATTTTACAGTCTGGGATTTTATATAGCCTACAAACTATCTGGACACTACTGATTTTTGCTATTTCTTTGTTGTGGATTAGGTTTATGGGTAATTATAAATCTGACAATATAGTGAAAAATCAGACAAGAATTATAATTTTAGGGACAGTGTTCTCGATAGTTATAGGACTCGCGGGCGGCCTACTAAATACAAGTGGCAGCAATTTATTATCGCCTCTGGCAATAACGACTTTAGCCATTGCGACTTTTTTGGCAATCTTTAAAGGCGGATTATTTGATGTAAAAACATTTGTTGTACGTGCAGTGAGTTATTCGACGGTGATAATAATCGTAGGTCTTATTTACGTAATACCAATAGTTCTGTTGACGACCTACATTCTCCATACCACTTTTAATATAGCAACAATAGCGTTCCTAACGGCGGTAACCCTTATAGTTGCCTTTATCTTTCAGCCATTGCGCCTATGGTTCAATAGGGTTTCGAGTAAGATATTTTATAGGGATTATTATGAGCCTCAGGACTTGCTCGATAAAATAAGTGCTCTACTAGTAGGTAGTATCCAAGTTGAGAAAATAATTGATGGAGTAAAAAAGATAGTAAAGGACACGATCAGGCCCGATGTTTTAGAGATCATCTTAATAGATCGACAAAATGAAGACCAAAAAGATCTCATTAGGGTACTTCAAAAAAGCAAAAAGGATATAGTAATAACTGAAGAAGTGGATGGAAAGACAGATAAAGAGTTGTTTGACCTACTATGGAGCGCCGAGATAGCGTTGGTCGTTAAGCTGAGAACAACAAAGGAAGATTTAGGGTTTATAATACTTGGCCACAAGCAGTCGGGCATTATATATTCCGAGCAAGACAGGAGGTTAATTAGTGTCATAACTGATGAGACTGCAATTAGTTTGCAGAATGCCCTAAGATTCGAAGAAATTGAGAAGTTCAATGTTACTTTGCAAGACAAAGTTAATGAAGCCACAGCTAAATTACGTCGAGCTAACGAAAAACTTAAAGCCTTAGATGAAACTAAAGACGACTTTATTAGCATGGCTTCCCATCAACTCAGAACGCCTCTAACAAGCGTTAAGGGCTACCTTAGTATGGTTTTAGAGGGTGATGCCGGGAAGATCAATAAGGTACAGAGAGAGATGCTTGGACAGGCATTCTTCTCATCCCAAAGGATGGTTTACCTTATCTCAGACCTTCTCAACGTATCTAGATTAAAGACAGGCAAGTTTGTTATAGAGACCGCAGCAGTTGATTTATCTGAAGTAGTACAACAGGAACTTAGTCAACTTGAGGAAACGGCGGGCTCTAGATCACTCAAACTTGAATATGAGAAACCTAAAAACTTCCCAATTGTTATGCTTGATGAAACAAAGACTAGACAAGTAATCATGAACTTTACAGATAATGCAATCTACTACACACCAGCTGGAGGTACCATTAAGGTCAAATTAATAGACAATCCAGAGACTATCGAGCTAAGAGTCGAAGACAGTGGTATTGGTGTGCCAAAATCTGAGCAGCATCATCTATTCTCTAAGTTCTATAGAGCGGGAAATGCACGTAAGGCACGCCCTGATGGCACAGGCCTTGGCCTATTCATGGCTAAGAAAGTCATTATTGCGGAAGGTGGATCAGTAATCTTTGAGAGCGAAGAAGGCAAAGGTAGTACCTTCGGTTTCGTCTTCAGTAAATCTAAAGTCGGCGCATCGGCTACTAAGTAAGTGTTTTATAGTACTAGTTAATCCCCTAGTCATAAACGGCTTGTTCTCGAACCATAAGCATCTTCTACATCTTAAAGCTGCTTGACTAAAACACATAAGCATGATATTATAACCTAGTAATTTAAGGACTTTGGTTATATGGCAGGTGAAATACATACTATTCAGTCAGTTGCAGAGGTTGTACCTCTACATTTCCAGGACAGAGTTTACTTACTTGGTGCCGCCGCCGTTGTATTGGCGGGTGGTGCGATTGAATATCTTGAAACAAGACGCCAAAATAGAATGTCCAATGAAGCAGCACAAATCGCTGATCCCGGTAACGCTACATCGCTTGTGGCTGGTGCACGTACGACAAGAATATTCGAACGGTCCGCCATGCTTTTAGCAGGTGCATTCGGTGCATTAGGGTTAGCTCAGGTCGCAGGTCCCTACAATAGTAATGTCTCGGTAAAAGGGCAAGAAGGTATTGTTATAAACGGTGGCTATTCAGCTGATGCTAATGATATGACCGACGGAGCAACTCGACTCGCAGACAGCATAACAGGCACAGTTCGTGCAGATTTATCTAGGCCTGAACCATTTAGTATCATTCTTGACGGCGACGGTGCCGGTAGCTTGAAGATAGCCCCAACCATCAAGGACGAAGCTACTATTAGAGGGGCGATAGATTCACAGCTTAATAATGCTGGTTTTAGAAACGGCGACTTAATGGCAGACTCTGCTCAGGCTGGAGTATCGGCCGTTGCAGGTACGGGCGGCAATGTTATCTTCGTTACTACCGGACTTCCTTATGGCGATCTACAAACCTCAGCTTCTACAGAGCAAGCAGCACTTCAATCAGTGATTGCATCGCTGCCTAGCAATACCAAAGCGTCAGCAATAATCGTGGGCCAAGGTGGCGGCAGCGCAACAGTGGGCGACATAAATCTTTCGATTTCACCCGACGTAACTGGCTATCAGGCAATCTTGGGCATTAAGAATGTCTACACAGCCAATAGCGCAAACCAAATCCAGCAGTATATAACGAAGATTTCCGCGAACACAGTCGTACAACAAACCAGGAGCAATAACTATCTGCCATTTAAGGGCATGATTGCATCTGGCGCTGCTGCAGCGGGGTTAGTATATTTACGCAGATCACGACGACTATTTAAGAGGGATAAGAGTAAGCCTAATGAAGGGAGTAAATAATATGAGTGAAAGTTTAAGATCACAATGGCCATCAACTAGTGCACCATTTGAAGAGCACGTTGCATTTTTGAATAGAGGCGCACGTATTATCGAAGAAGAAATGATCGTAGCAAACGATCAGCGTGTTCAGACAGTTTATACTCAATTGTCTGTTGGTCGTGGACAAGATAGTAGTGTAGCCGCTAGAGCACCTGGCGGGACTGGAAAAACTACTCTCGGCGATCTGATGATGGGTCATGAATCACGAGTTGAAGTTACGGCTGATGATACTGAAAGTACTTTTTTTGGATATGAAAGCCCAACTGAGAAAAGAACTGTACCCGGCAAGATGACTGCAACTCCAGACAATCCCGATTTTCACCTTAGTGAGTTCCCGCAACTATATAATAAAGGCCCAATTCACCGATTATGGGATAAGCAGTTCGTTATGATGAATGGACTAATGGTTCCGATGGAACACGCAGCAATTTACATGACTGGTAACTATGCAGACGGAGAACGAAACAGTGAAGACGATGAAGCATTTGCAAAAAGACAGGGCGCCGAACTACTTATGGGAGACCTTGGCTCTGCTAGTGCCGCAATTCTTCAAGGAGTCATGGCGGATAGGGGACATTCATGGGAGCTAGCCCCAATATTACCTACAGCTGACGTTAGAGCATATTTAAACGCAGAAGTTGCCAAACTATTTCCTATAGCAGCAAATCTAGGAACATTTATTGTCGAAGTTGTGAACGAGATAAATAACACTGGTTTATTTATGGATATTGAAGATGGAGACGGCCGACTTGGAAGATCCTTGCTAAACACCGCTCGTGCCAAGATGCTTAGAAATAGTCAGTTAGGTGTTGTTGATTTGGCTAAATGGATGCCGATTGCTAAAAGAGCAATTACCCCGGCAGACATTGCAGAGGTAGCAGCTCTTAATTTTCCAACAATTGCCAAATTTACTCAAACGGCACAGAAAAAACTAATGGAAGAAGGTGGACGAAGACCTACTAACCTAGAGATGGCGATTGCCAAGAGACGAGCTATAGCTAGATCTGCATTTACGGCTTATGGCCGTTTCGAAAGACTAGAACGACCATCAGAATTCATCGCCGCTTCTGTAGAAACTTTCTCGTATGGGAATGTTGAAGCAATTGGTCTTGATGTCGATAAAGCATTCTTAAGCAAACCAGTTACGGATAAAGAGAGAGCACAAGAAGGCGGAAGGGTTAAGCGTGCCAAACGATATTTTGGCTTTGACTCTGCGAGGGCGGAGAATTAATCGTGTCAACAGAGCGCATAGCTTCGACTCTATCTAGCCTTGGCTACGATGAGCTGCTAGACCGAATACAGGCAGACATACGGTCTAGCAATGCTTTGACCAACGGGTCGTCTGATGGCTTAATCAATTCCTTTGATCGACACCAAAGTGGTAAAAGGTCAGATGGTGTTGGACCGCTCAATTTGGGTACAGATGGGGTACAGGCGATTAATGTAGCTGAGACCTATGCTAATCATGGAATCCCTATGGCCAATAAGAGAAGAACCACTGAACAACCTCAAAAACTTCATGTCTTAGTTGACCTAGGAGATAGATACTTCGGAAGCACTGGCGTTAACTCACTAATGACTCTTGCCCGAATGACAACTGCCATGACAACAGTTGCCGCTATTGAAGCACCATCCAGATTATTTATAAGTGCAACTGGTAAAGAAAAAGATCCACTAGAGATTGATGATCTAAATTTTGGCACTTTCCCACTAGCTTCTATGGGCGACTTCGATAGGCTACTTGAAGGTGAGTTTGTTGTGCCAGAAGAAGATGAGCCATCAGCACTTGCTACAGGCATTGATCATATGGCCGGATCATCTATCAACCCTCGTAACGATGTATGTTTAGTCGTATCTGACCTTATAAGCGGCGCCAAAGAAAAGGCGAAGGAGGGTAAATCTAAGAAAAGAAAAGGCGAATTAGCTTTACCAGAATTTACTTTTGATTGGGAATCAGGACTGAGTGGGCTTCAAACCATTATGGATGACCGTTTATTTGTAGTCAGACTAACAAGTCCGGCACTAACAAGATTGGATTATGCAGGTGAGTACACTGATGGAAGTAGGGTCTATCAGCTGGATAGTGCAGATTATCTTGATGCCGCTGCCGATTATGCTATCAGGGGTACAGCCAAAGCTAAGAGAATTACTGAAATTCTTGAAATGACAAGATCTCTAGAACTTAGTTCAACTGATAAAATACCACTTGTTACGTTGTCAGATTTCATGTTTGGAAAACCAGCCGGAGCATTTTAGTGCTAGTGTTTATAATAAAGTTGCTAAATTAGCTATTTTATCATTGACAAAAGTATCCTCACGTGTTATGCTTATGTAAGTTAATTTGGGATGGCTACATTTAGTAGTCGAAACTAAATCATTAAGGTAGGAGATTTTATGAGTCATGAACTTTTGAAAGCCGGTCTAGCAACAAGCTTAGCAATAGCTGCTGGTGGTGTAGCCGCTGGTTGTGGTGAAGGTAGCGGAGCTTCTCCAACTACTACCGATCCTAATGCTCGAACTACTGTAGTGTTGCCTCAGAGAGTGATTGATAGTTATTGTGACGTTCCGTCAATAGCTACGGGCGATTATCAAAGCCAAATTGGAGCACAACAAAATCTTGCCAAAGCAACTGGCAATGTTGTAAAAGGCGTTCCAACCTTCACATCTAAAAATCCAAACAAGACCGCAATTTCAATTGCAGATACTCTTAAAGGCAATGATGCTGCAATAGCTACAGCCGACACAATTATCACCGCTGAGAGCGGTATGACTCCTGCTGCTGTCGCATCAGCTTCTTACACTCTTTTCGAAGGTATGATAAAGAATAAGACACTAAGGTCCAAGACTTGCAACACAGTCATAAGACGTGTACTGGAAACTAACACCCAGCACGAGCTACAAGCAACATCGGGCCAGATGAATATATATGTACCAACTTTTGCAAATGGTGACTTGAACGGCATAAACACCGTCCAAGACCCTAATACTGCAGCTCAATCAGTATTTACTATAACTCCTGTTGCAGGTGCTCCAAATCAAGCTTTAGCAGAAGGTATTTCTCAAAGCTGGGGCATTACTCCACTTGGTCAATTCATCCAACGATCAGATGTTAACGGTAACGCTGGCGGCAACTCTAACTCTGCAAGTACAGGTGAAAGTACTGGTGGTGGTGGAGTAACATCTGGCGGTGCACATCACGAAAAAAATGCTGGAACTGGAACTGGTACTGTATCAGGCGGAAGTGGTCCTGCTAATGCCACTGGAGCTGCACCAGAATCTGGAACACCTGGAACCGAGAACTCACCAAGCGGAGGTGGTACTACGCCTGGCACAACCCCAGCGACTACTCCTAACACTGCACCTCCTGCAACAAGTCCTCCAGAAACTGCACCTCCTGCAACAAGTCCTCCAGAAACTGCGCCTCCTGCAACCAAACCAGGGAATACCCCCCCTCCAGGCCCACCTTGCACAGATCCATTTAATCCAGCTTGTCATTAAGCCATAAATTAATAAGGAGAATATGATGAAAATAACTTCAAAGATATCAACCCTAGTCAGCGGCATTCTTATTAGTCTTATGGCTATGATGCTAGGTGTGGCTGGAAATGCCAGCGCTGCAAGTGCAGCACAGTGTCTGTACCAATATAACCAAAATGGTTTCCCAACCTCATCAACACCAGTATTTAACAGTATCTGTGGTGTTAATCAAGGTATCGGTAACGAACCAGACTTTGTAAGAATTCGTCAGAGTACTAACGGAGTCGTAACAGATAACACTAATAATCCTAACTATAGTATTGGTAACATTTCTTCAGCATGTAATGCAGGAGATAAATACGACCTTTGGAACTATGTACACAATGACGCAATGCCAGCAGACAACCCTGATCAGGGTAGTGGTTCTGCGGTTGCACATAACACAGCAATTCAAATGACTGCACCTCTAGGTACTACGTCAAACAAATTTACTTTCGGTGCAACAATTAGTGCTTCAAATGCAGCATCTGTAAGCGATAGTGCTAACCTAAACTGTAATGGTCAGCCGGTTACTCTTAGCATTGTTCCTGGTTCAGTACATATCTATAGCCAGCCCTATGGTGCATGGCAAACCTTACCTGATGGTTCAGTCAACAGCACTTTACCACTAGGCAGTACTAATGCTGGATTACCTAGTATGGGCCAAGGCGACATGTGGGGCTGTTGGACTTACCGAATCGTAATTGTCTACCAAGTAACAGTTACTCCAACCCCTCCTGCTAAGACTCCTCCAACATGTAACTTACTACAGTTTGAAAACCAAGGTAACGTAGCTCGAATCGATAACATCGAATATACAGCTAACGACGCCAAGGTAACTGGATTCAGCTTAGATATTACCGACAACGGTACAACTACTACTCAGCAAATTGCATTAAACAGTTTTCCTAAATCATATCCAATTGTTGCTGGACACACCTATACTTACAAAGCAACAGTGCTGTCTGACCTTGGGAATGTAACAAGTGCTAAGTGTGTTGCAGTAGTAACACCAACTACTACACCTCCTGTTACGCCACCCGTAACACCTCCAACGGCTCTAGTAAATACTGGCCCCGGTAGTGTAGTCGCAATCTTCGTAGGCGCAACGGCTTTTGGAACAGTTGCATACAACTGGTTCCTCAAGAAAAAGATCTCTAAGAACAGCTAAAGACTAACAGTTTTCAAGATCGCAGCCTGTGGATAACCACTAGCGAAAAGACCGATTCCGTGTTAGTATAAGCCTTGAAGTTCTATAGCTGAGCAATGACTGGCCGCTCTTAGAATAAAAATCTAAAACAATTAAAATCCCCTTCAGAGGTGTTAAGGGGATTTTAATTTTGTTTAGTAAATGTTAAGATAGCCGAAAGATTATAGATATAAATCTTATTTTTTGGTCCCATCGTCTAGAGGTTAGGACACCGGGTTTTCATCCCGGCAACAGGGGTTCAATTCCCCTTGGGATCACCAGCTTTACCATTCTGCGTTTACTAAAGTCTTTGTTTAAAGTAATGCAAAAGCCAACTTTCCCAACAAAAGAAGAAGCCCTATACCGATTACACCAACAATAATGCCAATAAAACTTAGAAAGAGATCATCAAATATAAAGCTAAGTGAGAGAAGAACTACTCCTAAGGAGGGTAGAGTATCAAGCCCGGAAAAAGGAGGGGCAAGAAATGCAAATATTGTGAATACTAGAACTACTAAACCAACCAGCCTTGGCAATAAACTATTATTTTGAATACTCACCGACCTAAGGTGAGAGTATTTTTCAATCCATCGTATTATCTTTATAAACTTAGGCAAAGCAGATGTTTGCAGACTATTTGGCAGAGTCTTGTTTAACCACTTTTTTGGTAGCCATACCGCCTTTCTTCCAGATATCAATTCAAGAGCAAGTAGAATAGCAACTATCTCAAAAATGTGAGTTATTCCACCAGTTGGCAATGGCAATGAAGGGATTGTAAGTAGTAGTAAAAACAAAATACCAAAACTTTTTTCTGAGAAGTTGTCTACAATAACTTGTAAAGTGACTGGCCGATCGCCAGTTAAGAGCTTTTGCAGCTTATTACTAAATTTGTCCATGAATATAGTCTAACTGATCATCGTGTAGCTGGGCTTAATTCTCTGACTGAATTAACTATTCTCGATATAACCATCAGTTCGCGTTTTATTAAGTTCCATTTCGAACCTACTAAGCTCACCATAAGCACTTTGACTACTGTGATTCCAATTAGGAGTCTGGTGGTCTTTAATTTTCCTAAGAAGTTAATGGTTCGATTCTCCTTCGGTCTTTTGGTATGATTAAAGAATGAAAGTAGTTATTACTGGTACCACCAACGGTCTGGGCAAAGAGCTTGCCAGGCTCTATTCAGGCAATATGCCCCTCGCTATTAATCGTAACACTTCAAAAGTAGACCCAGAAATTATATGTGATCTATCAGATTATCAGAGCGTAAGGACTTCAGCAGAGCTTTTGCTTAAGAGCGTTAGTGATAGTGGGGATGTCTTATTTATTCTGAATGCAGCTATTTATGGCGAAGATGAGACAGTTTCTGATGTCTCGCCTAAAGTACTCAGCGAAGTTGTATATACAAATGTGTTTAGTCAACTTACATTAGTCGAAAGACTATTAACTAGTGGTGTCCACGTCAGACTCGCAGCGGTTAGTAGCGGTATGGGCTCAATATCTATGGTGCCCGAAACTTATCACTATGCCTATTGTGCTAGCAAGGCAACGCTAAACCTTTCAGTTAGGCTAATGAAGGCGCAGTACAGTGGTAAGTTAGATTATCTACTCATAGAACCTGGTTGGATGCGTACTCGTATGGGTGGGAACAATGCCGCAGAAGACCCTAAGGATGTCGCCATTAACATTAAAACTGCTATTGAAGAACCAATGAACTGGAATAATCCAAACGGGATACTTGACGTTAACACTAAACAGATTGAGCCCTGGTAGTATGTATGTTGAGCAACTTACCCCACTGAGAAAGCTCTAACCATAACCCTTTCCCATACGTTTTGGCTTGGTTCACCATTTTGCTTATGCTTAGCAGTACTCACTTCTGATAATATGTATAAACATGAGAAAGTTATTGTTATTTGATATTGATGGCACCATACTAGCAAGTCCTCCAACGAGAAGGTTTTTAGAAGCAGCCAAAAAACTACATGATAAAAACATTTCCTACGAAAAAGACCATGAAGGTCTAACAGACCATTTAATAATGCTGGATATTTTATCCTCCGTTGGATGGTCGGCAGAAGAAATAGAAAGAGCTATGCCTCAAATAGTCAGGGCTCTAGAAGATGCCACGAATGAAAGCTTTGTTCCTGAGGAATATTCATTAGTGCCCGGTATCAAAACACTACTAGATAGACTTTCGACTAAGAATGTTGAAATGGGACTTTTGACTGGTAATTTAAAATCTGTTGCCAAACTAAAGTTATCTAGTTTTGGTTTATGGGGATACTTTTCTATTGGTGCTTTCGGTAGCGATCCACACAGCAAAAGATCAGATCTTGTCGGTGTTGCTATTAATAGAGCTGGTTTCGAGTATAAACTTAAGGATGTATACATAATTGGCGATACGCCCAGAGATATAATTGCCGCCAAAGAGGCTGGCGTTAAATCTGTGGGCGTATCAAATGGTTTTCGTCCACTAAAAGAGCTTATTGATGAAGGAGCTGATATAGTCCTAGAAGACTTCAAAGACATAGATTTGGTACTACATTCGTTAGGGGTATAGTCCTCTCCACTCAAATAACTCTAACGATGACCCATTCCCATACGTTTTGGCTTGGTTCACCACAATATTTTTAAACCGTCAATTCATATATAATTTCAATATTTCTGATTTAACGCTGAGTATTATCACAATAACAGATTAGTAATCATAGACTTTTAAGGTGCTATAGCTTATGATTATTGATATATGCCAACACTAGAAGGCTTTCCTGGCCAAGCTCAAGAACAAGAACATAACCAAGCAGCAGTTATAGCTATGTTGCAGCAAGAACTTGGAGTATCCGAGGATGTTGCAGCAAGTTTTGCTAGCGTAGTGGTTGAGTGTCCAAAACCTGGTGAAGGAAGAGATTCAACATTAGCTGAATTTATTACGTCCGAGCATGGCACAGATAAAAAAGATGTAATTATTGAACGGACTAAAGCGGGTCTTGAGCGTGGGGCGTCACCTGATGAAGCACTGATTGGAGCTTTGGGCTTTTCTGCAAAGGTAGATGAAACAGGGCAATTAGTACGTTTTACGCCTGAGGCTGTGCCAGTAAAAAAAAAGACCTAGAACCACAAATTGAAACAGTCTCGAGCGAGCAATACTCTGAATCGCAGAAAATACTGCCCATTGTAAAAGGGCGTACTACAGACGAAATTGCCGTACATGATGTGGATGCTGTCATCAGAGAGCGTAATAGGCGAGAATTATTATCAATAATTGTTACCGAAGAACTTCCCACTGCAATTGTTTCAGCTCCTCGAGGTGCTGATGTCACAGAAGAGGTTTTTATGCAAACTAGGTCGGCTAGTATAGCTGAAGAACAGCTTCAATTAGCTGACGACGAACAGACCTATAGCCTGCCTGAAGGCACGGAACGAACAGAGAGCATCATACCAGATTTAGCTACGGCAATTGTTGAGATTGAAACTATCGGTGAAAGTGAAGATGGTTTCATTGAGCCTGAAGAACATGGTTTAAGTATTCTTGGGGCTGTTGATAAAGTGGAACATGATGAAGATTTTTCGTTGCTTGAACTAGGTAATGACCCAGAAGAAGAAACTGTTACTATCGATACAGAAGTTCGAGGAGTACAGCCATTAAGTCCTGAAGAAGTAGATTATCAAGAAAGACAAGTTGAGCTTGTACTAGAAGCCCTAATAGAGGCATTTGAGCTTGATTTGGAAACGTTGAACCCAGATGAATTAATAGAGACGAGGGAAATCCTGGAAAGCCTATTGTCTGACATACAAGTAATCATCGATAACCCAGGCTTTGAAATTGAAAGTTATTTTGAAAGCGAAGAGTTTACTAATGTCTGTATAGAACTATTAGAGAAACTTCATATTGATTATGATGAAGAAACGGTACAGCAATTGGTGCTTCTAATTATTAAAAAGATTGAAATTGGCCAAATAGAAGATGATAATTTGCTTAGCATAGACATCTTAAATAGGTTGGGTACTTGGGAGTATAGAGCATTGGACGACGATGACCTTCAACTTAGCGTTGTGGGGGGTCTTATTAAACGAAAACTACTAAGGAGACACCTAGGACAGGTGAGTGTTGCATTACAGGCAGCATAAACATAGATAAATAATGAAAGTCGTTAATATAATTGGTGCAATGTGGGGAATCGTTGGCATTAGCTTAATACTTATTACCGCAATACTACGTGTATATCCGCATGTTATAGATGCATATAATACGGGGCTATCGATAATCGACTGGCTTGTTCTGGTAATTTGGTGCATTTTTATGATTATTGCAGAGGGTTATAGAGGATTTCAAAAGAACTTTTCTCCCCGAGTAGCGTCTCGCACTTGGTATTTAGTTAGCAATGGTAAGGCCATAGACTTACTATTAGCGCCTTTGTTTGGCATGTGTTATTTTCATTCATCTAAACGTCGGATAATAACAAGTTGGTCTTTGACTGTGGGAATAATATCCTTAATAGCATTAGTTAGGTTATTTCCGCAACCATGGAGAGGCATAGTAGACAGCGGTGTTGCATTAGGTTTGGCATATGGGTTTGTTTGGATTTATATTTTCTTAATTATGACTATTAAAAAACAAAACTACCTAGTAAGTCCAGAATTAACAGACACAGATAGTCATATTAATTCTTAGGTTCTACTCCCCGTGGAAATGTTATACCTCAGACTACAACCCTTAAGTAAATCGTGCCACTGATTAATTTCCTCAAGGATATGGTTCCAATTCGATTTTAGGTAGTTCACCATTACGCGTATAAGATATTTGATATATATTCTGCCGGTAACTTATTTTTCTTCGCTGCCGTTACTACCTTGTCTCTATATTGCTTAGACGGAACACCTCTCGGTCTACTTGGTTCATGTAGTAAGTAAGCTAGAGCATTAACTGGATGGCCATATTCGGCAAGTTCGATCGATAAGTAATCGTGATAATACTTTAATGGATGACTTTCGTAATTATCTAAGGGCTCCAGGTCCTTTTTGTGCATCTCATAAATAACGCCCCAAGCCCTTCCGCTATTACTTTTCACTAAATTGGCAAAAGCAGGTATTGCCTTATCATCGGATCCATCATATTGAAATTTCCACCCATCAACATATCCGACTCCTACCTTTTTAGCACTGGGACAACGTTTAGACATTTGGATTGTGTCCATGTTTGAGCCGTAAGCAAAATATAATAATTGACCGTTCATTCTATAAAGTATAATTGATTGAAACGTATTAACTTCAACCATAACCTATTCCTACGCATTTTGGCCTAGTTCACCTTAAACACTTTGACCACTGTGTTTCCAATTCATAAACCGGTGGTCTTATTATCTTCTAAGAAGTAATTAGTTCGATTCCACTGTAGCATTTTGGTATAGTATATTCATGCAATTTGTATTAATTGGGCTAGACGGAACTGACTCTAAAGCAGCAGAAAGGCGAATAAAAGCACGCCAAGCTCACATTGAAATGGGAGAGAAGCTCAGGCAATCAGGGAATATGTGGTACGGAGCCGCATTATTACATGACGATGGGACAATGAAGGGCTCGATGATACTGGTCGATTTCCCCACCGAAGAAGAGCTTAATGAATGGTTAGACAAAGAACCTTATGTTGTTGGCAAGGTTTGGAAAGATGTAACCATTCATAAATCTAATACCAGAGATCCTTGGCAGTACAGTCGACCTCAAGAATGGTTTGAGAAAAGGAATAGATGAAAATTGTAGTTACCAATAATCAGAGTTTTACCGACCAGCAAAAGAGTAGGTTAGAGAGTTTGGGAGATGTTACGTACTGCGACTCGTTACCTGAAACGGCTAAAGAATATCTACAAAGAATTGAAGGAGCCGACATTATCTGTTCTGGTACGGCAGGTTTGCAAGATGCATATACACAAGTAAAAGATGTGTATATAACAGTTGGTTTCGTAAGTGTCGCCTTTGTAGACCTAGATGTTTTAAGAAAGAATAATGTAACTCTTTCTAATGCACCAGGCGTTAACCGTCATGCTGTCTCAGAGTGGGTTATGTATATGGTACTAAGCCTTATGAGGGAGTTCCCGAGATTTGTAAACACTAATGAAGCGTTTCGAAAAGACGGCAACTTGCCGCCCCTTACTATAGGTCTGGCCGGAAATAAGATGACAATTCTAGGGCAGGGCAAAATTGGTCAACAAGTAGGAAAGTTAGCCAAAGCATTTGATATGGAAGTTTCCTACTTTAAGCGAGGCGACAACATAATTACTGCAGTAAGTGATGCCGACGTAGTAGTCAATGCTCTAAGTAGTAATCCATCAACTCGCAAAATATTAGATAAGGGCTTTTTTAGTGCAATGAAAAAAGGCAGCTATTTTGTAGACGTTACTAGGTCAGAGATAGTTGACGACGAGGCAATGCTTCATGTGCTTGATGAGGGCAGACTATATGGTGTTGCCAGTGATTGTGGAGGCATATTGGTTGGTGATACAAACGACCCACTTTATACAAAGCTACTCAAGCACCCCAAAGTCCTCGTAACACCACACGTTTCGTATAACACGCCTATGAGCATGAAGCTGGGTGCAGACGTAATGATTGATAATGTCGAAGCTTGGACAAAAGGTAAGCCTCAGAACGTCGTAACTTAACATTAATTAGCTGACTATTTTAATTAAGAAATAAAGTAATTCCTTAATTAAGTATTGACTTAATTAAGACTTTGCTTTAGTATGTAGTTATGGACACATTTAATGCACTATCTGCAACCATAAGACGAGAGATCCTAATGCTAATTGCTGACAATGGCGAGCTATCTGCTACGGCCATTGCTAAGAAGTTCAAGGTTACGCCGTCTGCTATATCCCAGCACCTCAAGATACTTAGTGACAGCAGGTTGGTGCAGATGCACCGTGATGCACAACAACGCATATATGAAGTAAATCCTATTGCCTTACTCGAGCTAGAGAAGTGGGCACAGGATATTGTCAAACAACTTAATAGTTTAGGCGTGCCGACCACAAAGCACACCAAAACTGACTAATAAGGAGACTACGATGAATCATGAAGCCGCACAGACGGCCCAGTTCGACGGAGGAAAAGATCATAGATTCTTTGATCCACCAAGTCCTGAGAGGCCTGAAGATATACTAGGGGTAGATACAGAGGCCTTGATAAGGCTTGGTAGGTCGGCTACAGCTTTGGGTATCTTACCGTATGAGGTTAGTCACGGATTACACATGCTTCCTAATGCGACTCGTCTTTTCCCACTGGTTGAACAAATGCAATCAGGAGTTGACGAAATAACTCCTCAAGACGTAAGACCATATAGAAGAGCCATAAAAGACCTTAATCCTGGTCTAAGACCTGGCAAGAACTTTAATCCCGGCCTACGGACAGTTGATAGACTTGCAGCTGGGGCTGCAGCTGTTGCTATCGGCATCCCACTGAGAAGAGCTGTTAATCGAAGGATTGACCGCGAATTTCCAACTTATGCTACCGACGCCATAGAATCAGCCAGACAAAACATTGAAAAAATAGAAAAAGAAGTCGAAGTTATCGAAAAGTTCGATAACCCTAAGGAGCAATTTGTCGCCGAGCTTCAACAGGTAGCCAGTAGCACTAAGCAGTCTATTCGTAGTAATCATGAACAGCGTATAAAGCAAAACCGTGATTACGAATTACCAACGCCAAAAGGACTATTTGGATTCTTTACGAAAGTTGCCAGAAAAGTGCGTAATTTCTTCAGATTCTTTAGTAGAAACCACGAAAGAGGCAAAGTTAATCAGAACATAACTGCCTATGATGTTGCGGTTGGTGTAGATAGTACTATTAGATCTCTACTTAGCGAAAGAGATCGTTCAAAGCAACGTCTTCCCCTAATATCCCATTTTATATTAGATCGGATACCAATAAATAGGCTCCCTTCAATAGAGCAGATCGCTTTTATGGCCCCAGAAATTTTAACCTCCATCTTTTCCGCACTGCCTGAAGACGAAGAAGGCGAGAAGATGCTTGATAGCGCTATCCGAAACCCTCATGAGCTAAGATTCGTTACACGGTACAAGAGAAGTTACAAACATATTTATCTGGACAGTATCCAGCATGCCACAAGAACGTTACTGCCCGCTATCCGAGACGTATTACCGACCGAGGGTAAGCAAGTGCGTCAAACATTTGAAACGGTACGAGGTTTCCTCGCACTACGGCCTAATTTGGGAAAACCAGACAAAGCTCCAATAAAAAAGAATGCTAAACTTCGTGACCGTATTAGGACTAGTTTAAAAAGAAATTGACTTGTAGCTTAAGTTATTTAATGAGCTCACCAACTTAGCACTAGATTATCTGGACTAAAATCGAACGCCTCAGCGTCCTCAGATCTATTGTCTATAAACGCATGCATTCTAAATCCTCCATCGTTGATTGATTCTAGTTCTCCTAGAAATTCTCCAAGTGGCCGCAAGTCCTCATCTCTTATAGGCGGCTCTATAAGTAAATGGCCAGCCGAAACAGTTCGCTCAGGCAAAGGTATTCCCTCAGCTTGATGGTACTGCACAGTTCTAACCGCTAAACCTGCCAAGTAGAGAATAGAATTTGTTTGGGCCTCTGACTCAGGTGTCGCCGTATATCCGCGCTCTTCTAGCCATCGATGCAGTTCAGGATCACGAGCCCCTTCTGCTATACCTCCGCTAAAACCTAAAATGTTGCCATGCTTTTCTAACGATGGGCTTTCATAAAGTCGTATATATCGAGCCATACTATCTCCTTTTAATTTAAATTCTGGCTTGTAGCCACACTGCATATCTTAAAAGAGAGATCACTATGAATAAATAGTAAATGGCTGAAAAATAATGACAATTATTTTATCTTTATCTCTGTCAATGATATACTTGTCATATATGAATAAGCCATTTAATTACCGATTATTTGGGTTAGAAGCCAGAGACATATTGGTCTATGAGGCTATGCTTGAGTCCCCAGAAGCTGCTAGCGTAAGAGCCATAGCCTCTCTTACAAAACAGAATCGTGGCACAACCTTTGAAATTATTAAGAAATTAGCTGGGCTCGGTCTAGTTGGCAGTCATTATAAAAATAAGAGAAAGTATTATTTTGCAAAATCTCCTTCGGTATTAAAGTCATATGCTGAAGAAGTACAGAAAAATATATCGACTGAGATTGAAAGTGTCGGCAGATATGTATCAACCCTTGAATCAACAAAGGCAAAAGAATTTAATGACCAGTTCACTCAGTTCTATGACGGTGAAGAAGAAATTGCAGCCTTACTGAGAGATGTACTATCGACTATGGAAACTATGAACTCAAAGAACTATCGGGTAATTTCATCAGTTGAAGTCCGTAACCACTTGTATGGTAAGTTTAAAAACTTCACTCGGCAACGTATAAAGTCAGGCATCTCTGTAAAGGTTATTGGCGTAGGTGAATTAGGCTCCACAGCTCGTCTAGCTCAGACTAAGCTATTAACCAATCAGCTGTCACCCGATAGCTACATAATTATTTACGGAGATAAAGTGGCACATATCTCATTATCGAAATTTATGGAAGTTCAGGGAGTATTAATTCTCGATAGTGGCATAGCTAAGCTTCATAAACTAATGTTCGATCACTTATGGGATTCACTTCGATAAAGTTAATAGTTCGCTTCTTCCTTGGCCTCTGATATTATTAGATACATGCCAACGGTATTAGTTACAGATAGCCTTTTCTTCTTTAAAGAGCACGAAAAACAACTTATAGATGCAGGTTTTGATATTGAACGTTTAGATAAACCAGACGCTACTGAGGAAGAGCTAATAGAAGCAATTAAGGGAAAAGTCGGCTATTTACTGGGCGGCATAGAACATGTAACTGAAAAAGTGATTGATGCAGCAGACAGTCTGAAAGTAATTTCGTTCACCGGTATTGATTTCAAGGGTATGATTCCAGCGTGGGAACATGCTACTAACAAGGGTATTGCAATAACCAACATACCCGGAGGCCCAACTAATGAGGTTTCCGAGTGGGCAATCACCGCAGCGTTACTTATGAATCGGCATTTTTTAGAGTTGGGTAGAGTCAGTAAAGCTAAAAAGTTTGCTGTAACTAAAGGGCTTGAGGGCCAAAAAGTAGGTATAGTCGGCCTAGGGCATGTCGGCTCGAAAATTACTAGGATGCTCAAGGTATTTGGCCCAGCCAGTATAAGTTATTATTCGCTCCATCGTCATGAAGATAAAGAGGCTGAGCTAGGGATAAACTACCAAGACTTACCCGAGCTACTTAATACTTGTGATCTAGTTTTCTTGTGCGTTGATGGTTCTGCCAAAGATATGTTCAGCACTACGCAGTTTAATCAAATGAAGCAAGACGCGCTACTCATTAATATTACTCACCCAGGCGTAATAAACGACGACGCTTTATTTGATGCACTAAGTAGCAAGCAAATAAGAGCTATATCCGACTACCCTATGGACGACGATAGATTCAACGACCTGGCGCTGGATAGATGGTACTGCATGAACACCTCCAATACTATTACTGAAGCTGGTGCTAAACTGATGAGCGACGAAGTCACAAATTCACTTATTAACGTTCTGACAAAAAACACAGATAAACATATAGTGAACCCGGCATATATAGGACACGCACGCTAGTCGGTCCACCAAGCCGCAACATTAGTTAATCGACATTTAAATATGTCCAAAAACTTTGCACTATTGCGAGAAGGCATATTAAATGAGTAAACTTTTTATCTTACTAATGCTTGCATCAAAAGAATTAGCTGAGATACTAAGATATTATGCCTCCAATTTCTCCAATCCAAGAAAAGCAGTTGGGTACAGGAAGCCTCTCACGGATAAACGAGTTTGCCACTGGTGAGTTGTCGTTTCCCACGCATATAGAGCGGGCAGAATTTGGACGAATAACCCTAGTAGATATAGAGTACTCATCCGCCGGCCAGCCAATTTCTGAAGTGCGTACTAATGCTGATGGAGTTGTCGTAGAGACAGCACATTATGAGCATGAATACAGAAATGATCCAGATGATGAATGGAAGATAACTCGAGCTGCTTTTTACGCTAGTGAAGATAGGTTGCTAGCTTCCAGAGTATTTTCTTACGAGAATGGACTTTTAATAGATGTTGTTACTGAGGCTCCCACCTTTTTAACAAGAGAATCATGTAGTTATGGCAGAGGTTTCACAAGGGTAGATGTATTCTTTGATTTTGGTTTTGGGGAAGGTGAAGTATTTAGCGGCTCACATATAACCCTTTTTGACGAAGATGGAAAATGTATGACAAGTATTAGCCTGTCTGCAGATGGAAAAACAAATAGTGTTGATCGATACTTCTATGATTCTGACGGCAGATTAGTCAGTGAGCTACGCGGCGAAGCACCAGATCTACGGTATTTGTACGAAGATAATGTAGTTGTAGTGGCAGAAGTTCGGGGTGACAGTCTACCGCAAGTTATCGAGCGAAGAACCTACGATGAGTTACGCAGACTAACCCAGAGATTGCACCTTATTCCAGCCGATCGTTGCTACATCGAGTCTGTAGAAGAGTTTAGCTACTAGAGACTACTGCTAATTTATCTGCAGATGATTCGGAAATATTCGGCACACGAAGAATAAAAGTCGAACCCTTTTTAAGCTCGCTCTCAAAGTCCATCTTGGCACTTATGTAGCCAGCCAGCTTAGAAGACAAATATAATCCAAGACCAGTCCCGCCGTTCTTGCGAGTCCTATAATCCTCAGCCCGATAATACTTAGAGAAGACATTATCCTTATCTCGCTCACTTATACCGACACCAGTATCGCTAACAGTAAAGGTAATTGAATCATCACCAACTATCTGACCAACTTTAATAGTAACTGTGCCCTCATCGGTAAATTTTATAGCATTAGAAATCAAGTTCTTTAGAATTTCCTCAAGGTATACTGTACTAGTACGAATTACACTAATATTTGGTTCGACAACAACTGTAAGTTGTAAATTCTTTTTCTCGGCTTGATCAAGAAATAAGTATTCCAGTTTTTTGACTAATATTGTGGCATCAAGCTCCTCATAGGTGATCTTTAGGTTTGAGGCCTCTGCTTGAGATAGCATTGCCAGCTGGTTAGTCACGTTGGAAAGGTAGGTAATGCTGTCGTAGGTGTACTCAATTTGTTGCCTTACATGATCGGTCATATTAACAGTAATCTCTGGATCTAATAGAAGCGACAGCGAACCCTCAGCTGTAGCCAGTGGTGTTCTAAGCTCATGGTAGGTTACTGAAATAAACTCATCACGTTCTTCATCAAGTGACTTCTCTTTGGTTATATCTCTCAGAATAAGAATAAAACCAGCTTCTTCCTTATGATGTTTGGTTAAAATTGGCGATATGTCGATTCCGAGATAAATCGTCTCATCATTTTTGCTGTAGGCGTAGACATCATTTAGCTGAAGCTTATCTGCATTATGATCAGAGGCTAGTGAAGCCAGGTTAACAGCTACACCTTGCTTATTACGCATTATAACTAAGCTTGGCGGAGCTGGCCTATCTTCCTTATCTAGGACAAGATAGTTAGTGGCTTTATTGTTATAGAAAAGGATATTTCCCTTAACGTCGATGGCAATTACTGCTGTCGGCATATTATTCATCAGTGAACTTAGCTGTTCTCTATCTACTTCAATACTTTGACTAATTCGAACAAACTCTTTTCGAAGAGCAGAATCAATTGCACCGGCCCTGGCAACTATACCGCCGAAAGCGGCTCCTAGCGCTACGAACATAATTGGATAAAATTCTACAACCGAGCCGTGAGGTATACCATGAATAACGACATAAAGTACCGCAATAACAACAATTACCGATACTGAATATAGAAATGCCCACAGACCACGGTAATAGATGGTAATGAACATTGCTGCAGCAATAGAGAAGATAAAGGGGCTAAAAAGTGGAACATAGGATATTACTAAAACTGCGGTCGCAACATTATAGACAATCAGTGGTCCGGCGCCACCACTGTTAAATATTTCCCAGTCTTTGGTTGCTGGAACAAATCTGGAAACAGCCTGTAGTAGAATCAGAACGACGACGATCCCAAAGCCAATAAGACTTGAGGCGTGGAATTGATGATGAAGTACGCTAGTGAAATAGTAGTAGGCGATGGTCGTTACCAACATAACATATAGACATAGATGAGCTATTTTGTCGCCTGATAACTTAGTATCTATGGTTTTAACGTTAAACTCTGGAACCATAAGCACTATATTAACTTTTTTAAGCTAAATGATCCATTTTGAAGGAGATAAATTAACCTATGCTTATATCGGTCATATCTTATTTTAGAGAATGGGCGACATATTGTTATATTATTAACTAATGAAAGCAACCAGAGTTGGAGTAGGCTGTTTTATATTTAAGAATGGGGAGTTCTTAGTTGGGCTTAGGAAGGGTAGTCATGGTGAAGATACCTGGAGTATTCCAGGGGGTCACTTAGACTACGGCGAAACATTCGAGGAAACAGCTTACAGAGAAGTACTAGAAGAGACTGGACTAAAGGTAGCTAATATTCGCTTTGGAGCAGTTAGTAATGATTATTTTAAACGTGACGACAAGCACTATGTGACGATCTTGATGCTATCTGATTATGACGGTGGCCAGGAAAGCATAACTGAACCAGATAAGTACGTAGACTTGAAGTGGGTAAGTTTTGGCAACATTCCCCGCCCCCTGTTTATGCCAGTAGAAAAAGTTTTAAAATCTCAATTTATTAAAGCTATTAAACTCGAAGCCAAAAAGACAATAATTAACTGATTACTACTAACTAAATTAATAAAAAAAGTTGACTATAAAATAATAGAGTAGTAATAGTTAACCATATGGTTGAATATAATCCAGAACTAGACTCAATCTTTTCATCACTGTCTGATCCAACGAGGAGAGATATATTTTTAAAGCTATCCGAGGGTGCTAGAACTGTTAGTGACATAGCTAGCGAGTATAAGATGAGCCTAGCCGGTATTTCAAAGCACTTAAAGGTGTTACAGAAGGCGAAGCTTATCACCAAACGTAGAGACGGTAGACAACAAATTGTTGAGTCACAACCGATAAGTTTAGTTGGCGTAGATGAGTTTCTTAGAGACTATCGAAGACTTTGGGACGATAGACTGGATCGATTAGAAGAGCTATTAATAAAGGAGCAAAGAAATGAATAGTAACCAAGTTGAATTTGCTGAGTTTTCACTTTCTCGTGAGCTAAAAGCGAAGGCCAGTGATGTATACAGCATGTTCGCAGATAAGCAAAAGAAAGAACAGTGGTTTGGAGCACCAAATGGATTTTAAAGTAGGCGGCACAGAGTTTAATGAAGGTAAGTTTCATAACGGAGTAACTCATACATTCAAGGCGGTATATTACGATCTTGTACCTGACAAGCGAATAATCTACGCCTATGAAATGTATTTAGACGGTAAACGGATATCGGTATCTCTGTCCACGATTGAACTAACTGAGCAAGCTGGTGTGACGACGCTAACGCTACACGAATCTGGGGCATTTCTTGATGGGCTAGATAGTCCAACAAGCCGAGAGCAGGGGACCAATGCATTATTAGACACGCTAGAGAGTTCATTAAATAGCTGAGGAGAAAAATAATGTCAGATAATACTATGCTAAATATTGACCGAATATATAAGGCGCCAATTGAGTTAGTTTTTAAGGCTTGGACAGAAGTAGAATATCTTGAGCAGTGGTGGGGGCCATCAGGTGTAACCATTCCAGTTTGTAAGTTTGAGGCCCAAGAAGCTGGCGATATCGACATCGTAATGCTAGCCAGTCAAGAACTCGGTGAACTAGCTGGCACAAAATGGCCAATGACCGGGAAGGTGGTTGAGATTTTGGCTCCAACTAAACTAGTGTTTACCTCGAGTCCAGTAGTTGACGGGAAACCAGTGATGGACACCAAAAACACGGTAACTTTAGAGTCTATCGATGCTAATACCACCAGGTTGACGCTCAATATTGAAGTTACTAATACTACTGAGGCCGCCAAAGGACCATTATCTGGTATGAATATTGGCTGGAACCAGAGCCTCGATAGGCTGGCAAGCCTTATTAATCGGTAAAGTAGTCAAGCTTTTGGTAATTTATAAAAATAGACCTATATTTCGATCAAAATAGTAGCTTATACATCTTTCAGCAATCCCTAAGCCAACAAGGGTATAATTGCCCTAGTCATGAATAATTATATTGTTAAAAGCGTTGAAAGGTTTTCTAGCGATACCTTACTGATTACCCTAAAGCCACGTCGAGGTAGGGACAAAATTGACTTTAGTCCGGGTCAGTACGCTGCTATAGGCTATAAGTATCATGGTCGACCTTCACCTATGCGGTGTTTTTCAATTGTTAGTTCGCCAAACAACCCTGACGAGGTCCAATTCTCGATGAGGGTTCTTGGTGATTTTACGAACTCAATTGCTGATCTTGAACCTGGTAATAAGATTTTTTTAAGAGGTCCATTTGGTAACTTTATTATCGATGAGAACTATGACAAAAATGTTGTTATGTTGGCTGGTGGTATCGGCATAACACCTTTTATGAGCATGATTCGCTTTGCCAGTGAAACAAGATCAAACATCCCAATGACTCTTTTATATAGCAATCAGTCGGAACAAAATATCCCATTTTACGACGAACTTAGATTGCTAGAAGAGAAAAATCCTAACTTCAATAGTGCCTTCTTTGTAACCAATGGTGATGCTACCCAGCTGAAAGGAGCCCGCTCATTAACTGGAAGAATAACCGAAGAGCGATTAATGAATTTAACTAGTGGAAATTTCAACAAGTTCACATTCTTTGTCTGTGGACCAATCAGTTTCACCTCCACTATGAAACAAATTCTGATCAACAATAATACTGATCCGGATAGAATTATTTCTGAAGATTTTAGTCCAAGTAGCCAGGTTGAAGATATAAACAATGGGGCACGATTTAGTATAAATAAACTCACTTACGGCCTCAGTGCAGCCGCTCTAGTACTAGCAGTCGGATTTTTTATGAGCCTAGATTTAGTAAGGCTGGTGCCTAAAGTAGTAAGTGCCGACAGTACTAAGTCAACAAATACTTCTCAATCAACTAGTAGTAGCGGCTCATCAACATCGGCTAGTAGTGGTAGTAGCACTGCAACTACTAGCCAAACTGCGTCAGCAGGCTCAAGCACCGGGTCATCAACCACCAACACCACATCTAATAATCAAAGCTATCAGGCACCGGTAACATCGGTATCGTAAATGAAACGATACCAGCAACAATTTAAGGCCCTGGGCTCAGAAGTTGTTATTACTCTCGTAGGCATACAGGCAGAGGGGGCTATTGAAGTAATTTTCGAATCGCTACATGACAAAATACACGATTTTGAGGAACGCTTTAGCCGTTTTATTGAAGGTAGCGAGCTAACTAGTTTTAATAAACATGCTGGTCAAAAGACTAAAGTAAGTAGTGCCTTTACAGATCTTTTAGGTGCGGCCAAAGATCTCTCAATAAAAACAGACGAAATATACAACCCTTTTATACTACCCGCCCTGCAACGTGCTGGCTATTTAGCGTCATGGAATAATGACTTTAAAGTAATAGACTATACTGACCGCAGGCTATTTTCTGTGAAAGACATACAAATTGGTGATAACTGGGCAAAAATACCAGAAGACAGTGCGATAGATTTTGGCGGTATCGGCAAGGGCTACTTACTCGATGAACTCCACACCTTTCTACTAGGGCAAGGCCTGGAGGGCTACTGGGTATCTCTCGGTGGTGATATTGTCTGTAGTGGCTATGATTTAGATAAGTCTAACTGGAGCGTTTCTATTCAGGATGCAAGTGACTCCCATAAATCGGTAGGTAAGATATCTAATAATAACGGTCAGTTTAGGGCAATAGCGACCTCCGGTACTACCAAACGGAAAGGTATAAAAAATGGAAAAGCCTGGCATCACATTATTGACCCGCGAACAGGTGAGCCCGCAAAAACAGATATTTTAACAGCCACAATTACTGCCGGTAGTGCGACTGAAGCAGACGTCTTTTGTAAATGTATTTTAATCGAAGGTAAAAAGTCAGCAAATTGCTTTAAAGCTAAAGCTTTAATTCAGTCTTATCTGGTGCAATTAAGTGGTGACCAAGCTACAATAATAAAGTCCTAAGCGATAAAGAACATGATGGAGCACTAATGTACCAATCTAGTCTATTTAATTTCGGCCACTATATAGCTACAAGTGCCAGCCAAGTCGCAATAAACCGTATTTCGACGTCTTGGCCATGGTACGTAATTAGAGGTGCTGGATTCTTGGCAGCCGCTTTACTGATCTTACTGATGATTTCCGGCATAGGCCAGGTTACCGGGATTATCTACCGCTATATCGAGCCAGTGAAGGTCTGGGCGATACATAAGGCTATGGCTATCGCACTCCTGATAGCTATAGCGATACATATTGGTTTTTTACTAATTGATCACTTCGTCAGCTTCAACCTCGTTCAAATACTAGTACCCTTCGCTTCACATTATAGTAATGGGACTAAATTGTTTGGCTTACCTCTCGGTGCTATTGCGGTTACCATGGGCGTACTAGCTATGTACGGAGCGATTATCTTAGTTGCCAGTTCTCTTGGCTGGATAGATAGCCGGAAGACTACTTGGCGAAAACTGCACTACATTAGTTACGCTGTCATACTGTTGGTATTTCTTCATGCCCTATATGCGGGCTCCGACCTCAAATACGGTATATTTAGGGCTGGATGGATCTTTTTGAGCCTGCTACTACTAGTCGCTATAGTCGTTCGACTCTGGCGTGCTGGTACTTTAAAGCGAGGTAGAAAAGACTAGAATAGATAGTTGTAAGCCACGGGACAATCGGCAGAGCCTTGTATAGAGTAGTTAAAGAGATGCCTCATACCCACGAGTACATTGATCATCACCAGGCAAAATATAGAATGGCCAACGCTGAAATAGTTGAGCTAATATAAAACCTAAACCTATTTCTGTTATTATATTTTCATATGGGCAACAACGATCCAAATAAACACGTCATCCATCCAAGCGAGTTAATAGGAACCGCACCACGAGGAATGGCTCGTTTTAATAACGCCCTTGCACTAAAGATTACAAATAGCGTTGGTACCATGTGGAGCGCCTATTTATTTGCTCTACTTGCGTTTGTATCCTTGCCAGCAACTCTTAGTCTTGTTATCCCAGCACTGAAGCCACATTTTCCTACTTGGCTAATATCGATAAGTTTAATCAGTCTCATTGCCTGGGTTGCGCAAACTTTCTTGCAACTTGTACTACTTCCAATAATCATGGTTGGTCAAAACGTAATTCAAGGCAAACAAGAAGCAAAGGCTGAGGCAGATCACAAAACGCTAACCTATCTAGCCAATTTACAAGAAGAGCAGATGGTAGAACTAAAGAATCAGGCAGAGATATTAGCTGTTATTAAGAAGCACCTTTCTAAATAAGGCCGGCTATTATAACGGGGCCTATGCTAGAATAATACTAGATGATCAAAGCCTCTAATCTCACTAAAAATTTCCGTAAAACTACTGCCGTTGATAATATTTCATTTGAAGTAGCCAACGGAAAGGTAACCGGATTTTTAGGCCCAAATGGTGCGGGTAAGTCAAGTACTATGCGCCTAATGCTCGGGCTAGATAACGGTGGCGGTAAGACTACCTATGACGGTAAATTACTGCATACTTATAGTCGCCCTGCTAGTGTTGTAGGTGTTTTATTGGAGGCAAAGGCTTTTCATCCCACTAGAAGTGCACAAAATCATCTTAAGGTACTTGCTAATGCCGCTGGCGTGTCAGCCTCTCGAGTTGATGAAGTGTTAGATATTGTAGGTCTAAAGGAAGTAGCCAAAAAAGGTCCAGGTAAGTTTAGTCTAGGCATGAGCCAAAGACTTGGCATAGCCGCTGCACTTCTAGCTAGACCAAAGTATCTCCTTCTTGATGAACCTGCCAACGGGCTTGACCCAGAAGGTATAGTCTGGCTACGAGAATTTCTAAAAGATTATGCTGATCAAGGAAATGCTGTTTTTGTCTCGAGTCACCTGCTTAATGAAATGGCCCAAATGGCAGATAACGTTATTGTCATTGGAAAAGGCAAGCTTATTGCCAGCACATCGATTAAGGACTTAGTTAGCGGTGGCACCAAATCGACCGTCTTTGTCCGTTCGTCTAATCAGGCAAAGCTACAAACGTTACTTAAAGATAAATCATTTGCCGTTAGGACAAAAGATGGTGGTCTTGAAGTTTCTGGAGCCAAAACTGATCAAATTGGTAAGCTAGCCTTTGAATCCAAAATTACAGTACTTGAATTAGCGCCAAAGAATGCATCATTAGAAGAGGTCTTCCTTGAGCTAACTGAAGGTAAAGAAGAGTTTGCGGCTCACGTTGCGGGGGAGAATAAGTAATGGGTGCTAGCTTAAAGTCGGAACTAAGAAAATTATTTAGCGTACGCTCAACTTATATCTTACTAGGCTTGGCTTTAGTATATATGGCTTTTTACGACTTCTTTATTGTTGGCTTTAGGGCTAATGCTAAGCATCACGGTGATTTCTTTGTAAATTATCACAGTCATTATTATATTTTTAGCGAAGTTGCTAGAAGTGGTGGTATTTCACCGCCAATTCTCTTCTGTTCAATAGTTGCAGTTCTATTGATGGCACATGAGTATAGATATAACACAATCATGTATACCTTAACTGCTTCTAATAGTCGTAGTAAGACGTTGCTTGCAAAATTCCTAGCGGTCACCGGTTTTGCCATTTTGTTTGCGCTATTTGTAGAGATTCTTTCACCAAGCTTAGCAGTTCTTGGGATGCATGTTCATCATCTTTCTACCACCGGTCAGGTATTTTTCTACAAGCAGTTCTTTGTAAGGGTTCTCTTCTACTCATGGGCATACTCAACGATAGGACTATTACTCGCAATCTTCTTCCGCAACTTAGTAGCGGCAATAGCAGCCCTGTTCTTATTGCCAGTAGCAATAGAGCCACTTATTAGTCTCCTATTAACTACAAATCAGCAACAGTACTTGCCATTTAATGCGATGACGGCTGTCATCGATAATGGAATACTTCAACCTGGAGCTAATCAATTATCTGCCCTACGCTCAGCGCTTGTAGTTATCGTATATCTAGTAGTATTTTGGTTAATTGCCTGGTTCTCTTTCTTAAAGCGAGATGCCAATTAGGAAAATATGGATCAGTGTGCCGTAGTTGAGATCTATACTCCTAACAAATATCAACTGAACGGATTATGGTTTGGGCCTATGATTGCCAAAACTGGCTATATATTTATTCACGGTTTATCCAGTTCAGCATTTTAGCATCACGATATTTTAACTCCCCTGGTAAACGACCGGGCCATGGCCTTTTATTTTAATAACCGAGGACATGATAAAATCGGCAAAGTACATAAACTTCAAGAAGACGGTAGCTATAAGTCGGAATAAGTTGGCGAGGCCCATGAAGTATTTACTGACTGCGTTGATGATATTCAGGGAGCAGTTGATCTGCTTAAATCAAGCGGCGTACAAAATATTTATCTTGTTGGTCACTCTACTGGCTGTCAAAAGTCAGTATATTATCTAAGTGAAACCCAGGATCATATTAGTGGAGCCGTACTTCTATGCCCAATAAGCGACTATTCATGTACCATAGCATTTGATGACGAACAAGAGCGACTAAAGGCAGTAAAGTACGCTCAGCAACTTGTAGATAACGGACAGGAGCATGAGCTATTACCAAACGTTTGGCCTGACCTTTTAGACGCACAACGATTTCTGGGCCTATATACGGCAGACAGTGTCGAGGAAATATTCCCTTATGCTCAGCCAGATGTAAATCCTGAGCTACTGTTGTCCGTAAAAACTCCACTTTTAATAGTATTTTCAGAGAACGATGAGTATGGCGATCGACCAGCAAATGAAATCGAAGCTTGGTTCAAAAAACAAAACACCAAAGGCAATATAAGCACATTCATGTTAAAGGACGCAGGCCATAGCTTGATTGACGTAAGTAGTGAAATAAATTCAGCTATAGATAACTGGTTAGACTTCATTAAGTAAATACTATAAAAGATATTATCAGCAGTTCTTAAGTATCTTTGATATAATCATATCTAATAAACGATGAAAATAATTGTATTCGGCGGTGATGGCTTTTGTGGGTGGCCTACGGCTTTGCATCTTTCTAATGTCGGACATGACGTTCACATAATAGATAATCTCAGCCGAAGAAAAATAGACGTAGATCTATCTACTTCTTCACTTACCCCAATTGAATCAATGCCAAATAGGCTAAAAATCTGGAAGAAAGTCTCAGGTAAGACGATTACCTTTGAACAGATAGATATTGCTGAAGATTTTTTTAGCCTCCTAGAAGCTATTAAGAAATTTAAGCCAAGCGCTGTTGTCCACTTCGCTGAGCAGCGCTCAGCACCATATTCAATGAAATCGGCTAGAACAAAGAACTACACCGTTAATAACAATGTTAACGCCACGCATAACCTACTAAACGCAATCGTTGAAAGTAAACTAGATGTTCATGTTGTTCATCTAGGAACAATGGGTGTTTATGGTTACGGCTGGGCTGGTAGTTCACCAATTCCAGAAGGCTATGTGACCGTCTCAATCGACACTAAAGAAGGACCACTTAAGAAAGAAATTTTACATCCCGCTAATCCTGGATCGGTCTACCACATGACCAAAACACTTGATCAGTTAATCTTTGGTTTTTATGCCAAAAACAATGAACTACGCATTACCGATCTTCACCAAGGAATTGTTTGGGGGACACAGACCGATCAAACAAAGAGGCATGACGGCTTAATTAATCGTTTTGACTATGATGGAGACTACGGCACTGTCTTAAATCGCTTTCTAATGCAATCAGCAGTTGGTCATCCTCTGACAGTTTATGGAACTGGCGGTCAAACAAGAGCCTTTATTCATATTCAAGACACCGCTAGATGTATAGAGATAGCTATTAATAATCCGCCGAAAAAAGGTGACAGGCCGGCTATATTCAATCAGGTCACAGAGTCGCGCAGATTAATAGATCTAGCTAAACTAATCTCCAAAATGACCAAGACAAAAATAGATTATTTAGATAATCCACGAGTTGAAGCTGTAGAGAATGATCTAGTCGTAGAAAATAAGCAGTTTTTAAGTCTAGGACTAATGCCCACAACTTTGTCTGAAGGACTAATGGAAGAGGTTAGAGATATTACAGAAAAGTACGCCAATCGTGTAGATAAAGCGACAATAATTCCATCCTCAAAATGGCGAAATTAAGCAATAGCAGCCGGAGTATTTTTTATATATGAAACTTGTAATAATGATTCCTTGTCTCAATGAAGAGACAACACTTCCACTGACACTTTCTACGGTACCTAAAAAGATAAAAGGTATCGATGAAATCGAGATACTTGTCATAGACGACGGTTCAACAGATAAAACTGTAGAAGTCGCCAAAAGCCTAGGCGTAAAGCACTTTATCATTCACCCCAAGAACCGAGGCTTAGCATTATCTCTTAGAGATGCAATCAGGGGCGCTCTTGATATGGGTGCTGACGTATTAGTTCTAACAGATGGTGACAATCAATATCCTCAAGAGAGAATCCCGGATTTGGTGAGACCTATAGTTGAAGGTGAGTATGATATTGTCATTGCCGATCGTCAGACCCATAAGATCACACATTTTTCTCCTACAAAAAAATTCCTCCAGAAGTTTGGCACAGCAGTCCTTAATTTTGTAGCCGGCACGAATATCCCCGATGCTACTAGTGGATTTAGAGCCTATTCAAAAGAAGCAGCGATTAAATTTAACCTAATTGGACGTTTTAACTTTGCTATGGAGACCACAGTTCAGGCTAGTCAAAAGAGATTATCTATTGGCACAATAAAGATCGACACCAACCCCAAAACTAGAGAATCAAGACTATTTAAATCATCCTGGGAACATGTTCGAAAGTCTGGAGTAGCACTATTCAATGCCTTCATGATGTATAAAGCTTATGTGTTCTTTATCGTTCTGGGCATAGCCTTGCTTATTAGTGGTTTGATTCCATTTATTCACTATGCCTACTTAGTGCTGAACAATAGCCCATCGGCTTATGGTGCACATCACCTGCAGTCATTAATCCTTGGCACGGTGTTAATAACTGGTGCCTTTATGTCGTTAACTCTTGGCATCATAGCTAACTTAATACGAATAAACCGAGCAATACTCGACGACATACTAGAAGAAGTTCACCGTAGTAAGTATCACAAAGATTAGTTAAAGAACCAATACGGTGTATTATACGAATTTCGACCGTTAACTATAACCTTAGAGGTTACATGACGAGCGGCATTATTTACCTTAATAACCTTTGTGTTTTGCCAATCCCAACTCTCATTACTTCGATTAATGAATGTTATGATGCCACCACCTTCTATAAAGAAGATTATGGCTATACAAGCCAAGGCCACTTTTGCGGTAGACGAATTCTTGAGTGCAATACTAAAAGCCTTCCCTACTAGAGCTATAACTAGAAGTAAGACAGGAAGTAGATATCTACCATTCATGTTTTCTAGAATTGCCGTAAATTGGTAAGTTGCATAGCCTTGAATCGCTAGAGCTATAAGATAGAGTAGGGATGCCATCAACATGAAAACCGCATAAGGATTAGCCCTGAACAGTTCCCGGTGAAAGCGAATAACAGCAAAAATTCCAGCGATCGCTATAAAGAGAGCGATCGCACTAGGAAGCGGTAAGGGTGGGAAATTCTGATAACTGTTATTTGGACCATTGACGGCAAAGAATAGACGATACCACATCCAGTAAACCCATTGACTTGCGAAGAACAGCAAGCTCTTTGAGGCTGCCGGAACCTGGTTCGCAAGTACCTGTTGATGACGGCTATAGTCTGCTGCCCAAGGAGGATAAAAACTACATTGAGAAACACTTAGCACCTTTGCACAGTTTGGCTCAATGGCATGATACTCAACCAAGTTAACTACATCTCGTTGCATAAACATGCCAAGACATATAATTAGTGCAGCAATCAAGCCAACTTTAATATATATAGATCTATGCTTAAAGTCCTTTATAAAGCTTCTAACTAGTTCCGGAATCTTTGCCCGGTAATGACGCAGGAGAAAGTAGGTGAAAAAAACTACGATACTTAAAAAGATAGGAAGGAATGCGTACTTTACTAAACTAGTAAGTAGTGCGGTTATCGACAGAAGCATCACTGTCGAATAAGACAAGCGCAGACGTTTTACTTGATCAATGACCTTGAAAGTAAGCAAACAGACTACCGCTACAAGCGGGAATAGCATATTGTCATAATTAATCTGACCAGCCAGTTGGGGCACAATTGGGATTAAGCAGAATAGCAACAGGATTAGGTTAGCGAGCCCTTCCGAGAGTTTCACTTTTTTCAAGATTTTTTTAAATAAAACTATGCCTGCAGTAAATAAGGCAATATTTAAAAAGCGCAAGATAATTATTTGATAAGACTGCGTATGAACAAAATGGGCTATCAGTCGGTACGGAAAACTTAACAAATAGTGGTATAAGTATGAGGGGTCTCTGGCAACCGCACCGTAAGCATTAGCATTAGCCGGCTGATGAGATAAGAAGGGGAGCCAATAATGAGAATAGACTTGAATAAGCCCAAAATGGAAATTCTCATCAAATGCTTGGGGATAGCTTGCAGTTAAGGCGATCCAGGCAGACTCAAAGATAAAGAATCCAATAACGAATTGAAAGAATCTTTTACTTTTTATTGTTGCAAGGACATTATCAGCAAATCGATTCATAGTAATAGTTATATAATTAATTATCCTTGTTTAGCTGAAAATACACTAAAATGATTGAAAGTATCGTATTTTCCGAGAAAGAGCATAGATATTAACAGCATCATGATTAAACTTCCTAAAAAAACCATTAATATAGTCCTTATTTTAGCCACTTTAACAGCGGCCGTCTACTACTTTAGTAAACATAAAAATCTATTGAGCACTTTAAGGCACGTATCTCCGATTCTTATAGCTGAAATATTCCTACTAAATATAGTCATGTTTGCAGCGCTAATACTCATCTTTAAAGCGACACTTAATCTGACGAAACTCAAAATAGGCTTATTCGAGAATGGTTTACTCAATGCCTACTCAATGTTTATTAATTTCTTTATTCCGGGACAGGCCGGTCCTGCTTTCAGGGGCTACTATTTATATAAAAAGTATAAGCTTAAGATACTAGACTACACTTTGGCAACGGTAATCTACTATGTATTCTATGGGTTAATTTCCGTCGTCTTGGTGTTTGCTGGGAGTAAGCCATGGTGGATGACCGTATCGGTAGCTGCAATAATTATTGGAATTATTGCTTTGGGGTCACGAATATATCTAAAACGATACAAAGAAGAGAAGCTAAATCTTAGAATGAAGCCACTACTATATCTATTTTTAGCCACTTTATTACAGTCAGTAGTCCAGATTGTTATTTACTTCAGTGAACTTCATTACTTAAACCACAATATTAACTTTAACCAGGTTGTAACCTACACAGGGGCAGCCAATCTGGCATTATTCGTTGGATTAACACCAGGTGCTATAGGTGTCAGGGAAACATTCCTTATACTTACTGAAAAACTAAATCATATAACTAGTTCAACGATTGTACTCGCCAATGTTATAGATAGATCTGTCTTCGTCATCTTTTTATTATGTCTCGGGGTGCTGATACTGGCCTTTAAGGCTAAAGATCGTCTTAGTGTCGATAATATTAAACAGGCTGGAGCGGAGTCTGGAATCAAATAATCTTAGGCGATAGTTTAGTTTTAGTGTTTGAAGCAAGTTGGCCTATCCAACACTCGTGAACTTCTTGAGAATGGACCAACCCCAATATTTCTTGGTAATAGGTTTCGTGATGTTTTAACACACCGTCTAAAGTGTTAAAAAGTTTATTGAATTCTTGCTTAGTTACAAAGTTATCGAGCTTTGAATTTATTGAGCTAATTTCCTTACTAAAGTAGGCATACAACTCCGTGAAATCTTCATCAAAATTACTCATAGTAAATAAATTGTATAGTACTCAGATATTTAATAAAAACTTAAATGCACAAAGTTTAATAATTATTAAACAGATATAAAATCTAAAATTAGAGTTATTTTTGTAAAAGAAAATTGTTAAACTATTAGTAATGTCACAAGATCCAAACAAAATACAGATAGCAATAAGCAAGTTTGAAAGAATCCTAAATAAGCACGACTCGATCTTTGCTTTAGTAGTTTCGCTGGCCTTAATAATCTCAGGGACATTTATTGGATGGTATAACAACAAAGTCGTACCCTTTAGCACGAACCCTATCGGCCATATAACGATAGGTAACTCAAGGTTATCTTTTCTTGCAAACTGGGATGGAGCTGACTACATATCAATAGCAACTCATGGCTATAAAACGGTCGAGATGTCTAGTTTTTTCCCACTGTACCCATTCCTGGTACATGTAGTATATATTTTTGTTGGCAACCCACTCCTTAGTGCACTCCTCGTTTCTTGGGTAGCCTTGGTCGGGGCAGTATATTTCTATGTAAAGATTTTGAAGCAAATCTTTACAATTAAAACAAATAAGACAACGATAGTACCTCTACTATTTTTTCTACTATTTCCGTCTGCAATTTTTCTAATAGCTGCCTATACCGAAAGTTTATTTGCACTTTTTGCACTCGCGACAATTTACTACGCCTTAAATAGAAAATACTTACTAACTAGTTTATTCGGGCTCTTATGTACCGCTACTCATTTAAATGGTGTATTTGTCGTTATTCTGGCGGCAATGATTTTATGTGAAGAAAAAGTTAAGCTTTCACGTATAGTAATCTCGCTTGTAGTAGGCTCGTTAGGCATAATCGGCTACGCAACATATCTATACAATAAATTTAATTCACCTCTTGGTTTTATTCTAACCCAAAAAAGTCACGGATGGTTCAGTCATGCTTATACAGAGTTAAGTTCACAGATTAACTTTTTCAATATAGTATTTATGTTCTTATTGGTCGTGTCTTCAATATATTGGTGGAAACGCAGAAAAAGTTTTTCAATATATTGTCTTATGTTTTTAGCAATACCGCTCATTGGTCACCAGTTTGGCGGCTTTAATAGATATGTTCTAATGGCATTTCCCCTACAGTTTATGATTTATGATAAATTTAAAAAGAACCCAGCTATTCTCACATTAATTCTATGTGTGTCTACGGTTCTATGGACATTTACCGCTCTGCAGTTTATGGGAGGATACACAGGTTCTTAATAATATTAAAAAGATATTAAGAAAAATAAAGTAGCACTTTAAACAACGATTTACCTCTTGTATATATTTCGTATTAACAATTGTTTAATAAATTAGAAATGCTTATGAATGCATTTCAGTATGCCAAAAACTTATTATTTCATTACCAAATGAAATAAGGAGGTTAGTCTAGTGTCAAGCGATGCAAGTTTATATAATTTTATTCACTGAGAAGTTAAATATTAGTAAGAGCTTTATATTACTCTAGCTATCCAGTAGAATTAGACTAAACGTTAATGCTAAAAATGGTGGGAAAATGAGCCAAAAAGAATCTGAAGATATTTCCAAAGTGTCGCTTGACACCTATAAACGAACCAAAATTATAGCTACCATAGGGCCAAGTACCGATAGCTACGAAGCTATCCTCAGCTTAATATCCGCCGGGGCTAATGGTCTTAGACTTAATTTTTCTCATGGCTCTCATGAAGAACGAGTTAAACAGATTGGCTGGATCAGGAAAGCATCAAAAGTGCTGGGTAAGCCGGTAGCTATTATCCAAGATCTCCAGGGTCCTAAAATCAGACTCGGAGATTTCGATGGTGCGATCGAAGTGAAGAAGGGACAGAGCTTGGCTCTAGTCTACGGGCCTAAAGTACTAGTTGAAGGTCAGATTCCCGTACAGTATGATTTGAGTAAGAAAGTGAAACGTGGTGAGAAACTATTTCTGTTCGACGGAAAAGTCAGAACAACAATCACCTCAGTAGATAAGGGTATAGTAATTATAAAGGCAGAGAACGATGGGATCTTAATAAAGCGAAAAGGTATTAATCTCCCCGACACGGACTTTGGTGGCGACGTAATTACTCCGAAAGATAAGGCTGACTTAGTCTTTGGCTCTTCTCACGACATAGACTATGTGGCTCAAAGTTTTGTCCAGTCTGCGGAGGACGTCAGAGAAATGCGTAAGATGTTGAGCAATCTTGGGATGCACGCAAAGATTATCGTAAAGTTTGAGACTAAAAAGGCAATTGAAAACATGGAGGAGATAGTTGAAGAGACTGACTTGCTCATGGTTGCTAGAGGCGATCTTGCATACGAAGTATTACCTGAAGCCGTACCTACTATACAAAGACAATTAATTGGCCTATGTAGAAAGCAGTCAAAGCCAGTCATCGTAGCGACTCAGATGCTGTTTAGCATGACTACATCCACCGAGCCTACACGTGCTGAAGTATCGGACATTGCAACTGCAGTTGTTGATGGAGCCGACTGTCTGATGCTGAGTGACGAAACAGCTAGTGGCAACCATCCAATTGAAGCGGTTAAAGTTATGAAGCGAGTGATTTTATATACCGAGAATAATAGCCCGCAAAAGGTAATATACCCAGATATGTCTGATCAATCTAGGCAATCAGCAATTTGTGAAGCTATTGTTGGCTTAGCAGATTCAATTCAAGCAAAAGCAATGGTTGCTGAGACAAAATCAGGCGCCACCGCAATCCAGATAGCCTCAAAACGTTCGACTATTCCAATTATTGCTGTCACCAGTGACGAACGAGTCGCCCAACAGCTAGCAATAGTTTATGTAATAAAAAGTTATGTACGCCCGGTTAATAAATTTGCCGCATCAAAATTAACTGATTGGCTAAGACAAAACAAAGTACTAAACAAGGGCGATATAGTTGTGACCGCGTCAGGCAAATATCCAGGCGTAGTTGGTACTACCGACACTATTAAAGTTCGAATACTTGATTGAACTGCCGTGCTTTATATCATGCAATAAATAACCCCAGATGGATGAGTATCAAACTGTATAATAGTAAGTATGAGCTATACATACAGTATTACGAGCAAAGGCCAAATAACTATACCAAAAGAATATATGGATAAGCTGGGTCTTAATGAGTTTAAAAGCGTTACTATTGTGCTAAAAAATGGTGAGATTGTACTTACTAAGCCAAAGAGTTTTGAAGAAGTTAGGAAAGCTCTTAGTAAACCATCGTTTAAGGACCCCTTAACCCCTACAGAAAAAATAATTAGTGCGTCATTTTCATCTAAAGTACGATAGCACGATCTTAGTCGACAACAACATTACTGAGTGTAGCTTGGAGGATAATACACAGGATATTAGCCAAATATTTACCTTCGATAAGGCTCTAAACAAGATGTATCTACGGATTGCTAACTAATTTAAACTTTGTCGTCTAAAGACGATGCTCTATTATTAGGGTATATATAAGACGGGTGGGGCATGTTCTATAAAAAAACAGTACGTGATATTGATCTGAGGGATAAAACCGTACTTCTCCGTGCAGACTATAATGTACCAATTGAAAATGGCCAAATAACTGATGATTATCGGATAACTCAGTCTCTCGATACAATTTACTATTTGCTGAGCCAAAATTGTAAAGTAATTATTTGCTCACATCTTGGCAGGCCTGACGGGAAAGCAGAGCCAGCGTTTAGTCTATTTCCAGTAGCAAAAAGACTAAATCAGATACTTGAAAAGAGAGTTGAGTTTGTTACCGATTGTGTCGGCGAGCAAGCGAAAAAAGCGGCTGCCGGAATTGAAAAAGGCCAAATATTGCTTTTAGAAAATCTACGCTTTCACAAAGAGGAAGAAGAAAATGATGATGGATTTGCTAGCGAGCTTGCCAGTCTGGCTGAAGTCTTTGTCCAAGATGCATTTGGGGTTGTGCACCGTGCTCACGCATCAACTGAAGCGATAACCAGGCACCTGCCAAGCGTCAGCGGGCTACTACTAGAAAAAGAAGTAGATATTATCACCAATGTAATGTCCGATCCGAAGAGGCCGTTGATGGCGATTATAGGTGGCGCAAAAATAGCAGACAAAATAGATATTCTAAGAAGATTTATTTCAATAGCTGACTTTGTCGCTGTTGGAGGCGCTATGGCCAACACGTTTTTGACCGCGAAAGGAGTAGATATAGGGGATAGTTTATATGACAAGGAAAATATTCACCTAGCCCAAGACATCATTAATCAGGCTGAAGCAGAAACTAAGAAACGAGACTTTGTTTTTAGTTTACCGTTTGATGCCGTTGTGGCGCATAAGATCGACAAAACCCAGCCAACAAGAATCGTCGAC
Source organism: Candidatus Saccharimonadota bacterium (assembly GCA_036787835.1). Classification (GTDB taxonomy): domain Bacteria; phylum Patescibacteriota; class Saccharimonadia; order Saccharimonadales; family UBA4665; genus DAIQON01. Next base: position 95,605 of record DAIQON010000002.1, on the reverse strand, counting down.
TGGACGGCGCATGTCGTAGCTGACATAGAAAACTATCCAAAGAGGCCACCAAGATCATCGAGTAATGTTGCTGCCCATGAATTAATTCTAGATATTGGTCCGTTCTCCGGTGCGTATATCGCTGGAGCAGCAAGAATGGTAAAAACTGTTATTTGGAATGGGACTATGGGAGTAACAGAAACCGAGAGTCTACAGGGCGCTATTGGTCCATATTCACATGGGACAGACCTAATAATCCAGGCCATAACTGGAGATCTAGGGCCAAAACCATTCACAGTAGTTGGCGGAGGTGATACGGTTGGCTATGTAGAAAGCCGAAAACTGGTTGCTGCTTTCAACCACGTGTCTACGGGCGGTGGAGCTAGTCTTGATTTGATGTCAGGGCATCATCTTCCCGGCGTTGAAGCTTTAATGAATAAGGACGGTGATAACTAAAATGATTCATACGAGTAGAAGCCTAATAGTTGCTAACTGGAAAATGCATCTTAATGCTCACCAAGCCAGTATTTATATGCATCGGCTAAATAAGCTAGTTACCACTCACCGATCAATTGAAGTGGTGATTGCGCCTTCTTTGCTCACACTTCAACCACTAAGTCTCGAAATAGATCACCGTAAGTTTAAACTTGCTAGCCAAAATGCATTTTCTGAAGATGTAGGTCCATATACCGGAGAGGTTAGCTTTACTATGCTGAGAGACCTCGTCGATTATGCGATCGTTGGTCATTCAAGCCGCAGAATATCCTTTAACGAAACCCTTGAAGTGGTAAGAGATAAAGTTGCCGCCGCAGTTAGAAATAAGATTACCCCAATACTTTGTATTGGTGAATCAAAACCAGAAAGAGTTTCTGGGAAGACCAAGCAAGTTATTCACGATCAACTAACTACCGCAATATCCAATCTAACTAGTGAAGAAGTCAGAAACATAGTTATTGCCTATGAGCCTGTTTGGGCAATAAGCACCTTCGACGGAGAAGTTGCAAAACCTGACGATATTCAAAAAGAACTAGACTACATTAGATATCAAATAAGTGAATTATTTGGTGCCGATATTGCAAGTAGGGTACGCCTACTTTACGGTGGTAGCGTCGACAAGAATAATATTGCAAGCTACCTAGCGCTTGATGGTTGCGACGGAGCACTCGTTGGTGGAGCCAGTCTCAACTACACAGAATTTGCTGAGATTATACGTAAAGCTTATATCGTCAAGCATGCTTGAGAATGCCATCTATTAGATACAGTCATTATCACATCATATATATTTAGTTTATTGGTAGGTCAGTTTGCTAAAATATACGGGTGGTAGACCATTTACTTGAGGGGTTAAATCCAGAGCAGCGTCGAGCAGTTGAAACAACTGAAGGCCCGCTTTTGATTCAGGCTGGAGCTGGTAGTGGTAAGACTAAAACTCTAGTACATCGAATTGCCTATATTATTGCCAGTAATAAAGCAGCTGCAAACTCTATTCTGACCGTTACATTTACCAATAAGGCCGCCAAAGAAATTAGAAGTCGTGTTGCTAAAATATTGGGTGAACGAGAAGAGAACTTTAACTTTATGCCATTCATGGGGACATTCCATGGTGTCTGCGTAAAACTGCTAAGAATAGACGGTGATCACATAGGGGTACCAAAGACATTCGTTATCTTTGATGACCAAGACAGGCTCTCAACGATAAAGAGAGCATCAAAACTACTCCATATCGACGAAAAGGCTTATCCTGCCAGGGCCATGCTCAATCTAATCAGTAGTGCTAAAAATGAATCACTAAGCCCAAGCGAATACCAAGAAATAGCTCAAACTCCTTCTCAAAAAGTTGCCGCTCAAATATATCCAGCCTATGAAAAAGAATTAAAAGAGGCATCAGCGCTAGACTTCGATGATCTAATTAACAGAACTGTTCAGTTAATGAAGCAGTCAAAGCCAATTCGAGAGAAATGGCAGAATCAATTTCACTACATTATGGTAGACGAATATCAAGACACTAACAGCGCCCAATATCAATTAATAAAATTATTGACAAACAAAGATAATAATGTTGCAGTAGTGGGTGACGATTGGCAATCGATATATGGTTGGAGGGGAGCAGATTTTAGGAATATCCTCAACTTCGAAAAAGACTACAAAAACTGCACAATTATTAAGCTAGAACAGAATTATCGTTCTACAAAAAATATTCTTGATGCGGCACACGCTGTGATATCCAAAAATACTGAGCGTAGTGATAAGGAGCTGTGGACAGCATCCGCCGATGGCCTGCCGGTACAGATTTTGCAGCTGTCAAACGAGCGTGCCGAAGCTGAAAGCATAATTCGACATATAACTCGAGGCATTGATAGCGGCCATCACAAGTTCAATGACTACGCAGTGCTCTATCGTACAAATGCGCAGAGCCGTTCAATCGAAGAAACATTTATTCGATATGGGGTTCCATATCACATTGTCGGTGGTGTTCGTTTTTATGATCGGAAAGAGATCAAAGATTTAGTTGCTTATCTAAGACTCATTTATCAGCCTGAAGACAGAATTTCATTAGAACGAATAATCAATGTGCCAACCAGAGGGATTGGGCCTAAAACACTCCAGACATTTTATGAATGGGCCAGCCAACATGGCAGTTTACGAGTTGCTATGAATGAGATTAAAAACTGTACAATGCTAACTCCTAAAACACGGCAATCGTTGTCTGATCTTGACGACATCTTAGAGTCGCTTCGCCGGGTAAATGAAACCGCATCAAGCTTAAGTGGGCTCATCGACTCATTAATCAGGAGACTAGACTATCTTAAATACTTAGACGATGGCACTGTCCAAGGTCAATCTCGTCAGGAGAACGTAAAAGAGCTTCTCAGCGTTGCTCAAGAATATCAGGAAATTGGGTTGGCTGGCTTCTTGGAAGAGGTGGCTCTAATTAGTGATATAGACAATGCCAACTTTAGTGGCAATACAGTTACATTAATGACGCTTCACGCAGCAAAAGGTCTCGAATATCCAGTTGTTTTCATGACCGGCATGGAGGAAACTATTTTTCCCCACTCTCGCGCCCTGTATAGCGAGACTGAGATGGAGGAAGAGCGAAGACTTTGTTATGTCGGTATGACTAGGGCAATGCAGGAACTATATATGCTACATGCTTCGAGTCGATTAATATATGGCGGTGTTTTGCATAACCCCCCGAGCCGCTTTCTGAGCGAAATTGACGGAGATTTTCAAACAGAGAATCTATACCAACCAATAGAACCGTTCGGCGGTAAGAGCTTTATGCCCGATGAGCCTAGGTATGTTCCGGACCTAAATGAGGGTGACGTAGTAAGGCATCAAGTATTTGGCCAGGGTACGGTTATGGAGATTGAGGGCGAGACAGCAGCTATATACTTTAAGGGGAAGGGTATTAAGAAGCTAAACCTGAGTTTTGCACCAATAGAGAAGTTATGAACTTAATTTACAATTATATTGGCCGGCTGATATACATAGCCACCTATCCGTTTATATATTTTAGTGTCAATGGAAGCAGCCGGACCAGGGTACTGTTAATTACAGACAATAAGATCCTTATTCTTAGAGATTGGGTCGGAAGTGGTGAGTGGAGCCTACCAGGCGGCGGCATGCATAAAAGCGAAGATCCAAAAGTTTGTGCTGTTCGTGAAGTCAAAGAAGAAACTGGCATTAATCTGGACATTAATCTGTTAACCCATATTGAGACGATTAACTATAACAAGAAACGGTCTACATCCACTAGATATATATACTCAGTTCATCTTAATTCTCGCCCAGACTTAACCCTGCAAAAGTATGAGATCATTGAAGCTGGTTGGTTTAGTCCATCTGAACTAAAAAACATGAAACTAGCCGATGACGTCAAATTGATACTCAGTAGTCATGATAAACTGCTCAAAACTTGAGAGGCCCTATCTTTAGCGGTGGGTGGCTAATTTTGATACAATAGTCTATATGTCATAGGCTCCAGGTCACCCTTGTTCAAATAGTTATCCGGGTATCCGACAGAGTAGATCTCTACTAGCTGCGATATATACATTTTATGAAGTTAAAATCTACTAAACCTAAGTTTAAGTTTAATCGCTGGCGGAGACGCCACGTTCGAAGAATAAAACTACTGAGCAAGCACCCATTTGCTGTGCCAGCTATAACCTTTCTAATTCTGCTTGCCTCGACAATGCTTGCATATCATTTTCTTTCGCACACAAAACAGCTTACTGTTACTCCTAATTCTAAGATTGTAATTGTTAGCCATGATGGCGTTAAACAAGTTGTACCAACCAACGATAAAACTGTCGGCACACTACTATCTAAGCTAGACATTACGCTTAATCAGGGAGACGTCGTTGAGCCAAGTTTAACAACACCAATAAACCAAGACGATTTCAGGGTCAATATCTTCAGGGCGATTCCAGTGGAGGTGGTCGATGGCAATAATCAAATCTTTACCCAGAGTGCTGCAACGACCCCTCGAGCCATAGCACAGCAAGCCGGGGTAAATGTATACCCAGAAGATAATGTTGCCATAGTGCCGACCGATAATTTCATTAAGGCCCAGGCGATTGGCCAACAAGTAGTTATAAATAGAGCGACGCCTGTAACTCTCAATCTATATGGCACACCATTGGCGCTAAGGACCCATGCAAAAACCGTGGCTGACTTAATTAACGACGAAAAAATTAGCGTAGCACCTACAGATCAAATTATGCCTAGTCTATCGACTCCGCTAATCAATAATACTCAGGTATTTATAATTAGAAAGGGGACTAAGATTGAATCAATAACTCAAACTATTGCGATGCCGATTCAAACAATCAGTGATCCATCTTTGGCTTATGGCACTAGTGCTGTTAGGCAACAAGGATCCAGCGGCACTGAGGTTATAACTTATCAAGAACAACTGAACAATGGCATAGCCGTATCTCAGACCAAGATTCAAGACGTTGTTACTCAACAGCCAGTCACCGAGATAGTTGTCATAGGTACAAGCCTTAGTGGTATCAAAGGAGATATGGCTCTTGCTGGCATTGCTCCATCGGACTACCAGTACGCCGATTATATTATTAGCCACGAATCAGGCTGGTGTCCTACAAAGGCACAAGGTGAACATTCATGTCCTGCCATCCCGGATAATCAATTCACTTCATTTGGTTATGGTTTATGTCAGGCAACACCTGGATCAAAGATGTCCTCTGCTGGGGCGGACTGGGCCACAAACCCAATCACCCAGCTAAGATGGTGTAGCGGCTACGCTAATGGTCGGTATGGTAGCTGGGGTAATGCATATGCCCACTGGGTAGCATATGGCAACTGGTAAAGACCCCGCACCAAGAAAATCACTTGGCCAACACTGGCTAGTTGACGACAGTGCCTTACAAGATATTTGTGAAAGTGCTGAACTTAGTGACGAGGACGTAGTTCTGGAAATTGGACCAGGGACGGCTAATCTAACGACCCTACTTCTTGAGGATGCTGCCCAAGTAATTGCCGTAGAGCTCGACGAAAACCTATATACTCGATTAGTTCAAATGAATATTCCTGGTCTAGAAGTAATTAATGAAGATATTTTGAACTTTGACTTTGATCGTCTCCCCAAAGACTACAAAATCGTAGCTAATATTCCCTACTACCTAACAGGCAAGTTAATACGACAAATTAGTGAATCATCCAATAGGCCAGTAATTGCCGTAATGCTTGTGCAAAAGGAAATTGCTCAGCGTATGAGTGCCAAACCAGGAGATTTATCTGTGCTAGGGCTAATAAGCCAGTATTTCTGGGACGTCCAAAAAGGTGCAATAATTACGGCAGATAAATTTGATCCACGACCTAAAGTAGATTCACAAGTAGTGATACTAAAAAGAAAGACCGATCTACCTCTTGAACTAGATGAACAGAAAGCCTTGTTTAGGTTAATAAGAATAGGCTTTATGTCAAAACGTAAGACCATACTTAACAATCTTTCAACCATAGAAAATACTGACAGGGATGAACTTAGGAGTAGGCTTCAGAATATAGGGGTTGATCCTGGACGACGGCCGCAAAGCTTTAGTCTTGATGAGTGGCTAAAAATACACCTAGCTCTTAGTACTTAAGTTGTGGATAAGTTTTGCTTGACGAGACCACAAGGGGTATTCTGTAAGAGTACGCAAAAAGATCAAAAGGAAAATAAAAAAATGAAATTGTCTCGCATTGGCATCTTAGCTGTCGGTCTCGTTTTAGCTGTCGGATCAATATTACTTCTGGTAGGTAACCCAGCCAAAGCAAGCGCTGATAATCTTTATACCTGTACTTGGACCGGAACTGGCGGTGATGGTCTGTTCTCTGACGCAGCAAACTGGAATGGCTGTAGTGGTGCACCACAACCTGATGATGATGATACATTGGTCTTCCCAAGTAGTGCCTTGTCTCAGAATGTAACTCTTACAGATGACATCTCTGGGGCATTAACTAACAGCTTTCCTAGCCATACAGGTTTAGCAGTCTATAATCTATTATTCAACGGCACTAGTTCTCAAGGGTATAACTATACAATTGTGCCCTCATCAGGGAATGTTATTTATTTAAATCATGGCATTACTGTCAGTGGTGCTAATAGCCCAACAATTGATACAGACGTTAGTCTTTATGCCGACCAGACTTTTCAGGGTACTGGGTCCTTTAATCTCGGCGATGCTAACCACACCCCAGTTCTAGACACCTCATCACAAAATGTTGGCATTGGTTCTGGAAGTGATTCACTGAGCGTCAACAATAACGGTGGTAATATTGCCGGCAGTGGAACTATTACAGTTAACTCGGGTGCAACACTAAACCTGGCTACAAGTAGTAATAGTGGCTGGAATGGCAGCGTTATAGTTGGGCCTGGCGGAAAACTACTATCTATCCAGAACGGTCTGGGTTCAGTACCTAGCGTTATGGTTCAAAATACCGGTAACCTCATTCTTTGTGGCTATAATGGCGGAAACTTTGCAACCAATCTTACTATCGCCGGAACTGATGCTATTAGCACGGCTGCAGATTGTAGTCATGGTGCTTCAAATCAATATGATAGTACGGCTAGCATTAACCTAACAGGGAACCTAACGCTTACAGCAAACTCAACCGTTAGCACAGACGGTACCATAACAGTCAGTGGTCCGCTAAGTGGTGCCTATACGTTGGGTATAGATGCAGGTGTTGTCGGTAACTTAGTAATCGTTTCGTCTAGTAACAGTTCGTCTACAGCAAATGGTACTTATTCTTCTCCCGTCCATGTAATTACTGTGCCGACTGGCGACAATCAACCTAACCAAAGCGTAGTTGTTGGCAATAATAATGAATATATAATCGATGGTACACGCGGTGCTACAGAAGTAAAAAATGGCGGAATTCTAAAAGGTGACGGCACAGTTGGTTCATTACTCGTTGATCCAGGCGGAACGGTATCTCCGGGTCACAGTCCAGGCTGTATTACCGAAACAGGTAATCTTAACGAAGGTGGAATATATCAAGCCGAAATTGGTGGAACGACTGCTTGTAGTGGCTATGATCAACTAATAGTAACCGCAGGTAATAGGGTTATCTTAGATAACGGTGGTTCACCGGCGACCCAGGGGATTCTACAGCTATCTTTAGTTGATGGCTTTATTCCCAGCAAAGGTCAGGCCTTTGAGATAATAAACAACCAGGGCAATAGCCCGATCACCGATACATTCTCTGGCTTTCCAGAAGGTTCAACAATCACCTTTAATGGCTATCAGTTCAAGATTTCATACAAGGGTGGTGATGGCAATGATGTGGTACTTACATACGTCAGCAAGGTAGCAGCTCCTGGAGCGCCAAACACAGGCTTTGGTTTAATCAGTTCACATTTCAGCATGACACTGATCGGTAGCATGACTGCAGCAGCAGGAATATATATGATATCCCGTAAACTCGGTGGCTCATCGATTTCCAAGAAGCGACGATAGGTCGAACTCAGACGTATAGACATTAAAAACAAGAGGGCATTAAATCAGATGGCGGAATCTAATAACGGTCTAGCAATGGATAGCCAGTTCTTAGGTTATCAGCGTAGACCGATCTCCAACCGTTTTGATGGTTATAGGCGCCCAGTGGTTCGTAGTACACAAACTCGGCCCAGAGGATTAATAGATGACGTATCTCCACCACCCAAGCAGCCACAGGCTGTTCAGCAACCCACGCTAAGCGACATTCAGTTGCAGTCAGCCCCAATAGTTCAAAAAAGACAAGTCCTGTCAGCCGCAACGCTAACTTTAGGTGTATCTAAGTCGGCCGTTTTAGCCAGGCAGTCTCTAAAAGCCCCCGAAATTACCAAGAAATCTAAATTCAAACGTTCCAGAACACAGATTTTACTAATTGCACTGGCTGTCTTTTTATTTCTGGGCGGGGGGCTAATATCTATAATGGGTCTTAAAGCTGATCATGAAGCGCAGGTACAAGCAACTAAGCTTACGGCAGTAGCAAACTCTGCTAGTAAGAATCCTGGGCAATCAGATACTCCTAGTACTGTTCCACCATCGTCTAAAGCGGTAACAAACTACGTTGTCGCTCCAACGCATCCTAGGTACTTAATTATTCCTAAACTAAAGGTGAAATCTAGAGTGTTATCGGTTGGCGAAACATCAAATGGCAATCTTGGAACACCGAGTAATATATATGATACCGCTTGGTATAACGAGTCAGCACTGCCTGGTCAACCTGGCGCCGTACTGATTGATGGTCATGTTTCTAGCTGGACATCTCATGGAGTATTCTATGGGCTTAAGACCTTAGCCCCTGGAGATATGATATCAATTCAAACGGGTGCCGGTACAATATATAACTATAAAGTTGTTAAGACAGTAGTATACAAAACCAATGCAGTGGATATGAACGCTGCAATAAGTCCGGTTGTCCCTAGTAAGCCTGGACTAAACTTGATTACCTGCACCGGCGATGTTATCCCAGGGACTAGTCGTTTTAATGAGCGGATGATCGTATTTACCGAACAAGTATAAAGTAGTGCATTATCTTAGCGTTTATGCTATAATATTCCATAGATGGGGCTGAATGTTAAGCTCGACGTTGGACTTTATCGGTTAGATCAGCAGGTCGCTTGTCAGCGTTATAGACAAAATTTATAGATGCAAACTCTATATCTAGCAGGTTGGTAGCATTTCGCGACAGCCTACGTGCAAACGTAGTAGCTGCTTTTACATTTGCTCCTCTTGCGACAGTTCCTGCATATAGCTAGGGACAATGCCTGGTACGATTTCAGATAGTGCCGTTGGTGTTTTATATTTTCTGGACGCTCTAGTTATTACCGCTTGATGATAATTAGCTAAGACTTTTCGAGTTGCAGAGAAGGAATGTTTGTCGGTTTAGATAACCATCTCTAAAGATTTAAAAAACTGACTATGCCTGTAGAAGACTAACCAAGATAAACTGACGGACCCGGTCGCAATCACCGGCAGCTCCACCATAAGCACTATGACCTCTGAAAAATGAGGTCTTATTTCTACATTTTGATATGATTTTACAATGACGTATAAAGCAGTAATATTTGATCTTGACGGTACTGCTATTTCCAATGCCCAACAATCCCTACCAACCAAAAGATTAATTGATGCAATTAAGGCAGCCGAAAGGAAGTACAAATTTTGTGCAGCTACAGGCAGACCCATTACTAACGCAGCAGGAATATTAGGTGCACTAGGTTTGGTTGACCCTTGCGTAATATCAGCAGGTACTGAAATCATTGATCCACTCACCAAGAAAATACTTTGGAATTGCCTTATTAGCCCTGAAGACGCAACAGAAATATTGAAAATCTGTAATCCATACGATTATGAACTCTTAATCAATAATGAATTAGTTGGCGAGGGCAAGCCTGCTTCTACACGGTTTGATGTAAGTGAAGCTAATGTTATGTATCTTATGCAAGTAAGCCCCGAAGACACAAAAGCAATAATGTCAGAACTGGATAAGCTTGAAGGTGTTATAGCTTCTGAGGTTCCTTCCTGGACATATAAGAATATAGACATTCATATAACAAATAAATATGCGACCAAAGAACATGTAATCACAGAGTTATTAAAGGTGCTTGGTATTAAAAAAGAGGCAACCATTGGAGTAGGTGATGGGAATAATGATGTTCATTTATTTAAAGCAGTTGGTTTAAAAGTTGCTATGGGTAACGCCACAGACTTACTTAAATCACAAGCTGATCAGGTTATTGAAACAGTAGACAATGATGGCCTAGCTAAGTTTATTGAAGATTTACTAAGGTGATAACCCCTAGGGGATACTCAACTCCTTAATCATAGTTTCTCCCTGTTGGTAATATAGATAATCCTCCCAGAGTAAATCATGCCACCTAGCTATTTCTTCCCTAATGATGGGTGAACAAAATTCGAGGTGCGTTTGGCATAAGCGCTTTGACCTCTGTAAAATCAGAGGTTTTTGTTTTGCTTAAGCTTGCAAATTCATAATCTAAGTATAATAATATTTCACCAAAGGAGTATGAAAATGCCAGATTTAGAATACGTTCCATTATTTATTGGTGATAATGAGAATGTAAGAGTTAATCCTAGAGGTATTGAAGGCTTTCGCATGGGTATATTATCCCCAAATATTGTATCAGTAGTTCTTACGGATACGTTTAGTGAAGCGACTAGTCACGGTGCAAGTGCACTAGGATTAGATTTAGACTCAATGATGGGCAGAATGCATTCAGAAGGGCACATTGATGCCGCTCTAGGATTAGGGTCTAAAATACTAGAAGATGTAGCTCCACGTGTTGATGGTGCTTCTTGGAGTGGGTGGATCAGAGAGCAATTCCCTAATTACTTAGCAAGTAGATATGGTGTAGGTTCAGAACCACACAAGATTGCAAGCGAAAGAGATAAAGCCACAGGGGCGTAAACTTTTAGGGAGTCTCTAACTCCTTAATCTTACTTTCACCCTGTTGGTAATATAGATAATCTTCCCAGAGTAAATCATGCCATCTACCTATTTCATCCCTAATGAGGGGTGAACAAAATTCGAGGTGCTCCACCATAAGCACTATGACCTCTGTAATATCAGAGGTTTTTGTTTTGCTTAAGCTTGCGACCAAAATATTTTAGTGAGATACTTTCTTTACTAAAAGAGGTTAGATTATGCCAATTGCTGACGTACAAGCAGAATTAGTTAACGCTACTCCAGTATTATGGGGTGTAATAGAGTCAGCTTCGGATAGCCCAGTACCACCAGATACTGACTTAACGACCGAAATTCACGGAGTTGTTGCAGATGTTGCAGTAGCAGCATATAAAGCAGGTGTAATGGCTATGAGCAAAGCTTCACGTTTCTATGAAGATCCAGAGGATGCCGCTGATAGACTTGTATTACGTGCTGATCTCGCCACGATAGACCTTCATGATAGAGGGCGATGGACTACACATACTGCCGAAGTTACTGAACTCATAGATTCTTCACCATCCTATCTTCCTTTCGATCCAGCTAAATGCACGCCCCCTGAAGGCTTTACTCACGAGCATCGAAAAAATTGGGGCCTAATGGTTGATGGTCTATTAGCTAACTTTAACCTATGCGACACAAAAGCATTTGAGGCTATTGCGGCCGAAATGGGATATCGATTTCATAGTCATCTTAAATCTGAAGGTGTTGAAGGCGTAGATCTTTTAAATCGTGTCAAAGCATTTGAAGTAAAACAAGTTTTGATAATGCAGGCAGCAGTATCAAGTGGTACGTTTAGGCAACCTGATCAAGACGATCATGCATATGAGCATTATCTCGAAGACCTATCAATTGCTTGTGTACCTGTTTGGAAAGCTATGACATCGTCTAGAAGAAGTAGGTGATAGCCCTTAGGGTATCCTTAACTCCTTAACACTACTTTCGCCCTGTTGGTAATATAGATAATCTTCCCAGAGTAAATCATGCCATCTACCTATTTCTTCCCCAATGATGGGTGAACAAAATTCGAGGTGCTCCACCATAAGCACTTTGACCTCTGTAAAATCAGAGGTTTTTGTTTTGCTTAAGCTTGCATTACTATTTTATTGGAGGAAAATATCTTGTGAATGGAGGTCCCTAATGGCACAAGGTTTTGTAGAAGTATTAAAAAGAAAAACTGAGCAGGCTCGAGTAGCTCGAGCAGAGGAAGGCAGAGTAGACGAGCAAGATGAAAAAAGTCGCACCGAACAAGATGTAGCAGAGCAAAGTGCCATCACGGCATTCGTTGAATGTGAGATAGATGGAACGGTAGCCAATATAACAGAACGAGCTACTGAAAGTGCTGAGGGTGGATTAACACATTCTGCCACAGTTTGGGAGTTTCGATATGATGATACGTGTCTGCCTCTAGACGAAATGGCAAAGTATAGAGCTTTAAGGGACCGAGCGGCTGAACACTTTATAGATATGGGCGTCGCTGTACACATAATTGACGGAGATTTGAGAGAAGAGGCACCAAATGCGGACTGGAGAGCAGAAAGAGGCATATCTCCATATCCTGTAGTTGGCAAAGAAGTAGGCGTAGAGCTCTCTTGGGCTTAAGTTGATCTAAAAGTGATAACCCCTAGGGGAGATACTTAACTCCTTAACACTACTTTCGCCCTGTTGGTAATATAGATAATCTTCCCAGAGTAAATCATGCCATCTATCTATTTCATCTCTAATGAGGGGTGAACAAAATTCGAGGTGCTCCACCATAAGCACTTTGACCTCTGTTAATTCGAGGTCATTTTCTATAAGAAAAGACTGGTGCACCATTCTTGAAAGCTAACCCTGGCTTATAACCCAAGCCACCTAAATGTTCATCTAATAATCTCTTTTTACTTCTTGATCTAGCCTCAGCGAATACGTGTGGATTTTGGCGGGACAATAATTGACCCGCATCCTTGAGTACTTCTAATTCATAGCCTTCAACGTCAACTTTAAGAACGGATACTTCATCGTCACCAACGATATCATCAATTGTTCGTAAAATTACATCCGTTCCGCTAACAACAACAGTATGCCCTCTATTTCTTCTTCTACCTTGCTTAATGCCGACTTCCCCTGTTATTGCTCCAGCAGCAGCTTGCACTACATCTACTCTTGCACATAAATTATTGCTTTCAATATTTCTACGTAGATGCTCTACCGCTAATGGATTAGGTTCTACAGCAATTACTTTGCTTGCTTCAGTAAACATTCCAAAATATACACTGTGGTTACCTATAAACGCCCCTACATCGATAGTAGTACCTGTACGATATAGATTACCAATGTATCTGAGCAATTCGATCTCATAAAACTCACTAGTTCGCTCTATTTCTCTAGTGATATGGTCCCCATCAAAACCTTCAATTAAAACTGGAGATCCTGCATGTTCAAAATCTATCAACATTAGTGAAAGCTTACACCATATGGACGTAAGTGATAACCCCTAGGGGATACTCAACTTCTTAATGTTAGTTTCTCCCTGTTGGTAATACAAATAATCTTCCCAGAGTAGATCATGCCATCTACCTATTTCTTGCTCGATGAGGGGTGAACAAAATTCGAGGTGCGTGTGGCGTAAGCACTTTGACCTCTGTAAAATCAGAGGTTTTTGTTTTGCTTAAGCTTGCCTTCGTTCGATATGTAGTTTAAGATTTTTATTATGAAACTATATGGTGTTACGCACGGACTCTCTGTTAATTTTGGTGGTTTCGAACTTGAAAGGTCCCAAATAGTCCCTGCTCAGGAAATAATAGACGATATATCTAAGCTACCACCTAACTCGGTTGTAGCCGTTGAAACTATTGAAGAACAATTCGAAGATCTAGATATGCAGGAGCTCATCTTCAGGGAGGAAGACATGGCATATTGGGGAGAGATAGTAGATGCAATCAGGGCTAGAGGTCACGCCGTAGCTTATCTCGACAGCCTTCAATTGCATGCTGAATTCGACCAGCAACGCAACTTGGCTGATGAATTAACAAAGGCAGAATTGGGTTTATCTGACTTATCCATTGAAGAGGGTAGAGAAAGTGAAGTCTCGGAGATTAGATTTTCGCTTGAAGCGATTGCTGACTATATATTTAAAGTTGAGAGGGAAGATCTAATCGTCCAGAGACTAAGAAAATATATGCCAGCCTTAGCAATTATTGGCGCTGCCCACGGTGACTACGTTATGTTAACTCCAGACCTTGTCTCTGATCTCGGGGTCACTGAATATTGGCATGGAGAAGTAGCAGTACCAGAAGAACGCGGCCTTCTTTTATCTGACAACATAGCATCTAGAAGAGTGCAGCATATTGAGCCAGGGGATCCTGACCCTTCATTTATAGGTGAACGTGAACAAACAATAAGGCGATATAGGACTGCAACCACGGGGAGAGTAACGGTGGGTGGTCCTCCACCGGCATTGATTGGAAGCTGGAGAGTCGAATGTCGACCAGAAGGGCTGTTTGAGGTACATCCGTCAGTGAGAGATGGTAGTAAAATTCAGGGCACAATATCAGATTCATTGGGTGATGCATCATTCACTGGTGAAATTACCGACTCAAAGCTAAGACTAGTAAAAGTGTATGATCCAAATAGAGCTCTTTCTTTCAATTATATTAGCGGTAATATTATCCATGAGGCCGAAGCTGGCCCAGACGGAGTATATACGGGAGTATGGTATTCAGAGGAATGGCCAGCTCGAAATGGCCAGCTCATCGTTAGGCAAGGCGATGTACTATATGAGCCTTATCCATTATCTCCTCAGTCCAAGCTATTCTAGGCAGAAAGTAAAAACAAGTTGGAAACGCGCACCTATCTATTTCATCTCTAATGAGGGATGAACTTTTTTCGAGGTGCTCCACTATAGGCATTATGACCTCCGTAAAATCAGAGTTCCTTTTTACTCATAAGCTAACAAATTTGCTTGACAGCAACACGCATATGTAGGTATAATGTAATTACTATGCGATCAACTATTATTCAAATAGGTAACTCTAGAGGGATACGTATACCCAAGGTGATACTTGAGGAAAGCGGGATTGATAAAGATGTTGAGATTAAGCTCGTAAACGGTGGTCTAAAAATAAGTCCACTGAAAAAGAAACGAGAAATCAGTGAGACACTCGCATTAAGCCAAAAAGCCCTAGCAAGAGATTGGAATTCTCTAGGAGAAGATGAAGCATGGGCAAATTTGTAATAGGCGATGTAGTTGCTGTACCTTTTCCATTTTCTGATTTATCTAACAATAAATTGAGACCAGCAATAGTTCTGGCTACAACTGATTATGGTGACTTAATACTTTGTCAAATAACATCAAAACAAGGAATTAGTAAAAAAAGTGTTTCGATCGACACATCAGATTTTGAAGAGGGGAACTTACCTTTAAAAAGTTATGTACGTACTGAGAAACTTTTTACTGCAGAAGACACAATTATCGTAAAAAGGCGAGGTAGATTAAACTCTCAAAAGTTTAATGTAATAGTTAAGCTTGTTAAAGACAATTTTTTGGAATTATAAATAGCCGAGCTCTTGGTTTTCTATTAGTTTACATTCTTCTTCAACTTACATTTATCCTGTTGGTAATATAGATAATCCTCCCCGAGTAAATAATGCCAACGCTCAATTTCATCTCTAATGAGGGGTGAACAAAATTCGAGGTGCGTGTGGTGTAAGCACTATGACCTCTGTAAAATGAAGTCATTTTTATCTATCAAACATAATGTATTAGCGTTCTATGCTCTTCGTCTCCTAACCACTAAATCGTAAATAAAGATTACTATTACTACTACCAGTATTAAGTGGAACAGGGGACTGGTAATATGGATTACCAATATACCCAATAACCACAAAATCCCTAAAATAATCGCTATTCCTAAAAGCATACTCACGTCCTCCTTTCTAAGTTTAATACTGATCTATTTCCGTCCAGCACCTGTGTGATGAAGTTGAAATTTTTGGCCATCCAGCGAATGTATTAACCTCCTAGACGGAGTAACTAATAGGGATTGTAAATAATCGTAACCTGCAGCCATAAGCCTAGTTCTTCGAGCAGAAAGATCCGCACTTAAAACGATTGCTAAAATACCAGCCTCTATAAGAGCCAGGTCGTCTCCAGGCAGTACCCAAGCGTTGAGATGACCAAGCAGACTCGGCGAAAGTGTCGTAAATATCCCTAGTGCCAACAACGTCACTCCACAAATACCAAGCAGACTCCTCGTAAAATATATTCGTAACCAAGGAATAAAAGCGTAGAACACCAAGGCCATAACCAAGGCTATACGGACAACCATATAAGACCCTCCGAGGTTTATCAGTATCCGTACGTAATAGGAGTGATTTGATAAACCGTATAGGCTAATGCTTAGTAGGCTAATACCGTATAATAAAACACAGATCTTCTTCATTCACGAATCCTCCTTCCTTGTCCAACTACTCTTATTACACTCCAATTGGCAGAAGATGTATGTGAGCAGAGTCACAGGTATCCTAAAAGGTTAGTTTTTCACTTATTGCACTAGCAGGGTATACAGCCTTAGTAGCTAGATACTTCGAGAGCCTAGATTAGTCTGCTTAAAGTAAAGATAGACCTTTCAGAGTAAATCATGCCACCTAGCTATTTCTTCCCTAATGAGGGGTGAACTTTTTTCGAGGCGCTTCAGCATTAGTGCATGACCCCTTTAAAAAGGAGGTCATTTTATTTTGCTTTTGTTATGCTTAGGCTATGTTTGAATTCGTTGGAGTATTAAGTGGCCTAATTTACATAGTAGGCGACATACCTTATATAAAAGACGTTATAAAGGGCAGAACGAAGCCACAACGTATATCATGGGCGCTATTCTTTGGCTTGAATGTTATAAACCTCGCTAATCAGATTGCTCTAAATGCTCATTCGTCTCTATGGCTAATTTATTCATGGACATTGGTTACTTTTATAATATTCGCTTTGTCTATCAAAAAAGGCGTGGGAGGGAAATCTAGGATAGACATAATATGTGTGTCTGGTGCAATTCTAGGTCTTATCCTTTGGGCTCTACTAAAAACTCCTTTGGCTTCCTTGTACTGCAATTTATTGGTAGGTATCATTGCATTTATTCCGACTATCAAAAAAGCCTATGTCTCACCTGGCACAGAAACAAAGATTAGTTGGTTAACCGCAACCATAGCAGCGGTACTATCTACAATTTCTGTTGGCCGTGGTGATAGTACGCTACTTTTAATACCTGTATGTAGTGCAATACTGTCAGGAACAATCTTTACAATACTTGTGGTTAGAGGCCACAAAAGAGCATAATCACAACAACCTCTGTAAAATTAGAAGTATTTGTTATTCTTAAGCTTGCAACTATATGAAAATGGTAGATAATCTAAATTAAATAATCGAGGATAATCTTATGCGAAGCTGTGGTATGGTTTGTAGCGAAGGTGAGCCGATAGATTTTGATACGGATTTTATACGCATAACTGACGAGGTTGCGGAAGATTTGGATTTAGTTCGTAGTCAATGGACGCAAGTGTCTATAGACTCTCTAAGACGTCCTGGTTCCGGGATGTTAGATGGCCCGCTTGCTGAGGCGATGATGCAAGTAACTCCCTGCAATCCTCAACTACCACAAGTTGGGCTAGCGGTTAACTATATTGAAGGAAGCTCATGCCATACACACACTAGGGATGGTATAGGCCAACGAGCTGGGTTCTACTTGGGTGCACTTGGGTTGAGTCCTAATACTTTTTATGTTAGCGGCGTTAACGACGGCGTTACCAATGGCTATCCGGAAATGTCTGCTAGCTTACGGAGTAGGGACGCCATTGCTTTCGAAGTAGAGAATACAGCATATGGTGCGGGTGTCGAAGGTGTCGTCGCTATCCCAGCTTGCGATAAAGGCTTTCCAGGTATGATGATGGCTGCGGTTATACTCAATCGGCCTTTTGTAGTTGTACCCGGAGGATCAGCTCCAACAGGTAGGGATCCGCAAGATAAGGATAATAGACTCGGAATACTCGATGTCTTTACCGCTAAAGCGCAAGAGCAACTAGGTCAAATTTCTGGGGCTAGACTTCAAGAGATTTGCGGAGCTGCTATTAACCCAGGCAACTGTAATGGAGTCTTTACCGCTGACACCATGGCTTCAATTAATGAGGTCATCGGTCTTGGTGTTGTAGGTTCGGGTAATAATATAGCCAATACTGCCGAAACTGACAGAGTTATGATCGATTCGATCGATGCCTTAATGCATGCCATGCAGAATCAGCTATTGCCAAGGGATATAGTAACTAAAGAATCACTAGATAATGCCGTTACTGTGCTGGCTACAATTGGTGGATCTACTAACGCAGTTCTTCATCTACTCGCTCTAGCTAAAGTTGCTGAAGTGCCTTATGGGTATAAAGAAATGGATGTAATATTTAACCGCACGCCTTTTAGGCTTAAGATGCAACCCAATGCCCCTGATGGCTATTGGCAGGAATACGTCGATTTAGGTGGCGTAAAGGGTACAATTCGGCAGTTACTTGATGAAGATAGGCTTGACCCTGATACTCGTACAATGAACAAGGGTAAAACCCTTGGCGAAGCCTATTCCGATGTTGATCCAATTGAGCCATATAACCCCAAAGGTCAAAACCATTTCTTCTTTCCTGAAGATAATCCAATACTCGAGCGGGCCCATATTACTATCCTGCACGGCAATCTTGCCGAGAATGGTTGTGTGATGAAAGTAAATGACCCAGAAAAACTCAACTTTGACGGCAAGGCTGTAGTATTCGAAAGCGAACCCGATGCATTAGTCGCAATTGCCGCAAAAGATGCTTTTAGTGTCTTTGACGGCAAGGCTGTAATAGTCAGAAACCTTGGGCCAAAAGCGGCCGGTATGCCAGAACTACTAAAAATTGACAAAGCACTGCAGAACTTGAGAAACGCTAACGCTGGAGATGAACAAGCTAGAACACTATTGATTTCTGATGCAAGACAATCAGGCGGTGCCGGACACCCTAATGTAACTCATGTTTCACCAGAGGCATATGTTGGCGGCACAATCGCGCTGGTCAGAGACGGTGACAGAATAGTAGTCAATGCCCTAGAGCAGACAATCAACTTGGATGTCACCGAAGAAGTACTAGCTCAGCGTCGTTCATTGTGGATACGGCCGAAGCCTGTTTCTCGGGTTGGAGCTGCAGCTATGTTTGCAGCCTATGCTTTAGGTGCAGAAGAAGGCGGGACAATCTTAGCCCCGCCTCAACTAGCACTAGCAAGATAACCTAAAGTCTATTTTTTGTATAGTGCAGTAGACGAACATATTTAGAGGTGTAATAGCCAAATATTTAAGATAATTTAAGGCAACAAAAAATACTCTTGCTATTCAAATAACTTATCTGTTATATTTATGCCAACTAGATAAAGCTGCTAAGTAACGTTAGTTCGGTTCTAGGATTTAAAGAATATAAGTGTCTTCGGGGAGCAGCTAACTGGATTGCCAGATTACCTCCAAGCAAGTAAACAGGAGAGTAAAAATGGCAACAAGACTATTTGTTGGATCATTGTCATGGAACGTCACCGACGACCAATTGCGAGACTTTTTCGCAACCGCCGGTACAGTAAGCTCAGCAAACGTAATTTTTGATCGTGAAACAAACCGATCAAAGGGATTTGGTTTTGTTGAGATGTCAACTGACGACGAAGCACAGGAAGCTATCAAGAGCCTAAACGGCAAAGAACTTGATGGCCGAACTATCATTGTTAGCGAAGCACGACCTCGCGACAACGACAGCCGACGTTAGTATTAGATTTAAGACTAACAACTACACCCCAGATAATTCTGGGGTGTTTTTCTTTGCTTTGAAATTCCTACTTGGAAGAAGTTAACGAACTAACTATTGTTTTACCAAGTTGGGCAGCCGTCTGATTATCGGCTAATGCTGTCTTTAGCTTGGTAAAATATTGAATAAGAAGCGTGTGGTCAGAGTTATAGTCTGAAGGCTGTAGACCTACAACACTAGTCTCTACACTTGAGGATAGTGCTTGAGCCGACTGTGTATCAGTTATCATTGAAGCTAAATCGCCCTGGAGAGATGCATTTGTAGTACTGTTTATCCTTGTGCCTAGATTGGTCTCAAGTGTAGCCAGCCTAGCTTCGACTAGCTGTTGGTTGTCTGTGGCTTGCATAAGGCTGATTTTTGGCACAATCAGGGCGTAGACCCGGTAGTCATTAAAAATACTTTGTGCTGCTGCTTTGGCAGAAGCGATCGTAGTAGACCCATCAAGAGTTGTTTTTAGACTGTTTAAACCACTTATTTCGCTATTAACTTCATCAGTTAATGATGCTTTGTCGGCAGCACTAATCTTGCTAGATGAACTTATCTTTGAACTCAAACTATTCAAGGTAGTTAGACGCCTTTCAATCTCGGCGTCACCCTTTGAAATAATTGCTTGGACAGCTGTTTGGGTTGCCGAGGTACTCGATCCAATACTCGACGCAGCAGTTTTTGCCTTAGAGATAGCTGATGCAGTACCAATGCTGCCAATAGACAGTAGCGAAATTATCGCAAAAGCCGACAAAGTAAACTTACTTAGATTTATTTTCATAAAATTATATTCCTCTTATTCTTAAAATTTAGTCTGACGTGAAAGTAGACTTATCATTAATAGCTGAGTTTGAAGCATTAAGCTGTGAACTACCTTGAGTATTTGCTGCATTGATGCTATTTAATTGGCTCTGCAGACTAGTATTAGTACTTGAAGTAGGACTAGATGTAGTTGACGCAGCTGAAGTAGTTTTCGTTACCGAAACAGAACTAACTGCTGCAGGAGTTGGCTTATGGTTTTTATGGTAAACGTAATAACCAATACCGCCAACTAGCACAATAATTAGAACAATAAGAACCACAACTTCACCACTGAAGCCGTCTTCATTTGCTCTTAGAGCTGATTTATTCATTATTTTTCCAGTTCTTATTAAAACTCACTATCACTACCATACTATGATAAGCCTGTTTAATGCTTAAGCCAATTATTAAGTGGTCTATTACTTAGCCTAATCTTAAGATCTCCTTGACCACCAGCCGAAGGATCGTTAGTCTAGTTATTGAGATGAATCAAATAAATAATATTGTCAAAATTCTTAATCCCAAGGCACTTCTCATGTCGTTTCGATCAGATATTGATCTGAGCGAGGAGGACGTCAAGGAGGCAAGAGAATATATTGCTAACTATTGGACGACAGTCGAAAGGTTTCATCCCGATGATGATGAAAGCTTAATCGGACTTCCACACAAGTACCTAGTGCCATCATTCGTCGAGAACACTGGCTTTGACTATAACGAGCTCTATTATTGGGATAGTTACTTTATGATTCAGAGTCTGCTAGACGAAAACCACAAAGAACTAGTAATGGGCATTCTAGAAAATCTGATTTATCTGTTCAAACGATTTAGGGTTATTCCAAACGCTAGCCGTACCTATCTTATGGGGCGGTCACAACCACCATTTCTAACTAGTTTTATTTTTGATGTCTACACTGCATATAATCCTGGGCCAGAGTGGCTTAAAGAACATATAGAAGTTGCAAAGGAAGAATACGAAGCAGTTTGGATGGGTGTTAAAAAGCCTAACGAACGGCAGGTCTATAAAGGTCTATCTAGATACTACGACATTAACTATCTGCATGATCTAGCGGAAACTGAAAGTGGCTGGGATATGACGCCAAGATTTGGCCGCCACGCACTAAACTACCTACCGATTGATCTCAACTCACTACTCTATAAATACGAGATGGATTTTGCTAGAGCCGCTAAGATCCTATCAAACAAACGTGAAGCAGCTAAATGGGAAGATAAAGCTAAGCTTAGAAAAGCTACAGTCGACGAGTTGATGTGGGATAAAACCCGTGGGCTCTACTTTGACTATAACTATGTCAAAGAAAAAAGAGGTGGCGTGTGGTCGCTCGCAGGTTTTTCACCACTATGGTCAGGTATGGCAAATGCCCAACAAGCCGCTAGCCTGGTCAAGTCTTTAAGACGCTTCGAACATAAGGGTGGTCTGGCGACAACTGATGCATTACCAGTCGGTCAGTTTGTCTTAGGGTCGATGCCCATGCAATGGGCCTATCCAAACGGTTGGGCGCCACTTCACTACCTCATAATTAAAGGGCTTGAACGTTATGGTTACCACAAGGATGCCCGAAGAATTGCCATGAAGTGGCTAAAAACTAACTTGAGCTGGTTTAGTGAACACCACATCTTCATAGAGAAGTATAACGTCGTTGCGCCTGAAAAGCCGCCAGTAAAGGGCTTATATCCATCACAGGAGGGCTTTGGATGGACAAACTCTGTATTTGAGCGGCTTTGCCAAGAATACGTTGATAGAAAACTTTAAATCACACTTGACAAATTAGATAAGAGTGCGTACAATGTACGTATATGAATGCAATAGATACAACCCTAACAACTTCTGGTAATAGCACTGCAGTTAGACTGCCAAAAGAATTTCTTCGCATGAGTGGGCTAACTAGTAAAAGCCGAGTCAGACTAGAGGCCAATAATGGGAAGATAATTATATCCAAGAGTATTAACCCACGCGCGGGATGGTCATCTCAAATAAAGTCATTAGTCGAATCTGACGGTGATCCCTCGGATGAGTTTAACGATGAAATGAACGCTACCCTTACAGATGGTCTTGACGCCATTCCTTGGGACGGACCTACATTTGAAGAATGGCAAAAATCCAAGTGATAAGATCTCCTAAACAGTCAGCCGTATATTGGTTTAATCCAGAGCCATCAGAGGGCTCAGAGTTTAAGAAGATTCGTCCATGTATCGTGGTGTCCCCAAACGATATGAATGAAAACCTTCGAACAGTACTGGTAGTACCACTTACTACGGCAATAAAGCCGTGGCCTTTCAGGATAAATGTTGAAATATTAGGCAGACAATCTAGTGCTGCATGTGATCAGCTCAGAGTAATCGACAAGAACCGCCTAAAAGACTATATCAGTGACTTGAAACCAGTCGATAAAGACAATCTATATAGCTTACTCCAGACCATACTATCTGAATAAACTTTGTACTGAGACAATATCGAGAATATAATAGATAGTAATGACTAAAACAGGGTGTCCGTTCTGTAATCCACTTGAGCAGGTAATTAAAACCAATAAAACTGCTCAGCTACTTCTTAGTGACCCACGTAAAGTACCTGGTCATTTTTTGATTACACCCAAGGAGCATATTGAGAAACCGTGGGACCTAAAAGCAAATGAACTACAAGATATATTTGAGTTAATATATTTTGTCGAGCAAAAAGTTATAGGTAAGCTGGGTGATGGCTGTGACATCAGACAAAATTACCGTCCTTTCGTAGAACAGAACGCTCTAAAAATTGATCATATACATTTTCATGTTATTCCTCGGTCATATAAAGACTATATCTATGACAAGGTGGAGAAGTACGAGACTGACATTTATGCCGAACTTGATGATTTTGAACGCGAGACAGTCATAAAACTATTAGACTAGAAAAAAGATAACCCCTGTATCAAGAGGCCTATCTTATATATACTGTTAAGCATTAATTAAGATTAAGGAAAACAATGAGCCATTTCTACGTGACCACGTCTATACCATACGTTAACGGTGAACCACACCTAGGCCACGCTATGGAAATGGTAATTGGAGATGTTATCGCTAGATATGCGCGTGCTCAAGGCAAGGAAGTAATATTTACTACTGGGACTGATGAACACGGCGGCAAGATAAGCGAAAAGGCAGCAGAACTCGGTATGACTCCGGCTGAGCTTGCTGCAAAAATGAGCAATATGTTTAAAGAGCTCGGTGAACATCTTGAGATAAGCAATAATCGGTTCATTCGAACAACAGACAAGGCACACGAAGACCGTGCCAAATTAATCTGGAAAGACCTACAAGCGGATATCTATAAAGGTAAGTACGAGGGCTGGTACTGTACAGGTGACGAAGCATACTTTACCGAAACTGAAGTTAAAGCAAATGGCGGGATATGCCCGAATCACAATCGCCCATACGAGAAAATTCAGGAAGATAACTACTTCTTTCGACTGAGTAAGTACACCAAACAAATAATAACCGCTATTGAGAATAATCAGTTTAAGCTTTATCCAGCCACTAAGCGTAATGAAATCCTAAGCCTTTTAGAGTCCGGCTTAGACGACATTAGCATCTCAAGACCTAAAGATAAGCTTATGTGGGGGATTGATGTGCCTGGAGATAAGAACCAGATAATGTATGTTTGGTTCGAAGCACTGATGAACTATATAACAGTTCTTGGCTATCCAGAGCACAGCGACTTTAAAAACTATTGGCCAGCAGATTTCCAGGTCATAGGTAAAGACATTAGCCGTTTTCATGCCGCAATCTGGCCAGCAATGCTACTTAGTCTTGGTTTAGAGCTACCAAAGAATCTATATATTCATGGTTTCATTAACATTGACGGTAAAAAGATGAGTAAAAGCCTTGGAAATTATGTCTCACCTAACGACGTAATCAACGAATATGGGAGCGATGCCTTTCGCTACTTCTTCCTAAGGCATATTCCTAGCTATTCTGACGGTGATTTTTCTTGGGCTACCTTTGAAGCCAGTTATAACAATGAGCTGGCTAATGAGCTAGGTAATTTAGTTCAAAGAACGGTGGCAATGATCGAAAACTATCAGGGCGGAGAGACTGGTGAAGTGCCACCACCTGAACACGATATAGCTGCTTATCAGCAAGCTATTGCCGCTTGTCATTTTGATCATGCACTCGATGAAGTATGGTCGCAGGTAAGAGGCCTAAATCAGTATATTGATGAAGAAAAACCGTGGATGATTGCCAAGTCTGACGACAAAGAACACCTTCAAGAAGTTTTAGCTTACCAAGTCGGTAGCTTACTAGAAATCGCTATTCTGCTCGAGCCGTTTATGCCAGATACAGCTAAGAAAATTAAGTCTGTCTTTGAAGGTGGTAAAACAGTGCCTCTAAAGAGCACTCTTTTCCCCAAAAAAGAGACAACTAAACCTGCGAGTTAATAGACCAATGGACCTGGTCGATACCCACTGTCATATCCAATCGATCTCGCCACTTGCAGGCGATGATTACACAGCCGAACTGTGGCGTAAGCTCCCAGGGGCTGATATAGATGAGCTAATCTCACGAGCTAAATCGGCTAGCGTAACTAAACTCATTATCGTCGGCTGTACGCTTGACAACAGTATTTTGGCAGTCGATCTGGTTAAATCGAGACCTAACACCTGGGCAAGCGTCGGTATTCATCCACACGAAGCCAAAGATCATATAGGCTCATCTCAAAAAGTTGGAGTCTTTAGCTCACTAGTAAAGAAAGACAAGGTTATAGCGATTGGTGAATGTGGTCTAGATTACTATTATGAACACTCGCCTAGAGGTACCCAGATTAAAATGCTTGAGTTTCAGCTACAACTAGCACTAGATAATAATTTGCCTATTATCTTCCATGTTAGACAGGCGTTTAAAGACTTTTGGCCAGTATTTAACAACTTTAATCGAGGTAATAAGCTTAGGGGCGTGCTGCATAGTTATACAGATAATCTAGCCAATTTTGCCAAGGCTTTGGACCACGGGTTGTATATTGGGGTAAATGGAATAGCTACTTTTAATAAGGACCCACAGCTGACAGAGGTTCACAAGCAAATTCCGCTAAATAGATTATTGCTGGAAACTGATTCTCCCTTCTTGACTCCTAGCCCAATACGTGGTACCATAAATGAACCTAAAAACATAGCTTTAATAGCTTCGTTTTTGGCGGATTTAAGGGGTGAGGACTTTAGTCGTCTAGCACAACAGACGACGATTAATGCATCCGAACTCTTTTTAACTGAGAAGATAATTTAATAAAGGAATTAGTAATGGGATTAGTCGGAAGCGCTTTTGAATTTTTGGGTGATAGTTTGCAAAGGCAAATTATGGGCACTAGAATATCTGTTTTAGATCATGCTGAAGTTATGCTTGAACACTATCCTGATATCCCTAACATAATTCAACCTACTGAAATTGCTACAGTTCAAACTGTTGGCCACGTCGAAGATATTGATGTTGCCGATATTGTACCGATATCTCCTGTAACTGCTGAAAATCCACTTGATGCCCAACAAATTAGAATCCAAATTGATGAAATTCGCCGTGAGGCAGCTTAAAGAACAGGAAATATTATGGGAATCTTACCTAGATTATTACCTCGAACTCAGCAAGAACGTGCAGCAGACATAGAGCGCGACCTTATTAAATTTGAATCAACTATTGGGCGTAAACTATTCGGCCCAATTCCAGCCGGTCATAACCGAGATTTCTTCTGTCTAGATGAACATAACTGGATTTGGCACGAGGATTGGGTGGACCAAAATGGTAACAGGGTTGTTGTATCAACCAGGTACAACATCCGACCTAGTGGTGTTTTGAAATCACAAAACGGCCAGTCCTACCATCGAATCGATGACCTCGAATCTAAGCACCTTTATCACGCCATAAAACAGTATGTAAAGCTTGTCAAAACTGAGTATTATAAAATGCTCCAGACTCAGGCTGCTTAAATCTTAGTGTCGGGGCAGAATAAACGGATGACCAGTAAATCAGTCGTCTACTTGGACTATGCTGCAGCGACACCGCTTGATGAACGAGTGGAGGCGGCAATGAAGCCATTCTACCGTGACCTTTTCTATAATCCGTCAGCAAATTATTCGCGGGCTATAGAGACTAAGCAGGCTCTTAGTAGTGCCCGAGCAAAAGTTGCCAACATAATTGGTGCTAAGCCTAGTGAGATTATATTTACAGCAGGAG
Organism: Candidatus Saccharimonadota bacterium; assembly: GCA_036787835.1. Taxonomy (GTDB): domain Bacteria; phylum Patescibacteriota; class Saccharimonadia; order Saccharimonadales; family UBA4665; genus DAIQON01. The sequence continues at coordinate 68,833 of DAIQON010000002.1, read as the reverse complement.
GGACTGAGGCAAATAACCTTGCCATAAAAGGCCTACTCACCAGATTTCCTGACGGCAATATACTGCTATCTGCTATTGAGCACGATTCAGTAATTAATCCGGCAAATAGCTTTCACCATAAGTCTATTAAAGTTGATCATACTGGAATCATTGATACTAACGATTTGCTTAGCAAAATCGACGATAAGACAATACTCGTCAGCGTCATGTATGTTAATAACGAGATTGGCACTATTCAGCCGATTGCGAAAATAGCAAAAGTAGTCGCCGAAATTAGGATTAAAAGACTAGAGGAGGGGATAACTACGCCCATTTTGCTGCATACAGACGCTTGCCAAGCTTCAAACTATCTCGACCTACATATATCCCGTCTTGGCGTGGATATGATGACCATAAACGGCGGCAAAGTATACGGCCCCAAACAATCAGGGGTATTATTTATTAAAGCAGGCACCATCTTAAAGCCGTTAATAGATGGCGGTGGCCAAGAACACGGCTTAAGATCGGGAACAGAGAGCTTAGTAAATGCGGCCGGTTTTGCCGTAGCACTCGAAATTGCTCAAAAGATGCGAAAAGATGAATCAAAACGATTAACTGAACTTAGAGACTATTTCTACCAAGAACTACAAAGAATAAGCCCAGAGCCTATTATTAACGGAAACGTGAAACATAAGATTGCTAATAATGTTCACTTCTCGATTCCTGGGCAAGACAATGAAGCATTATTATTTAAACTTGATCAACAGAATATTCTTGCAGCTGCAGGATCTGCTTGTAGCGCTAGCAGTCTTGAGCCATCACATGTACTTGGTGCGATCGGTTTAAGTGACGAACTTGCCAGAAGTTCTATCAGAATGACCCTTGGTAGAGGCACAAACAAGCGGCAGCTTAGAGAAACCATAAAAGTTCTTTCGCAAATAATATAAACACTACCCTTTTGTTATATTTTTCTGTATAATTTATACCTATAACATAACCTGTTAGTGTGGCTAATGGAAATACATAAAAAACCGATTAGGGTAACTAAGAAATATACTGAAAAGACAAGATCTTCGATCCGGTCTGTTAGGTTATATTTAAGACGATCGTTTAAACACCTAAACTCAAAACGAAGAGCTAATAGTAAGCAGATAATTAAGGTGTCAAAAATTTTAGGTCCAGTAGTCTTAGTGATAGGCATAGCTTTTGTCTACAGCTCGTTAACTAGTCCTAGATATAAGGTTTCTAGCGAAGCACAAAAATTAATCGGCACGCCTGACGTTGCACTGGCAAAACAGTCATTAACCTACTCCAAGAAAACTGGTACGTACTCTCTAAATAAGAAGCTGGAGGGCCAGCCCGCGGTAGCCTCTAATTCAGTCAGGATTGGTGGGGGTGATAGTACTTCATACAGCTTTGATGCACCAGCTAACCTTAATAATAAAAAGATGACTTTTTATGATAACCTAAACAATCTTTCATTTTCTATTCAGCCAAACTTTAAAACAGCTACAGCTAAATATGCCAATGGCCAGTTTGTCTATCCCATCAACCATAATGAACAAGCGGTCTACACTGTAAAAAGCAATGGTCTTAGGGAAGACATAATTCTAAATAAGTCAGTTGGCGACAGCACTAGCTTCTCATATAAGCTTGATCTGCCCAGTAGTTTACAAGCAAGGCTAATGCCAAGCGGAGCAATTGGTGTATTCTCAGCCAATCCGGTTTTATTTGGCAATATTAGCTATGGTTCAAATGCCGACCGTAGTAAAGTTTCTGCTGCCAGGGAAAAAGCTCAGAAGACTTATCTTGAGTTCGTACTTATGCCACCAACAATTAGTTCGAGTAATGGTAGCAATGGCCCAGCTAAGTCCCAGTTCGCACTTAGTGGCACCACAGTTACTGTAAAAGCAACTGGCTTGAAAGGTCTTAGCTACCCAGTATCAATCGACCCCAGTGTTGTAGTGAGTTCAGCTTCAACTTTTGGCGGTAATAACGAATCAAATGTAAATAATACCGGAACATCGATTTCGACCAACTATATAACAGGAGGCTATGTTAATTCATGGGCATCAGCTACCGGAGCGATAACCACACCGCGAACTGGTAATGCGATAGCCACCTATAATGGCCTTGTTTACTCGGTTGGTGGAGTTACTTCATCCAGCTCGGGCAGCTGTACTACAGGCTCGCCCAGCACTTACTATTGCGGCGATGTACAATATGCGTTAATCGGAGGCGGAACAATTGGGTCATGGTCGACGACAACTTCTTTCACCACACCCAGAGCCTATTCTCAGGCAATAGCCTACAATGGTTACCTATATGTGTTTGGTGGCGTAACTTCGTCTAGTGCAACTGGTTGTACAACTGGCTCGGGCAGCACTTACTATTGCGGCGATGTACAATATGCGCCAATCTGTAATGGGTCGGTGTTTACCGGTGGCTGTACACCTAGTAGTATCGTTGGCTCTTTAGGAACTTGGGTAACAGACGCTAACCCATTCTCAACCCCTCGTTATGATTTTTCTGCGGTAGCTTACGCTGGTTATATTTATATAATGGGGGGAATAAGTGCTGCCAGCACAGATCAGGGGGACATTCAGTATACGTCATTCAATGCCGATGGCTCAGTCGGCAGTGGTTCATGGACGAGTGTAACGGGCGGAGTTAAGTATAATATTTCGGGCACCATGACGTCAGTCACTATGCACGGTGAATCGGCTACGGCCTACAACGGCCACCTATACATAATGGATGGCTATCACTATTCAGGTACGCCTGGTGATTATAACTATGTTGGCTACGCCCAAATAAATAGTGATGGTAGTCTTGGGATGTTTATGAATACCACTGCTTCAGGTGTTAGCCAAGACAACTTTAGCATGGCAGTGTACAGTGGCTATATATACGAATGGGGAGGCGTAACCAACTTTGGGTTTGCTGGTAACAATCAGCTGGAGTATGCCCAAATCAACTCGAATGGCTCATTAGGGACTTGGTATAGCTCCACCACCAACTCGTTAACCTCTGTCTTCCCAGTTGGAGAAGGTGGCTCAGTCGCTTTGGGCGGATATCTATACAATATTGGAGGTCAACATAATAGCGCGACAGACCCTACTTGTGGACCTAATACCACCAATTATTGCAATAAGACTTTTTCTACACAAATTAGTTCGGCTGGCAATTTGGCTACCAATACCTGGGCATCAACTCTACCCGCTTATCCATCGTCAGGCGTTCTTTACGACCCTACAGTGTTGGTAAATGCTGGCTACATATATGTTATGGGTGGCTGTACTAACGCAGCTAGCGCATCGAAGGCTTGTCATTCTAGCGCCACTGCCGACATGTCGCAGAACATTTACTACGATACTATTGCTCCTGACGGTACCATAGGTAGTAATACGTGGACCACCAACTCAATTACATTAACCAGTAACGAGTATGGTGGTACTGCGGTTGTTGTAGGCACCGAACTTTATATATTACAACAATGTAGTGCACCAGGAACTGGTAATGTTTGCGGTGCCACAAGCCCACCACAGGAATACCAGATTAACTCCCGAACTGGGGCTATAAGTAATTCTAGCGGTGTCACTGGACCAGCCGGGTATAGTGCGGTTTTAGGTGGAGACTTTACGTACGATGGCAATGTTTATATGATTGGTGGTTGTAGTGTAGGCACCGGCGGCAGCAGCATACCAAGTGGTTATTTTTGTGGCTCATCGGGGGGGTCTCTTGCTACAAACCTATCATATTACGCGCCGGGCGGCGGTGTAATTACGAGTGGAAATTGGTTATCTACATCGTCGTTACCGACAGCGATGTTTGGATTTAGTACAGCAGTATATAACAACTATGTTTATGTATTCGGTGGATGCACCGCTAGTGGTACTAATTCTTCAGGTGGATGTACAGTATTGAACTCGAATATCTACGTTGGGAAGCTATCGCCATCAGGCGGGATACTTTCATGGGCAACAGTTTCAACTTCCGGGATTGGCGGTAGGTATCAACCGGCTTCAGTCGCCTACAACGGCTATTTATATATTATGGGAGGCTGTACTGCACTTAGCAACTCGTCAACTAACTTTGGCTGTTCTAGCGGCAATCTTAAAAATGACATTTGGTCAGTACCACTTAGTCCATCTACTGGCGCACCGGGCACGCCTACTAATTTGTCGTCAGTAAACCCAGCTATCCAACTCCATAACAGCATGTGGGGATTTGGTGCATATGTTAATAACGGGGTCATTGGTACGTATGGTGGTTGTACGGGTGCATCTGTAAATGCAGTAGATCCAATGTGCGGTAGCATGATTGGTGCGGGCTATACAAACGTTTTAAATGCCGGTGGTAATGGTATCCTTACTTCTAGCTCGGGTACACTTTCCTGGAATACCGCCGCCAGCCTTTGTACAAATTTGGGCCAGACTTCAAGCGTCGCGTACGAAGGGTATTTATTTGTAGCTGGTGGTATAAAGGCCTCTGCTAGCACAACTTGTTCTGACGGTCTGAGTAGTCAGTACAGTAATGCGGTTAATGTCTATGCGTTAAATCCCGACGGTACAACAACGGCTGTAAGCGGAAGTCCATTTTATTTCACCACCCCAAGAGCCAGTGCGGGTATAGCTGCATATAATGGTTATTTGTATATAACTGGAGGCACAACTGACGAATTGGATACAAACTCTGTAAACGAGCACGCCGTTTACGATATCCAGTATGCTGCAATATCTCCGAGTACTGGTGCTCTTAGTTGTGCTGGTACTTGTACGGGGTCAACACCCAGTACCGCTTGCCCTGTAAATGCCTGTGCATCTGGCTCCGTTTTTGCATATTTAGCCAGCACTGGAGGTAGTACATCGGATCCATATAACTTTGGCGTACAAACTTACTGCCCCTTTGGATGTTTTACTTCTTCTATAACGGGCTTTACAGACCCCTATACGTTCATATATAACAACAAACTGTTTACCCTTATTTCTGGGAGTTGCTATGTGTTTAAGGTATCATCATATACTGTAGTCCCCATTGGCAACCCAGCCTGCCCGAACAATTACGCTGTAAACCTAAATTCCAATGGAACTTTAGGTAGTGAAGCTACGATTACTCAACCACCTTTGAACGTCCAGACCACTAACGCAGAAACTAACGCAGCAACTGTTTATGGTAATAATATTTACGAATACTACGGCTCATCAAGTAATCTTCTATATACCGGCACTATTTCAGGCACAACTATTAATTGGTCAAGCGGTGTGAATCCAGACGGGTTATATCAAATGGGCGGTGTATCTGGCAGCCTCTACGCTTATAACGGATATCTTTACTTCCAAGGTGGTGAGCAAGGCTCAAGCACAAATGGAGATAATTGTGACACAACAGCAACTTCATCAATTTATTGTAATAGCATCTGGGCGGCGCCAATTAACTCTAATGGGTCAACCGGCACCTTTTCACTAGTTGGAGATATAAATAGTAGTGCAGCTTACGGCTACATATCTACCGCCACCTACAATGGCTATGCCTATTACATCGGTGGAGATGATGGTACGACCTACTATTCAAACATTTATTCTATAGGACTCGGATCACAGCCCCACACTGCTCTATATTCTTATCTAGCAAATATGGAGCGGAATGTTACACCGATTGAAGCTACGTTGGCTGGTAGTAATGCTGCTCCAATTAACTCCCCAGGTACGGGCGGAATCGGCTTAGGCTATAAATTCGCCACGACTTCTTGTGCTACATTCAATAATTTGAACCAAGCGCCAATAATAATTGGTTCTAAAACACTAACCACGCTTTCCACCGACAATTGCTCGAATACCACCAACCTGGCTCAATATGAGTGGGTTTCGCTACTAATCGATGATTCGAGTGCCTTTGCTTTTCCGGATAATTCTTCTTCTGGTAACTCACACACCAATGTAAGCGCTATGAATCTGTACTATCATCCTGCTACCGGCAACAGGTTAAGATTGGGACAGACTTTTACCAACGACAGAATTACTAGTCTGGACGCCCCACCCTAGAAGCTAACTTAACTATTGCACTACTCAGGTATAATAAAGTTGGGTAATGTCAAAAACAAAAATAAATAAAGTCCTATCTCTGATTGCTCTGGTCGCCTTAGTGGCCATGGGCTTTAATACGCATGTTGTAGCGGCTGGTTCATCCAAGAATAATTCATCAAACTCAGGCCAACAGAGTCAATCGGTAACCCAAAGCTATAATGCTGACTCCACCGTCGATATAGGTATGTTAGTGCGACTCAAACCAGGGGTGCAGAATACCGTCGAGGCACTACCGATGAATCGCCTAACTAACTTGCTTGGAGTTGCTGTTCAGCAAAATTCATCATCTTTTGCTCTTACCCCTCAAAGTGTATCCAAACAGCAGATATTTGTGGCTACATCTGGGCGTGTTAATGTCTTGGTCAGTGACCAAAATGGACCAATTATAACCGGTGACTATGTATCCATATCCGCCATTAACGGCGTAGCAATGAAAGCAGATGGCGGACAATCAGAAATAATCGGCAAAGCTGCCCTCCCATTTACTGGCAATTCTAATACACTAGGCACTGCAAGTATTACCAATACGCTCGGTAAATCAGTTCAAGTATCTCTAGGAATGATCCCTGTTGACCTGGCTATTGCCAGTAATCCTCTAGCTATTAAATCGAATGACTATGTACCGAGCTTTTTATCTAAGGCGGCTACCGCTATAGCCACTAAGCCAGTCAGTGCGGCTAGAATTTACATCAGTTTTACGATCATTCTGGTGGCTAGTTTTTTGACTGCCAGCATGATCTATAGTGGGGTCCGAAGCGGCATGATCGCGGTCGGTCGAAATCCACTATCCAAAAAGTCAATTATAAGGAGTTTAACCCAGACAGTTATTGCCGGTTTAATTATTTTTCTTGGCGGTATATTTGGAGTATACTTACTCTTGAAGCTTTAGCATTATAGATGTCTAAGGCCAGTTTAATATATTCGTCAATATGGTGGGCAAACAAACATGACAATTTGGTGGTTAGCACTAATTATCGCAGCAATTAGTTTTAGCGGTGTTGCTTTTATTTGGCTAGCCATTAGAGTAGGTTCAAGTAAAAATCAAAAATCAACGGATTCAGAGCCTTCTGAAACTGTTGGTGATGCGCCAGAGAGAAATGCTGGCCACATCTTTAACGAGGAGTTTCAGGAAGAGCTACGAAATCGTGGCAGGCTTCACTTTGAGAAGATCATTAACGAAAGTTCGATGTTCTTACAACAAGACTTAAGGCTAACAACTTCACAGTTAAATGAATACATGAAGACCGAGATTACCTCAAAACTTCAGGATGAATTCGCTAAATACGAACAGTCTATTAATGATGCCAAGCAGCTGGCTATTGAATCGATCAAGAAGACAAATGCTGCTATAGATGAACAGCGAAGTCATATGAGTGAACAGATAAAAAGTGAGATAGTGGCTGAAAAAGGTCGGCTAATTGAGCGCTTTGAGCAAAACATGACCGATATCGTAAACCATTATCTGGTAGCAGCAATTGGTAACCAAATTGACCTTAATGATCAGCTTGAATATATTCTCAGCGATTTTGAAGAAAATAAGAAAGCCATAATTGAGGATATAAAAAATGGCAGCTAGCCACCAAGCTACTACTCTGAGCTCAAACGCCCTACCTCTATCGATTATCCAACCAGTCGATATAGGACATTTGCTTCGTGAGCTTAATGAGGTTGATGAAAAGTTGCGACAGGACAAGATTCGGTCCGATGGTGGGGTGGCAAAGGGAGCTACTGAGCTTAAGTTATCTGGCGATCTTAGTGAATTAATGAAGCAAGCCAATCTCGACATAAACGACCAGAAGGTCCGATCGCAAATGATTGAATATCTCGAGCATTTGAAAAAGGACGCCCCAGTACTACACATTAGTTTTAGCTCAGAACCAAGCAAACCATTCTTGAGCAAAATTACTGCTTGGCTTCGTCAGGAGGTTGATCCAAATACTTTAGTTATAGTTGGGCTTGATCCAACGATTGGTGCCGGTAGCATTGTTAGAACAGCCAATCACGTCTTTGATTTCTCCTTATCTACTCGGCTTAAGAAAAACCATAATATTCTAGGTGAAAAAATTAAGCAGGTAACCACTGCCCCAGCTCCAGAAAAACCACTAAAAGAGAATCATGAATAGCGATAATCAACACTTTAATAAGCTTGTCAGTAGCGGTAATCCGGTCGGTGAGATTATTGGTATAGATAAATTCCTGATTCGGGTAAAAGGCTTGCAGCCAAGTATGGTCCACTCGTTGATTATGTTTGAAGACGGCTCCAAGGGTTTTATTAACCAAGTTTTATCTGACCACGTTATAGTGCTACATCTTGGAACTGACTCCCTAGCCATTGGCATGGTGGCAGTTTTACAACACCAAGAATTAGTAACCAAAGTTGGTAAAGATTTTATTGGTCGAATTGTTAACGTCAGCGGTGAACCTCTTGATGGCAAAGGTGCAATATCAGCAACCTCTGTTTGGCCAGTCTTTAATCCAGCCCCTCCGCTTTACGAACGTCAATTAGTTGAAGATCAGGTCGAAAGCGGCGTCACAGCAGTCGATGCCTTATTCCCGATTGTTAGAGGACAAAGAATGGCACTTCTTGGTGACAGCAAGTCCGGTAAAAGTACGCTTGCTACTCAGATAACTATCAACCAGAAAAATACCAACCAAGTTGTTGTTTACTGCATGATTGCCAAAAGGCGTAGCGATATAGATACGCTGCTGACCCGGTTAAACGAAAATGGCGGCATGGAAAAGGCGATTATAGTTGTATCGACTATCTTTGAGTCGCTAATTACTAGTTACTTAGCTCCCTATGTCGCTTGCTCAATGGCTGAGTACCTTTGGAAAGAATGCGGCCAAGACGCAATCATTATTTATGATGACCTGACTTCCCATGCCCATGCCTACAGGGAAATCGCCCTATTATCTGGAGTCAGCCCTGGACGCGACTCTTATCCTGGTGATATGTTCTATGCCCACTCCAGTCTTCTGGAGCGTGCCGGTCGGCTAGCTAAAGACGGTAAGTCACTAACCTCTATACCAATTGTTCACGTTCCAACCGGTGATATTACTGCCTACCTGCCTACCAACATCATGTCAATCACTGATGGACAATGGATTTTGGATATGGGAATCTTTAGAAGCGGTATTCGGCCAGCACTGAACATCGGACTTAGTGTTACCCGTGCCGGTGGTGTTGGCCACAACAAACGGCAAAAAGATCTAGCTTCAAAAACTTTAAAGATACTAGCCGATTTTAGACAGGCCGAAGAATTCTCTCACTTTGGTAGCGAATTAGGAGTCGAGGCCAAGAAAGCACTGGTAACAGGGAAGCTTATATTTGAGATATTGACTCAAGCCCCCGGAGATACATTCTCGCTGACCGCTCAACAGCTAACAATGGACATAATTCTCAATCTACAAGATGGCGAACAAGTCGATATTAATAAGCTAAAATTGAATGTCATTGAAGCTGCCATGAAAATAAAGAAAGATGAAGATTTTGATAAAGTCCGTGATGAGCTTAAGGAAGGCGTACTAACCAAGCATGCTACTAATAAAAGCGTTGAACAAGATGAGATGCAAGCTCAAGCAGCAGTAGATAGTCCGGCTACAGCAACTACTAAGGCCGAAGCAAAAGAAGAACCAGCCAAAGAGGAAGCCAAACCTGAAGTAACTAAGCCTGAGAAAACCAAGGAAGAGGTGAAAAAATGAAACACCCCACCGAACTAGCTAAAGACGAAGAATCGATGGCCACACTCGTGGAGCTGACCAGCGCTTTCGAAGGTATTGCTAGTATGAAAATTGCCCAGATTAAGGACAGTGTTTTAGAGTCCTCTAAATTCTTTGACGAATTATGGAATATCTACCGCCAGCTTCGAGTAGACAACCTATTTAACTTTGGTAGAAGCGAAATGAATGGTAAGGCAGACATAGATAGGGAACTGTTTATTATTATTACTGCTGAGGGTGGCTTTAGTGGCGATATAGACCTTAAGCTACTAAATCTGCTACTTGAACAATATAACAAGGACAAAAACGACATTATCGTTATTGGGCACCATGGTGCGATTCAGCTTGCTCAGCGTGGGATTGAGTATAAGAAGTACTTTAAGCTCCCAACCAAAGATAAAAATATTAATGTTATGCCAATAATTCGCCAAGCCCAGCTGTATAAAGCTACTCAGATATTTTACCAAGAATATGAGTCACTGATGAGCCAAGAAGTAAAGAGTATCCCATTAATTACTGCCGTCCAGGAACGGGGTATTGGTGACATAGATGATGACGATACGATTAGTGAAGACAACTATATCTTCGAGCCAGACACCTATGCGGTTGTGGCTCACCTTGAAAACTCGATGATGCAGATTGCTATCAGCCAATGTATCCTTAATTCTAAATTGGCGCAGTATGCATCAAGATTTAAAGCCATGAGCGCATCACATCAGCGGGCTGATGAAGAGAAGGCTAATGTTCACCTAGAGTTCAATAGATCAAAACGTGCTATTAAAGATGAACGACTCAAGGAAATTATTAATGGCATCAAGATGATTAAGGGAGGGGCGGTAGCGTAAGAATTATGGCAGGCAATGTAATTACCATTAAAGATATAGTTATCCGCGTTCAGTTTGACGATGATTTCCCTGAAGTAAATGAGCTGATTAAAGTAGATAATGGTCATGATACAGAACTTCTAGTTGACCACCTAGAACCTGGCGGTATCGCCTTTTGTCTAAATATTCGCTCAGATCTTAGAATCATGAAGGGTCAAGAAGCAACCCGCATGCACAAAGGCATTGAAATTCCAATCGGAGACAAAACAATTGGCCGTGTTTTGAACGCCCTCGGTGACCCATTAGACGGCGAACCAGCTGTAGCAGCTGATGTACCTAGAAAGAACATCCTAACCCTGCCACCTAAAAGCAATAACTTCAGTGTTTCTAAACCTGAAATACTTGAGACAGGCATCAAGGTAATCGACTTCTTTACGCCTTTCGTAAAGGGTAGAAAGATTGGAATTGTTGGTGGTGCCGGGGTTGGTAAGACGGTGCTAACTATGGAGCTTATTAATAACATTGCTAAATCTGGCGGCGGGCTATCGTTCTTCAGTGGTATTGGTGAGCGTATTAGGGAAGGTCACGAACTTTGGGACACTTTGCGTGAAAACGACCTACTGAAAAATACCTGCATGTTCTTCGCGCAGATGAACGAGAACCCAATTCAGCGTGCGCTTGTTGGCGTATCGGCAACTGCTTCGGCTGAAGTTTTCCGTGATGAAAAACATAAGGATATTTTGTTCTTCGCTGACAACATGTACCGTTATGTTCAGGCAAGAAATGAGCTGTCTACAATTCTTGATCAAGTACCTAACGAAGGTGGCTATGAACCAACCATTTTCTCAGACGTAAAGCTGCTTCAAGACCGCTTGAGTTCCAATGAGAACGGCTCTATTACCTCAGTCCAGACAATTTACGTCCCGGCCGACGATATTAGTGATCCGGCAGTGCAGTTTATTCAACACGAAATGGACTCGATTATTGTCCTATCTCGTAAGGTTGCCGAGCAGGGAATTCGACCAGCAGTCGACCTTAACTTAACTAGTTCATCTCTACTAACTCCAGAGGTTGTTGGCGATCGACACTACTTATTGAGCGTCCAGGTTCAATCCCTACTCCAGAAGTATGAATCGCTAAAAGGCATTATTGCTATTATTGGTGAGAACGAACTAAGTCCGGCAGATAGAAGTGACTACGCAAAAGCCAAGAAGCTAATAACTAACTTTACCCAAAACATGAATGTCATGACTAAACATAATGGTATCCCTGGTGATTTCTTCTCAAGGGAGCAAACACTAAGTAGCATCGAAGAAATAATAGTATGAGTGTTCAGCCAACCAATCAAGACGGTACGCCACAAATTCTTGAACAAAACGACGATGCCAATGAGTCGGCAGCAGAGAAGGAATTTGATCAGGCAGCTCGTGATATAGTTGGCAAGCAAAAAGACGACCAGCTAACGATGTTCATAAAAGTATCGAGCCCGTTTAATATTTACTTTGAAGGACAAGCTTTCAGTATTAGTGCTGAGAATGATACCGGATTGTTCGATATCTTACCAAAGCACCATAACTTCATGTGTCTACTAAAACCATGTACAGTTATAATCCGGACCGTAAAAGGTGAAGAACAGAAAATAGATATTGGTGGTGGACTAATGCACGTCAAAGCAGACAAAGTTACCGTATTTTTAGATATCTAATCGACAACGAAGTAATCGAAGGCGAACGAGCTATTGGCAGGTGCAGCAGAGGCGCTACAGATAGTGAAGCTACTATCGTTTCTAGTGATGTAGTAAGCCAGGCCACCCGCCGCCTGTCCAACTGGCGTTACTATGACATAAGGAATTTGCTTATAAGCTGAGGCAAAATTAACTGTTATAAAGCAGCCAGCTGTTGGTCCGCCTCCAGTATTAACTGATACTGCACCAGCCGTGTCGGAGCCACCAATTGAGGCAGTCCCACCACTTCCCAGGGCGTTACCTGGCGATGATGCCGGCGACGGGCCGCCAACAATGAAATGATGGGTTAACGTTAGGTCACCATTCAATTGGAAGTTTGGTGTCGTAAGTTGGGGTGTTGTAATAGCACCACTAAACGTACCGCTCCCATTTACTTGGATGCCTTGATTAAACGTACCAGCCCCCTGAACGTTTAAAGTGCTGCCGACGGTTAAGGCTTGAGCTATAGAAGCTTGTTGTAAGTTGGTTGTTCCGCTCACAGCAATATTTTGGAAGCTTACAGTTCCCGAGACCTGTAATCCACCAGCCACTTCCAAAGAGCCTCGAATCAAAACTTTACCAGCGAACACAGCGTTAGATTCAACATTCAACACTTGCTGTGGCCCACCAACTGTGGCGTCGCTATTAGCTAGTTGTTGTAGGGTCGATGAAGAAAGGCCTTGAGATTTTATGGTGCTTGTTGAAGCTTTTTTACTCTGGAAGTAGGCGACAGCAATAATAATTACCGCAATCAAGAGTAAAAGGCCAAACATTGTTAAGTAGATATTAAACTTTGATAAGAAGACCTTAACTGCCTTTGGTTTTTTTGGCCCACCAACTGTCGATGTCGAGTCTGTCGTAGTAGCAGGTGGAGTCTCAGGCTTTTCTAAAGCATCTGCAGCTTCTTCTTCAGCTGCAGCTTCGACTGGTTTTTCGCTTTCACTTGAAGCACTAACCCCATTTTCTAGTGAAGAATCTTCTGCTTTATCTTGATCTTGGTTTTCCATTTTCTACGCCACACCCTGTCAATGATTATGCTTACATAATACAGTAAATGATATAAAAAACTCTAACCCTAATGCCCTAGTGTGTTACACCTTATGAAAAAGCAGATTGTCGTTTTGGTTTAAAAATAGGATAATACTATACATAAACGTGCTCATGGTTCTTCAAAAGATTGAACCTTTTCCCGGAGGGGTAAAATTGAAAACAGTAATAAAAATCTTAAGTCTTGCCATCATCGGCATATTTACATTCTGGCCGAGCCTCGCTTTCTCTGACGTCCCCCAGACATCGTCGAGTAACTACCAGCTCAGTGAAGTATTCTTTGGTAGCGGTGGGCAACTTAACGCTTGTTCGGCTAATTTCTGTTCTAAGCAAAGTGCTGGCGAGCTCGCTGCCGGGAACACCAAGAGCGCAAATTACCAGGCTCAAGCAGGTTTTAATACCAACCGAGAACCGTACATCCAAATGATTACTAGTAATACGACCACAAACCTAGGAACCTTAAATGCCGATACTTCAGCAACTGCTACAGCAAACTTTAGCGTTGAAACGTATTTGGCTCATGGTTACACTGTAGTTAACGGTTCAGATCCGCCAATGAACGGTAGTTATACAATGCAGGCACTATCTACGCCAACGGCCTCTTCTGTTGGTAGCGAACAATTCGGTATTAACTTAGTGGCTAACACCTCGCCAACAACTTTTGGTGCGAATCCAAGTTATACGCCAAGCAGTGGTAGTTTTAGTCATGGTATCGTTGACATTAATTACGACACAGCTAATTTATATATGTATTCTAAGGGAAGCACGATTGCCTTATCGACTCAGAGCACCTCATTTACCAACTATACAATTTCTTATCTCTTTAATATTAGCCATACTACCCCTGGTGGTAGCTATATTTTTAATCACGTGTTAATAGCAACTTCTACATACTGATATGAAGACTCAAAAAAAACTGTGGATAAGTTTAAAGCATAATCTTGATTGTATGGTGAAGCCGTGGTAATCTACTGTTGTATACCTAAAATAACAAAAAATAGTAACAGGATAAAATGCCTAAAATGATGTCAATGTGGCGCCGGTATAAGCGAGTTGTCTACGTTTTCGCAGTAGGTGCTCTTATTATCGGTACTTATATTCCGATATTTGCACCCGCCTCTGTTAGTGCCTTATCGGGGGTCCAGCTTGAGCCTCGTAGTATCCAGATGAGTGATGCTAGTCCTAGCGGTAACGCTACTATCACTACTGGTGTTGGCAGCGGTACAAACGTTTCCTATAAAGTTACCTTTACTAACACTAACGCATTTAACAGCATGGCAATTAACTTCTGTGACAATAGTCCAATTATTGGTGATACCTGCCTTAATACAACCGCTTTCCCAGGTGAAACTTCACCAGGCGGAATGAGCGTATCATCTGCAGCCATTGGAACAGGTGCCGATGCTCCAACTACAACTTGTAGTGGTGGCGCAGGAAATACGGTTGGCGGAACCGGTTGGTCTATAAGTGAGCCAAATGCCTACACTGTTTACTTGACTAGTGGCGGCAGTAATACCGTTTGTAGTGGTGGCACCCAAACCGTTACTCTAACCGGCATTACTAACCCAACACCAGTTGAATCGTTCTACGGAAGGATGTATACATATACCGCAAACGCCCCTGCATCAGCTACTCCTACCGCCTATACTAGTGCAACAGTCCCTGGTAGCTACCTAGATTATGGTGGAATTGCACTTTCTACTACCCAAGTAATTACTATTACGGCAAAAGTCCAAGAATCACTTTCCTTTTGTGTAACCAGTGCAATATATTCAACCTGGACGACCACAGGAGATTGTAGTGACCCTAACGTTGCCAGTCATTCCCCCTCAGCCACACTGGGATCGGTGGTTGGGACCAATGTAGTTTTAACGCCGGAGGTCAAATCCACGGCAACCGACACATTCCAACTGTCGACGAACGCGACAGGTGGGGCAATACTAGATATGCATAGCTCAAATACCTGTGGTGGCCTTAGTGTTAACGGTGGTACAGACTCGTGTCCGATAGAAGCAATTGGTGACTTTGGGTTAACAGGTGGCCAAACAAATACCTTTGACCTAAACACTGCTGAAACAGACGATGCCGCACTCTTTGGTGCACAACTTGGCACGGCCACTACCGGCACGGCGGTTATATCGGGTCTTGCTGGAACTGGCACACTTTCCAATATAGCTCCATACAACGGTACGGGCACATTGTTTGGTATGAACGATACAGCGGTAACTGGCGTTGTTGGTGAATATGGTAACGAAATTGCTGACACCACCGCACCTTGCTACCTACTGACCGACACACTTACTTTCGGTGCTACATCGGCACTAACCACTCCAGCCGGTATTTACTCAACCAACATTTCGCTGATTGCAACAGGTTCATTCTAAGGCTTATTTAAATGAATGAGCCAAAAACCCTTAACTAGAAAAATCCGACAACTTATCCTGGTATTAGTTTGCTTAACAGCATTAGGGGCGATACTCGGTAGTTTACTTGGGCACGCCTACGGCGCTAACTTACCTAGCAGGTCATTACAATTATCTGACTCTACTCCGAGTGCCGTTGCAACATATAACTTTAGTTTTGTCCTACCAAGCCTACAGAACATGGGTTCAGTTGAGATTCAATTTTGTTCTAATGATCCGCTTCAGGGAGACGTTTGTGATCCACCGACTGGCCTTGATGCTACAAGTGCCGTCCTAGCTGATCAGACAGGTGTTAGTAACTATACGATTGGTACTGGCTCAGACGCCAACAAATTAATAATAGTTAGCCCTCAAGCTACCGCAGCATCTGACCTCATAACAATGACATTTAATAATATAACTAACCCAGACTCTCCTGGTTCATATTTTGCGCGGATACAAACATTTAGCAGTATAGATACTAGTGGCAGCTATAGTGATTTTGGCGGCATTGCATTTTCTATTGAATCTGCGATCAATGTAACTGCTACCGTACCACCCTATATACTATTTTGTACTGGCATAACTATCCCAAATGACAACTGTACCGATGCAACAGGTGACTACATAGATTTTGGTCAACTATCGACTATTAGTCCAGGGCAAGGAACTTCTCAAATGTTGGCGGCTACCAACGCTGCATCAGGATACAACATTAGCGTCTATGGAACCACTCTAACAAGTGGTGTTAATACTATTCCCTCTATTCCCAGTAGTGATGTATCACGTCCAGGAACGGCCCAGTTTGGTTTTAACCTTAGAGCCAACACTTCACCTTCTGGTGGTCTTGATCCAAGTGGAAATGGTTCAGGAGCACCTCTAGCGGGCTACAGTACGCAAAACTTCTACCAATTTAACTCAGGAGATAACATTGCTAGCTACATTAAACCAGACTATGATCGTCTCTATACTGCCAGCTATATTGTCAATGTTCCCCCAACACAGTCAGCTGGTGTTTATGTTAGTACCTTAACCTACATATGTGTCGCCACCTTCTAGGCAATTAATATAACTCTATCACTGTTGAACACAGTAAAGGTTATGCTATAATCATCCATAGATTGTCTATAGGGGTAAAATTAGGTTAAAAATGTCTACCGAAGATAACGGCTCCGAACAAAAACCGACCATTGTGTTAAGTAAAAAGCATGGCAAATTTATTTCTATTGGAACCATTGGCGTAATAGCAGTACTAGTTGTTTTGGCATTAATACTGCTAATAAGCAATTATGTCGAAAAGTCTAAGCCAACAGGTGACTGCGTTAAAGATACTAAATCTACTGCCTGCCAAGAACTAAAGCTTGCAACCCCATTATTACCAGCACCAAAAGCCAGGCAACTATCCGTAGTAGCTGCTAAGATTCAATCGCTAAAGAATTATCAAAAAGACACTAATCTTGAATACGTGCTTTTAACATATAACATAAATATGTCTGATCCGAGCGGCGCTAGCAAAAACTATAATTTACTTGTTGCTGATTACAAGCCTAGTATTGGCTACGATTCTTTGCTAGGTAAGAATGCTTTGAAACCTGCTGTGCTCAAAACTATAGTTGATGCATTACAGCAAATCAAATTGCATCCAAACTTTCATATCTACGGGATGAAACAATAATGGGTATAGAATCTAGCCAAGTTAAATCAAGTTTGAGTATGAAAATTAAACAGTTCACATTGCTTTTTTGCTTTGTGGCATTGTTTAGCTTGGCTATCAGCTTTATTAATTCACCAAAGGCGCATGCTGACATCTGGCCACCAGCAAATCTATATAACTTTACTATGCCCGGTGGAGGTACTGGACCAGGAACGATGTATTACACCTATCTACACTGCGATACCACGTTGACCAATCCTTCGCTGTGGAGCCCTATGATATCAGGCTTTATCTCACCAGTACCTGGAGCACCGACAGCAACCACCATTAATGTTAATTATGGACAGGCGTCAATTCCATTAGAGTATTATCATAATGCCGCAACCTGTATTCATAGCGGTGGTAGTGTCATCGATCAAACCGATCAAATTGTAGGTTCTTCTACACTACGTGTAACAGGGATTGCTGGGACAATTTTAACTATGCATCTAGGTGCTGGTTCGCCTGTTGGCACCTATCAAGAAAAGAGCCAGGTATTTAACTATGCTCCCCCAGGTGGTTTTACGACTGTCGGGAGTACGACTTATACTGTTGAGCTAGATACTAAAGATATCAACTGGTTCCCGGCAGCCCCTAACTTTAGATGTTATGGGAATCCTATAGTTTATGCATCATCTGAGTATGATTTTAATCCATGCTCTATAACCCCGGTTTATCTTAGCTTTCAAGTTAATGTACTACCGCCGACTCCTACCTTCACGAATGTTTCAGGAACAGTTAGAAATAGTACTACTTCCAGTGGCTACGCAAACGTTAAGATGTATAGCTGTTTGGGCTCAGAAGTTGCATATAATCCTGGTTACCCAGCCAGAATTGTAGACATGGCAATGACGCCTAGCGGCGACGGCTATTACTTGTTACAAGCTGACGGTGGGGTATTTGCCTTTGGAGATGCGGTTTACAGTGGAGGGACAAATACTATTAGTGGGGTAGTTGGAAGTCCAGTCGGTATATCTGCCTCCCCAGATGGTAGAGGTTATGCGATAGTCACGACTGCAGGAGGAGTCTATGCTTTTGGCGGTGCTCCATACTATAAAACACCGGGAACTAATATCGATCCAATAAGTATCTCATACGCTGGTACGCCAAGTGGCATTTCATATTCTTCAACCGGCGGCGCCCCTACTGGTTATGCGATAGTCACGACTGCAGGAGGAGTCTATGCTTTTGGCGGTGCTCCATACTATAAAACACCGGGAACTAATATCGATCCAATAAGTATCTCATACGCTGGTACGCCAAGTGGCATTTCGTATACACCAAGCTCAAATGGCTATGCAATAGTCACGACTGCTGGGGCAGTCTATGCCTTTGGCCTTGCTCCAGGCTACGGTAATGCCTCGGCAACATCATTAACTCACGGTAACGTTGTTGGAATTGCTTATACGAGATCTGGCTACGGCTATTATTTTGTCCATGATAGCGGGTACATAGATGGTCAGGGCGATGTATTCTATTTTTATACAAACTCCAGCGGTAACTACACCTTCCCGATAGCAGATAATCAGGGCTATTGCGTGCGCATTACCCCCCCAGGTCCTACCGGAGCAACACTACATGGCCCAATTCTAGATAGTGACTATATACCTCCTTCACCCCCTGGCATCGCCTGCGTACCTCCTAACTTCGGGGCTTATGAATGGCAAGTATCAAACGGCTACCATACGACTGCATCGCCCTGTCAGATGGACCTTACTCACGACGGAGGGCTTAACTTTATATATACAAACTCGGCAGCGTTCTCCTGCGTTACACTTTCTGCGACCCCGTCTCCGCCGCAAACTGGCCAACCGTTGGCCTTGAATATGAATGTCATAAATAATGTCGCAGGCTCAGGTAACATTAATATTACTTCCTTTACTTGGCATGTAACCGACAGCTTAGGCACGTATAACGCAACAGGGACTGGTCCGAGGGGGGCCTATGGACCGAGCGTATATGTGCTGGCTACCGATAATATTCCTTCTGCTAATACGTCAGTGGACACCTATACAGCTACTTGGGTCGTTAAATGGGCCGGAAATCCAATTGGTTTGACTTGTACAGGCCCTGTAAGTACTACAGTAGTAGATTATCCTTTTATGAAAGTTTACGGAGGCGACGTATTTGCCGGGGTTAGCTTCGATAGTTCGCCAGTAGCATCAACATCATCAGGAATATATAGCACTGACCGACTACTGAGCAGTGGATCATATCAAGGATCTAGTACTGAGCAGGGAGCGTTCGCCACAGCGCTCGTAAGCGGCTTTGGATCATATAAGAACAATACGTCGAATGGGACTGATCCACCAAGTGATTTAACTTTTGCCAATACTCCTGCCGTCGGGAACTTCGGTAATCCTTACCCAGTTACTGACTACTACTCGCAGCTAATAAATAGTTCTGCAGTGCCAGTGCAAACGGGCACCAAACTATCTACTATTTTGGGCTCGGGTAACCAGGTTCTAGGCCTCGGCGACAGACACATTATCTTGGTAACAGGCGACTTCTATATCGACGACAATGTAAGCTATTCCTCGTCACTAAGTGGAGCCACGCTCGCCAACATGCCAATGCTGTACATAGTAGATAAGGGCGGCAATATCTATATTGACGGCAACGTAACTAACTTAGCCGGTGTATTTATAGATGAACCAGTCACCGGCTTTGTCGACAATACGTCTCCAAATGGCAATATCTATGACTGTGCAACACCCGCCACGTTCACCCATGGGGCAGATCCAAATTCATCGATTACTTCTGACTGTGGTAACCCCCTCGTAGTTAATGGTAGCTTTATGGCCGGAAACATAGATTTCCAACGGGTTAGTGGCCAATCTGGATTAAGTGACGCAGCAAGCGCCGTAACCAACGGATCAGATAATTGCTCTAATCCCGACGCCCAAGCCGCAGAAGTATTTTGTTATTCGCCACTTACCTGGCTAGCCAATCCATACAAGTTAACATATCCTAGTGACTACATATCGTCAGTACCGCCAACCCTTTAGCGCACTTAAGGATTGCTATAGCCTGGATTTATCTGCTAAGATGAACCCATATAAATCAAAAAGAGGTGATACCAAAATCCAATGGTTATTAGAAAACTAACCAGATCACTTGTCTCGATCTTAGTTATAGCTTCGACGTTACTAGCAGTTGTGCCATCAGGGTCGTCGGCGGCTCTTGGTGGTAACGGGTTAAGAGTGTCGCCTGTTCGCAGCGATATTACTATCAAGTCGGGTACAAGCCTTGTCCAAAACATAATTGTTACAAACGTTCAGACTGCTCCGGCTCAGCTGCAGGCAATAATTAATGACTTTAGCGCTAGCAGCGATGAATCTGGTAATCCTGCCATTCTAGTTAACGGTAATCAATACGCACCGACTAATAGCCTAAAACGATTCGTCGAGCCTATCCCAGGCATTATAAACGTTCCTGCCGGACAATCAGTTACAGTGCCGGTTACCATAAACGTGCCAGCTAATGCAGCTGGTGGTGGTTATTATGGTCTTGTAAGATTCAGCCCAGCAAACAGCGCCAGTAGCCCGACCAAGAATCTTTCGCTTGCCGGAAGTGTCGGCTCGCTAATACTGTTGACCGTACCCGGTAATATCGTAAACAAACTATCGATTACTAGTTTTGACGCTAGAGTGAACGACATGCCAAAAACCCTTTATTTCAGTAGCAAAGGGATCGATTCAGTAATTCGTTTCCAAAACGAAGGCAATATCCAGGAGCAGCCGTTCGGCAAAATAATCCTCAAGAACCACTCCGGTAAGGAGCTGTACAGTACTGAGGTAAATAACACCTCTCCTAGGAGCAACGTGCTTCCTAATAGTATCCGAAAGTTCACCATCCCACTTCAGCACGTTGGTACATTTGGGATATATACAATTGAGGGTAACTTTGGTTACGGTCCTAATGGTCAACTGCTTAGCGCCTCAACAACCTTTTACGTCGTCCCGGTATATGCTATTGTCGCCTTCATCTTATTGGTACTGCTGATCATCTTCTTGGTCTTTGGACTACCTCGAATTATTAAGGCCTACAACCAGCGAGTTATTGCCAAAGCTACTCGTGGCGGCAGCCGTAAGTAATCTCTAACTGCACAGAGAGCATTAACAACTATTGTTAAGGCACCAGATAATGGTTATGCTAGAGTTACAATATGACTCGTAAAATTTCTCGGTGGTTAGTTGCCTTTAGCCTGTTAATCTCAACAATGACATTTGGTTTTAGCCAGACGGCGTTTGCCGCTAACTTTCCACCAGAATCGAGTAACGGTTCAGTCGGGCTTCAAGGCACTATATCGACGGCAGCACCAACACATGGCGCCACTATTACCACCCCAGTTAACGGTGCGTCATTTAGTAGCTTACCAGTAACTGTTAATGGTCTATGCCCAAACGGTCTTCTGGTAAAGCTATTTGCCAACAATGTCTTCATCGGCTCTGTTAATTGTAGTAATAGCAGCTATAGTCTGCAGGTCGATCTGTTTGCTGGCCAAAATGATCTGGTTGCCAGAGTTTATGATGCGCTTGATCAAGCAGGACCGGATTCTAATACGGTAATAGTGACGTTTAACGATGCTCAGTCGCTTCAATATGGCTCCAGGGTGGCTCTAACAAGCCCATTTGCTAAAGAGGGAGCTAACCCAGGTTCTACTCTAACTTGGCCAATAATAATAAGCGGTGGCAGTGGGCCATATGCCATTAGTGTAGATTGGGGCGATGGTTCACCGACAAGTCTTATAAGCCAACCATTTACTGGTACCCTTAACATTACCCACGTCTATAAGACGGCCGGAGTTTACACAATTATCGTTAAAGCGACAGATATCAATAAGACGGAAGCTTTCCTGCAGCTAGTTGGCGTTGCTAATGGAGCCGCTCAAAGTAATACAAATGGTAATGCTAAGAACAACACTACTCTTAAAGTAGAGGTCTTATGGTGGCCAGCTGTGGCGATGCTACCGCTAATATTTGCTGCCTTTTGGATTGGTCAGCGGCATGAACTATTTTCACTAAGGAAACAAATCGAAAAAACTCGGCGTGATGCCTAAATAATCTGTTCGTCAACACTAAAGTGTTAAAATTGTAGCTAAGTTATGTCTAAAAAAGTATTTGTCGGTTTATCTGGTGGTGTCGATAGTTCAGTTACTGCCGCCCTGCTCAAGCAGCAGGGTTACGACGTGACTGGTGTCTATATGAAAAACTGGACCAAGGATATGCCAGGCTTTGATTGCCCATGGATGGAAGACTATCAGGATGCCAAAAAAGTCGCCCTTAGTCTAGATATTCCAATCAAGATCTACGATTTCGAAGATCAGTATCGCCAAAAGGTAGTCGATTACATGATCGATGGCTATAAGAGCGGAATTACACCCAATCCAGACATCATGTGTAATCAGGAAATAAAGTTCAAACTGTTCCTAGAAACAGCCCTAGAAGACGGCGCCGATATGATCGCCACTGGACACTATGCAAGAATAGTTGATGGTCATTTAATGACCGCAGTTGACGACCAAAAAGACCAAACCTATTTTCTTTACCGTATGAGCCCCGACTCGATCACCAAATCTATAATGCCGATTGGTGAATTCGTAAAAAGTGACGTCCGTAAATTAGCTCAGAAATTTAAACTACCAACTGCCACAAAAAAGGACTCTCAGGGCATATGTTTTATTGGCAAAGTCGGGATAAAAGAGTTCCTAATAACTGAACTTGGTCCACAAAAGCCTGGTCCGATAGTTGATGATCAAGGGAAAACCATTGGCAAGCATGACGGTGCTATTTTCTACACCATCGGTCAAAGGCACGGCCTAGATGTCGGCGGCGGCCTGCCGTATTACGTAACCGGCAAGGACATGGAGCAAAACATTGTTTATGTCAGCACCAACCTAAACCACGAACAACTATGGAAAAAAACGCTTAATATCACTCAGTTTCACTTTACCTACCCAGGATACGACGTTAGCTCAAAGTCGATGCAAGTCAGAACTCGCTACCGAGCTAAGCTAATTAATTGCAAGTTATCTGTTAAGGGTGATCAGGCAATCGCCGAGCTTGATGATCAGGTTCGAGCTATTACTGCTGGCCAGTCGGCCGTATTTTATGATCAAGGCTTCTGTGTTGGTGGCGGCATAATAATCTAGTTAATGCCTTTGGACTAAAACTCTCAATCTGTTAAACTGCGTATTATGACTGCGCAGGAAATACGAACGGCCTATTTAGAATTCTTTGAAAATAAGGGACATAAGATAATCCCGAGGGCTCCTTTAGTGCCTCAAAACGATCCTACTACGCTATTCACTACTGCTGGAATGCAGCCACTTATTCCTTATTTGCTGGGGGAACCTCATCCGGACGGTACACGCTTAGTTAATAGCCAGACTTGTCTTCGAGCTCAAGATATTGAGGAAGTCGGAGATAATCGTCATACAACATTCTTTGAAATGCTGGGGAACTGGTCACTAGGAGATTACTTTAAACAAGAAGAAATTTCCTGGCTGTTCGAGTTTTTAACAGATGTAGTTGGACTTGACCCAACTAAACTGTACGTTACCTGTTACAGGGGTAGTAAAGAGTTTAATCTTACCAAGGATAATGAAGCTGCTGATTTATGGGCAGAACTGTTTAAGACTAAAGGTATTACCGCCGAACTTGAAGACGTTGGTAGCGAAGCGGACGGCTATGAAAAGGGTATCGGCAATGGCCGAATCTTCTTCTATGACGGTAGCAAAAATTGGTGGAGTAGGGGTGGGGCCGAAAAAGCCACGCCAATTGGTGACCCGTGTGGGCCAGATACTGAAGTGTTCTACGATTTTGGCACTCAGCACGATCCCAAATGGGGTAAAAACTGTCACCCTAATTGTGATTGCGGTCGTTTTATAGAGATCGCAAACAGCGTATTTATGGCCTATAAGCGAACTGATCAAGGTTTTGAAGCCTTAAAAAAACCAAATGTAGATTTTGGCGGCGGCCTCGAGAGAATAGCAGCAGCTGCATTAGATAATTCCGACGCTTTCAAAATTAGCTTACTCTGGCCGATAGTTGAAAAACTAGAAAAAATATCTGGGAAAAATTACGAATCACACACCGAAAGCATGCGGGTAATAGCCGATCACTTAAGAGCCTCCACCTTCTTAGCCGTAGATGGCATTAGCCCGAGTAACAAAGAACAGGGCTATGTTATGCGCCGACTAATGCGTCGGGCTATTCGCTATGCCTTCGAGCTTGGTATAGAACAAAACTTCCTAGAACAAATCGTCCCAATAATTACTGATTTATATAGCTCAGAATTTCCTGAAGTAAAAGCAGCAACCACTAAGGTTATAGAAGTAATGGTTCATGAGGAAAAGATTTTCCGCCAAACGCTTAGAAAAGGCCTCAAAGAACTGACTAAGATGTCTGAAGAAGGGCTCAAGGGATCTGATCTGTTTAAACTATATGACACTTACGGTTTCCCAGTCGAACTCAGTCTTGAGGAAGCATTTAAACAAAATTTTGAACTTGAAGCCGACTGGCGAGCTAACTTCGACAATTTAATGCTCGAGCAAAGGCAAAGGAGTCAAACGGCTGCCAAGGGAGTTTTTAAGGGCGGTTTAGGCGGTCAAAGCCTAATTCACCGTAAATACCACACAGCAACCCACTTAATGTACCAGGCACTAAGAGATGTCCTAGGCGATCACGTTATTCAGCATGGCAGTAATATAACTGAGGAAAGACTTCGTTTCGATTTTTCACACCCTGAAAAAATGACTCCAGAGCAAATCGCTAAAGTTGAGGAAATAGTTAATCAGCAAATCGCCAATGATCTAGTCGTTACCTGGGAAGAGCACCCAACTGAGGAGGCCATAAATGATCTGCACGTTCTCGGTGCCTTCGGTGACCGCTACGGAGATGTTGTAAAGGTATATAGAATGCAGGCAAAGGGCGAAGATAAGCCTTTCAGCTTTGAGATTTGTGGTGGACCCCATGTTGATCATACCGCTCAGCTTGCCGAAGACAACAAGCACTTCAAGATTGTTAAGGAAGAATCTTCTTCCTCTGGTATCAGACGAATTAAGGCCATCTTAACCAACTAATTAATAAATCCTAAAATACCTCAGTTAATATCCAGCACGCCTGTGATAAAATTAAGCATATGCTTGCGAAACTTAAAGCTAGTACTAGTAATGTTGCAAAAAAAGCCTCACGAGCCGGCTCATCTGTTATTGCCAAAACTCGTAAACAATCTGACCAATATCTGGTCGGCTTAGATATTGGGACAGAGTACGTCAAAGCCCTAATTGGTAAAGCTTCGACCGAAAATCCTGGCACCGTAGAAATTATTGGTGTCGGTCGTGCCCATCAAGCCTTAACAGATATGCAGGCGGGAGCCATTGCTGACATTGCGGCAGTTGTTGAAAACTGTGACAAGGCTTTAACTGAAGCTGAAGCTCAGGCAGGCGTTAGCGCCCGAACAGCAATAATTGGTATTGCTGGTGAGCTGGTTAAAGGCACGACTACCACAGTTAAAATAGCCAGAAAAGATTCCACAACACCTATAGATATTCCTGAGATGGAAAAGATTATTAGCATTGTCCAAGAACGAGCCGAAAAACGGGCAAAAGAACAGCTTGCTTGGGAGCTTGGCGGTAAGAATGTTGACGTTAGACTTGTCAACAGTGCCCTTGTAAGTATTGAAATCGACAGCTACCCAGTCAACAACCCTATAGGATTTCAAGGTAAAGATGTCACGGTACAGTTATATACTGCATTTGCTCCACTGATTCATATCGCAGCTATCGAAAAAACCGCTCAGGAGCTAGACCTTGACCTGTTAGCCGTTGCCGCTGAACCATTTGCAGTATCTAGAGCAGTTATTGGAAACGATTCGAGCCAGAACTTGAATGCCATCTTAATGGATGTCGGTGGCGGCACCTCAGATATTGCCGTGATCACTGACGGCGGAGTTCAGGGTACCAAAATGTTCGGTATTGGTGGTCGAGCTTTTACTCGTGGTATTGAACGGGAACTAGGTGTTAGCTTTGAACAAGCCGAAGAACTTAAATTAAAGCTTTCGTCTGACGATATATCTAGTCAAAAACGCCCAGCGATTGAAGCAGCTGTTAAAAAGACGGCCGATACCTGGGTCAGCGGAATTGAATTAGCTCTAGGTGAGTTCGAAAAACTTGACCATCTGCCTCATCGAATGTTTCTTTGTGGTGGAGGTTCATCACTAGATATGGTCCTAGATACCCTGGAACAAACAGATTGGTATAAGAGCCTGCCTTTTACCCGAAAACCAACTGTTCATCATATACGACCAGAACAAGTCGCCGGTATTATTGATCAAACCGGTAAGGTAACTGACCATACGTTTATTACTGCCATGGGACTACTGCGGGTCGGTATGGACACAGCCCAATTTAGCGGCGGTAATGAAGGATCAATAAGAGATAAACTAGATAAAATGTTGAGTGTATAAAAATGGCTGAAGCTGCAAAAGATACTATTTATATCGATGTCGACGACGAAATAACAACCGTCATAGATAAAGTACTTAGCTCAAAAAAGAAGCTCGTTGCCCTAGTTTTACCTAAGCGCGCCGCAGTTTTCCAAAGTGTAGTGAACATGAAGCTTTTGAAATTGAAAACAGATAATGCCGGCAAAAATCTGGTTCTCATTACTACCGAATCTAGTCTTTTACCTTTAGCTGGGTCAGTTGGCTTATACGTAGCAAAGACGTTGTCTTCAAAGCCAGAAATCCCAGTCGCTCCAACGATGAACGAATCAGTTGTTGAGGCTAACGAAGAAGACTCAATCCCAATAACCACAGACGACCCCGACGATGTTGATCTAGCGGCTTTAGCCGCAGCTCCAGTAGGTGTTCTAGCTGCCAAAAAGCTTAAGGACGCGAATGCTCCTGTAGATGACGGTGTTGAAACCATAGATCTTGATGACGAACCAAGCTCTAGTTCCAATGAGGCTGCTCCGACTAGGGATGGGGCGGCAAAACCCACGAAGGCAGAAGCCAAAAAATCCAAGAAAGACAAGAACTTAAAAGTTCCTAACTTCGAAAGGTTCAGAAAGTGGTTAATTATTGGCCTGATAGCCCTGGTTATTCTTATAGTTGGAGGGCTTATATTACTAAAGACTCTACCTAAAGCCACAATCTATGTTCAAACCGATGCATCAAACGTCAACACTTCAACCAATGTGAACCTCAGTACTACCGCTAAAAATCTTGATCCTTCAACCAACACCGTTCCAGCAAAGCAGGTTAGTGAAACCAAAACCTATACCGCAACAACTAATGCTACTGGCCAGCAGAACAACGGACAGAAAGCTAGTGGTACGGTGACAATGAGTGCTGGAGCCTGTAGTGGAACTCAACCTAACGATGTCCCTGCAGGGACAGGTATATCTTCTGGTGGCCTAACGTTTATTACTCAACAGGATACTAGCTTTGCTACCTCTACTCATAATCACAATTGTAATTGGGTTGGCCAGACACCCGGCGGTGGGTCAAATATTGACATAACTGCTCAAAACGGCGGCGCCAACTATAACCTAAACAATGCTAACTTTACTGCGCCTGGCTACTCACAAGTAAGTGCCAGTGGTTCGACCAGCGGCGGAACTGATCAGGTCGTCACTGTTGTCAGTCAGACAGATATAACCACAGCCGAAAACAAGATTGTGACTAATACGCCTGGAGCCAAGCAGGACCTAACTACTCAGCTAACCCAGAATAATTACTATCCAATTCAGGACACATTTAACGCCGGCACACCAACAATTACACCGAATCAATCAGCAGGAGCTACTGCAAGTAGTGTATCCGTTACTGAGACCGTAAATTACACTATGTATGGTGCCAGGCAAAGCGATCTAAACACTTTGCTTAATAGCGCAATTACCACCCAGGAAGGGTCTAACCAGAGCATTCTAAATAATGGACTAAGCACTGCTAGTTTCAGTAGTAATGGCTCGCCAACGGCATTAACTATGCAAACTACTGCCGTCGTTGGTCCAAATATCAGTGTTACTACTATAAAGCAACAGGCCGCAGGCAAGAAGAGCGCCGAAATACAGGCAACAATTGGTCAGGATGCACACGTAACAAATGTAGTAGTTAAGTTAAGTCCATTCTATGTATCTACTGCCCCAACAAATACCAGCAAGATAACAGTCTTTATCGCCAAACCTACTAATAGCGGTGCAAATGCCTCCCATTAGAGAAAATATACATATATTAGCCCTAGATATTGGTGCTAAGCGAGTCGGTGTTGCTGTCGCACGGGCAGACGTAAGAATGCCTAGTCCACTAGTAACCCTTACTCTCGATGATACCTTTTTAGATAAGCTGAACGTCTTAATAGCCGAGCTGAATGTTCAGACTATTGTAAGCGGTCTACCTAGAGGGCTGGACAGTCAAGATACTGATCAGACTGTGGTAGTAAAAGAACTTGCCAAAGCTATAGAAGAGCAGACTGGCCTAGAAATCGTCTTCCAAGACGAGGCACTCACATCTGTTAAAGCCAAGGAAGAACTGTCAGCACGTGGTAAAATATATAGTAAGCCTGACGTTGACAAACTGGCAGCCTGTTACATCTTGGAAGATTATATTAAAGATAACTTTTAGTCGGGATAATTAACTACTTACTATGTATAAATCAGGTAAAAAAACAAGAAGAGTACCTCGGAGGGTCTGGTTCCTCTTACTGTCTTTAGTTCTTTTGTTCATATTTGGTAGCATAGCTGTGCGTAAGATATATGATGAAAGGTTAAAGCCAGTCAGTGATTCAGCGACGGTCCAGATATTTAATATTGCACCTGGTAGCTCAGTAAAACAGATTGCTGACAAGCTAGAAACTAAGCATCTGGTCAGAAGTTCCTGGGCAACACAACTCTACGTCCATTCAAAAGGGCTAAACAATAGTCTACAGGCAGGTACATACGCACTATCGCCAAACCAGTCAACTCCGCAAATAGTAGGTGTTATTAGTAGCGGTAAGATTACCACAGACCTAGTGACTATATTGCCAGGCAAAAGGATAGATCAAATAAGCGCTAGTTTAATCAATGACGGCTATTCGCCGAGTCAAGTGTCATCGGCCCTAGATCCCGCCCAGTACGCCGATTTACCGGTCATGAGTTTTGTTCCAAGTGGTACCAAGACTTTAGAGGGAATGTTATGGCCAGATTCATTTGAGCGGACTGCAACGACACCTCTGAGCGATATTATTACTGAATCGCTTAACGAAATGGGTCAGAAGTTAACTCCAGCCGTACAGGCTAGTTTTGCTTCTGAGGGACTATCTACCTATGAAGGCATAACTCTAACCTCCATAGTTAATCAAGAGGTGAGTAAGCCGGCCGATCAAACACAGGTCGCACAGGTCTTTTTGAGCCGACTAAAAGCTGGGTCAACTCTTGGTTCTGATGTTACGGCAAACTATGGTGCGATTGTTGCGGGCAATACACCAAGCCTTACGTATGATTCGCCATACAACACCCTAATCCATACCGGACTGCCACCAACGCCAATTAGTACTATTAGTCAGAGTTCGCTATATGCGACGACTCACCCAGCATCAACATCCTGGCTATACTTTGTTACTGGTGATGATGGGACTACTTATTTCAGCAGTACTCTAGCAGTGCAACAGGCTAATACTGCACAGTATTGCCACAAACTTTGCTCTCAGCAGTAGGCTAAGTAAACGGCTCCTTAGCCAAGCTTTCAAGTCGCGTGTCTATTGTTTTATAACAATAAATATATTAGTAATATATTGACATTATGACAGTAAAACATTAAAATGGTGTTATGACTACAAAAGCTACTTTATACCTAGATAGTAAGAAGTATATGACCTTTAAGCTTCGTGCGGTTGAGACGGGACAGTCTATTTCTAGCTTAATGAATGAAGCAATGGATGCCCAGTTAGCAGAAGACCTGGAAGATATTACTTTGATTCGTTCACGTCTAGCTGAAGGTGAAAAACCTTTAAGTTACGAGAGAGCTCTTCAAGAGTTAAAAGATGACGGCCTCCTATAAGGTTCTTATCTTGCCTGTTGTGATCAGGAAAGACTCCAGAAAAATACCTAAGCTTGACCTAAAAAGGATTATGGATAAGATAAACTCGTTAGGGTTTAATCCTCGACCAACTTGGGCAATAAAATTATCTTCCAGAGAAGAATATAGAGGCAGACAAGGTGTTTATCGCATCCTATATGTTATTGACGATGGAGTTAAGATTGTTCAAGTAACTAAAGTTCGGCACAGGAAAGATGTCTATAAATAAACTGATAGATTGAAGAATAAGTTTATGCTAACTCCTAAAGATCTACTGCTGCTTCAGCGGGAGCTTTAACATGAGTTTGTTTTACTACGAAGATTGCAAGCAATGAAGCAACTATTGAGAAGCCACAAGCGACGAAGAAACCAACATGGAAGCCGTGAACTGTTGCTGCGGCAACGGCAGTCTGAGGATGTGCCTGATGAGATAGGTATCTGACGGTTGATGATGTAGCAATTCCTGTCAAAACTGCAATTCCTAGTGCCCCTCCAACTTGCTGAGCGGTGTTAACTAGACCTGAAGCAAGTCCAGATAAATGACCGGGGATGCCGCTAGTAGCAGCAATAAGTACGCTTACGAAAGTTGAACCAAGGCCAACTGCCATTACCAAAAGTCCTGGCAAAATGTGCGTCCAGTAACCACCATTAACTGGTATGTGACCAAGCATGAATAGACCAGTAGCACTAATTAATGGAGCGACTATTAAAACCTTACGGTAGCCGACCTTTTGGATTATTTTCGGTACATTAGTAGCAACAATTGCAATTGTTATTGGGATAGGCAAGAAAGCCACTCCGGTTCTAACAGCGGTATATCCGAGTACCTCTTGGAAGTAAAGAGTACAGAAGAAGAAGACTGAGAACAGCCCGGCGGCGGTTGAGAACTGAATTAAGTCAGCACCACTAAGGTTTCTAATCTTGAATATAGAAAGCGGGATTAGCGGATGTTTGACGCGGCTTTCATTAATAATGAAGGCAATTATCAGGGCCAGTGAAATCGCAAAGTAGACAAGACTTGTCTTACTAGTCCAGCCAGATGCTGGAGCTTTAACTAGGGCGTAAACCAACATCATAAGACCGCCAGTGATAGTAACGGCACCAGGTAGGTCTAGCGAACTATCTCGTTCCTCTGCTTCGTGCTTAGCAACTAGCCTACTCGCCATAATGAATACAAATACACCAACCGGGACATTAATAAAGAAGTTCCAACGCCAGCCAAAATACTGGGTAATTATTCCGCCAAGAAGAACGCCGACTGCTGCACCACCGGCGGCAACCGCACCCCATACAGATAGGGCAAGGTTACGCTCGTGACCTTCACGGTAAGTAACCAGCACAATAGATAGCGCTGCCGGTGACATGAAAGCGCCAGCCAGTCCTTGGACGGCACGGAGTGAAATTAGCATTCCGCCTGATTGGGACAGGCCATCAAGAAGCGACGCAATAGTGAAGACTATAACTCCAGCCAGAAAGACTCGTCGTCTTCCGTAAAGGTCAGCTGCGCGTCCGCCAAGTAGTAGGAATCCACCGAAGGTTAGGCTATATGCGGTAATTATCCACTGTAGATTCGACTCAGTTAGATGAAATGCGTGCTGTACAGACGGTAGCATTACGTTTACGATCGATACATCTAGCACGACCATAAACTGTGCCAGAGCTAGGATCACCAAAATGATCCAATGATTAGTAGACTTCTTTTTCTTATTAGCCATAACTATTTTGCCCCTCTTTATTAATATGATTGTAGCTCGCATGGTAGGCTTTAGCCAAATCAAAAGTTTACTTTGTATAGTATGTCAATGATCGGAGTCACAATTTGGTCAGATTCTTTAACCAATTAAGCCGGCTACAAAATTGGTACTAAATTAAAAGGTCTAACAGATTAAGGTATATCAGAAAATGGTCACTAGAATGTTGCATATAAGTCACCGATTTGCTATCATTTAGAGCAATGACTTGTTGACCGAGATAATCCTATTCGTAACAGTCGTAAACGCATTTTAATCAGTCGTTTATATAAAATCTCGGTATAGTCAAAATAACAATGCTCATAAGATGAATTTGAGCAGGAGAAGTCGATAAATACACCACAACTTGTAGCCGCACGGCCAAAGCGCCGTTTGGAAGTGTCTTCAACTGTTCAGTCGAAGCGTGTTTTTCATAAGTGGCGAATGAAGCTGAAGCGCCGCTCTACTCGGAAGCGATTAACTAGGGTAGGTTTGTTGCTGTCAAACGTCATTATTCTAGTTGCGATTATTAGCTTTGTAGTTCAAAAACCAACTGCAGCCACCAGCACAAGCCAATTAAGTTCCTCGAGTAGTACTAGCTCAAGTTCTTTAGTTGGTAATCCTCTTGACCAAGTAGCCTCAGCAAATATTGCCTTAACCGTAGCCCAAGTAGATAACTTACCGGAAACTACAGCAATTAGTAACCAGGCTGAAACCCAGGCGGCAGAAATTGCCCAAGCTTCAACTACAGATAACGTAGTATCCAAACCCCAGATAAGCCAAACGTCATTAAAATCCAGAGCCAATATTACCAGTTACACAACTGCCTCTGGTGACACCGTAGCCTCACTTGCCCAACGATTCGGCGTTACTAGCGAGAGCATAATGTGGTCTAACAATCTCAATAGCGGAAATGTTGCTCCAGGCCAAAGTTTAGTAATCCCACCTGTCAGCGGGATTGTTTATACCGTAAAAGCTGGGGATACAGCGCAAAGCTTGGCCGCAAAATATGGTGCTGACCAAAGTCAGATTATTGCCTACAATGATGCCGAAATTAGCGGCATTTACCCCGGCGAACAAATCATAATACCAAACGGGACGATTCAAAATTCTTCTGCTGCAATAGCCAGCGCTGGTGGTGGTGCCGCTGGGCTACTGTCAAGTTGGGGTGGCCCAACTTATGGCTCAAATGGCTATGACTACGGTTACTGTACTTGGTATGTGGCTTCAAGAATAGGTGTTCCAAGTAACTGGGGTAATGCTAGCTCTTGGTCATATTATGCTTCGGCAAGTGGTTGGGATGTTAGTTCAATACCAGTGGTTGGAGCAATTGCTCAGACTCCATTTGCTGCAGGTGGACAAGGCCATGTAGCAATCGTTGAAGCTGTTTCTCCTGATGGTACTCAGGTTAAGTATTCAGACATGAATAACTACGGAGATGGTGGCGGCTGGGGCCGGGTTGGCTATAGTGGCTGGGTGCCAATTAGTGAGTTCCCACATTACCTAAGCCATTAATTAGCTGGACAGTTCCCTCTAAGACCTCTAACCTAAGAAGAGTATATGAGTTTTGTTGATAAGGTTGAAGTTAAGATTAGCGCTGGCAATGGTGGAAATGGCAAGCGTAGTTTTCGTCATGAGCGTTATGTAGATAAGGGTGGACCAGACGGCGGTGACGGCGGTAATGGTGGCAACGTAGTTTTGGAGGCCAGCAGGAATCAGAATACACTAGCTACCTTTAGATACAATAAAGAGCTTGTTGCAGATGGCGGTCAACCTGGCGGGACCAGCCGAAAACATGGGCGGAGTGCTTCAGATTTAATCGTTAAAGTACCAGTTGGCACGCAGGCAGCAGATTCTACAGGCAAGATTTATGCCGACTTAATAGTCGACGGGCAACGCGAGATTATAGCAAACGGCGGTAAGGGAGGTTTTGGTAATGCTCACTTTGTATCGTCGATTAGGCAAGCACCTAACTTTGCTGAAAAGGGTGAACCCGGAGAAGTTGTTGAGCTGACACTGGAGCTTAAGATCATTGCCGACATAGGTCTAGTAGGGCTACCAAATGCCGGTAAGTCGACGCTTTTATCTAGACTAAGTAATGCTCGGCCAGAGATAGCAGATTATCCGTTCACTACCTTAAAACCAAATTTAGGGGTAGTAGACATAGATAAGTCTAACTCTCTTTTAATTGCCGACATTCCCGGATTAATCGAAGGCGCATCAAAAGGCAAAGGCCTAGGTCACGAGTTCTTAAGGCATATCGAACGAACTAGACTAATAGTTCACCTAGTCGACATTTATCAAGAGGATGTAGCAGCAACTTATAAGATAATCCGTAAAGAACTAAAGGCCTACAGTCCACTACTAGCCAAGCTACCTGAGCTTGTGGTGCTTAATAAGATTGATGGTGTCGACGAACAGCTCCTTAAAGAAAAAACCAAACAGCTCAAAGCCTGCGTTACTAAAAAAACTGACTTTTTACCTATCTCAGCTCAAGCCGGTACTAATTTAGATAAATTAAAGTATCTATTAAAAGCCAAACTGGACGCAATTACACCTGAAGTTAAAGTCGCCCAAGAAGATCCGATCCCTGTACTAAAAATTACCGACAAGTCCGATGCTTGGGAGGTTGTAAAGACCAAAAGCGGTGGCTTTATTGTTACAGGTCTCAAGATCGAGCAGTTTGCCAGTCGTACTGACCTAGATAACCAAGAGGCAATCAACAGGCTTAAAGTTATAATGAAGCGAATGGGCATCTTGCACGAACTTAATCGTCAAGGTCTTGAGTTTGGTGACACTATCTATGTGGGCAAGGCAAAAGAGAACAGTTTTTATTACTAGGAGGACGTAAATAGTATGGCAGCCAGTTTTTTCTTCTATGACCTAGAGACCAGTGGTATTAGCTCAAGTAATGATCGGATCATGCAGTTTGCTGGTCAACGAACCGATATGGATTTAAAGCCTGTTGGTGGTCCTTATGATATTAAGCTCAAACTATCTCCAGATATCCTGCCTTCAGCTGAGGCCATCCTGTTAACCGGTATATTACCGGAAAAAAATAACCAACAAGGAATTAGTGAAGCTGAGTTCAGTGGAATTTTTAATAGCGAAATTGCTACCCCAGACACTATTTTTATCGGATTTAATAATCTTAGATTTGACGATGAGTTTATCCGTTATCTAAATTATAGAAACTTCTTTGATCCATACAGGTGGCATTGGGCTGACGGTAGTTCTCGCTGGGATCTGCTTGATGTCGTAAGAATGACCAGAGCTCTCAGGCCGGAAGGAATTAATTGGCCAATAGTTAATGGTAAGCCTTCGAATAAACTCGAACTACTAACTAAGGCTAATAAACTTACACATTCATCAGCTCATGATGCGCTTAGTGATGTGCTGGCTACTATTGAAGTCGCCAAACTGATCAAGGCTAAACAGCCGAAGCTATTTAATTTTCTACTTAAGCTAAGAACTAAAGATAAGACGATTGAAATACTTTCATCTAATGCGCCATTTATCTATACCTCTAGCCACTACCCATCTAGCTACCTTCACACTAGTGCAGCCGCGACTCTATCTGTCGATACATCAAGGTCAACGGCTACCGTATATGACCTTAGGTATGACCCAAATGACTACGTTAATCTTGAGCCAGAGGAACTAGCTGAGCTGTGGGCCTATGATAGGGACAGACTACCAAGCGACAGGCTGCCTATAAAAACGGTTAAAATTAATCGTTGTCCGGCGTTAGCACCAATCAGTGTTCTTGACCAGGAAAGCATGACCAGACTCGACTTAGATAAACGAAAAATTAATCAAAACTTTATTACCCTCGGCGAATACAAAGAAGCGTTTAATAAAAAATTAGAACAAGTTGTTACAATCCTAGATAAAAAACAAACTAAGCGGCAGTCAGTAAAACGGCAGTTTAATCCAAGTGTAGACGCCCAGCTATACGACAAATTCGTACCGAAGTCGGATCAAGCTAAGTTTGACAGAGCCAGATTGCTTGCTCTAAAGACCCAGCTAGATATACCCGAGTTTGAGGATAATAGATTAACCGAGCTATTTAAGCTTTACCGTGCACGGAATTACCCATCACTGATTGACGGCCATGAACGCGCTTGGTGGAAGAAGCAGATTCAAAACAAACTATTTAATGAAGATAATGAGCATCAATCGAAATATAAGCAGTACTTAGAAAGATTATCGCTACTAAAACGGGACTTTAAAGACAATAAATCAAAGATCAAGATAATTGAAGAGTTAGAGACTTATGCCCAGACTATTGCTGACGAATATGGAACTGATTAGCTGGTAGGACTTTTCTGGTAAGAACTACTACCGACAATTTATGAAGCTTATTTAGGTGGTTTGCAAAAATAATGATTGAGCCAACCGCCAAACAAGCAAAGAATATAAACCAAACAAAAAAGTTAATTTGGATATCTGTGCCCGGAATGAGGCCCAAAACAATAAATGTCTGCATTCTCTAACCCCTATTAAAAACTTCAATTACATATTCCTTGTAAATAGCAAGGATGTACTTAAGCGCATTGTAACAAATAATAGACATAGTGTCAATACCATTGCAGAGTAAGCTTAAGCGTTTGTTATCTTGCTTTTTATGGCCTAGGGACTCGATTAAAATCAATTTTTCATGTATAATCAGCAGCTAAATTAGGAGATCAGAGTTGGCAGACGAGATTGTAGTAAAGGGAGCTCGGGAACATAACCTCAAGAATATTGATGTTACTATTCCGAGGAATAAACTAGTCGTTATTACTGGGCTTAGTGGGTCTGGTAAGTCTTCGCTTGCCTTTGATACTATCTATGCTGAAGGGCAGAGACGCTATGTTGAGTCTTTAAGTTCTTACGCCAGACAGTTCCTTGGTGTTATGGAAAAACCAGACGTTGATCAGATTGACGGATTAAGTCCAGCAATTAGCATCGACCAAAAATCTACCAGTCGAAATCCAAGATCGACTGTAGCGACTGTAACCGAGATCTATGACTACTTAAGACTCTTATACGCCCGAATCGGTGTACCACACTGCCCAATCGATGGTTCGGTAGTTGAGAGACAGACTATTACTGGGATCATCGACCAGGTTGTTAAGGCATATAACGACAAGCGAATCATTGTACTAGCACCAATCGTTATAGATAAAAAGGGTGCTTTTGAGCATATCCCTGAACAGTACCTTCGAGCTGGGTTCGCAAGGGCCAGAGTTGACGATGTAATTTATGCTCTCGATGAATTTCCTGAGCTAGATAAAAACTATCGACATAAAATCGAAATAGTAGTTGACCGATTAGTAAATAACGAAGAAAGTCGTACCCGGCTTGTTCAATCAGTCGAGCAATCACTAGAGATTGCCGATGGAAAAGTACAGATACTGGCTCCTGACGAAAATAAGTTCGATACCTATAGCTTGCTTTATGCTTGCGCCCAGCATCCAGAAGTGACAATCCCCGAGCTTGAACCACGAACCTTTAGTTTTAACTCGCCGCACGGTGCTTGCCCAGTTTGTACCGGGCTGGGCTCAAGACTTGAAGTCGACCCAGAGTTAGTTATACCAAACGGCCGGCTAACAATAGCTGAAGGTGCAATTAGGCCATATAACCGGATTAACGTAGATAACTGGCATATGAAAAAACTGCAAGCCGTGGCCGACAAATACAACTTTAGCTTGCACGTTCCAACTGCTGAGCTAAGCGACGATAACCTAGATAAGATCCTATATGGTACTGGTGAGCAAGTATTTAGTATTGCCCTCGGTTCAGGCAGATCGTTTGAAACTACTTATGAAGGAGTTGTTCCCAACCTCGAACGACGCCATAAGGAAACAGATAGTGACTTTATTCGTCGTGATATCGAAAGATTTATGCAAGAAAAACCATGTCATGCCTGTCATGGGCAGCGACTAAAGCCTGAGGTTTTAGCAATTACTTTAAGCGACCAATCAATTATGGATATTTGCAATTTATCTATTGACGATGCACTCGAATGGTTCAATAAGCTGAAGCTCAGCACTAACGATGCGATGATTGCTAAACTTATCTTGAAAGAAGTAATAGCCAGGCTTAGTTTTCTAAATGACGTCGGCTTAAATTACCTCAGTCTACTTAGAGCCGCGACTACACTCAGTGGTGGCGAGGCGCAACGTATTCGTCTAGCTACCCAAATCGGTTCTGGGCTAATGGGAGTTTTATATGTTCTAGACGAGCCATCGATCGGCTTGCATCAAAGAGACAACGCCAGGCTCATAAACACCCTTAAGCATCTCAGAGAACTCGGTAATACAGTCATTGTTGTTGAGCACGACGAGGAAACAATTCGAACCGCCGATTACCTTGTAGACATAGGACCTGGTGCCGGAATACACGGCGGGGAAGTCATTGCAGCCGGGACACCGAGCGAAGTGGAAAAGAATAAGAATAGCCTTACGGCTCAATACTTAGTCGGTACAAAATCGATTGCTACTCCAAAGAAACGTCGCAAAGGTAACGGTAAGTTTATTGTAATAAAAGGTGCTAAAGAAAATAATCTTAAGAATCTAACCGTTGAAATACCGCTTGGTGAACTAGTCGTTGTTAGTGGCGTATCAGGATCAGGTAAATCGAGCCTAATAAACGATATCTTAGCCAAAGAATTACTAGCAAGATTACATCGAGCTAATACAGTACCTGGGCGCCACGATGAGATTGAAGGAATAAAAAACTTAGATAAAGCGATCATAATTGACCAGTCGCCAATTGGCCGAACACCTCGGTCAAATCCGGCAACTTATACTGGGCTATTTACGCCGATTCGAGAATTATTCGCTAGTATGCCGGAAGCTAAGCTTAGGGGCTATAATGCTGGTCGATTTAGTTTTAATGTCAAAGGCGGAAGGTGTGAAAACTGTCATGGTGATGGAATTATTAAGATTGAGATGCACTTCTTACCAGATGTTTACGTTCCTTGTGAAGTTTGCCATGGAAAAAGATATAATCGAGAAGCCCTTGAGATTCACTACAAGGGGAAGACAATCAGTGATGTACTAGAAATGACTACCGAACAGTCACTTGAATTCTTTATAAACATTCCAAGTATTGCCCGTAAACTCCAAACCTTAGTCGATGTCGGCTTAGGTTATATAACTCTTGGTCAACCGGCAACGACACTCAGCGGTGGAGAAGCCCAGCGAGTTAAATTGGCAACCGAGCTATCACGTCGACCAACCGGAAGAACTCTTTATATTCTCGATGAACCGACCACAGGGCTACACATGGAAGATGTCAGTAAACTGTTAGGCGTACTGCACGCTCTTGTCGATAGCGGTAACAGCATGGTCGTTATTGAACATAACCTAGATGTTATTAAAAATGCTGATTATCTAATCGACATTGGACCTGACGGAGGCGCCGCTGGTGGTCAAATCATTGCTAAAGGAACTCCCGAGCAAGTAGCCAAAGTTAGCAGTAGCTATACCGGTAACTATCTCGCAAAGATGCTTAGCTAGTCGTCATTTTTAGATGCTTTAGCTTTTCTTTGCTTAAGGTATCTTTTTGTAACATGGTAGAGGGTAGGTGCAGCCGATGCAATGACCACAAGCGCCACAACAAATAGGATATAGTGATCAATATTTGGGATCTTACTACCGATGTAATATCCGAGTAGGGTGACTATAATGGCCCAAGATATGTCACCTACCGCGTCATAAAGCAAGAATTTTGAGTATGGCATCTTGGAAATTCCAGCAAGAGGTGGGGCAAAGGTTCTAACAACTGGTAGATAGTGAGCAATTAGCATAGTTTTTGAACCGTGTTTGTCGTAAAACTTCTCAGCTTTTTCTACGTGTTTTGGATCAAACAATAGGCTATTTTCTTTTTTAAACAGGCTTCTTCCATAGCGCCTTCCCAGGAAAAATGAAGTACTATCTCCGGCAATCGCCGCCACTGCCGCCACAATAATAACTGCTTCAATCGAGAATTTTCCTTGGTGAGCAAAAATACCGGCCGCAATAAGTAGTGTATCCCCAGGCAAAAAGAAGCCCAAAAAAAGTCCTACTTCAGCGAATAAGAACAAACCTAGTAGCAGTAGACCTCCGGACTGAACGATATGGGTAGCATTTAACATAAGATTTAATTAATAGCTTAACCTTTAACTAGTACTAATGTCTAGTCGATAAATCTGCTATAATATGTTTAAAGAAATTTAAGTTGTCTAAAAGTTAACTAGGAGTTATTAATTCATGTCCCAAGATCTAATTACCATTGAGCTAGAGCCAAGAGAGATACTTGGTAAGTCAGTTAAGCATCTGCGTACTAGCGGTAAAACTCCTGCCGTAATCCACAATCACGGTAAGGATTCTATAATTGTCCAAGGCGATAGCATCGCTATGCTAAAAGTTTACCGCCAAGCTGGTAAGCACCATACTATTGATGTTACTACTAGCGGTAAAACTTATACTACGCTAATCAAGACCGCCGAGTTTGAGCCCAGAAAGCAGCAACTAACGCATATTGTCTTCAATGCTGTATCAGCTAACCAAAAAGTTGAAGCCGAGATACCAATCCATCCTAAGTATGACGAAGGTAATGAGTCTAGCCCTGCCGAACGATCTGGCTTAATGGTTCTATCCAACTTGGACCAAATCAAGGTTGAATCTATACCAAGTAAACTGCCTGACGTAATTTACTTTAACGCTGAAAAGCTTGTTGAAGTCGGAGACCACGTCATGGTAAGCGATCTAATCCTACCTGAAGGTGTTGAAGTTAAAGAAGAT
This sequence comes from Candidatus Saccharimonadota bacterium, assembly GCA_036787835.1. GTDB lineage: Bacteria > Patescibacteriota > Saccharimonadia > Saccharimonadales > UBA4665 > DAIQON01. Next base: position 27,790 of record DAIQON010000002.1, on the reverse strand, counting down.
GCCAACCAGACAATCGCTAGCGTCTTTGAACCTAGCGCGGTTGCTGCAGCTAACGATGCTGCAGGTGGAGCTGCCGAAGAAGTCGAGGAAGAAGCTGCAGAAGCTACTGAGGACGGGGAAGCCACAGAGGAAGCTAAGACTGAAGAAGCTACTACAGCTAAAGAATAGCTTAGTCTTCTAGGAAGCCACCTGATTGGTGAGCCCACAGTTTGGCATAGGTACCACTTTTTTCAAGAAGCTGTTTGTGGCTACCTTGTTCAATTATTTGACCATCACTCAAGACAATAATTCTATCCATTTTCTGAATCGTACTTAAACGGTGGGCAATGACTATGGTAGTTCGGCCTTTCATTAGTTTCCAAAGCGCGTCTTGAATTAAGACTTCACTTTCTGAATCTAGAGCCGATGTCGCTTCATCGAGTAGCAGAACAGGAGCCTGTTTAAGGACTGCCCTGGCAATAGCAATTCGTTGGCGTTGGCCGCCACTAAGTTTTACACCACGCTCGCCAACCAGGGTATAGTATTTCTTTTGCAACATTGAAATAAACTCATTGGCATTAGCCTGGGTCGCAGCCTGAACTACCTTCGCATCACTGGCCGATGGATCACCATATGCTATATTCTCGCGAATAGTTCTATGAAACAGCTGTGGCTCCTGAGGGACATAGGCAATAAGACTATGTAAATCATTTTGGGTGACATTAGCTATATTCTGACCACCAATAAGTATTTCACCCTCATCAAGATCAGAGAAGCGCATCAGCAGCCTAGTAAAAGTGGTTTTACCAGCACCGGAATGACCAACTAGGCCAATCTTCTCGCCTTCTTTAATTTTCAAATTAAAGTCTTTGAATATATTGTCGTCCGAGCCATTATGAGTAAAGCTAACATTTTTAAACTCAATTGAGCCACCGTTAACCGCTAGTTTTTCAGGCTTAACCGGGTCTTTTACATCCGTTTCAACACCCATAATAGCAACCATTTCAGTGGCATCACCAAATGCTCGACTATAGCTTCTGAGGGAGTTATTGCTGAAGGTAAATAGCTGCTGTATTATCCCAGCCGTGTAGTTGAAAATTAGAAAAGCAGTCGCTAGGTTAGCATTGAATGTGACGACGCTAACTATTGCTACGACAAGCGAGGCTATGGTTAAAATCCCAGCAGCGCCACTAAAAAATAACTGTTGGTATTGGAAGGCCCAATACATCTTTATTAACCAGGAATATGTTTTATTGGTAACTTTCTTGAATCTAGAATTTTCGTAATTGTCTCCAGAAAAGCTCTTGATCGCTGAAATGTTACCTAGCGCATCGGCCAGCATACCGGTTTGATCGCTTTCAGAAGCTGCAGTTTTAGCACCAAGATGCCTAATTTTCTTAGTGACTGTGAAAGAACTAATAACATAGAACAGACTGCCTATTAATAGTACAACCACATAACCTGATGATCGACTCCACATGATGATGCTTACGAATATGACACCAAAGAACAGGGGCATTACCTGGAATAGCGTCGTATCGGTGATTCGAATATATGCCGACAGTACCTTACTGTTTCTCGAAACTAGGCTACCGGCAAATTCATTGGCATGGAAATCGGTGCTCTGGCCAACTAAGTGCTGGAACACGTCTTGAGCTATTGAACGCTCCATATTGCCTTCAAGTCGCCAATAGAAGTAGTCAAATATTCGCCAAAGTACCATGCTGGAGAAAAGAATGACTACTCCATACAAAACAATCAGGCTGCCAAAACTATGCCAAACTTGATGCTTAACATAGTCATGTATAGAAAGCCTATTTAGTACGACTGCTAGAATTAGCGGTGGTATATAGTTGGCAACCAGCGTAATAATTGGCAACAGTGTAAGCGTGCCAATAGCTAGAACCTTGAATTTCTTCAAGTGCTTATAGTAGTATTTCAGGATGTTTAGGGCGTTATCCATGGTGAGCCGTCTCCTTATTCATAAACGGCGAGGTAATTGGTATTACGGTAACTTTAAATATTTTTGGAATCGAACTTTTTATTCTAAAAGAGTTAGCTATTTTGGCCGGGAAAGCCAACATAGTAACTAAAGAACTGATTAGGGTCTATCATAATTTTTTGGCCGTCTCCGTTATCTTAATAAATTACAATGATCTATTAAGTTGCTAATGTTATGACATATATCGTACAATAGAGTGTAACTTATTGCAATTCAATCTTAATTTAAAAAATTCGTAAGTAGAAAAAAAGCACTATGGAAGGTTTACCTTTTGATTTCGGTAATGAAGAAGACTCTGATGACTCTGAAGATAAAAAGGACTCAAAGAGTAAGTCTAATTCTAGCAAAATCACGCTAGGTAAAGAGATCATAGACCTATTGGCTGCGGCACCAAAAAAAATTGAAGCAAAAACCGACGACGATGAACTAACAGGAGAGCTACTCGGTACTGACAATAATCCAGAGCTTGACACCGAGGCCCCAGTTGAGCATCTCAGCTCAGTTGAATCTGAGGCTATCAGTCAGACACTTGCCACTGAACGGTTAAGTGATCTACACGCCGAAGCGGTCGGTGAGATAGCGGCGGATGACGATGCCGTAGAGGGATTTTTGGAAAACGTCGAAATAACTGGCGAGTTAGATGAATCATTTGATTTGGCATTAAGTGAAATTGGTATCGACCCGGAGTCTTACGAGGCCCCACCCCTAGATGAAGTCGAAGAGATAACCGTGCCGCAGCCTACTACTGAGCAGCCAATTCCAATTGCGCCGGCTGATGTCATCCAAATACACCAAAAAGAAACAGTCACAACTACTGATACAGAGACGAGAAGCGAACAGCCTACCGAGGAAGAACGCAGAGCTTACCACCCTTCACTACTGAGAAGATCTGCCGAGCGATCAGACAAGGCAAAGTCTCCGCTAGATAATATAGTCGACTATCTTGTCAGTCGTAGGGAACCAAGAATTAAAAAACCGAAAGACATTGAGCCGGTTAGAGAACGCTTAGAAAAAGAAGTGATTGAACTAAAGATCCAGCTGCAAAACAAGGAATCACAAATTAGAAGAGTCGTTAAAACCAAAGCAAAAGCAGAGGTCTTTAGGGCTCCAGCAAAAGTATCGGCTCGTGAGGCAAGGCGAGAATCACAAGAGACTATTAAGCGAAATATTGAAAAAGCTGCTGAAGAAACTAATATCCAGCCAGAATTATCTAATCTGAAAGCTCAGACTATGACTCGATTAGAGTTACTAAGTTTGGCAACAAAGATTGATATTGATGGTACTAACCTAAGACAGGTTTATGAGTCGCATCTACTAGGAGAGCTTGGTCTAAGAAGGGTAATCGCTATCTATCTAAGAGGCGGTAACGTTAAACGCAGTCTAAGACGAGAACTTGTTGAACGGGAAATTGACTTTGAAAGAGACCCTAGCCTACGTGACCAGGCTTCATATACCCCAATATCAACGGCGACAGCTAGCATTGAACAGCTGCTTGAAAAATCAGGTATCAATTGGTCTGACCAAGAATCTGAGGAGCAACCTGACGATATTGATATATCGAATATCGTCGACACTAAACCCAAGGAGACAAAGAAGCCTAGAACCGTCAAGAAAATTAGCGATCTATTACTGCTCGGGCTTATCTTAATTCTAGTAGTAATTATTCTCGCGTTACTGATCAATAGATAGTAAAATAGGTGAACTATATGAGGAAGATAATACTATTTTATAAATTCGTCCCAATTGCTGATCCGCAGTCAGTGATGATGTGGCAGAAATCGTTGGCTTCAAACCTAAACCTAAAAGGTCGGATAGTTATTTCGTCTCATGGCATTAACGGTACGCTTGGTGGTGAAATGGATGACCTAAAATCTTATGTCAAACAAAACAAACTATATAAACCATTTAAAAACACCGAATATAAATGGAGTATGGCTGACGATAAGGATGAATTTCCCAAGCTTTCGATAAAGGTTAGAGAAGAGGTCGTTACTTTTAAAGCGGCCGATGAGTTAAAGGTAGATGAAAAGGGTGTAGTTGGCGGTGGCAAGCACTTAAAACCGGATCAGCTACACCAACTAGTCAGAGAGAAGGGTGATGATGTTGTTTTCTTTGATGGCAGAAGCCTCTATGAAGCAAAGATTGGTAAATTCAAAAACGCAATCACGCCAAACGTTAGGACTGCAAAAGACTTTGTGCCAATCATTGAAAGTGGAGTTTACGATAATCTCAAAGATAGGCCAGTAGTAACCTACTGTACTGGTGGTATACGCTGCGAAATTCTGAGCACGTTAATGATCAATCGTGGCTTCAATGAGGTTTATCAGATGGATGGCGGGATTGTTAAGTACGGCGAGAAGTTTGGCGATCAAGGCCTCTGGGAGGGTTCACTCTACGTTTTTGATGGCAGAATGGGCATTAAATTTAGTGATGACTCAAAAGATATTGGTGACTGCGTTCATTGTGGTGATAAAACTAGTAACTATGAAAACTGCTCAAATGTTGCCTGTAACGACCTAATTCTAATTTGTCCAAACTGCATCCAAGAAACCTATTGCCTCAAGTGCACCAATTCATTAGTTGACACAAAATAAGCCGTTTGAGTACCACTAACCAATGATCCTTATCTGATCTAGAGTAAAATAGACTAATGACTTCAGAGTTTAGCGACAAGTTAAAACAACTACCCACCTCGCCGGGGGTTTACTTTCATAAGTCGGCCAGCGGTGAAATTATTTATGTCGGTAAAGCGGCGGTTCTTAAAAATAGAGTGCGCCAGTATTTCCAAAAATCTCGTACCCGGGATCCAAAAACCGAAGCTTTAGTAAGCGAAATTGCCGATACTGACTGGATGATCGTCGATAGCGAAATCGAAGCCCTATTTTTAGAGGCTGAAATGATTCGCCGCTATATGCCGCGCTACAATATTTTATTGAGAGACGATAAGTCACTGGTATATATCCGTATAGATTATGATAATGATTACCCAACAGTATCGACTACTAGAAGACCGCTTGACGATAAGTCTAAGTACTTTGGCCCATACTTGAGTGCCTACAGTGTTAATCAAGCACTAAAGAGTCTGCGCCGAGTCTTTCCATTTGCGACTAAAAAAATGGTCGGCCAAAAAAGAGCAACTTTGCACTATCATCTTGGGCTTGACCCTGGGTTAGAAGAAGGGCGGACTAGCCTAAAAGACTATCGAGCTAATCTACGAAAATTAATGGCCATTATTTCTGGCAAACGCCTGCAAATTGAGAAAGAGATCAAACGAGATATGAAAAAAGCGGCCGTGAAACAAGACTTTGAGCTTGCGGCTAGACTGAGAAACCAATTGCACAGCCTTCAGAACCTAAACAAGCAAGTAATCTTCAGCGATAAAGAATTCCTAGACATTTCTAAAGACCATGCACTAAATGAGCTTGTCGACCTACTTAACTTAAACAGTTTTCCTAGACGGATTGAAGGCTACGATATTAGCCATATGCAGGGGACTGATGTTGTTGCCAGCATGGTTGTCTTTACCAACGGTATTAGCGAGAAAGCGGCTTACCGCAAATTTAAAACAAAAATAGATAAAAACGATGACTTCTATAACATGCGTGAGACCATTCAGAGACGACTTAAGCCCGCTAACGTTAAATCTTGGGGAAAACCGAGCCTTATGCTGATAGACGGCGGTAAAGGCCAGCTAGATGCGGCCTTGAAGGCCAGAGCGGCTAGCGAATACCAGGATATTCCGTTTATTGGGCTCGCTAAGCGTGAGGAACAGATAGTTATCTCCAAACAAAGATCACTTGTAAAACTCAATCTAGACGTACTGTACAAACTCGGTGGCTTTGTTACCGAAAGTGAGGATTTCCAGCTAGTTAATATTCCTCACTCAACAAATCTAATTAAGCTACTGCAACGAATTCGAGATGAGAGTCATCGCTTTGCCGTTAGTTACCACTCAGTATTGAAAGTTAAGCGTCAGACCAGTTCAATCCTTGACGACGTACCAGGTATCGGACCAGCTAGTCGTAAATCTCTTCTCAAAAAGTTTGGCTCAGTCAAAGGCATAAAAGAGGCATCGGATCAGCAGATTGCTGAGCTCTTAGGCCCTGCAAAGACGGTGAAGCTTAGGCAGTATCTTAACTAACGGCCAGGCAGCGAACTAGCGTTTACATCATTTGGGTAGTAGTTGGCATTTACCGCTTTAGCGATATATATAATGCGAAGAGTTATACGCTGGCAAGTATTTATAAAGAAAATCGGTATAATAATTAATTAATGATGGACAAAGACCTCACAAAAGACTTTTTTGCGCTAAATAGGCGTAATCTTCAGAAAAGTATTAAGTCAAAACTAATCGTTGTATCTGCCAACGGTCTAATTCAAAAAAGTCTGGATGCAGCTTATCCATTCAAGCAGGATACAAATTTTTGGTATTTAACAGGCATAAATACACCAGACATAGTTTTAGTAATTAATGAAGACGAAGAATTCCTGATAGTCCCGAAGTTAAATAGTGCTCGCCAAGCGTTTGACGGTTCAATCGATGTTACAAGGCTAACTAAGCAATCCGGGATCACCAAGATAGTCGATCAAAAAGAAGGTTGGGACAGAATAAAGAATGAAGTAGCAAAGCACAAAAAGCTGGCTACATTACTCCCCGCACCGGTGCGCATCAAGCAGCTAGATTTATTTACCCAGCCATCTAGGCGGGCTCTTGTAAGTAAAGTTAAACGTTTAGCCCCTTACGTTACTTTAGAGGATCTTAGGCCAGTAATTACTAACATGAGGGTCATAAAACAACCTATAGAACTAGACCTAATCCAAAAGGCGATTGATATTACTAATCAAACGCTTACCGATGTTCTTTCGGCAGACAAGCTTGCTTCGTATAAGAACACTTATGAAATAGAAGCCGCCATCAGTCTGGGCTTTCGAAGCCAGGGCGCCAGTGGCCATGGGTTCGATCCAATAGTTGCTAGCGGCAAAAGTGCCACCATACTTCATTATCATGAACACGACCAAAAAATGAAGAAAGGTGAACTTATTGTGGTCGATGTAGGAGCCGATTACTCTTTTTACAGCGCAGATATTTCTAGAACAATTAGCTATGGCCAACCAACTGGTCGCCAAATGGCAGTATATAACTCCGTAAAATACGTTCAGTCAGAAGGTTTCAAGCTGATCAAAAGCGGTGTTCTTATGAAAGATTTTGAAAAACAAATCGAGAACTTAATCGGTCAAGAGCTAATTAAGCTAGGACTTATTAAAAAACTAGACCACGACCTCATCAGACATTACTACCCACACTCTTGCTCACATTCACTGGGGATAGATCCACATGATCCAGCAGACTATACTAAACCGCTAGTTCCGGGCATGGTAATGGCTGTCGAGCCAGGCATATATATCCCAGAGGAATCAATCGGCGTCAGAATTGAAGACGACGTCTTAATACAAGCCAGTCAGTCGATCGTCTTAAGTAGCTCATTGCCAACGATGCTAACGCTTAAATAACAGATGAGCGTGGTACAATTTTAGCCAAATGAACTATCAACTTAACAGGTTTTTAACGAGATGGTTGGTATGTAGCCTGGGACTTTGGATTGCTACTGGCTTCTTAAGTAGCGACATCACCTATCAGAATCGCTTAGTCGATACTATTATCGCCGGATTATTCCTAGCAATTATTAATATCCTATTAAAGCCGATCCTAATACTATTATCGCTTCCTGCCATTGTCTACACCCTGGGGTTATTCATGGTAATCATCAACGGACTTACCGTTTTTATAGTTAGTAAACTCTATACACCACTACACATAACTAATTTTTGGGCAGCAGTATTTGCTGGTATGGTCATCGGCCTGGTAAACTATCTAGTAACAACCATATTGGAGTCGAGAGACACATGAGCATATTTAATTACATTACTATCGGGTCAACCATATTACTGACACTGCTTATTCTAGTTCAGACTAGAGGCGCATCACTTGGTGCTGGTCTTGGCGGAGCAGGAGAGGTAAATACTACCAGACGAGGAACAGATAAGACAATTTTCCAGATTACCATCGTTACGGCAATAGTATTCGCACTATCCTTATTACTTGGTGAAATTCGGAGATAGCCTAAATACTCAGGGAGGGTGTTAATTAGCAATGGCGATGCGACTGCGTTTGATTAGGCTTAGATTAAGGCGCCGACTACATCTTGGTCAGAGACAAGTTGAAGACCTTTCCCAACAAGCTGAACAAAATATCGACAAGCACTTATTTAGGCGATTTGACCGCCTATACAAGGTTCGCCGATTCGTTATTGGCTGGCTTTGCCTGATGGTTATATTAGTAGTTGGTGTCTCAATCCAGACATATTTACTGAGTGGCTATTTTCAGAAACTTGAACCAGTACCCGGAGGTATATATAACGAAGGCGTAGTCGGCACGTTTACTACAGCAAATCCTCTATACGCCACTAATGATGTAGATAGCACGGTGTCGCATCTAGTGTTCGCCAGCCTACTTGACTACAATAGTCAAAATCAACTCGTTGGACAGCTAGCAAGCAGCTACCGAGTTGACTCTAAAGGCACTACCTATACCATTGTGCTAAAGCCACACTTGACCTGGCAAGACGGTCAGCCATTAACGGCCAATGACGTTGCTTTTACTTATCACCTAATCGAAAACCCAGACACTCAGTCTCCGCTAATCTCTGCGTGGCAAGGCATTACTGTAACTGCAACCAGTCCAACAACGGTGACGTTTAAGCTGACAACCCCTCTAGCGTCATTCCCCTCAGATTTAACAAATGGTATTGTGCCAGAGCATTTACTGCAAAATGTTCCAGCAAACGAATTACGTTCAGCAAACTTTAATACTGTCGATCCAGTAGGTGCCGGTCCTTTTAAGTGGCAAACTATTGCCGTCAGCGGCAACGACCCAACCAATGCCGAAGAGCAAATATCACTAGTACCTTTTAGCGCATATGTCGACGGCTCACCTAAACTACAAGATTTTGTAGTTCATGCATATGCAAGCTCAGATCAATTAACTAAAGACTTTACGGCCGGACAACTAACTGGGGCCGAGGGGTTAAATGTGGTAACGCCAAAAGTTAAAGCAGTCCCTTCGTTAATAGTTCATAACCTCATATTAACTGCCGGCGTATATTCATTCTTTAAAACTTCAGCCGGCGTATTAGCTGATCAAAATGTTAGAACAGCTCTGGTCGAAGCAGCTGATACAGACAAGATAATCTCAAACCTTGGTTATAAAACCACAGCCGTTAACGAGCCACTACTAGAAGGGCAGTTGGGCTACAATCCAGCCTACAAGCAGCCATCATATAGTCCGGCTTCGACTAAGGCACTATTAGCTCAAAATGGTTGGGCTGTAGGAGCAAATGGCATAAGATCAAAAGCCGGCCAAAAGCTTAGCTTTACGTTGACCGTAGATAATAACCCGGAGTACCTAAAAGATGCTGCTCAGTTACAGGCATATTGGAGAAAAGTTGGTGCTAATGTAACAATCCAAACATTGGCAGATTCAGATTTTTCTTCAGCTCTGCAAAATCATGATTATGATGCCATTCTCTACGGTATTTCAATCGGCAATGACCCAGATGTGTTTGTCTACTGGGATAGTTCTCAGGCTGACATTAGGTCTGCTAGTAGGCTAAACCTATCTGAATTTAAGAGTACGATCGCTGACGAATCGCTAGAAGAGGGTAGGACTCGTCTCGACTCGCAGCTTAGAGTTTTAAAGTATCAGCCATTCTTGAAGGTATGGCAGCAACAGCTACCAGCACTAGGCTTGTATCAACCAAGACTACTTTATCTAACTAACGGCCAAGTCTATGGCCTAGATTCAACAACTGTTAACACTAACTCCGATCGATTTGCTAATGTCCAGAACTGGGAAATTAACGAGGCTAAAGTAACTTACAAGTAATCTTCTTTTTCGACCATAAGCTTTAGGGCCCTTTGAAATAGAAATCTATGTGAACCCGAAAGGTGAGTATCTGCGACAGTACTTGTCGGGAACCAACCTACGTCTTTGACTTCAGAGTAATCAATCGGCTCCGTTACCTCGACCATTTCCTCGGGCTCAATTAAATAAGCCGTGGTCTCGGTCCAGGCATTTGCCGTAGACCTAATGTCAGCTATTGGCCCGCTATAAACCTCTTGGGAAGAAACTATCTCGGGAGTATAAACTCTTCCGGTCTCTTCCTTAGCCTCTCTAAGAGCGGCTAGCAGAGGAAGTTCAAGGCTTCCATCAGCATGAACGTTAATAAAACCACCGGGTAGTGCCCAGCAATCATTATCTGCACGTAGAATAAGCAGTAGTTGATCTTCAAAAATCACTATTGGGTCTGCTGTATAATTTGGTCCCCAGTTTCTAAAGAATCCCCGTCCTGTAACTACACCAATTCTTGGATCAGAAAACATCCTCCAAAACCAAGGGTGCAATGGTCTTCCACTGCTGTCGAGCTCAAACCCATCCGAAGCCAACATTTGCTGCTGCTCATCTGAGGGACTAGATTCTGAGCCAGGTCTGTTTGGATGCGAGTCGATTGTCCATCGATCGTCCTTAGGTATAACTAGCCGGCCGTTTTCATCTCTATACAGTGCCAAGTCGGTTGCCCTGAGACGATCTTCATAAGATGGGTATCCAGAGTAGGTTAGTTGGTCCAGATTAGATCCAAAATAATCTAGCTGCAAATCAGAGTCGTCGATAATAGTATGGTTTTCATACTTTTTCATAGTAATGCCTTTCTAGGTCCAGTACTCTAAATATATTTTGGTATCTGGTTATTAATTCCTCGGCACCTAAATGCTTACCTTTGTTATCGCTCAACTTAACAAAATCTGCCTGCTCACCAGTAATGGTATCTAGTCCATGAGTGGGCTTCATGACTATGTTTAATGGGTCAACCCCTAGATCATTGGTAAGGGTTGTTCCCCAACCAAAAACGATGTTAATGCGTCCCTTGAACTTCTCGTTAAGCGCTACTATAGCTTCGATGTCTAACCCATCGCTAAAAACAATTGTTTTGGTCAATGGATCGATGTCTAGGTCCCCATAAAAGCCAATTACTTTTTCGGCAAAATCATATGGATCACCTGAGTCGTGTCGAAGGCTTCTCCATTTCGTTGCTTGTTCTGGAGTGAAATCGCTTAGGAAAAAGTCTGAACCAAAGGTGTCGGTTAAGGCGATGGCCAGGTCTTCTCCATAAGTGTCATACCAAATGTCTAGCAGCTTGCCGTGCGAAGCTCTTACGTCTTCACCACGAGCATCAGCAAGTCCGGCAAAGGTCATAAACATCTCATGAGCAAAAGTCCCGATGGGTTTTACATTCAATCGATTAGCTATTTCTATGTTGCTAGTTCCAAGAAAGTTATCAGGACACTCAGCGACTAATCTCTCTGTAACGTATTTATGCCAGCGAAGTGAAAAATGGCGCCTAGTACCGAAGTCAGAGAATTTTATATCGGGGTGCTCTTTTAAGATGTCAATCTTGGCCTGTAGTCGACGTTCTCCTTCATCATAAAGTTCAAAAACATCAATATTATTTTGTCTAATATAGCCCTCAAAGTAAGCTTCATTGACCTCGCTCATGACCACTGTTTCCCAAAAAGTAACCATTGACCAAGGCCCAGTCGTCTCTATAGCCAAGTCATCTATCTCTGGGTCATATGATACCTCTACTTTTGGTAGCTGATTTAAGCTCAGATAATCTATGAATGCATCAGAAAACGTTGGTCTGCCATCAGCTAGTTTTAACCCGGCAAAGTAATCTAGCTCGCTCTGATCAAAACCAAATTCTCGGCGCCAATCTAGCTTTGCCTGCAACTGCTCTGCGTCGACATAGTCAGCAATTCTTTGCTCACCTCGGTTATGGAAAGTGAAAGTAACTTCAGCATCTGGTTCCTGCTCAAAAGCCACTTGGCTCATGGTTGGCTTATAGAAGTCAATTCCAGAAGTTATATGAGCCGACTCCTGCAAGGGGCCAAATTCCACGCTCGGCATTGTCTCTAAAGTGTTCATCACATTTCCTCCACTCTCATAACTTGACCTTCGACTAAATCTCGGCTTGTTATCATCCTTATGCCCTCTGCTGCTATAACTTCCAAAGCTTCTTCACCAGTTGTTTCGTTAACTGGACGCATTGCATCAGTCAGTGCATATACATCGAGAGTTCGATCGCGATCGAATAGATGAGTGGCCAATCTTTGAGCGTCAAGTAAGGTAGCCTTTATGCAATAATCAGTTGCTAAACCACCGATAATTACAGCGACTCTTTCATGCTTAACAGGGGTTATCAAACTCTCTAGATCAACACCACCCATACCCACAGCCATAAAGCCGGAATAGGCATCTTCGTTTACTTTCATACCTTTTTTAAGAACTACATCAGCCTCAGTAACGACTAAACCTGTGCGAAATTCAGCACCCCAGGTTCCGTCAATGCCGTGTTCTGGCCAAGTGGTTCTATAGTCTGGTGGATAACCGAAGTGATCAGTAACCTTAGGGTGCGCCTCTTTAGGGAAGGCAACAAGGCTATTGGGCTGCTGACGAGTCCAGTCTGCAGCAGAATTAAATGGTGGAATAGTTAGGTCCGCATCAGCAACTGGCAAGCTGCCATCAGGGAAGAAGTCATTAACAAAATCTACTCCGACTGTGACAACTTTGTTATATGTTTCTAGGTTTTTCATGATAGTTCTCCTTGTAGTTAATGTACTTAACACACTAAGTACTTACTAAGAAGATTACTCCATAGTTAGTGTCTTGTCAACACTAAATGTCCTAATCGAAGCTTCTAGAGAGAGAAGTTAGTTCTTTTTGATTAAATTCGTATAGTTGGGCAGGCCTATGAGCGCCAAGTTTAACGAACTGTTTAGTTGGCTTAATTAGATCGAATGATAAGTATTTCTTTCTGAAATTACGTTTATCTAGTTGCCTGCCAAAGATTGCCTCGTAGGTCGCCTGAAGTTGAGGCAGAGTAAATAACTCAGGTAGTAGGGCGTAGACAGCATTAGTATAGGTTATCTTAGATGCCAGTCGGTCATGAGCATAGCTAATAATGTTATGGTGATCATAGGCCAGTTCAGGAAGTTGTTTTACTGGGAAAAACTGAGGGCTTTGAGTCGTTTTGCTGTCTTTCGGCTCTAGATTTAAACCGAGCCCCATATAGGTAACGCTAACAGCGTGTCCTCGTGGGTCACGAGCTACTGTATCAAAGGTATATAGTTGCTCAACTAGCTTTAATTTAGCAACCTCTATTCCCGACTTAGCCTTAACTACCCGCGACAGGGCTTCAGTAGTCGTTTCGCCAGCCGCGTTATAGCCACCAGGCAATGCCCATGACCCTTTAAACGGCTCCGCCGCTCTGTTTATCAGGAGAACCATTAATTGTCCGTCAGTTATCTGGAAGATAACACTGTCTACGGTAAGTATTGGTGCAACGTATTCGCCAGTCATAATTTCTAGTATAGCCTAAAACTGACTATTAAATCTCCCATATTGCGGCGTTATATAAGTCTGCCGGCATTCGCCAGTCGCCGCGGGGACTCAAACTAACACTGGCAATTTTAGGACCGTTTGGCATATTTTCACGCTTGAACTGATTAGAGGCAAAGCGGCGTACGAAAAGTCCAAGCCACTTTTTAACTTCATCAGAGCTGTAGGTATCCTCAAAAGTACTACATGCTAAGTAGGCTATTTTTGATGCCGAATCACCCCAGCGAATCACCCGGTTCAAGAAGAAGTCATGAAGTTCATAAGGGCCAATAATATCTTCAGTATTTTGTGAAATGTCCCGATTATTGCCAACAAGTTCAGGTGAATAAAGCGTGCCCAGTATTCGATCGAGTAGTTCTTTCCCGGCCTTATATTCGTCCAAAGTACTTAAGTATTTAACCTCTTCTTTTACCACAGTCTTTGGGATGCCACCGTTTACGTTGTAATGGCTTTGCTGGTCACCATTATATGTACACCAGCCAAGGGCGATTTCGCTCAGGTCGCTAGTTCCAAGGACTATTCCTCCATTTTTATTGGCAAAATTAAACAGCAGGGTAGTTCTAGCTCTAGCCTGAGCATTTTCAAAGGTTATGTCCTGGGTCATGGCATCATGATCAATAGCGAACATATCCATATTTGCCAGTTGGCTTATAGGGATAACCTTATTTGGTATATCTAGCAGTATAGCTAGGGCAGTAGCATTAGATTGTGTATCTTCACTACTAGCGAGGCCAGGCATAGTAATGGTTTGAATTAGGTCTTTAGGCTTAACTCCTAATATCTTTGCTGTTTCGCAGGCAACAAGTAGGGCTAGAGTAGAGTCAAGACCACCACTCAGTCCTAGTACAACCTTCTCAGTCTTAGTTTTCTTTAATCGCATTGCTAAACCATGAGCTTGAATGGCCACGACTTGACCTAGTCGTTCTCGCCTTTTGGCTTCAGATTCTTCCGGCAAGAACGGGTTTCGGTTGACCTTAGAAAATAGATCCGTTTGGCTCCGTTCAACACAGGTTTTTATAACCGTTGCACCGATATAATTAGCCATATGAAGTCGGCGCCTATCATGCTCCAGATGTTCGGTATCTATCTCAGCAATAAGTAATCTGTTACCAGCAAACGGCTTGCTCTCAGCAGCCAGTTTACCATTCGAGCCAATTAGCTGATGCCCGCTCATAACAACTTCAGCGGTTGATTCGCTGACATCCGCCCCGGCATATAGATAGCCGCAAATTAGCCTCCCAGACTGTACTTCAACCAGCTTACGGCGATTACTCGGTTTTCCTATCTGTTCAGGGGAAGCCGACGGATTGGCTACAACAAGAGCGCCATTAAGAGCCAACCAAGTACTGGGCTGTTCGGCAACCCATAAGTCTTCGCAAATCTCGACTCCAACTTTTGTGCCGCCGATTTCAAATAGTAGCTTGGTGCCAAAGGGAACGTCTTGGCCATCTATATTTACTAATCCATTATCCTGATCCCAAGTATCAAACCATCTATCTTCGTAGAACTCGCCATAGGTTGGCAGGTTGGTTTTTGTCACAATGCCTTTGATCTTCCCGTCAGCTAAAACAGCCGCACAGTTATATAGACGATTACCTATATTCATAGGTAATCCGACGACCATTGCACAGTTACGGTCTTCGGTCGACAGTGCAAGTTCAATGAGCCCATTCTTGGCCTGGTTAAGTAGGGAATTCTGGTTAACTAAATCACCCAAAGTGTAGCCAGTTATAGACATTTCAGGGAAGCTAATGAGAGCAACATTCTGATCGGCCGCTTCACCAAATAGTTCTTCGATTCGCTCAACATTAGTTGGTACATCAGCCAGTGCAACCTCAGGGCAGGCAGTAGCTACTCGTATATACGACTCTTCGGGTTTAAAAGATAGTTCCCTTTCCATGATCTTCCCTTTCAGTTAGTGTATAATTTACATTTACTATTACATTATAGTATGTTAACTTAGTAAGTGTCAACAGGACAATAAGTATTATGAAAAGTATTGAAAAATCGCCAGTTATTATTTTCGGCGGAGCTTTTAATCCTCCGACTAGTGCCCATGTAGATATCATTGAGGCCTGTCTATCTCTACCCGGCTTTGATGAACTATGGGTTATGCCATCAGGCGATCGTCGGGATAAACAAATGGATGTTAGCGATGAAGATCGACTAAATATGCTCGGACTCGTTAGGCGTGAAGTATTTGAAGACAATCCAAGGCTAGTTATATCCGATTTTGAACTTAAACTGCCAAGACCTAATCAGACCTATATTACCGTCGGTAAATTGGCCGCTGAACATGCAGATATAGACTTTTGGTTTACTTACGGAGCCGATGCATACGCCAGTATGCCTGAATGGACGCACGGAGTTGAATTACAAGAGAAGCTCCAGATGATTATATTTGGTCGTGGGAGTATAGACATACCAAGCCGCGAGGAGATTATTAAACTAGACGTCGATAGCTGCGATGGCATTAGTTCGAGTCGTGCCAGGGCTAATGTCACTGAAGGACAGCCGCTAGATAATCTAGTTTGTAGTTCTGTGGCAAGATATATTGAGCAAAATAAGCTATACACATAAAAAAATAAATAGTCTTGTCCCCTACTTTGGTTTAATATATCTCTGTTAGCATTAAAGCCAATAAATCAACTTATGCGGATGTGGCGGAATGGTAGACGCGCTAGCTTCAGGAGCTAGTGACCTTTATGGTCGTGGAGGTTCAAGTCCTCTTATCCGCACCACGTACAATTATGATTATTATCTGTCTCTATAATGCTCATGCTTGCCTGAAAAAACGCACTATGCCATTATGTATTTAATCTTAAAAACTCGGAGGTAACAGCATGAGTGATGCAGATGAAAGAATGAGAGTTGCTTTCCTGATTGGAAGCGAGAGCGACAGGTCAGTTCTAGAGGAAAGTGGTGCAGAACAAATGTTACAGAGGATAGGGCTAGATACCTATGTGGGTGTAGCCTCTGCACACCGTGATGACCCTGAACTTACAGAGTGGCTCGATCAGCACACCGACCACGTACAAGCATATGTATGTATTGCGGGACTAGCAAATGCTTTAGCCGGGAAAACCGCTGCTCATATTAATACTGGAAGGTTTGAGCCAAAGCCAATTATTGGAGTGGCGCTTGATGAACATGGCGTAGACCCGATAGCCTATACTGCACCAGGTTTACCTATTCCGCTTTTTGTAGGCGGTAAAAGAGGTATTGAGCAGGCCACATTATTTACGGCCATTATGTTGGGAGCTGCTGATCCCGAAGTCGCCGCCAACACACAAGCTGAACTAATTCGTAGAAAAGAAGCCAAGCCCGTTAATTTACCACCAATACTAGACACAATTGCTCAGGGTAAAACGAAAGAAATACTAGAAGATGTCGCTGGAGACGGGACCAGGGTTCTCATACGAAGTAAAGATGATATTACCGCTGGAGACGGGGAAAGACGAGACGAGCTTGAGGGTAAGGCCGTGATAGCAACTACTACTACGGTCAATGTATTTAGACTCCTTAATGAGGCGGGCATACCAACCCATTTTCTTGGTGATGTAGATGACGTAACCTTTGAAGCCAGAAAGCTTAAAATGATACCACTCGAACTGGTAACACGGAGAATAGCAACTGGTTCATACCTTAAACGAAGCCCAGAGACAGACGAAGGAACAGTATTTGACGATATAGTTTTTGAAGTTTTCGAAAAAGACGATGAAAATCATGATCCGATGGTAGAGTTCGATTTTGACGGCGGTACGTTTAAACGATACGTAGCAAGCAAACCTAAGGATGAAGGCTTAATTAGCGAGGAGCCTCTGGAAGGAAGCCAACTTGAAGGGCTAAGTAGAGCAACTTTAATAGAAATGGAAGTACTTACAAGACAAGTATTTGAAGTACTTGAAGCTGCCTGGGGCAAACAGAAAGTAGCTCTTGTTGATCTAAAGATAGAATTTGGTTTTGACGCAACTACTGGCAAATTAGTCGTTGGTGATGTAATAGACAATGATTCATGGCGTATTTGGCCTGGTGGAGACAAGGCACAAATGAAAGACAAGCAAGTCTATCGTGACCTAGCCGGCGTTGAAGATCCAGGCGCTAAAGCAAAAGAGCTTGGAAAGATCAAAAACAACTATCAATGGGTAGCCACCGCAACTGGGCGTTTTACTGAGCAGTTCTCTTTGAGTCAGTAGATATATAGATAAAGCGCTATATATCTATACAGCATGGTTCAAGCAGCGTCTTGCAATGATTAATACTGGGGCTGTTAACGAAGCCAACTAATATATATAGGGTTGGTTACAGAGAGCCTTGGCGGCTCCACTTAATTCATTTGACCAGTTAACATCTGTATTATCTATTAGCCAGCCGACAATACCAGAAAGTCGTTCAACAATACTAGCTTCTGCTGCACCAACTTATAATAGTAGTGCTTTCTCTTCTATAGAATTCTCCTAGCATCTTTTGGTTAGTTTAAGAAGAGCATTAAAAAAGGTCAATATACTGCAAGAATTAAGCACTCCTTGATTGCAATAAATAGTCGTAATGATTATGCTTAAAATACTATGGATAGCGATAGGAACCCAGATAATAAGCAGTCGAGCAAAAGGCTTATACTACTAACAACCTTGATGCTAGTCGCTTTTTTTGGTCTGGTCTCAGTCTATAACTATTATCAACATAGACACGACAGTCCGCTAAGTTTACAATCAAGAGAAATCGTTATTGTAAAGTTGCCAGTCAATCATAAAGAATAGCCGCAACCGATTCGAGCATAACTAAAAAACACCCTAATAAGAGGCTAGTGTTATAGAAATCAACAAGCACAAACCAACTCTCTTATGTTATTATTTTAGACATAGGTAGTTAAGGGGGAAATACACGAAACTCATGAGTAAGATTGCCCATTATTTGCAGGAACATTTGATTGGCGAAGTAATGACCTCTGTCGATGCTAGAAAATATTTCGCTACAGACGGTAGCTTATTCTCTATACCACCCGCCCTTGTTGTTTATCCTAGGAACGAAAACGACATTAGAAAAACTGCTCGCTTTAGCTGGCAACTTGCGGAGCGTGGACGGGTCATACCAATTACTGCTCGTGGTTCGGGTACAGATACAACAGGAGCGGCACTAGGTAGTGGTTTAATGATAGTATTCCCGGCACATATGAACCGGATACTAGAACTAGATACTAAATCTGGCTCAGTTACAGTCGAGCCTGGGATTAATTTTGGCAAGCTACAACAAACGCTGCAAACTCATGGCAGATTCTTGCCTCCTTATCCGGCAGCTTACGAATACTCAACGGTTGGTGGCGCTGTAGCCAACAATTCAGGCGGTGAAAAGGCGATTAAGTACGGTACGATGCGTGAATACGTCCAAAGTCTGCGTGTTGTTCTTGCCAATGGAGAAGTTATTGAAGTAGAAAGGCTTTCTAAGAGAGAGCTAAGCAAGAAACTAGGCATGACTACTTTTGAGGGAGAAGTTTACCGCGCAATAGACACTCTACTAGAAGAGAACAGAGACCTGTTACCAAGTACTCAACTTGCTGTTACTAAGAATAATGCAGGCTACAACCTGCTAGACATTAAGCGTAAAGATGGATCATTTGATCTTAGCCCGCTATTTATAGGTAGCCAAGGCACGCTAGGTATAATTAGCGAAATTACCCTATCTACTGAAGCGTATAACCCCGAGACTACCCTCATAATGGCCTCGTTTAATAATCTTGACGCATTGCAGCAAGCAGTTACTGCCCTGCGAGCCTCAAAACAATTACCGAGTGCACTAGAGATGGTTAATGACGGGCTGCTAGATGCGGTTCATCAACTAAACCCGAATCAGCTAAAAGACCTAATTCAAATTCCTTTCCCAGAATTTGTGTTATTTGTTGAGTACGACATAGCCAACGATCGCTCACATAAGAAATCGGTAAAACGGGCAACTAAGATCCTCGAAAAATTAGCAACTAACATTCAAGTTGAGACTGACCCTGAGCACCAGCAGAAGATCTGGAAACTGCGACAAGCCTCATCATCATATATTGGCCATAGTGATGGCCAAAACAGAGCTACGCCTATCGTAGAAGACGCTGCTGTAGCACCAGATCGCCTTAATGAGCTAATTGATGGCATCAATGCAATATTTAAGACAATAGGTATTAAGCCAATAGCCATTTGGGGACACGCCGGAGATGGCAATCTACATTTACAGCCACACTTCAACCTATCTCAAGTCGGCGATAGACAAAAGGCCTTCAGACTAATGGATGAATACTACAAAATGGTAATTAAACTTGGTGGCACTATTTCTTCAGACAATAACGATGGTCGACTCCGTGCTCCATACTTAGAGTTGCAATATGGGAGTGAGGTCTACGCCCTACTTCAAAAAGTTAAGCTAATTTTTGATCCATACAACACTCTGAATCCAGGAGTAAAGTTCGGTACATCAATCGACGAAGTAAAGCAGATGATACGTACAGATTTCAGTTTTGGTCATTTCTATGATCACATGCCAAGAAGCTAAAAAAGATATTTGCTGCTGCGGATGAAGCCATTAGTCTTGAAATGCCTAGGTATATATACTGATTGGCTAATAGACAGCTCTTTATTGAACAGTAAATCATACAAAACTACTGGCTGACTTGAGCCATTGCCCATAGGGCTGGTAAGTTTCTGGAGTATTCATCATTTGTTGGACTTTGAAGTTCAACTTCAAGAACTGGCAACCCCAGTTTATCGTTAGCCCAATCCTCAAAGGCGCCTGTTGTTGTGTAATTAAAGAAGTTACCAATTTGAGAAGTCGGTATCGCTCGGTAATTAGATAGTTTAGCGTACTCTGTACCTAAGGCAATCGAGTCACCAGCATCATTAGCTTCAACTATGCCTCCGTGCGAATGTTCTGTAATGGCTAATCTTGGTTTATTGGTCTCATAAAAATTAGCTAAAGCTTGGGATTCAGGTGCAGATAGTGGCGTGGGGCCTCCGCCATTAGTCGGAGCACCGTTGCCTAAAGGCTCAGTAACTTGGGTTTGCCAGTTATTAGCTGGAAAGTTACGGTTTAAATCTATGCCGGCGGCATTAAGTCTAGTGTTTGCTGCATAACCATCGGGGTTAATCTGTGGGATGATAACTAGCGTCCTATATGACGGTATCTTACCGGGATTGGCGTCAACAGCTGGTATCCACTGGGTTAGGAGGTTAGCCGAATTCTGCTCATTACCCTCCATGGCAGCAATATATAGCACCATACTTGGGCCATTTCCAAATTTGTATGCCGTAATTGGTCTACCCAGAACCGAGCTACCGATACTAAATGTTGTGTAGCAATGTGACCGGCTATTGTAGCTATGATTTGAATCGCCTGAAATACCATAATTACTAGCTGCAGACGAGTTAATATTGACGGTTATAGTAGCGCAAACGGGATAAGCTGTGGATGGTGTAATATCTATATCGCTGCCATTTATGGAATAACTGGCTTGCATAGGGCTACCGTTAACGTTTATAGAAGCTATTTTGCTAGGGTCTTGAGATGCTAGCAGAGATTGATCAAAAGACACAACTATAGTTTGGCCAGAGTTAACTCCAAATGATGGTAGATTTATGCCACTGACCACAGGACCACCAGAAGTTGTGAAGCTCAGGTCATAAGCTGAGGCTAAACCGCTTTGGTCGGTAGCCGTTAGATTGGCTATATGTAAATCAATAGTATCTTTTCGTGGCAACACTTCGGCGTAATTAACATTCAAACTAGTCCCACTATATGTTACCGACACAGGTATATTAGTTACTGTACCGCTGCTATTCTTAGCGGTTAAGGTTATGTCTCCAAGACTAGCTATAGGTTTACTTGTAGTTAGGTTTATCTGCTGTGGTTTATCATAGACAACTGTGCCAGAAGCTATCGAACCAGCACTAATATCTGTTGCTGAAATAGTTAGTAGCTTAACGTTAGCCACAACTCCTGCAGATTGGCTATTGAAAAGTCGCTCTAGGGTAACGTTATATTCTGCAGAGTAGGAAAGATTGAGTGGCGCTGGGCTACAGTCTAGTGTTGAGGAGTGTTTAGTGCATGGACTTTTCTCCACATTAGCGATTACTTCGTAGCTAAAAATTTCGTCTGGTGCACTTAGTTTAAAAGCTAATGACTTGTCTACGGGTTCAGCCTTAACTGAAAAGTTAATCTTAGATACGGACGGATAAGCCATAGTTATAATCTTAATTGGCTTACTTACTCCGAATTGTCCAACAATAGACGTAAGCTCTTTTTCCTTGTACGAGGTTTGAGGTAAGGGTGTTTTATTAGCAGTCAGACACAATTGATCGGTCAAGATAGGTATATGGGCAACTGAAACTATGGCATTTCGACTTACATTAAATGTTTTATCTGTATCCGGGCTATTGCTACCCGGCAAGACAGCAAGATTAGTAGAGCAATGTTTTTGGTTAGCAAAGTTAAAACTAACAGTCTGTGGCCAGAAGTTGTACAAGTTAAACAGCACTACTAAAAGCGCTATTGAGCTACCGCCATATAGATATATGGCCTTTCGGTTTTTTGAGGTCCATTTTTTATGATCATTTAAAAAGTTGCTAAATTTAAGTTTTGCATGAGCTCTTTTATATATGTTTAATTTTAGAGAATTACGCGCTATATCTAGTCTGTATTTCTCTAGACCAATAACGTCTAGTAATTTTTGTTGGGAGGAAACAGCATTGCGATATTTAGATTCTAGATCACCATAATTAATATCTGCCGATCTACCGTCGGCATCATTCGTAGCTTGATTATCTATAGTTTTATCAGCTCGTAACTGATTTTTTGACCACATCTGTTTTTTGTCTCTTTTTATTTAGAGGCTATATTAAATAGAATACATGAAGCCAGATCTATTTGGAAGAACTAAAAAAAGACAACGATAATGCTATATATCTATTGTCAACGTCCGTAGTTTACTTATGTCCAATGCTTTGGTGCGCGAGAGAGGACTTGAACCTCCACGCCTTGCGGCAACTGCCCCTCAGACAATCGTGTCTACCATTCCACCACTCGCGCCTAAATGTCTATAATAGTATATCAGCTTGATTGATCGGAACGATAGCCTAAATGTAGTCTGCCAGTAGCTATAAACTTCTATAATATCAATTTATTTGTTACAATTGCTTAGTTATTTAAATGGGTGATTAGCTCAGTTGGCTAGAGCATCTCGTTTACACCGAGAGGGTCGGGGGTTCGAGTCCCTCATCACCCACCAACGATATATCGTGACATATTTTACCCGTTCTAACAGGGGTCAAGTGATGTCCAATCGCTCAACGACCCCATTTGCTCAATTTTTGTCAAATGACCTCTGTAAATAATGGGTTTGAATAAGAAGACGAAGGGTATTTAGGACAATTAAGGACAGTTTTGTAAATATAGATGTCAGAAACGCCAGCCCCCGAACTTGGAGAACCAAGTGCAGACCTGAAAAAAGAGTTCTGCTCTGTTGTTGAAGGAGCCATTCCAGAAGGTGTGGTCGAGGCCTCATTCACACTTGAAGATGGTCGGGTGCTCAGCTTGTCTGTCTCGCCACCAATGGAGGGTGATGAGGGTAGCGGATCCCACAATGCAAGCTTTTCGCAAAAGATTCAAGGTGATGAGGGTGTAATCACTAGGCACGACACATATTACATTGTGTACCAAGACGGTGGTTGTGAAAAGAGTATTGATGTGGTTAAGGAAAGGTCACCCGCGGATCAGGCCTCAATGGATCAGTTGATGGCAAGTGCCAGGACACGCGCACAGGAGCTTGAAGCAATGGGTAAAGAAACATCCGAAGCACGCTCAATTGCGGCACTAGAGTTAGCCGAAAAGCGAGAAGCTGCCCTAGCCGAGACTGGATACGATCCAATTGCATCTCTCAACGATGAAATGTTTGGAAGTCAAAGAGACAAAGAGCTGGGTCTTGACCAGGTATCTGGTGTTGAAATGCAGAGGGTCATGGATAAGATTAGGTCAGCATTGGCGGGGACACAGCGCTAGAAGAAGTTTTGATATTTCATAGGGACGGCCCACAATGTAGATATTGTGAGTTTTGTAACTTCAACTTTGCCAGGATTAGTAGTAGGTGTTATCGTCGCCATTTTTAGTGTGTGGCTCACGGAGAAGTCGTTTCTACGTCGACACTCAAATCTGGTCAATGGCGGAGTAGAAGGACGAACCCAACTTAGCCAGTATGTATGGAGAATTAAGATTGTTAATGAAGGGAAGTATCCGGCCCGAAATGTTCGAGCCGACGTCGAGAAAATTGAGAGCGACGGGATTCCTAGAAAAGAAATAATAGTGTCACCACTAAACTGGATGCACAATCCAACTGATCTATTTACTAGGGATATATACCCAAACCAAACAGCTTATCTTGATGTGTGTATAGCGAACCTAACCCCAAACTATGACGAGAGTTTTAAACTAGCCAATCCTCACGTCGGGAGTCTCGACGAATCCTCCACGATTGGAAAGGGTCTGACTAAGTTGACTATTGGAATGTATCAGGAGAGTGGACAGTTCAAGAAGATGGAAGTTGAAATAGATTGGGGTGGTATGTTAGATGCAAAGAGTATCAAGAAGACCAAGGTTAGCATCAAGAAGTTCAGTTAGGAGATAGACGGCATCGGCGCGACAATAGTCGCGCAACATGAATTCAAAAGAACCAAACAAACCGGAACGAACGATCAGAGCCAGAGGTATCCGAAGAAATCCTCCAGATCTTCGAATGGCAGCCAGAGCCTTCATCGCCCTAGCTCAGGAACTCCCGCCAGACTGGACTCCTCCTACAAAACGTAAGAAGCTTGAATCATCGATATAGATGCTTGCTCAACTAAATAGGAAATCAGATTATTTAAACGTTGTCTAAAAACTATTTAAACCTGTGGATAACTTTTGTATTACAATTAATTTAATATACAATCAAACATAGAAGACTCGCAAACAAAATAATGAAGAAAATTTCCATAAAGCGTAGCTTGAGAACACTACTGTCATTGTTCATCATTGCAATAGTCGCATTCATTGGCGTAAGGTTTATAAACTTTAGCCATGCTCAAACTCCTCCACCGAGTTATACCTGTACCTGGACAGGGAGTGCAGGAGGTCATAATGATTTCAGTGTCGCAGCCAACTGGAGTGGTTGTAATAACGCTGCCCCACTGGCTGGTGATTATGATAACTTGGTCTTTGACAACACAAGCTGGACACAACAATTTACTGCACTTAATGATATACCAGCATTAAACGTTAACAGCATCACACTTCAGGGTACTGGCGCTATTGGGCTGAACATCCTCAGTGGTCCGTTTAATATAGGGGCTGGTGGCTTATCAGTTACAGCAACAGCTCCTAGGGTTGGCCTATTTATATCCCTTACCAATGTCAGGCTAGTAGTTACACTATCGGCGAGCCAAACCTGGCAAACTACGGACTCGGGTAGCATTAACATCAGCAATCCGCTACAGGTTGGTAATTATAACCTTACCACTAATGGTAACGTAAGTCTGGGCTCGGGAGATCTCGAGGGTACAGGAACCTTAATAGTTGATCATACGTCACCTTATGATACTTCAGGAGTTGCTAGTTTAGAGGGCAATCAATCAAATTTCTCTGGCCCAATAATTGTTAAAAGCGGACAGCTTAACGCAGGCTTTTACAATGCAACTGATAACCCATTTGGTTCAGGAAATATCACAGTAGATAATGGGGGCGAAATAAACATAATTGATGATACAGGCACGGGTGTCTCCTCCTATACTCTTCCCAATAATCTATCACTCTCTGGTAGCGGTATAAGTAGCTATCCGCAAGCCGCCATAGAGGCCTGTATTAGTAGATGTACGCCAACACACAGTTCACCAGCTACGCTTATACTATCTGGCACAGTATCTCTAGCTGGTAATACCACTGTAGCTAATTTTAGTTATGAAGCCGTTGCATATCAAGGAAACTTGGCTTATACATTTAGTCATCCAGTTACATATAATGGCTATAGCATATCTGTCGCCACACATGGTAATGCAAGTCTAAGTGTTCCTACTTCCGGTGCTACTAGTAATGCAAGTAAAATCTCAACATCAACAGGAACTAGTGCACATAGCTCATCAGTCTCAAATGGAGGTGCAGGAGCGAAATCAACTACGTCACCGCAGAACCCTACTAGTAATGGATCACAGAATAGTCCAGCCCCAGTAAGTACTTCAATCGCGAACAATAAGGCAACCCTAAAACTCCATCGAACCGTAGCACGATACTCGATCATGATAATACCTATTGCTATTATCATTGCGCTGGTAATTGTCCAGTATTTGCCGTTTTACCCAAAGCGTTACCGCTTTATATCAAGAATAATTGATAGGCTATTCCATAAAAACAATATGTCCGGTCCATCTGGCCCTCAACCACCTTCAACAAACGATACCACCACACCGCCTATGGCACCGACAGTGCAAGCTGAGCCTGTAATAATCCGCCCAACCCAAAATAATCCATAAATATAGTTAAATTTTGTGCTTGCAAATAAGATGCAAAAAAGTAAAACCACTGTTAATTAGATTGAGAAGGGGCAAGATCTATGTATGAACAAGCTAGATCACAAGTAGTTATTTTCGATACCTTTTTTGAGCCAACATATTGAGATGGGGCAATTGAAGGAGCAGAGCATGCGCGTTGGGATCCTTTCGTTTTCAATACTCCTGAACTAGCCTTGGACAAGATCTACGCTAGAACTGGAGCTGCAGTTTCGGGATTAAAGGGAGTGACCACAATACCCGAAGAAATCGGACTAAGGCCTACAGCAAGTTCGGTAATAGTTAGATCTAACGCACTATCTATTCCTCGCGCAATTGTGTCGGACCGTGCAGATGCGTTTGATTATACTAGAAGAGCATCCTTGGATGTTCTAATACCCAATATGGATACAGAGAGTGTCCCACGAAAGGTAGTTTAGTGGCTAGGTGCATCGATCTACATGCAGTTGCCGGGATGAACAGCCACCAGGTGTATAACCAGGGTTATACTCTAGGCCAGGAGAGAGCAGTAAGGGCTATAAGCACTGTGGCACTGCAATCTAGTTAAATGATCAGCCACGCCTGCCTCGCCTCAATCTCAAGATCCCACCAACCTTCGAACAGCGGCCAAGGTAGTCAAACAGAATCATTTAGTTTAGCTGTTTGAGTTTAGGTTAGTATAAAATAGGGCAATGAATAAAACAGTAGTTGTAATAGGTGGCGGTGCCGCTGGAACCTCAGCCGCCGGTTCATTAATGCAACTAGGATATAAAGTTACTATAATCGAAAAGAATGCCCAACTTGGTGGTCGCATAAAAAGCATAAAGGTTGATCAACAATGCTTTGAAATGGGTGCCTGCTTTGTTACGAGCGGCCTATATGCAAATACCCTAAAGTTAATAAAGGCCAATAATCTAAGTAGTGACTTATCTGCTCAGAAAACTAAAACCTTTCTTGTTAAGGATGCCGTAGCATATAGTCCAATCTCGCTTTTTGGCGGCAAGGTATTGTCATTCAAAGCAAAACTTGTGGCTATGAAACAATTCCTAAGTACATTGAGGCATTGGCAAAGATTAAGTTTAAAACGTATGCCAGATGCTGCATTGTTTGATACAAAATCTGTAAGCGAGTCTTTATCCTCAAAGTCAGAGAAGACGCTACTCGATAACATTGTTCAGCCCACACTTAATGGATATCTTTATTGGAAGCCAGAGAATACGTCTCGAGCTATGCTCATGATATTAACTAAATCGGTTCTCCATGCTGGTCGTTCATATAACCTTAAGCATGGCATGCAGCAACTTACAAAAGTAATAGCCAGCGGATGTAGCGTAATTATCGACGCAGAAGTATTAATGGTCGAAGAGCAAGATGATGCTCGCTATAAAATAGTCTACAAAAAAGATGGCATCACAGAGACGATTATAGTAGATGGTGTTGTCTGTGCCACTAGTGCCAGCGTTGTTCCAAGAATAATCAAAAACTTAACTGCCATACAAAAGGAATTTGTATCGAGCATTAAATACTCAAGCGCAGTAGTCGTGGCTAATGTCTATAAGCAGCCAACAGACATGCCGAATTTTCAACACGCATACCCACGGACAGAGTCAGACGTTATATCATCTATCACCTCTCAGACTATCCGGCAGCCAAATGGCAATAACCAAATAGTAAAAGTGTTTAGCTCGGGAGAAAAAGCGCCTGAACTACTTTATAAGACCGATGAAGAAATTAAAGAAATCTTAAAACTGC
>DAIQON010000014.1:0-26129 GCA_036787835.1 Candidatus Saccharimonadota bacterium | reverse complement strand
CATGAACCATATCAACGGCATAGCCTTTTAGCTCAAGCCCTTTCTTAACAGCTTGGGCAATCTTCGGCTCATCTTCAATAACAAGGATTCTCATAATGTCTATATTATACCCATCGTTATTGAAAAACAGCTTAAGGATAAATTTTTGTAGGCTTTAGTTGGTTACACTACCTGTTGTAGAGCCACTTGTGCTAGTTGAGCTACCACTAGCCCCAGCTGATGGTCCACCACCAAAACTAGGGTTTACCAATATTCGGGCAGCTTGTGTTGCATTGCTGGTGCTTGGAATGACTATTACTTTTTCGCCGTTTTGTATATCTGACGTAGTCACTGTTTGACCGTTGTCACTGATCGTCGTAGCAGAAGTAATAGAGTATGTTTTGCTGGAGCCACTGGTAGAACTAACGGTAATGCTAGATGCTGAAACAGTACTTACCGTACCGATTCCGCCCCCACCACGCTGAAAACCACCTCCACGTGCGCCCCCAAAGGCGCTAGCTCCACCAGTCGTAGAAGCGCTTTTGTTGTGATTAGACTGGTATGCGCTACCGGCCCAAAATCCAACAACTGTCGCTACTACAATTAAAATGAGGACGGCGGTTGATTTTCCACTAAAAGTGAAGCTTTTGCCTTGTTTGTTTGTCATTGAATCATTGTGTTGCATATCGTTATTAACCTTCTTGTATTATTTCCCCATTAATTTACCATCTTGGAGCTTGAATGTTAGCTCTGTCTTGCCGACGATTTCTAGATCATGAGTGACGGCAATGATGGTAGTATTTTCGCTTATAGATAGGCCATGTAGAAGATCGAATATCATCTTTCCTGTTTGGCTATCTAGGTTGCCAGTTGGCTCGTCGGCAAGTATTAGTTTTGGATTATTTGCCAAAGCTCGAGCTATTGCCACTCGTTGCTGTTGGCCACCACTCAACTTACCGGGTTTACGTTTCATCTCATCTTCGCTGAGACCAACCGCAGCTAATAGTGTTTTAGCTCTTGGTAAGCGTTCTGCTTTAGGTCGACCAACAAATTCCATAGGCAGAATTACGTTCTCTAAGGCAGTTAAATTAGGTACTAGATTATAGTTTTGGAAAACAAAACCGATTGATTTACCACGATAAGTAATTAAATCATGATCACTCATGTTGGCGATGTCTACATCGTCAACTTTAATTGATCCAGACGTCGGTTTATCTAGTCCGCCAAGAAGGCTCAGTAAAGTGCTCTTCCCGCTACCACTTCTTCCGATGATCGATGCAAACTTACCATCGCCTACCTTAAAGCTGACATTATCTACTGCAGCTACTGTTTCACCAGTAGACCTAAACGTTCTGGTTAACTTATCTACTTTTAACATATCTAATGATCTCCTTTATTCTGTTCTCATTACTTCAGCAGGTCTAACCTTGGCTATTAATATTGAAGCAGCTGCACTGCCTATTACGGCTATTATTATGGCTGCCGCTATGCCGTCGACAATTATTGTCCAGCC
This sequence comes from Candidatus Saccharimonadota bacterium, assembly GCA_036787835.1. GTDB lineage: Bacteria > Patescibacteriota > Saccharimonadia > Saccharimonadales > UBA4665 > DAIQON01. The sequence goes on along the minus strand of DAIQON010000014.1, from coordinate 24,637 downwards.
GACAACTGCTTGTATGTTAGAGAAGCTGTTACCGCCTGCTCTTAGGTGTCCGCCGTTGGCTGAAATGTTGGGTGCCCCACCACCAGCTCCAGCGGTTCGTCCTCTAAAGCCTTGGACTTGGGTCGTGGTGGTTGAGCTCGATGAATTAGTGACCAATAATTTAGTAATTGGGCTTGCTGCGGCTACGCCAATTACAATACCGATTATGGCGCCGAGTAGGGTTAATGTAATGGCTTCGCTCATGAATTGAAGCATAACCTTGACGTTTGATGCGCCGATAGCTTTCAGGACTCCTATTTCTCGTCTTCGTTCACGGACGATCATAATCATGATCAGGAAGATTATTACTGCCCCGGCAACAAGTGAACCGATTAGGCTGTAGAGAGTTATTGTCTGGATGTTTTTTAGAGGCGTAACTGTTGCTTCGGCTTGCTGTATCTGGTTAGTCACATCAGCGCTAGAGCCAAGCTGTTTGGATATTTCGTTAGTAACGGTCGGCACATTTGCTAGGCTATCAACCTGGACTACAGCACTTGTTATTTGTCCAGTCTGACTAGATATTCTTTGTACGGTTGTTAGCGGCATGATCATTTGAGAATTACTGAAACTGTTACCAGAATCAAATATGCCACTAACAGTTATGGTCGTACCATAAGCCGTGAACGTTGATCCAACTTTCAGATTATTCTTTGATGCCAGTGATGTGCCAAGTATGGCGACGTTGTCGTTTGAAGTACTACTGAAGACGCTGCCCGAAGTTAATTTAAATGTTCCCCCGCCTGTTGTGTTAGACAAATTAGTCGGGTCTGTCGTACCATCGACAGTTACTGGAGGTGTAAAGTTCAAACTTGAGCCACCAGCTCCTCCAAAGCTATCGCCTTGTGGTGCCGCACTAGCACCGCTGCTTTGGGCAAATCGTTGTCCAAGCGCTCCTAGATCGATTGATGAAACTAGGTTGGTATTTGACGATGTAAGCCGGTCGTTTAAGCTCTCGCTCATTGATGCTACATGGTTAATGCTCTCAATTGGAGCAAGTTGTGCCTGTGTTAGCGGGTTACCACCACCCTCAAATCCTCTTACTCCAGCTGGCGAGACAGTGATATCGGTTCCGACGCTAGCATTAACTGAGCTAATCTTGGCGCTAACGGCCTGTCTTGCTACGAGCATCGACAAACCAAGGCCAATACTTAGGCCAATAATAATGACTATTGATAATGTTCTGATGTAATTTCTGAAGGCGTTTCTAGCACCGCGACTGACTACGTTCATATATGATCCTTTGATAATTAAAGTTTCGTTTGCTTACTAAATGTACTTAAGATTAAACGATTGAATACTTAAATTTAGCTTAACGTTTACGTATGTGCGCATAGAACATTAATAAAAAGTAGATATAATGAGACAAATAGTTTAGATAAATATAAGTAAACTGGATATAATAGTTTAATCATATGGCCCAACCTCGAAGATATAGAAGCGATGACATAAGACCTAATCCGGGCCTCAGGCCAGGTCAGGACGTTGCCAGCAAGTCAGCTACTAACTCTTTTCCTACGGTAGGAATGACTCTAAGATCGTATAACAATAAGGCCGCTTCTCAACCACGCCGAAATTATACCTACGATAATGTAGACAAGAAGACCAAAAAAGGTAAATTAAGGCGCATATTTAGTCTCAAGCACATCATTATTACCTTAGTAGCCGCTGTTCTGGTAATTGGTGGCCTTCTGGGTTTCAACTTTGCCTATAACATTCACAAGTTATTTGGTGGAAGCATTTTTGGCATATTCAGCAGTAGCAAGCTTAAAGGACAGGACAGTGGCAGGATAAACATTCTGATTGCTGGTAATTCAGCCGACGATCCTGGCCATAACGGCGCAAACCTAACAGACTCAATAATGGTTATCAGCATTAATACCAAAAACAATACTGCGTTTATGCTCAGCATACCGAGAGACTTATACGTAAATATTCCCGGTAATGGTTACGGCAAGATAAATGAAGCATACGTCGATGGCCAAGCGAGTAGTTTTACCGCAGCCGGCTATCCAAACGGAGGTATGGGTCAACTTGAGCAAGTGGTATCACAGGATCTTGGTATTCCAATCGATTACTATGCCCTGGTAGATTATTCAGCCATTCGTGACGCCGTAAATGCAGTCGGGGGCATTAATGTTAATATCCAAAGTTCAGATCCACGAGGTCTTTATGACCCAAGTATTGACTACTCTACTCATGGCCCACTAGTTAAATTAACCAATGGTGTTCATACACTTGACGGTCAGCAAGCTCTAGACCTGGCTCGTGCTCGTGGCGATACTTACGGCGCATACGGATACGCTAATAGCGACTTTGAGAGAACGGCCAATCAGAGACTGATGTTGGTTGCCCTAAAACAAAAAGCTACAAGTGCTGGAGTTTTGGCCAATCCAGTAACCTTATCTAAGCTATTTAACACTGTCGGAAGCAATGTGAAAACCGACCTAACACTCGGCGACGTTAGAACTCTCTATTCATTAGCTAAGCCAATTAATTCAAGCAACATTACTTCAGCAAGTTTCCAAAATGGACCTAATGGTCAAAACCTACTTGCAAGCTATGTCACTTCAAGTGGACAGGATGCCTTAATCCCAGCAGCCGGCGTTGGCAATTACACAAAGATTCAGCACTATGTCCAGCAACTAATATCTAACAATCCAGTGGTTAAAGAGAATGCCCCGATTGCCCTGCTAAACGCTACCAGTGACTCTGGTTTAGCTGGTCGTCAGCAGACAATTGACGAGGCCAAGGGTCTAAACATTGTAAATATTGGCGACGCCGTGCCTAACTTGGCTCAAACTGAGATTGTCGATAACTCTAAAGGTAAGTATCCAGCCACTCGTAGCTATCTAAAAACTCTATATAACGCGACTTTTGTAACCAACCCAACCTATACCTCATACTATCCGAATGCTGCCTTTATAGTGATGCTTGGCCAGGATCAAGTAGCCAAAGACTCAACCTACTCCACAGGCTCAGCTACCGCATCACAAACGACTAACTAAAGTCGACCTAAATACTGGCCTTGCCGCGGCCCTAAGCTTAAGCGATAATAAGGCACAATGAACAAAACTGCCTCGCGGCCAAAAATAAGTTGGTTAAGACTGTTCTATCTACTATTAACCTCAATCTTTATTTACGTGATTATTTCTCAGATATCCAGCCTTAGAGGAAGTTTAACCCAAATTAAAACTAGCAATCTTGGCTATGACTTATTAGCAGTGTTGGCGATTATGGTAAGTTATTTATTTGGTTCGCTTACCTATTATGTAATATCTATTAAACCCCTGTTTTATTGGCGTACAGTTGTTGTAGAGCTGGGAATTAACACCATAAATAAGCTACTACCCGCAGGAATTGGCGCGATTGGCGGTAACTTTTTCTACTTAAAAAAATCTGGCCATAGTAACCTGCAGTCAGCTAGTGTGGTGTTTATTAATAACCTACTTGGTATTATAGGTAATTTACTGCTTCTTGGGGTCCTCCTAGTATTTGTCCCGCATGTACGTTTCAGCCATGTTGCTTCAGTAAGTAGGGTTTTCGCAGTTATTATTTTGGCCACCCTATTCTTGATGATTCTTAGCTTATCCTTGCCAGGTATACGTTCGAAGCTTAAAAAGTTGGGTAAAGATTTTGTCGCTCAACTAAAAGTCTATAAAACACATAAGTCTAAACTCCCAGTCGGCCTGATTTGTTCGATTGGGCTAACTCTTGGTAGCGTTATGACGCTTTCATTCTGTCTTAAGGCCGTTCACGGCTATTTACCTATTAGCTCACTCATGCTTGCCTATAGTTTTGCCATTTGGATCAGCTCTATTATCCCAGCTCCAGGTGGTTTTGGTCCGGTTGATGCAGGCTTAGTGGCAGCTCTGGTAGCTTTTGGCATTAACTTGAATCAAGCAATTGCCTGCGTTTTAATTTTTAGCCTTGTAAGTTTCTGGCTACCTCTAGTTGGAGGAGTCCCAGCTCTTATTTGGTCTAGGCGTAAGGGCTATATATAAAATCTTGATGACTTCACCATGACTACCAAGTGGACTCTATGTTGCAATGACTAAAACCCATATATAGAACTAATACTCATCATCCTCATCCACAGGCAACGCCATTAGCTCGCTCTGAACTGGGCTAAGAACACTCTCTATTAACCATTCAGCAGACTCTGGGTCAATCATCCCATCGAAAGCCTCAATGACTACTAGCCCATCTGCTTCATCTTTCATGCTTACTTTTGTTGTAGTTCCATGTCCATTATCTCGTGAATTATAATTTATATGTAGATATAAATGGAAGTTAGTACCGTCTACCACGGCTGTTCTAATGGTTGGCCAGCCATCTTCTGGTCTATTTGACTCTATTCTGTCTCCATGAAATATATGATCAGTAGCTACAAAGTGTGGTAAGAAGACTATTTGTTGAGTTCGGCGTAGTACTTGCTCACAATATACTGATCTACTTGTGTCGACATACGGGCTGGGTGGAATAGTTGCCGTAACACCAAGAGGGATTGTAGGTGCTACTCCAGTAGTATTTATCTCATGATAATCCGGCCTAAGAAATTCTCGTCTGCTCACAATGCTACTATACAATATTTAAGAGATTAAATCCAGTACCTTGCGAAGGGATTTACTTGTTGTTGCAGGATAGTCGCCAGGACCTTTAGGTAGCCTCACTTGAACTAAAGGATTATAATAATTCCTAGCAGTGGTTGAGCTGGCGTTTATTGCCTTCTTTCAGCCAAGCTTATATATATTTTTCACCTTGAGCTTACGAATTAAGCTCACCTATCTCTCCTTACCCAAGGGGATGTACTATAACTCCTACTATCGTTAACTAAACGACCTGATTCTGATAGGTTGTCTTTTAAATCAAAAATAAAAATTCTTATTCAAAGTGCATTTCAAATAACTACTAGCCAAATAAGGAGAAAAATATGCGTGAAAAAATTAATGAGGAAGTTAGTGTCGTTATGTATTACTCGGCAAAGAAGAAGGTCGCCTTGCCACATATTATGAGTTGGCGAAATATTGAATATGAAGTTGGTACCATCGGCTATCATCATAAAATCTTTGAAGGTAAAACCGCTCATCATATCTTCGAACTTGTAGACAAGACGGCCTCACTTTGGTTTAGGTTAAATTTTAATACAGATAATTTGCATTGGACTTTGGAGGTGATTAGCGATGGAAATGCCAATTAATCCTGCTAGACCTCTAAGAATGCACATTGATCTCAATAGTTGCTTTACGACTATTGAGCAGCAGGCAAACCCACTAATTAGACGTAAGCCGGTGGTAGTGGCAGCCTATGATACGCCTGGAGGTATGATTTTGGCCGCCTCGTATGAGGCCAAGGCTCTTGGTATTAAACTGGGGGTAAATGTGCGTGATGCTCGAAGGATATACCCTGGCCTGATTGTGATGATGCCAGACCCAGATAAGTATATTGATGCAAACAGACGATTCCGTGAGCTGCTTCTTAAGTACACCGACCTGGTTGTCGCTAAGTCGGTCGATGAATATGCCGTTGATTTTACCGCTTCACCAGCCTTGAGGCGTGGAGAAACTTTAGCCCAGATCGGTATGTCTATAAAACAAGATATAAAGCAGTCTATAGGCGAGTATGTGACGGTTAATGTCGGTATCGGCGCTAATAGATTCTTAGCTAAGCTAGCGGCCGGGCTTAATAAGCCTGATGGGCTAGACGAAATCACGATAAAAAACCTAAGACAGATTTATTCCAAAGTCAGCCTAGTTGATCTTCCAGGGATTAATGTTCGCTACCAAGCTAGGTTGAATCTGGCCGGTATCTACACTCCACTAGATTTCTTAGATGCTCCGTTGCCGGTCTTACGCAAAGAAGTCTTTAAGGGTATTGTTGGCTACTATTGGTATCTAAGGCTTCGAGGCTACGAAGTGGACGATATGGATTTTGGCCGAAAAACTTTTGGTCATCAATATGCTTTAAGCCAAAAAACAACTGACCTTAATGAATTATCGAGGCTACTCATGAAACTGTGTGAGAAAACTGGCCGCAGATTAAGACGAGCTGGTTTTACCGCTTCAGGCGTTCATTTATGGCTAGGTTTTGAAGATCATAGTCGCTCATCACACGGCAAGAGGTTGGGGTATGAGCTCTATTCTACGCAGTCTATCTATCAGGCAGCTTTAAAGCTACTTAACAGCGCTGTTTCAGACTCCAGGGTTACTAATATGGCGGTCAGTGTTTACGGCTTGGATTCGGCTGGCTTCAAGCAACTAGATCTTTTCGCCGATCCGGAACAGGATACCTGGAGTATAGCTACGACATCTGACAAAATTAATGATCGTTATGGTGAATTTAGCGTCATACCAGCACTAATGGCTAATATGCAAGACACAATCTTAAAGAGAGTGTCCTTTGGTAGAGCTGATTATCTTTAAGCTAGTTTAATTGGCGGTGCAACTTTAACAGCTTTTGGTTTTTTTACTTCTTTTCGGCCTTTATCTTTGGACATCGGGTGGTCTCGCTTTCGTTTCTTAATGGAGCTAATGCTTAACTATAGGCTAAAAGACGGCATCGGCCTAATTATTAAAGGGGTTACTTTTGGCGTTTTCGCTTCATGTGGTCGAGCTCGGTTTTACGAAGACGCAGTGTCTTTGGCGTAACTTCGAGCAGCTCATCGTTTTCAATAAAGTCTAGGCATTCTTCAAGACTGAAAATAGTCGGAGGAGTTAGTTGAACAGTCCCATCGCTGGAAGAACTTCGCATATTGGTAAGATGCTTGGCTTTACAAACGTTCATCTCAAGATCATCACTACGCTTGTTGAGGCCAACAATTTGACCAGCGTAGACTTTTTCGGCTGGGCCGACAAAGGTTGTGCCTCGAGCTTCGGTTGTTTGTAGGGCGTACGGAGTTGTAACACCGTTTTCGTAAGCAATAATAACACCATTACGGAGCTGTTTAAGTGTTTCACCAAGTGGCTTATAGTCGATAGTAAGGCTATTCATAATAACTGTGCCCTTGGTATTGGTGGTCAAAATATTTCTCAATCCAAGTAGTGCTCTGGTTGGTAGTTCGTAAACCAATTTGGTTACGCCCTTAGTACTGGCGAATTGCTCAGTTAGAGTTGCCTTACGTGCGCCTAGCTCCATTTGAACGGCGCCTACATGCTCGGCCGGTACTTCAATTATTAGCTCTTCAATTGGCTCTAGAATCTTTCCGTCGACTTCTTTAGTGACAACTTGAGGCCTACCAACTTCAAACTCATAGCCTTCACGCCTTAAGGTCTCAATAAGCACGCTAAGGTGGAGTTCGCCACGGCCACTGACCAAAAAGCCGATCTTGTCTTCGCTAACTCGAAGACCAACATTACTCTCAAGTTCCTTCTTCAGCCGTTCACCAATTTGACGGCTAGTCGAGAAATCTCCCTCAGTCCCTCGAAATGGGCTAGTGTTTGGCCCGAGGTATATTTGTAGGGTCGGGGCTTCAATTTCAAGTACTGGTAGCGCTTCTGGGCTAAGATCATCAGCCACTGTTTCGCCAATTTGAGCATCACCAACACCGGTCAGTTGAACAATTTCTCCAGCGTAACTTTGCTCAACTGGAGTGGTGCCAATGCCATTACTAACTAGGATGCTATCAACTTTGGCTTTAACAATAGAGCCGTCTTTTTTGCACAACGAAACCTGGTCTCCTTGTTTAACGTGGCCACGGTTAATTCTGCCAATGGCATACTTCCCCTTAAAGCTATCCCAAGCCAGGGCGGAAATTAGCATTTGAAATGGCTTATCTATGTCTACTTCTGGAGCCGGAATATCTTCAATGATGGCATCAAAAATTACTGATAAGTCGGCATCTTCTTCTGCACTAGCTGGTGGTGTTTTCCAGGCCTTGCCTTCTCTGCCGATTGCATAATAGGTGTGATAATGAAGCTGATCTTCGTGAACAGCTAGTTCAAGGAATAAGTTTGCTAGCTCATCTTCAACTTCTGCTAGTCTTGAGCTAGACTTGTCGATTTTGTTAATAATTACTACTGGTTTTAGCTCGTTGGCCAGGGCTTTACCAAGTACAAACTTGGTTTGTGGCATTGGGCCCTCTTGGGCATCGACTATTAGCAGACAACCATCGGCCATGTTGAGCGTTCGTTCTACTTCGCCACTGAAGTCGGCGTGCCCTGGAGTATCGATAATATTTATCCGGTAGTCATCATGCTGAACGGCCGTTACTTTAGCGGTAATAGTGATTCCCCGCTCTCTCTCTTGGTCGCCACTATCCATAATTAGGTTTTGGCTCATTTCGGTTTGGTTGTCCCTAAATGTCTTGGATTGCTTTAAGAGACCATCAATAAGTGTTGTCTTACCATGGTCGACGTGAGCGATGATTGCGATGTTACGGATTTTCTTAGGGTCTTGCTTCATAAAATAAATGACGGCGTATTATAGCGCCGTCTCTTTCAAAACTATCTATATTATAACTTAAATTAGACGAAGTTACTAGTGTTTATTTTGGCAATTATCCCTTGACACCATAATAACAGATTGATATACTGTATGTATGAAGTTTACTATGCAAGAGTTCAATCAGAAGTTTCCAACAAGCGATGCTTGCTTAGATCATTTATGGCAAGTACATTTTACAGATAAGCCATGTACTGCCTGTGGACTTTATGACGGCTTTCATAAGTTATCAAATAGACCCGCTTATCAATGTCAATGTGGTCATCAAGTATGTCCATTAGCCGGTACTCCTTTCCATAAATCAACTACTGACCTTAGAACTTGGTTTCTTGCTATTTTCTTTATGACTAACACTAGATCAGGTATGTCAGCCCTACAGTTTCAACGTATATCCGGCGTTACATATAAAACAGCTTGGAGAATATTTAAACAAGTCCGGCTTATGATGGGTGATGACGATAGCCTACTTAATGAGAGTGTTGAAGTAGATGAGGCCTATATACATCCCAACCCTCAACGACGCAGTACCGCTAAACCCCATAACAGTAAAGTGGTCTTTGGTATGATTGAACGTGGAGGAAGAGCCAGAGTTAAACACGTTAAAAGCTCGGGTGAAAGAGTCTTAACTCCTGAGATCGAAAAGAACATAAGCAGAGATGCTACTATCTACAGCGATGAGTATGGTTCATACAAACTGCTTAAAAAACGAGGATATGAACACCTAACGGTCAATCATAGTAAACAACAATTTGTAGTTGGTAGAATACACACTCAAAACGTTGAGAACTTCTGGAGCCAGTTTAAGCGGGGTATCTATGGTGTCTACAGACATTACGATGCTAAATATTTGCAACACTATGCTAACGAATATGCATTTAGATATTCAAACCGCAAAAGCAATACCCCAATGTTTGATTTAGTGCTTAAAAACCTAGTAGCTTTCACTCAATAAACAATCTAACAAAAGCTAATGCCGATATTAGCTTTTCTCGAGCTTATTGTATCTGTTATTTTCAATTTTATTTCTTCTTCTTATATATAAATATATAGGAGAAGACTTATAAACTTAGTAAATAGGAGCTTAGATCATTTGGACTATCTACTTTAATTACTTTTTCGGGTGAAGATAAATAAGCAAGAATTGTGTTACGATCATCCCCTTGGCTAACCAACACTACAATACCGGCATTAATATCCAACATTTCAACATCGTTGATAGCATTACCAGCAATAAGTAGATCTTCTGTTCTGACCTTTAAGTGCCTAGCTACTTTTAATACAGATAAGCCTTTATTGATGTTGTTCTTAATAAATTCCATATTGCCATCTTGAAAAATTACATTAGTATCAGTTCTGGTAAAGGCTAGCTTAAGGTTTTCTACTCTAACGTAGTCTTTTAGCTTCAGGGTAACGTTAGTTAGTTTTTGAGTTAATAATAGATCTTCTAGTTCGCCAATAGAGGAGGTAAAGACGTGGGCATAATGACCTCGTTTTTCTGTTTCTTCTTGAACATCGCGTTCATCACTGCACCAGACCTCAACTTTTTTACTTACATCTATGGGATTAAACCAGGCTAATTTAAATAATCCAATGTTAGATCTAGTAAAATCTATCACATGGTCAATTTCTCTATCATTAAAGTATTCACCAAAGATAGCATTACCATTATGATCAACAATCTTAGTTCCGTGTTCTAAGATAATAAGAGCATCAGGGGAGATAATATCGTTAAATGTAGCTCCAAGCATTTCCTTAAGTCTTATATAACCTCTGCCGGTTGAAACTGTAGTCTTACAACCAAGTTTGTGAAGATGATGCATGGCTTTAACAATATTCGGACTAATCAAACCGCGATCAGCAATAGTTCCGTCTACGTCAAAGATGGCAAGTTTAGGGCTATTCATAATGTTACGATTTTATCATTTTAAGTACTTCAGTCTTCTTTTTTTCTAGTAAGACATCGAGGTCTTCAGAATAGTATTTATATAGAGCGTTGGGTAGCTCACAGTCCTTCAAAAAAGATTTATTAACACAAAGTTGTGTTTTGGTCGTATGAATCATTTTGCTTTGACTGTAGTTATGCAGAAGCTCGTTTATAATGCCTTGTTTATAACCCTTCTTTTGACATATTGCTAAAGCTAAAAGTGTTTCGGGTGGCTGACCAACACATTCAAATGGAGTTTGAATGTCATGTCCGGCTAACATTCTTAAGATATTCTTATTTTCCTCTATATCAAAAAGTACTTCTCCGCCAAATATTTCATTAGTAACTTTATCGTCATCTAAGAAGGCTAAATAAAACAGCCACACATAAACACACTTGGCGCATCGACGGCACCAAGGCTTAGTCACATTACAGGAATGCGCCTTCTTTATTAAGTCCCATGGTAAAGTTGCAAAAATAGCGAATATCGCAGGGTCGCTTAATGGCACCAAGGTAGAGTAATAATGTACATCGTTAGATAGTGGGTTCTTTATGTAATGGGACATCAGCTTTTGCGCCTCTAAGCTTTTACCCCATTGGTGATTAATTGGCGCACCTTCTTCTAGCTCCCATTTTAGGTTTGGGTAATTTGCGGATTTTTCGTGACCTAGCGCGAGCGAGTTATACCCAGAATATAGTGCCAAAGGAAGACATTCGAATATAGAAGCGGGTGTTTCGGCTGCTGCTAGGGTGTGTATTTTATACTCTTGACCGTCATAATCGATAATCGGGCTATCAAGGAAGTCGTCAAAGACCACCATTTCATTAATGAATGAGTCTTCTGAAGCTAGTTGAGCGACTGGTTTTACGTCTGATTGTTCAACCCTATTTCCATAGATTGAGCTCGAATATTCTAGTATATCGTGCGGTATGCCAGCATCCTTGAGAATTCTAGTCGATACGAAGCTGTCTTTTCCGCCTCCAAAAAATGTAAGAGCCATACCTTCCTGATAATGGAAATTGATAGGCTTACGACTCTTCTTCGCATTAGCTATCAGTTTTGGTGGCTTATCGTGGGGCAAATTGTTTTCATACCGCCACTGTCCCCATACATTAATGAAAACCTCACTCCATAATTGCTGCAGATCTCTGTCAACATACTTGGACAATTTCCCTAAGTTTACAGTTTCTAAATGTAAAGAACCGTATTTATTCATTTCAAATGCGGCTATGTGTGCCACTAGACGCTTTAGATTATCTCTTCCAATCTGTCTTTTTAACTTTTTAAAATTTACATTTCGATACCATATACTTGTTGAGAAGACTCGCCCAAGCACATTAACTTCAAAGAATAGCCTGTCTTTTTCTATAGTGTACTTTTCAAGTAATGCTCGTCTCTCGTTTTGCATATTATTTACTCTTTATTTTTAGACTATTATTTATAGTCATGTCGAAACGTTCTTTTCCATTAGGATGATCTAGGTCTAACTTTTCAGTTCCCATTCGTTTTTCTATGTTTTTATCTCGTTTAGCTTCTTTTTTAGTTGTTTTCTTTGGTTTCATATTCTTCAGTATATACTGCTTTTATTGATCCTAGATAGCTTAAAGACAAACAGATAGATTCATACATTTCTTATTGTTTGTTATTATTAGTTTAATGAATGTACAAGATGTTCTAAGTGATAATTATGACGTTGGAACCGTCCAAGATGTAGCCAGTATCAAATCTGGTGTTTCCAATCAGAACTACAGGATCGCTACTACTACAGGAGAGTATGTGCTTAGAGTTTGTCATTTTGAACCGCAAAATCAGGTTAATGTAATGCTACCCTTTTTGGAATATGCAGCTACGGTTGACTACCCAGCTCCACGATTAGTAAAAACCGCTAATGGACAAGGATTTTATGGCACAGAAGACGAGCCAGTAATTGTTACGACTGTTGTTGATGGCGATTCGGGGACATACGAGGGTATTAATGATGATCAACTAGTTTCATTGGGTGCGTCACTTGCTAGATTGCACAAGCTAGCGTGGAACCCACAAGAAGGTTCAAAAACCAATAACACAACCTACATCCTAGACGTATACAACCAATTTTCTGGCGCCGAGATTGAAGATAGCCCAGAAAATAAAGACTTTTTGGATGTCCTTGAACAAGATTATAGGTTATTTTCTAGCGCACATATGCAAGCTGAGCTTGGTATGCTGCCGACTGGTTTAATACACAATGATTTAATTCCAGATAATGTACTCTTTAAAGATGATACAGTTGCATCATTTGTTGACCTAGAGGAAATTGGTCAGGGAATTATGCTGCTTGATATAGCTCGTGTACTAAATAGCTGGTGTTTTGTTAATGGAGAGCCCCAAGCCGATAGAATGGCTGCCTTTTTGAAAAGCTACAACGAAAGCCGCCCGTTAACATCGGAGGAAGTAGATATGCTACCAGTAGCTATGCACTTCGTAAGTTTCAGGAATAGTGTTTTTGGTCTAAAGATGCTAGCTCAGAAGCGGATTGCCACAATCTCCGAGAGTAAGGATTATCCACATCTGCAATATGTAAGAGCAAATCAGGATTTACTATCCGAAATGATCAAACATTCTCTTCAAGAATAGACACTACTTAAGAAGAGAAGCTAGATGCTCTATATGGCTTGAAGGGATAATTGCCTTTATTTTTTTGGTAACCATTACGTGTAGGTAAGAAGATTCAGCTAAGAAGCGAAATCAGGGCTGGCTTGCATGACATGATCAACGGGCATTATAGCCACTTGCTCTGGTTGAATATGTGCTCCTACCTCTTCCGACTCGAAAGTGCCCTCAGCATTTCGAAAGACGATTGCTTGCCTAGCAGCAAATAATTCGTCTGCCGCAGAAATAACTAATGCAGCTAGCCAAAACTTCCTATCATTATTAACGTTACTTTCCCATAGAACGGTTGATGCCATAAGATCAAAGGCTGCAAACCAAATCAGACTTCGATAATTTCGCGCCGTATTGGCGTACGCATCTCTTAGTTCGGGTGTTGTAGCTATAGGTAGATTAGGGCTCTTAAATAAACTCATTTGGCATTATTTATATACTATTAGCTAAATAAATACAAGAAGATTATTTTGTTTGTTTATGATTCCAGAAATGTCTAGGTTTTTTTGAATTATCTTTTGCTGGCTTTTTCTTTCGTAGATCTGAGTCTGGTATTTCGGTAGTTCCGCTCCAAAGCATTCGCCAGAATACCTTAGGAGCCTTCCTTGGCGACACTTTCTTTAAGTTACTACCCAGCGATTTGCCTACTAGCAAAAAGCCGATAACTCCAAAAATAGTCTGCACGGTTATGACGATAATAAGGACTGCCTGTGTGGCGTGAGCTGAATTACTTAGTCCTAGGCCACTGACTATTCCCGGCACTGCCAGGTAAACCGGTATCCACCAGAACATAATAAAAACTACCCCGAGACGTAATCTGAAAAGCGACACCGTGTCAGGTTTCTTAGCGATTATTTTGTCAACCATTCCTTACCCCCGATATGATGAAGTATACGCCAAAAAGTAGCAGTAGTATTACGATAAATAGTTGGATATTAGTCTTCAGTAGATTGTCCAGTTTTTGGTTCATCTTAGCCAGGCTGCCAGGGCGGTATTGCCGGTAGTAAATAATTAACATCAACGGGATTATACCGATTAGTATTGTATAGAAAAGGCCGAGTACATTGACTATCGGCATTCGATTATATGTCTTGGTTATCTGAACGACGAGCAATATAGCAAAAATATTGGTTACACTCAGTAGCGATTTCAAAAAGCCAAATATAAATAGAGACTTGGGTTTATCTGACGGTGGAGTCAATGACTTAACTTGATGTACCTCTTCTTGTTTGTAAGTGTAAGCCCTTTTAAGCGCCACGATTATAAGAGTTATTCCAAATAGTAGGTCGATAATTGAAGGTAGCTGAATCTTGGCCGAAATTGAGCTTATGCTGATACTCGTGTGCGGGCCTATAAATATTTCTGCAAGGATTGCTATTAGGATTAAAGGTGTAACTACACCGGCGGTTAAGATTAAGGCATTCCAGATCGGCCGCTTGGTTGTCAGCACAATTACCATGTTAACGATGATCAGCATTGGGCTAAATGCAATTAGTAGGCCTAAGAAAGTTAGAACAAACAGGTTGACGATAAGCCCAACGATGTTAAGAGGCATAGTCCAATAATAGACTCATAATCTAAATTGACGAAAAAACTTTATCTTAAACTTCGGTAATCCTGTCCCCGTCGAAGTTGTGCTTTTAGCCATTTAACGATAAGATTAATAGTAAATAGATCGACATGAATAAAAATATAATAGAGAAAACTATTGAAGCCCCCGCTGAAGCCTTGCAGCTTGGTGTTGAAGGCGGTCAAAAAATTGCCGCCAGAGTACCATTTACTGGAAAAGAACCGCTGCAAAGAGTTAAAAACTATTGGTATCAGCTTGGACCAGGCCTAACAACTGGTGCCTCGGATGATGATCCATCAGGTATTGCAACCTATTCTCAGGCTGGGGCTCAGTTTGGCTTCGGTTTGTTATGGCTAGCAGCCTTTACCTTCCCGCTTATGGCCATAATTCAAGAAATGTGTGCCCGAATCGGTTTAGTAACTGGGCGTGGACTGGCAGGTAATATCAGGGTCCATTTTGGCAAGAAGGTGCTCTATACCTCAACTGTACTATTATTTGCCGCTAATACATTTAACATCGGAGCAGATATAGGGGCTATGGCAAATGCTACTCGCTTAGTACTACCTAAGGTCGGCACGACGTTTCTAGTTATTGGCTTCACTGTATTAATCCTTATACTTCAAGTCTTTACGCCTTACGTGAAATACGCTAGGTATCTAAAATGGCTGGCTCTTGTCTTGTTCGCCTACATTTTGGCTGCTGTACTTGCTCATCCTAACTGGCATACAGTTGTTAAGTATTCGACAATTCCTCATATTACGTTCTCCAAAGAACAGATACTGCTAATTTGTGCTATCTTGGGTACGACCATAACCCCTTACCTATTTTTCTGGCAAACTTCACAAGAAGTTGAAGAAGAGATCGCTATGGGGCAAACTACCCTAAAATCTAGGATGGGATCAGAGCCAAAAGAGATGCGTAAAATGCGTATTGATGTCTGGTCCGGCATGTTTTTGTCTAATATGGTTATGTTCTTTATTATTGCTGCCTGTGCCAGCGTTCTCTACACTCACGGAATTCATAATATATCTACTGCTGCCCAAGCAGCCCAAGCCCTCCGTCCGTTTGCCGGCAACCTAACCTTCTGGTTGTTTGCCATCGGCATTGTTGGTGTCGGTCTGCTAGCTATACCGGTCATGGCAGGGTCTAGCGCTTACGCAATCAGCGAAAGTATCGGTAAGCGACAAGGGCTAAATAATAAGTTAAAACAAGCCTCGGCATTTTATGGAGTGATTATTATATCTATGGGCTGTGGGCTAGCGCTAAATTTCCTAGGGATAAACCCGATTAAAGCCTTGATCTATGCTGCGGTGCTCAACGGTATTGTAGCCCCAGTGATAATTGTTCTTATCCTAATAATTGCTCGTAATAAGAAGATTATGGGCGACTGGAAAAATGGTAAGACAGCAGCTAGCTTTGGTTGGATTCTAGCAGTTATTATGACAATTTCTGGGGCTGCTGCAATATATGCCATGGTTGCCTAGTCATGTTTAACTGAAAATAATATATATCAAAGACAAATAAACGCTATAAAAAAACACTTATAAACAATCCTCACACGGTTTATAGTAGCTATTCTTGCAAACGTCGGCTATCTGTCGATAAACCCATCACACTCCCTAATAGGGAACGTTACTGCTCAAGCAGCTAGTCTGCCAAGCGTTACTGGAAGCCCAGTAACTTCGTTTATAGTACCGATGGCTCAGCGACATCTACCTCCCGCCAATTATGCGTTGCCTTTACTAGCAGTAACCTCAGGCAAAAACAGCGGGCGGTGACTATTACATGTATCGTTATTATGATCTTTATTATCCTAGAATTTGTACCAATTTATCCAAATAATCAGTCGATCATCTGAAAGATTGTGGTTTAAGTACTTTGGCCACACTGTTATTACTAGCGAGCCCATTACTGTAGCCCACATCAATCAATATGCAAATGGCCCAACAAGCACTTCCCAGACTACCCAGCCAGGCAATATATATAAGCCTGATACTCCAGGAACTAAAGATCAGCCATATTTCTCATGCTTGCATAGCGAGGAGATATATTGGATCATCATTGGATGATAGATCAAATCATATCTGCTAGAGCAGAGTGTAACCCTGAGCCACTACACCCGTCATATACGCCTAGAGACGTCGTAGAAGGCATAAGTTTAATTAATACCGACTCAGATACTCTTACTGCCGTTTTCCCACCCTGGCACAGCGTAGAGCTATTTGATCGGGCACTTGATGAAAAACTGGCTAGTCGTGGTTCAGCAGTACTTAGGTTTAAGCTTCATAACCAACTACTTGAGCCAGACGTTCAAGGCGTGCTCGATTCGTTCATGCATTTTCAGAAAATTGCCGAAAGTGCTGGATTTTGGACGACTGATACCTCATCAATAATCAGAATGACCTTTTCGTTGAATACTCTAGCTTGAGCTAGTAAGAATATTTGCTGAATAAGTAATCCGGCCACTGTTTTTACCACCTTCTCACCCATGCTCACCTTATTGAGCGAGAATACTGTCAGAAAGTTAGAGTTAATAATTGTCGACAAGGAAACTGAGTTTTCTTGATTGCCAGCAAGCGATTCTTGCATCTGCATCTCATCAACTAAAGAGATTATTGGCATGATTGCTTCATTATAATATTTAGTTCGCATTTCGTTATAGTCGGTATTAAAGAATTGTATGATGTTGGCCGGCACACTTCCTTTAACGTGATCAAGTATTTGGTTTCTTAGTTCTACATCGCTTAAGAATCTCTTAAGCATATCTAGAGACATAATTTGAGCCGCCATTAAGACGTAAAGAGTAAATCTTAATACTCGTTCAAGCTTTGGATTGTGCTGTTCGGCAAGTAGAGATTTAAAAAGAGTGCCTGTTAGCTCGGTTGCGGCTGAAATATCTGTACCTGCCCCACCGAATAACTCAGTAGTTTGCTCGTCACTTTTAAAATCTATTACCGTAGAGTCTTCGACTCCAGCCAAGTCTTCAGCTAGCGCAGCATGTGGGTCGATAACAATTATTCGGTAATTCTGTCTGAGATTCATATTTTTGTAAATACGATCTACAAATAAAGTGATTAACTTTGATTTTCCGCTCCCGCTTGCCCCGATAATAAAAGAGTGTTTTTCAAAATCGTAGGTCATAATTGGCAAGTAGTAATTCTTCGGCAAATATGGGAAGGTATCGACTTCAAAAATAGCATCTAAGTTCTCGCTCTGCATAATATGGATGCTCTTTTGTATATCTAAATAGTTGGGCTGCTTATTCCTTAGATATTTAGTGTTTTTTTCGTAGTCTATATCGAGTAGGTGTGAAGGCATTACCAGCATGTGCTTATGGCTCATTGAATAACTGCCTGCCAGATTCTTAAATAGAATATGAAGATTAACTTTTGCTTTTTTATCGTTCAATGTGCGAATTGTAAAAATGGCGTGGGTTAATTCAACGGTGTTCTTTACGTGATACTTCTCTCGCAGATCGAGGATACTGCCGCCGCTTACAAACGTAACAAAGGATTTTCTTGACGTGCTTTTAGGTATTGCAATCGAGCCAGGGTCTATTGGCCTAAGCACGATACTCTCTAAATTGTTGGATAACAGCCCAATATCTTTGTTGGTGCCAATAAAATAACGAACAGTACTATTCTCGATAGTAATAACAAGTTTCCAGGCACGGAGCACCCCAATGTGCTGCGATATAGCGAGTAAAATGGTCTTCCAATGTTCGGCGTCTACTTTATCGGCCATTAAGTAGGCCTCGTACCAGTGGTTCATGTCTAAGTGGTTAGGGTCAGCCATTACCTGCCAATTATATATTGCTTATGTAATAAAGTCATTAGATCATTCAAGAAAGTATGAGCGCTGTTTGCTGTGCGTTTTATAAACGGCCAATAATTATTTCAAAATACCTAGTCAAGGAATAAGGTTATTGGTTGAGCTAGCGACCATAATGTTTCATAGATTGAGCGTTGTGTATCTACGAAATTAGAACTTTCAATCTCAAAGCCGTGAATTTTAATGTTCTTAAGATAAACCTGAGAGTATACATTGTTATAGATAAAAGTATCACCTTTGATTAGTAGTCTTTTCTTATCAATTGTTCTTATATCTTGAACATTTGTTCTAAACTGAGGGGAACCGGGTACGTTGTATTTTTTTATTGAATTTAAAGTGTCGGTCGTTAGATTAATAAGTACTCTTTCCTTGATTTTTCGCTCACTAGATTCAGCGACAAATCTCTCATAAAAACTCATTCCTATATATCGACTCCTCCCCCAGTCGCTCATCACATACACCACATTGCTTGCGTTTAAGGTGTTCCAGTATAACTGTCTAGCTCCAGACCTGTTTTTATAGTATCTAACTGAAGCCGAGTCGACTGATTCACTAAAGTCGGATATAGTTATTGTCTTCTCTAGCCGGTCAAGATCGCTCGATAGCTTTTTAAGCTGTACCATCTTTTCGTCTATCCCATGACGCATGACGCCTATTGGGTAAGGACGTATTTTCTTAAAACTACTTTCAATAATCTCTTCAGCAATGCCAAACTCAAAAAGAGCTTCTACATTTTCATAGACTGAACTTCTAGGAAGTCTTGTCAGCTCAACTATCTCTTGAATTCGTAATTCTTTATTTAGGACTAGCAAAAGGTAAATATCTGCCTGTTTTTTAGTTAAACCAAATTTTATTAGTTCATTTTGAATATGCCCCAGATCAGACAATGAATTATCGACGACAGGTTTCGACGACGGTTTTACATGCTCCATTTGGTAACAGATTATACCAGCATTAGTAAAACTTAATAAGGAGAATTTATGGCATATGAATTTTTAGGCTTAGATGTTGAGGTCCCCTTCGGTCCTGCTGACGGAGCAATAAATGGGCCAAATATGGAGAGTATTGTTCACCATATCAGGCAAACTCTTGAGTCACCACTTGAAATAACACGTTGGGGTTCAGTTACATTTAATGGTGGCGAAGGAAATGGCCCTACCTATGGCCAGGTTTACTACCACAATAAACTAACTGGCCAAACAGTAAATTCGCTAGGCCTTCCGAGCGTAGGTATCGCAGTAATGGAGAGTTACTTTCCTGGCCTGTTGATGGAAGCTGAGGAAAGAGGCAAAACTCTAATTCCTGGGATTTCACCGGCAAAAGGGGAGGATCCGCTTTCGGTTCTTCCAGAAATGGCAGAAAGATTAGTTGAGGCCGGGGCAAAAAGAATAGACGTTAACTATAGCTGCCCGAATAAGGTAGTCGAAGGCGGCGGAAGAGAGCCAATCCTATCACATGATATCGAAACAATGGAAGAAGTTGACCAGGCTGTTGTAGGCAGAGTTGGCCCCGACATTTGGGTTATTAGAAAGATCGCTCCCTTGGTTGGGGATAAAAAAGCTCTAATACCAGAAACAGCTGAATATTTCTCTAGAGTAAGTGGCCAGGTAGCAATAAGCTTTAATACTGTAGGTGGTCAAAGTATTTTAACAGAGAATGGTGAGCCAGCGTTAGATTTGCCGGACAATCTGGGGGGATTAAGTGGACCCGCAACCCGTGTAATTGGACGAAGTATGTTGAGTGAGTTCAGGAGTAGATTACCGCTTTCCGTTCAGATAGACAGCCCCCTTGGAGTAGATAGTGGTGATGAAGTTTACGAACGTACTGAAGTTGGAGGAGCAAACTTTACCAGCGGAGTTACATTGTTTATTGAAAATGAGGGTAGAGGCATAGATTACCGACAAACTGGCGTACAAGTAACAAGAGAATTCTTTGACAAGAAACAGGCAGCATTTGGCTAGCAATAATTTTTCTTAGCCTGTCTAAACTTTTATTCGGACAAATATCATTTCATGCTCTGACTTAGTTGGGTTGTGTATCTTGTGTTTTATATTTGCAGGGAAAACGAACACATCACCACTCTCGTAAGTGTATATCCCGTCCTCATCATGGACTTCTCCAGAACCGTGCAGGACAATCATGATCTCTTCAATATTATTGTGGTCGTGCCAGTCAAAGCTTTTACCTCTCGGGAGATAACCGTGTGTCATCATTTCAAACGATGTACTTTCTAGATGCTCTGAAGATGCATAGACTTTGCGAGATCCGCTTCCGCCGTGTGCTTCTTCTTTGCTAATTTGGTCGTGGCTGCGCTTGATAATTTTCATGTTTGAAGAATAGCAGACAAGAGAAAAAATGGAAAATAATGAAGGTAATCTAGATTAATCACCTATTTGTATGGTCTCACCACCCATTTTATTGGCAAAGAAGCTATCGTGAGAAATATACAGTAGGGCTCCGTTATACAGCTTTAAGGCATTTTCTAATTCTTCAATACTTGGTAGGTCTAAATGGTTTGTTGGCTCGTCAAGTATCAGAACATCGGGATCATTAGCCATCATCGAGATTAGCTGTAACCTAGCCTTCTGACCACCACTTAGTTTTCTAACTATATTTCCTCCATCAGCCATAGGATTAAACAGATAGTCGCTTAGCAGTTGTTTAATTTTTTGATCACTAATAGGCATGTTTTTATCCCTAAGAATTTGCTCGATAGCATCGTATAAGCTTAGTTCTAAATACTCAGGACCAATTTCTTGCTCGTATAGACCGATTCTAACGCTCCGCTCGGTTTCGATGCTCCCATTAAAGATCTTTGACTCCAGCGGCTTATTAAGACTGGTAGCCATGATGGCTTTGACTATGGTTGACTTTCCAGTGCCGTTTCGGCCGTTAATTCTAAGCCTATCTCCGTCACTTAGCATGAAGCCGATATCAGTAAATAGTGGCTTATCACCGTAGCCTAAACTTAAGTTTATTGCGGTAATTAGGGTGCGACTAGACTTTGATCCCGTTTTATTCCTGGTAGTTATATTTATATTTTTTGTTTTATGTTTATCATAGGCAGCTACTAACTTATCAGTCATCTCGCTGGCCGAATCTTGATCGATCCAAAATGATGGTTTAGGGATTGACCTGAGCTTTTCAATTTCAGCTTTTGCCTTAGATTCCTGTGACTTAAAACGGTGAATAGTGCCAGGATCACGAGACCTTTCCTTGAGACGCCTAAATCGAACAGCGTCTTCTTCTAGATTGGCTATTCTCCTTTGGGATAAGTCGTATTCGTTAACCTGGTTAGTGACTTGGCTGGTATTAATTTTCAGATAGGCGTCGTAATTTCCCTTAAAGCTGAAACATCTCCCGTCTCTAATTTCTATTATTCGGTCAACAATGCTCAGTACATCTCGGTCGTGGGTAATTACTAGTACTGATTCAGGCGTGTTTTTTAGCCATTTGGTAAATTCATTCTTGGCCACATAGTCCATATGGTTGGTAGGCTCATCAATCAAATCTAGGTTGCCTCTGCTCCTCTGAACTTTAATTAACTCAACCATTCTTCTTTCGCCACCACTAAGAGTAGCGAATCGACGATGCATTTTGCTGACGTCAATTTGATAACTTTCGAATGCTTGTTTTATCTCATCTTCAATCTGGTAATAATTTAATTGGCCGAATCTATCCAGGGCATCATAGAAGATCTGCATTTTTTTAGGGTCTTGACCCATTGTCTCAGGGTAGTTATCTATAATTCTAGTCAACTTAGCATATTCAGGTAGATCACCTTGAATATATTCGAGAACAGTTTTTTCTTCGTGGCCGTGGTGTTCCTGACGACTGCTTACTATGACCGTGCCTTTTTTTATAAATATTTCGCCTTCAAAATCTTTATCCGTTTGATTGATGATATTAAATAATGTCGTCTTACCCGTTCCATTTCGGCCAATTAAACCAATTTTTTCATTTTCTTGGATATCTAAACTAAGGTCGTTGTAGAGCGACTTACCACGAAATGACTTTTCGGTTACGTTGACAGATAAAAGCACCCTGTAAGTATATGTTTTTGTAGGAGTTAATTCAAAATTTACCAAATAGTAAAAGAAATTACTATCAACATAAGGAACTAATCTTTGTCTGGAGAGAGGTCTCTTAACCAAATCTTTATATTGCTGGCATAACTATCTTGGGAGCGTAATGCCTGCTTGTTTTGCTGCATTTAGTAACTCAGCGTTAAGAGTTAGCAGCTTTTTTTCTAAAGATAATTTTTTAAATCCAACCTCAGTTATTGCGCTTTTCTGTAAGTCAGTCAAATAGCATATCGTAAATCTCTTTGATATCGCTTCTTAGAGCGGTAATCTCATCCTGTAGCGGGCTTATAGCACTTTCAACTATACTGCGAATCTGCCGTAAGTCATCTGAAGTTAAGCTCATAATCTAAGGTCCTCACAATTTGGTATGTATTATTTTACTCTAAAGATAAAAGGGAGTCGATGAATTATTAAACAAGTTAAATATATTGGCTAGGCATAAGGGACGAAGTCCAAACTTTTATAGGGGCGGACTATATGGAATATGATTTAGTTAAAGATATCGTTGAAATAGAGCAAATGATATCTGCAGAAGACAGGATTGTAAAATGAATAATCACACTTCATCAGCGGAGACAGGTTTTATTTTACCCTTTTTCGTAGCACTACCATCAAGCCTTATCCATAATATCTATCCATAGAGCTGGCTATGAGTGCCGATAATATCGAAAATAACTTCATCACCGTTCGTTAGATATAATGCCCGATAATCTCCTGTTATGTTAATGCTTCTATAAAGCTTGTATCTACCTTTCAAGGAGTGGTTATTTAGCTCATAATCCAGAGGGTTTTCATTAAAGAGTATTATTCTTGACACTACTTTATATCTAATAGGCTGGTTGAGTTTTTTAGATTGTTTAATGAAGTTTTTTGAATAAGATATATTCATTTTAATTCATTGGTCAAAAAAGTAATTGCATCAGAATTAGTCTCAAACTTATGATAATCGCCCGCTTCTATAGCTCTTTTTGATGAATCAAGTATCCGTGCTGTCTGCAAATTAGGAGCTTCAGGAATGTCAAACACAACACTCTGTTCGGCTGCAAACCTGCGGAGTTCGTTGTTTAGTACTGCACTAATGCTAATACCGAGACGTTCAGCTACCTCAGCAGATAATTTTTTTAGCTTCGGGTCAGTCTTTAGATTTATTACCGAATAGTTACTCATACCATAAGTATATACTATTGGTATGAATTATGTCAAGTAGGAGATTATTCTAATAATATTCTGGTTAGGGGGTAGTTGTTTAACCAAATTTTTCCATATCTGTTATTGCAG
Source organism: Candidatus Saccharimonadota bacterium (assembly GCA_036787835.1). Lineage (GTDB taxonomy): Bacteria > Patescibacteriota > Saccharimonadia > Saccharimonadales > UBA4665 > DAIQON01. Next base: position 830 of record DAIQON010000014.1, on the reverse strand, counting down.
GTTTTTACCTTTGCGACTATCCTTAATTAACGAATTTATGGCTAATGTTTACGTTTTAGTCCAAGAATAATCCATGTGTCTGTATCTTATTACTAGATATTAATGAGGTGGAACACCCTGAGGTAGTTAATCCAAAACCAACAGCTTCGAGTATGTAATTAAGATGCACGGGATCAACTAATGTTTCTCCTAATATGGCACCGCCAGTTAAAGCAGCGATGGCGCCTGCTGCCCTTAGTCGCTTATGGGCACCTATTGCTCTTCTCAATTGGTCCTCTTCAGTAATTTTGCCTTCAATACCAAGATTATCATCATTTGGTTCTAGCTTTAGCCATATTGCTGCTCTAAGAGCATAGCTGTATGTACCTAGATATCCCCTCAGTGCCGTTAACGGGCTTTTATATTTTTTAAACTTATTTACATGGCTAATCCCATCGATAGCTATTCTGGCTATAGGTAGCCCCAGCTTTTTTACTCGGCCATTGAGAACTGCTTCATTGAACCCTCTTTTATCACTTTTGCCCATATTATCACCATCAGATAGAGTATCCCATGCATCGGTTCTAACGGCCCTTAATCCGCTTAATGCTCCAAAAGCATTTAAAGGCCTAGGTAATCTAGCAAAGTACTTTCTTATGCCTATATATCCAATAGCCATTATTGATTCGTCTAGCTATTGAAGTAATTGGTGCATATTTTCAGGGCTGAGACCTGACATATCGGAGTCAATTAGTAATAATCTGTCAAAACCCTCAGCCTTAGCCTGCTTTATCCCAACATCTAAAGCATATGCCTTCCCGATCCGAGAAGAGCCGTTGTCTAGTAGTCTT
>DAIQON010000013.1:0-26500 GCA_036787835.1 Candidatus Saccharimonadota bacterium | reverse complement strand
TTCACTCCTTTCTAGTTTAGTGAATGTGTCCAAGATGTATGGTGGCTCAATACTTTTGACTTTTATTGCTTATGCATATTAATATTCATAGTATAATTACCGCTTATGGACAATAATCAAATCCCGCCAACCGACAACAGTCAACCTCCTCTTGTAGCCCCGTCTCTAGAACCTCAATCAGCTCCCGTGTCGCCTGAGCCAACTCTAATAACTCCTAATGCTGTTCCGGCCGCTTCTGCCGCCCCGGTCGTTGAACCTACGATGATTGCCCCAACACCAAATCCTGAGCCCATATCAACTGCTGCTGCACCTGAACCCGTATATAACAGTCCAACTGAAGAGATTCAAAACTTCCTAGCTAGTACTGCCACCGAAAATAGTGAACTTACAACGCCAGTTCAAGTTATTTCCCCAACTGAAGGTCAGATCATACAAACAATTCCGATTATTAACAATGTTGACCCTGCAAGCCCTCAGATGACAATAGTTAACACAGCGCCACCGGCAGACAGCTATTTGCAGCCTGAAATAGCAGTCAAGAGCAAGCGTAAGGCTGTTTTTATCACTTCCGCCGGGGCATTTATCTTGCTAATTGCCGCAGCGTCGTTGTTGTTTGTGTCGCATAGCGGACAAAGTCTTAGTAAACGTTACACGCTAGTAAATAAGGGTGTTGATTACTCCTTTATATACTACTCAGACGCCGTTCCAGGAGTAAATATTATAACTGGCAACAGCCAATTAACCGGCGATCTGAAAACCCCACTGAGCGCCTCATTCATTAAATACCCGAGTAAAGGTGATTGTAGCAATCTGGGTAAGACCGTAAAGACCGTGGGCACGATTAATATCAAGGGTTCTAGTTATAAGGTATGTGGGACGAACACCGATAAAGTCGTCGTCTTTAATGATAATCAAAGCAAGTATCTATTTGAAATGTACTCAATAGATAAAACTACTGCCGTATCGACTACGACGATGAGTAAAATCCTAGCTAACTACAATATCTCTAATTAGCTTGAACGGCGTTGAAGGAATCTAGCTTATTACCAGCAAAGGTCATATTCAACGTTATCACTGTCCCATTAGATGCGTTTAGAATGCTTCCGGTTATTATTGACTGGCCCTTAACTACATAGTACTTTCCGAAGTGAGTAATCATATGGTTACCTACCAAAGGCGACTCACTAGAGCTAAAGCTTACTATCGAGTTTGTCGACAGGAACTTATTGCTAGTCAGACCATAAGCGGCGCTCATTTTATTTGCATAGACGTCGTCCAGAAACTTTGTAGCTGTCTGTCTTTGACTATAAGCTGGAGTAAATAGCCACTGCGACCTATGTAGATAAACACCTAAAACGGCAACCCCAATCACAGCTACAAATATAACTGCTAGAAATATGATTTTTGATTGATTTAATTTCATTTTTTTCATCATTTTAGTATGGTGTTACGTTCTCGCACCCTAATATCGTTACGCAGTTATACACTACGTGCCCGCCAGTATCGACGTGTACGAAGTTTGCTCCTGCCACACCATTGATGACGGCTATCTCAGCTGCAGTCGTCGAATTATATCCGGCAACGCTGGCATTTAGGACACATTCTCCGCCAGTGCCAACCGGGATCCAATCAAAGTTTTGGTAACAGTCATGGCCGCTGAGGCCAGCAAATGCTCCTGGAGCATAACAGTTTGGTGGAGTGCCTGTTTGGCCTGCTGGACATGTCGGAGCAGCCGCGGTAGTACAGTTTGGTGGAGTGCCTGTTTGGCCTGCTGGGCATTTAGGTGTTAACGATGATGGAGTTACACAGCCATAGGTTGCGTTAACTACGGTTCCAGCTGGACATACCCCGACTACAACCTGTGAAACCGCAGGTGTGTTGCCAGTGTTGATGGCTGACAGAGTGTAGGTGATCTTAGTAAGTGCGCTTGTGGTGTTTGTTGGCGTGACGTTGACTTTCCCACTTGTTGGGCTAAGAGCACCACCGTAGCCAGTAATAGACACTTGGGTAGCATTAGTCACGGCATAACTTAGGCTGACTGGTTGACCTGATACAACGTTGGGTAGGCTTGAGGTAAAGGCTGAAATTACTGGGGCTGTTGGAGTGACTCTTCCTTGGTAAACCGCATCCCCGTACGAGAAAATACCACCGTCACCACCAAGTAGCCAGTAGCCTTTGCCGTCTGAAGTGACAGCCATACCAATAATTCCGCCGACTGGGTTATTTGATACCGCAGAACCATAAAATGCTGCTCCACTCTCGGCATATACGCCACCAATGTTACTGACCATGTAGTATCCATTGGTTCCAGGGTCTGAAGCAATACCAATCCATTTTTGACCACCAGCGGTTGAGCCAAGATAGCCACCCTGTCCAGCAACGCTGCCATATGAGAGAACTCTTCCGTCAGTGGTTAAGACATATAGTCCGGAACCGGACGAATTCATGTCTAGACTATTGACATTTTCACCTGTCGGAGTAGTCCATGGAGATACATTATACGGAGGCGCATTGCCAAAGGCGTATGAATGCCCAAAGTTATCTATAAGAATATAGCCACCATTGGCCGGATCATCGGCTATCGATACTATAGTCGCTCCAGGTACTTTAACTGATGTACCATTAAGGCCAATGTTATTTACCCCATTATGATAGCCAGCATCACCAAAGGCGTAGACTGCTCCGTCTGCTCCTACAAGCCAATAGCCGTTGCCATCAGCTGTCGAGGCGATACCAGTAATTGGGGCAGAGAGCGCCTTACCGCCCATAGAGCCATAAAAAGGAGCCGTGCCCTCAGCAAAGACACCGCCATCACTAGCAGCTATCCAATAACCAGTATTAGCGCTGGATGCAACAATCGCTACGGGGGTGCCGGTAATCGTTGGCGTGGCGGCATGAGAAACAAACAGAAACTTAATGCCAAGAATGGCGATTATGGCGATTACCAGTACTGCTAGGAGATTCTTGAAGTTAAATCGATTTCTTAAAGTTTTTCTTTTCGAGTTTGAGGACTTTTTGGATTTTTTGGTTTTGGTCATGTCTGAACCTTGTTTATAAGCGAAATTATATGTTAAACATTAGCAATGTCAATAGTTTTAGTATCTAGGTTATTTAGCATTATGTAATAAAGTAGGGTTATGGCTATTAAACCAAAGTGCGACATGTGCGGTGATGAACTAACCGATTTTGGAGCGATTTTACTGAGTCCACCTAATTCTGCTAATCAAGTTACGAAGTTCCATATATGTAAGTCTTGCTACGAATCCATGGCGTCAGACCTTGGTAACAATTAACAAAAGACCGTAGTTTGTTAGTAGTAAATTGGCTAAACTAGACTTATTAAATTGCTTATGCTTGATAACTAGTAAGTTCTCATCTATTCTTGTTGGGTATGTCAGTAGATGTTTTGGTTGGATCACAGAGAGGCGATGAAGGCAAAGGTAGATTTGTCGATATTTTGGCAGCTGAATATGATGCCGTCGCCAGGTATAATGGTGGCAATAATGCAGGACACACGGTTGTTCTTGAGGGGTATGATGAGCCACTAAAACTCCATCTCGTACCGTCAGGGATTGCCCACGAAGGCACCGTGAACATAATAGGCAATGGCACCCTCGTAAACCCAGTCCAATTAGTTGCTGAAATTGCTCACATAAGGTCATTTGGACTAGAAGTATCTGAAGATAATTTAAAAATAAGCTCCGGGGCTCATCTCATAATGCCTCATCATATATGGGACGATAAAATCCGAGAAACAGATCCAGGAATCGCTCAAGGTTCTACCAAAACTGGAATCGCTCCCACCATGGCTGATAAATCAATGAGGCTTGGTAAACGAGTTGAAGAAATCAGGAATCGTCCAGATGAACTTTTTGACATTGCCTATAGCGCCCTCGTTGCTCAGCGTGAATTAAGGGATGAAGCCGGTTTTAAACCAATTGATGAAGCTGCAGAAGCACGTGAATTCATTGAGGCTGCTTTGAGTATTGGCTGCTACGTAACAGATACTGTACGATTTTTGGGCAGGTCATTAGAAAGATACCCAGACCTCAGAGTTCTCGCTGAAGGCGCTCAGGCCTTTGCGCTAGATATAGACCACGGCATGTACCCATTTACCACCTCTACGTCAACGACTTCTGGTGGCGCAACTATAGGTTTAGGTGTGCCTGCCAGTAGGATTGGAAAAGTTTTTGGCGTAGTTAAAGCCGTCCCCTCTCATGTAGGTGGAGGAAATTTTGTAACCGAAATATTTAATGAAGAACAGCTTGCAACATTGCATGGTGATAAGTCAGCAGTCGACGGAGAAAGAGGCACTACCACCGGCAGAGATAGGCGGCTTGGGCATCTAGACCTTCCGCTTATTCGAAGATCTAATTTGGTTAATGGCCCAGACGAAATAATTTTGACTAAACTAGACTGGGTCCAAAGATTTGGCCCGGTAATCGACGTCTGTGTTGAGTACGAGAGAAAAGGTAAAATACTGGAAGATGCCCCCGATTCGGCACGAAAGCTAGACCAGTCTAGGCCGATTTACGTCACGCTACCAGGCTGGGAAGAAGATATTACTGGCGCAAGGAGCTTTAGTGATCTGCCTAAGGCGGCACAATATTATGTTGACTTCCTTGAGTATGAACTGAGAACACCTATTACTATGATCGGTGTCGGCGCGCAGCCTGATGAATATATTGATCGGAGATAGTATCTAGGCAACCCTGACGTCGTGCGGGTGAGATTCAACAAGGCCGTTATTTGTTATCCGCGTAAGTAGAGCGTTCTCTCGTAGATAGGAAAGGTTAGGAGCTTTTACATACTCCATACTTTTTCTAAGCGCTAGTAAGCAAAGCGTAAACTCGTCAACCATCTGGCCTTTATATGGGACTTCACTAGAAACACCTTCAGGAAGGAAAATATCACCGTCTGCTCCATATCTCTCTCTTGACGCTTCGTTTGCCCTTATATTCTCCTCCGAGCCCATTCCATCATACTTTTTATACTTTTTGCCATCACTACCCGTAAGTACAGGTCCTGGCGTTTCATCAGTACCAGCAAATCTATTACCCATCATCACCGAATGCGCACCAGCAACAAAAGCTATAGGTATATCTCCGTGTTCAACTATGCCACCATCAGCACATATCGGTATCTGTCCATGCTCGGTCTGTAGCGCCCTCACAGCATCATGTACTGCAGTTACTTGCGGTCTTCCGATGCCTATCTCTCGTCTAGTAGAACAAATAGAGCCCGGTCCCTGACCTATCTTTATGCCGTCCGCCCCTGCTAAAGCCAATTGTCTCGCTGATTCGCCTTCGGAAATATTTCCGACTACGACGTCTAAATCAGGAAATGATATCTTTAGTTCTCTTAAGGTGTTAAAGGCATACCAAGCGTCACCGTTAGCGGTATCGAGCACTACGACATCTAAATATTTCTCTAAGGCAGCGACTCGCTCCATGGTATTTGAAGTTGTAGAAATTGTTGATACTGCCGCAGCAGAGTAAAGTTGGTTATCTCCGTCAGTATTAAACGAACCTATATCTCTTTGGATTCTGTTTACATCGGAAAATATATAAAGTCCGGCAATTGCCCCATGCTTAGTGACCAACGGCAAGGTACTTCGTTTTTCTTTACGCATTTTACCAAATGCCTGCTCAATAGTAGTACCTTTTTTAGCTGTTAGGACTTGACCTCGGGGGGTCATAGCAACTTCTACGGTATCAGTCGGATCAACGTATTGAACTTGTTTACCGGACAATAATCCTACAAAATGACCTTCGTTGTCGACAACTGGAAAATTACTAAATGTATGGCCTTTCTCCCTGCGAAAGTTTTCTACCTCTTCAACTGTCCAATCTGAGCGAACAGTTATTGGGACCTCAATTAGCCCATTAACTGCCATCTTTACATCACGCACTGCTCTGCGCTGCTCGTCTATTGTCATAGCTGCATGAATGACACCTAGCCCTCCGAGCTTTCCCATCTCAATCGCCATTCTTGATTCAGTTACCGTATTCATGGCGGCGCTCACTAAAGGTACTTTGAGCTCAACATGTCTTGAAAACATACTAGATACGTCTAGGACCTCTGGTGGTTCCGCTTCATGACCAGAAGCAGTTCGAATGCGAACATCAGCATAGGTTAACGCTAAATACTGAGCATCCATTGTGTCGAAAAACTGTTCTTTTTCAGGACAAAGCACTTCTACCTCCGGGTAAGCTATGTTCGTAGAATTATACCATGAACTGGCTAATTTAGTCGGTTGGGTTCTTGGCTACTTTTCTTTTAAATAGCACTAGCTTGTATCCGTCAGGGTCGGTAATTATAAACTCTCGGCTACCCCAGGACATGTCTTTTGGCTCTGTTATGGGTTTAAATCTTTTTTTCACTAGCTCTTCATATGCTTCATCGACATTATCTACGCTAAAGTATAAGAAGACGCCCTCTCCCTTTTTGTCTGAATCTAATTCATCTGTAACTTGGCTACTGTTTTCTGTGTCTATAGCGACAAGATCTATTCTATACCAGTTCAAATAGAGAATCAGTCGGTCTGATGAGCGCTTTTTAACCTCTAGCCCAGTTTTTGATAAAATTCTGCTGACTTGTCTAGATTCTTTACGTAACAAGTGTAACCAGAGGCTGCTTTAAGCTTCATCACCGTCTAGGCTGACATCCTCTTCCTGGCCTGCAGGCTTAAGGATATCGTCAACCAGCCGATCAAGCTGATCGTTAGATAGGTTGGCTTTAACTGCGTAGCCAACTATGCCCTGATCACGTAATCCAGGTGTCGCGTCAGATTCATTTAGATTAGATATGATCATCACTTTTATGTTCTTGCCCCAGTCGCTCCCACGCATGGTTGCAAGTATCTGATCTCCGGCAATTTTTGGCACCATAAGGTCTAAAAGCACTAAATCTGGCAGTTCTTTTTGAATTATTTTAAGCGCTTCTTCTCCGTCAAAAGCCGAGAAACAGGCGTATCCAAGCATCTCTAGGCGGACTTTGTATATTTCGTTTAGAGATACATTATCGTCGACAATAACAATCTTTTGAGATAATCCAAATTGATCCATAACTATACTGTATTACAACTGACTTGTTTTTACCATTAACCATAATTTGGGCTTCATAGTTATCTCAGCTTGACTGGGTATACTGCAGAGACTAAATGAGCCTAACTCGATTGTTTTTAATATAATGTCTAGACGACCCGAACTTAATGGTGTAGAGGAACTCCCTGGATTCGTTTCTGATACGGAGACTGTTCTTGCTAGCGCCATAGTTGAAAACCCGTTTGCCACATCGGAATTTTGGAAACGGGTTATTGAGTTTGCGGCTTCAGATAGGTTTATTAGCCCACAAAGACTAGTTCACGATATAGTCATCGACGCTATCAAATCTGACGCCAGGTTTCCACTTTTAACCCGGCGTGTGCGCAGATCTATTGAATTCGACGATGCTGAACGGTTCAGCCAGACATTCTTCCCAGATGTGATAGACCCAGACCTACCAGAAGAGGAGCGAAGGATTGCTGAGATAGAACAAGCCTCAGAATCTATGGAGCAACGTAGACACTATATTACAGAAGGTGAATAGGCTTACTTCTTTTTTCGCCAAACCAGTTTATGTAGCGGAATGACTCGCGGTATATCTCTTAGTCCTGGGATAAATGGCACCAGCAGCAGTAGTAGAGTAGCGAGGCCGGTCATATAAATCGCAATAATGTCGACGTTTGCCGAAGAACTAAAGCTAGGCACTTGGTACCACAGGGTGTATAGCCATAGCCAAGGTTGGCCTGGGTAACTCCCTGTTTCATTCATTACCCCCCACTGCGCACCTGTTAGGTGTTGGCTCTGGGCAAGACTTGAGAAGTAATTACCGTCTTCAATAAACAGTAACGGCTTAGTGTAGTTTGACCCATAAAATGGTTGCTGAGCTAGAAGGTCTGCATCAACAGCTCCAGATTGAGCTAAAATTAACTCTTTGGAAACAAGCACGTCAACTGGGCCATAGTCAGCTTTTGGAAGCTTTGGAATGCCATTTACAAATGTTACCTTAGTCACTGCGTCAGCATATGCCTGGTTCCAAGTCTGTTGCTGTTCAAGACTGGCACTGTTATAGGTTGCCAGTGCTTTTTGTAGCGCTGGGTCAGTCGGCGCAACTTTGATTAACGGCGATATTACAAAGTCTTGTGCTGCATCAATTGGCTGTCTCACACCAGCTAACAGCTGCCAAGATATTCCTACTTTCTGTACGCTACCACTTTGATGATTGTATGGTGGTCCATACTGAGCCGTCTCACTAGTACCGGCTAGCTCACTAGCAGCAGTTCCCATAAAATCAGCAGGCGCAACTTTAGCCCAGCTAGAGACGGTTACCGGTGGTTCGTTTGGTGACGAAAGTAGTGCGGCTAGCCCAAGTACAAGTACAAAAACAATTAAACTGGCGATAGTACCTTCTTTAAGGATGTCGTATCGCCGCGTTGGACCACGCCATTCCATTGCTTCGGCAGCCCTAGCTGCTTTACGTAAGGCTTTATCTTTTTGTCTTTTTTGAATCGGGTGAACAACGCCACGCTTACGTACGAGCAAAATATGTGCCCCAATCAAAGCAACTAACACTAATGGTATTAAGACAATATGCCACATTAACATCTGCCCAAGGTTAAGCAGATTAAAGAAAGCTCCAAGTCCACTTACATTAATTGCGTCCTTACCATTAGTAGCAATCCACTGTGCATCAAAATTTTGTTGACTTAGGTAGCCAGTGAAGCATTCAATGATTGACGCCAAAAAGGCTACTACACCTGTCATCCAGGTTAGTTTTCGGTTGCCTCTCCAGGCAGCCATCCAGAATTTACCCCATAAGTGGATAACCATAAAGGCTAAAAATAGCTCAACGCTCCAAAGGTGAATACTATTGAAAAAGTGACCTGCTGCAGTTGTATGCCACCAATCAGGTCCGCCAATAGATAAGGCAAAGCCTGACAAAATTACCATGCCTAGTGCGGCTAAGGTAGCCACACCAAATACATAGATCCAAGAAGCAACGTATGCCGGCTGTCTGTCAGGTAGCAATTTCTCAGGTGGCAATACTTTAAGCCAATAATTGCGAAGTTTAGCCGTCCACATCTTACTATCTTTAGCATCGCTAAGCTGTGGGGGTGCTGGTTCAGGCGTACTTGTCTCGAGATCTTCCTTTTTAGCTTTTGGAAACGGCAATATTAACGCTAGCCCAAAGATAAGCGCCATTACTGCGATTATTATTAGGTTGGCGACCGAGACAGTAAAAATTGACCAATGCAGGTAGTGCCCAGGGTTATTAAGGTTAAACAGTGAGGCAAATTGCATTATGCAACAGTTATAGTACATGTGCTTATGCTTTACAAGCTTTTAGGTCACAGATAAAATTGGATAGGATTGGTATGGTTATTCCTTTTTTATACAAAAAACATAAGAGAATAGATCTCGCATCTATTAGTGGCTATGTTTTGATTTTTTAGGTGTTGAGGTCTTTTGCCTAATGTTTGGCAAGTAATAGCTTGCGACTCAGGCCTACTCACTTTGGATTTTATGGAAGATTACTATATACACTGTGCTTTCATAGGCTATAATAAGCTTCAAAGCCTATTTAGTAATAGCGCTATAAGATACGGACATATTTTCAATGAAATATTTAATAGCAGGCCTGTTTTCAATAACCTATCTCTTACTTAGCGTTCTATCTAGCCCGTTGGCATCTGCAGCCGCATGTTCGTCTCCACCAACTACATATGGTACTGACAGTCTGACGTTTAGCGCCACCAGCACTACTACCTACAGTGTTTGGGTTAACATGCAGACTCCAGTGGCTAGCAGTAATTCGATTATGCTCCAGGTTAATGGGTCAAGCTGTTTTAATGTTGGCGGAAGCTCTTCAATGCCACTGAATAGCTGGAATTGGATAAGTTACCAAAATGGTTCTTCCTCGTCTCGAATGTCGGTTAATTTAACTAGCGGGACAAACACCCTTAAGCTAATTGGAACCCAGCCAGGGGTAATGATTAATTCGGTACTGTTTCTTGGTGATAGTAACTGTACCCCAACAGGTGATGGTAGTAACTGTACGGTTAGCACCGTCCCGTCTGCTGGTGCGTCACCAACTAGCCCGCCATCGACTAAGCAAACAACTTCTAACAGCGGCAGTAATAGCACCTCCGCGCCGGTTGGCCACTACGCAATAACGGCAAGTGGCGCCCTAATACTTAATAATGCTTCGGTCGAGGTTAGTTCGCCAATTAGTATTAGCCCTACAGTGGTTCCTGGCCTAACAATTAAGCAAGTCTATTATTACCTAGATGACAAACTGATATATTCAACCGATAAACCACCCTTCATCTATCGGCTAAATGTTAGTAGCTTACTGCGTGGAAAATATATTTTGTCTTCAAATACTATATATACAAACGGTCAAAGCAGACGTGCAAGCGAAACAATTTATGTTAGTCACTCGTTAGGTAAGAACACGGCGATTTACGCTAGCAGCCACCTAGTTCTACTGCTTATACTACTAGTAGTTATCTGGCTCTGGATTTGGCAGGTTTTTATGCACCGCTCTAATCTGGCATCGGCATTTTTCGGTTTAGAGCACAAGTTGCACCTTAAAAATGATGATAATAGCTCAATAGTTATTGGCAATATGACACCACCTAGTAATCCTATCATTACCCAACCTGAGGCAACTATTATATCTCCTACTAAAGAGGGACAAAACAATCAAAATATTAATCCAGAAACTGGCGAGGATTTAACTAATACTACATTACGATAATCAGAATTCTAAACAAGGGGCTGGCTTGAAATATTGAGATTTAATATTTGGCTAATTTTATATCATTGCCATTATGTTTACTCTCTCTGTGAAGTAATGTAATATATCACTAGTTCGAGTAATTAATATATTGGGATGTGTATGTCTAGGCTACCTATACCAGGTGGAGATAATAACAACTGGGGGACAGTGCTTAATGACTACCTACAACAGTCATTGGCTACCGACGGTACTCTATTAACGACGGCTACAAATTCATATACAACAAACACAAACACAAACCTAGCAACTGGCTCTAGACCAGGTCTTGTTCAGCTGGCTGGAGATATATCCAATACATATAGTTCTCCTTCAGTAGTTGGGCTTCAGGGCCGAGCTGTTTCTTCGTCTGCTCCGACAGATGGCTATGTGCTTACTTGGAGTGCTTCAAATAGCCAGTGGCAACCAGCCTCAGTTAGCGGTAGTGGAGTAAGTAGGGCTCAAGCTATGGCTTTTAGTTCAATGCGGGTTTAGATAAATGATCTTAGACACAACATCAAAATCTATAGAACTATTTTTAGGAGGCGCGGTTACCTCCAATCAGCTTCAATGTGTTGCTTCTTGGGCAGACATAACAACTTCTACCTTCACCCCTGGTTCGACAGACACCCAATCTAATAACACTACTTCTGTTACAATAGTCGCCGCGCCAGCTAGTTCGACTCAACGTCAAGTTAAAGCAATTAACGTTTATAACGCAGATACGGCCGCAGCAACCCTTACTATTAGACTAAATAATAGCTCGACTTATAGAGTGCTGCTAAAAGTTGCTTTACAGCCTGGATACACGCTGCAATTCACCGAAAACTCTTGGGTCGTTACTGATGGCAGTGGAAACGTCTTGCAGTCCAGTCAAGTGTCGGCTGGCGGTGCATCAAATCAAATTCAATACAACAGCGGTAACGCACTTGCTGGTGACCCCAACCTAACTTGGACTTCGGCGAGTCAGACCCTGACGATAGACGGCGCAAACTCAACCCTTAGTTTATTAAGCGGTACTGATACGCCCGCTTCTCCTGCTGCAGGATACATTAATATATTTTCGAGAACAGTTGCTAATCGTACACTGTTGGCGGAAGTGGGCCCTTCAGGGCTAAGCACATCCTTGCAGCCATTTTTAGCGAGAAATAAAGTCGGCTATTGGGATCCACCCGGTAACGCAACGACCGTACCTGGTGTTTTTGGTATAACCGCACCAACTGTGGTCGGGACAGCGACTGCTAGAAACGTAGCAACGACTAATATCGCGACTAGAATGCGTCGACTAGGCTATGTGTCGTCAACTACGGCTGGGTCACTAACGGAAGCCAGGATTGCTGTTGCTCAATTTTCTTGCGGCTCAGGTGCCAATGACGGCTCAGGCTTTTTCTATGTTAGTAGATGGATCCCGTCAGATGCTGCAACAGTATCTGGTGAACGAAATTTTTGTGGCTTAATGAACTCAACTGCGGCTGCGACTAATGTTGAACCAAACACTCTAACTAATTGCATCGGCGTTGCCCAGCTGTCAACTGATGCAACCCAGCTATATATTGTTTACGCCGGTTCAGCGGCTCAAACGGCAATACCGCTCGGCACCAATTTCCCAGGAGCCACGCTCAGCAGCACACCTTATGAACTGGCTATATTTGCACCTAATTCAGTGGCCAATACCTACTATTACCAGGTAACCAATATAGCAACTGGCAATATAGCCACTGGGACGCTGTCAGGTACTTCGACGCAAGTCCCACAGAGCAGCACACTGCTAGCACATAAAATTTGGGCTACCAATAACGCTACTGGCTTAGCGGTGGCATTTGATGTTTGTTCTATCTACTTCGAAACGGATAACTAATCGACTCGTGGTATTTGATAACTTGGGTCTGTCAGCCTTTGCAGTTTTGACCTGCATAGAGCATCGAACATTGTTCAAGAATAAGCCGCAAAATTTAAATCACTACCTTGAAATCGGCTAAATTTACTCGGTTATTGCTAGGCGCCCAATGAAGGCCTTATAAGATCACCTGCAATATATGCTCTGTCCCTATCAGACATAGTGGCTATTAACTCAGCGATATGTATTGCCTGTGGGCTTACTGTGTGCTGTTGCAAGCTTGGGCTAAGTTCCGATACAGGGCTAACTCCAACCAATACTTCTTTGGGCTCTACTAGAGCTACTACTTCAATTCCGGGCCGATGATAAGTTTCGACTAATTCACCATACGAATGAATACCCGGAGAATGTGGGTCATTCCGCAAGACACCGGCGTTTGATGTCCCTAGATGAGTAGTTACATCAGTCAATGACTTAAGAACTAAAAGTCTAGTGAAAGAAGTTACTTGAGAAGTAATGTCGCTTGCCGTACCCAAAGCATAATCAGCGACTTCCTGTCGCCGGCTATTAGTTGATCGTCTTTTTACAGCCATTTATAATCCTCAATATTACAAGTTAGTGTATCAGATTATATAACTTTAAGAGTCTTGTGTCAAGATTTATTGCTAAGCGTTCATTCTTTTAATAACCAAGCGACCGCAGATTCGCGATCACTAAAAACCTTTGTGTTGTCGTTCTTGCCCATGGCTAGAATAATAGCTTTGGTGACTTCTGTAAGGATTCTACCAGCACCAAATACGGCCAGCTTTTCGTAGTTAAATGATTCTAGTATTTCCATAGCTGCTCGATTCGAGTCGGGGCTAAAATTAGTCTGTTTTGTAATATCGATAAGGCCGAGACGCTTCTTACCCTTTTTCTGTAGATCTTCAATTATATCAAGCGCAGTCGGGCCGAGATTAGCAAACGACATATACGATTGTTCACCTTCTATAGTGGCTTCAATGTATCCCTCTGGGTTATAAAAGATTCTATTTGCCATGACTAATATTTATATCCTTGTCTTAAAATCTTTTTTCATTCTACTCTACTTTAGAGAAAAGTTTAATTATTTGTGATTCAAGTTACTATGTATACGTGATCATCCTACTCCATACCTCAAAAACAATACGACCTACGCCAGATAGAAGTAAGCTGCTTGCTCGTCCGCTATTTATTAAAAAGCCGAGCACCTGGCCGAGCTACTCAAAACAAAGACTGCACCAGAAATTAAGCAAATCATGAAAATATCTGATGATCTAACAGATAAAACAGTTGCCCTTATTTCTGCTTGGAATTCAAGGCCCGAACATCAGAGACAAGCTATAGATAGTTTCTTGGGAGATATCTATAGCGGGTTGCAGCTGGCGAGCTGGGATAAGGCTGATTTGAAGTATGCTAACACTCACCTACTTATTCTTTCTGGTTTGTACGGTCTACTAAGGCCCATGGATGGTATCTGCCCATATAGACTAGAAATGGGCTATAAGCTACCTGGCATAGAATCGGCTAGTCTCTATAAATACTGGGGCAAGGATTTGGTCAATATTCTGTCAGATAGTGAATATATAGTTAACCTAACTGCCAAAGAATACTCTAGACTAATAACTGATTACATTGACACCTCACGGGTAATTGAACCTCGCTTCTTAAGCCTTAATCAAAAAACAAAGCAGCCAACTTTTGTCGTAGTTCATGCCAAGATTGCTCGCGGTGCGTTTGCCAGTTGGATGATAAAAAATAGAGTTGAGGCTATCCAAGATCTTATAAAGTTTAATGGACTTGGCTACGTTTATGATGAGAGCCTAAGCTCACCAAACACACCAGTCTTTATATGCCGCAACTTTAAAGGGCTGGGTTTGAGCGTCAGGCTAAACCAACAGGTGTTATAGACCACATGCATGTTAAGTGCTAAGGTTACTACTATGTCTAGCTCCCCATTAATTGGCTTGATCCTACTACTCTTGGTTGCTCTAGGTTTGGCTTTGATATTAATATTTGAGACCTGGATGGCTGTCTCAGCTATCTTAAACGATAAACTGAAAACTGAAACTAAGTTGCTTTGGGTTTTAGGCATGCTCTTACTCCACCCGTTTATTGCCATCTGGTACTATTTTGCTGAGTACCGCAAACAATGACAATAGACTTAATATAATTTAATCTATTTTTTATCGTATTAGTACTGCTCAAGCAGCTAATAGCTAAATTTAGCCTACCCCTATGGCGATTAGATTATAGCCGCTAGATTTTTTCATCTATAATAGTCAAAATGAATCTTGATGACTACAGCTACAAACTCGACGATAAGTTAATCGCCAAATATCCTCCAAAAACTCGTGGCACTACCAGGCTATTGGTACTCGACCGAAAAACTGGAGATATTGTTGATTCTGAGTATTCGAAGCTTGATGAGTATCTACGGGCTAATGATTTACTGGTTATAAATAACACCCGCGTTATTAAAGCTAGACTTCAGGCAGTAACTGAGACAGGCAAGCCACGTGAGTTATTGATTCTAGAAAGACATCAGCAGGCTATCGATAAACGTGCCTTTAAGGTGATGTACCGAGGTAAGTTAGAGCCTAGCCAAATCTTGATGGTTGGAGATCAAAAAATAAAAGTTCTAAAACTTAATGACGACGGTACAGCAATAGTAAGTTCAGATATGGATGTATACAAACTGTCAGATGAATATGGCTCTGTGCCGTTGCCACCCTACCTAAAACGCGATGCTCAGCAGCAGGACACTATTCGTTACCAAACGGTCATTGCCAAAGAACCCGGATCGGTCGCTGCTCCAACTGCCAGTTTAAACATTACTAATAATTTACTGAACAAGCTAGACAGCAAAGGTGTAAAGACGACCGAGCTTACACTCCATGTCGGCCTCGGTACATTTATGCCGATACGGGTAGATAACTTGTCTGATCACAAAATGCACCAAGAGTATTTCGAAATTCCTGGCGACAGCGCTAGTTCAATCATTGAGGCGAAGAAGAGCGGTAATAGAGTGATCGCTGTTGGTACTACTGTGACTAGAGCCTTAGAGTATTCTGCCCCTTCTATTATTGGTAGCTCGGCTAAACTACCAATAAGCGGTGAGGCGGACATATTTATTTATCCCGGTTACAATTTTAAAATAGTTGATGCTATGGTGACCAACTTTCATGCACCTAAATCTACCGTTTTAATGATGGCGGCGGCTTTTGCTGGTTGGGATAACTTAAAACGAGCCTATGATCATGCCAGCAAGCACAAATATAGCTTCTTAAGCTATGGGGATTCAATGCTGATTATATGATTAATAAGGCTCATAACTTTAAGGTAACAAACAGGCTAAGTGGTAGTTTAGCTAGAGCTGGCATTATCTCAACACCTCACGGCACAATTCAGACTCCTGCCTTTATAGCGGGAGGGACCAATGCTACGGTTAAAGGCTTAACCGTTGAGCAATTAAAAGGCATCAATGCTCAGGCAGTTCTTGCAAACACTTATCATTTGATGTTTCGCCCAGGTTCAAAAATAATTAACCAAGCTGGCGGTCTTGGTAGCTTTATGAACTGGCAACGCCCTAGCTATACCGATAGTGGTGGCTTCCAGGTATTTTCACTTGGAGTAGCTTACAAAAAAGGCATCGATAAGGTGGCTCATTCCAAGAAGGGTGATGCCGGGCTTGCTCAAAAGAGTAGTGGTCAACTGGCAATAATTGATGACCTTGGAGTAGATTTTAGATCACATCTTGATGGCTCAAAGCTAAGAATGACACCCGAATCGTCAATGCAACTACAGTGGGACATCGGAGCCGATATACATTTTGCTCTAGATGAATGTACCGCCCCACTAGCCGACCCAAAATACATAGAAGAAGCATTGGAACGAACCTTTGCTTGGGCCAAGCGCTGTAAAGCAGAGCATTTAGCCCAGTGGCAGCTAGATAATGAAGCGAACCGTCCATACCAAGCTCTCTATGGAGTTATCCAAGGCGGAAGAGACGAGAAGCTAAGGAAGAGGTCGGCTCAGCAAATTATGAGTCTAGGTTTCGATGGCTACGGAATTGGTGGTGTCTTTGAGCCAGGTGAAATTAAAGACACTGTCCGTTGGGTGGTTGAAGAGCTTCCAGAGGAGAGCCCTAAGCACTTATTGGGCATAGGCAGTAAGGTTAGCGACTTGTTTTTAGGAGTTGAGTACGGGATTGATACATTTGATTGCATTGCCTTCACTCGGCAAGCACGTAACGGCAGTATCTATACATCGAGCGGACGTATAAACATTAAAAACACTAAGTACCGAGATATGTTTGAGCCGCTAGACAAGGAGTGTGATTGCTATACCTGCCGAAATTACACAATTGCCTATATCTCCCACTTACAAAGAGCCAATGAAATGCTTGGCGCTATACTTGCCTCAATCCATAATGAATACTTTGCCATAAATACGGTAGATAAGATTAGACAAAGCATTCTAGATAATACTTTTTTCGAGCTTAAAGCAAAATATCTCGAAGTCTACACAGACTAGTAGTCTGAGTAAGTTACGGCCGTAAGTTTGTTTTGCCTAAGGTCTAGCCTTTGTCTTAGTCTGACTGTTTCTTCCGGTGGTAAGCTACTTTCGGCAATACAGTCATGAATAATCGCCCTGGCGGCGACATCGTCATGAATTTCTAGCTTAAGATCTCGGTTTACTATAAGTGGTGTTATGTCGTCAGTAACATCGACCACTTGGCCTTCGGTTATATTGGTTCTAACCTGAAGTCTAGAGACTACCTCAAGGATGCTATCGTCGTCGGGTCTTTCGAAGGTCGCCAGATCAAACGCCGAATATCTGCTCTTTTTTCTAGGATCACCGCCGCTTGTATCGCTAAGTCCGGGCTGAACTGTAAACATGTCTTCAGTTGAAAACTCGCCTAGACCCATCCTGGTAAACAGAAAGCTGGCAGCTACTATCCCGGTAAGATGACTCAACATTAGACGATTTCCGGTTGTACCGTCCCTACTTCGTTCGCGGTATAGCCTAGCTAGCTCTTGGCCAAAATCTAATAATCTAGAATAGTGATCGTTGGCTTCTTCATGTGTTGGTAGCTCATCCTCAACAAAAATCCCTCTTAAGATCGGAATCTGAGCTAACCTAAACTTTGAACTTGGCATACTTCTAATGAGCCTGATCCGGCCTTCAGTTTCAGCCATATTTACTGCGCTTTCAAAGCTATCTGCGGCTTTATCAAATAAGCTATCTGCAACTTCTGGCTGAGCAGTAGTGGCTTCTTCAAGTAGTACTTCGCCAGCCAAATAGCTACCATACGACCCAAATGCTTTAAGACCTACTAGGGCACTATCCAGCTCAACTTTGCCTTCGAGATACTCGTAGGCAACTAAGTTAGCTTGAACTTTTTCTCGCTCAAAATCTACTACTCTTTGTTCTCTACCTGGACGTGACATAAAGTATATTGTCGCACATTTATAAACTTTTGTAAATACTACTGTCACCAGTCTTTAGTTATTATGTATTAGTGCTCAGCCGAATTTAACCTCATCATCTTTTGGTTCTGTATTAGTGTTAGTTGGCTGCTCATCTATACTTGTAATGTTGGTCTGCTGAGAACTAGTTGTATCAAGCGGCGGATTAGTTGGAGATATTACCTGTATTGGTGTCATTAGTGGTTCGCCTGTTTCTGTTGATATCACTGTTGGTTGAGCTACAATTGCTGGAGTAATAATAGTTTCCGGCACTACAGCCATGGTTGTTGCCGATGCTTGTTCACTAGGCGGCAAAATCACATTACTAGCCGGATTATTAGATGTTGGTGGATCAAATCCGGGCGGAGTATCAATATCTGGGCCGTGAGCAAAACTAAATATTCTTATATGTTTAGCGCGTAGGTATATGCCGCCAACTATACTGTCGAAAGCAAAGAATAAAAGAATGCAAAGGACGATTATACCGGTGCTCGGTCCACTATTCTGAGCAGTTAGAGTGTACTGTGTGGTTTTGCCTGGCTCCACTACTAGTGCTTTTGAGTAAGGCTTAATCCCATTACCCTTGACATTGACCTTATATTCGCCAGGTAGTGCGTTGAAAGTTGCTATGCCATAGGTATTAGTTTTACTAGTCAAATTATTTAGAGTTACTGTAGCGTCAACGACCGGTTTATTATCTGCATTAACGACTTTAACTGATATCTCTTGGCTGCCAGCTGTGGTGTTAGTCGCCGCAGTATTATTTGCATTGCCTGAACTTGGAGCTGATGATGAGGAATTTGTACTACTAGTGCTGAGTTGATTATTCGGCGTCGCTACGCTTGGTGAGGAACTAGTGTTACCACCAGTTGATGTAGCAGGTTTTGTAGAGCCACTGTTGCTAGTTGAACCGCCGCCGGTAGATACTGACCCGCCACCAGTTGTAGGGGGTGGTGTTGGTGCCACACAATTTGGATAGGTTCCACTGTCGCCAGCAGGGCATATAGGCGCGGGGGCGGAAGCCAAAGTGAACGTCGCTCCGGTAGTCGAACCACCCCAAACAGCTTGGCTAGAGACTGGATCAAACATACCGCTTGAAGGATCAAAACTTAAAACAGTCGACGTATTACCGCCTCCGAGTACCTTGAAGGTAATCGTTGCTACATTATGTTGTCCGGTTTGGGTGCCTGGCTGAACAGACTCACCAATCTGTACCTGGCTACCACTGACAGTTGCTTGATTAACGTTTGTAAAAGGCGATCCTGCCGCACTACCTGAGGAGATGCTCACAAATTGTAGTTTAGAGACATCAAAGTTTACGTTTGCTTGCAAACTATTGATTGGGTCAGTACTCGATTCTGTGACGGTCACGGTAAAATTGTTCCCATTTTGGTAACTACCACTTGATGGTGAGATGTAGAATTGGTCACCTCCTGCAGCGTAAGCACTAGGAATAATATATTTAACAGCACCTACTGAGGCGGTTACAATTAAAAATACTGCGACAAATGCAAATATTATTTTGCTTTTTTTATTATTCATACTTATCATCTGTATTTTACCAGCTTTTTCCATAGTTTTTACTTAAAAGACCGCTGTCTATGTAATTTACGGTAGTATCTCCATTGACATCGCCTTGTGCGTATGTAAATGAACCAGACTTACCATAGTTGTAGCTTAGAATACCGCTGTCGATGTAATTTACGGTGCGCTGTCCATTGAGATCGCCGTTGGTAACATAGAGGCTGATTGGTGCTGACGTAGTACTTAAGCCATCGCTACTGTAGACAATTGCGCTGAGTGAATGTGCCCCATCAAGTAGTGGTAAGGTATTCCAGCTAAAACTATACGGTGAAGAAGAGTCGGTCATGGCTGGACTTCCATCAACATACAAGTCAACTTTAGTAATGCTTCCTGAGCTATCGCTGGCGGTTGCCGTGACGTTAACTGAGCCATGATTGGATGAACTAATAGTTGGCGAAGTAATACTTACTGTTGGTGGCGTTAAGTTAGTCGTTGATGTGCCGGTAGCGTAGGTTTCAATATCCATGATGTCGTCCTGTCCATACCAAGGGTTAGTAGGATCAGCTAGCGATGCAGAGTCTGTTGGCCACCATGTTGGCGGCAAACCATTGCCATATCCTGAATAATCAGTAGTCATGTTGGCAATTCTGATTTGAGCAACTGTCTGGCTAGGAATGGAAATGAGATGATTTCTCTCAAAGTATGCATTGGTGACACTGCCGACGGTTGTAAAGGCCCCGCCGACGGTTGCTGAAACCTGAACATCAAAGCTTCTAAGACCATCGGAAGCTGAGTCTATTTCAGTCGAGGACAGGAAGACCCTGTCTACAGTCTGGGCATTTTTTAGCGTCACTGTAAAGGTTGGGTTAGCGTCTCCAGGAGCTTGAGCCCAGAAAGCTGCTGAGCCGCATCGATTATCTACCGACAGATCATCAATCCCTCTTATGGCCATAGCAGGGCTAAGTGGGCTACAGGCTGCCGTGGATGACGCCGTTGCCGTTGCCCCATTTACATCAAGAGACAGATTAGCCCCGTAGGTTTCGCTAGGGCTAATACTTAGTGTATGTCCACTAGGTACACTCAGGTATTGAACCTGGCCATTTATCGGAAGAACACTTCCGGGGCTAAGGCTGGAACCAGCACCATACTGGCTTGTAACGCTTATAGTGCCACCGCCAGATAGACTTGGTAGTAGACTAGTGTCGTAGTCATCAGCCCAGACGACGACTACACTGCCGCTATCAGTCGCAGATGGCCCATATTGAGCAGCGTAAGTATGCGGCACACCAGTAGGTAGCCATTGAACAAACTTTCGGCTGGAAGCTACTGTTGAGCCAAATAGCATATGCTGCATGGTAGTCTCGGCTAGTGCGGCAGGCGCATCACCACCATCATAGCCACAACCAATAGTCCCCCAAACACCCAAGGAGACAGTCACGCAAGAATTATTCTGAAAGTTTGATATTCCAGTTATGCCAATTGAATTTTGTAGGATCGTTCCTCTTGTAAGCTTGTTTCCTTGGTTGTAATAGCTTACCGGCCCAGAATTCCAGATGCCGTATTCCGAATCGGTAATTGGCAGTTTGCTAACCCCTGAATTGAATTGATAGGTCGTGGTGTTACTAACCGTCTTAGCTAATTGGTCTAGTGTTCCAAGGTTAGCGGCCTCACTTGGCGTAGCATTTAAAGGCGGTATGACAATACCTTGTTCTTCCATCGACTTGTTATAGTCGGGGTATGGGTGCATATCTATACCGTCCATATATTTAAAGCCAGTATTGCCCAGGCTGGCTCCGACTTGCTGCCAAAAACTATTCGATACACCTAGTGTTGATCCGGCAATCACTTTGGCATTAGGGTTAGCTGCTTTTATTGAGGTATGGGCTGGCTGAAAAATATTAGTAAAGACTGTTGAACCTGAGCCATTATAAGTATTATTGACTTCGTTCCACAGCAGCCAGGTAGTAACTGTCGGTAACTGAGCGGCGATTGCCCCGACTAGCCTACCCCATTGACCTGATGATACAACTGTTTTATCCAGTCCCTGCCCATCTGCAAACTCATTAGTAAAGGCGATGCCGTATTGGTTAGCTAAGGCTTGGGCGTTCTTAAGGTCAGTCAGCTCACTTGCTGGACAACTAATGGTGGTGCTCGAATCGACAGTTTTAATGGCGTTGCCGTTAGAATCAGAATAGCCGGGCAAACAAGAGTCTAAGAGATGAGGGTCGACTCCCCTAACGTAGTTCTGCCCAAGCTCATGTGCTACTTCAACGGCCTGAACGTTAGCTCCACTAGCGGAATTAATGGTTGACGGGATGTAAATGTTGCCTGTAGCACCGACTGAATAGTCCAAACAATCTGCTCCAATTGCAACTGTAGGAGCAGAGTTATTGTAGATATGTGCACTAATCTCATATGCACCAGGGGCAGTATTGGCGCCAAGGTTTAAAGGAACCGTTATTGGTGCGCTGGCGTTTACCGGCAAGACGCTACCTAACGATATAGAAGTAGGTGTAACGCTTGCATTAGCTTCAATTTGAGGAATACTTTTTACGCTATATTGCACAGTAAAGTTAGCGGCTTGCTTAGCCCACCAAGGATAAAAGGTTAAATTGGCTGAGGGGGCACTCGGGCTAGTTGTTGGTGAGAAATAATTATTTGTTGCTGGCGTAGATAATCCACCGCCTATCCCGAGGTGGCCATTCGAACCTTGAGGATAATTAATATCCGCCGTTAAATTTGCCAGCGAAATAGAATATATCCCCTGGCTGTTGTTGTTACTATCGAAGGCATTTATGCCGCCGTTTAAAATATAGTAGACATTGCCATTATAGATAGCGGCATGACCTGGGTTAACGCCAATTGTATTGTTGGCGCCATTTTGTGATTGAAAATCTGGAGCAATACCTTGATATCCGCCATTGGCATCGAAGGACTCCATGCCATTACCAGTATCCGATATGAAGTAACCACCAGAAGGATTTTCAACGGCGCCATTTGGTATATAAAAATGCCATGGACCTTTGCCACCAGGACTAAGATCTGTCCCCATTTGGAACTTTAGAGTTCCATCATTTTTATATACTCTGAACATTGATCCACCAATTGCTGTAATGTCTCCGGTAGTTGGATCTTGTTCTACATTTTCTACGTTTATATCCATGTTGTTATCTGCCTGCTTGGCGCCATTTACATCATAAACCGATGATGTACCTGTTTGACTGTAGACGGGACCACCAAATGTCGACCCCGGAGGCTGAAAAGCAACCAGGAAAGTCCCAGTTGAATTGGTATAACCATAGGCGCCGCCACTTCCGCCAGGGGTAGCTACTTTCCACATTACTGTTCCGGTTGGACTATATTTATATAAATATTGAGTGTTGACAGCGTCTATTACATAGACGTTACCTTGAGGATCTAGGGCGAAACTGTCGGCAGAATTGCTTGATATAGCAACTGGGAAGGTGGCAATTAGCCCTCTAGTTAATAGGTTATAGACAGAAATTGATCGGCTGGCGTTATTATCGGTCAGTATATAGGCCTCTTCTGTTCCGCTAATATTAACTAGGCGAAAGTTTGCCATATCAATTTTAGAAGCTGGAACAATAACCTTATTAATAGCAGTCGTCGGCGCAAGTACAGGGGTAGCCGGTACTCCTATATCAGCCGAGTTGGTAACGCCACAAACATCACTCAGAGTTGGAGTTGACGGAATGTCAGCAAATGACCTACGCCTCCCGTTAAGGTAGTTTACGCTATAGCCAATGATCACAATTATCAGAAGCATCGTACCAATTAAAAAAAGGCCATGATGGCTTTGTAATTCAAGCCTCTTAAACTTCTTACGGTAGTATTTGAGATGGCCTTTTATTCGAGACGGCATAGTTAAATAGCCACCCTCTCATTTGATACATTTCTCGATCTAAATACATTGAGCATAAGCATATGAAAGTACTATTATTTATTTTTCTTCAGTCCACTTCTTACCCTATAAATATACTGCTTATCCTAATCTTGGGCAAGGCTTTACATACAATCTTTATCTCGAGTTATTTAATCTCACCATGACAAGTCTCATAGATCATAGTTTGACGTTAGGCAAGAATAGCACTATCTGAGACAACTATTGATCCTGGTAATTGCTCTGATTCGTCTTCAACATATAGTGTATCTGCTTCTGAAGCTAATTCGACTATTCGAAGAATAATTTGCTCGTGAGACAGACTCTCATTCATTAGGCTTGCTTTAGGAAATGAGCCATAGCCGCTTATGAGACTAGGTAGTAGATTTGCCTCAAGAAAGTTTGCTTCACCGTTTGCATCAAGCCTAATGTCTATTCGACCATAGTCTTTTGCACTTATCGCCTTAAAACTATCTATAGCCAGCTCGGTTACGCTATTAAATAAGTCTGGGTCACTAACTAACATAACTACTTCTGCATTTGCCGTTTTAACCTTGTTGCTAAGTACTTGTAGGCCGGTTTCGTCTTTTGGCGCAATCAGCTCAATTGGCATAACGTCAAACTCGTCCGAGTTGTTTCGTCTCAGTACAGCCACGCTAAATTCTCTGCCAGGCAGAAACTGCTCTATTAATGAATCTGTTTTATAGCGCCGTGCTATATCTGCGATTTTAAATTTTAGCTGATCTAGATCATACACCTTAGAGGTGCTATCGATTCCCATGCCACCGCCGCGATTTGCCGGCTTTATAAATAACGGAAACTTTAGCTCTAGGTTGGCAAGATCTAAATACTCAGTTTGTTTAGCTAAAATATATGGAGATGTCTTTAGGCCTGCCTTGAGTACTTCTCCTTTTGCCTGGTCTTTATTTCGCTCGAGATAGTGGGCGATCTTTGAGGAACCAGTAAAGTCTATATCAGCACTAGCTAGCGAGGTTGTTAGCCATATTTTTTCGCCGCCATCGATTATGTATTCCATACCTAAAAATACTAAATCAGGCTTCATGTCTACTAACCTGCCTAAGTCTTCAATACAATTTACCTCAAAGATGCTTACCAGCTCATAATGAAGACTTAGAACCTCAAGTATTGCCTCAGCAGACTCAAGGCTCATTGAACTAAGCTCTTTGAGCGAAGTTCGCACTATCTCAATATGCTTAATATTTTTAGTCATAAAATTAATCCCAATAGTAGCTATCTGGCAATGTTACTTGCCAGATTTTAGACTGCTATTTAATTACTTCTTAAGTAGTATGTTCCTAGTAAGAACGTCGGAATCCGCCGCCGTTACCGCCGCCGCCACCGCCTGAACGACGATCTTCTTGTGGACGAGCTTCGTTAACCATAATTGAACGGCCACTAATTTCTTTACCGTTTAGGGCTGCCATTGCTGCTTTTGCTTCTGTGTCGTCTGACATTTCAACAAAGCCAAAACCTTTGGACTGGCCACTATCTCGGTCTTTAATGACTGCTGCTGAGGTAACTTTTCCATATTCTGCAAAAGTCTTTTCTAGTTCTTCTTCGTTTACGCTGTAAGCTAATCCGCCTACATATAGTTTCATTGCCATTATAATTTATTCCTTTAATTATTTGATTGAATTCTCACTCGCGATTAATCTTTTCTGACCGAAATTTATTGATTAATCTGTTTGAAGGAATAATTCTTAAGATGACGGAGAGTCTTTTTTAACTACTTGCTTAGGTATAACTATACCACAAGTTGGACACCTTTACCTTATTTTGCTTGATTTAACCGGCTACGCAAGCGCCACTACTAACATGATGTGAAGCACTTATTGCCTGCTTAATAACATCGCTCATGCTATAGCTAGTGATGGCAAAGCCATCATTACTCAGCACGTCAGATTTAGCAAAGACTAGGCCTATAACTTGGCCATTGGTGGCAATGACTGGGCCTCCTGAGTTACCTGGTTGTAGATCGGCATTTATAGCATAGATCTGTCTATTAAAGCTTCCGACTTGGTAAATATTCGGACTGCTGACGAACTGCTCGTCACTAATCTGACCTGGGAGAACTGTAAAATTGCCGCCCGGGTAGCCGAGTATGGCCACGTTCTGGTTTATTGCCACTGAGCCCTTATATAACTGTAGTGGAGCAGCCTTGAGACCCTTAACCATGATTGCAGCTATATCAAGAGCAGGATTAAATAATACGGTGTTACCAGCGTAGCTTTGGTTTAGGTACTTAATAATCGGCCTATCAGCACCGGCGATGACATGAGCATTGGTAATAATAAGATCAGGAGCAGCAATATAACCGCTACCTGAGATAATGCCGCCACAGCCGAAGCTGGTCACTCTAACTACAGATTTTTGATCAATATTAGCTTGTTCAACTAGCGCCTTAGAGTTAATCGGCACTTCCACCTGGGTTTGTATTTTTGTCCTCAAGAATACAATTGGCTGATCGTTGGGATTAATTTTAGAGTCGATAAATGAAAAAACAGTTGGTACAGGAGGCAGGCTGTTCTCTAACGACTGAACTATGATCGAGTCATTAACGCTGTTGCTCGTTGCCTCAAAAGGCAATCGTCCAATCATCGTTGCCACCAACCAAATTACAATTAAACCGAAACATAAGTCAATTGTTAAAAATAGATACTGAGCCAGCTTTTTAATTAATCGGTTTTTAACCTTAACTTTTAAGTATTTACCTAAATCGTATCCCTTAAGTCCGGCATAGAGCGACAAAACTAACACCAGATTACCGTTCACTATGACTTTCAGCGATGGGTCATGAATCGGCAGGATTTTTGGCAACAAGTAACCAGTAATTACTAGCGTAATGAAGAAGCCTAGAATCATGAACGCTAAGCTGAACGGGTTAGCTTTTCTGATCGACCAAATGAA
>DAIQON010000001.1:0-321803 GCA_036787835.1 Candidatus Saccharimonadota bacterium | reverse complement strand
TTTCACTCCTTTCTAGTTTAGTGAATGTGTCCAAGATGTATGGTGGCTCAATACTAGTTTATAGAATAAGCTTGACCGTAATGATATTTAATGCTATAATGTAGCTGTTATGAAGCGATCAAGTATAGTCCCTAACAAAGACCCCCACCTAGCCAGTATCGACCCTCAAGCAAGGAGGAAACATACTTTGGGGCATAAAATTGCAGCCTACGGCTTAGTTGGAGGAACAGTAGCTGGAATACTTGGGACTGCTGATTACTTAAGTACCTTAAGCACAAATGCTAGCGCCTCAGCTGAAGGCATTAAGGGTCATGTTAACGGTGTTATAACTGGTTCAATAATAGTCACAAGCGGTAATAACTTAAGAACTTCCCCTACCACCACTCCAGATGTTAATACTCCAGGAAATAGCAGCGTCAGCACTGGGAATATCTATACAGGTAAACCAATCCCTAAGGGGCAAGTCTTTAAATCGGACTACGCTGAACAGATTACTGATGATAAAGGAAACATTTGGTTTGGTATGCCTGTTGGCAAAGGATTTGTCTATACAGAAGTTTCTGCACAAGATACAGTTGAAGTTAATAACGTAACTGTAAACGGATCAGACGCTCTTGAAACAAATCCCAATATGGATCTTTCTCTTGAATATAGGGATGGTTCGATTCAATTGATCAATGCTCAGGGTCAAGCACAGCATGTACCTGAGGCAACCTTCCTGTCTTCTTCGCAAGTATAGCCAGTTGTCTATTAAACTTCTTGATAAGTTACAGCCGAATAGTACAAAAACCAAAACCTCATAGAGAGTTTAGTGTTTTAATACTATTAACTGATAAAATATGTCCATGAAATACAGTTTTTTTGATGACTATTCTGAAGGAGTGCATCCGGAGCTACTAAGATATATCTCGGAAAACAATGATGATCAACAGCTCGGTTACGGAAATGATGACTACTGCAAGCTCGGTGCTGACAGATTGAGAGCTGCTTTCAATTTACCAGATGCAGATGTTCAATTCTTGCCCAATGGCACTGTAGCTAATGTAATTGGCTTAGTCACTATGCTCCAGTCATTCGAAGGAGTAGTTTCACCGAACACTGGACACATAAATACTCATGAAGCAGGTGCATTAGAGGCTACAGGTCATAAAATTATCTGGGTAGAGGCTGCTGATGGCAAATTAAGCCCCGACCGAATTGATGAAGCGCTTTCACGCTACGAAGATGAACACACTGTTGTTCCTAGGGTTGCTTATTTTACGCAGGCCACAGAGCTAGGGACCACCTATTCAAGAAGCGAATTAGCTAAAGCTATAGAGCATGCAAAGAGTAAGGGTTTATATACATTTCTTGACGGAGCACGTCTTGCCATGGCTATTGCTGATAAATCACTTGGGTTAACTCTTGAAAACTTTGGTGA
Organism: Candidatus Saccharimonadota bacterium; assembly: GCA_036787835.1. Lineage (GTDB taxonomy): Bacteria > Patescibacteriota > Saccharimonadia > Saccharimonadales > UBA4665 > DAIQON01. Next base: position 320,383 of record DAIQON010000001.1, on the reverse strand, counting down.
ATTGGGACTAGATATGTTTTACGTTGGTGGTACTAAAAATGGTGGTCTGTACGGAGAGGCAATGGTAATTACTAACGTCGCCTTAAAGACACACTTCCGTAACCACATGAAGCAACGAGGTGGCTTAATGGCAAAGGGTAGATTTATGGGGCAGCAGTTTGCTCGCTTCTTCGACACTGACAATCTATGGCTACAACTTGCAGAGCATGCCAACGATCAAGCAACTAGATTGTATGTAGGGCTTGAAGAAATGGGTATAGAGTTTGATCAACCATCAGGCACAAATCAGATATTTCCTATTTTTGACAATGATATGATTGATCTTTTACTTACTGACTATGGTTTCTATAAATGGGATAAGATTAGCGACAAAAGAACTAAAGTTCGTTTAGTGTGTTCATGGGCTACTAAACCTGAGAACGTTGATGACTTTCTATGGTCAGTAAGCAGACTAGTTAATGGCCAGTAAACAATTTCGATAAATAGTCAAGTTGAACGGAAGTTATTTATCTCGAACTATTTAAATATATAATCAACAAACCCAAAGCATCACAAAAGTTTTATGAAGATACTTTGTTTACAAAATATGAACAGCCTAGTCAAATTAAGAAATTGATTCTATAAACTTCTAATGGACTGCTGTAACACCTAGGGCTTTTCGCAACATCCAAGTACCTTTAGATTTTCCTGACTGTCCTTCTCTATCCGTAGCATCAAGTTCCCATAAACCAGCAAAGTCGCCACCAGGCAAAGGAGTCATCCTTACAGTACCACTTCTTTGTACATTGCCTGCTTCATCTGTATCTTCCCAGGTACCTTCGTAATTTGGACCAAAGGTCAAAAGATCTAATCTAGTTCTAAGGCCATCATCACGCAGTTCACCTTGACCCGAAAATTTGTTACCCTGTGTGCCATCAACAACCACTAAAGATATTTCGTCTAATAACACATCAGCTCCATCTTCTTCAGATAAAGGTATGCTTCTCATGCTTTCAAAATTTCCTGCTGGAATGGGTTTTAACATGCATCTATTATAACATGTTATAGTATATTTCGTCAATGGTCGAGACACACATATCTTGCTTGAACTATTTAAGTATATCACCGAGAACCCCGACCAGTCACAGAGGTTACTTGATAAGTTACGGGCTACTAGACCGAAGCAACCCCAGTTAATTGAGGGATTGGTGTATTAGCACGGCTAACCTGTTAAAATTGGGGTTATGAAATACAGCTTCTATGACGACTATTCAGAGGGCGTACACTCTGAAATCCTAAAGTACATTGCTGAACACAACGAAGACCAGCAACTAGGCTACGGTAATGATGAATACTGCAAACTAGGCGCAGATAGACTTAAAGAAGCCTTTGATTTACCACAAGCTGATATTCATTTCCTGCCTAATGGCACGATTGCTAATGTTATAGGTTTGGTATCTATGCTTAAGCCGTTTGAGGGTGTTATTTCACCTGATAGTGGGCATATTAACACCCACGAAGCAGGTGCGATAGAAGCTGTAGGGCATAAAATTATCTGGGTCGAAGCTCCTGATGGCAAGCTCACACCAGCCCGTATTGATGAAGCTCTTGCCCGTTATGAAGACGAGCATACCGTTAAGCCACAAGTTGTGTATTTAACCCAAGCCACCGAGCTAGGGACAACGTACACAAGGGCTGAACTAGAGGAAGTTATTCAACATGCCAAAGACAAAGGACTATACACTTACCTCGACGGCGCACGGCTGGCTATGGCAATAGCTAACAAGGAACTTGGGCTAACGCTTCAAAACTTTGGTGCGCTCGGTTTAGATATGTTTTATGTTGGTGGCACAAAAGATGGTGGTCTTTACGGTGAAGCCATGATAATTGCTAATGACGGACTAAAGCCAAACTTCCGCAATCACATGAAGCAACGGGGTGGGCTAATGGCTAAAGGTCGGTTTATGGGACAGCAGTTTGCACGCTTCTTTGATACTGACAACTTATGGCTGACATTGGCAGAACACGCCAATGCGCAAGCTACTAGGTTATACATGGGGCTTAAAGAGCTAGGCATTGAGTTTGACCAAGAGCCAGGTACTAACCAGATATTTCCCATCTTTGATAATGGCGTGTTGGAAAACTTGCTCAAAGACTATGGCTTTTACAAGTGGAGTAAAGTCAGTGACACCAAAACCAAAGTCCGCTTGGTTTGTTCTTGGGCGACTAAGCCTGAAAACGTGGACGAGTTTCTAAATGATGCTGGAACTTTGCTACAAAATAAGTAATTATTTTACCTATGGCGAAGCCACCGTACTACCGCATTTTCCTAAAAGAGGGTTCTAAGAACTACCTACTATGCCGTCTATGGCAACAAAAGTCAGACGAGAGCCTCATGCTGCAAATGCAGCCAAACAAGCATGGCACTAGTGGTAAGGTCGGCAAAATTGAAATAACAGGTAGCACGTTTGATATTCACTTTGACCAAATAACCACCCCCGCAGAAATTGAACACACCACAATTCATGCTACTGGACAATCACATACCAAGATGAAAGATGGTAACTTGAGTATTAACTATGACAAGGACAATGCTGGCATACCGTTAGCCGACTTAAAAACCATTAAACATCTAGGCACACTAATTAGCAGAGACATGACAAGCGAAGATGAGCTTGCGCCTACACGAGCAACAGACGTGCCAATAGAGCGTGGTGCTGGTCAAAAGTTCAGTGTTCTTGATATTCTAGGCGTTCCAAAGGGTGCTAACTTCAACTTTACGGCTGACTGGGACATGGAAAACGAACGCCAAGTTATGATGACCATTGGTATGCACAGACTGGGCTTCAATGGCTTTGATGTTCTGGTTTTTACCCGCAGCAGCGACCAATTTGATAAAGTACCGCCTAAAACACTACATTTACCAGACATGAACAACATAGTGCCATTTGTAGTAAAGCTAGATGACAAGAAAGCGACCATAAAGCTATCAACCCTAACCTTTGACCAAGTATTCACCCCACAAGACAAAAGCAATCCTTATGATGGCTTCACCGTTATAACCGCTACGCCAAAATACTTGTGAACCTTGAGTACAATGAGCTTCTCATAACTTTATTATGACTAGCTATAAAGTGAAAACTTCTTAGTCAACTCACGCGACTCCGCAGCATTCATAAAGAAGCAAATGCCATGATACTCAAGTTCTAACTCTGGTGTGGCTGCTGTACGGTCATGTTGCTCGGCATAATTTCCTTCAATCATAGTGTCAGTGAAGTCAGTGAATTTAATACCTTTTTCAATTAGATTGTTCCGCAATGTTCTTATTTTATTACCATTATCGGCTTTAAGTACGATAAAAGGGTTATCTGAAATACTAGGATGTTCTGTGCCATCTTTATCTACATACGTTTGAAAACGCAAAGGTTCATGGTCTTCGTGTAGGGCTATGAGTCCAGCCGTCATGTGTCCTAAAGCATTTAAGACTCTACCAGCAGGTATCTTTTTGTTAATTACACAAATAAATTGTTGGGTTGTGGGATTGTATTGCATGAGAGTAATTATCTAGCTCTAGTGATAAATGTGCAAGTACAAACAAAATCATGTCGCACAATGGAGATTGTAAGACCTGCCCTAACAGGGGTAGAGCCTAATTTTTAGCAACATAAGTGCCTGTCAAGTGCTAACACTTTTCTCGCCCACCCCTGTTAATAGGCATATTATACAATAATAAAGTTTGAGGTTATTTTGCACTAAACCAAGGCAAGTATCGTCTGCCTTGTTTTTTGTCGTCAACTAAAGGAGTGCCGAATATACGTTGCTCTCGCTGCTTACGTTCCCGCTCAAGTCGCTGCATCAGTTCTGCTGACCGTTGCCGACTTTCATCAAGCCACTTTTGGGTTTCTTTTTGTCTGGCTAATCTATCTCTTTCAAATTGCGTGAGGGTTTGTTCGCGGCGTCCTGTAATACCCAAAGCTACTGTTCGGTGTCGGTCAACCTTTGCTTGCTGCCGTCGCAAAGCTACCTCATGTTTCTGAATATCACGCTTTAACTGAGCGCGGTTCACCGCTATTTCAGTTTCTTGACGGCTAGTGTGTTCATATCCTCTACCGATTAGACCAGATTGCAACCCCGCAAGGTGGCCAACGCCCCAAATCAGTACTAGCTTGGCTGCTGGATCATCTACTAATGCAGTATCGACGCCTTCCAGTGCTACTTGATTGCGTACTTGGATAGTGACTTTGTCATGCCGCTTATTCCGCTGCTTATCACTCGTTGCTTTATCTACTCCTTGCTTGATGACCCCAAACACAAACTCGTCCATCGCCTCAGACCCTTTGTCGGCGGTCTTTTCTAACTTACGTCGTAGTCTTCGTTCGCCAATCAAGCCCCTCGCTAAGGTCAAAAGACCTGATTGACCAACATATTCCGCCTCAGTTATATCGTGGTTCTCGCTATTTGCATCATGAAACAAATCAGAGTTTTCTTGAATGGTGTACCCAGAGTGAACAATTACGGATACATAGCTATCAGCACTTGCATCTGTTTTAGCTTCATGGACTCTTTGCTTGATTGCCTCTAGGGGAGTTGTCGGCTCAATCGTTTCATCACTTGAGGCGATTGTTTCATAATGGACAGTAAAGCCGTCGTCTTGTCTCCCCATGATATAACTACCCAGCTTCCTGTAGTAGCTAGGCGTACCTACATGAACCACCGAAACAAGGTCAATCTGTGAACCTGTTTCTGGATGCTCAAATGTGTCGATGGGTGTCGAAACTTTCCACTCTGGCATATTAGGTGTATTATACTTTATTATCATGTTTATGTCAATGTTTGCCTCTGTACGTGGCTAAGCGCTTAGAGGTCAGCTTTAGCAATTTGTTTCGCGGAGTATATTTCCACTCAAGTCTGCCAGAGGAAGCGATCCTAGACCCCTCTCCATGTCTCTCCAAAGACACTAAACTCGTTCACTGAAAGCGTATCTGAGAACCGTAGCAAGAACGGATATGATTTTTTCTGGATATTACGACCCTCAACGCCATTTTTCCATTACTCACTACCGAATTATGTGACACCAAAACTCTTAAAAATCTAGCTAAAGCGTGCTAGTTTTCAGAGAGTTGTCACAAAATTCCACACGACCTTAGTCTTATTAGTATGAGCGGTAGCCATTGTTTCGGCGAATACTACTTCGGTATTCACGTATCGGTAGTAAGTGTTCCTAGATATGCCACATAGCTTAGTAGCATCACTGATGTTGTAGTTGTGCTGTATCAAGTCAGCCAACTTAATGACTGTACGCATGGTAACTTTCGTAGGTCGTCCCCTCGACTTTTTTATTGCCATATAACTCCTTTTTTCTGTATTAACCTCTACTACTAATTATGACAGCCGTTCAATAGTACAATGTAATCATGTCTGACTTAGCACCAAACAGCAGCCCTCTTGAGCAACTTTTTGAAATGCTTAAATCTTCCACTCAAGCAGAGGAAGACTTATACAAGCCAGAGAACCTACGCTATGTTTTGTATGCCCGTAAGTCAACGACTGACGAAACTAGACAGGTAAAGTCGAAAGAAGACCAAATAGCCGATTGCTTGGAGCGAGTAGTTGGACATGATGGTGTATCACTCGATGAAAATGACATTCTTAAAGAAGATGGTTCAGCTAAAGAACCTGACATACGACCCTTGTTTCGCAGAATGCTTGATGATGTCATTAGTGGCAAATATGACGGCATCATAGCTTACCACCCAGACAGACTAGCTCGCAATATGAAAGAAGCTGGCGAAATTATTGACTTGCTTGATAAGGGTATCATCAAAGATTTACGTTTCGCTACCTCGCAGTTCGAAAATAACCCCTCAGGTAAAATGCTTCTTGGTATTTCCTTTGTTTTGGCGAAGCAATTTTCAGAGCACCAAAGCGAAGTGGTGACACGGGGTAACAAACGTAAGACACTTAGCGGTAAGTTCCTACGCAGTTTCTTACACGGCTACCTTAAAACTGAAAAGGGTCGGCTGTACCCCGACGGCGAAAACTATAATATTATCAAACATGCTTTCGATATGCGTATAGGAGGCAAGACTCAAGTTGACATCATGCGTTATTTGAATGACAGAAGCGACTACAAAGTATTCAAATACAAGCAGGAGGGTCACTTTCCTTACCACTGGGATAAAGACAGCGTATCAAGCCTTTTAAGCGATCCAACGTATGCAGGAATTATTCGTTATAGCGGTGGTGTTGTGAAGCTAGGGGAAATATATGACTTCATACCAGCGATAGACGCTGCCGACTTTCTGAAAATCAACCAAGCCAAGGACTTTATGTCCAGCAAGTTCAAGTCCGCTATAACTGCGCCCACTGATAAAGTGAAAGCAAATCTACTGTTGGGCAAAGTATTCTGTAAGTCTTGCGGTAAGTCGCTATCATCAGGCATTACGGTTAAAAAGGACGTCAACTACTATCGTTATCGCTGTGAAACCGATGGCTGCAAGATGAAGAATAAAGGTCCGAGGGCAAAAGTTATTACCGATTATGCAATAGACTATCTCGACAAGTATCGCTTCACCACTAAGACTAATTACGAGAACTACGCCGAAGAAGTAGCCGAGAGCAGAACTGCTCGACTAAAGCAGCTTTACTCCATTGTTAATTCACTTAATAAGCAAATTACCGATACTCGACGTGAGTACAATCGTGCAAAGCAAATAGTAGCGGGTGAGGACAAAGACTTAGCCGAACACTACAAAGACGATTTGAAAGACTACAAAGCTGAACTAAAGAAGCTCAATAAGGCTTTTAAGATTGCAAAATCAGAACAAGAGCGATTAAAAACCGTAATTCCAACTTACGAAAAGTATCTCGAACTATTCGATAATGTGAGTGATTTACTTCGGTCAACAAAAAGCATTACGGTCTTTAATAAAATCCTTGAAAAGTTCATCTCGAACCTAGTTTTAAAGGGTGAACTTGTGCCGCCAAAAAACAAGATTACCAGATGGGAAGTAGTAGATATAAAACTAAAAGAACCCTATGCAGGGTTCCTTAGTGTCAATGATTTCGACTCTGGTCGGGGTGAGAGGACTCGAACCTCCGACCTCCGCGTCCCAAACGCGGCGCGCTAGCCAACTGCGCCACACCCCGATCATATAGCGGTATATTATAAGCTAATAGGGGTAGATTGCCAACTATTATCAATCTTGTACAATACGGATTTGTTTAATTTTGGTTGCTAAGTTGGTCTTTTCGTCAAAATCAATTAGTACTGCATTGAACTGAGTAGGCCCGCTCGTCTCTAGATCGTTTCTGGTTTGAACGCTATTTCGCCACCGAGTATAGATAGGCTCTAGTTTTACTCCAAGCGATGAGTCCAGAGAGCCACACATGCCCACATCCGTTATATGGGCAGTTGAATTGGGTAAAATACGTGCATCAGCAGTCGGAACATGCCAATGGTCACCGATAACTGCAGTTACCTTGCCGTCTAAGTAGTGCCCAATAACTACTTTCTCGCTCGAGTAGTCCCCATGGAAGTTTACTACTATAGCTATTTTAGGAACTTCAGCTTCTTTGTTCAGTATCTTGTCTATTATTAGAAGCGGATTATCCATAGTTAGATCAGCATCTTTGCCAACTATTTTACCAAGTAGGCTAATGATAAGTACCTTGCCTTTTGGCGTATCAAGATACTTATAGCCAAGTCCTGCAGTACCTTCGGGATAGTTTGCTGGTCTAATAATTGGCTGGTTTGGGTCCTTTAAGCTAGGATAAATATCCGGTAAATATAGACTCCAATTTCCACCAGTACAGAAATCTATGCCTAGGGTTTTTAAAGTGCTAAAGTCACTTACTGTTATTCCCTTTCCAGAACTTACGTTTTCAACTTGTGCGACAACAAAATCAGGCTTTTCATCTTTCTTTACTTGAGGCAATACTTTTCTAACGGTATCGACACCAAGATCACCCATGATGTCACCGATATATAAAAGCCTCATTATTTGCCTATCTCTTACTTGGCGAACTCAACTGCCCTGGTTTCACGAATAACGTTAACCTTAATAGTCCCAGGATATTGCATAGTCGACTCAATCTTTGTGGCTATATCACGAGCTAATTTGATGGCCGATAGATCATCTATTGCCTTAGGACTAACGAATACTCGTACTTCTCGGCCAGCACTGATAGCGTAAGACTTTTCTATTCCATTGAAGCTATTAGCTACATTCTCTAGCTCTTTCATTCGCTCTACAAAGTTCTCGGCGCTAATATTCCTAGCACCTGGCCTGGATGCACTAATTGCATCTACGACTCGTATAATTAAGGCTTCTACGCTTGTTGCTTCCATATCGTCGTGATGTTGCTCGGCGGCAAGTGCAACATTTTCTGGTGCCCCATATTTACGAAGGACCTCACCAGATATATGGTGGTGTTTTCCTTCGACTTTATGCGTTAATGCTTTGCCTAGGTCATGTACCAAGGCTGCATACTTCGCTGTTTTAACATCGGCCCCAACTTCTTCAGCAATCATTCCAGCAATATGCGCCATCTCGGTAGAATGCTTAAGTACGTTTTGGCCATAACTTGTTCGGAACTTAAGTTCGCCTAGCAAGTGAAGAATTTCTTTTGGAATACCGATGATGCCGATTTCACGAGCCGCGTCTTCACCTGCTCTTAAGACATCCTTTTCTACATTCTTCTGTGCTTTCTCAACAACTTCTTCAATTCGTCCAGGATGAATTCGACCATCCTTCATTAACATCTCTAGAGCCTGCCTGGCAACCTCACGTCTTACAGGATCAAAGCTGCTTAAGACAACATAACCCGGGGTATCATCAACCATGATATCGACACCAGTAGCTTTTTGGAGTGCTTGAATATTGCGACCTTCTTTACCAATAATACGACCCTTCATTTCTTCATCTTCAAGCTTAACGCTAGATATGGTTCGCTCAGCAGTAACTTCACTTGCCATTCGCTCCATAGCTGTCGTGATGATTAGGCCCGCTTGCTCTTCGGCATTATCTTTTGCTTCATTTTGTAGCTTATTAACAAGGCCCAGTAGATCATCTTTGATGTCTCTCTCGGTCATTTGCATCAATTTATCTGCAGCCTCAGCTTTAGTCAGTTTGGCAATCTTTTCCAACTTTTCTTGCTGCTTAACGCGAATGTCTCTGATCTCGTTTTTTAACTGATCAATCTCATCTTCGCTTGCACGAAGACGTTCGTTTCGCTTATCCAGATCATCAAGTTTCTTGTCTAATGCCTCTTCACGAGTGACTAGACGCTGCTCAATATCTTTTAGTTCTTTGCGACGTGACTGCTCTTCTTTTCTAAATTCATCTGCTGACTTATTCGACTCCTCACGAGCCTGATCAACCAATTTGGCCGCTTCTTTTTTAGCTTTCTCTAATTCCTTCTCTGCTTTGATTTCGGCAGAACCCATTCTGTTTTTTGTAATGACAGCGTTGGCTCCAAAGCCAACAGCAAGCCCAACAATCGCTAGTACGATGGCAAGCATATTTCCTCCCTTTTTTATGGCAGACAGATTCTATTTAAGAACGATCGCTATCACTTCTCTAGTTCTTGTAATAATCTTGTCTGATAATCTAATTAAATAAGAATAAGTAACATTTGTCGGATTTTTCGTCTCTCAAAATAAGATCGATAATTCCTATCAATTAATATACAGCCTTATTAGTGTTGTCGCAATCAATTAATGTCCAATCTTACCGGAGTAAGCTACTTTTTCTGAATAGTAATATGAGGATCAGCGCCATATTCAGGTAAAACTAGTTTTTCATCTTCCCCTTTTAATAGTCCACTAATTCCGTCTTCTATCCAATCACTGCCACTGGAACCGATAATCGGTATCGACAGACTGCTTGCTAGTGCATTGGCCATACTCAGGCCGATTCGAAGTCCAGTAAAACTACCTGGACCTTTATAGCAGACTATGCCTTCAATACTTTGCCAGGTCATTGCCACCCCGCTAAGCATTGATTCGATTTTTCTATGAACTGTTTCTGCTAGTATTCGATGAGCTTCATAAGAAATATACGCTAACTGCTCATCATCCTTATACAGCCCAATCTCGGCTTCTGGTTTATCGGTTCTGATTATCAATATATTCATATTTTGAGATATACATCTTTCAGTAAGTATTCTATATCTTGATTAAAGGTAAAGTGAAACTTTCTAGCATCGTCTCCTGTTACCTCAATGTCGATGCTTAGTCGATTTTTTGGCAATACACCCTCGACAATACCTGGCCATTCAATAATAATTACTGCTCTATCATCAGCAATATTTTCTTCAAGCTCTTGTTTCATTATCCCTGGATCGGTCAATCGGTAAAAGTCATAGTGGTAAATGGTGAAATTGCTAGCCCTATATTGATTACAGATAGTGAAACTGGGACTAGATACTAGATCTTCACTGCCCGTCCCCTCAACTATAGCTTTTACGAGTGTCGTCTTACCTCCGCCAAGATCACTACTTAGCTCAATGATTTCACCACCACGCAAATTGTGACCGATAGTCTGCCCGAGTAACTTGGTAGAATTAAGGTCGTTGCATTCTTTAACTAAAAATTGTTGATCCATAGATTTAATAATATTAGCCTTTAAAACTAGTAAACCGCAAGTTTGGCTTCTTAAAAGGCGCTATACTATTAATTATGCTTTTACTTAGTAACGACCTAGTCAGAAAACAAGTTTTATCGCTCCGAAGCAACTCGCTCATAGCTACTATCCAAAGCGCTATAATCAATCCAAACAACCTAAAAATTGAGGGTTTTTACTGCCGTGATAGCTATGATAAATCTCAACTTGTACTTCTAACACAAGATATTAGAGAGACTATAGCCAATGGTTACATAGTTAATGATCATGACGTCTTAGCTCGGGTTGAAGACCTAATACGATTACGAGATATCATTAATATAAACTTTGTGATTGTTGGCAAACAGGTAACTACTATAACTAAGTCGCGGGTTGGTAAGGTTACCGACTATTCCACTGACCTTGATTCAATGTTCATACAAAAACTATATGTTGCTCAACCAGTATATAAAGCGTTCGGTAGTGGAAACATGATAATTGATAGGACTCAGATAAACGAAATCACGCCTAAGAAAATAATTATTAATGACATACTCGGTAATGTACCTGCCCAGGCAAGAGCCAGTATTATCTAATACTAATCTTCCTGATCTACTTTTTTAGAGTTTTTTATTGCTTCTTTCACGTCCGAGTAATTAAAACCTACTCTAACTAGATACTGCATTAACTTAAGATCATCAGCATATTTTGATTGACGCCTTTTAGACTCAATTAATTTATTTAAACTATCGATGTCGCTAATTTGGTCGTTCTTTAAAGACTGCTCAATAACAGACTCTGCGATCTGTTTTTTTCGCAGCTCAAAGGTTATCTTACGTTTTGAAGATGGGGACTGTAGCATGCGATCGTGTATATAGGCCCGAACAAACATTTCATCGTTAATAAGATCAAGCCTCTTTAACCTAGATATGATGGTCTTAATTTGATCATCGCTAGCCGATTTACGTTTTAAGTACTGTTTGACCTCGCCCTCGCTTTTAATTCGGAGGCTTATGTATTTAAGCGTACGGCTATATAGATCATTTGTTTTTGTAAGATTGTCTATGCTCTTAAGATCATTATCGGTAAGCTTTTGGCCAACATTTATACCACTACTAAGTAATGATTCACCCGAGATAATAAGATTAAGTTTGTCGTCGATAAATACAGCAAACTTATCTTCTTTACCCATTTTAGCTATCTTAGTAATCTTCATTACCAACCCTCAAGCGCTAAGCCTGAGTCTATATTAGTCCGCTTCTTTAACTGAAGCTTTGAGTACGGCAGCGGCTATTTCTTCAAGAACTTTAGGATTAGCTTCTAGGTAAGTTTTTGTTGCTTCGCGGCCCTGTCCAATTTTTGCTCCCTTATATGAATACCAAGCTCCAGCTTTTTCAACGATATCGCTATTAGCTGCTAAATCGAGGACATCACCCGACCTAGAGATCCCCTTGTTATACATAATATCGAATTCTGCTTCTTTAAATGGAGGCGCAATTTTATTTTTTACCACCTTGACTCTGGTTCGATTGCCAACTACCTCATCACCCTGCTTAATTTGGCCGATTCGGCGAATGTCCATTCTGACAGATGAGTAAAATTTGAGGGCATTACCACCAGTAGTTGTTTCTGGATTACCAAACATAACACCAATCTTCATACGAATCTGGTTTATGAAAATTACTGTTGTTCGAGACCTGCTAATTACTGCTGTTAGCTTTCTTAGTGCCTGGCTCATTAGCCTTGCCTGTAAACCAGGCAGAGAGTCACCCATGTCGCCTTCAATTTCAGCACGTGGGACTAAGGCTGCAACTGAGTCGATGACAATAAGGTCAACCGCGTTTGAACGAACTAGAGTTTCGGCGATTTCAAGTGCTTGCTCACCATTGTCTGGCTGACTTAGTAGCAGATTCTCTGTGTCAACACCAATGCGTTTAGCATAGGCAGGGTCAAGTGCATGCTCGGCATCAATAAATGCAGCGATGCCACCACGTTTCTGAACTTCGGCAATTGCGTGTAGCGTAAGTGTCGTTTTGCCAGAACTCTCTGGACCGTAGATCTCAACAACTCGTCCTTTTGGCAGGCCTCCGCCAAGTGCTAAGTCGAGCGAAATTGCTCCACTTGGGAAAATCTCAACTTCGGTATGGGGTGTTTCTCCAAGTTTCATGATCGAACCTTTCCCAAATTGCTTTTCAATTTGATCAAGAGCCAGCCCCAGAGCTTTCGTTTTAGCGTCCTTGTTATCTTTTGAATCAGTCATAATGCCTCCACTTTTTAAGACCTTCGTCTATTTACCTAGTACTATAACGGAAACGAGCCGCTTAAATAAACTGCTTAAGTTTTAAATAGTCTAATTATTTTATGCTAGTTTAATAATTAAACCTAGACTATATCTTATAAAGCGTTAATATCTATTAAACTTTTAGATAACTTGGCATTGTTTGATTTGATTACGCTAAGGCTTATAATAAGCTAGGATGGGGCTAAATAAACATATATCGAACTAGAAAAGTAAGTTTTAATAAAGTGAGATACATTAACTAATCATGACACGGCTTTCTAACAAGCAAAATGGCTTCACGTTCTATGAGTTAGGTATTGTCCTGGTGGCAATTGGGATATTGGCGGCTATAGTAATAAGTACATACAGCGGCATTCAAGCTAAATCTAGAAACGCCAAACGCCAAACAGATATTCAGTCTATCCAGACACAACTTGAAGGCTTCTATAGTCAGAATGGTTACTATCCTTCGCTCACAGATTTAAATAATAAGACCTGGCTAGCTTCACATTTACCTAAGTTATCGCCATCGGATATGCTCGACCCTTCTAGTAGTGAAACTACTTCAAATGTTCAACTGGCGGCCGCTCCAGAAGTAAAAGTTTATTCCTATCAAGTAACTGATAGTAATGGCAATGCTTGTGAATCGGATGATACAAATTGTGCTAAATATACTTTAACTTCAACCTTTGAAGGTAGCGTTAATGGATCTAAAACTTACGCCAAACAAAACCTAGACTAAAACTATTTATCTTTTAAAGTCTTGTTCAAATGCTTAACAGCTTTAGGGGTAACTTTTCTTCCCCTGGGGGTTCGCTCTAACAAACCTACTTGCATCAAGTAGGGCTCGATAAAGTCTTCAATTGTAGATCGTTCCTCGGCTGTTATTGCTGCTAGAGTCTCAACGCCAACAGGCCCCCCGTTATAGTGATCAATGATGGCGTTAAGTAATGATCTATCGGCTGGATCCAGTCCGATGTCATCAATTTCTAGCAGATCAAGTGCCTGTTTTGCATTATCAACGTTTATTGTCCCGTTACCATTAACATCTGCGAAGTCCCTAACCCTTTTTAGTAGTCTATTAGCGATTCTTGGAGTAAGTCGAGATCTACTAGCCAGTAGGCTTGGCGCCTGTTTATCTATGCCCACTTTTAGAATTTTTGCTGCCCGATTGATTATTAGTTCCATTTCATCCAGCTGATAGAACTCAAGTCGGTGAACTATACCGAAACGATCCCTGAGTGGGGCGGCTAGAGCACCAGCGCGGGTTGTAGCACCAATAATAGTAAACGTTGGTAGATCTAGTCTTAACGACCTGGCACTGGGCCCCTTACCTAGCATGATATCTAGTTTAAAGTCTTCCATAGCTGAATATAGGACTTCTTCAACCGTTCGGTTCAAACGATGGATCTCATCTATAAATAAAATATCTCCGTCTTGAAGATTAGTCAGTAAACTAGCTAGGTCCCCAGCCCGGTCAATGGCCGGTCCTGAAGTTACTCTGATTTGTGCGCTCATTTCATTGGCTATTACATTAGCCATGGTTGTCTTACCAAGTCCAGGAGGCCCATAAAGAAGCACGTGATCAAGTGGCTCTTCACGCTTTTTAGCGGCATCAATAGCTAGCTTGAGGTTCTGTTTTAGGCGAGTTTGGCCGATATAATTAGCAAAGTCTCTTGGTCTAAGAGTATTTTCAAGCTCCTGTTCATCAGGTGCGTCGAGCGGTGTATTTATGATTCTGTCTATCACAACTATATATCCTTATTTTATGGAACTAGAGTTGGGTTCCAACAAGTCCTTAGGTTACGGTCTGCAGATTTTAATACCTTCATGTCAGAGCCGTCAAGCTTAAAATCAAATATGTTAATATTCTGTTCAATCCGATCTTTAGTAACTGACTTAGGGATGACGATCATACCAAGCTGAATCAAAAACCTTAGCATAATCTGGGCGTAGGTTTTCTCGTGTTTATTGGCAATCTGTAAAACAATGTCATCATCCATTCTTTTACCATGAGCTAGCGGTGAATAAGCCTCAATAGCTATGCGATGATTTATGCAATATTCTACAAGCTCAGGTTGCTGTAAAAATAAATGCAGCTCAACTTGATTAACAACCGGCATTATATGTGCATACCCAGAAAGTTCTTTTAGGTGTCTAACTGTGTAATTACTAACGCCGATAGACTTAACCTGGCCAGATGCCTGAATCTCTTCTAGGGCTTTCCAGGATTTCTTTCGTAGAACTGAAACTGGAAAATGTAGTAGTAGTAAGTCGACATAATCAATATCCAATTTTTCCATCGATGTTTTAAAGCTAGACAAGGTCTTTTTATAGCCAAAATTATTAACCGATATCTTGGTTGTAATATAAAGCTCGCTGCGACTGACTCTTGATGCTTTAATAGCACTTCCGAGAAGTTGTTCATTCTTATAAATTTGAGCACTGTCAAACATTCGGTATCCTGCATCAATTGCGCTGTCAAACATTTCACTAAAGGTCTGTTCATCGGTTACTTTCCAGAGTCCAAGCCCAAATTGCGGTATTGAGGTTCCGTCAGCCAGTTTTATATTAGGTACAGACATTATTTTAAGATACCCCCTTCAAAGCTAATTTTACTCTCTCACTAACTGATAAATCTTTGTCTACTGCTTGAAGTGCCCGAATGGCGTCAACCTCACTGTAACCAAGAGCCAAAAGAGCCTGAACAGCCTCATCAGATGAGTTAATTCCAGATCTAGATATAACTTCTTCAGCTTCAGCTCCAGTTACTAAGCCAACTTTATCCCTAAGCTCAACAATTAGCTGTTCAGCCGCACGCTTACCTACACCTTTGGCGCTCATTAAGGTATGGACGTCCCCACCAGCAATGGCGGTTTTTAGACTGGCCGACGTTCCTATACTCATCAGTGCTAGGCCAACTTTAGGGCCAACATTTTTAACGCTAATAAGTTGTTCAAACAACTTTTTCGACTCCTGATCGGTAAAACCATATAGATCATATGAGTCTTCACGAATGTGTTCATGTATGTACATACGGTACTTATTACCGGCTTCTAATTTTTCGTACTCAAACAAAGTAATATATAGTTCGTAGCCGACGCCATTAACTTCGAGAATTACTCGATCGATCAGTTTTTCTGCTATCTCTCCAGTAAGACTTGCTATCATTTGTACAGTATATCAGCATAGTGATTGCTGGCTCAGCTAGAAGTAATCATTGAATGCATAATTGCTGCAGCTAGTGCATCTGCACAGTCGTCGGGCTTAGGGATTTCCTTAAGTTTTAGGATTACTCGTACCATTTCCTGGATCTGTTTCTTTTCAGCATGACCATAGCCGGTAAGGG
This sequence comes from Candidatus Saccharimonadota bacterium, assembly GCA_036787835.1. GTDB lineage: Bacteria > Patescibacteriota > Saccharimonadia > Saccharimonadales > UBA4665 > DAIQON01. Next base: position 304,170 of record DAIQON010000001.1, on the reverse strand, counting down.
CTTGTTTTATTTGCAGTGGCGTATATTCAAAAAGTTCAAGATTGGCTTGTTCGCCAACTAGTAGCACTACTCCTCTTGCTTGGGAGACGGTCATCGCAGTAGTTACATTTTGAGCAAAGAATAGCTTCTCAACAACAATAATTTCTGGCTTATTTTCAGCCACAATATTCGTTAGTTCGTTAAAAATCGTCTGTAGTCTTTGGCCGTCAGAATGATCGGATGGGGTCCTAATAACACCGGCATCAACTATGACCGGCTGCGACCCTTTAATGCTGTCTATTACGCCAAAGCCTAGTATTGCTGTGCCGGGGTCAATGCCGATAATTCGCATTTAGTTAAACCTTTATAGCAAGCTCTCGTCAATATCAAAATTGACATGAGTATTGGTAACGTCGTCAATGTCATCTAAAGCATCCATTAAACGCATTATCTTCCCAGCAGTAGCGCTATCGGTAACTTCTACGGTTGCAGCGGGAACATACGTAAGCTCTGCGTCACTTATCTCCAGACCATTTTCTTTAAGTTGATCGCGAACCTTCGCTAAATCGCCGGCTGCTGTGTAGACTATTGTGCCACCGTCTTCTTCTTCTATAATGTCATCGGCACCAGCCTCTATAGCCTGGAGAGTAATGTCATCACTTGCAGTAGTTAGTCTAATTAGGCCTTTTCTTTCAAACTGAAAGGCAACTGCACCCTTCTCAGCCATGTTACCGCCATGCTTGCTGAAAGCCAGACGTACTTCTGGATAGGTACGGTTAATATTGTCAGTAGCTGTTTCGACCAGTATAGCTACTCCGCCTGGACCGTAGCCTTCGTACATAACCTCTTGTAATTGTTCGGCAGATTTATCTTTTACACGATCGATTGACCTCTGAATATTGGCAAGTGGCATATTGGCCGCCTTGGCCTTATCGATTGCCAATCTAAGGCTAAAGTTAGTATCGGGATCGATTCCTGATCTAGCTGCGATCGCAATCTGATTGCCCAACTTAGTAAATACTGCGCCGCGAGCCGCATCTTTCGCGCCTTTTTGTCTTTTAATTGTTGACCACTTAGAATGTCCGCTCAACTGTTCACCCTCTTCTTGGATTAAATACCGCTTCTTATCTGTTATTATACTATATTTTGAGATTCTCTAAAAGTGCAGTGAGCTGTAGTTTAGAGTCCTTGGATATGGCTAAAGCTTCGAGCTCGTCAGATGCTTTTGTCAGAAATGCACTGGCCTCGTCTTTCGCAAATTCATCAATTGAGTATTTTTTGAGAAGTATCGATATCTTATTCATATCTGAGCTAGTCAATTCGCTATTGGAAAAGTTTGTCGTAAAAAAGCTAAGGTCTTTACCTTTCAGTTTATCCTTTGCAATTTTATATATATAAGTTATTTTTCCGACTTTATAGTCGCTGAGTTTTCCTGGTGATACATCCTCGGTAGACAAACTAAAGTAGTCAGAATAGTCATTTACCAGCTGATAATATAGACCTAAATCTTGTGCAAATTTATCTATTTTAGCCAATTCGGGCACTTCTAATTTGCGGATATAGGCAGCCAGTCGCATTGGAAGAATTGTCGTATAACTCGCAGTCTTTTTAATATTTATATTCATTAGGTCACTTGCAGTAATGTCGGACATTAGGTTATCTATATTCAGGCTATCTAGTTGTTGGCCAAAGATTACGCTATTAAAGGTCTCGATAAATAGCCTTATAACTACAATTTTCTGATCATTGGTTAGTTGTTTGCTATCAATTATTATTTTGTTAACTAAATTCAGAAGATAATCTCCAGCTAAAATTGCCATTGCTTCTGGAGTATTACCGTGGTCATAATCTTTATCTTTTTTATATTCACCTATAATATTCAACTGGCCGTTTCGAGTGAGGTCTTGGTCAATTACATCATCGTGTACTAGTAGGGCCTGGTGGAAAAGCTCTAGAGCAAGACCCATATCTAGAACATCCCTGCTGTCTTTGCCTCCGTAGATCGCGTATGTGACGTCAAATAGCCTTGGCCTAAACCTTTTACCTGAGCCAATGATAACCTTTGCGCATAACTTAATTAGTTCACGAGATTCACCAGTTAGAGCAGCTTTTTGTTCGGTGCTAAAAAGCTCTTTTAGGCCATCCTCGACTTGAGTTCTAAAGTCTATTTTCCCCATAGATCTATGATAGCATCGCTAGGTAACTATGCCATTTATTGATCATAATCTAGGTTTAGTAACTGATAGACGTCAATTACGACTTCTTCATAAGGATGTGCCGCCTTAATTGCTTCTATAACTTTTTTGGCTTTAGATTTTTCACACTGAACTTCGATTCGTTCTTCATCGACACTTTCCAGTTTCCCGGATGACCCTATGTATGGGTTGGCGTTCTGGCCGGGTATGTATCTACCGATGCCCTTGATTGAATAACTACAGAATGTATAGTCTCCAACGACCCCAGCACCAGCATCACCAATTGCCTGACGTATACTGTCAGCATTATTTTCGGGAACATAAACTACTATTTTTACTAAGTCATTCATTTACTAAAGCCTACTAACTTAACATTACCATAAACATTTAGATTGAGTAGTTAGCTTGTTAGCTGACTATCAAGAAATTTCGCCACCGCTCTTAGCTTTTCGTCCAAGAATCTTCCTGTACGAATTTGTGGATCGTAGTTGGCTTCTAATATATACCACAGATTATTCTTTTGATCTTTAAGAATATCTACACCAGCAATTTCGCGCTCCATTACCATGGCCGCTCTTATAGCTAGATCTTTAGCGTCTGCAGGTATATCGTCAAGCTTAACAAGAGTTGCATTGGCTCCACCAGCAGGCTGATTTAGATGTTCTTTAAGTGGGTTCTTATTGCTAACCGAGGCTCTTTTTATTGCTAATGCAACTTCCCTGCCAGTAACTAGCAGCCGGTAGTATCCATCGCTTTGTATATATTGTTGGGCGATATATACACGGACTGGGTTGGCTTCGTCCAATATTTTCAAGAAGTCGACCTTAGAGGATATTAAAAAGTTATTTTTGCCACGATCACTATTTGAATCCTTAAGTACGAATGGACTACCTAGCTGTTCAACTAATAGGTCGTAATTTAAACTCAAAGTCTTAGAACTTGCAGCGACACTACTAGGTATTGGCAAGCGGTTCACCGCTAATCTCATGTATTCACTTAGTTTACCGACGGCTGAGTTATTATTTATCTCTTTCCCAATAAACCTTACTGCCTTAAATTTAAGATAATCCGCGACAGCCTGCGCTTGATCAGCATTGGTTTTATGAGTTTTTATATAAACAAGATCACTTATAGCTATGTCTCCCAGGCCAGGATAGGCACAAATACTAATATGATCTGAACTAATGCTAAACAGCAGTGATTCGTACCCCAGGTTTATATACTTTGAGTTGACCGTTTGTGATTTAGATACTTTATTAAAAAAATCTTTATTGTCTTTGGGCTGCCTAGATAAGACAATGACTTTATTTACTGATTCATCTTTATCTAGAGCGTGCTTAATAGATACGTCAACCACAAAGCGTGACCTTAAGAAGTTTTTCCCAAGGATTATTGGATAAGTATTTTTTGAGCGGTCGGCAAGGGTAAACCAGCTAATTAGACTTTTGTCACCAACCTTGATTGCTAGTTTTACTTTGTACCTAAACTCTTCTTGGCCGAAGGAATTTTTTACCTTAGTTACCTTATATAAATCAGTTTTTACTATTTCTTCCGTATAAAACGCTGAACCCTGACCAAATAAGCTATAACTTAGCTCTTGGCCGTTAACCGAAATATTGCTTGCCCAGACGGCCGAACTATCTGCTCCAGTATCTATTTTCGCTGGAATTTTATGTAGCTTAAAAGACGGAAAACTAATGTATTCCGTAGAACCGATTGTAAGTGCTGGTTTTCTGGCTATTGCCATCTGTATAAACCTATTTATATGGTAATGTTTATATAGCACTATATTAACATTTTTCTACAGTTTTTGCAATGCTTTTAGCTGATGCTTTGGCGCCTAGATTTTTGACTTTGCTATTATTAATCCATGAGAAGACAGCAACAAGTATGGCTTGATGAACATACTAACCCTGATTCTTTGCCTGCCATGAACAGAGAAAGGGCTGGTAGCGGTGTCATTGCCTTCGTTGAACACCTAAAGAGTCTAGACGTGCCTATCTCTGGCAAGGCTTTGGATATTGGCTGTGGTAAAGGAAGAAACAGTATCTATCTGGCTACTGTCGGCTACCATGTTTTTGCTATAGATTACATAGGTCCAGCACTAGATATAGCGAAAGAATTTGCCATAAGAGAAAAGGTGCCTAATAAAATCGACTTTATACAGGCTGAGATGGATGCCTCGTGGCAATTTGAAGATAACTTTTTTGATGTATCCGTAGATTGTTTCTCATCAATTGATATTGAGACAAAAACAGGTCGCGAAACCTACAGAGACGAGTTTTATAGAACTCTTAAGCCTGGAGGCTACGCTATGGTTAACGTCTGCTCTAGTGATGATGAATGGGAAAATGAAGCTATAGAGAATAACCCAGGGAGCGAACCCAATAGTGCTTACTGGCCCAGTGGTAAGTTCCAGAAGAACTATGATGAAGCTGAACTTAGACAGTTTTATAAACAGTTTAAAATCTTAGATATAAAGAAAATTAGTAAGCCTGGTGAAAAATTGGGCCGAAAAGGCATGGCAACCAATTATTGGGTGCTGCTTCAAAAATGATTTGGCCAATCATAGCATTATTATCTCTTTGTTATTAGATGGTTTGCACCTCGCCTTAACTTGTCTCGACTATTTTTAGTCATTTATTCAATAACTGCGTGGCTACAAATAATTGTCTCCTTCATTCCCGATAAGATGCAAGGTAAGCGTAGTTCTATACATCTTCATCTGGCCAATTGTTTTGCATTAGGCATGTATCTTGTTACCTTATTGCTTTGCTTTGCCTCAATAATTCACGGGATATCTATGAAGCGTTGCTCATATGAGAAGTATAACAATTCGGTAATTTTATAGCTGTCGCTATTTACTGTGGGATGAATTCACTATAGATATAACCACACCTATGGCCACTATAGCTATGCCTGAGTATAGGAATATAAGTGCAATATGGTTAATCAGTAGGTTATTGGATATATTACAATTGAGATTATTAACCTTGCCTATACAACCCGCTCCCGCTTTGCCGTATATATTGAACAGATTTATAAAGCTTGTAAGAAAGCCTAAAGTCGCCAAAATAGACCCAACAATAATAATCCTAATGCCTGTTTTTTTCGGAAAGTGACTTTTCATAGATACATAATAACAAACTAAAAAGATTCCAAATGAAGTCTTTTAGTGAAATTCCTGGAGGGCCCAGTGGGACTCGAACCCACGACACCCTGCTTAAAAGGCAGGTGCTCTAACCGGCTGAGCTATGGGCCCAGAATCAATTTCAGTCTATTTTTAGATATCTAATATTTAGCCTTAGAACATTGTTTAGTGTTTTTATTTCTAAGAGGTAAATATCACTTCATATTATTCGTGATTTTGTATAAAAGTCAAGGTAATTACAGATGAGTATTGACCATTCATGGGTGCCTAGGCGCCCTTATGGTACTTGTTATGCGATCCGCCCGAACTCATCTTTGACCTATGCAGTATCAAAAGAACCAGAACTAGTACTGAACTTAACCCCACAATCATGCCCTCATACTTACTCAGCTGGTTCCAAAGAGAAGAAGTTGATATTGAGGTTGATATACTAATTGGCAGTAGCGGGACAACCAGGAATAGTGCTAAAAGCCCAACCGCTAACGATGTTACGATGTTTATTGAAAGCTTGTGCCCTTTTGCGGTTCTAATCATAAAAATAGCCGTTAATATCGGTGGAATAATGACCAGACCAAGTCGTATATTACTGCTTCCACCAAGATACTTATTAACCATACTGCTTTTAACAACAAAGCTATTTAGCTGTGAATTATTTGATACGAACTGACTCAAAACTGCCCCTAGACAAAGAGTTAGGTAGACAAGTACTGCATTTACCTTAAGTAGGATAAGCGCCAAGGCAGGAACTAAGATAATACCGAGAATAATTACTAGTGGCATAACTAAAGTTTACTATAGCATAAGGGGTTTAACCGAGTAGTTAGAGCTGGAACTTTTAGGCGCCGACTTTGTCTTTCTTGCGTCGTGCTTTTGCGTTCTGCTCAATATAGTCGATTATTTTTGAGGCTACATCTCGATCAGTAATCTTTTCAATGGCAAAGCCTGGACTACAATTAACCTCCAGCACTAGTGGCCCCTTATTTGAACGCATCATGTCTACACCACAAATTGGTAGCCCCATCGCTTTAGCAGCACGTTGAGCTGTCTTACGTTCTTCTTCAGTTAGTTTTACCGGAATACCACTTCCACCCTGATGGATGTTTGATCTAAAATCATCGTCAAGACTTTGTCGGAGCATACTAGCTATAACCTTACCATTAACAACAAAAGCCCTGATATCTACACCAGCGCTTTCACCAATATATTCCTGCACTAAGAAGTTAACGCCTTCAACATAGAAGGCCTGCATTACAGCAAGAGCCGCTTTTCGTGTTTCACCAAGTACTACACCATTGCCGTGTGTACCACGAGCGATTTTAATAATAACCGGTGCACCACCGACTTGTTCTAGCACGCCTTCAAAATCTGCAGTTTCTTTTGCAAAGACAGTCTTTGGTATACCAACACCTGCCTTGGCTAGAATTTGCATACTTCTTAGCTTGTCTCTAGATCTAACAATCGCTATTGAACTAGTCGTAGTGAATACGTTCTGCATTTCAAACTGTCGGACTATCGAAGAGCCATATTTGGTCAGGCTTGAAGAGATACGAGGAATAATTGCATCGACGTTTGTTACTTCTTCACCCTTATAGTGAACAACAGGATTGCCACGTTCTAATGTTACGTAACATTTAGCGTAGTTTATGACGCGAACGTCGTGACCTCTCTTCTTGGCTTCCTCGACTAATCGCTTAGTTGAGTAGTTGCCGGGGCCCTTGGATAAAACTACTATATTCATTTTTATTATCTCCGATTAGATTAATAATTGGGCCCTACTTTAGATACTTAATCGGTCATAGGAACTTAAGCGAAATCTAAAACTTAGAGTACCACAACTTTGGTGTTTTTGCAATACTATTGCTTGGCGTGGCTTACTCTTGCATATACCAGAACAATAAGTGTAACAACGATCAATAGGACAGTTACCAGAAGAGGGATAAAACCGGATTGATTGAGCTTTTGTTTAAACACTAGCTAAATTATCTAACTACAAATCTATATTTGCAACCTTCTAGTTAAATAAGTGGAATTTTCCACTGCTGTCAGTCTCTTTAAACTCCTTGAGAAGCCTCTCTTGGTCTTTGCTTAATTTAGTCGGTGTATCTATGACTAGAGTAACTATATGAGCCCCTCGACCACTGCCTTTTAAATGAGGTACACCGCGACCTGAAAGTTTAAAGTCAGAGCCAGTTTGTGTTCCGGCTGGGACTTTCATAGTAATTTTACCGTCAACTGTCTCGACATCAATTTCTGCACCAAGGGCAGCATCAACCATTTGTAGATGTTCTGTGCTAAGAATTAGATCGCCCTCCCTAGTAAAGTGCTTATGTGCCTTAACTCGTACGTTTACATAAAGATCGCCTTTAGGGCCGTTTGCAATGGCCTCTCCGTGCTCCCTTAGTCTAATGGTCGTACCATCATCAATTCCGGCAGGTATCTTTAGATTAATTCCCTGCTTTTTCTGGACGGTTCCACGGCCCTTACAAACAGTACATGCCATTTCTGGGACTTTTCCGCTACCACCACAAGTTGGGCAAATACTGGCCTGCTGAATATTTCCAAAAATAGTCCTAGTTACGCTTACTACTTGACCTTTACCGCCGCAAGTTTCGCAGGTCTTTAGATCGTGACCAGGTTCTGCAGTTGTACCTTTACAGTGCTCGCAAGTATCCTCAAGGTTCAAATTGAGTGGTACCTCAGCACCAAAAACAGCTTGTTCAAAAGTTATTTCAATCGTTGCCTCAACGTCATTGCCTCGTTTTTGTCTTTCAGACTGACCTCTGCCACCACCAAAGAAGCTATTAAAGATATCGCCAAGTCCAAGATCTCCAAAATCAAAATTCATATTCTGACCTTGGCTATAGCCGCCAAAGCCACCACTTGGATCGCCGCCAACGCCTGCATGACCAAATTGATCATAGCGCTGTCTTTTTTCTGGGTCCTTTAACACCTCATAGGCTTCGTTTATTTCTTTGAATTTAGCCTCATCACCACCCCGATCTGGGTGATGTTCAATCGCCGCTCTTCGAAATGCAGTCTTAATCTCATCGGCACTAGCCCCTTTTGAGATCCCTAGAACTTCATAATAGTCTCGTTTAGCCATTATCTTTTTTATTGTCTCCCTAAACTTATATTAACGAAGTTGGTTTGGTGCCGTTCGTATCCCACCATTTTACTAGACTTTTAGTCTATTTAGGGCTTTGATTATTTTTTATCGTCTTTCTTGTCGTCGACAACTTCACCTTCGATTGACTCGTCTTCTGTATCGGCTTCTTTATCTTCGGAGGCTTCCTTAGATTCAGCTTCGTACATCTTTGCACCAATCGGCATTAGTTTATCGTTAAGCTCTTGAGCAGCCTTCTCTAATTCGTCCTTAGTAGCTTCGGCATTTTCAATTACTTTTTTAGCATCTTTAGTAGCTTCATCAAGTGTTTTTAAGTCCTCTTCAGCAAGTTTCTCTTTATTATCTTTAGCCATCTTTTCGGCTTGGTATACGGCACTGTCTAGTAGGTTCCTAGCCTCAACTTGTTCTTTTCGTTGCTTGTCTTCGTCTGCATGAGCTTCGGCTTCTTTAGCCATCTTTTCAACATCATCCTTATTAAGGTTGCCTGAGCCAGAGATAGTAATGCTCTGCTCTTTAGATGTACCTTTATCTTTAGCTGTGACATTTAAGATACCGTTAGCATCTATGTTAAAAGTAACTTCAATTTGCGGGATTCCACGCGGAGCTGAAGGGATACCATCCAGTACGAAACGGCCGAGAGATTTATTGCCATCAATCATCTCTCGTTCACCTTGAGCTACATGGATTTCTACTTGTGGCTGGTTATCTGCTGCAGTTGAGAATACTTCAGACTTACTTGTCGGTATGGTTGTGTTTCTCTCAATTAGCTTAGTCATAACGCCGCCCATAGTCTCGATTCCAAGAGATAGAGGTGTTACGTCTAGAAGAAGCACGTCTTTGACATCACCTTGCAATACTCCGCCCTGGATAGCTGCACCAATAGCTACAACTTCATCAGGGTTAACACCCTTCATCGGATCCTTGCCAAATATCTTCTTAACCTGCTTTTGAACAGCGGGCATTCTGGTCATTCCACCAACTAAAACTACAGCGTCAATATCGCTAGCCTTTAGTTTCGCGTCTTTAAGAGCCTTCTCGCAAGGGCTTGCAGTCTTTTCGATTAAATCTGCAACCAGGCTCTCAAGTTTAGCGCGAGTAAGTTTATGCTCAAAGTGTTTAGGTCCTTCTGAATCAGCAGTAAGGAATGGTAGGTTAATATCTACTTCCTGGGCTGTAGAAAGCTCGATCTTTGCCTTTTCAGCTTCATCTCGAAGTCTTTGCATAGCGGCTTTATCGTCAGTAATATCGATGCCGTGTTCTTTCTTGAACTCATCAGCAAAGTAGTTAATAATTACTCGGTCAAAGTCTGCTCCACCTAGGTGAGTATCGCCATTGGTCGACTTAACTTCAAATACTCCATCACCCAGTTCCAAGATAGATACGTCAAAAGTACCGCCACCAAGGTCGTAAACGGCAATCTTCTCATCCTTATTGCTCCCCTTATCTAGTCCATAGGCTAGGGCAGCCGCAGTTGGTTCGTTAATAATTCGCTTAACTTCAAGTCCTGCAATCTTTCCGGCGTCCTTTGTAGCCTGACGTTGACTGTCATCAAAGTAGGCAGGAACAGTAATTACGGCTTCACTGACGGTATCGCCTAAGAAGCTTTCAGCATCAGTTTTAAGTTTAGCAAGAATCATAGCGCTGATTTCTTCAGGGCTATACTCTTTGTCAGCCATTTTTACTTTAACTGCATTTCCACTTTTAACAATCTCGTAACCCATTAGTTTAAGATCACGTTGAACTTCTTTATCGTTCCAGTTACGGCCAATTAGTCGCTTGACCTCATAAATAGTGTTGTTAGAGTTGGTAACCTGCTGACGCCTGGCCACCTGGCCAACTAGTCGTTCGCCATTCTTATTAACGGCAACTACAGAAGGGGTAGTTCGGTTACCTTCGCTGTTAGCAATAATTTCTGACTTACCAGACTGCATAACAGCCATTGCTGAGTTAGTCGTACCTAGATCGATTCCAATGATTTTACCCATAGCTTAATTAGTTCTCCTTGAACATATCAGTTAGTTAGTTTAGACAAATAATAATGCCGCAAAATACTACTTATTTAGCAGACAGATACTTTGAATGCTAATACTACTCTAGAATAATAAATTGGCACTCGTAAGTCAAGAGTGCTAATTTGCTATTTCATTGTAACTTTTACCATAGCATGACGGATAACTTCATCATCTAAGGTGTAGCCGGACATAAACTCTTGGCTAATTATTTCTTTTGCTCCACTACTGTCCTCGTCCATTTGAACAGCTTCATGATACTTTGGATCAAATTCCTCACCTACAGTCTTGATTCGCTTTACTCCAATCGCATCGAGTGCTGACCAAAGTTGCCTATTAACACCGCTGAGGCCTTTTAGCCAGTCCTCAAGAGATTTATCTAGCTTAGTATTTTCATCAAGCGGTATCTGGTTAAGGGCACGATCAAAATTATCTATAAACGGTAGTAGTTCCTTAATAACTGATGCTTTGAAGTAGCTAGACATTTTGAGTCGCTCTTCGTCAGCGCGACGTCTTACATTGAGTGCATCGGCTCGCTCACGTTGCAGAGCCTCTGTTAACTCATCTAGCTGCTGCTTAAGTGCTTCTATTTCCTCGTCGCTTTGAGGAGCTCTTTTGCTAATTTTTTTCTTCGGATTATCGGTCATTATATGGTTTCCTCTTTAAAAGAATAATTTATAACAAAACTTCTTCTAGTTCTTGGCCAGCTCGGCGAACTAGATTCATGACTTCCCTATAACTTTGTCTGGTTGGTCCTAGGGTGCCAATATAACTATTGTCACTAAATGGTCCTCTAAAACGACAAATTACCAGGCTACAGCCAGCACTTCTACCAATTGGGTTTTCCTGCCCTATGTAGACACTTAGAGGCTCGTTGGGGGCGGCTTCTCTAAGCCATGGCTCAAGGTTGTCTAGAAGCTGGGCCACTTGTTGAACCTGGATACTATTTATGAATTCTGGCTGGCCAAATAAGTTACTTAAGCCACTCATATAGAGCTGGTTACCGATAGTGGCAAGCGCTAAGTTGTGAGTTAACTCAACCAGCGTATCAACAGCATTTCGGATCATTCTCTCGGGTGCACCAGCCTGCTGAACTCGAGAAGCCAAGGCTCTCTCACTTCGGTTTGAGCTAGTATCAAGCAACGGGGTTTCGCCAAGCTTATTGACGTAGTATCTGTAGCCTTTGTCGGTTGGTATTCGTCCAGCACTTGTGTGCGGCTGTGTTATGAAGCCCATTCGTTCAAGTTCTGCCATTTCTGAGCGGACAGTTGCTGATGAGACATTAAACACCTTGGCTAGTAGACTACTGCCGACAGGACTAGCTACTTCTGCATACTGTTCTACAATTGCGCTGAGAATGGTTTGTTGTCTTTCAGTCATAGTTTTTAGGGGGTTATTCTTCGAATAATAGTTACTTAAATATCAGCGGTATTATAGCTTGTTTAGCACTCTCTAGTCAAGAGTGCTAGGACTTATCTGTTAGATATACTCGTATGTCCTTAATCAGCTTTTTAGCTTGGCTTCTGGCCTTCTTGTCTTCGCTAATATCGTATTTTTTGTCTGAAACAATCTGCTGGATAGTTTTTAGGGTACGATCAAGATCATCATTAATTACGCTATGGTAATAATTGCTACTCAGAAGCTCGTCTAGCTCGTCTAGTGCTGTAGTAAGTCTAGTTTTAATCTCTTTATCATTGTGGGCATGTCCATAGCGTTTAGCTACTCTTTGAAGTAAAACATCAAAGCTAGGCGGCAATAAAAAGACAGCCATTGCGTTATTGTCTGAAAGTTTCTTATATGACCTAACACCTTGCACGTCTATGTCAGTTAAGGCAACCATTGAGTGCTTATTTGCACTCTCAATTTCGGCAATACTTGTACCATATAAATTACCGTGAATTATTGCCGCTTCTAGGAAGTCCCTGCTAGCAAGCATCTTCTTGGCATCAGTAACATTAATAAAATGGTAGTCCACACCGCTTTGCTCAATCACGCCGTGATTATGTCTGGGAGCTCTAGTTGTATGAGTAATGATGTAGTGATAATTGCCCGTCTTAAGAAGTTCTCTCGCGAGCGTATCCTTGCCAGAACCAGAGGGTCCAACTAATAGCAGGATGCCTGTACCCTTAATCAGTTTCTTTGTTTTTGCATCTGGTGAGTATGAGCTGAGATCAATATCGTTCGCGTCGTCCATTGGTAATTTATAGCAGATATAGGGGTGGTTCGGCAAATTTATATTAACTTTTGTTTAATATTTAGTCACGCTTAATCATGACCGTAAAGGCTTCGCTTGGAATATCTACTTTACCAAAACGTTTCATCCGTTCCTTGCCTTTTTTCTGTTTGGCTAGAACCTTTTTCTTTCGACTTACATCACCACCATATAAACCAGTAGTGACGTCCTTTCGATAGGCGCTGAGATCGGCCCTGGCAATAAACTTACCACCAACTGCTGCTTGAAGCGCAACCTGAAAGTTCTGCCTAGGAATGACATCTTTAAGTTTTTGAACTGTTTCACGTCCCAAGTATTGTGCTTCGCTACGGTGAACAACTATCGATAAGGCGTCTACCCTATCTCCGGCAACATAGAAATCTAGTCTTACAAGATCCTCAACCCGATAATCGTCTAGTTCATAGTTAAACGATCCGAAACCGCTAGTTACACTTTTTAGTTGATCGTAAAAGTCGGTTAGTAGGTTAGCCAGTGGTGCTTCAAAACCAATCAACGCCCGTTGATCAACATAGCTAATATTCTTCTGAACTCCACGTTTGTTGGAAATTAGCTGAATCACGCTACCAATATAGTCACTAGGAACAATGATTTCACCATTAATCCATGGCTCTTTTATTTCACTTATGAGTGAGCTATCTGGAAGCTCGGTAGCACTTTTAATGTCTAGATCTTTCCCGTTAGTTAGTTTAACCTGGTAGTCGGTTGATGGGTTGGTAACAACTAACTCAAGGCCATACTCTCTTTCGAGTCTTTCTTTGACTATATCCATGTGCAGTAATCCCAAAAAGCCTATGCGGACACCAAAACCTAGGACTGGCGAGTTTTCTGGACTATATTGGAGAGCTGAATCGCTGAGAGCTAGTTTGTCGACCGCCTCTTTTAGCTCAAGGTACTGTTCATTGGTTTGTGGGAAGAAGCCGGCATAAACAAACGGCTTTACATACTTGTACCCAGGTAACGGTTGATGAGCAGGAGCTTTTGTTAAGGTGATCGTATCACCAACTTTTGCGTCACGGGTGGTCTTTAGGTTAGTAACGATATAACCGATCTCGCCGCATTCTAGTTTATCCGTTACCGTCATCTGGGGTTTCAAAACACCGACTTCGAGTGCTAGCCCGTTGGCTTTTGTTGCCATCATTTGAATATTTTCAGACTTAGAAAGATGACCTTCGAAAACCCTAACGTAGAGTATTACTCCTCGGTAATCATCGTAATATGAGTCAAATATTAAAGCTCTGGTAGTTTCCACCTTTACCACAGTGGGTGCAGGAATCTCGGCAATAATTTTATCTATTAGCTCTTGGACACCGGCACCGGTCTTGGCAGAGATTGTCATGATTTCTTCCTTTTTGCAGCCAAGTAAACTAATAATTTCAGCGCTTACTTTTTCAACATCAGCTGCTGGTAAATCAATTTTATTGAGCACTGGTAATATTTTTAGGTTAGCCGCAAGCGCCAAATAAACATTGGATAAGGTTTGTGCTTGTATACCTTGTGAAGCATCTACGACAAGTACCGCTCCCTCGCAAGCTTCTAGACTCCTGGAAACCTCATAACTGAAGTCAACGTGGCCTGGAGTATCAATAAGGTTAAGCTCAAAGCCACGATAGTCCATTCTGACTGGTGCTAGCTTAATTGTTATGCCCTTTTCTCTTTCAAGGTCCATCTTGTCCAGTAGCTGTGCCTTCATGTCTCTTGCAGCTACTGTGCCGGTTAGCTCTAATAGTCTATCGGCTAGAGTTGATTTACCATGATCAATATGAGCAATGATACAGAAATTACGAATATGTGTTTGATCCATTAGCTATATATTATAACAGAGGTCGCCCAGATTACAGTTCCAAGCTTATAGGTTTAGATGCTAATTTCTTTAAACGTCTAAAAACAGGCTTGACTTCATCTAGATCAAATAGAGACGAAACTAATAGGTGAACCCCAAATACTACGATTGTAATAACTAGCACCCTACTACCCAAAACGAAAATACCACGGTCATTAAGGTTGAGCGGATAGAAAGTAACCATAATAAAGCCGGCCACAATACTAAATCCGGTAACTGATGCTATCCTGACTAGCTGGCCAAGGAAATTTAGGTCGAATAGCTTATGGTCTCTAAACATCATAATAATTACCAAGATGGTAACCTCGGTAGCAACGACAATTGATTGAGCAAGCGCAAGTCCAACAACGCCGTACATAGACGGCCTAGACAAGGTATAAGCAAGAATAATGTTTAAGATGATTGTGAATACTGATACAAAAAGCGGTGTCTTGGTGTCTTTATGGGAATAAAACCAACGGGAAATAAACGAGTACATGATGCCGAAGAATATTGATATAGTTAAGAATCCGAAAATTATGGCAATTTGATCGTTACCTTGGGTATAGATCATACGAGCAAGATAACCTCGACAAAAGAACGAAATGACTACGATTGGGGCACTTATCCAAATCAGGACCCTAAGGATCATTATGAAGTCTTTTCTAAATAGATCTGGGCGGTTTTGTGACAACCTTGCGTTTAGTCTAGGAAAGGCTGCGCTACTAATAGCTGTACCCAGTAGCAGTATTGGTGCTGTGCTCAGGATATAGGCGTTGGAATAGTTAGTGATTGAGCCAGATCCTAAGCCGCTGGCTATATGTGTCTCGACAATCGCCTCAACCTGGTCCATGCCTTGATCCAATGACCTTGGTGGTAGGTTTCTGAGGACTACCCTAAAGTCCTTATTGTTCCACATAATCTTTGGTCGCCAGTGTATACCCGAGGTATTAGTGCCAACCGCAATTACAACTAACTGGAGTATGGCCCCAATTAGAGCTCCGATTCCTATCCCGACCAGCCCAATGTTATCCTTGAATACGAAAATACTAATAATGATCGACATGTTATAAAACAGCGGAGCTATAGCGAAGAAGAAAAACTTACCAAATGTTTGTTGAACGCTAGTTAATATTCCAGAAATGGTAAATAGAAATGGGTTGAATGCCAAAAGTCGCATGATATTAGCAGCAGTTTTAAGATTTTCTGGTGCTAAGTTAGGTGCCACAATGTGGTGCATCAACCAATTGGCAAATACTAAGATGATGATGCCGACGATGAACATAATAATTGCTAAGAAATTAAGTAGCGAATAGGATAGTTCCCAAACACTCTTTCTTCCAGACTTTTGGAGTCTGTCAGATAGAACAGGCATCAGCGCAACACCTAGAACACCGGCGGATAGGGTAAAGAAGAAGAAATCTGGGACGGTGAAAGCGGCAAAGTAAGCATCGGTACTATGTGGTCCGTAAATCGGGAAGTTGGCATTTACTAGCTTAGTTCTGAGGAAGCCAAGTATCTGGCCGAGGAATGTTGTGGCCATTAACAAAAAGGCCACATTGGAAATACTCATGCGGATACTTTTTGAACCAGTACTAGATGTATTACTCATTATTTATTTAAAACCTATATAGAAGTATAGGATAGACTGGCCGAGGGTAATATAGTATTTTTGTTTTTAACTTTTTTCACCTGCTTTTTAAGGTCTTTCTAACGTCTTTTAATATTGAGCAGCACCAGCTGGCATTTTAGATTCTTTTAGTAGCTCATCGACTTCTTCACTATCAACAGTTTCCTTCTCTAAAAGCTTGTCTTTTAGAAGTTCAAGATACTTCATGTTGGCCTTGATTACGACTCTTGCTCTATTTGCAGCTTCGGTTATTAGGCTTTCGACTTCATCATCAATTACTTTGGCAGTTTCGTCTGAAAATTGTCGTTCGTGAACGATACGATCAATCATCATCGCATCGTCAACTTTAAATACTTGGTCTCGTAGTTTTTGACCCATCCCCTGATTGACAACCATGTCTCTAGCTAGTTCAGCTGCACTCTGTAGGTCTGAACCGGCGCCGGTAGTAATCCGGTCGCGACCTAAAACAATTTCTTCAGCAACTCTTCCTCCCATACCACGGGCCAATATATCTTTGAACTGCACAAGTGATACGTAAACCCGGTCCTCTGGTGGAATAAACCAAGTAACACCACCAGTTCCGCCACGTGGGATAATGGTAACTTTATGGACTGGGTCGCTGTCTGGTAAAACGTGTCCGACTAGAGCATGGCCAGCTTCATGATAAGCAGTAACTTTCTTGTCGTTTTCTGTCATCACCTTACTCTTTCGCTCTGGTCCAATAGCGACTCTTTCGAAAGCGTTAGTAACGTCAAGCTGACTAATCTGACTGTGGCTATTTCGAGCTGCAATAATTGCCGATTCGTTGGCTATATTAGCCAGATCAGCGCCTGATGATCCGGCACTTTTAGCTGCTAGCGCATCAAGGTCAACGTTCTTAGCTAGAGGCTTTTTAGCAAAATGAACTTTAAGTATTGCCTCACGGTCTTTTCGGTCAGGTAGACCAATATTAACTCGACGGTCAAATCGTCCAGGTCGTAGCAATGCAGGATCAAGAACATCAGCGCGGTTAGTGGCAGCTAATACAATCACGTTTTGGCCTTGTTCAAAACCGTCCATCTCTACTAGAATCTGGTTAAGTGTTTGTTCCCTCTCATCGTGACCACCACCCATACCGCTTCCACGTCGACGTCCAACGGCGTCAATTTCATCAATAAAGATAATGCATGGTGAATTCTTTTTTGCTTTAGCGAATAAATCTCTAACACGGCTAGCGCCAACACCTACAAACATCTCAACAAATTCAGAACCTGAAATACTGAAGAATGGTACGTTTGCTTCACCGGCTACTGCGCGGGACAACATCGTCTTGCCTGTTCCAGGAGGGCCAATTAACAAAACTCCCTTAGGGATCTTGGCGCCAACACTAGCAAACTTCTTAGGGAACTTAAGGAATTCAACGACTTCTTCAAGATCTTGTTTTGCTTCATCTGAGCCTGCTACATCACTGAAGTTAACTTTGTCTTTTTCGTTACCATAAAGTCGAGCCTTACTTTTACCAAAACTTAGAGCCTGGTTACCTTGTCCTTGAGCGCTACGCATCATGATATATAGGATCACGCCTATTGCAATTACTGGGCCTATGGTCTCAACTAAGGTTATCCAGGTGGATCCACCGCTTGTTTGAGCTGTAGGATTAATCTGAACCTTAGAGTAGTCTAGCCCTTCAGTCTTTAGGTTAGCGTTGGGCTCAATATAGGCTTTTAGGGTTGCACTCTTGTCGCCTTTTTTGGTGATTACTACTTCGTTGCCGTTCACCTTAAGTGAGCTATATTCTCCTTTGTTTGACTGCTGCACGGCAGTTGTGATTGGAATTGTCTGAAGATTACTTGGTTGTTTGAAAGCCGAATAGATAACTAGTCCAAATAGAATAATTAGGGCTATAAAGCCAGCATTCTTCATACCAAATCGACTATTTGGAGTCTTCAGACGATTAGACTTAAGGGGACTTTTATCCATAATTCAAAGATTATTATAGCGCGCTCGAATTGATTTGCCTAGCGCTCTATGGGCTTGAGTGCCAAATTGTCCTTTCCGACTATTATTTTCCGATCAGCAATGGCATCAACCAGACTATTAACTTTAGCTACTCTTAGCTCAGTATTCAATCGTTTTAAGCTAGTTTGGTTGTAATTATATACACCATTTTGTCTAAGCCAGGTGGCAAGTACTTCGTTAATTAACTTGCTGTCTAGCGTAGCTAACCATAGTCTTGGGATCTGATTATCCTTAAGCTCTTCTCTGATAAGCTGCTCGAGTAGTTCATCAATCTGCCCGTTAAGCTCGGTCTGATTGCTTATAAGCTTAACCAGCTTAGTCCTGTTTTCGCTAGTTAGATTCTGTAAGATATTAAGGCGTAAGTAATTTCTTAAGTACCTTTCATCAGTGTTGGTGCTGTCTTCGCGCCAACCTAGATGATTATCTTTAGCGTAATCAACCAGGCTAGCCTTTGTTATGTTAAGTAGCGGCCGCATTAAGCTGTCGCTTGACTGTAGTGATGACAAACCTCGACGGTTAGTGCCTCTTAAAATGTTTAGTAGTGCTGTTTCAATTAAGTCATCTTGATGATGAGCAGTTATAAGCGCCTTGGCCTTATATTCCTCTACGACTTTAAATAGAAATTCATATCTGGCAGTTCTTGCCTGCTCTTCACTAGCATTTGGGCCCAAGCTCGCCTCACCATGAGTAAACCTGAGGCCATGCTGCTCGGCTAATCCACCAACAAACTTAGTATCTTCAGCTGAATCATGTCTTATGCCATGATCAAAGTGGGCAACGATAAGCTCAACATTGTTTAGCTTTGACTGAGTATTTTTTACTACCATGTCGAGCAGCACCACAGAATCAACTCCGCCACTAACAGCTAACACATAAACACCGGGACCAATATCCAAATCCATAGTCCTAGTTTAGCCTAAGTCAGGTAAACATTTCATTAGATGGGTTATACTATTTATAGAGAACTATTAAAAAGCAAAAAATAAACTACAATGCTTATAAAAGACTTGGTTGTGGTGGTTGCCGGATTCTTAGTCGGCGCAATAAACGCGATTGGTGGCGGTGGGATGCTCATTGGCTTCCCAGTACTATTAATTTTCGGCATGCCTGCCCTTGCTGCCAATGCTACAGCTAATGTGATCGTTTTGTCTGGTCAAATTACTTCGAGCTTTGGTTATAGAAAGTATATAAAGGCCCTTCCCAGGTCATATCTATGGCTAATTTTGCCCACTGCGATTGGTGCTGCGATTGGTGCTTACATATTGAGACGTACTTCAAATTCAAATTTTGAACTAATTGCCCCGATACTAATTATTGCGGCGGTAATACTCTTTGCCTACCAGCCATATATTCATGCCCGAATATATAGAGAGGTGGGGGTTGAAAGAAAATATAGTGGGCCAAGACCCTGGGTATTTTTAGCTATATTTCCACTTGCAATATATGGAGGCTATTTTGGTGCAGGTTTTGGGCTAGTTATGCTCGCAATCTTAAGTCTTACCAGATTAACTAATATCCACGAGATGAACGGGCTGAAGAACCTAACTGCAATTGCTATATCCGCAGTCTCAATTCTAGTTCTCTATAGTTCGCATCTAATTAACTGGCGCTACGCTCTCGCAATGGGTGTGGGTACAGCAATTGGAGGATATGTCGGAGCAAGGAGCGCACAAAGATTTTCGTTTAGAGCAATTAGGGTATTTGTAGTGGTAATCGGACTAGTTACGGCGGTATATTTAAGTGCTTTAGCGCTTGGATAAAACTCGGATATAGTTTTATGTTTTGCTAATCTAGACAAAGTTCTAATATAATTGATTGACCAGATATTTCGGCGGCGTAGCTCAGCTGGTTAGAGCACAGGACTCATAAGCCTGGGGTCAGTGGTTCAAGTCCACTCGTCGCTACCATTGTTCTTATGCTTAATGTATGCTTGCTTTATGCGTACTTTTAATAAAAAGAACCAACATGGCTTCACCCTTATAGAATTTCTATTAATTTTATCCACCTTGATGTTAATCATTACAGCTGGTGGCTATTTATGGGTCCAAAATCATAAAATTTCTCAGACTATATCTCCTCATAATACAAAGCTAGAACAACCAATATCTAAAGTGGCGAGTGAATCACCTAGCCAACTATTGTCACACTTGGATGGTTGGGAGAACAATAACAGCTTTAAGTCATTTGGATTTACTTTTATGTCACCACTAATTGGTTGGCAAATAAATTCTTTGGGAGTGCCAGGATCTGGTAATACTAGAACCTGGATAAGTGAGGCTGGTGGCTATGGTTTAAGCACAAAAGAGGCCCAATTCGCTATAAATATCAATATTTCAACTGATGAGAAAATAGCTAAATCTTATAACGGTATCCTTAACTACTCTACGGGTAGGTCTCTAGGTAAATTGAGTAATGGAATTGTAATTTGGCAATCCAATTTAAAAACTTATAAGAGTTCTGATTCACCCTATTGTGGTGGCGGACACTATAACCGTACTGTTATTCTTGAAGCAGCTTCAGGGAACTCCTTATATGTTCGTTTACCGAACGGTACATACATGACTTATAGAGCGAGCTTTTGTCAGCCAACTTATGGACAAAACTTAAACCTAGGTTATTCACAACAAGCTAACTCAACAGAAATGTTAACTGCTGCCGAATTGCTCGGTACCATTAAATTTAATTAAACCATAGAATTATACTGTTTTTTAATTATAAATATTCGTCATAACTATTAGGGAAAGTTTTATTTGGTTCCATTTCGTCCAACTCATGTCTACCATTCTGCTTGTGCTTAATGTTCTGTGATGGTTTAATATGCTGGCACTTTTGAAATCTATAATGAACTGTCGTATTAAGCGGCAATTTGAACCCTGAGATCCAAAACAGCACCACTGGCATCATCATGCTGTTTAAATCTGGGGTATCTAATACAATCTGGATCTGTTGATTCTATACTTCTAACGTAATCTAAAACAGCTTTAATGCCGCCCTCAGACTCTAGGCGTGCTATTTCATCCCAGCTATCCTCTCCTGAGGGGTTCTCCTTTGGTATAAATAGCCCGTCACTTAATAGAATAACTTTTGAAACTCCTTCGGCTGGTATGGTAGTTGTCCTAACAAATTCTGCTGCGTCAGCTTCTCCATTCAAAACACCATAAGTTACATTAGACTCAGATCGTTTTGATTTAATCTGGGCTTGCATCCGTTCATCTTTTAGAATTTGCTCAGCAGTCATTCCTTCAGCAGTCATTTGCGTCCAGAGTTGCATTGATTCTTCATCTTGATCATACAGACCTAGAGGCACTTCGACGCTACCATCATCTCTAGTAACTATTGCTACGCTATCAGCAATCTGTAGCAAGTCTATTACTTTTTCTCCTGATTCGGTTGTACGGGCACGTGCAATTGCACCCGTAGTGCAAAACCTGGCTTCTTTACTGTTTGGATCGAGATCAAATTCTCGTTGAATTGCATCTATATGCCCATTGGCGATCATGATTATATCTGTTAGCGTTTGCTCAGTGCTAGAAGTTTCAAGAGTAGATGCCGCTATTCTTGATGCTACTGCACCACCCGTCATACCGTCTGGGGTTTTAAATCCTACTACATCAGAAGCACCATCAAATACACCTGCAATACCCCTATCTGCATCTGCAAATATACTATCTTCATTGTTCTTCGCAGGATTACCTTGCTCGCTAATTAAATCTATGGAACTAACTAGTGCTGTTTCGGCTGTAGGTATAAGTTGGTATTCCTGGAATTCAACAATTCTCTGACTTTCTATTTCTTGTGGCATTGGGGGTGCTATTTCAGTTGTTGACATGATATTTTTGTTATATTAATTAAATATATATTAGCATAAGCTTGTATTAATGTCAATGTAGTTGTGACTTAACTACTTTAAACATATTAACTAGTTCCAATTTAACGTGGTTCCAATTCGTTCCTACCACGCCCACCATTCTGCTTATGGTTTTTATTGTATATTTGGGCGTTTAAAACCTAGGACTACCCAAAAATTGTTTGAATTAATTGGTAAACCATATTTGTTTTGGGATGTATTACCTGGTGCAAATAGAAGATATATAAAAACTAAAGTGCCTAAAAATGGTATTAAAGTAAGAAAGGTTAGCAACCCAGACTGATTAAGGTCATGGAATCGTCTAACATATAAAGATATTGATACAGGAATAAACAATATTAATGTAATGGCTCCAACAATGATTGATAATATGTCGGTCAACTTTAAATATGAATTACTACTATTTTGAGGCAAGGAAGATGCAGTATCTGAGTTAGCGGATGAGCTATTGAAAACTGTAGTTTTAGAAAATGTGTTTGATTTATCGGACGGACTTAATGAGTTTGAGGATGGTGCAATTATGTTCGAGTTAGCCGCAGTTGAGTTAAGCATAAAATGACCAACAATTTGTAGAAATACAACTATTATCAGTGGGAGTATTATATAAATACAACCAAGTAAGAAACCTGATCGTCCTATTCTTCTTCCAAACATTCCTAAATTAGGATTTGGTTGAGCCTGTTGGTTAATACCAGTCTCGTATGCTGGCACACTGTTAGCAGGAGCTGGTGCTTGAAATGGCTGTTGTGGAACTTCTGGGTTAGCTGTAGAAGCTATGGGGTTGGAATATACTGGATCGTTTTGAATACTATTATCTAGAGCACTCGGCTGATTTGAAGTTTGATCAGGTTGAAATTGTTGGTTTTCCATAATTTGTTATGCATTTATTATATACTAAAAACATCTCACAAAGCTTAGTATCCATATGGTTTCAGGATCTAATAATTAATAACAATAAAGTTAATAAGTTTATACTGCTTTATAAGTTCAACTTTAATTTGGTTCCAATTCGTTCCTACCACGCCCACCATTCTGCTTATGCTTGCTTGTTTCACGCTTCGGTGTTGAAATTAAGCAACCTATGGAAAAAGAACTAAAGTGGCGTGATTTACCTTGTGATGATGTATGGGACATTGCACATGCTGAGCATCGGACACGTGTTAATGTTTCGTCAGATTTAGGTCAAGTCGCTTTTATGAGCAATCCTTTAGAGGATTCTAGAAGATGGACTTCAGATAATACCAAAGCGTGGGATACCTTATTATTAAATGAAAAAGAAGCTCAAATATGGTTTAGAGAAACTGCTTCAGAACGACATTTAGTCCCGGCTGCCGCAGAAACTCCTTTACTAATCGATTATCTAGCATGGTGGATAAAAACTGAATTAGAAACATTGCCTGGAATAAATCAATCTGTGTTATTTGCGGAAGCTGGTGTAGGTAGTAATTATATGCACCTCCTGACAATGCCATACAGCAAGCCAGCTAGCTTAGATAAAGTCTGGAAAATATCAAACGCTTCCAAGAGAATACGTATTGGTTTGAGTAGGTTTAGTGAAAATATCGCCTCTTCTTAAAATGTCTCAGCCTCAATTGTCTTAACTTTTTTCCACGATATTATAAATTCACGTTTGATGTGATTCCAATTCGTCCAACTCATGTCTACTATGAATATTTGGAACCCCTTATTGCTAATCTTTACTGAGCGTCACAGCAACAATACCTGGAAAATAGAAACCGGGAGGGTTATCTGAGTCAGCCTCGATTTGAAGATCATCAAGTATTTGATTCCATTCAAGCGCAGCATCTTCTTTGCCCTGCATCCTTAGGTCGGTTGTGCCGGCCTCACGCAATTTAATAATTTGAGAGTAGTCCGTCATCTGTGTTGCCGGGTAGCGAACTGAATCTATCCTTCCACTAACTAGTGAACCCTTGACTTCGTTTTCTAATTCAGCCCCATAATCTGCATCAAAGAGAAAACCACCGTTAATCATAAACTCTTTAACTTTTTCAAAAACCACACTGCCTTGTGCTGTTGTCCAATCGTAGTCTAAAAATACTGCCTTACCTTTTGATTTGGTAACTCTTAGGATTTCTCTAATAGATTTTTGTTTTTCGCTTCCTAGGTGAGAAATTACAAAACGAGTATGGGTAATATCGAAAGCCCCATTATCAACGGGTATATTTCTAGCATCTCCTATAATTCCGATCGCACCAGCACCTTTCTGCCTATCTAGAAAATCAGTATTCTTATCTAGTGCTGTATAAACAGCGCCTTGTAAATTAACGTAATTAAATAAGCTCGTGTTTGGCCCAGCCCCAACATCAAGCACTGCAACGCCTTGTTTTAATGCTCCGATAACCTCAATTGATACTGTTGTTGGCAAATCAAAACTACTCAGACGTTCTTTCTCTTCTGTAAACTCATTGCCATCGGCTTCATAAATATTTGATGGTTCGCTGCTCATTACTACTCAATCTTACCATTATGTATTCTAGTTAAATAACATCTACAATTTTCTGACTGATTATAGATTTATGGTTTTATTTAAGAAACTCTCGCCATCTTTTATCGTCTTTTAAAACTTTGTAGCAAAATGGAATGTGATTTCCGTGGCCAATTTTTACATCTAATTTTAGCCCTGCTTCGTGTGCCCTATTTACAAACTCGTAGGTGTTCTCAATATCAATAAGCTTATCGTTACGACTACAAAATAAGAGCATGTCTTTTCCTTGCAATTTCTCAATGCCGACATTGGGTTCAATATCAGGATAGCTATTATAGACTTCCTCCATACTAATCCCATTTTTTAGGTAATTCTTTTTTGATTTTTTTAATTTTGGCTGCTCCCATACTTGTCGTGCACAATTACCATAAGCTGTTATCATTACCATTCGTTTTATCTCTGGAAAGGCCTTAACAATACCAATACTGTAAACGGAGCCCATGCTTACACCAAATGATGCGTATTCTTCAATTCCGACCTGCTTACAGGCTTTTAACGTTGCACTGACATCCTTCTGAATAATTATGCGTAGTTCATTCAGATATGATCCATCTATTTTGGTTAATTCACGGCCTGGAAAGCCATATGAATATACTGAATACCCCATTGCATTCAATATTTTATATGTATGGTTATAGAACCAAACCTTAGTGCCATAGCCAGTGAAAAAAAAGATAACCCTTTTAGGGTTCGGTACTGGGTAATTTTTGCTGACAAAGTATGGTGTATATTGCTTCATGTCGTCACGAGAGATTATCTATTAAATTCTGTTTGTGAGCAAGCCAAGTATAGCTATGCTGCAAACGGATAATATACCTGAGGATCATCAGATATACTTTTGCCCTCAAGAAAAGGAACAGAAGCAATCTCATCACCTCTTTGTTGCCTTGCAAATGAGATTAGATCTAGAGTAAAGCCCATCCATGAAAATTCCCTGACCATGGTTGAGTCGACGGCAATGGACTCTTCTTGGCCAAAATCTTCCCCATTTGCAGCTCTGTCATTCAATATTTTTGCCTCTTCAAGAGCTGTTCTAACACAAAACTCCGCAGTTGAACGGAGACTAGTCAGACTGACTTCTCGATTTTGTGAGGCCAGAGTATATACACCCACTATCTCACTTAGACCCTTAATTAAATTACTTGGCTTAGCAGTCTTTCTTACGTAATAATCACCTTGGCTTTTCGATTGAAATATAAACCTTTCCCTATAAGTACCTGACAGGAACATTAGTGGGCTAAATATCATCTTACCAGTCTGATAATCATTAGTCGGGTCCTCAGCAAAAGCATCAAACCAAAGTGGCAAACGTTGAATATGGCTATATAGTTTTATAAAAAATTGACTCGCTGAGTCATCAATTGGCAGTGCCATAAGTGGCCGCTGCTCACCTATTCGGTCTAAATATCTATTTTGATCAATAATTGAGGCCTGTCTTTCGTCATCAAGCCACGTCGCAATACCGCTTGCAATTAGCAAACTATCTGATTGAACACTCTCGCCTGTAAAACTAGACATTGTAACAGTTATTATATAACTTTTTTAGTATTTTATCAAATCGGTAGTCGGCTCTATACTTTTGGTAACTCGCAGGTATTTAGTAATGCCTGTCTTGAAGCCCATACTTTAACGCTAAATGAGGACCAGTCGTCTATTTTAGACATTGTTTCAATTACTAGGCCGCCGTTCTGTATTGGGATGACTCTTCTGGAACTAGCTTCGTCCCCAAGGACTGGGATATCATAGTAGGCCTCCTCAAAATCTGCTCCGAGTTCACAATATACTCGATTGAGCATCAACTTATTTTTTCGATCGGTGTGTTGTAGAGAGTGAGTTAGGCCTTCGGATGTTTCAAAAATTAAACTAAAAAAGCCAAAGTTTTGACCAGCTAAACTAGTAGCAAGATGTAGGTTACGTTCCCTAACGGTTTTGTAACGTTCCTCAATTGGGCGTGAAAAACGTACTAGCTGTCTTAAGTAATTAGGTACCGTAGGTATTTCGAGTGTTCTAGCTCTTTCTATAACCGCTATGGCCATTTATTAGCTCCCGTTTTATTTTGGTATTCATTAGTTTGTCTGTTGTTGCCCTCATATGCAATATTAACAAAAAGACAGAACGACTACTAATATTTTAGCTAGCCAATATTCAATCGTGTTTTCTATAACGGTAGTAATAAGACATTACTATTATCAAAAAGATGAAGCCGATTGAAACACCACATATTAGCGGAAGTGAGCCGATCATTACGGCATAGATTAAAGTACAAAGCATTGCGCCTAATGAAAAGAAAAACGACTTCTCAGATATACCGCTCACCCTCTTGTTAACTACAATTTTTATTAACTGAGGCGATGCTGCAATAGTGTTGTAAATAACCGCGAGCCAGCCTGAAGCAAGTGGATATTTTATAATTACGTAGCTTGTGATTGGGGCGAGTATGACTATAGTTATGATACCTCTTATAAATTGCTTTCGGTTTCCTAAGGTATAGCCAAGTACGATGGTCGTTAAGATCATCATTGATAAGTTGGTCAGTACTGGTACCCATAACTTATGAGAAGCAAAATAGGTAATCCAAGCGGCATTACCTGCAGCATTCAAAGTTTGAGAGACAGCAGAAAGACCTTTTGCGTTTCTGGTTTTGAAAAGTTTATGTAACTGTGAGGCGTTAGATAATAGCCAAAATCCTTCGCCTAGGATAATCAGAGTATTTTCAATAATTATTTTTGTTAACATACTTTTTGTTTAGGTTTTAGGTATAGGTTTTATAACTTTTTTAAGAAGCTACGTTTTTCTTTTTTGTATCCTGCCTCTTTAATTGCCTCAGACTTTTGTTATATTCTCGCCTCAAGCTAGTACTCTTTATCATAAGGTTAGCAAAGGTAGCGACGATTCCGATACCAATTAAGATATAGAATATAATGAATATTTTTTCGGTATCTGTTTTTGGAACTATGTCGCCATATCCCACAGTTGTAAGCGTTACGGTGCAAAAATAAAAGGCGTCAACCCAGCTAAGCTTTTCAGCAATGTGAAAAAATACTGCACCAGTGACTAGCAAAGATGCGGCGGCTATCGCAACACCACTTAATTGCTCACGGGCTACATGCCAATCTCTTTTGGCGTCATTAACTGTTTCTGGCGTCATTAACATTTAGTATATCTCATTGTTTATTATCTTAAGTCAGAAATCTATCTATATATTTTGCCTTGAAGCTAGATGCAATTAGTATAAGGACATGGATATTTCGGTAATTGTTGTTGTATTCGTAGTTATCTTTATAAGTGAATTGCCAGATAAATCATTGTTGTCATCTTTGATTCTGAGTAGTAAATACCCTGCCCGATACGTCTGGCTAGGTGCCGCAACTGCCTTTTTAATACATGTACTTATTGCCGTATCAATAGGTAAGGCTCTCGGATTACTGCCCCATAACCTGCTCGAAGCAATCGTCGCCTTAGTTTTCCTTGGTGGTGCATTAATACTTTTCTTTGGAAAACATGGCGTTGATGACGAACTTCAAAAAAACTCGAAACATGTAGATAAAACTTTCAACGTTTGGAAGCTATACACTGCTGCTTTCGGAATAACATTCTTGGGTGAATGGGGTGACATTACTCAAATCACAACCATAAATTATGAGGCACATTATCATATGCCGTGGTCTGTAGGTATTGGTGCATTATTGGCACTCTGGTCAGTTACAGCTATTGCTGTAACGTTTGGCGCAAAAGCGGTAAACTTGGTTCCGGCTAAAGTTTTACAAAGGGTATCGGCCACAATACTACTTTGCTTCGCTCTTGTTAGCGCCTACCAGGCTATAAAATAAAAGTACCCCCAGATTATTGAGTTCTAGGGGATACTTTATTCTCAACTAAACTTTATAGTTTCTTGAGTAGCCTATCGATTCTCTGAATGTCTCTGTTGGTTGTAGAGACAAACTCAAAGGCCAAGTCATCGTTGGTCTTCATTAGTTACTCCTAATTTAGTTTTTTATATTTTTGTTTGTGACCACTAACACTTATAACTATACACTAAATTGCTATTTTGTCAATTTAGATTTATTGTTTTGATGTTAATTCTGATCTCGAAATAATCATATATCCTGAGGTGGTGTTTGCCAATAGTAATGTGGCTAATCTGTTGTTTTTTTGGCAGATCTATTAATGCTGATCACGTAGGCAACTGCTAAAACAATTAGTAGTATCACTATGCCGCCAGCGATCGGGTTTATATGATGCGGCTTAGGTTTTGGAGCTGGGGTTACTGAAACTTTTGCTGTACTACTACTGAGTGTAACCACATTGGGTTGAGTATTAATAAGTGGTATCCCCTGTACATTAGATGTGTTATCCAAAGCAGACTGGCTGGCTAATGATTGAGTATTTTTTGTTTGATTGTTTATAGAAGTAGACTGGCCGACAGGTTGCGGATTGTCCGTTGTCGTACTCGCCTGTTGTGAAACAGTAGTATTTAGCGTATTTGCCATTAGCTAATATTGTATGACAGTTTACTTAGAATGCTAAGTTATATTTCAAAA
Organism: Candidatus Saccharimonadota bacterium; assembly: GCA_036787835.1. Classification (GTDB taxonomy): domain Bacteria; phylum Patescibacteriota; class Saccharimonadia; order Saccharimonadales; family UBA4665; genus DAIQON01. The sequence continues at coordinate 275,117 of DAIQON010000001.1, read as the reverse complement.
ACAGATTTGGTAGATGTTAGGATAATATATTTGACAATACCTACTACCTTGTATAGCATAGTAGTATATGAACGATAGTAGTAATGACTCCAACCTCAACCAGTCAGAAACCCAAATGCGCAAAGGCGTACTGGTCTACTGCGTTCTATTGCTCCTTAAAGATGGAAAAGTCTATACTTCTGAGTTAATTCGGTCACTAAGAGAGGCTCAACTTATAGTCGTTGAAGGCACGCTCTATCCACTGTTGAGTCGACTAGCCAAAGACAATCTATTGGCATACGAGTGGCAAGAAAGTGATCAGGGTCCACCTCGAAAATATTACTGGTTAACTGATGAAGGACAAAGTCTTTTAAACGATCTACAAATTACCTATAAGCGACTTCATACTTCAATTAAAAGTTTGGAGAAAGGAAAAAGCAAATGAATGAAGTAACTAAAATCCATCTTGGCCGACAAGCGTTCACCATATCAGTTGACGCCCACCATCAACTAAAAAGCTACCTAGAGGCAATTAGCAAGCAGGTTGACGACAAAGACGTATTGGAAGAAATTGAGATGAGAATGGCAGAACTCTTATCTGAACACGGGGTAGACACAAATAAGGTTATTATCCCTAGTGATGTTGAGTTTTTAAAATCCCAACTGGGCAACCCAAAAGACTTTAAGGAAGATGAGGAAGAAACCACTAGCTCATCATCAAAACAATCTGAGTCAAAGAGACTTTACCGCGACATAGACAATGCCATGATAGCCGGTGTTTCGTCTGGACTTGCACAATACTTTGGAATTGATGTACTACTTATACGCATATTGTTCGTTGTGGCAGTGCTTGCAACCTTTGGCTGGGGCATATTACTCTACATTGTCCTGTGGCTTTTAGTGCCGGAGGCCAAAACGTCAAGTGAACGACTACAAATGGCTGGTAAGCCAGTTAATGTTGATAGTCTAAAAGAGATTGTCGGTCGTGCCGATGTTAAAGGTGCGGCAAGCCGTGCACATGATACACTAGCGGACCCGATTAACTCCCTGTTTCGTTTTCTACTAAAGTTAGTTGGCATACTCTTCATTGTCTCTGGTCTTAGTATAATATTCGGTCTGATTGCAGGCGAAACATATGCTTTTGTTAACAACAACTCAATTGTTCAAAATAATGTATCCCCAATTGGTTTTCGTGAACACCTATTACTACATATTGCGTCTCTAGTAGCTGCTCTTATAGCTGTCTTCGTAATCCTATTTGGCATAGCCATGTTTAGACGTAAATGGCCGATTCGTAATTGGGTTACTGGCATACTCGTTGGCATACTCTTCATTGGGCTAGCAGTCGGCGGCGCTCTGTCGGGCAACGTATATCCCAATATACGTGATCGATACAATGCAAATACCCATTCAACAGTGCAAACAGTCGCCCCATTTAATGCACTAAATATTAATGCTGATGACGCTATGATTAATTTTCAGACTGCTAACACATACTCAGTTGGTACGTCATATTACGGCCACCCCGACTTATCTAATCTAAAAATTTCAGTTCACAACAAGACGTTGATTATAGACGGCAGCCAATTCAATTGGCACCGTAACTGCAATAGCATATGTATACCTAGCACCTATAACCTTAGTCTGACTATTTATTCACCGGATGCTGATCAGCTAGCAAACCAATTTTATGAGAGCCCAGGGGTACCAGATGCGACTTTTTCACCTAAGCCAGTTTTACAACCCTGAGACCTAGACAGTTATCGCAGCGCTAAACTAGATATTGTGAACTATTGGGTTCAGTACTATCTTTTTGTCTTCTCGTTTGCGCCAAGGAGACACAATGCAAGCATTAGTAAAATAAAAAGCCTCCCATTATGGAGGTTAAAATACTTATGGTTGCCCAGGTACATTCGAATTGGAACTATATCCTTGCAGAGTTAAGCAGATGGAAAATGTTAACTAGGGGTGAACCCCCAATACTTTACTCTACCGCAGCAGACTAGAACCAAGTTATTTAATATAACCAGCAGCTAGAGTTGTTATTGCAAAGAGAAATATATAAGCTGCTTGAAAATAAAGATGCTTACTTTTACCTTTCCTCATTAAGGTAAACATAGCAATAACCAATAAGTCATATATAAATACAAGTAATGCCATGTACTTAGCAAAAGATGAGATATTCGGAGAGAGATACATCATTATAAGCATTGGGGGCACTAGTGTAGCTGCTCCATAAGCGAATAGTTGGTGTGCGGTACTCTTCCAGCCTTTAATATCTGGTATCCATGCTGCCAACAGAAGACCTAAGCAGACAATGCCTGAAAATATTGCAAAAAGTATTGGCAGATCTAGGATTGGGACTAGCCATTTTGACCAGTATAGAAAAAGCATCGGAAGTGTAATTGACTGAACAACAAGCATCATGAGGTATGAAGATCTATTTGCAGCAGCATTTTGACTAATAGTTGTGCCTTTATCGCCTTTCCATGTATAAACCATAAATACTATGGCTAATCCTGTAATTAAAACGCTAAGCGGTCCTAGTAATTTATAAATTTCAGAGGGATTCATTAAGGTTATAATAGCAAATAACCTAACAGGACTGGAACCAATTAACTTCTTAAGGAAATTTAGACAAACAAAAACCTCTGTCATTAAAACAGAGGTGAAAGTGCTTATGGTTGAGTACGTGCAAACGGAATGGAACCTACTTGCTGGTGAGATTTACAGATGGCAACGCCTGTTACAGGTTGCTTAAAGTATTACTTGCCCCATTAGTCAGGACTCGAACCTACTGGCACTACTGGTTCTAATAGCGTATATAGATATATCGAAGTCTGAACTATAAATTCCGCCTCATCCGCAGTAGGGTTTCTGCCATCGCCTGTCGTATGTTCTCCTCTGATATTTGCAATGCCCTTCAGTAATGCTATGACTTTAGTTTTATCTGTTAGAAAACTCTCCGCCTTAAAGTGAAGCATGCTGTCATCTTGTTCAAATTTATCTACGACTTGCCCCACAGTATACGGTCTCGTTCTACCACTCCAGAATTTATCCCTTAATAACCCCTCCATAAAATCATTTGCTAAACGTACAGCCTCAATGTAATCGGGTGGCATTTTGTAACACGCATTCCAAGCATTACGCATTAAATCACTCGCTGACAATACGATCTCAGCTTGCTGCCTGACCGCTTCTGGCACTCGTCGCACCAATACATAGCCTCCCAACTCATCGACTGAACCTCTACCTGTAGGCTCCGCTGTATACGCTGATGAATTCACTCTTAACAAATCTACTAGCTCCGTAACCTGCACATCGCTCGCATAGTTTTGCAGCATTAGTGTCAGTAGGTCACATGTTCCCCCTGGATTAGATGTCCATGAGTTTATAAAGCTTCCGACCTGATTAGGCACAATTCTACGAATCCTAAACTCTAAATCCCTTTTGAAGGTACTGTTTATGCTATTACTTACGCCAATACCTGATGTATGCATTACAGTTCTAACCCACCGTTCAACATGCGGTAGCAAATAGTCAGGAAAGTCCTCAATCAATACGTCCGGATCAAATGCGAAACTATTAGTAAACGGTTGAAAATCCATACTTAGTATTGTATGCCAACTGCAAATAAAAAGAACCTCTTGAGATGGAATCGCTCACAACTAGCTCCTGCTCTATAGTTAAGTCATGAGCGCAAGAATAAGCCCCGAACGTATTAAAGAATTACAGAAGCTGTTAAAAGCACAGACTGGCAAAGATTATAGTGACGAAGAAGCGCAAGAAGCTGGTTTAGCAATCATACGCTTTGTAATCGCTAAAGAATCTCGGAAAATGGCCACTGGGCAAAAACCCAAAGATATCAAATAAGCTGCAGTATTGTTGCTAAAAGTGTAACTGCGCTCACTACTGATTAGCGTTTGTGTATACTTAAACCATGAAAGAGTATACGGATGAAACCGCAGCAAAGATGAAAGAAATTGCTAGCGTAGCCATGGACTCTGCACAGTCAAAGATTGACCAACTTAATACTTTAGGGAGTAATGCCAGAAACCAAAGCAGTAACTACTTACTTGAATGGCAGAAGTGGGTTAGTACAATTTCATTCTCACTAGTTGCTATAGGTGGCGCACTTGTAGCTCAAGGAAACTCACCACATTTAAGTGTATTGGCGAGTTTCGTACTTTTCCTGATAGTCGGTGTCTGGATATTGGTTGAGCATAAACGCCAATTTGAAAGAGCTGCAATCACATCTTCCATAGATATAGATAATTACCGCCCACTTTATGACGATAAGAAGAAAGCTGCTTTTGACCTCTGGGAAGACCCAAATAGTGTAGAAAAACATATTTTATTTTTAAAACAAGAACAAAAAATTATGGACTATACCAAAACCCTTAACTCCATACAGAATCAGGAGTTGAGCCACGATAAAATCGTGTACTTGAATGATATTTGGCTCGGTACGTTTATATCAGCAATCTACCTGTTGCTATTCCCTATGTACGAGAAACTGGCAAAACAGTACAAACTTTCCAACATCCCAAGTGGTGCGTTTTACTGGCTATTGTTACTGCTATTTATTTTATTTGTTATACGTGACGCTCAAAAGAGTAAGCCTTACATTTTTCAAGCAAACAAGAGCAAGCGTTCAAAAACCGAAAGCGAATCCAGACATACTGACGGATATTCCGATAGGGTGAAGTCAGAGATTGAGTTACTCGAAACAATAATAAAGGATCCGAAAGCTAAAATCTAACCTACGTTTCGGTTGTGTTATCTTTCTGCTCTTGTTCGTATATATCAATTGCCATTTGCCAAAACTCCGGTTCTTTTATGGCCCATTTATGAATAGCTTCACTCGGGTGATCTTTATCAAATACAAAGCAAAGAAAGTGGCGACCTTTTTCATTATCCTGAAAACCAATAATGGTAACTATGTTAAATAGACCTTTAGCAACTATTGGGTAGAGTTCTTTTTCATTCAAATCGCCATTATTGTTGCAGTAAACTACTAGGTGCTTGTTTAGTGCGTAGTTGCCACCTTTACCTGATTTGTGACTAACCCTGCGCTCAATAATTTCTAAAAAATCCCCCTTTTCCCTATAGGTAGCCAGAGTTTGCTCAACTAATACCGCATGCTGGACACCATTTTCATCTCTTACAATCGCACCGTCACCGCCAGTTTTCTCAGTTGCTACTTGAACGTATTCACCAGTCTTATCAGTAAGTGAAAGTGCATGAAGAATTAATCCCAACCATTCTCGTGCGCTTAGCCCTGTGTTAGTTACGTCTTTGCTGTTTTCTATCCATCCTGGAATATGCCTTATTGGGAGTACGAAGTTTCTTAATGCCTGATATGGGTCATAGGGCACACCTTGAACCTTGATCTTTACTCCATCGGGTCGCCATGTGTTATCTTTCAAGAGCAGTTAAATGCATTCTGCAATAATGATTGGTATTGAATGTCCAGTTCATGAGCTTGAGTAAGCATTTCTTGTTTAATATTTTCTGCCTTTGTTGCTATCTCTGAAAATTCGTTTTGCAACTCGACTGGAGGAGCAATCATAGTAATTTTTTGCATAGCCCCTTTAGTTAAGATTTTCTTCATACCACTAGTCGCATGACTTAAAATGTATTTTCTAGAAAGCTTCATTAACCAGTAAAGAAACATTGGACTAACATTACTACCTGGTTGTATGGCATTGATTTGTTGGTTGAAAGAGACTTTCCTGTCGGTCATTGCTACCCTACCAATAGAATTAGCACTTCCAGCTATACACGCTACCAATAGAGCACCCGGCATCACATATCTAGCACTGTTTAAACCTTTCTCTGAAAGAAATTCTGTCGCTTCCGTAATGTACAACTCACCATTTTTGATATTATTCGTCTTTACCCATTCAATATGTTTTGGGGAATAATTCTCATCATTAATTCTCGGGGGTGTATTTCCAGTAATCATTTGACCAAAGTTAGCTAGTGGTGTTTTCACCCATTGTCTTGGGTTATGTACTGGGTCACCAAACATTTCTAGGAAGACTGATTTTAAATAGTCATCCAATTTACTTATGGATTCTTTTCTTTTTTTGCGAAGAGAGTCAGCTTGGTCGAGGGTCTCTATTATATTCTGCTGCTGTTCTAGTGATGGGAGGGTTAGCTTGATATTCTTAATATCTTTTAGACTAATCGAGGGATAAGCATCGTCTTTAATTAGGGATGTAGGGGGGTTAGCGTAAAGGTAATACTTTAAAAAGCTTGGGTTGATAAGAGCTGGGTTTGGACTAATTATTGCAAGGTGGTTTACGATATAGGATTCATTGTTTAAGCAATATATTCGACCTTTTTTCGCTGACATGCCGCTTTTGGCGAATACTATAGTATTACTAGGCCACTTCTTTAATTTGAGTTTCTGCGCAATTTCATCACCTACAAATCTACAAGAGATGTATTCATCATTCGTTTTGATTAAATCATCGAGGTTGCCCGCTTTAATGAACGGGGTACCTTCGTTTGAGTAGCTATCGTCACCTTGTGGTGCTCCTTGTCCAGCTGAAACAGTAGCAATTTCATCAAGCAGTACAGTTTTCATAGCTATTTACTTCTTAGCTTTTGAAGACCGGAGATTATGTCATTTTCAATATGTTCAATCTTTAATAAAATATCATTAGGGTTTTCATACTGGATCTTTTCATGATCTGTTACCTTGTAATGATTTATACTTAAGTCATAATCTGATTCTTCAATCTCACTCTTATCTACATAGAAGAATTGACTATTCAGCGCGTTTTCAGTCTGGTTTTTTCGATTGTTCCATTTATTAATGATGTCAGGCAAGTCACCACCACCCACAATACGACTTCGCTTATCGTCGAGAGTAAAACCGTCTGATTTCATATCGTAGAACCAAACCTTTTCTGTCTGTCCGCCCTTAACGAAAATTAGAATTGCCGTACTGACTGCAGCGTAAGGTTTGAATACGCCACTTGGTAATGAAATTACACCTTGTAGTTCGCAATCATTTAGTAGCATCTTTCGTGCTTGCTTGTGTGCAGAGCTAGCTCCAAAGAGAACACCGTCCGGAACAATAACTCCAGCACGACCACCAATCTTAAGAGATTTAATAATTCGGTTAATGAACAGTAGCTCTGTCTTTGTAGTTGCAAGTGAAAGTGATTCATTGATATCACCCTTGTCGATACTGCCTTTGAATGGGGGGTTAGCTAGGATTACGTCAAAGTGATTATCTTCGTCATATTTCTTTGAAAGCGTATCCTTCTGCTCAATATTTGGGCTAGATATACCATGCATCATCAAGTTCATTAGCCCGATGCGAACCATACTTTCATCCATGTCATAACCATAGAAAGTTTTCTCTTTGAGGTGCTTCCATTGTCGTTCATCAGTAAGTTTATCGCCCAACTGACCCCTTACAAGTCCATTTTCGTCAGTCATTTGATGTTCTTTGCTAGTATGAGCAGTTAGTATATGTTGGTACGACCCTAGCAGGAACCCTCCAGTGCCACAAGCAGGGTCACATATAGTATCTCCAAGCTTTGGGTCTACAAGCTCACAGATGAGCTGGATTATGTGCCGAGGAGTACGGAACTGACCTAGCTTACCTGCACTCGTAATTTCAGATAACAGAAACTCGTATAAGTCACCTTGAGTATCTTGAAAGCTTTGGCCGTTTGATTCTTCTTGAGCGATCTCTTCAAAAATCTCATCGATGATACTCACAGCCTCAACTAAAAGCGATGGCTTCGAAATAATGAAGACTGCATTAGCCATGTGCTTTGCATAATGACTTTCTTCATCGTTAAGAGTCTTTAAGAATGGGAAGACTTTTGTTTGTACATGGGTAAGCATTTCGCCACCCTCTAATTGCTTAAAATAACTCCATCGCATTTCTTCGTTACCATTAGCAAATATTGATGTGTATGCTTCACCAGTAAACTCAGCATCCTGTTGTTTCTTAAGGTCGATTTCATCCAAACGCTTCATGAATAGTAGATAAGATATTTGGTCTATTGCTGTAAGTGGGTTTGAAATTCCGCCACTCCAAAACTTATCCCAGAGTTTGTTTATTGAAGATTTAATCTTTACATTAAGCATGCTGTAAAATCCTGTCTGTAAACGATAGTATTTCTTTCTGCAACGTAGGAGTAAATACGCCCAAGAAACCACGAGTGTTTAATTTAGTGAATGGCTCGCCAACAAGGTCTTTTTTGGATAGCTCACCATTGTTAATAATAAAATCTCTCAGCACAATAAGAAACTGTATTTGTGTGGGTGCTAAGGTGTTGTGCTCAGCAATAAATTCTGCAAAGGCTTCGGATACTTTATCAGAAAACGTTACAAGCCCACCGATTCCCATAATGTACTTAATCAGGTCTATGAAGCTAACCCTACGTGCATCGTAAGCTTTTTGTAGATTCTCCTCAGTTGGGTATGGCTCATACTCAGCGAGCGTATCGGCTAGTTCTTCTACCTCATCATGCGATACTTCTTCGCCAACTTTAATCTTCTGAAGAATTTCATTTTCTTCCTCAAGTTTCTTTATGAGAGCCTCGACCTTTTCTCGATATTTTTGAGTAGTTAGCCGTTCATTTGCAGGACCAAACTTAATAAATTCTTTTTCACTAGTAATATCTCTAAGGTCTAAAGAATCTTGGTCAGGCTTAATACCTTCTTCTCGATATTTCATTAATGGTGCAATCTTTTGAATGACTATTTCAAGATTGTCATCATCAGCTTTTGCTAGGTAGCCATTGTGCAGGATGTCATCAATCAGTTCTTTTTCTTTAGCTACTACATTAACTGATAGAGGTAGGTCAGATACCATTTCGATTAATGCTTCTTCGATAGCCTGAACCTTTTTGTCTTCACCAGCTTCATCGCTAAGTTTGGCTATCGAATAAGTGATTACCTTGAGCTCAAAACTCATCGCCTTAAAGTCTTCACCAGTCCTAGTTCGCATTAGTGGTGCAATTTCTTTTTCAAGGTATAACTTCTTATCTTCAGTCAGCTTTTGCCAGAAAGTATCATCTAGCTTTTCGAGTTTACTGTTAGCATCGAGGACAACTACATTATTTTGAGGTAGCTTGCTTATATCTTCCCTGAGTTTCTGGACAGTAGATTTAACGATATCTGATTCTTGTTCGGTTTCTGCAATGTTAAGCTTCTGCAACTTGACCTCAAAAAGTCTAACTGGAATTGGCTTAGTAGGCTTGTCTACTTTGCCAGTTGGATTCATTTGGAAGTAATCAAAGTTTTCCCAACAGTCGATTATTAAGAACTTATCTTTTTCTTTACACCAAGGTTTAATCTTGTTTGGCTCAAGTAGTCTTGTTCCTCGACCAATCATTTGCCAAAACTTGGTATATGAAAATACTGGTTTGGCAAAAACCAAATTACAAAGTTCACGAACATCAATTCCTGTATCGAGCATATCGACACTGATAGCAATTCGAGGGAAATCATTATTTGTAAATTGGTCTAGTAGTCCACCTTTTCCATATACACGAGAGTCATCAGACACGATAACCTTAGCTATGTTTCCTTTATGCTCAGGGTATAGGTCATCAAAGACTTCTTGAATTCTTCGTGCATGCTTCATGGTCATAGCAAAAAAGATCGTCTTTGCGGGTAGCGTACCACTTTCGTCCTTGATGCAGTTTTCCATAAACTCTTGAACAATCAAGGCATTGGTACCTCTGTTGGTGACTTTCTTTTCAATAGCACTACCTTCGTAGTTTATTTCGTCTGGCTCTTTGCCATCTGCAATAAGCTTCATCTGTTCACCCACAGAAATATTGTTTTTACGGATGCCCTCTTTTTGGAACTTTGTGCGAACTTTTAAAACCTCGAAGTCGCTTAAGTACGGAGGATTATTATTTACAGCTTCTTCATACGAGTATGCGTAAGTTGGTACACCGTCTTCACAATCGAACAGCCCAAAGGTATTGTGCTCAATTGCATCCTTAGGAGTTGCAGTTAGGCCTAGTTGGATAGTGTCAAAGTAGTCGAAGATGTTTTTATAAACGTTATAAATCGAACGATGGCTTTCGTCTGCAACAATAATGTCGAAGAAATGAGGACTTAGAGGATTATCTTTATTTTGAATAATGTTAAGCATGGTTGGATATGTTGCGCAGTAAACTCGTCTATCTGTTGCAATTTCATGTTCACCGACCTTAGGCCATACAGGTGCATTAGGTAGAAATTCTTTAAATGCATCGAGGGCTTGGTTTCTTAGTGCGATACGATCAACTAAAAATAGAACTCTTTGGACATGGTTTGTACGCATTAATACATCGATAAGAGATACACAAGTCCTAGTCTTTCCAGTACCAGTAGCCATTATCAGTAGTGACTTGCGCTTGCCCTTGTCAATGTTATCGAATACTGAACGGATAGCTTCAATTTGATAAGGACGACCCGATATATCTTTATTAATTAGCTCCTGAGACAGAGGCTTTTCATTCTTGCGTAAAAAGAGAAGTCTTTCTAGGTCACTCTTACTCGGAAACCCGTAGACTTTACGAGGTGGGTGCTTCTCAGTATCCCAAAAGTAAATGTCATGACCATTGGTATAAAAGACGAAAGGCATATCTTTGCCTGAATTCTTTTGGATGTTCTCTGCATACTGTCGTGCTTGCTCTTGACCTACTCTTGCATCTTTTGAGGTTTTCTTTGCCTCAACGATTGCTAGAGGATAGCCATCATCACCTAGTAAAGCGTAGTCTGCGAACTGAAAGCCCTGATATTCATGCTCAGGTTTTTCAACTCCATCAGGTAAACCAATCCAAATATCTAGCTCAGAAGTTACTTGAAGTGGATCATTAACGTTCCACCCTGCTTTTTGCAGTCTAATATCAATAATCTGCTGTCGTGTTGCCGCTTCATTAATCTTCGTCATTTATAGGTGTATTATGGCAGATTTAACCCCTATACGCCAGATGTAGACGAGGATTAGCTCAGCAAGCGAGAATCATACTGCCGATACTATCGTTTTGTAGCGCGTTTTTGCTCAATAGCCATTTTGCCAGTGAGGTGTAGGACAGCATGCCTAATCTTCCGTAGGTCGTAGTGCCTATCGCTTAATTCTTGCCACTTCTCGTTCTCGTAAAGACCTATCATCTGGCGGTGTAGCTCTAACTGTTCTGCAAGGATGTCAGCCGCTAATTGCCGTCCTTGCTCAACAGACGTTACCTCAACATTGAGGAGTTGCTCGATTGTCATATCTTGTATGTTCATAACAGGGTAAATCTATCCCAATTTCAATGTAAAAGACATATTGATTTCAACTATCATCTCAGAGGGCTTCTAACCCCTGTTACAAAGTCAGATGAGTATTTATACAACAATGCCGATTGGGGGCGTTAGATGGCTTCAGAAAGGGCTAGGCTAGCTTCAGGGAAAGTAGCATTCAGTCATCTAGGAGGCGCACATATACCCACACAATAATTTTTGGCATTCTGAAGTTGGTCGCTCTTGGGTTTGTGAGTGATGAACTGAATAAAATAAAAAGCTCTAGGCTACGACTGGCCTAGAGCAATTTAGTGTGAGCAATTATTTGTTACTGAAGATTTACTTTTACGCCGTTACTAAGCGAGCTGTCATGCAGTTCAGCTGTAATTGGTGTTTGGTCTTTTGGGATGTCATAGACGAGAACACCTGTAACGGTGTTGCCTGGATTGATTTCACTTAAGAAAGCATCAGTATTGTTGTCGTTGTAGAGCGTAGCCGTAGTATCAGGTGAGTACTGTTGGCTTGTGGCATTTAGAAGCTTTTGGTCGCTCTCTGAGAATAGCTGTTGCTTATCGCCAATGTTCTTGACGCTCACAGTCATTAAACAGTATTGGCCTTGCGCTGATTTTGTAACGTAGCCTGAGCTATCGCTAACGCTTGGTTGACCACATTTAACGCTAGCAACCGTAAACTCAAACTTGCCATCGTCTGCTGCCTGACCAATCTTCGCTAGGGTTGGGGTTTTAGTTTGAGTGTTTGACGTACTTTTATTACTGGCCGTAGTCGAAGGCTTGCTACCACCCGTAGCCTTAACGATTACGACTAGGACAATAATGCCCAGTATTACGGTTAATATTTTATGGCGTCTGAACCAGTTGCCGCTTTTGTCTTTTGACATTGCTGTCTCCTCTGTATGGATTTAGTTGATATTAGGCGGCAATCAAAAAGCTCGCCGCCAGCGATGACCCGAAGGCCACCCATAATCCTTTCGGACTATGACCATACAGAACAGTGCTCTGACGACGAGCTGTTTGTTCTGTATGGATTAGGCAACCATGCCAACCTTACGGATGGTTTAGGTCATGGGTGGTAGAACCACTTGCAAGCAATTATATATTCTTTTGTGATAGAGGTATACAGGCTGAACCTATATTGTTTTGACAGTGTGCTTGGTAAGACACGACATCTGTAGGATAATTATCATTATGATTAGTGCTGAGGCAATTCACATGATGCTTTCTGGTATAAAAGTGAAAGCAGAGTATATGTCTAACGATACTATTGAAGTCTCATCGACACTTATTGCACAAAACAACCTGTACTATAAAGAAGCTTATGACGCATTAGTTGTACTCTCAACAAGAGCTGACTACAAGTGTATCGAAGTAGTGCATTACACTGATATGCACCACGGTGAGGAATTTCCAAGAGAGGAAGTCGTAGCCCTTGTTACGCTTTTACCCAATTTCCATGATACATTGCAAAAATTTCATAGATATTTTGTGTTTTTGCGTTCGCCAGTAAATGCGGTTGAACAGCACCCGGATGAAGACTGGTCATTACTTGAGGAAAGGTTTGAGTTTAATAATCCTGATATTGACTGGACTCCAAAAAAACAGGAAGACACTCCAGGTTTTGCCCTAAATAACCCCGACATTATTAGCCCGTCGAAAACCTTGCAAGCCACGATAAAGATGATTGGCAATGACGTTATTATGTATCTGCCGAATGGCGAAGAGGTTATTATTAAGCGACTTCGTACCGACAATGCCCCATACCACTTTATGCGATATATGACTGAGCACCCTGACACATTTATTACTAAGACGATTATCCAAACAGACGTTCAAATGTGCACTCAAAAGCGAGATATGACTGAGCTTGCTCGTCAATGCGGTTTTAAAAAGAACTTAAAACCATACTTTTTTGCTGGTAGCACGAAAGATAAGGTGAGATTTTCTCCACACGCCAATGTATCGGACGAAATCGTAACACAACTACTCGCTTAATCTGTTCAAATCGTAAGTAAATCGGGGCTGAATCACAGCCCTCTTTTTTATTCATATACTTCATACAGAACTTGCAAGTTCCACCAATAAATTAAGAAATGGCTCCCAAGCCAATGGAGGAACACAGTGAAAGATTTAAAGAAAAGGTACACGATACTAAACAGGATGGATAGCAATAACATGTCTATTCGATTGACTCTCAACAAATGGGGCTACACATATTACTTGAAATATTATGGTAAGCCCATAAAAGACACTTGCCACAGCGCAATTAACATTTGGGGTAAAGACGCTGAGGGATTCTGTGACGAAGATATGACCATAGAAAAATTAAAAGCAGACATATGTAAATTGATAGATGACCAAAGAACAGTAATCGTACGTGAACTTAAGAAAGCTGGGATATATGAGCCAGCAGACGTTTAAGGAGATGAGTCTTGATGAGTTAGCGGACATTTTGTCCCTAACCATCAAGCACGACAAAGAAAATAAGATCGTAACATTTTTGGCGATGTTGTCAGCCTATACAGATGAAAATCAAATCAACATCAGCTTTAATGCACCGAGTTCATCGGGTAAGACATATATGGCAACCGAAATTGCCAACCTGTTTCCCGAAGAGGACAAGATTGAACTGAGCGGTGCAAGCCCAACTTCGTTCTTCTATATGGAAGGCGATGAGCCAGATGAGGGTGGCGATATAACAGTAAACCTCGAGCGAAAGATTTTAATCTTTTACGAAATGCCAAACTCACAGTTACAGGCTAAATTACGTTCGGTACTCTCTCACGATAAGCGTGAATTGGAGTACCTAATAACGAACAAAGGTAAAAAGGGTCAAAACCGAGCACAGCAGATTATCTTGCGTGGGTTTCCCTCGTCAGTGTTCTGCTCTGCTGCCCTGCGAATAGACGATCAAGAGGCAACACGAGCAATTTTACTTAGCCCTGAAGTTACAGACGACAAGTTACGTGAGGGTGTTCATTTACAGGCCATGAAGCATGCTGATAAAAACAAATACCTAAAGATGATTGAATCAGATAAGCGTAGGCAGTTGCTCATACAACGAATCATAGCAATTCGAGACGAGTATGTAGACGATATCTTGGTGCCGGATGAACAAGCAGTTGAGAATCGGTTTGATGCCATGGTCGGAGCTATGAAGCCTAGACACATGCGAGATATGGGGCATGTCATGGATTTAATAAAAGCCATAGCCTTGCTTAATGTGTGGCAGAGGAAACAAGATGATGGTACTTTCAAGGCTACCCAATCAGATATTGACCAAGCATTTGAGTTGTGGGAATACTTCTCACGAAGCCTAGAGCTTGGCATATCACCTGCGCTACTCAGCTTCTATGAAGACTTTATCGTTCCTGCATATTACGAAATGGTGGCGTATGTAGAGGAGCATAAGGATGATAAGGAACACAGTACTGTTGTTGAGCATTTTGCGCTTGTGCGAGGTGAACTTGGGATTAGTCGAGCTGACTTAATTAAGTTTCACATTAGCGTAACGGGCAGAACTCTGAACGAAGACTATCTGCGTAAGCAGATTATTCCCCAACTTGAAGCGGCTGGCATCATACAAGAAGCTAAAGCCTCAGTTGGAGACAAGCGGAGTAAACACATCTTTCCTTTATTGTTGGACGACGAAAACAATATAGGAAGCAGCAGTATACCCGACGAGGATGAAGACACTGCTGACTATGAGGGTGCTGATTCGGATATTGCTGAAACATTTGGCGATAAAGCCGAAGTAATAGATATCGAAGAATTGCCGTTCTAACGCCATGAAAGAACTACCAATAATCAGTGTTAAGGAGGCACGAAAGCTATTAGGCAAAGAGGCTCAGGACATGGATGACAACCAAGTAATGGAAGTCATCCTACTCCTGACAGACTTTGCAAAAGCTTTTTTACAAAAGAAATATGTTAATAAGTCAAATAAGGGATTAGAGTAGTAATTATGATTACTATCGACGAATCAAACCCAGAACGAAAACGAGCAGTCGCCTACATCCGGGTATCAAGCATTAAGCAAAAGGACAATGCCAGCCCTGAAACCCAGATGCAGCGCATCCGTGAGTATGCCGAAGCCAGCAATATAGAAATCGTTGAGTGGTTTAAAGATATAGCGAAAAGTGCCAAGAACGCCAAGCGTGAAGGCCTACAGGAAATGATTAAGTACGCTATACATGAGCGTAATAAAATCAATCACGTAGTCGTGTATAAAATGAGTCGGGCATCGAGAGATGCTCCGACCTTTTATGCCGACATCTTTAGTAAGCTCCATCCAAGAGGCATTACTATCCGTTCTGCAACCGAGGCATTTGATGATAGCCCTGGTGGCGAATTTATGCAGCTACTACATTTAGGCATGGCACAGCTCGATAACCATAATAAGAGCGAATACACCAAAGACGTTATGAATAACTTAGCCCGACAAGGCTACTATCAGCATCCGCCAGTAGTTGGCTATGTCTCCTGCAAAGTTAAAAACAGTGAGGGCAAACGACGACCATCTATTAAGCAAGACGATACTATGTCTCCAAAGGTCAAGAAGGTACTCGAACGCTTTAGTATTGGAGATATTAGCAAGGCTGAACTAACACGCTACGCAGAAGAAGTTGGCTTACGAAGCCGTAATGGTAAGTTGATTGGTAAAGATTCCATTCATCGCCTGATTAAAAATGCTACCTATGCTGGCTATATTCAAGATTGCCACACCAACCATGAACTGGTCGAAGGTAAGCACGAAGGCATCATTTCCAAAGAGGTCTATAATAGAAATCAGATGCTATTACACGCTAAAGATTCGCGCTTAGAAGAAGTACATCTCAAGAAAAATCCGATGTACATTCTTAAAGGTACAATTCGCTGCCCACAATGTAACAAGTATATGCGTGCTTCAGCGCCTAAGACTGGCAATGGTGGCCATTCACCTCGTTACCACTGTGGTAAGTGTTCTGAGCGCACAATTCCAGCCCGACTAGCCCATGAAGACTTCCAAGCCCTGCTCAAGCGCATCAAACCAACCGATGGTACGCTTAAGCTGTTCAAGGAAGTTATGATTCGTGAGGCTAACAATCAGTTAGGTCGAGTAAATAAAGAGGTCGAAATCTTAAGAACTGAGTTAAATGATATTGCTGACCTTAGATTTAAGGCTATTGAGAAGTTCACCAGAGAAGAAATAAGTCGAGATGATAAAGATACGCTTGTAGACGCCTTAGAAATAAGAAAGCTTGATGCAGAAGCTAAACTAAAGGACACAGAGGCCATTCAAGCCCTGCGAGAAGGTGAAATTGAGTATGCCATTACTTTCATGGATCAGGTAGACCGCCAGTGGGCAGATGCTGACTTCGAGTTACAGCAACAGTTCCAGAAAATGATATTCCCTAATGGAGTAGTATACGACGCTGAAAATCGCCGTTATGGAACCTCTGAAATTAGTGTACTTTACAGATTGGCAGACATAAAAAAGAGCCCTTCGAGGACTCTAAAGTATAACTTGGTTGCGGGGGCAGGACTCGAACCTGCGACCTATTGGTTATGAGCCAATCGAGCTGCCGCTGCTCCACCCCGCGATATATTTGTCGTCATTACTTTATAGCATACAATTAAAGACTTGCCAAGTAATTAACAGGGGCATTAGTTGGTTTGGAAGTCGTTACGATGCAGAAAGAAATCGACCCAGGCTTCAAAGTTTTTCTGATAGCCCGGCTGGTTTACTGGGCTTTTTGTTAACTTAGCGTTCTTATCTGGTAAGTTTGTCGTATATTGGCCGGCTACATTACTTGGTACTATTAGCTCTGTCTCTCCCGGATAGGCTAAACCAAAATTTTGGCGGCCAGAAAGCTCAACATATTGATTACTATTGTAGTACTGATTTTGTAAGCTTATATTGTTATTTTCTAAGCTAGACAATTGGTTTTGCTGGTTTAGTTGAGCGGCTTGTTCTTGGAGCGAATAATTTGACTGAATTGCCCGTGCTCCACTCCATGAAATCAGAAATACAATAGCGACAAATATAATTTGTCCGGTAAAGCGAATGTCACCAAATCTAGAAATCTGGTCTGATGTATTCTTCTGATATTGTTTGATTTTTGTAAACATAATTTTGTACTAGAATTCTATTATATATCTTGTACAAAAATCTGCTATACTCTCATCTGTTACCGGTGTGCATTTAGCATAACTTTAGGGGGCGTAGCTCATCGGTTAGAGCAGGTGGCTCATAACCACTTGGTAGTTGGTTCGATTCCAACCGCCCCCACCATATTGGAACGAAGTAGTCGCCGACAACGCAACTAATGACGCAAAAGGCTCATTCAAGGAGTACCGCGTCATTTTTTGTTGGTCAAAATAAAGTTTCAAAAACAAATTGCTAACTATAATATGTTTTTGAACCACATCGGCCGCCTTTAGCTTTTCTGCCATTTCTTTAAGGGTAGCCTTAAACTCATCTTTGTCTATGGCGGGCAAGGTACTACGGTCAAGGCTCTTTTGGTACTGCTCAATAAGTTGCTCTTGCTGTTGCATAAGTTCTGACGCCTCACCGATTTGTTTACTAATCGCTCGCAATGCACCCTCATCGGTTAAGCGCGAGAGGCTTGGTGACAACTCTGTAATCCTCTTTTCGTAACCGGCTCTAGTAACTTTTGCCCTGTTCAGCTCGCTACGCAATTTGGTTTTCGCGGTATCGCTATAAGATTTAATCTCTTTAAGGTATTCGTCATAGGCGCCGTCCGGGAGGCTTGCTAGCTTTTCTTTTATGACTTTATCAATCTCATCAAATACCAGCTTACCGCGAATACTCCTAAAGCCTTTAGCCCGTGGACACTCTTTGTTAAGACAGCGATAGTTTAGGCGCGATACTTTGTCCCTGCCGGTTGAGTGTCCCACCTGCATTGGCTTATGAAAATCACACACGTCACAAAATACCATATAGCGAAGTGGCAAATATGGCTTGCGGCTTTGCTTACTTGTACGACGCCTGGACCGGCTCAACTCTTGAACCTGGAAAAACATATCACGGTCAATCATTGGCTCAAATGGTACCGGTGCCGCTACCAAGTCAACCACCTGTCCAGCTTGGACCAGCTCGCCAAAATAAAAGGTATCTTTAAATATATTGCTCAGAGTACTATCGTTCATTTTGAACGTAACATGACCGCCGCGCCTCGCTATATGCTTTTTGTAGCCCTGGGAGTTAATGTAGTCGCAAATCTCTTGCTGATTGACGCCCTGCAAGCGCATATGCCACGCCTTTTGTATGATTGTGAAGTTGTCGCCGTCATTGCGGTAAACACCCTCTACGTCGCGTATATAGCCATGCTTAGGGGTACCGCCTGATTTATAATCTCGCAGGTTTCCCCTAACGCCGCGTGTAACCTTGGTAGACAGGTCATCGGAGTAGTGCTTGCTAAACACAAATAACATACCTAAAAGCATTTTGCCGTTAGCGTCATTTGAGAATTGGTGCGACACAAAACGTATATCTTTAATAACGTCCGTATCTAGCATGTGAATAATCTTGCCAGCCTCAATCATGTTGCGAGCCAAGCGGTCCGGGTGCCATGCAATTACTGCGTCAAACTCTTTAGACCTTATGCGCTTTAGCATGTCTTTAAAGGCGGGTCGGTGGTTCGGTTTCTTTGCGGATTTTTCCTCTTTAATAACGTCAACGACATTTAGGCCAAGTCGCTTGGCCAGCTCTACGCAATCCCGTTCCTGGTCATTGATTGACCTAATCTGCCGCCCCTCGTCCTCGGTGGACTTACGGAGGTACATGACGTATTTGAGTGTTTTTAGGTCAAGCTCTTGCTCATCATACATGTAACTATCTTACATCGGTCATAGGATAATCCGGCCGCCATTGTTGTCGTCTATAGATGTTTCGTTAATTTTGGCCTTTGGCGCTGATGTGTCTATTTGCTGCAAAACCTCTACGAGTTTTACAATACTGCCCGCTGCTGCGGGTTGCTGTTGTTGAGAAACGGTACTCACGGGTGGCTCCCAAACCACAGGCAAAAAGCCTAATGGCAGTTAGTCTGCTCAGCAAGTCCGTTTTATACCGAGTACGTCTCTCGTTTACTTACAAATCCTATGCGTGATTGCTGTCCGTTTTTTGAGCGGTCCGTCCCGCTACACAGCCACAAAAGATACAGTGGATTTTTAATGTTGTGTTTCTAGTATCTTGCGCGGCGCCGCTTACGTCAAGTCTGCGGCTCAGCCATGTCGTAAAAAACATTTTCGGATAAGATTGTCAGGTCGCTGCCTTTTAAGACTAAGCTCTCGGCTTTTTTGAGTTTGGCACTCTTGCCGTCTTTGATATTCCTCGAATATTCAAGCGACCCCAAAATGAGGTAGTTGGTATCTTTCGTAACGTTGTCCTGGACTAAGCCGCCGCAATCAACAACCATTTGAAAAGCCTCTTTGCGCAGCATACGCTCTAAAGCGCCAGTGAATACACAGTGCTGTCCATATAAGGGATTGGCAATATCAAAGTCAGTCCTATCAGTTGTTATGCTGCTTGCTGAGAGTGAGGGGTGAGGGTGATTTAGCCTGCGCCTAACGTCCTCTCCAAACTGCTCTACGGTGCCATATTGCACTACTGCCGTATGCTGCAACTGTATGAGTATATTAGAGGCTGCCGCTGCGTCTGCAAGCCCTCTATGTTCTACGTCCTCGCCGAGCCGGTAATACTTAACCAGGTCAATAAGCCGGTGGTGATAAATATCGCGTAGTAGGAAACGTGCCAGGCGCAACGTGTCTACAAAGTCGTTGCTAAACTCTTTTGCCGTGAGCGCTAAATACTTGTCGTACAAAAAGTTAATATCAAAGTTTACGTTGTGGCCAACAACAACCTCGTCACCCATAAAGGTCATGTACGCTGGCAGTACGTCATGTATCAACGGCGCGTCTTTGACAGCGCTATTTGTTATGCCGGTCAGCTCGGTTATAAACTCCGGTACGTCATATTGCGGCCTCACTAACGTAGAAAATTGCTCGGTAGGCCGGCCATTGCGGACCTTAATTGCGCTCAGTTCTATAATCTCGTCAAACTGAGCGTCCAGTCCCGTGGTTTCAATATCAATAACCACGCAGTCAGCGGGAAACGCTATGAGGCTTTTGCCTTTATTTCGTGGTTGGTTTGCTGCCCCCATAAATCGGTTGATGCCTCTAGGCAAGCAATTCAGTCTTTTGTTTATCAAACTCAGCTTGCGTAATAACGCCGCTTTGTTTGAGTTTCGCCAGTTTAGCCAGCTCGTCTGCAACGCTCTGTTGAGCCGGCAATGCTTTGGCGGCGACCGGCTTGCTTGCCTGAGCTTTGTGCTGCGTAATGCCTGTGTAATAAAGTTCGGTATCTTTAGCACCGTTACCAAACACCTCGTAATACTCACCGCTTAACATGCCGGCGTATTTGAGCTTTACTTGCTTGCCACTAAAACCGGCCGCGACTATTTCCGCGTAGGGTAGCGATATTACGCTGTCGTTATTTCCTAAAAAGATAAACCGCTGATTGGTAAATAAGACCTGGCCACTATCAACTAGTTTAATTTCGCTAACCGTCTTTTCTGTAGTAACTGAGGCTTGTTTGCTGCCGGCGGTTGCTGCGCCACCTAAGGCGCCAAGTGGGCCGAGCAACACGCCGCCAACCACAGCTCGTCCTACAACGTGTTTCTTTTTACTTTTTCCTACGGTTTCTTGAATAACACTATCAACTGAGGCCATGCGCCGAGCTGTAAGCTCTAAATATGCCACCTCGTTAGGCTGTAGGTTGGTTGTTACTGTGAGGGGTACCAACTCGCCATTGAGTATTTTTTGTTTCCTAGCCTCCTCAGCGGCGGCTAGTCGCGCTTTTTCGTCTTGGTGTTGTTTGTATGCCTCTTTTGCTTTATCAAATAAGCCCATGTTGACCCCTTTCAGTCGCTTGTTATGTGGGGGTCTATAAAAAAGGACGACCCACAGGTCGTCTAAAACCAGTACCAGCTTACGCCGAATACTTTTACGTGAGTCGCCCATTTTTTGGCATAAACACGCAAAAATGCGTCGAATTGATACTGGTTTTAGACAGTTCTCAGTATATAGTTTCTCGTAAATTAGTGCTAGGTGTTGAACGTTCAAAAAAACGTCGGCGGACCTGCGCCCAAAAATTTGGTGATTATACAGCGGAGGCTATATTTTCTATATAAAAGGGGGTACCCCGCCCCTGTTAAATACGCCGAGTTACAATAAAGTTAAATAATTGCAAACATGCTAAAACGCGAATTAAAACTTAACTTTTGGCTTGTGGTCTAATGATGTATGGCGAATTGGCGGTACCGTCAGTAAAGCCCGGCACTTCGGTCATAGCCAGTGCAATCATATCCTTTTGCAACAACATGCCTGAGGGAAAATCTTTCAAGTTTGTAGGCATAATTACCCCTGGCGCCCAGTCTTTTGCAATAACGTTCCAATCCAGGTTTTGCAGGGCGGCTTGGGTTAAACTGCTCGACTTTTTACTAATCGCCGTTACGGCTCTGTACCACTCAAACTCGTGTGCAACCCTGATAAGCGGGGTAGGCCAAAAAGCCTCAACAAACTCTGCTTTCAGTTGCTCGTGGGCAAGTGTGTCCTTGTGCGGCTCTAAACTGGCCACGTCAGGACCGGCAATAAAACCACTGGCAATGTTTGCCATAGCCTCGTTGAAGTTTATCTGGTCGTTCTCGGTAAGCGTGCGGTGTTCAATGAGCGCTCGCCATTGACCTGTACCACCGTCTTGCATAACTAACCGGCCATACTTGGGCCATGTGCGAATTATGCCGAGTATAGCGTTTGGACCAATAGGTATAGCAATGCCAGGGTCACTGCCGTCTGGCGGTTGGAATATTGTATAACCTAACTCATTGGTTATTACCGGGTGCGAGCCTTTGGTGTGCATGACTACCCAGCGGGCCGCCATTACCGGCGCCAATAATCGCTGAAACTCAATGAGGCGTGAGTTGTTTGTATTGTCGCTGCACCACTCTGGTGTTGCAAATCCGGCGGAGCCATAC
Source organism: Candidatus Saccharimonadota bacterium (assembly GCA_036787835.1). Classification (GTDB taxonomy): domain Bacteria; phylum Patescibacteriota; class Saccharimonadia; order Saccharimonadales; family UBA4665; genus DAIQON01. The sequence goes on along the minus strand of DAIQON010000001.1, from coordinate 252,832 downwards.
ACAGATTTAAGAACAGGCCGCGCCTCATAGCGTTTACCAAACTCAGGGCCGCGTATGAATAGCCCGGCGACAAAAGGCACGAGGACCCTAAGCCAAGTATTGGCGCTAATTGTTTTTTGTCCCGGCTTTGCCAGCTCGTCTAGTGCGGGGCCAAGCCTTTGCTCGTATAAAGCCCAAACGTCGTCTACAGCACTTGGTGCTTGGTTATTTACGGCACCATACAGTGTGTATAGGTCCTTTTCATAGCCTATGCTCTCGGCCTTAGTGACCGCCGCGTTGTCCTTGCCCGCCTCCAATACAAATACGGGACGCACTCGTAAGGGTCCAGTCGTGTCGGCTGAAAACCTGCCAATGAAACCTGCTGGCAAGTAGTGGTGTAATGGTCCGGGCATAACTTAATTATATAGGGTCGGTAAATGCGGTACACTCATATTATGGAATTACTTAGGAGCAATGGCAAAAAGGGCGGTCCCACACTTGAACAAGCAACCTGTACAGTTCTGACGGATTTTGTGCGTAACCATGCGCTGATTGATAGGTGGGATTTAGACGCTCGGCTCACCAAAGAAACAGTTGCCAGCTTAAAAGCCTCCGGTCTGAAAGTAAGGGCTGGAAATACTAAAACACAGCTTGGCGGTGGTTGGGACAGTATCTGGGGAGCGATTAGAGTACTATGGGACCTTAAAGATTACATAGGTGCGCTAGTAGCACTGGTGCAAGTTCCCATTAAGCTGTATCGGCTGCACCTGCATAACGCAACCACTCAACAACTACCAACTGTGAATGTCCACCTTACAATCGGGGGCGACGGAGAGATTGACCCTAGCAACTCCTATGACGACCTGAGCAAGCGGCTTGCCGTCTTATGCCAGGCTGCTCATACCGAGGCAAAGAGACTGCAAACAAAGTATCCTATGTACCTATTCGGGCAAACCATGAGCGTTCGGATACCTCACTACGGTTTTGAGGCCAGTTTTAGTATTGTGGGTGACAAGAACAGCGCCTTTAACCAAAAACGAATATTGAGGGTTATAAACGCACTCAGGTTCCAAGAGGGCTTAACATTCAACGTCAGTATCAACCGTGCCGGCCTTGTAGTACATACAGTTACGCCGCAAACCTTGGTCACCGAAAGCCCACATCGGGACAAGGACTGGAGATTTATTAGTTCAAGCAAAAAATTTTATACTTTTGTATCAAGCCGCATGGTAGGTGGTTATCTGAAAACCACCCCGACCATGCCCTACGAACAATATTACGACAAATACTTGCGCCCGCAGGTTGGTAGCCAAACATAAACCAGTGTGTAAATCGCGTCATTTATCTAGTATTCTACGAATATGCTCACGAGTAACTTAACCATAGCGATACTTTTAGTCGTTGCTGCCGTATGCCAAATTATGGGAACTATCTCGGTTGCAGTTAACTATTACAGAACTGGGGCCATAGCCCAGATAATCATTGACAGGAGCAAGGCACAACTTGCCAGTGTACATTGGGAGCGCGATAAATTAGCCGCAATAGCTGGAGAACTAACTAGGACGTGGTGGCTGACGCTCGGACTTATTGCATATATAGTTGGAGCTATTTCTGGCCTGGCGGCTGGGCTTATCTGGCTATATAGATAATTACTTTGTTTCAAGCGTTTTCGTCTTATAGTCTTTATCACCTACAGAACATAGTTAACCTCAGTGGCTACACCAGCTCTAACCCTGCCAATAGCGCGCTGCGTATTGGACCAGCCCTCGGCTATGTCTGCTAGAATATCCTCTAGTGGTCTTGTTTCAAATAAACTGAGCCAATCTCCACCATGTTGCCATTTTGAACGACCTTAGAGTCGTTCTTTTGTTTGAATAAGGAGAAGATGGTGCTTAATTCAGGGGTGTAAACTTTTCCATCTTGATTTACTAATATTACGTCTTGAAAAAGTAGTTGTTTACACTCATTAAGGCCATCACTAGGTAATTCCCACCATTTATCTCTCATATTTTCTATGTAGTTTAAGGAGTAATCCAAGAACTCAGTAAAATCTTCCTCAACTTTACCTAAGTCATTAATTTCTTTTTTGATATTAACTATTTCGAGCTTAATTTTATATATTTCACTTTTAATATCTTCAGCAATGTCAGGATTTACTGATAGGGTATTTATGAACTCGCTTTTCTTATTCTCTAGCTCAACTAATCTGTATTTTAGTTGTCTAGTCATTGATATACGGTATTCTTCATTTTTATTCCAAGTATTCCTAAGAGCAGTTTTTAGTTCTCGTTTGCTCTTATCTGTAGGTTTTATTCGACACAAAGTATCATTTAATGATTCATGAACAAGTTCTTGTGGCATACATTTCTTACATGCTCTGCACATATAGTCTTTCCTAGTCCATCCCTTACCATTTGAGTGATTTATTCCCACAATCTTTCCATTTAGATGTCTACACGGGTAGTGTATGGCTCTGTTTAATGGAAAATCAGGATTATTCTTTTTAATTCTACGAATCTTTCTGCCCTTAACAATGGCAACAATTGTTTCATGTTCTTCGGGAGTAATCATCGCCTTGTGGAGACCGTGTTTGTTAATAGGCCAATCACTGACTTCGACTGTGCCCGCATAGTATGGTTTTACTAATATATGATTTTCAAAAGTATCTCTATCAAGCTTTTTATTTCCTTTTTGAACACGATGTCCTTCTTTATCCTTTCGGTATGTTCTTGGGGTTCTGTATCCGTTTGCAGTGAGCCACAGCAACGCTTCTTTTACTGTCATATCAAAGTTAGCAATGGATCTTAAAGCTTGTTTCAATAAATTATAGCGGGGCTGATCTGGTACGTGTAGACCGTCCTCCGCATCTGTTTTTTTATATCCTTGATGAGGATAGAAAGGATAATAGCCTAAGTCAACTCTAGCTTTCATTTTTGTAAATGAAGTATTTGATCTTTCTTCATTTTCAACTTCAGCATCATAACCTTTTCTTGCAAGTTCATAGCTTGCCTTTGCATTATCACCATTAAGTTCTTGCTGTGACGGGTCACAGAAGATTAGCTTGACGTCTAGTTTTTTAAATTCAACCTTATAGTAAAAAGTCATTTCCAGTTCTCTCATAAAGCGACTTACCTTATCGATCAAAAGGTATTTAACCTTTCGGTTATATCTACAGAAACTTAATGCAGCTTGGAGGTCTTTTCTTTTTAAGTTTTTGCCTTTTTTCGCTGACGTAGCCATAGCCCACTCCATAACAATAACGGTATCTAAAACTGCTGCCATATTCTGAACACTGCTGTCTTGTTGTTCAAGGCTATGATTATTTTCTTGCTGCTTCTTAGAAGATACTCTTCTTATAGCTATTGCTTCAGACATAACTACTCCAGACCAGTAAGAGCAGCCTCTGACCTACACCGCATGACACGGAACAGAGACTGCTTTCACTACACTTAATAGTTAATCTAGATAACGTCATCATGATGTGTAGGTTTTTGATTATCCTCTCCTAGTGCAGACTTTTCTCTTTTATATTCACGATATAAATACTCAGCCCAAAGAATAGTATTCTGCTTTAGCTGTAATTTATATGGTAACTCTTTTTTCTGGTCTGGTTGAGATTTCTTTGACAAATCTGAAACAGGCTTAGTATCCAAAGAGCTAAGTAATCTATTTGTAACTGGTGTGTCTGGTGATTGCTGCACACATCGGGGCAGGGTCTAATGTAGCAATCTGCGTAGACGAGAAATTGTAGAACTGCCTACCTAATGGTCTACCGAAATAGCCACTAGTCCTTAACTTCTACTTCTCCTACTAACCTAACGAACATATTTGTTTTAGTAGCTGTGTCCAGCTTCCGTCAAATGTGCAATCATAGTAGACCTAATTGGACAAAGTAGCAAGTATTTATTGGTGTATTATTTATTACACCTGAGTTTTAATAGGCTCTCGCATGGCTTCAATGGTCTTCGACATAAAGTTCAAGAACTTTTCTTGATTGCCGTCAAAATACTGGTTTACGAACTCGTTGCCATCATCTTGCGGAGTGATTGGGGGTGGGTTAAGACTAAACTCAGCCCTTAGCTTGCGTTCTAGCCACCACTGAGAAGCTTTTAAGTTGCCCTTGTTAATTTCTTGGATAACAACTTGCTTTGCTCGTTCAGTAGCCCACGATTGAGATAGTTCCATTTTGTTCATAAAGGTAGTGTCGGTATGTAGGTGGGCATAATAAGTGCTACGGCTAATACCAGATAGGCTACAAGCTCTTTCAACAGTAAAACCGTCCCTAAGAGCCTGTTCTAGTTTTTGGACAGTTATTTTAGTTATTACTGTTGGTCTACCAACTTGTTTTATAGACATATTACTATTGTGAGCTAATAGTCGCTTCAACAATAGCGTGCTAAGAATCCTTGTGCCTTCTTTTTACTTATATAGCATTAAGTTCAGCAAATTCTTCATCTGTTAACTTTAAATTTAGAGCTTCAAAATTCTCGTCAATGTGCTCTTTTGACAGTGCCTTAGGTATTGGCATAGCTTCTAACCGTAAAAGCCAAGCCAGTGCTACTTGTGCAGGAGTAGCAGAATGTTGTTGGGCAATCTTAATAATAGTTTCATTATGCATTACTTCACCTCGCTTTATAGGCTGATAGGCTATTATTGCAATGTTATTTTCCTCACAAAAATCGACAAATTCTTGGTTAACTTCGTCACGATACAACAGATTAAAGTTCATCTGGTTTGCCTCTAGAGGATGCCTAGAAAGAGACATAGCTTCTTTCATTTGTTCTATACTAAAGTTACTTACTCCGAAATGATGAACAACACCTTCGTTAATAAGCTCGTCAATTTGGGGGATAGCTTCTTGCCAAGGCGTGTCTGCAAACGGAGCGTGGATAGTCAACATATCTAAGTAGTCTGTTTTAAGTTTCTGCAACATATTGTCAAAAGTGGGCCGAACAGTACCATTAGCCAGACTTGTCTTCCATAATTTATCACCAATGAATATGTCATTACGTGACTGACCTTCAATCGCTTGACCGACTACTTCATCTGTATAAAAACTTCCGTATAGCTCAGCACAGTCTATGTTATTTTGTCCTTTAGATATTGAATAACGTATAGCTTCTATAGCTTTGTCTTCATTACCCTTAACTGGGTCTACACCACCATACTTACTTGATAAATTATCAGGATTTCTTTTACTATTAACATCCCAAGTACCTATTCCAATTGGGTTTAAATCTTTGCCACTAACAGTTTTTAAGGTCATATAGTTAAACTTTCTCCACGCTTAAAAGGTAATTATCTGAGTTTATCTGAGATGTGCAAATGGCTCCTATTAAAATATCCTCATCTACTTGGTGTTGACCACCTTTTTCAGCATCAGGGTCATTATAGAGATAAGTTCCATTCTCATAGCCAGTTAGCACAATGGCATGTTCAACTACTTTACCGTCAATAGTGTCAGGCACGTAGTTCTTAATACTTTTATCATAGGAAAGCCTCGGATAATCATACATATAATTAAAGCTAATTATTGCGATGACGGGACCCTTATCTAGTAGCTCTTGTAATAATTTGTTAGTGCATTTAGCAATGTCTATTAGTCCGCCAGACTCAAGATATTTTACATAGGCATCTATTAAAATGGCGGAGAGAGGTGAAAGTGCAGTACTTATCCCTTCTTCTTGAACTTTTTTCATTTCAGTTAGTAGCTCGGACTGAGATAAAGATGACCATGTTCGATCAATTATCTGAACATCAAAAACGTGCATCTTAGCTTTTAAGCCATAAGATTTTATAAACCACGTTCCAATATCCGCAAGTAAGGTACCCATAGGCTTGTCTTCAGAGTTTGTTCTTACGGGTATATCCTTTTCTATATCTTCAGGACTAATATTAATTTCGTAAAAACTAAGAAATTGAGATGTAGATGTTTGAACGCAATTTGATGAAGTAGTTTGAGTTTTTAGGGGTATATCGTGTTTTACGGACATTTATTTAGTTTACCTCTCTAGTACTTTCTTAATATCATATGCTGAAGGTAGCTAAATGCTTCTTCAATAGTAAACCATTTCGCAAATTAACCTAGAGTTACTTCTCAAATTATTCTCCGTCAGATTTCGTAGGGAGCTCAGACAATGATTTCTCTATAGCTTTTTTAAGCTTATCTTTTCTTGACTGAACTTCAGGTGGTGTAATGATCTTAACTTCAGAAGTTATTCTACCTTTTCGCTCAGTGACATCATCATAAGTTAAATCAAGACCCATTTCATCTTGGCTTTCCTGATGAGCTTTTCTGCCATCATCAAAGTAGTGTAGTAAATAATTAGCAACTAGCTGTTTGCCCTGAAACCTTGAAAAGATTCCTCTTTTAGCTTGAGCTTCTGCTTTTATCAATGTCTCTAATATTACTGTTGGAGCGGTATGAATTCCACCTTCCCAATACAACTGATCCATAATTCTGTTATCTTTACCAGCAAGTTTTTCTGCTATATCAATAAGTTCATCTGAGCCATCTGGTTCGTCTAAACCATAATTTTCGATGATGCTGCCAAGCCTGTCGGTTCTAGTGATAAACTCATTAAGCTGAGTTTCGGGGATCGATTTTAATAATATAGCTTTATGACCTAGTTCACGAGGGTATTCAATATCTTTAAAGTGATAGATTAAGGCGTCATACAAGCTTGTAAGTCCCTCGTTAGTGAGCTCAACTTGTGGTTCTGTTTCTCCACCTTTTCCAACATAGTCCCTGAATTTATCATATAGTGCTGCAAGTCCTCGACTTCCATAAAGTCCATCTCCATTTAATGCAATTTCATTAACTGGTCTAATTTCTTCATGAGAATTAGAGCTTTCGTCTTGGGTATGTTCAACGCTTGAAGATTCTGAAACAGGCACGCCGTCATAAATATCTGCTTGACGTTCTGCTGCCGAATTACCCATAACCTTTTCTGCTACCTTTTGTGACCTTAGCGTAATAGGATCTTCAGGATCTTTTCCCGCACTCTCAGATTCACTAATATAATCTGCACGCATTTCATCTCTTCTGGCATTCTCGGCAATAGCCATTTCGTGTGCCTTTTCTTCATCGGTCACAGACGTGTCAGGGAATTCTGTATGTTCTGAAACAGGAATGTGGACTCCTTCTGTCATCACTGAATGTGGTTCTATGACTTGTTGGTGTTCGGTTCCTTCTGGCTTTGGTATTTCAGCTTGTGGAGCATCTTCAGACATACTTTTTCCTTTTGATTTTCGATTCTTTTTTGTTCTATTTTATTACATTTAAAATACTCTACTTTTGCTATACTTGTCAATTTCTAAGAACTATTTATAGCTAAGTTTATAGCAAAGTAGTGAAAAATATCAACATTGTATAATATGTTTTTTAACAGGGGTAATGAAAATTTATCACAGCCTTGACAAAGCCATTTGTCGTTAAATAAATGACCTTACCTCTGTTAAGATACGTCGTAAGATAGAGAATGTGCGACGTAAATATTATATTGGCTTAAGTCTGCTAGAATAAGACCAATAGAGGTTTGTGTAGATGAGCGTGTTTAAAGTAGATGTAAACCCAAAAATACTCATTTGGGCTAGAAATGAGCTAGGTTTTGATGTAAGTGATACGGCCAACCATCTTAATACTGACGAAGCAGTCGTTCAAGCTTGGGAGTCTAGTGGTAAGGACTTAAAGTATACAGACCTAAGAAGAATTGCAAAATTCTATAAAAGACAAGTTCCTACATTCTTTTTAAATGATGTCCCTAGTAAGGTTAAAAAACCAAATGATTATCGTAATCTTAATTCAACTCAAAAAGGATTGCACAGAGACACATTATTGGCAATAAGACGGACTAGTCGTTATCTTGCTTTATATAGAGACGCTGTAAATAATAAACAAATTGAAGAACAATACCAGTGGTTAAAAGATATTAGATTGACCAAAGAAAACCAAAGCTTGTACTTAAGGGACCTTTTAGGCACTTCTGTTATTCAACAAAGAAGAATTAGAAATAATAATTTTATGTACTGGCGTCATAAGGTTGAAGAAAAACTAGGCATTTTTGTATTCCAGTTTCCTATAGAGAATGAAGAATTCGATGGCTTTAGCTATATAGAAACAGGTAAACCTTTTGCTATAACCCTAAATAGCAAAATATCTGACAACCGCAAAGTCTTTACTATATTTCATGAGCTAGCACATATTATAGGAGGTGAATCGGGAATTTGTTTTACTGATAATGGAGCAAGAACCCCCTATGGTAACGAAGCAAAGTGCAATCACTTTGCAGCAGAATTCTTAATGCCCAAGGACGAAGTAATACCTCCCATATCTTACGAGGAGCTAAAAACTAATGCTGCTAGTTTAGGAGTGAGTGCAGAAGCATTTCTGATTAGATGTCATAACTTAGATTTGATAGAGGATTCACTATACAAAGAATTAATGGCAATAATTCAAGCTAAGAAGAGGGAGTATAAAAAACGAGATTCTACTGGTGGTCCCGCTCCAATTCTTACCAGTAAAAGTCAACGAGGTAATAAATTCTTTGATTTTGTTATAACTGAATATGATTCACAGAGATTAAGTCCTTCGGTAGTTAGAGATGTATTAGGGTTAAAGGTGGCGGGGTTAAGTAGGCAGGATACTTAGATGAACCAGCCCGCTGAGACAGAGCGAATATATATAATTGATTCCAGTATATTTATAGAATTAAATAGAATAAATGAAAATTCAATTGAAATTCCTAAGCCAGTTTGGGATAAGCTGGACGAGTTACTAACTAGCGGTAAGATAATATCTCATAGGTATGTTTATGAAGAAATCGTTAGTGCCTCAAAAGATCCAGACAAAGTTTCTGCATGGTTAGCACCTAAAAAGGAGTACTTCCCACTAGAAACACCAGAACAGGTTGCTTATATGATTGAAGTTGTACAAAAGTACCCTAAGCTCGTAAAACCAGAAAATGAAAAAGAAGATGCAGATCCTTGGTTAGTTGCTTTAGCGATAGATAATAATAAGTCAGAAAATGAGAAAGAATTCATTTTAGTTACTCAGGAGAACCAAAATAAGACTACGAATTTACCTGCTGCTTGCAAGAACTTTGGAATAATGACCATAAGTTTAAAACAGTTCCTAGAAGAAGTGAGTATTAGCTTTGAGGTTAATATTAGTAAACTCTAACTAGTGTTAAGACCCTGAGGCACATCAAGCAATCTGTTTGAGTCCTTTCTCATAAAATATGTAAGGTATTTATCACCGATGATAACTCGCCATCTAACTAACTCTTCTGTAATTAAGTGTAAATCTTTTTCTAATAGGTCCACCATTCCGATTATGCTTGTTTATATAGTGAATCCTACAATTGTCTATTAGGCATAGACATTATTGCTTGAACATAAATCTGGTATACTCCGCATAATGAAACGGCTAAAATATATACTGATTCTATCTGTCGTCATCTTCCCGTATACACTGATCAGTATTGATGCTTTAGCAGCACCTCCTGAGGTAACTTCACAAATATATCCTATCCCCACTACAGGAGTAATTGGAACTGTTAATTTCGACTCGGCCCAAAGCAACAATGGCATAATCACATTGACATATCATGCTGGAAATAGCACTAAGGGCGTAACTGCATCAAGACAACTTTGCAGTGACGTTAAGTATTATTATTCCTCAGCCCTGATAAATGCTCCTGCAAATTTCATAAACACCATACCTAATAACTCACAGTTTACCCTAGTAACAAAAACAGCAGACCCGAGCACTTCTTGCATAAGAGGTGTATATTTTGAACCGAATTGGAATTCAGGTATAACTGGTCAAACTAACTACACTATTAAGCCCGTAAATGGTAAAAAGATTATTGTAGGGTTTACAAATAAACTCACATTCAGAGCATATAAGAAAAACAGTCCGCTCAAAAACTCGCCAATGAAAGTTTCTGTGACTTATGGTGTTGGAGGACTTGAGCCGTCAGACAAGATAATCTTCCAAAAAACCGTTAATACAGACAGCAATGGAATAGTCAGTCTAAACATCGGTCAATCAGTTCCATCTAATTCAACTCTAAGTGTGGCTTTTCAGGATGAATTAGGAGGCTTTAGCTCTTATAGCGATCGTATAAGTATTGCTCCAAATGTATTTGATCAACTACTCCAGGGTAAAATTAGTTTTGAATTAGCAATACCTGCATTAATTATTGGGGGTCTCATCTCGGGTATTTTCTTCACCTTAAGTTACTTTAATAAGAAAAAAGCGAACCTCCAAACTGTAAATAATCAAAGCACTGCCGATACAACTCAACAAAAAATATCGGATATTGATCAGAATAATGAAAGCCATCTCTAGTTAAGTTATCTTGTTTAGCTAACTATAAAAACTAGTTCGTGCATCAAACTATTAGTATCAAAGCCTAGCATCTTGGATTGGCTTGTGTATTCTCCACATCCCTACTAGCTCAGCCTTAAGTTGGTGCCATTTCATCCAACCCACCCCCACCAATGATATATAAAGTTTACTCACTAGACCATTTTCTGTCCTTATGAAGTAACTTTCTTATTATTAGCCCTGTAATCCTTTAAGTAGGGTATTGCCGCTGCTGATAGAATTACTGCTACCCCAATAATTTCTATTAAACCAAGACTTTCGTGAAAAAAAACTACACCAAATAATACTCCAAAAATTATTTCTGAGAGACCGAGTATGCCAGCAGCTCCAGCATCAATTAACTTGAGTCCCCTAATCAAGCACCAGGAAGCGATTATTGATGCTATAGCAAAAATTAATAAGTAGAACCATTCTTTACTCCAGGCTACTGATGGTACTCTTTCATGCACTACAAAAATCATGATTGTATTGGCTATAGCTGCCGACACCCAGAGTGATACTGTTGTCTGAGTAGTCTTATAAGGGATGATTTTAGTGAAAAACGTCACACCAGCTGCACAGGCTCCACTTAAAGCCGCGGCACTCAGAGGCATCCAGCCCAAGTGCGACAAACTATGACCGAAAATAAAACTTATACCTATAATTCCTAAGATTACTGATATTAACTTGTCTTTTGTGAATTTTTCGTTAGCAAATAACCAACCGAAGAAGAACATTCCAATTATGTAACATGCATAATTAAGGCTAATTGATATACCAATTCCAGCATGTAGTATGGCGTAATATAAAGGTCCCCATATGAAGAATGAGAAGCCTATTAAACCTAACCAGTACGGCCAGGTTTTCTTCAATTTAAAGGGTCCGAGGCTTTTATAAATTAATGCGACAGGTAGAAGAATTACTAGAACCAAAATACTTCTTAATGCAGAGGCTGTGTAGCCGCCAAGATAACTACCCATAAGTTTTGTCCAAATTCCATAGCTTGCATAAAAAGCTGAGGACAAGATAACTAGGCTCGCACCTATTGGGGCACTTTTTTATTTTTCTGCACAATTTAAGAATACCATCAGTTTTATAGTACCGCTATTTGCTAGGCTTGGGTGCAATAGTTAGCAAAATCGTTCTAGCTTGGTTCAGTGCGCCCCACCACAAAGCTTATTCTATTGACAGAGTATACGTTTGAAATGTATAATTAGAATATACGAAAGGATAGCGTTATGACTACAATAGTAGGGGCAACAGAACTTCGTGATTCTTATTCAAAGATAGCAAAAAAAGTCCGAGGTGGAAAGACGATGGCTATTATTACTAAGCGGGGCCGTCCTGATCTGGCTCTTATAGACCTAGACTACTTAGAAGACCTGCTAGAATCACAAGACACTGAATTCTTGGCAACCCTAAAGGTTGCTGCAGCGGATAAAACATATACGCTTGAGGAAGTATTTTCTAATATAAAAGACTAGGTCATTATGCAGTTTATTTTCTCGGAGTCAGCGAAAAAAGACCTAGAAAAATTACCAAGAATCTTCCAATCACGGTTAAAGGCAAGGCTCTTGTATTGGCAAAGTACAGAAAGCCCTATAGAATTTGCAACACCACTTGTTAAATATATAGGTGCTACTCATAGGTTTCGTGTCGGAGCATACAGACTGATTGTTTTGTTAAAACCTGGCGATGAAATTCTCATACTTCGGATTAGGCATCGTAAAGATGTTTATAGATAGTGTGGTTCTATGAAGCTCTGACAGTTACTAACAGCTTATCAACTGGAGCATGGTGAAACTCCCTATACCAAGCTCTAAATTGTTCGTAAACCTGGTTCCAAAAAGCTCCATTCAAGTCCACCAAACTTCTTATGCTTATTGTGATCTTTTAGTTATTGAACTATTCTTAAGGTAAATATTTAAACCTTAAGGATTGTTTTATGTCTAAGTTTAACGAAAAAGGTTTTAGTGTAGTTGAGTTATTGATAGTAATTCTTGTATTAGTTCTTATAGGTGGCGTTGGATATTTGGTATATAAGGATCACAAGACTACTGTGCCCAAGGTTGTTACGGTGACTAAGACGGTTGTATTACAACCAAAAACCCAAAGTACGAACACCACAACAACATCTACGCCTAGCTACATGGTAATAAAAGAATGGGGAGTAAAAATACCTCTTACAAGTTCTATTTCTGACGCATATTACTACTATAATAATGGCTATGCTTATCTCTCAGTACAATCACACAGTAGTGATCAGTGTGCTGCCAACAACGTAAGCGAGGGCGTGATAACTCGGTTTTCTCCGACAGACATTGATCCTCAAACAAATCAAACACTCCTATCAGAACACACTATCGATGCTGTAAAAGTCGGGAACTATTACTACTTCTATACTCATCCTCAGGCAGCATGTTCATCAGATACAACAATTCAGAACCAAGCAAACACTGATATGCAAGCCTTTGAACAAGCAGTTAAGCAAATTCAAGCTGAATAATATAAACCTAGTTCAATTCCGGTGTAGATCTATCTATAAAGGAATGACCAGGCAGCATGATATATACTAGTTTTACTAGCTAGGTTGTTGGTGTTGTGCTTCATCAACCATCGCCCTAAATACATCTTGAGAAAATGCTGGACAAGATCTTTTGCCCTCACCGTCAACGCTAGCTTGGCTACAATGACTTACCCTCTCGATAAGACCCCTTGCAGTACGCTTGCCTATGCTTTCAGCTCTTCTTAGACCCTTACTTGGCTTTGAGGAATTCTTGGGCACGTGGGTCCAGCCAGTAATTACTTCTGACTTTCCACCCTCGGGGTCAACAAAACCAACCTCTAACTCGAAAACGTATTCAGTCCTATCACGTTCTACAGTAGATTGTCGCGTGGCGGCTACTACTATCGAGTCCTGGTCAGCTTCTCCTAAATAATTGTTCTGTGCTGGACAGCCTGGACAGAGTTCTACCGAACCATCTTCGTAAATAGCCATAAATATATCTCCCTTTAATTACATCATAAGAGCTTGGTAAATTAATGCAAGCACTAGCGTATTGTGAGGTCACCAGGTACTCAAGCTAAATATTACTGTATGTCAGGATGGTTCTAACTTCGTACAAAATGCCCCACCAAACTAGAATTTTTGGCATTAGCAAGATATAGCTGTAATCTAAAGCATTTTTAGTAGCTCTTGAGTGGAGTTGGCATTCATAAGTTTTTCTCTCATTTCCTTAGCTCTGGGGAAGTTATTAATATATACTTTGCAGAATTTATTAAGAAGCTGAGTTGGTTTTGTCCCCTTCCAGGTCTCTTCAAATAGCTGAATGTGCTTCTTAAATAACTTTATCTTTTCTTCCGGAGATAAATTTTCCCACGGACTAGATTCAGAGAAGATATACGGATCACTGAATATTCCGCGGCCGATCATAACGCCATCTAGCTCATACTTATTTACTAGCTCGTTACCTTGGACTCTACTCATAACATCACCATTGCCGATTATTAAAGTATCCGTCGACATTTTATCTCTAAGCTTTCTTACTTCACTTATTGCTTCCCAGTTAGCTGGCACCTTGCTCATTTCTTTTTTGGTTCTTCCATGAACGATTAACATATCCAGATCTTGTCCGAGCAAAAATTCGTGCCATGTGTAGTCTATATCGTTAAATCCAAGTCTAGTCTTAACACTTAAGCTCATGCCTTCACCCAAGCCTTCTTTGGTAGCTTGAATTATTTCTTTTGCTAAGTCTCTATTATTGATAAGGGCGACACAGGCACCGTTTTTAACTACTGGTTTTGCTGGACAACCCATATTTATATCTATCCCGGCAAATCCCATAGCACTGAGTTCTTTTACTGTTTTAAAATAGTTTTCTGGCTGCAGTCCCCATACCTGAGCAATAATTGGTTTCTCTTTTGGGCTAAAGTCTAGGTAGCTAATGATTTCTTGCCGTCCCTTACTTTGTAGACCATCGACATTAACAAACTCTGTAAAAAATAGATCTGGAGGTGCTAAGTCAGCAATAATCTGACGAAATACCGTGTCAGTAACGTCATACATTGGCGCTAATATAAAGATTGGTTTTTTTAGTTTCGATATAGCCAACATAGGATCTATGATACTTCATCCTTTATTTCTGGAGGATAGATTGATGTATAGATCTCTCTTGCCAACTCAGTAGTTTTATTAAGCGCACGTCTCGCTGGGCCTGGTAGGTCGGCTGGCGGGTTGGCGATTTGCTCAAGTATTTGTTTATGGAAACTCTCTCGTCTTGACTGATCGATAATAGCTGATGTAATCTCGCCCCTAATCTCACCAATTTTCATATTACCTACTACTGCTAGAATACGACGCACCTCATCTTCGTCATTTACTGGGCTTGTGTACTGGTCATTGACGGTCTTATGTTTACCTTCGCCACGATCCATTACCCTAGCGTCATCGGTAAATTTAGTTGGTCTAGCAAACACCTCGCCAACGCCATGATCCATATATTTCTTTAGGTCGATGTAGCGAAGTAAGGCTATCAGTCCAGCCTCAGTTCCTGCGAGTTGCTCAGCTTCCTCGGCCACGGTAACTCTGGTATTTACACAGTCTATAAGTCTCAGATCAAGTTCCTCTAAAGCTGCCCTAGATGCAACGGCATTCTTAATATAATCTTCTAATTCATAGACTAGAGTGATGGTTACCCGGTCACGATCTAGATAATCGATTTCTGGGTTCTTTTTTATTCTCATCGTTCTATTTATTACTTCTAACAATTGATTGGTCATATACAAAGGAAAATCGGGGTTGTTTAGATAATTTAGCGCCCCAAGCACAAAAGTTTTTTCCTTATCGGTGGTAGGCAAAAATCCTGCTCGTGTATCTCTATAGCTTGCGGACATTCTTTCCTGATCATTAAGCGTAAGCTCTTCGGCACTAAGAGTGCCTCGTTTTGGCTCTACTACAAGCCTTTTAGGAAGATGTATCCCCCTCTCACGATTGGCTCTAGATTTCCTAAACCACTGTTCACGCCTAAAACTATCCACTAGTTCGTGTCTTCTGATAAAGGCGGCTCGAAGTCTATCTGGGGCCAAGTAATATCTATCGGTAACCTTTTGATAATTTAAAAAGTGCGATGCCCTTTCCCTGGTTATTTCTCGATGTCTAAAAGCAGGAAATAGCTTATCTATTCCGGTAGCCATATCGTAGCTTTCCCTGGCTAAACGATTATATTCTTCTCTTTGCGTCTCCATCTCTGGAGTCACCGGCCCTACGGTATCTCTTAACATCATTGAGCGTCTAACGTAGGTAAGAACATTTTGGAAATGAAGATTACTCTCAGCCGTAGATACTGCTACTAGACCGTCAAGCGAAAAATCATGTGCAATCATCTGCCCAGATTCAATGGCGCGAACGTACAATGTAGGTTGTTCTGGGCCTTGGCTTGAAGCCATAAAGTCTCCTCACTATAATTTGATCTATTTTACGAGTTTAGCTATTTCTTTTCGGCCCTACTATATGAAGCACCAGCAGCTTTTATGCCAGATAGACCAGTAAGCTCTTCGGCTTTCGGAGAGGCGCCACGTGGTATACCTGATAGCTCCCTACCTTCCTGAACTGCACCGAATAACCTTTCGGCAATATCAAACTCTTCACCGAGTGCGCCTCCAGATTCAGGGTCGTCTTTATCAGGCTGGTCAAATACTAAATCCAGCTCAACTTGTGGGCCTGCGACTGTCGTTTCTGGTACGATGAGTTCGGTGTCAGTTACGCTCACCGGGCCAGAGCCCTCTGTAATTGCAACTTCTCCTGCAAATTGAGTATGCTCTGCAAAAAGCTCAGCTTGTACTGCTCCTTGTTCTCGTCTAAGAATTGCATGCTCTACACGAGACAGATCATTGAAGGGGCGCGACGGGTAGCCATTATGTGAGAAGCTTGAATCTTGCATGTCTATATTATACTACTAAATGCAGTATTTAGCAATAGCGCTATGGCCACTTATTCCCAGCGGAAGACCCTGAAAGCGATAGCGTAAATAATGATCATCCAAATACCGACTAGGGCTAACTGAGGGCCGATTTCAAATAATGATTTGCCCTCTGTGGTTAGCATTCTTAAACCATCGATCACAGGGGTTAGTGGTAAGTAGTTAGTTATCGTTTGTAGCCAATGTGGCATTTCAAATCTTGGGAAGAAAGTGCCAGACAAAAACAGCATCGGGAATACTATTATGTTGCTAAGTGGTGCCGCCTGCCGCTCATTCTTGGCCCACCCACCTATCGCTAGGCCTATGCCTAGTATCATAAAGATACAAAGTACTGTATATACCAGAATCGCTAATAAATTACCGTCAATCTTAAGATGGAAAACAGTTATAGCAACCACAAATTGGATAGCAATTGATAGAGTTCCAGTAATCGCCTGGCTGAACATAGTGGCCATGAAGTACTGCCAAACCCTTATTGGGGTAGTGTGTAGACGTCTAAGTATCCCCTGCTTCTTAAGCTCTGGGAAAATATTTATCGGGCCGAATATACCTATACCTATTATTGAAAACCCGAGAAGGCCAGCAAATGTATAGTCAAAGGTAGTAAGGCTCTGCTCATTGATTTGCTTACCGACAACACTGAATGGAACTTTCTGTTCAACAAATTTACCATTTATTTCCTTAAGCTGAGCCTGCAATACCGACGTTAATGTATCCCCTGAAACTTGATCATTTTGAGTATAGAGAACTTGTATTTGCCCTGTTGGAACAGTTGTCCCTGGTGCCACACTACCAAAGTCTTTAGGTAATACTATAGTCCCGTCAAGCTGACTCTTTCCCATCTTATCCTGGGCCTGAGCCAGTGTAGTAACAGAGCTATCTACCTTGTATACTTTTTGTTTTCCTATTTCTTGGACAAAGACTTTCGAGTACGGAGAATTGGACTCATTTATAACAGCTACCCGAAATGATACGCTCCCCCCGCCTTTGGATAGACTACCGAAAACGAACAGAAATATTAATGGAAAAAGAATAGTAAAAAATAGTGCCAAGCGGTCTCTAAAAAATCGCTTAGTACTTAGCTTAGTGAAAATTAATACGGTGTATATTTTCTTCTGCCATGGGGTAAGTGGTTTCTTGCTAGTGCTAGCCATGACTAATCTCTTAACGCCTTGCCGGTTAGATCAATAAATACATCATCAAGGTTAGCTTGCTCAACCTGTTGTTCTTTCTTGAATCCACGCTTTAGTAACTGTTTGATTAAATTATGAGGCGTATCCAGGGCAATTATCTTTCCAGTGTCCATTATTGCTACTCGATCACAAAGTAGCTCGGCTTCGTCAAGATAATGAGTAGTCATAATTACTGTTACTCCACGATCACGAACCATTTTAATAAGTCCCCATAAATTACGCCTTGCTTGTGGATCAAGGCCAGTTGTTGGTTCATCTAGGAAAAATACTTTAGGGCTGTGTACCAGAGCTGCGGCAATACTAAGCCTTTGTCGTTGCCCGCCACTTAATTGCTCGGCAAAGCTATTTGATTTTTCACCTAACTGAACATCGTCTAGGAATTGTTGGGGTTTGACCCGTTCACCATAAGCCGCAGAAAACTGCTCAATTATTTCAGTCAGTTTTTGTTTATCTTGGAACGAAGGGCTTTGTGGTTGGACGCCAATTATTTTTTTAACTTCTTCAGGCTGAGTTTTAACATCAAGGCCATCGAGTGTTATTGTCCCTTCATCGATCTCACGCAATGTTTCGATCATTTCCAAGGTGGTTGTCTTGCCGGCACCATTAGGTCCTAGAATGCCAAATATCTCACCCTCTTCGACTTCAAACGATATGCCATTTACAGCTGGTTTATCGTCATAGAACTTCTTTAAGTTCTTAATTTTCAAGATTGGTTGAGCCATATTATGAATCCAATTATATCAGTCTAGATGTTAATTAATAAAATAAGGCTCGGTAAATTAATACCGAGCCTTATAGTTCAAGCGTTACTTAATATAGTCTTAAAGGACTAAGCTGAGCGCTTGACAGTTAGAAAACCGTTTCGTGGGTTTTCGTTAACTTCGTAACCTTTTGGCAAGTCAGTTGCCTCAGGTCGTGAATCTTTGCTGAAGTAATAGATAACTTGCTTCTTGCCACCGCGTAGTGTAACTTCCTTTGAATTAAGGTGATAAGTTACGCCTTTAGAGTTCGTATGCTGGTATGCCATATGTTTAGTTCTCCCTCTCTTATAATTAGTAGTGTACCCCTAACATACTCTTGGGTCATTTTATTTGTCAACCCCTTAATCTATTATTATTCAGCTAATAGCCATATAAAAGCCACAATAATTATCTAGAAATACACAGCTTTTTACTTGCATACACCAGGTTGCTGTAATACACTAATTCAGTAACCATAAAAACTATAGGGGTGGAAGGAAATAAAATATGGATTTATCGAATCGTGGTCCTCAACAACCACAAAGTGCAGCACCTAATGGCCAACAGGCTAGCTCATTTGGTTCTGCAGGAAACAGTCATAAAAGTAAGAGTTCCAGCGACGGAAGAGGCATGAAGATCGTACAAGCTATATTCATGCTCGGTATTGTCGTTGTTCTAATCGGTCTACTAGTATTTTTGGCTTTTGGGAGTAGTAATGCTCAGGCTAAGGGTGAAAGTAACTACATAGACACAAACAAACTACAGGCAGTGTTCTTAAATACTGGTCAGGTATACTTCGGTAACTTGAAGACTCTAAACAGTAGTTATGGTGTTCTTGACAACATTTACTACCTACAAACAAGTAGCGGCAGTTCGTCCAGCACAACATCAAGCGCAAACACTAGTGTTTCCTTGGTAAAGCTTGGATGTGAACTTCACGCTCCACTTGATCAAATGATCATTAACCGATCACAGATTACTTTCTGGGAGAATCTATCTCCTAGCGGTCAGGTAGCAAAAGCAGTGGTAACCTTTGAAAAGGCCAACCCAAATGGTCAGAAGTGTAGCGATCAAAGCGCTTCATCTTCGACTGGCACGCCTCAAGCAGCCCCGCAAACAAGTAGCCCTACTACTACAAAACCGTAAAGTTCCTAGTTGGCTAAGGCCTTAGCTTAAAAACCCCTTTTGATAAAAGAGGGGTTTTTAAATATACTTATAGCTATAAATATTATGAGCAAAACTAATAAAGCTTGGTATAAGCCTTTAAGGCACAGTTACATTCCAATCAATGTCTATGGTGCGTTAACCTATATTCCGTACCTTGCATATTTGATATATAGCATCTATGCTCCTGTTTACTATCTGGATAATATAGGTTTAGCCTTACTAATTGCTATCCCAAACTGGTTTTGTATAACCGTACTTATGACCTGGTTTGCAAAGTATAAAAGTTAAAGAAAAGGCGCTACTAATTAGATGGAAGATACTAACCAACAACCTGTTGCTGTGCAGCCAGAGCAAACTAAAGTAATCGACCAGGTCACGCCAATGAACAGTGCTCAGCAACCCGCTAGACAAGCAGCTGAGCAGCAGAACATCGTAGAACAACCTAAAAAAACTAAGCACAAGTCTAGCTCATCAAACATTGCCGTCATACTTGGCATTGTGGCAATTATTGTGCTGATTGCTATTGCTCTACTTGCATATAAGAAAAGTAGTTAGAATTAGCTATAGATCTGTATATGAATCAAGTTACTAAATCTTTAAGTCAACCAGGCGCTGTTGGTATTATGCCGACAGACACCGTCTACGGGCTTGTAGCGAGAGCGCTGGACAAAGAGTCAGTAAGCAAGTTATATAGCCTAAAAGGCCGTCAGAATAAGCCAGGCACGGTCATAGCTATGAGTATTGATCAGCTGGTTGATCTAGGACTTAAAAGAAGATACTTATCTGCCGTTAAAGATTTATGGCCAGCAGCTTTAAGTGTTGTTGTCCCGTGCGGCGAGGAACTTAAATACCTTCATCTGGGGACAAATGGTCTGGCCGTTAGATTACCCGATGATGAAAAGTTAATTGAAATACTAAAGCAGACTGGGCCATTACTAACTTCCAGTGCTAACCTGCCTGGACAGCCAACTGCCAGAAATATCGCTGAAGTCAAAGAATACTTTCCAGGGAATATCGACTTTTATATTGATGGGGGCGACATCGGGAATAGTCAGCCATCAACAATCGTTAGAGTCATCGACGATGCAATTGAAGTGTTACGACAAGGCGCATTTAGAATAAACTAGGCCGGATATTGTTCGCGCAGCCAGTCGTCAAGGCTCCCGCCACCACCTCCGGCCATAGCAACCACCATATCACCCTGGCTTAAGTGCATGTCTATAAGTTCCTTGAGTTTAGAATCTGGCATAGCTGGTTCTGCAATACTTGGATCGGTGAGCTTAGCTATTAACTCTTCGGGTTTAATAATTTTCTGAGCGGGATCTTCTCTGGCTAAGTAACTTGGTAGCCAGTAAAGTTTTGAGGCGCCCTTAAAACAGTCTTTATACTCTCCGGCCATGTAGGCCTGGCGACGATTGGTTAAAGGCTCATAAATAATTACTAGTTTTTGGTTGCTTTTAGCAGCGATCTCACTCGCGGCACTCATTGCGCCAACTATTTTTTCTGGTGTATGAGCATAATCTGAATAAAGGTTTGGTGCAATTTCTTCCATCCGCCTACTTAGCCCAGGGAAATTGTTCATCCTATTAATTGCTTGCTCCAAGGATACGTCCGTAGTTGATATGAAGGCGTTGATTGCCAGTAAGGCATCGTAACGATTATATAATCCTACTATGGTCAGCTTGTTTAACAGCTCGTCATTATGATCAAGCATGAAAAGTTCATCACCATCGATTGCTAGATAGCTGGCATCTTGATCCCAAATATAAGTCTTTGTGCTGCCCTTTATGAAATCCTTAAACGCCTGCTTGTAATCGTCGACTGTCGGATAAATTTCTTGATGATCGTAACTTACGCCTGAAATTAGACTTATGGCTGGCTTGAATGCCAAAAAGTTGCGATCAAACTCATCGGCTTCGTATATAAAGTAGCTTGAGTCCTCAGCATATTCGCCCATTTCACCGTAGTTAACTTTTGCTGGTAATAGATAGCTTATTGGCAAATTAAATCCCTTAAATAACCAGACCAACATTGCTGTAGTGGTAGTTTTACCGTGTGTCCCTGCGACGGCGATCATCTGTAAGTTTTTATCGTTTATGAATTTATTAATAAACTCATCACGCTTTGTATACTTAATGGCATTACTTCGACAATACTCTAAGATTGGCGGTGATTTATCTACCATAGTTACTGCCGAACTATACACAACCCAATCGATTGGATTACGTTCGTGTACAGCAGCAATAAGGCTTTCATCTTGTCCAATTTCAATATCTGAAACACCGTGATCTTTTAGGTAGCGAATGTAAGCGGAGTCACGAATGTCAGAGCCACTTACGCTGTATCCAGCCTTAAGAGCAATCTGCGCCAATGGTCCAATTCCAGCGCCACCAATTGCGATAAAATGTATGTGCATAACACCTACAGTATCGGTGATCTGATTGCTGATAGCAAGACGTAATGTATCGATATATTCAATAAATGGCTCATGGGGGTCTACCGGGGTATATAATTTAAGCTGTAATGCAAAAAAGAAAAGTTCATCACCTAGCGGCGCGCTTTAAAAAGATTAAACCAGTATATTTCTTGATCCTGACGTTAATCTCATTGGCTATCTGTATCTATGCCCTACGTTCTAACAATGAACAGATGATTAAACTTCGGGCTGAAGTTTACGCCGCAGATCAAAATAATGGTGATATTAGCGGAGCTTTAAAGAATCTCCAAGCCTACGTAACAAGTCACATGAACACCAATCTTAGCACTGGGCCAAATGCTGTTTACCCACCGATTCAGTTAGAGAACACTTACAAGCGACTAGTCGAGCAGCAAGGTCAGCAAACAACGTCCGAAAATACCCAATTATATTCTGATGCAGAGAACTACTGCCAGGCCCAAGTACCAACTGGATTTTCCGGTAGGTATAGAATACCTTGTATTGAAAACTACATTAACACTCATAACCTTAAGCAAGTATCGGTTGATCAATCATTATATGAGTTCGATTTTGTCTCACCGTCCTGGTCACCGGATCTGGCTGGCTGGAGTGTGTTAATAACTATATTCTTTGGGGTATGCTTTTTGGCATCACTCGGCTATAGCTGGTGGTATAAGAGAAACTTGGCTTAATTTGAAGCAATGAAGCTTCCTATTGGAGTCGGCTTAAATGAACCGATTGATGGTGAAATATACAGCTGACCTGCTTGTGAAAGCAGAATATATACATTGTCATACCACTGATAACTACTAAACCCAGCTGGCAGTCTAACAAGCTTCTGGTTTTGGCCATTTTGATCACCGCTGTACGATGTTAGCTGACCGTTTTGTGAAGTTGTCCAAAGAGTTGCCTCGCCAGATGGAGATAAATAGTACGGTGGATATGTCTGGCTAAAAGTTGTTGGGCTTAAACTGCTGTCAGCCGTCACTGCCCCCTTAGCAAAATTGTAGTATGAGTTCTGGTTAGTAGTAGTGTTCGCTACATTAAAGTAAAGAGCACTAGGTGCATATCTAGCTACCTGAATTGATCCCGTGCTAATTGCTGGAAAAGTATAGTAGTCTTTTTTGTTTAGCCCATTAGCGCCAACGCCCCGAATTGCATCTGTTGACGAGCCAAGATCAAAAGTCCCCGATACCGTCCACTCGGTATTGTAGACCAGAAGCGTTGGTAGTAGTTCAAAGTTATAAAATGACTGATAGGCATAATCTGAACCGCTACCATTAACTAGGTTTTGATCTAGAACTATCAGCTTTTGATTGAGTGGGTTAAAGCTTTTAATTTGTTCCCTGGCTGCGACCGACGTGTCTCCAGAAGTTGATACCTCGTCATAGATGAATAGATTTCCACTCCAGCCAATGACTTTAAAATTAACGTCTGAACCATCAAACTCGGTAGTTTGGTTAGTGATGGTATTTATATAGTAAAGACTTGTTTGGGTGCCAGACCTTTGCGCCTCAAGAACTAAATATTTCCAGTCCGGGGATGAGTACAGATGGGTAGTACTCGCCTGTTCACTACCGGTACCGGCAAGCTCTACTTGCTGGTCGCTACCATCAAGGTTTGATTTAACCACATTAATTTTTCCATCCTTATTCGCCAGGTAATAAACGCTACCCTTGGGCACTATCCTAACGGTGTTGGTGTTTACGTTGGTGCTCACCTGTATCCTGGCCGTAACAGCGTTGTAATCAGTAGCAGTTACAGTAGCTAGGTAACCATTATTGCTGGTGGGTAGAACTATATAGGTTAAGCCCTCTTTGTTTGTCTTAGAATTCGTCCCAAGCACTGACACTAAAGCTCCAGATAGTGGTCTACCACTAATCATATTTAGAACAGTTACCGGCACTTGCCGTCCGGTTGCCGCTAGTTTTATCGGTGGCGCCTTTTTGTTGGTTAGACCTATAAACATAGAATCATTTTGTGTCTGGTAGTATGGCTTTTTAACTGTGTAGTTGTATTGCCCAAGACCGAGAACGATCTTTGCTTGACCATCACTGTCAGTTGTTAGCAGTCGGCCGGCAACATCTATTGTTGCGCCACTAATATTTTGGTTAGTAGTGCTGTCAACGATACTGAATTGATACTCATTTTTTACAAACTTACCAAGAATATAGTAACGACTGTAGGGAACGGCAAAGATAGCTATTACTATTAGGCCAAGGCTAAAATATAACCACTTACTCTTTAATATTCGCTTAATTTTAGAGTCTTTTTTCTTTTTCTTAACTTCTTTTTGGCTTTTTAGTAAAGCAGCATCTTGAGCGGCAAGTAATTCGTTACTCTCGCTAATTACGATGTCTTCAATTGCATCTTCAGTCTGGTCATCATCAATATCATCTTCAGGCAGTTCATTGACTAATGCTGATTTTATTGGGCTAATTGGTGCTATAGGAGCCTTCATTGATGTCTGCGCCTTTTTAGCTACGGCCACCGGGATGGCTTCAGCTGCCACTGGTAGGGGCGCTACCTTTTTCTCGGGTGGGCGTATATCCCGTATGGCATTACTTTGAACAACATTGAAGCTGCTAGTAGCAGGAGCAAAGCCCTCCATCGCACTAAAATTCTTTGGCTTAGGCTTTTTAGTAATTGGTGGAAGACTTGGTACAGGTGTATTGCCGCTAATAGTAGGTCGTGGTACTTGAGATGGTGACACAACTCCGTTTTTTGGTTCAACAATAAACGAGTTCACCTCAGTATTCTTTAGGGGTGACTCCACTTTTATGTCAGTTTTGTTTCTCTTTAAACGCATGATAAGTCTTTTACGGTCGTCACTTATGATTCTAACAAAGTTTATGCTTTTTCGCGCTTTTTAAGACTATTTTGCTTTAGGTGAAGGAGAATGATTCAACCATATTCAGGATTGGGCTCTGAAAAGTTTTGTCGTTCCACATGCTCGAAATAATAGTTAGCGGTTTGGTTTGGCTACACGTCTGATTCAAACACTGGACGAAGGTTATATAAACAAGTGGGTTAAGACTAGCTATGTCATTTGCTACTACGGTTTGCGTTTTTACGTACCCAAGATTCCCTGTTATATAGATTGCGTCCATTCCACCGATTACGTTAGTCGATGGGTACTGGAAGAAGCTTAAGTAGGCTTGGGCTGCTTGGCTCGGTGTTGGATTGGTGTAGGTGAACAACTGCGACGGTAAGACTGCCACAGTCGCGTTAGATGCAATCTGTGACTGTAGTTGGCCCATTGGCACAACCGTTAGTATTACTTTGGCATTTGTGCGTTTGCCCAAATCAGATTTTAAGGTTGTAGATGGAGACGTAAAACTTAGACTAGTTGAGTTACTTGAGTTTACGACCCATGACTTTGGATAGTTTACGCTGAGGCTAAATGCTGTCGAGGTATAACTGGTGGTTGGGCCGCCAATACTGGAAGTTGATTGGGCTGAGCTTTGGCTTGTTGTAGTCTTAGTAACTTTGGATTTGGATTTATGATCATTGACCAGTTTGTAAGCAAGTGCTCCACCAATAACCAGTACTAGAAGTAAAAGTATAAGCAGGTATTTGGCTGGTCTATTTTTGGGAGGTTTCAGAGAAGGGTCAGGATTATTGACATAACTAAAATCCTTAATCGGCAGTTCGTTGAACTGGTTTTTGCTCTCTGTAGGTGGAGTCATATCTAAATCATTAGAATTATCCATAATTTAAATTTTACACCCTGCTAGCTAAATTTTAGCTGTATAGTCTGTTTTCGACCTAGGATATACTGGCTATATATGGACTCAAAGGACAGCGAGCTACAAATTGCCTCAAAAGATAATCTAGCTAAGGCAGAGCAATATTTGGCTACAGTTGATCCGGTCATGGCAGATCTTATTGAAAGATTTGGCCCTTGCAAGCTAGAACCGCACAAAGACTACTACGGTGCCCTACTAAGAGCTATAGTTTCTCAGCAGTTAAGTGTAAAGGCTGCTAGCACAATATTTGCTAGATTCCTGGCTCTTTTTGGTGAAGGCCTACCTACACCAGAGCAAATACTGGATAGAGATCACGAGGAACTACGAGCGGCGGGTCTTAGCAACGCAAAAGTAAACTATGTTAAAGACTTAAGTCAAAAAATATCTTCCAATGAACTGGAAATAGATAAAATAAGCCATTTAGATGATCAGCTAATAATCGATGAGTTAATTAAAGTAAAGGGCATCGGTCTGTGGTCGAGTCATATGTTCTTAATTTTTTGTATGGGCAGGCTAAATGTACTCCCCTATGGAGACTTAGGAATTAGACGTGGTGCTTCAATACTATATGGACTAAGCGAATTACCCGAACAAGAGGCTTTGATGGAGCTAAGTAAGACTAATAAATGGTCACCCTACAACTCAGTAGCCAGCTGGTATATCTGGCAATCGCTAAACAATAAATAGTATCTAGATATTCGTTCGGATGTTTAGCTCTTTGAGTTGAGCTGGTTCAACTTCGCTTGGCGAATTCATCATTGTGTCTACGCCTGATCCGTTTTTTGGGAAGGCCACTACTTCTCTAATGTTATCTTCACCAATTAGTACCATAAAGATTCTATCTAGACCAAAGGCGCAACCTGCATGTGGTGGAGCACCAAACTTAAAGGCATTAATCATCGCACCAAATTTGCTATCTACGTAATGTTTATCGTAGCCAAGTGTTTCAAATACTTGGTACATAACTTCTGGATTGTGGTTTCTTACTGCGCCAGAACAAATCTCGTAGCCATTCATAACCATATCGAATTGATCGGCGATTATCGAGGTTTTGTCTTCGGCCTTCAGTGCTTCGACTCCACCTAGAGGCATTGAGAATGGGTTATGACCAAAATCTAGCTTCTTAGTCTTATTGTCATATTCGTAAAATGGGAAGTCGACAACCCATACGAGAGCTACCGTATCTGGATCTTTTAGCTTAAGCTCCTCAGCAAATTCATTACGCAGTCGTCCAAGAGTTTTGTTTACGATCGCTTTGCTGTCGGCACCAAAGAAAACAATATCGCCTTCTTCTAATCCGACTTTGGATTTAATGACGTTTTGTTCTTCTTCACTTAGGAACTTGAGTATTGGAGATTTTAGTTGCTGCTCTTGAAGACTAATATAGGCGAGTCCTTTGGCTCCCTCACTCTTGGCAATCTCGGTATATTTATCTATCTGTGAACGACTAAAACTGGCACCGGTCTTAACACAAATTGCTTTCACCACTCCACCGCCTTTGACAGCCGAGCTAAAGACCGAGAATTCGCTTTGGGCCAGTTCACTGGTAAGGTCAACGAGCTCCATTTCAAATCTTAGATCAGGCTTATCTGTACCAAATCTATCCATTGATTCACTATACGAAAGCCTTGGAATATCCTGGCTCAACAGTTTCTTACCTGCAAACTGTTCAACTAATTGTTTGATGAGTGGTTCCATTGTCCTACGAACTTCTTCACCGTCATCAACAAATGCCATTTCTAGATCGAGTTGGTAAAAATCGCCATATAATCTATCGGCTCTTGGGTCTTCGTCCCGGAAACAGGTTGCAATCTGATAATACCTAGGGACACCACCGACCATTAAAAGCTGTTTGAACTGCTGTGGAGCTTGGGGAAGAGCATAAAATTTGCCTGGATGAACCCTAGATGGTACCAAGAAATCTCTTGCCCCTTCTGGACTTGAGTTGGCCAAAATCGGTGTTGTAACCTCTATAAATTCATTGTCTTCCATATAAGTACGAAGGGTGTTGTAGTATTTTGCTCGCTTCCTTAGTATGTCCTGGGCTACTGGTCGTCTTAGATCTAGGTATCGGTATTTAAACCTTAGCTCTTCACCCGCTTGGGCTTCGGAGAATATTTGGATTGGCAAGGCGTTGGCTTTATTAAGTAGCTTTAGATCCTCAACAACAACCTCTATATTCCCGGTCTCTAGTTTAGGGTTTGCAAGTTCTGGGCTTCGCTGCTTAACTACTCCCTCGGCAGCAATGACGAACTCATCTCGTAAGTGTTCGGCAAGCTTAAAAGCCTCATTATGCTCTGGGTTTATAACCAGTTGGATGGTACCTAAATGATCTCTAAGATCAATGAATATTAATCCACCGTGATCTCGCCGAGTTTGAACCCAACCTTTAACCTCGATCTTTTGGCCAATAGATTGGTTAGCATTTAGTGAAAGTGTTCGCATGAGTATATTCTTTTGCAGTTAGTTTCTAGAAATAATTTGTAGTATTTAATATAAAAACTATCAAGCTATATTCTAGCATCATTTTACCCTAGTTCAGGTCAGACTAACACTTATAGAACGGGCTCCTACTGATTTTCTTCGTCCTCAGGATCAATTTCTGGCTCAACTTTTTGTTTATATTTACTGGCAACAAAATCAATTGAACTATATTGTTCAAAGTCGTCGCCAGGTATATGACCAACCAACTCTTCGATAATGTGATCAAACTTTAACATGCCGATTAGATCTTCTTTGTCATCAGTAACAACAAATAACGAGGTGTTAATAGTGGCAAAGGTTTTCAGTGCCATAGATAAATCGTCCTGCTCATTTATGTAGTAAACCGGGCTCTCCATTGCCTTACTTACAAGCCCAGTGTTGCCAATATCTAGCTTGTTTAAGTTTAATACTCCGACTAGCTTCTCTGGTTCTTCGGCGTCGGTTACCGGGATAAGATCTTGACCTGATTTATGTAGCTCATCGAGTAAAACTGGACCAATTGAATCATTCGAACTAACAGTAACTACCTTAGACCAGGGCAGACATACCTCACTGACCTTTGTTTCGGATAACTTCATACTACGCTTAATAATCTCCAGCTCTTGTTCGGCAATCCGATTATCGTCTTGTTTCTTCTGTTTCTCAATCAGTTCATTTAATCCCTTTTTGTCATAGACGCGTGTATGGGTCTGCTTTTTGTTACCAGACTTTGTCCAAATTGATACTCGCCTGGCTATGGGGTGATAGTAGTTTAGGATCCAGGCCACCACCGGCGTGACCATAACGACTAATTTTGTGCTGAAGCCTGATACTTTTGATCTAGGCAACCAAGTGAAGGCCAGCCACAAAAGAAGTGCAATAACAATGAAGCCGAGCCAAAGAGGAGCAATCTTGTTAATTAGAACTAGGCTGGCAGCGCCACAAATAATGATCACCAACCAGAGAAATGAATCCAGGGTATAGTCGTAGGCAGCAGCTCGATATAGTTTTTCGGCAATCATGTCCCCATGGATCGCCCTATACTTAAGCTCTTTCTTAGGTATTTCGTGATATGTTTTTCTTAGTTCTATGGCCAAAAGTACAAGCCCTAGAAGGATAATAATAAAGAAAAAATCTAGCATTACCTTTTTAGCTTATACTGTTAGGCCTCATATTTAAAGGACGTTTAATCAGCGCTTTTGCAGTAGTGTACGATGACAATCTATATAATGTATAATTCATGTAAGTAACTTTAGGAGAAACAGGAAAATTATGTCTAAGCAATTCTGGTTGATAGTTATAGCTATCGTTGTTGTTCTGGTGGGAATATTCACTTTAACAGGCAATAACTCTCCTGGGAGCAGTTCCAGTAACTCTTCTAAGCCAACTAGTCATCTAATTGGGCTAGGCAAATCAGGAGTCGTACTAGTTGAATACGGCGACTACCAGTGCCCTTACTGTGGAGAATACGCATCGACTCTAAGCCAAGTTGTTACTAAGTATTACAATCGGATTACTTTTCAGTTTAGGAACTTCCCGCTAACCAGCATCCACCAAAACGCTTTTGCTGGTGCAAGAGCTGCTGAAGCTGCGGGGCTTATGGGCAAGTTCTGGCAAATGCATGATCTTCTGTATCAGCAAAACCAGGAATACTATAACTCTAATGGCAGTGTGGCTGGGTGGATTGGCGCTAGTGACCCAGAGCCAGTTTTGGCCCAAGACGCCGTAAGCTTAGGTTTAAATAAGGCAAAGTTTGAACAACTCTATGCTAGTGATCAGGTTAACAACTTAATAACTGCTGACGAAAACACAGGCACCAGCCTTAATATTAATGCCACCCCTACCTTCTTTATAGATGGCAAAACTTTCACAGCCAATAACACCGTACAAGCATTCTCAACAGTAATTGATGCCGCTATAGCTCAAAAGGCAGGCCAAAATGCGGCCTCTACCAGCACCTCAACGAGCACAACAAACCAGCCTCAATCAAAGCAGTAGATTAAACTATTACTCCCCTTAGGACTCAAGGAATTGACGCCAAGATGGCAGTTCAATATGAACCGGTACTCGTTCGCTATAACTCTTTATAATTTTGATTTTTATTGGCATAACACCCTCTAATAACCCTCACCTATCTAGATATATCCTTCTAGATAGACTTACTTTTTTAATTTATTTTTTGTCTCTAAAGAAACACCTGCATTTAAACTCTAGCGCTTCATTAAGATGGTCTAATTGTACGTAAAGCATAAACGTACTGTCAAGCATTTACTGACGAAATGAAATATATAGCCAATTCTTTCGTATATATTTGGAGACACTAGATAAAAGCCCGTCAGCTTTTTTACTGTGATTAAGTGCTAAGCGTATTTTAGTAGAGGCTACTTTCGGAGCATAACTATCTATATAGAAAACACCCATCGCCGGCCATTTATTGGTTATTTTTAGTAAATCATCTTGGGTATCACCGTCGCGCACGCCAATGACTAATTCTGAACTTCCTAGTAGTTTTTTTGAATCAGGCCATTTGGCTAGATTGGCAACTATATCTGAGCCGAACAAAAATACAAGTTGATCGTTCTTGAAACGTGACTGTAATTTTGGAAGGGTTTTGGCGACCGAAAAATGCTTTTCGTCTAGTTCTAGCAGTTTAAACTTTTTATAAGGTTTTATGGCTCTTTTGGCCATTGCTACGCGGTGCCCAAACAGTTCTTGAACATTTTTATTGATCGGTTGACGTTCGGGAAGAAAATATAGCTCATCAAGATCAGCCAGTTTATAAGCTTGGAGAGCAAAGGTAATATGGCCTAGATGAATAGGGTCAAAGCTGCCACTATATATGCCGATACGCTTACTGGCTTTTACCATTTATCTATTATAGCTGCCTCGAGATGAAAAGTAGCTTTATTATTTCTTCTTTTCTTTCTTGCCGCATTTAGGGTTAATACAAAGCTTACTGCCACTCTTCAAATCATAAATAACCGTCTTGTAATGACAATCTGGGCAAGTTCTAACTATATCTTTTAGTATCTTGTCTGTGTTGAATCCGGCCTTTCGAGCCTCAATAGCTTCTTTACTAAATTGGCTTACTGCTTCAAGCCCACAGCTACCTGCACCGCAAGAGGAAGGCTCAGGCGCATTAGCTAATACTATTACACTTAGGCTGTTCGCTTCCTCGTACATGCCGAGTGCTAGAAGCTCATTTATTTTGTAGGCTCCTATAGCCGTAGCATTATCAAAAACACCAATAGCGATTGTAGGGTCTTTGACTGATTCTTCGAACATCATCTCTTTGACGAATCCACTTAGCTTTAATGACGCTAACCTACTATCTGTTTCTTGTTCCTCAAGTCCAATCTGTAGTTCAGTTACAGCCATAGCGTTTTCTGCGTATGATTGACGACGTACTGTCGCCTCTTCGATTGCCTCTTCGTAATTTTTAGGATGATCCTCGGCAACTACTTCGCCCATAAAAATGTTCAGTCCACTAGCTATCGAGGCGTTTTTATCTAGTAGTGCTGTAAAGCGCAGCAACGCTGGCTTACCCTGGTTCGTAAACTGCATTGATCGAATATGTTCCTTATCAGGGAATTGTTGTTTATCAAGAGCTTCAGCCTCCTTTAACGACTCTACGACAACTTCATGCGTAATATAGAGGCCGGGTAAGGAAATCTGCTGATAAGTTCTGCCGCGCTGATCAAACTCTGATTCTTCAAGAACAAGTTTATGAACCCTAGGGGCGTAATTGCTATAGCTAGCCTTAGGGTCAAGTTGAAAGTCTGCTATCGTTTGATCGGGGCACTCATTTACGCTGATCGTCGATATCCCTTTTCTAGCAAGCAAACTATTGCCGATTAATCTATTTACTTGATGTTTAACGTAGTCAACAACCCTTATAGGCTGTTCATAGCCTACGGCCAATGGGCTTAGGCCGCTGATGACGGCCGGGTTAATATGAACACCATTAAAAGTATAATCGCCTGCTTCTGGATCAAGTGGCTGATATATCTTTTCAGAAATATCAGGACGGTTGGTTCTTAGAGTCTCAGCTAACATGGTGCTCGAATCACAAAAAAGAGCATGGTAACCTTCGGCATACTGCGGGCTGTGCTCTCCGAATTCAGTCTTAATCTGTCTCAGTCGACGCGCAGTGCTAAGTACATCTATAGGTAGTGGAACACTCTCGTAGTCCCCTGCATCAAAACGACGTCTATTAGCATCTAGTATTGCCAGGCCATCTTCTCGAAAGCCTTCTCTAATTTGTTCAAGATTAGGGAATAGCGCCCCTACCTCAACTAGCTCTAAGGGGACATCATGATCTATTTCGCCATAGTATTGTGTGCTTGGTTCTCTGAGTTGCTCGACCGCAGACATAAAAAATCCCTTTGCTGCCTTCGACTATATAGTCTTTTCTTGGGGCAAAGGGTTCACTTGTTATATGCTTTTTGCTCGAAAGACTTATATAGATACGCTGTATCGGACTTGTTTCCTCTGCTTCAGAGGAACTTACCGTTGCGGCACAGTGTGGGAATCTCACCCAACTTCCAGCTTGTTTGTTAATGTATATAGTAGTCTACCACCACACGCAGACACTAGATATAGTATTATTCACTGCAACGTAAAGCTACTAATAAGTTGTTCAAAGTCCCCATAATTTGCCTCGACTGCATGATCGGTATATAGAAAGAAGAAGCTGTGATGAGCATTGGTAGGGCTAACTAAGGTAACTGAGTTTATAGCTCGGGCTGAGGAGGTGCCTACTGTGTCCCTAAGCGTGTTATTTAGGTCACAGTTAAACGATACATTCTGCCACTTGGCCGGATAGCCAACTTGGGTGCTGGTAATATGGCCATTGGTAAAGTTCTGACAATTATCTGAAGGTGAGCCAATCGCAGTAACCTGATTCTGATTAGCTTGGACTATGAGTACATGATTGACGGCAAAGTTGGCCGGAATGGTGTCTTCGAATATCTGTATAGTCTGATACTTTGCTCCAGTGCCAGTTTGCCATTCAAACATATTATATTCGCTGTTTTTTAAAGGTACCTCGGTCCAACCACTTGGCATCTGAAAACTAAAATCACTGGCACTATATGTTTTTAGAGAACCGTTAGCTGAACCACTATATGTAGATACCTGAGCCTTTGACTGATTGATTTTAGTGTTTGAGTGAATATATTTCTTGGCAAAATATAGACCAAGAAGTAAAAGTATAATAATCGCTATTAATATGACTACAAGAAGTATATTTCTCTTCTTATGAGATTTTTTCTTAACATTTATTAGATATTCTTTTTTCATCTGCTATTTATTTGAATCTAGTTTTTGTTTCATTACCGTTAGTCTTGGCATAAAACTTTGTGCTGCGCCTTCTAGACCAAGAACTTTTAGGGCGCCGACTAACACATAAAGTTGATCAATACTTGTCTCTTCAATCGCAGCACCTTGTTTCTCGGCATCACTAAATATATGTTCAACTTTTTCGACTAGCCACTTTTCCTCACCGGGCGCCACATAGTTGGTAGATATCTTAATTTCTGGACTTACCTCAACCAGCTCCAAAGAACGGGCTGAATGGTCGCGTTTCTTAAGATGCCCTCTTTTAAGTAGATTATTTACATGAAGCGCTACTGTGGCAACAGAACTATAGTTTAGCCCCTGCATTATTTCCCTATAGCTTGGGCTATATCCATGCTCAGCGATAAAGCTTTCGATAAAGCTTAATAGTTCCTTTTGCTTCTTGGTTGGACGCAGATGATCGTTCGTAATTTGTTTGTTTTCCATAAGGTAAGCATAATTATTACTGAAAAAGGCCAATTATTAAAGCTGTTTAATATATTTGGTAGTAATTTATAAGCAGTACTATACTATGTTTTAATGAGCGTTCTTGATTCTTTTAGTTACTGCCCACGGTGTAGTAGCCGACTAACTCTAAAGACTGAGTTTTTACACTGCGGTAGCTGTGGTCTTGAAGTTTACTCAAACCCAAAGCCAGCAACTGCACTTATTTTAAAGAATTCCAAGGGTGAATACTTACTGGTCAAAAGAGCTGTTGATCCTAAAAAGGGCTACTGGGATCTACCTGGTGGCTTTGTCGAAGATAATGAGGACTTTGAAATCTGTGCCCGTAGAGAGACCAAAGAAGAGCTTGGAATTGATGTTAAGGATCTAAAATACATTGGGTCTTATATAGATGCTTACCCCTACCAAAACATTGTATATCCTACTCTAGCTGTAGCGTTCTTAGGTGAAATTAAAGACAGCGATGTTTTGATGCCTGATGATGACGTTGCTTCATTTGAATACTTTAAACTAAAAGATTTACCGCTAAATAAACTCGCCTTCCAGTCTATTAAGCAGATGTTTGATTCTTTGATTTCTGTGAATTCTTAGATGAGAGTGTTTTAGTTCCAATAGCAATACCGGCTAGTCCCCACCATAAGTAGGCTAGCGTATCATCACTCCAGGCATGAGATAGCATGTTAATAATAAAGATTCCCAAGAAGCTTGCTAGGAGTGCTAGCGATAGATTATCCTGCTTTTGTCTCCATAATATGATACCAACATAAACGTTTATTACTAGGAAAAGAGCGAGCCCAATAACGCCAGTCTCTTGGCCGATTTGTATATAATAGTTCTCGGCAATTCGAGCCGGGTGGTTATTATATACCGAGGCTGGGCCAGCTGATCCTGGGCCTTTACCAATTGGGTTGGTGACGATGTCCTTTAGGCCCCCCTTAACAGCAGATGTATGACCCTGATCTGAGGTAGTTTTAACCGCAGAGTTGCTTTGAGTATGTAGAACAATGTTTTGAACACGAGTACTATTTTTAAAGATAACAGCCAGAGAGCCTAGCACCACGACAATAATAACGCTAAAGATTATTAGTTTTTCACGAGTCGCTCTAGACTTTACCGAATAGAAAATACTAAAGCTGATGGATACTACGCTACCGGCCCAAGCACTTCTTGAAAAACTGAATATTAGTACGACTAGTCCAGCAATAATAAAGACAAGTTTTCGCCAGGATTTCTTGAATCTAAAAAATAGTACGGTCGCTAAGCTTAAAGGGATAAGTATATATGCCCCAAGAGGATTGGCGCCGCGTAGAGTCGATTCAATTCTAAGGTAATTTGAATTACTGTTAATAGTTTCATAAGCCGGAATTGTGTTCAGCCCGTAGCCAAAATGAACAAGAAAGTCTTTTGGTAAAACAAATATTTGGGCCAAACCAAAAATAATAACGATTGTGGCCGGCCAGATGATTACATTAATTACATTGTTATTTAAGAGCTTTGTCTTCATTGATATAGCCCAGGCTACCAAGAAAAATATTAAGAATCTGCAGTTAAGTAAAAGCCCATATAATAAAGCTTTCTTGCTTAAATCATGATGAGCGTAGGCGACTAGTCCCCAGATAACTTGAACTGCCAAATAAGCAACTATTAGAAAGAACAGTTTACTGCCTAGAACCGATCGTCGAAGCTTTTTATCGGCGAAGAATAAGTAAATACATACTATTAGGCATAACAAAAGTATTGCCTCTTTCCAGAGCCTTATAAAGGTATAGTGACCAAAAATTGCGCTCGCCCAAACAGTTAAAAAGGCATGAAATGGAATAAAGATTAGCACAATCAGAATGAGACACCCCGTTAGGCTTACCAAGTCACATTTATTTACTATAGTCTTCATGATTCTTGATTACAGTATACTTGCAATCATACTAAACAGTGGTCAAGATTATTGTACAGAGATCAAAAACTACTACGTTTTAAGTACCCCAGCGCGTTATACTGGTAGCTATAGGATCTTATTCCTTCTTTATATATGAGAAATAACACCTCCATAATTTTCAACCTATGTTTAATCATAGGCGATGCAGTGGCTATTGTCTTAGGCCTGAGCTTGGCCTACATTCTGCGTGTGTCAATCAGCCATGAAGCTATAAGTGCTCATGTAACTTCGATGCAGTATTTTACTTTCCTCCTCATATTGCTGCCTTTTTGGATCATAATTTTTGCCATTTTGGGACTTTATAGCGAACGCCATTACCAAAATAGATTTAGTGAATTTGGCCGCGTTGCTGTTGGCTGTTTCATTGGAATTCTTTTTGCAATTGGTTATAGCTATATGGTTAATACGCCAATCTTCCCAGCGAGACTAGTTGTTATTTACGGCTTCTTCTTTAGCTTTATAGCCGTCATCTTGTTTAGAACGCTTGCCCGTGATATCCAGCGTCAATTATTTAGTTACGGCGTAGGTATTAATAATGTACTCATCGTTGGAGACAATAGGACTACTCATGCACTGATAGACTCATTAGCAAACACTAGTATTACTGGTTATAAAGTTATCGGTGTAATAGGTAGTGAGAAGCACCCAATTGATGAATCAAAAAACATAACTTGCTACAAAGATTTTGATCAAGCCATAGATAAACTTAACTCTAAACAAATTCACACCATTATTCAGACTGAGCTTTTTTCTGCTGCGGCTAAAAATGATGAAGTTCTTACTTACGCCCAGAGCAATCATATTGCCTATCGATTCGTACCTGGCAACAGTGAACTATTTGTTGGCAACATTAAAGTAGATTTATTCCAATCCACGCCCGTTATTGCCGTCCATCAGACGGCTCTAGTTGGTTGGGGCCGAGTAGTTAAAAGGTTGACCGATATTATTCTTGGTTCGCTGTTATTAATTTTAACTTCCCCGATCATCTTGGGCATTATAATTATCCAGTTTGTGTTGAGCCCAAAAAGTCAGATCTTCTATAGGGTTGGAAGACTGACTATATTTGGCGATACGGTGACCATATATAAATTTAGATCTTTAAAGCAAGCCTATACCAACATGAGCCCGGAAGATGGTTTTAGGAAGATGAGTCGTCCAGAACTCATCAAAGAGTACCGCGAGAATGGCAATCAACTAGCTCATGATCCCCGCATAAGTCGTTTTGGCCGTCTTTTGAGATTAAGTAGCTTAGACGAACTACCTCAGTTAATGAATATTGTTAAGGGCGATATTAGCTTGGTTGGACCCAGGGCCCTAGACCCATTTGAGCTAGAAAAATACCCAAAGAAGAACCTGATCTTAGCCGTTAAGTCGGGCTTAACAGGGCTGGCTCAGATTTCTGGTCGAAATAATATTAGCTTTGATGAGAGACGGAAGCTAGATCTATATTATGTTCAGAACTGGACCTTTTGGGGAGATATAGTTATCTTAATTCGAACCGTTTGGGTGATTCTTCATAAGGGTGCTGACTGACATGAAAGTAGCAATTGTTTGCGACTGGCTAGTAGGTATTGGTGGGGCTGAAAGAGTTGTACTAAATTTACACGAGCTATATCCTAAGGCGCCGATCTATACCTCACAGTATGATCCAGATAAAATTGATTGGTTCAAAGATGCTGATGTAAGGACTACCTGGCTACAAAAATTACCAAAAGGACTTAAGAAGTTTTTACCAATATTTAGAGCCTGGGCATTTAGTCGTTTGGACCTTAGTGAATATGACCTTGTTATATCCAGTAGCGGAGCTGAGGCTAAGGGCGTTAAGACTGGTCCTAATACTATTCATATTTGCTATATGCACGCGCCTACTCATTACTATTGGACTCGCCAAGATGAATACTTAAAGCGCCCCGGTTTCCCGCTTGGCTTTAATTGGTTAGCTAGAATTGGCCTAAAACTACTAGCAACTCCACTTAAGACGTGGGATCGTCAAGCTGCTAAACGGCCTAATTTTATAATGGCGAATTCTACACATACTCAGGCGATGATTAAAAAGTACTATCGACGAGAATCAACCGTTGTTTTCCCTCCAGTGGAAATCGACCGATTCAAGATGAAGTCCAACCCGCCCTCCAGGCACGGTTTTGTTGTTGCTGGTAGGCAAACCCCGTATAAGCGTATGGATCTTGCAATAGAAGCTTGTAATGAGTTAAAGATCCCGTTGATCGTTATTGGCAACGGACCCGATCACAGACGTCTGGAGAAGCTTGCAGGTCGTACTATCACCTTCTTGTCTAATGTTAACGATATGACAATAGTCGAACACTTCCAGTCAGCTCTGGGTTTCATAATGCCCAACCTAGATGATTTTGGTATTGTTGCAGTCGAAGCACTTGCCGCTGGTACACCAGTAATAGCATTCAAGAAGGGTGGATCACTAGATTATATTAATGAAGGTAAGAATGGGTACTTCTTTGCAAAACAGACTGTTAAGAGCTTAACTGCCGCGCTAGAGTCAACAATAAGCAAGAACTTTAACTATCAAGCAGTAGCAGAATCGGCAGAGCAATTCTCTGTTGCAAACTTTAAACAGAATATTAAAGCCTATATTAGAGAGTGTCTTGAAGGAACTAATTAAACAGCTTTATGTGTGGAATAATTGGCTATCTTGGTAATAGAAGTGCGGTTCCAATAGTTGTTGGGGGGCTAAAAGAGCTAGAATATAGAGGATACGATTCTTCGGGGATAGCAGCCATAACTGATGACGATCAAGTACTTTTTGAAAAACAGGTAGGCAGGATTGAGGACCTTGAACGAAAGCTAGATGGCAGTAAGCTTAACCCTCACCTAGGTATAGGACATACCCGCTGGGCTACTCACGGCGTGCCTTCTAGCGCTAACTCTCACCCTCATAGCAACACCGATAAAACTATCTTTGTTGTCCATAACGGCATCATTGAGAATTACAAAGATATAAGATCTCGCTTGGAAGAAAATGGTTACACATTTACCTCTGAAACAGACTCTGAAGTAATCCCGCAATTAATAGATTATTACTATAAGAATTTAGGCACTTTTAAGGCAGCATTAATCGCTACAATCAATGATCTGAAAGGTGCTTATGCGATTGCTGTTATTTCCACGCTAGACCCAGGCAAGATGTATCTATCGCGACTAGGTAGCCCGCTAGTTATTGGTGTTGCCGACGATGAATTTGTTATTGCTTCTGATGCTAATGCCCTACTTAAACATACGAAGAAGGTTACCTACCTTGATGATTACGACGTTGCGACACTGTCAAAAGGTAAGCTCGATATTGTGAACATTAAAGATAAGAATAAGTCTGCGCCAAAAGTTGAGCTTATTGAATATAAAAGTGAAGCTTCTGAACTCGGCGACTTCCCTAACTTTATGCTTAAAGAAATTTACGAAATACCAGAAACCATGCAAACAGCAATTAGGGGACGGGCACTGGTGAGCAAGAATATGGTTAAACTGGGCGGCCTAGATAATGTCTTAAGCCAATTAAGTCACATTGATCGGATAATAATTGTCGGCTGTGGTACATCATATTACGCAGGACTTGTTGGTGAATACTTAATTGAAGAACTAGCTGGCATTCCAGTCGAAGTGCAGCTAGCTAGCGAGTTTAAGTACAGGAATGAACCGATTTCAAGGAGTACCTGTGTGATAGCCGTGTCACAGTCTGGTGAAACCGCCGACACCATTGCTGCACTAAAGAAAATAGAAGACTTTGGAGTGCTAAAACTCGGCATCGTGAACAGTGTTGGCAGCACCATAAGTAGAATCACCGATGCAGGTGTTTACTGTCATGCAGGGCCAGAAAAGGCAGTTGCTAGTACCAAATCGTTTATAGCCCAGGTAACTATCTTAACCCTGATTGCCCTACGATTAAATGATGGATCGAGCAAGTTATATAAGCCGGTTCTAAGTGAGCTTGAAAAGTTACCGAAAATGATTCAGGCAGTATTAGATCAATCAGACAATATTAAAGAAATTGCCATGAAGTATAAGAACTATAAAGATTTTTTGTATATTGGGCGTGGGTACAATTATCCAAGTGCGCTTGAAGGTGCAATCAAGCTTAAAGAAATTTCCTACATACACGCCGAGGGCTATGCGGCTGGAGAGATGAAGCATGGACCAATTGCCATGATTGATGCTAGCTTTCCGACAGTCGCAATAGCAACCAATGGTGAGCTCATAGATAAAATATATTCGAGTATGGAGGAAATTAAGGCTCGTAGTGGTCCACTTATTGCTGTAGCAACAGTTGGGAATAAGGAAATCTCAAAGCTTGCCGATGACGTAATTTATATACCAGACAGTCTAGAGCAAACACAGCCGATATTAGTATGTGTGGCGCTACAGTTATTTTCTTATCATATGGCAACCGAACTAGGGAGAGATGTAGATAAGCCCAGGAATCTTGCTAAGTCAGTCACAGTTGAATAATATACAATTAATATGAAAGCAATTGGAGGGAAAAGTGTCTTTAGAAACAATCTTTAAGGCCTACGACGTAAGAGGTAGAGTCGGAACCGAGCTAACACCTGCTGTAGCCGAGGTTATAGGAAAGTCATTTGGTAACTGGCTATCGACAGAAGGCCCTGTAATGGTTGGTAGAGACATGCGACCAGATTCTAAAGAGTTAGCTGACGCCCTATTAGATGGTCTTACCTCTCAAGGTAGAGATGTGGTAGATATTGGCGAAGTCACAAGCGACATGATTTACTTTGCCGTTGGAGATAACAATGCTGCTG
Source organism: Candidatus Saccharimonadota bacterium (assembly GCA_036787835.1). Lineage (GTDB taxonomy): Bacteria > Patescibacteriota > Saccharimonadia > Saccharimonadales > UBA4665 > DAIQON01. The sequence continues at coordinate 212,235 of DAIQON010000001.1, read as the reverse complement.
GCGGAGTTATGGTTACTGCTAGCCATAACCCTGGCGTATATAACGGGATTAAGTTCTGCGGAGAAATGGCAAAGCCGGTTGGTGAAGAAACGGGTCTTTTTGAAGTTAGAGACAAAGCAATTGAAAACAAGTTTACTGAGAGCGATATTAAAGGATCCGTTAGTCAACTTGATATAGTTGAGGGCTGGATTAACCACGTACTTTCTTTCGTTGATATAACTAAGCTAAAGCCGCTAAAAATATCGGTTGATGCGGGAAATGGTATGGCTGGGAAAATATTTCCTGAGCTTGAACCGTATGTCCCCTTTGAAGTAACGGAGCTTTTTTTTGAACTAGACGGTACCTTCCCTAACCATGTGGCAAACCCTCTTGTGCTTGAGAACTTAAAAGATATCCAAGAGTCGATAAAACAAAACGGTAGTGATGCGGGTGTGGCATTTGATGGTGATGGTGACCGAGCAGTCCTCATTGACGAGAATGGCCTACCCTTAAGCGGCACAGTTATGACTGCACTACTTGCAGAGTATTTTCTTGGCAAGAACCCTGGCGCAACTATTTTATACAACGCCATCTGTGGTCGAATCGTGCCTGAATCAATAGAAAAGCTCGGCGGCAAGTCTATCCGCTGTCGTGTGGGTCATTCGTTCATTAAAAATGACATGCGTATCCACGGAGCTGTGTTCGCTGGTGAACATAGCGGCCACTATTACTTTAAGGATAACTACATGGCAGATAGCGGCATGATAGCGGCAATCATAGGTCTCTATCTTTTATCAGTCAGTGGTAAAAAGTTATCTGAACTTGCTAGCCCCTACAGGCAAGCATATAACCAGATCCAAGAAACAAACTTTGAGGTTAAGGATAAAGACCAAGCACTTAAGGCTATAGCCGAAGAGTTTGTTGGCCAAAATATTGATTGGCTAGATGGACTTACAGTCAATTTCCCAAACGCATGGTTCAACGTAAGACCTAGTAATACCGAGCCACTTCTTAGGCTAAATGCAGAGGCTAAAAGCACCGATCAACTGGATAAGATAGTCGCTAGAGTTACGTCCCTAATAAAAGCTAATTAACTGGTATAATACTAGACATATGAGGATACTCGTAACCGGTGGTGCTGGATTCATTGGCTCAAACTTTGTACGTTTTATTTACCGCGAACGTCCAGATTGGCATATTTCTGTATACGATAAATTAACCTATGCAGGTAATAGAGATAATGTTGCTGATCTTGATGAAAATAGAGTTGCTTTCATACAGGCAGATATTTGTGATGAGGAATCTATCAATAAAGCTGTATCAGAATGCGATGCGGTAATTCACTTCGCTGCTGAATCGCATAACGATAACTCGCTACATTCACCATGGCCATTTCTAGAAACAAATATTATTGGTACATACCGAATACTTGAAGCCGTAAGAAAGTTCAATAAGCGACTACACCATATTTCAACTGATGAAGTATACGGAGACCTTGAACTTGATGATCCAGCAAAATTTACTGCTGACACACCCTATAACCCATCATCGCCATACTCAAGCACAAAAGCAGGCTCAGATATGTTGGTTAGAGCCTGGGTTCGTAGTTTTGGTGTTCAAGCCACAATCTCAAATTGCTCAAATAACTACGGGCCATACCAGCATGTAGAAAAATTTATTCCAAGACAAGTTACTGAAGTTATTGAAGGACGACGTCCAAAGCTTTACGGGAATGGTCAGAATGTACGCGACTGGATACATACCGAGGATCATTCTTCCGGAGTATTAGCTATTCTTGAAAAAGGAAAAATTGGTGAAACTTATCTTATTGGTGCCGACGGAGAGAAGAATAACAAAGAGGTTGTCGAGCTAATATTAGAAATTATGGGTAAAAACCCGAGCGACTACGAACATGTCAACGATCGTCCTGGTCACGATATGCGTTATGCAATCGATTCATCGAAGCTTCGTAATGAACTGAGCTGGAGTCCAAGGTATACAGACTTTAAGCAGGGACTAGCTGATACAATTGCCTGGTATAAAGAAAATACAGGATGGTGGGAACCACATAAACAAGTGACTGAAGATAAATATAAAGAGATTGGACGATAATTATGGCCTTTAACCCAGCCAATCACAAAGAGCTAAAAGTTACCGAATCTATAATCCCAGGATTGTTTGTAATCGATCTAGTTGTCCACGGAGATGTTCGTGGCTGGTTTAAAGAAAACTACCAGAAAGAAAAAATGGAAGCTTTAGGTCTTCCTAAGTTTGAAGTTGTTCAAAACAATTTTTCTTACAATGAAGAAAAAGGTGTAACTAGAGGACTGCATGCCGAACCGTGGGAAAAGTTTATATCTGTCACCAATGGTATTGTTTTTGGCGCATGGGTAGATTTACGTAAAGGTGAAAGCTTTGGTAGAGTCCTGACACTACCAATCAGCCCGGGTATTGCCGTCTTTGTTCCGAGAGGTATCGCTAACGGCTACCAGACACTCGAACCAAACATTACTTATTCATATCTAGTGAACGATCATTGGTCGGCTGATGCAAAGTACGGTGCCGTTAATTTATTTGACCCTAATCTAGATATTAAGTGGCCGATAGAACAATCTAAAGCAATTGTTTCCGATAAGGATAAGGCCCACCCAGTGCTAGCTGATGTTTCTCCAATGGAGTTTTAATTTAAAAGTATGGAAAGTCAAAATATCCTTATCACTGGAGCAAACGGTCAACTTGGGTTGGCTCTAAGGGAAAGATATCCGGGGGCAAAAGCAGTTGACTCTAAGGGCTTAGATATAGCCGACTTAAATGCCTTAAGAGCTTTCGATTGGTCAAATATAGACATAATAATTAACGCTGCGGCCTACACAAATGTGGACGGTGCTGAGTCTAGCGAAGGCAGAGTATCTGCGTGGAAAGTAAATGCTAGGGGTGCTGCTAATCTAGCAATGATATCTATTGAACACGACCTAACCTTGGTTCATATCTCGTCTGAATACGTATTCGATGGCTCCCTAGACAATCATAGTGAAGATGAACCTTTCTCCCCTCTTGGAGTTTATGGACAGTCTAAGGCTGCGGGAGATTTAGCTATAAGTCTTACCCCCAAACACTATATTATTCGTACGTCCTGGATGGTTGGTGAAGGTAAAAACTTTGTTCGAACTATGATAGATCTAGGTAGAAGAGGAATTTCTCCTGCTGTCGTAGATGATCAAAAAGGAAGACTAACTTTTACAACTGAGCTTGTAAAAGCTATTGATCATTTACTTTCGTCAGGATCAGTTTTTGGTACTTACAATATGTCAAACAGTGGCAAGGTTGTAAGTTGGGCTGATATTACTCGAGAAATATTCTCGTTATCTAGTCTTGATCTAATCGTTACAAGTACCACAACCGAGGAATACTTTAAAGGTAAGCCAGGAATTGCACCTCGCCCATTAAACAGTGGCATGAATCTAGAAAAGATTGAAGCGACAAGTTTTAGACCGAATGATTGGCATGATGATTTAAAAGAATACATTAATAAGGAGTTATCTAAATGAAGGGTATTATTTTAGCAGGAGGATCAGGGTCTAGACTATACCCGATAACAAAAGGGATATCCAAGCAGTTAATGCCAATTTACGATAAGCCTATGATCTACTATCCGCTAAGCACGCTCATGCAGGCTGGGATTAGAGATATCCTTATTATAACCACCCCAGACGATAAGGCACAGTTTGAAAGACTACTGGAAGATGGATCTGAACTTGGGATTAACCTAAGTTATTCCGTTCAACCAAGCCCTGATGGTCTTGCCCAAGCATTTATTATTGGTGAAGAGTTTATCGGGAACGATAAGGTAGCCCTAATATTAGGCGACAACATCTTTTACGGTGAAGATTTCGGTAAAAGATTAATGGAATGTTCAGACCCGGATGGTGGTATAGTTTTTGCATATCAAGTTTCTGATCCAAAGAGGTATGGAGTTGTAGAATTTGACAGTAACAACCATGCAATATCGATTCAAGAGAAGCCAGAACAGCCAAAATCTAACTTCGCAGTGGTAGGTCTATATTTCTACGATAACGATGTAGTACAAATAGCAAAGAATATACAGCCAAGTGATCGTGGGGAGCTTGAAATTACCACTGTAAACGAAGAATATCTTAAGTTAGGTAAACTTAAAGTTCAGACGATGGATCGTGGATCTGCTTGGTTAGATACAGGTACATTTGAATCCATGAATGATGCTAGTGAGTATATAAGAGTAATAGAAAAGCGCACTGGCTTAAAAATCGGCTGCATAGAAGAAATCGCCTGGCGTGAAGGCTTCATTAATAAAGAACAGCTACATAAAATTGCAGAGCCACTTGTAAAATCTGGCTACGGTAGGTACTTAATTAGCCTTGAATAATCACAAGCATTCTTGGCAGTAATCCGACAATGATATAATAAATTGTATGAAAAACAAACAACGAAAAGGCTATCGTTCACGACCTTTAAAATCTATAGCAATCGTTTTGCTGATTCTGATAATTGTGGTGGGTGTTTCTAGTTTACTGATATCTCGATTACACCAAAAAGCTGTTTCCGGCACCATAAAGACCACTAATACACCGTCTAATTCAAATTCGGCTAGCGGTAATAGCGCAAGTAGCCCTAAAGCAACAACAACTCCTGATAAGTCGTCCTCTGGTGATCAAAACAACATGAACGGTGGTAGTCTGATCACTCCTTATGGCAGCTTTGTCAGTAACCATAAACCGGGACAAAACGGTTCTAATTTGACGGAGCTATCACAGTGCATAACGAGTCCTGGAGCTACCTGCTATATAAAATTCACCCAAAATGGTGTAGTTAAGTCATTACCAGAAAAAACTGCAGACTCAAGTGGATCTATTTTTTGGGAATGGAACATAAACGATGCTGGGTTGACCAGCGGCACATGGACAATAACATCGATAGCTAGCCTGAATGGTCAAACTAAGTCAACTACAGATCAACTAACTCTGCAGGTTCAGTAATGAAATTGAAGTTTCTTTTTATAACACTAATTGCAGGCCTACTATTTTGTGTCTTCCTACCACCAATACACGCCTCAGCTACCGCCTACGGCACTGTCGACATAATTGATGATCAGGTCATGAATAACGTTAACACTATGTCAGCGGACCAAATTAATAATTTCCTGAATAATTTTACTGGCACCTGCCTAGGAACTATTAGCGGTTTTGCTACTCCAGATCCCCAAGGTTATTCTAATGGCGCATACCAGTTCGGAGCTAATACGAATGCTGGCACGGCCATACATGACATAGCTGTTCATTACAACATAAATCCTCAGGTGCTACTTGCAACGCTAGAAAAAGAGCAGGGATTGGTTGACAGAAATGGTAATTGCTCATATAGCCAAGCACCAGCACCAGCCGGAGCCAGCTGCAACAACCCAAATGGGACTGGACCAACTAACTGCACCTACGCCTGCCAAAACTCTCCTCAAGGTGGCTGTGTTGCTATAGCCATGGGCTACGCCTGTCCTAGTTATTGCAGAAGTGACTTCAATGGTTTTAGCAAACAGATTAGTGGAGCTTCGTGGGTATTCCGATTCGCCGAAGCTCGTGCATACGGGCAGCTAAGTGGCTATGCTGGCTATGATTCTGGCGACGAAGACATTTGTTATACGGGGCCAATGACTGCAGGGTATAGGCAACGTTCAGCCATATCTGCGATCTGCAAAGGATTCCCTGGCGATCAATCCTTTTACTACGACGGAAGTTGGACTGATCAGGACGGTAACACAATGTACATATCTAACGGTGCTACAGCAAGCATGCTTAACTATACCCCCTATTATGGTCGCTCATACACGAGCGGCAGTGTCTTTTACACCAGTTTCGTTAAGTGGTTCGGTAGCCTGTATGCCTACGTTTATAACGGAGTAAGTTACAAAGACGTTTTTGATCCGACATACTACGCTGACAATAACCCCGATGTTGCAAGCGTAGTTGGCACTGATCCTATGGCATTATTTAATCATTTCGTACAATACGGCATGAGTGAAGGTAGACAAGCAAGTGCGAATTTTAATGTAACATCCTATTTGGAAAGGTATCCTGATCTAAGAAATGCTTTTCATTGGAACTTACCGGCATATTATGCTCACTATGAACAATGGGGTATGGCTCAGGGTCGGATAGCCACGGGAAATTACTTGGGGGGAACGACTGTACTAAATGGTGCTGACTACTCTCCCGTCTATAGTTTTGATTATTACGAAAAAAACTACCCTGCCGTAGCTAATGCATTTGGCTTAAACGACACAGCGGCGTTACAGTATTTCGTGTGGTTTGATATGAGCCAAGGAGGTCAGGCCAGCTCTGAGTTTAACGTGTACGACTACATGAATAGATATCCAGATCTTAGATGGGCCAGCGGATTTGGCTGGAACCTCCCAGCATATTATATGCACTACATCCTCTATGGTAAGGCCGAGGGAAGGATAGCGAACATAAGTGGACCAACACAGTATCTAACATCACTCAATGGCATTGATTATTCCCCGGTTTACGATTTCACTACATATCAAGCAGACAACCCTGATGTAAAAAACGCACTTGGAAATAATGATCTCTCCACACTTCAGCAATTTGTACAATACGGCATGAGTGAAGGTAGACAAGCAAGTACTAATTTTAATGTGTACGACTATATGAATAGATATCCAGATCTTAGAGCAGCTTTTGGCTGGAACCTCCCAGCATATTATATGCACTACATCCTCTATGGTAAGGCCGAGGGAAGGATTGGTAGCTAGCCGTAAACCCTTCTAATATTAAAAGTTTTACTGTAGTGTCATATATATGAACAGGGTTTTACTATATGTTCATTTTAATAGTAATGGCGAGCTATCTGAGCACGTAGTTTATCAATTAAGGAACATACAGCCACTTTTTAATCGGGTAGTCTTTATAACAAATAGTAAGTTGTCGGCTCAAGATAAAAGGCGTTTAACTGACCTTTTCGATAGCTTTATTCAAAGAGAAAATGTCGGTTTTGATTTTGCAGCATGGCGAGATGGCATCAATTATGTTGGCTGGGATGAATTAGTAAAGTTCGACTCATTAACAATAATGAATGATACATGTTTCGGCCCCATTTACCCTATCGGCAAAATGTATGAAAAAATGGAAAAGGAAAATATAGACTTCTGGGGTATAACTGATCACGCGGCAAATAGCATTGGCATGCCGGGTACGGGTGGACCGGTGCCCCGCCATGTCCAAAGTTACATGGAGGTTTTTAACAGCAAGGTTATAAAATCGGATGTTTTCCAAAGTTTTTGGGAAAATATAAAAGACCACTCTGATGTAATAAAAGTAATACAGGAATACGAAACAAAACTGACCGATGTCCTACACGATACTGGTTTTTCGTATGATGTTTTTTTTAATACCGGAGACTACACCACAAAATATAATATAGTAGATACGTTTAATTATGCTGAATTGCTCCCGATCGTCATGCTAAAAAACGGTGTCCCCTTATTAAAGATAAAGTCATTCTTGCGCATACATCGAAGAAAGCTGCTTAACATGGTCAAACAAACTGATTATCCCACAGGTCTTATCGTAGACCATTTAGAAGCTATGCATATAGTTAATACCCTGACATGGAAGTTCTACTTTAGGCGTGGTCTATCAAAGTGTGCCAGACCCTTGACGAGAACGAGTGCATACAAAAGAGTTGTACGAAGAAAGCCCAAAGAATAGTTTATCTACTGACGTCCACTTAATCTATTAGATACAGCCTTGTGCATGCCTCGAATTTTTCTAGCAATTGAGTGCGTTTTTTTAGCGATCTTCAGTGTTTTCGAATCTATATTCCGAGTCTCCAACATAAGATCTTTCTCGCTAATTACTCGTTTCAATAATCCTACATATTCTGCAATAAACTCTGGATATTTTTTACATATACTTCTAAAAAAGTCGGATTTGGCGTCAATAGCATTATTGATCTCGTATAATATCCTGGCAGCAAGCATATTTATGCTGTCTTGCCGGTCTTTGTCGCCGGGAAATAACAGTAGCAGCTGCGTACAAAACTCCAATTGCTTGGTCCCGTACCTACGCCAAAAACCTTCCGGATCGCTGATCGTGCCAGCCCACATACCACCGTCGTGCTTGCGATAGGTTGCCATAACGTCGCTCATGAATCCAATTTTACCGAATCGAGCATGGTAGACGTGCAGGTACCAGTCGCCGGGGGCAAAATCAACCCCACTTAGGTTTTTATATTCTTTTAAGCGCCGATACATAACAGAATTGGTTTGTATAAAGTTGTGATCTAGTAATGTATCAAGGTCGAACCCACTTGTCTCCTCTGGGAAGATATGATCTTTTGATGCATCGTTTTCATGGCGTACTTCGACAGGGTGAAAGCTAATTGAATAGTCTGGATTAGTTTCCAAAAAATCAACTTGTTTTTGTAGCTTCTCTGGGTCAGTCCAGTAGTCATCGCCCTCGCACATTGCCACGTACTTGCCTGTAGCCCGTTTAAAATTATCTAGGTAATTATTGAGTGATCCAAGATTCTTATTGTGGAAAATAGGCTTAATAATATCCGGGTATTTTTGGGCGTACTCTGTAATAATAGTGCGTGTGTCGTCGGTTGACCTATCATCAGATATAATTACTTCAAATGGGAAGTTAGTTTTTTGCATTACAAAACCGTCCAAGGCGTATTTGACGAACTTCTCCTGGTTATATGTGATGCAACAAACTGAAACCAGCGGGTGCTTGGCCATTTTACTTAATTACCCTGGTTGTATAGTGAACTGGCATTAAGAATCTGTGATTGTCTTCGAGCGAGACTACGTCAACAACTGAAAAATCTGAAAACAAGATTCTTAGGCCGTGCTCTGTAAAGCGCCAATTATCGGGTAACGGCCCGTGGATTCTAAAATTATAAGGAGTCGACACATATATTCGCCCCCCTTTCTTTAATATTCTAAACATCTCTTTAGCGGCATCAAACGGGTTATTAACATGTTCCAGTACTTCGGTGCATATAATGACATCAAAGGTTTCGTCGGGTATGCTGACTCTGTTATTTTCACATAAATCCACCGTGAATGTAGCGTTGGCAGCCGGGTCAATGTCTAATGTCTCCACTGTGGCCGCGGTATAGTATCTTTTTGCGCCTTCGTAATCTTGTGGTGCAATATCCAATACGCGGATGCCGACACCGTCTTCGACTTTGGCACTATCTTCTATTAGCTTAGCGACGTTTACTCGAATTCTTTCAAAAAAATCCTTATCAGTAGCCGATATCTTGTGATCATTATTTGTCATAGTTGCCTCAGAAGACACCTTACCATATCTACACTAAACACTGGAATACCGAGCTCGCTTCGAACAGCGGCCCTTTCGGCAAATGAGTCGTCTATGAAGATAGCGTTCACGTTATCGACATAATCAGGCTTTTCATCCTCACTGTTTACGTGGATAACTCTATCAAAGATACCTGTAAGCCTAAATTTGTAGAGTGTTTCGTCTATGTCGTTGACGTGCTTAGTCAGAAGCGTAATCTTCTTGCCTTCATTTATACATTGATACAGGAATGCTATAAGTTCTGTGTTTATATATTTTTCGTCAATAAGCAGACAATCATCAAAGTCGCAAAATACTTCCTCATACTCTATATCGATTTTATAGACCGTATCTAAAGCCCTGTCCAGCTCTATTGCGTAGTCATTATCTACTACCGAAACATCGTACCCAAAAGCATCAAAGAGAGTGAGTTGTGCAAAGTTAACACCTTTGCCACGAGACAGTGATGAAGAGCCGCCAAGTCGGGCTGCTATCTCAAGCAGCGTAAGCTTACCATTAGAGTCTCTTTTTAACTGCAAAAACCAAGCTCCTCGAAAGTTGATCTTCTGGTTAGTTGCCCTTACTATCTCCGCAAACTCGGGCATGTCGTCGTAGTACGGAACCGTGTTTACGCTAATCCCATTCATGACCCGCTGTCTCACCCTGGGCATAAAGTACAGCAGCTCTCCATCCTTGTTTGTAAAACAGTCGACAGTATACTCATCGCCTGGCAAGAATTCGCAAAGTATCGACTCTGGACTACTTGATACAAACTCATCGAGCGTTTTGACTGAGGTTATTTTTTTACCACCACGTGAGCCGTAGCCAACATCGGGCTTACCAAAAACTGGGAAGTATCTGACCTCACTCGCTTTAAAAATTTTTGGCACTTTTATTATCCCGTCCAATTCAGCATACGTTTTACTTTTGGATAGGCATGTTTCAACAACCGATAGATCAGCACTTATTATCTTACAGCCCAACTCGTCTTCGTGTTTTTTTAGCTCAACTATCACAGCGTCCATGGCAGGATAAATCGCGTCTATGTTTCTGTCCTCTACGATACCTTTCATAACTGGAATAAAATTGTCATCCGTTATAAACGGCAATCCGCCTAAGTAATCATCAAATATAAACTTACCGTGGTCATTAATGCTACTACCACCAATCAAATTAAAATGGGTGGAGTATTTTAGAGACCTATATATTTCGAGGGCTATTTCAGAGCCACACGGAAATACTAAAATATTTTTCTTATTTGCCATGTTTTTTAACGGTTTTTTTTATAATCTCACATATTCGTTCCACGTCTGCTAGATCCAAGTTAGCATATATCGGTAAGGTCAGGACTTCATTGGCTAATTTATGTGCGACCGGCGTGGGGTTTGAACCATTGATGCCCTTGGAAGAAAATTGACCTTCATAGCATTGTGCGTCATTTGTTAGGGGGTAAAAATACTTCCGAGCAAATATGTTGTTTTCGGCTAGTGCGTCTTTTACTCTATCCCTGAAACCTTGACCGAATACTTCGCTATTGAACACTATAGGCATATAGGCATTATTACGTCTCGCTAGAGTGATCCTTGAATCATTAATCGTCGGCAACGTTATCCCCTTAATGCTACCGAGCATTTCCTTGTATAGCTCTGAAATAGCATTTCGTTTTGCAAGCGCATCATCAATATACCTAAGGTTACATATACCCATGGCTGCCGAAAACTCACTCATTTTGGCATTAGCACCAATACCTTCTATGTAGTCCGGATCACCATAACGAATTCCAAAATCCTTTAAGTTATAGAGTTTTTTGTACAAAGATTCATCGTTAAAGCAGACAGCACCCCCCTCAATGGTATTGAAAACTTTTGTAGCATGAAAACTAAATATTGACACATCACCAAAACTACCAATACCCCTGGTTTTTCCGTCAATCTTAACTTCAACACCAAAAGTATGTGCTGCATCATAGATAACCATTAAGTTATACTTTTTAGCCAGAGTTTCTATTCCGACAACATCGCAAACGTTCCCGTAAACATGAACCGGCATGATAGCGACCGTATTCTTGTTGATTAATGGCTCTATTGTTTCTGGCGTTATGCAACATGTATCGAAATCAATATCGGCAAAAACTGGTTTTAGTCCATTCCGTACGATGCTATGTGTGGTAGAGATAAACGTGAAAGGCGTCGTTATGACCTCGCCCTCACCACCCTTGGCATCCTTTAGCTCTAATGCCTGTATGGATAGTTCTAACGCCATGTGACCGTTCACGGTCAAAGAAATACCCCGAACTTTCAGAAAATCTTTAAGTTTTTCTTCCAATTCTTGGTGTTTTTTACCCATATTGGTTAGCCACTTGCTTTCGAATATGTCTTTTGTTTCCGCAATAAAATCTTCTATAGGGGGTAGGAGTGGTTGAGTGACAAAAATGTTATCCATGCTATCTATTTTACTCCTTTGGGTGATTAGTCGAGCCCGTTAATTTTACAACTTCTCTGGCAGCAAATAAGGTAAATCTATTGCGTTTAATCACTGATTTTGTACGCACGGATATAGAAGATATTATGGACCGGCACAACATTTTTAGCCTTCTCAATAGTCGAGGTGGTCGTGGCTGAATCTCTCCACTGACACATCTTCTTAGTAAGTTGTTGATCTGTAGGAAGTAGCTTTTTTCCTGCTCGGGGTCATATAGTTTATCCTTCCCATAAATTTTTTCTGAAACGGAGCTTGGAATTAGTGCTATACGGTGCTCTTCACATAACTTCATTCTGACAAGATTTTGTTTTGTTTTTTCACTATGTACCACAACATATACAAAGTTCATTGAATTAAAAATAGCTTTCAGCTTTCTCGTAGTATCAGCAGCACCTATCGTTGTTTCTTCATCCGTACCGATCTCAAACACAAGTAATGTGTTACGTGTATTAGATATTGGAAGGGCTCTATAGTAGGCATCGTCAGTTGAGGTAGCGTAAATGCACTTTGTTACAAGTGAATATTCACCGTCATATCCTAGCAACTTGCTGGCTATATTCGGGTTATCCTGTTTGTATACTTTTACCATAGCGGTGAGTAAACTGCTCCTTTTGTTTTCCGCTATGATAACGACACTATTGTTGTGCTCCAGTATGTACTTAGTCTCTCCGTTACTAAACGGGTAATCCTTAGACATAAACTGTTCGCTTAGAATTGCGAGATCTACAGCCATTGAGCTACCGATTGATGACAACTGGTTGATAAGGTTGCGCTTATAAGACTGGAACGCTTCGTCATATGCAAAATCCAATTTTTTGTTGTAGCTATCAATTGACCAGATTAATTCCCAGTACTGTTTTGTTTGTGGCATCGCTGACCAAACACTAGCAGAATGCTGTCTGTATCCTGATAGGTATTCATTGAGCAATCGTACCGTTCCAAAACGCGACATCCAGATATTAAAAAACCAGTCATAAACGATGAGCCCGTCGAATTCCATCGGATCAAAAAAGTCAAAACACCTAGCAGTGTAGAATGTCGCGCAAAAACTCCCGATGTGGTTTTGTGACGCGAGCTGGTCAGTAGTTACTACTTTGCTCAAATGCTCTGGCTCATGCTCAGTGATTGTCTCGCTATTCTGGTTGATCAGAAGGAGTTTGTTATAGGACATTATTGCTGTGTTGTCTGATTTTAGTAGATTAATGTGTTTTTGGGTTCTATCTTCGCTTAAATATTTATCGTCACCCTCTATGTATGACCAGAATTCTGGCTTTGTTCCTTTAATTAATTCTAAGATTTTGTATATCGACTTTTGTGCACCGATGTTTGTTTCATTGATGATATACTCTATGTTCAGATTTTTATTTTTTTCTATAAAACTTTTAATTATTTTATCGGTGTCATCTTTTGATTTATCGTTAACTATTATGATCCTAAGATCGAAATCGCCCGCTTGCGAGACTACGCTAGATAAACATTCTTGAATATACTTCTCGTGATTATACGTTAGCACCCCTATAGTAACTTTTGTCTTTTTGACAGCCTTATTCATTCAGAGCCTCTTTGGTTAGAATGTCGTCTAGCTTCTTCACTCTTATGTCAGTATTAAGTATTTTATTGATCGCATTCATACCATTCATTGCAATAGTTCGCATTTTGCTGGGATTTTCAAAAAAATTAAAAATTTTTGTAGCAATCTCGTTAGCATCAATTGTGACCACACAAAGCTCGTCTTGCGAAAATCTGCCACCGTTCTGATCTAAGTCATCAGAAGCCATTAATAGCACTTCAGCACGCATTGCTTCAAAGCCAAGTGGGAAACCATCAAAATTACCATCAAATAATACATTGCTTCTACTAAGGCCGATTTGTATATCAATCTCGTTGTATAGTATCTTCAGCTCATCGCCCGTTAGAACACCGTGAAAAACTACATTACTCTCGATCGCACTAATGTCATAATCCTTATCTGAAAAATTGCCCACAACATGGAAAATAACTTCCTTGTGTTTTTTGATTACTCTTTTAGCAGTTTCGATATATACGTCATAACATTTATCGTAGCCCTTATCGGAATATTTGTATGCCACGAAAAGCACATCAAGTGTTTTTTTAGATTCAGGGAAGTTGGTCTTGCGCATAAAGTCGCTTGATTCAAATTGCGGCACACCACACCATAGCATTTCTATCTTGTTTCTATCACAAAGAACTGTATCGCATAAGTATTTTTCTGTAATGTCAGAGGTTACAATAACTTTTCGGAAAAAAGGTGAGGAAAATATCTTGATGAGCATAGCATCAGATCCAGGGTTGTTAATTCCAAAACCACCCCCCGGATATAACACAAAGCAAAAAGGTAGTTTATTCTTTTTTATAAACGGCAAAAAAGTATATGTTTCCGCCAAAAAATAGCTGAATGCTAAAAATGGCTCATCATATTGTTTTTGAAGATAGTGGATACGGTCATGATTTTGTGGGTAGTACTTTAAGTAGCCTTTCTTACGATTATTAAAATCTGCTCTGGTCATTCCATAAGAGTGGTCAAAAAAAGCATCCTCCTCCGGGTACATAGTATATGCTGTAAGTACTTTGGTGGATTGATTTATTGCAAGCAGGCCATTTATCTCGCGATTTCTGAACCCAAAGGGTTCTTTTTGCGGAAACGAGCCATCGATAATCCCAATATTCATTTACAGAAAACTCCCGACGTGTGCATAACATTTTATGATACTGAATGTTTAATCTGATACAACATAATTATAACAGCTTAAATAATGCTGTGTGGGATAAAGTAGCGCAATCGTACGTAAATAAAATATTGCATATGCTAACCGTATATTTTGGTATTATCAGCTTTCTACCCATGTTAAAACTTATGAACGTACTATTTAATTAAAAAATTCATTGCCTTTATAACAGCTTATTGTTGCTCGTTCTAACTATTTCACCGTCAATACTTGCCAAACCATCACTGTATAAATTGTGCTTCTCTATACTAATTCTTGGGCCATCCCTTAGGTCGCCTAAGGGCTTAAAGCTACCCCTTTCGAACACACCAGAACCTATATAGTATGATCCCTCGTTAAGCGAGTTGGTTTTAATAATAAAATTAAAATCATTCTCACCTTTTTTTAATACAATTGGCTCTTTATATTTCTTAGTATTAAATCCACCCACATACACATTGTCTCTAAAGACGGAAGCAGATATTACAACACTGTGCGACTTGTCTGCGATAATCTTTACCTTCACCTTAACTGGATCACCCACATTGATAGTAGAACTGCCAACAATAGATAACTCTACAGATACAGGCAAGCGGCTTTCTTTATGTGAAGCCTTCTTATCATTTTTAACAATCTGTGCAAAGTTCTCATTAGTATACATCTGGGCTAATTTAGGTGGATCTCCGATAGCCAGAAGTTCGCCATCCTTTATATAAGCTACGCGTGTACAAAATCGTCTTACGGCCTCCATATCATGAGATATAAACACAACGGTTTGTTTATCTCTTCGAAGCTTCAAGAAGTAATCGAAGCATTTTTGCTGAAATGCGGCATCTCCTACTGCCAAAACCTCATCCAATAGCAAAATATCGGTATTTGCTTTAACTGCTATCGAAAAAGCCAAACGTACATGCATTCCTGAAGAGTAGTTCTTGAGCTTCTGATCCATGAATTTTTCTAGCTCTGCAAAATCAACGATGTCATCGTACATGGCTTCCATTTCTTTTCTACTAAAGCCAAGTAGAGCGCCGTTCAAGAAGACATTTTCACGCCCAGTGAGCTCCGGGCTAAAACCAACTCCAAGCTCGATAAAAGGTGTAAGTTTACCGTTTACATGAATACTGCCTATATCTGGTGTATATATACCAGCAAGCAATTTTAACAGTGTGCTCTTGCCCGATCCGTTTCGGCCAACAATACCAAAGAATTCGCCCTTTTTTACCTCAAAGGATACATCTTCTAGTGCTTTTTGCAACTCATAGCTCTTATTGCGTCGCCAAAAGTTAACTACAATACTTTTAATCGAACTGTTTTTTTCATGTGGCAACTTAAAGAACTTACTAACACTTTCAACTCTTATAGCAATCTCTTCGTTCATTATTATATATTCTCCGCAAAATATCTTGAAGATTTTTTAAAATATACAGCACCGAACACAAAAACAATAACCACAATAATAAAGGGCACGTATTGAACCCAACTATCTCCATAGAGATTTTGACCAATAATAGTCTCTTTTGTGATTAGAACATAACGTCCTGCTTGTATCGTTTGCGCCATAGGGTTAAGCATTATAAGTTTTTGAAAGCTAACGTTTGTAATTCTGGATAATGGATATAGGATAGGTGTAAGATAAAATCCTGCCTGAAGTAAGACTTCCCAAATATAGCTAAGGTCCCTAAACATAACAAACGCTGCGGATAGAAAAAAAGATAAACCTAAGCCAAAAATATAAACTTCTATCAAAATTAATGGAATCCATAGAATGGACCATCCTATATCAACATGATTTATTGCCATAAAAACAGTTATTACAATTAGGTTAAGGCCCAAATTAATCACTGCCGACAGGCTACTGCTAAAAATAATTATCCAGCGAGGAATACGTATTTTTCGTATTAAATCTCCTCGCCCTACAATTGAACCAAGACCTTGTGAGGTTAACTCGACAAAAAAATTCCACATAACTATACCCAGTAATAGGTAGACCGGGTAGTGTGGTATCCCGTTGCCTAGTTTAAGAAATTTTACAAAGACAACGTATAGAATAACGAAGATTAATAGAGGGCGAAGTAGCGACCAGGCATATCCCAATACTGATCCCTGGTACCTTAACTTAAAATCTGTTCGTACAAGCTCGCTAACAAGCGCCTTGTTCTCTTTAGTAAAATATCGCCTCATTGATTAATGTATTATAGAGGAAGAAAGGCCTCAAGTCGATGCAAAAAGTAGCTGTAGTTGTACCGAACTGGAATGGAATGGACAGTATCAAAGACTGTCTAGATTCCCTGTTGGGCCAAACTCTTGAGCATAGTTTAATTGTAGTAGAGAATGGATCAAGTGATGGCTCCCTAGCTTATCTGCGTGAAAATTATCCAGAAGTAAAAATTATTGTGAACCAAACCAATCTAGGGTTTGCTGCGGGTGTTAACTCGGGTATTAAGTTCGCTATTGAGAACGGTGCCAAATTTGTGGCCTTATTTAATAATGACGCTGTGGCCGACAAAAGGTGGCTAGAGTATTTATATAAAGAACTTGAGGTAAACGATGACGTTGGAATCGCAACCTGTAAATTAGTAAGTGCGGATAATTCTCATTTAGATAGTACTGGTGATTTTTATACTAATTGGGGCTTGCCCTTCCCTCGTGGTCGGGGCGAGACGGATCTAAACAAATACGATAAACAAACCGAAATCTTTGGTGCTAGCGGAGGTGCCAGTCTATATAGGGTATCAGTGCTTAAAGAAATTGGTTTATTTGATGAAGATTTCTTTGCTTATTACGAAGATGTCGATATTAGTTTTAGGGCACAACTAGCTGGCTGGAGGGTAAGATTTGTGCCAAGTGCCGTTGCTTATCATCAAATTGGCGCTACTAGTGGCAAGATTAGGGGTTTTACTACATACCATTCAATGAAGAATTTACCGTTACTACTGTTTAAGAATGTGCCGAGAAAATATTTCTGGACTATTGCATGGCGTTTTAAGACAGCCTACATTATGTTTTATTTACGCTCAATTACCCGCGGGAACGGGTGGTCAGCAACAAAGGGTCTATTTAGGGGCTACTATTTAGTTATTAAAAAGATAGGTGAACGCAAGAAAATACAATCAAGCAAAAAAGTTACTGATGAATATATTTGGGGTATGATAGTTCATGATCTACCGCCAAATGCTAAAGCGCTTAGAAAAATACGATTGAAATGGTGGAAATTAACCGGAAAGTCGGCCAAATAACTATGCCCAGAGTATTAATAGATGCACGTGAATCAGGGACAAGTACTGGCAGGTACATAGACAAGCTAATTGAGAATCTGGCCAAGCTAAAAACTGATCTGGGTTTCTCTATTATTACAAAGCCTCACCGAGAAGCATATATTAGATCGATTGCTCCCAACTTTGGTATTGAGTTATCAAATTTCAAGGAGTTTACTTTCGGTGAGCAATTAGGCTTCAAGAAGCAGATCGAGGCTATAGACGCTGACCTGGTACATTTTGGCATGGTCCAACAGCCAATTCAGTTTAAAGGTAGGGTAGTTACTACTATCCATGATCTTACTGGCATTAGGTTTAAGAACCCATCAAAGAACCTGGTTGTCTATAGTACCAAACAGCAAGTATATAAACATGTTATTAAAAAGGCTGCACACAAATCTTTGTTTGTTATATCGGGGTCAGAGTATGTTAGACAAGATCTAATTAAATACACCGGTGAAGACGCTAAAAAGTTTTATGTAACTTACGAAGCAGCAGACTATATTAAAGAGCCACCCGAAGAATTACCAAAACTTAAGAATCGGCCATTCATTATGTACGTAGGTCGGCCCACACCGCATAAGAATCTATGGAGACTAGTAGAGGCCTTTTCCTTACTTAAAAGTAAACACCCAGATCTGATGTTGGTGTTAGCCGGTAAATTAGACTTTAACTATGGCCAAATTAGAGCTAGGGTTGAGTCTGCTGGAATAACTAGGGTTATATTCACCGACTTTGTTAACGAGAGCCAGCTTAAATGGCTTTACCAGAACTGCTCGGCCTATGTGTTCCCGTCTTTGAGCGAAGGTTTTGGATTACCGGCGCTTGAAGCAATGTCCCACGGGGCCCCAGTTGTGAGTAGTAATGCTACTTGTCTGCCCGAAATATACGGCGAGGCAGCTATTTACTTTGATCCAAAGAACATCGAAGATATGGCTAGCGCCATTAATCAGATGCTAGTTGATGATGAGCTTAGGGAAGCTATTAAGAAACGTGGCCTAGATCAAGTAAAGAAGTATTCCTGGGCTAAGATGGCCAAAGAAACGCTTACCATATATGAAAAGGCGCTTAATCTTCGCTAGGAGCTAGCACGATGTGTCTATCGCGGCCTTCACCTACAGATTCACTAGTTAGGCCGTATTCAGATGCAAGCTGGTGTATAACCCTCCTGTCTGCGGCATTCATTGGTTGAAGATTCATCTTTGTTTTATCATCACGAACTTTCTTCATCCAGTCTTCAGCTTTTTCTTTTAGCCGTTCGGCACGCTGCAATTTATAGTCTGCAATGTCGACATTTACTCGGTTATGGGCAAAATCGTTATTCTTAAGTGCCGTACTAGTTAAGTATTGGAGGGAGCGCATGTTTTCGCCTCTTTGACCGATTAGAAAGCCGTTGAGGTGAGTTGAGGGTACGCCTAGTTGGATTACGTCGTCGTCGGACGAGGCATGAACGTCGGTATTAAGACCAAAAAAGGATAGTAGGTCTTCAAGATACTTCTTGGCATAGATTACGGCTTCATCCATTGACTCATTCATCGTTTCTTCCTCTTAGTGGTCTTGGTTTTCTTCTTGTTTTTAGGCTTAGTTTTATTTATAGCCGTTGTTGTTGCCTTAGTTTTTTCGGCTTTTTCTACAACTTCAGCTTCAGGGATTTTCTTAACGTCTTTAGTTGGCTCATCGGCAATTGCTTCTAGCTCCTCTTCGTCTTCACGTAGGGCGATTGATTGCTGTATGTAAGCAACAACACCGCTGGTTAGCCAGTAAAGGCTTAAGGCTGAAGCGAGAGATACAGTAAAGAAGAAGATCATTATTGGTAACAAGTAGCGAGTTGAACGACCTACTGCTGCATTAACTTCACTCTGATCGGCTTGTTTGCCAGAGCCCGCTGAACGCATAATTTGTCTTAGGCTTTTTGAGTCAGCAGATGTTGGCATCAACTGTTTGCTTTGGAAGTACTGGGATAAAGCACTGGCTAGAACGATGATCATAGCTGGCCAATAAATACCGTGTGCACCAAGCGCACTTTTGCTCAAGTTAACGAAGCTGAGTAAGCTGTCATCGAAAGCATGGATATTGCCGGCTACGTGCTGCATCCAGTGAATATGCTGTATTGGCTTATAAGCGAAGGTAACAATGCTTGCTGGATTGGCAATAATCTTTCTAATACCGCTGTTAAGACCGATTAATATAATGAACTGGATGGCAAATATGGGGAGGGTGGCAAGTGGGTTGATGCCCTTCTCCTTATATAGCTCCATGGTCATTTGGGTTTCTTTTTGCTTATCCCCCTTGGTGGCTGCTTTTATCTTTTTAAGTTCTGGTTGGAGCTTTCGCATGGCCTTAGCCTGGTGAAGTTGCTTTTTAACCAGCGGCCACATGGCAAGCCGAATAAGAATAGTGAACACTATTAGCGCTAGACCAAAATTATGCCACGGCAAGATAGCGTAGATGAGCGCAAGTATATTGAATAACGGCTTAACAATAAGTGTGGTAAACATTTACGTCTTTTTAGACTCCCTTTTCCCGTTTACTATATCACGATTTTCCTGTTTAACCGAGGTTAAAAGGTTAGCTTTTTGCAGAAGCTCAGTGAGTATATTATCTAGCTCGGCTCCAGTCATTGTGGCAACCTGTTCGTTATATACATTGATCACAATGTCGTTGTTTACTCCCATAGAGTCTGCCTTCAGTCTAATGTTTTCATAAATTCGGCGTCTAATACGATTTCTAACAACAGCTGACTTGTTGACCTTTTTGCTTACAACTACAGCCAGACGGTAGGGCTTACCTGGCCTAGATGTTATGAATTTAAGACTAACTTGAGACACATTAATGGCTTGCCCGTGTTTATAAACCGGGTTTAAGCTATTGTGCCCATGAAAGCGGTGCGACTTAGAGATCATAAAATAAACCTCATTTACTGGAGTGTGCATAAGAGAAAAATAAGGGTCGTTAGAATTTACTTCTAACAACCGTTTTGATCTTTTTCTTTATAGCCCTTTAATTTATGCAGAAAGACGAGTGCGCCCTTTAAGGCGTCGTCTTGCCAAAATATTTCGTCCAGCCTTGGTAGACATTCGCTTGAGAAAACCATGTTCTCGCGCACGTTGGCGCTTTTTTGGTTGGTAAGTTCGTTTAGGCATGCCTCTATTGTAACAGGGTGAGACAGAAATTGGGCAGAAAAAGATCTATCAAGATGCGGTTTTTAGTAAAATAAACAATATTTACTCTACCAATATTAAAAAGTTATCCACCTTTAGTTTACCCGTATCCACAGATTACTAGGGGCGGGTTTTCGGTGTGTAAAACTTTACTACTGTTGTTGGTTGTTTTTATACATTTCCTTCATTAAATCAAGGTAGGGTGTGGAAAAGTTCCGACAAATACTCTATATTTATATCTACAGGAAAAGGAGAGTAATGCAGAAAGATAGCTTGTGGCAAGCCGTTTTAGGTGAGATAGAGTTGTCTATTTCTCGAGGTAATTTTCTAACTTGGTTTAAAAATACCGAGCTAGTTAGACATGATGACTCTATTACAATTATCGGCGTCCCCAACATCTTCATAAAGCAACAGCTCGAGCGAAAATATAATGTTCTCATCAGCGAAATTCTTGGCAAGAACGGTGCGACCCCAAAGGTCATTGAGTATAAGATTAGTTCTGTAGCCCCCTCTAGGCCAGTTTATGACGAACCAATGATGTTTACCACCGGTGAGGCAGAGGCAGAAGACCCTAACCCTCAAGTTAAAGCTGTTGGTAATAACAGCAACAGCTTGACCCACTCTTACAGGCAGGGTTTGAATGAGCGTTACACTTTTGATAACTTCGTAGTTGGCGCAGGCAATGAACTAGCTTTTGCTGCCTGCCAATCTATAGCTCAAAACCCCGGCAGCAAATACAACCCGCTTTTTTTATATGGTGGTGTCGGGATTGGCAAAACCCACCTAATACAGGCTGTTGGTAATGCCCTCACTGTTCAAAATCCTAATATACGCATCCTATATATATCGACTGAGCAGTTCGTCCAAGAATTCGTCGATGCCCTCCGCTTTAGAAAAACGGCTGACTTTGCTAGTTACTATAGATCAGCCGACGTGCTAATAGTTGATGATATCCAGTTTATTGGAGGCAAGGAAAAGATTCAGGAAGAGTTCTTTCATACTTTTAACGCCCTCCACCAGGCCAACAAGCAGATAATTGTCAGTTCAGACAAACCACCAAAGGATATACCTTCATTAGAGGAGCGGCTTAAGAGTCGTTTTGCGTGGGGGATGAGCATTGACATGCAAACTCCAGACTTTGAAACTAGGTGTGCAATCATCCAGTCAAAGGCACTTATACATGACGTTGGGCTGCCTCAAGATGTTATCGAGTATTTATCTAATAATATCCCGACCAACATCAGGGAGCTTGAAGGCGCCCTAAACCAACTACTTGCTTTTTGCGAGATGAGAGCCCTTGAGCCGTCTCTAAGTATTGCTACTAGCCTACTTGGGGCAACAAAATCTAGGCCAAAACATCTTAGCGCCAAGCAAATCATTGAGCGTACTGCCAGACACTTCCAAATTCCAATTGAGGACATTGTCGGCCCTAAGCGTGACAAGGATATAGTTGTCCCCCGCCAAATCGCTATGTATATGCTCAGGAGTGAGCTACACCTAAGTTTCCCAAAGATTGCCCGTGAACTAGGACGTAAAGACCACACTACTGCAATCCATTCAGTTGAAAAAATAGAGAAGGAGTCCAGGCTCGACCCCGCTCTTCGTAAGGCTTTAAGCGACATTAAAGAGAGGCTCTATGCTTAGTTTACAAAACAAAAATGTTATAAGTAGTTGTTCAGAAACTGTTGATAACATGTTCATTGGATGGAGGTTAAAAGTAGTACAACTGTGTGGTTTTGTAGCTGGTGTGCAAAAGAAGGCTATTTGTACAAGTTTGTTACACCGAGCTTCAACAGCTTTATACCACTATTTTTATTCGGTTTTTAAGGTGTTAAATTCTGTTTTATACACCGTTTCCACAAGACCAACAATAACTACAATGAGTTTAGATAACTTATTACTATTAAGTCAGGAGGATAACTTATGAAGCTTCAGGTAACCCAAGAAAACCTAAACCGAGCACTGGGTTCAGTAGCCCGTGTAGCTGACAGTCATGGGACGTTACCAATACTAGCTAATGTATTAATTAAGGCCGACAAGAATCGCCTAAGTGTTTCTGCAACCAACCTAGATATTGGTATCACCCATTTTGTTGGAGCTAAGATTGAAAAAGAAGGGGTTATTACTGTTCCTGCTAACCTTCTTGCTAACTTTATTTCCTCACTCCCTCAAGGGGTTATTAGCCTAGAACTAGAGGATAATAAACTGAATATAACTACCAACCAATATCAATCAACTATCAACGGTATTGCCGCTGACGACTTCCCTGTTATGCCAGCGATTGAAAAAGGTGCTAAGTTTTCTATTGACGCGCATGGTCTTAAAAAAGGCCTTCAGCAAGTTGTTTTTGCCGCCGCCAATAATGACACTCGCCCCGTATTAACCGGTGTCTATATCCACAGCAAAGCCGGGCAGCTTTACATGGCCGCTACCGATAGTTCTAGATTGGCAGAAAAAACCATTGCTAAAACATCACAAGACATAAAGCTCCTAATCCCAGCGTCAGCAATGAACGACATGCTCCGGATTCTTGACGATGAAGTCGATAGCGTTAACATTACCCAAGATGACCAACAAGCCTTGTTCCATTTTGATGACATAGAACTCGTCAGCAGACTAATAGACAGTGCCTACCCGGACTACCAATCGTTAATCCCTAAGAAACATTTAGTAAGGGCGGTGCTTAAACGAGCTGACCTACTAAATATAGTTAAGGTATCCAGTCTATTTGCTCGAGAGACTGCCGGGAGCATAACGATTGAGGTTAATGAAGATGACCAAACTGTTGGTATTAAGTCTTTAGCGTCACAACTAGGGGAAAACACAGCTACTGCTAGTGGGGAGATTGAGGGTTCAGGGAGTATTACTCTAAACTCCAAGTTTTTAATTGATGGGATAAACGCCTTTAATAGCGACAGTATTGACTTTTCATTTAACGGGAAGCTAGAACCGGTTCTCCTAAAAGACCCTAAGAGCGATGACTACCGCCACGTTATAATGCCACTTAAAGCTTAAGCAGCTGTGGCGCCAAATAAGGGCTCAAGTAGTTTAGAATTATAACTAACCATGATTTCTAGTATTAGGCTCCAAGACTTTAGGTCATACCACAATGATGCATTTGAATTTGAAGACTCAGTAAATATAGTTGTCGGGCCTAATGCCTGCGGCAAAACCAATCTCTTAGAGGCTATTTTAGTGCTCTGTCGTGGTAGTTCATATAGAGCTAAAGACATTGAGCTAATATCTTTTGATAAGCCCTGGGCGAGGCTCGAGGGGACGTCAGACGGGCATCCAAGAATTGTAAAGCTGAAGCAGGATAAAAATCCCACCAAAGAATTTGAGATAGACGGAAAAAAGTATTTGCGACTTAGTGCCAGCACTAGGTCACCAGTTGTATTATTCGAGCCCAACCATTTGCAACTTTTGACTGGCTCCCCAGAGCTCAGAAGAAACTACCTAGACGACCTGCTTGAGCAGATAGTTAGCGGATACTCGGGGGTAAAGAGAAGATATTTGCGTTCACTAGCTCAACGAAACGCGTTATTAAAAACCCCAGGCAATAACGTGAAAGACATATTGTTCCCCTGGAACATTCGGATAAGCCAGTTAGCCGGGCAGATAGTTAAATATCGTAGTGAGTTAGTCGATTCTTTGAACGAAATACTACCGTCAATTTATGACGATCTAGCTGGCTCAACCACTAAAGTAGAACTCGTATACAAGCCACAACTCCCAGTTAAAGACTACGAAAGCCACCACTTGAGTAGCCTAGACAAGTCTGTAGAAGACGACCTCAGGAGCGGCTTTACCTCCTATGGGCCACATAGGGACGACTTTAATTTTATCTATAATTCTCACCAGGCAAATCTCTCCGCCTCTAGGGGCGAAATGAGAACTGGCGTCTTGGCGTTAAAAATTGCTGAAATCGATATCATTAAAAAAACCATAAACAAAAACCCGGTTTTCTTGCTTGACGATGTATTTAGTGAGCTTGACGGGCACCGTAGACACGCTCTTACCCAGCGTCTTGGTGGTATACAAAGCTTTATTACCACAACCGATGCCGACATAGTTATAAACGAGCTAGCCAGCCGTTGTAACGTTCTGGCGTTAACTTAAAACCTTATTGCTGGGGCTGATCCTTCTTATACAGCTCTATAGTGTCTGAGCTTTGGTCAAAAACACCCTGCTGAGGATTGTCGGCAGCTTGCAAATCTCTCGCTGGGTCGGTAGTAATTAACCCGGTTTCAGTCGAGCTGGCAACAACCTGAATATGGACGTGGTTTTGACCGGCAAAGAATAAGCCCTGGCCAACTGGGAATTGGCTTAATCGCTTGCGCTCTTCACTAGTAAGCTTGAAAACATCAGCCAAAATATCGACCGCTGAAGGCGACTGTTTTAGCAGGAACTGCATCGAAGCGTTAGCCACAATTGCTCGCCCCATTCTTGAACCCATAAAGTCTTCCACGTCTTGAGTAATGGTAGTGATCCCAAGATTATATTTTCTGGCCCGCTTTGCCAAGCTAAATATAAAGTTAGCTGAGTCCTCATATTTCATCAATTGCCAGGCCTCATCAACGATCAAAATTCGCCGCTTTTTATCGACCTTGGTTTTATTCCAAATAAAATTCAAAACTATATACATTGCTACTGGTCGTAGTTCGTCTTCTAGGTCACGGATATTGAATACAGCCAAGGGGTTGTTGATGTCGATATTGGATTGCTGGCTGAATATCCCCGAGAAGGTGCCCGAAGTATACTTTCGCAGCCGTTGAGCTAGCTGTGGTCCAGTCCCGCCCATATGTAGCAGCGTGTCATAAAGGTCGGCAATGGTTGGCGGGACACTGTGGTGGGTTAATGGATCATTGGTTATCCCGGCCTTGGCATAGGTTTCAATGAGTGCAGCATCTAGATCGGCTTCTTCAGAAGGTGCAAGAGCCGGCATCGTAGTTGCGGTTCCGCCAAGCATTTGTGCCTGAGCCCCTCCCATCATAAGTCTTAGTAGTCCGTGAAGAGTAATTAAGTTACTTCGCAGTGCGTTGTCTGCCTCTTCGGTGTCAACAACCTCTGGCAAGTCAAAAGGATTAATTCTAGTACCGGAGTTAAGGCTTAATCGGACGTAGGCGCCACCAACAGCGTCGCACATTTTTTGATATTCATTTTCAGGGTCAATAATAAAAATCTCGGTACCAAACATCAGGCTTCTAAGAGCCTCGAGCTTAACGCTGAATGACTTGCCCGCGCCAGACTTGGCAAAGACAACAGAGTTACCGTTTTCCAGTGAAAAACGATCAAAGATTACCAGTCCTGAGTTGTGCATATTTATGCCATACAAAATACCGCTCTCTTGGCTGAGGTCGGCGCTGGTAAACGGAAAACTTGTGCTTAGTGCACCAGTGCTCATGTTACGTCTAATCTGTAGCTGATCGGTCATTTGGGGGATAGTAGAATTAAACGCCTGCTCTTGTTGAGAGCTAGCAGGCTTAGAGAAGACTAACTGCTGGCCAAGCATTGATTCGACTTTGTGCCCCACAAACTCTAGTTCATCGAGTGCTTGAGCGTATACCGTGAAATAGAGGCCAAATCTGAAGAATCGCTCTTCGCCGACCTGAAGCTTGTCTCGCATTTCCTCAGCATCAGTTATAGCGGCCTGTTTGCCTGGGTCTCTGGTTTTGCCTTTTTCACTATCGATCTGGATTCCAGCCTCGAGCCTAGTAACCTTTTTCCTTAGGTTGTCCAAGACAACTTGACTCTCAACGGGGTAAATATACAAACTCATATCCATAACTTCGTCGAGGTTTACCATGCCACTTAGCCACCCGGTGTAGATGCTTCTAGGGTAACCATATACATAGAAGGTCCTAGCGAACCTAGTCCCAAGCTGAAAATGAGTGCTGCTAAATTCTAGTGAGCTTGGGGCAATAAAGTCTCTAAGTGCAGTAATGCCTTTTTGAAAGGCGGCTTGGACCTCTTGCTGTTCTTGTTCGCGCTGAACTTGAGCAATAGCAACTGGGTCTAATGGGGGTTGTTTTGATTTTCCTAGTGCCATAAGTCTATTCTAGCTCTCTCTGAAGGTGTTCTTGTACGGCAGTACCCTTACCTTTTACTATTACGTCAGCGGTAAGATCGTCAAAGTTTTTGAGCTGCTGGCGGGTAGCAGTATCTGGGTTATAGGTGTCATAGTAAAGTTCAATAAGCTCCTGAGTATCTAGCGGCAGTCCTTGAATGTTGCACTGAAGCAGGCCACCAAGAACCGACTGGACCCTGTTTCTGAGCTCGGTCTTCGCTCGCTCTAGTGCGTCTTCATTAATAACGACATGCTTTTCCTTAGTATTAAACAGCTCAACAAGACCTGTGAAAAAGTTTTTACTTTGAGTTAACGCTTTTTGGATATCATCGACTGGGAAAAATGGGATTACAATATAGAATTTTTTATCCATGATGTTGGTCTGCTCACTAAGAACATCAATATAGTTAATGTAATCTTCCATTAACATCGAAAGAAGCATGTTGTCGTGTTCTGTGCGTATTTTATCTAATCGATCGATATATGGCTGGAGGTCAACTCTTTGAGTCCTGATAAAGATCTGAATTGGGAAATACAGTGAATTTAAAAAGCCTTGGTAGGAATACTCTACTGCCTCTTGTTCTTGAGGGCTCATAAGATCAAAATTGATGCTTTTAACCATGATTACAGATCTAAAAGAGCCATCATTCATAATAACTATTCCGTCTCTAATTTCAGCAATCTGCAGGCTGTTTTGAGTGCTATTCGGGTTTGCTACCGGGCGAGCTCCAGCAGACGACTGAGCCTTAGGCTGGATTATACCAGGGCCACCACCAACTGTCTGAGCCCCAACCACTGGCTGGACTGGGGCTGGTTGTGCTAGATTTTGATTTTCTGCTGGATTCATTTCCCCACCTATAACTTGAGCAACGCTATTAGCGTAATGAGATTAAGACTTCGCCATCGGCTGCTTGGCTTTTTGCCTTTGCCTTGCTTGCTTCATGGGCAATTACGGTAACGTTTAAATCATTTCTTTTTGATAGGTTAAGTATAACAGGGTCAGTTGTTCGAGTCGACGTTGTCATTTGTGGTGTGGCTGGAGCTTGGATGGCTTCAACAGGCATATCCCGAGTCTCGGGCTGTTCTACCGCAGCTGGTTGTTCGATGTCGGGATTCAACGACCGCATATTGTTTAATTGAATATGTTGAGTTTCATTCAGGCTTTTGAGTGCAGTGTTTAGTCCAGCGTCATTCGGGTTGGCCGTAGCTGCTTGTGCTTCACCAAAAATTTCTGGCTCTGGTGTAGGAACAGAAGATAGCGCAGCAGGTGTTTGTGGAGTTGACTGGGTGTTGTCGGTCTTAATTTTATTCAAGTTCTCGAGCAACTGTTGCCGTCGAAGGCTACCGTTTGCACTAAGAAGTTGATCCATCTGGTGCGCCAAAGGATTTGAATCGACATCCAAAACATCATCAGAGTCTGGAATAACGTAGTCTGGAACATCCTTGGGCAACGTGCTGGCGCTAATCAAGCGGTCGTTGCTGTCATTTGTGGTGATTGGGTTTTGGTAGACACCGGAAGCATTTTTAATTGCCCAGCCACGACTATCTATTGTATTGGCAAGAACCTGGAGTCTAGACTTGACCTCGTACTGACTTAAGCCGTCAGTACGATCAATTTCAATATGCTTTGGGACGTTGATGGTTACCAGCTCTTTTACTCCGCTTTGAGCCCAAATTCGTTTACGCGGTTTGAATAAGAAACGTAGCCTAGCTATTGCCCAAACTTCCGTCGGCTGATCTTTGCCAAACGGAAATGCCAGAAATCCGGTGAAGGCCGCCGCCGGCACAGTTATTATTAAGATGTAGGGGGCACTCTTTGTGTAGCCAATATAGCTTATATATAGCATAAAAAAGGCCACCAAAGCATAAATAAATTGCCTAAAACTAAGTTGCCATAGCAGCTTATCGTCGGCCTCTATATCCTGTATTACTTTGTATGTTGCCATTTCTGTATACAAGTATAGCAAAAATAGACCCGACTATTTAAGTACTTGTTATGCTTTTTTAAGATAGTATTTTCTGCGAGCGTTTAACTTACTAAGGTATACCCATGGACTTGCCCTATAAACAATATGAGGTTACAATTTTACTAAAGTGAAATCATTAAAACCAAAAATTAGCCCGATAAAGTTTCTAGCGATCTCGTTTATCGTTGTATTTTCTAGTCTAGCCATCTCAGCAGCCAGCATAAGTAGTCAAAAAGGTGACTCATGTATAAGCAGCACAAGTTCATCGGCCTCAAGTTGTGGTGACAGCATTAGGTTAGTCGGCAAGCAGTGCGGTGGGTCTGGTGATGCCGTTACAACCCAAATTGACTTTGGCTGTAACGGGGTAGGAAGCCCAATTACTGACATGCTGTTTGCCATAATCAGATTCTTGTCTATTGGGGTTGGCATTATCGTTATTGGTTCAATTGTAGTAGGCGGCATGCAGTATATTGGTTCAAGGGGTGAACCCCAATCGACAGGGCATGCCATAGCTCGTATTAGGAGCGCCATAATCGCCCTTATAATATATATATTTGCCTACGCAATACTCAATTATCTAATACCAGTTGGATTCTTCCACCGATGAATAACCTAATTCTACTCAGCAAAATATTGGCAACCACTTGTGGTGGCAAGTCCCCAAGTGACTTCTTGGGCTTCCCTACTTGGTATGAGTATTTACCGACCAATATCGTAAATGGTGTTTGTTCGCCACAACTTACCAGCATTAACGATGTCTGGTTAATCGTTGCTGCAGTAATTGAAATTTTACTGAGGATAGCAGCACTCATGGCTGTTGGTTTTATAATCTATGGAGGCATCCAGTTCACTACCTCACAAGGTAACCCGCAGCAGACCAACCAGGCCAAGGGAACGATTATTAGTGCGGTGGTTGGCCTAGCAATATGTCTTATAGCAACAGTTTTAATTACCTTTGTTGCTGGGAGCATCAAGTAGCTATGTTAAACATCCTATTATTTAGAATAATTTCCAGCAGTTCAGCAAGTGTTAGCTGTACGGGCTCTGATAGCAGCAACTGCAACACTGGGTTGCCTCAAATAACCGGTGGCTCAACCGAACTTCAGGCTATTCTTCAGATAACATTCGGTATCGTGGCGGCCATTTCTGTGCTTTTCGTGGTGATTGGCGGCCTAAGGTTTGTATTATCTGCTGGTAACCCTGAAAATGTTGCCAAGGCCAGAGAAACTATTCTGTACGCCCTTTTGGGTCTGATTGTTTCACTAGTTGCCGAAGGAATAGTTGTCTTTGTAATTAAAAAAATATGATAAATCCCATGAAAACAATTTTATTAGTAGTAATACTGGCCTTATTCTCGTCTGTGTTTATGTTCAATTCAGCCTCCGCCGTAAATGTTCTTTCTGAGTGTACTTCAAATGTAGCAAACGCTGGCTCGAGTGATGTTTGTCAGCAGGCTGGCCAGAGCAGTAACCAAACCAACCCAGTCATAACGATTTTAAAAAATGTTATACAACTACTCGCCATAGTTATTGGAGTTCTATCTGTGTTGATGATCATGATTGCCGGCCTTAGAATGGTCGTTAGTAACGGAGACGCACAAACAATTTCTAGGTCCAGAGATGCCATTCTCTACTCCGTAATTGGCATATTTGTTGCAGTCTTTGCAGAAGCGCTGGTATTGTTAGTCTTGTCTAAAGTAAAGTAGAATTGAATAAGTAACATATGAAACTAATAAAACTAACATCACTAATTTTTGCCTTAAGCTTAATTTTTGGCATTGTACCTGCGAGCGCAAATAGTCTTAGCGATTTAGCAGGGGCCCATACTTTTGCCTCCTCCTCAGTAGCCAAGTCTGACGCCTGCCAGGCCCTAAATCAGTTGGATACCACACAAAACTGTAGTAGCGGCTCGCAAACTGTTAATAACGTTGCTGCCGAAGCTATCAGGGTCCTAGCCTATATTATTGGTATTGCTTCGGTGCTCATGATTATGTTTTCTGGGTTTAAATTTATTACCGCCAACGGTGATCCTCAGGCGGTAAGCACTGCCAGAAATACCCTTATATACGCAATTATTGGTTTGGTTGTCGCGGTCCTGGCTCAGTTTATTGTTTCCCATGTTCTGACTAGCACTGCGAATGTTCAGACTGGGCTTTTAGACAATATTAAAGTATTATCTAGGTATAGTTAAAGTCTATTAATTTTAGATTAAATTTTGTAGTATAAAAATATACGAAACTAAGAAAGGCAAAGAATGTTAAAAAGAATACGAAATCATATAATAATCGCACTTACGTCTCTTTCACTAGCCGTACCCGTGCTCGTAATAATGCCAGCGATGCCAGCCTATGCTGCAAACGGTACCTGTAACCCAATTGCACAGGCAGTAAACAGTGGCGTAAATGCAACTACCAAGGGTGTTTCACAGACTTGTGGCGCCGGAGGCAGCATTTCTAGCGGTGTTCAGTCCCTAGCAAGTAAAGTAGTTAATATCTTCTCAATAATTGTTGGTATTGCTTCAGTGCTAATGATTATTTACTCTGGATTTAGGTATGTTACTTCCGGTGGTGAGAGCAACAGCGTTACATCTGCAAAGAATACACTTATCTATGCAATAGTCGGGTTAATAATCGTTATTATTTCTCAGCTAATTGTTCGATACGTTCTTGGTACGGCTGCTAACATCAGTAGTTCATAGGATAGTCTACAGATAAATAAGGGGCGACTTGTTTGGTTCCAAGCAGGTCGTTTTTTATTTTATGAAGGAACAAAATACATAAAAATCAAAGACACTCGCGGCAATAATTAGAAACTTCATGCCTCTAGTCATTGCCTTGTTATGTTTCTTGTAAAGAATCATGAAAGCCAAGAATAGACCAGGTAAGAAGTCTAGACTATAGCGGTAGCCAAACTGATCGGCACCAGTACCAAAGTAGCTAAGTACAAACAGTGCACTAACGCCAGTAGCTATAACCAGATACTTAGCATCTTTCGGCCACTTCGACCAACACTTGGTTAGTAAGTAAAGTAGATAGGGCGAGGTTAGGAATATGCTCATTCCTAACGGGTTGTTCTCTATATAAGGCGCTCTAAGCGTCCATGATGAGCTATCTCGAGCCACTATAACCGGGCCCCTTAAAAGGGCCGTATAAAGGTTTGTTGGCAGATGGACTATTGAGAATAGGCCAAGCGATCTAGCTTCTGCTGAAGAGTCAGACAGCAGCTGATACTTGTTGCCGTTATTGAGCGGGTCACCATATCTTTGATAGTTATATGCTCCCATAACAATAATCGCTAAAAGCACAAAAATGAGCATTTTAGCCAGACTAATAAGTTTCTGTTTTCTACCTCCCTTGCCTAGAAGTAGAGACAGCATAAAGAAGATAATAATTGGTGCGGCTGTTATCCTGGTAAGCATTATTAGCGAGACAATAAGACCCAGTAGCCACCACCTTTTACGCCCATAAAACTCGTATAAAGACCAGAACAGCAAGAACGTAGCAACGACTTGGGCATAAAGCCAACCGCTTGAAACACTGGCCACTCCTAGGAATACTGACGACAAGACAAAGCCAACAATCAGTATCCAGGTATCTTCGGTATTATAGTTAAACTTTCGGGCTAGCTTATAGATGAAGAAAATAATACCAATAATAAGCAGCCACTTAATATATCCCTGATAGAAATAAAGATGGAAGGTGTTAAATAGGGCCACAAACGGCATTAAAATAACTGCCGGGAAAGGTCCCTCATCCCAAAATATTTTGCCATGATAATAGACCGGGTCTTGGCCAACACCGCCTATAGAGTGCAAAAAATTAGTCTGGCCATGCAGAAATGCATTTGCTAGATCGCTAAATTGCTGGCTACCCTCTCCAACAAAGCCGATAATAAATATCAGCAGAAAAAATGAAATAGGTAACAAGAAGATGGCAATATATCTTACAACTTCCCTATTAGTCATTGTATTAACTTTTGACGATATTCTGTTCAAAGATAACCATCCGATTTGATAGTAAACTAGTACTACTGATTTTAGTTTTTAAAAGACTTGAATTTTCTTTACTGTATCTTGTTTGACCTTGCCAAAACTAATTGTTAAGACGCCGTCCTTCAATACTGCTTCAATTTCTTCTTCTTTTACTGGCACAGGAAGAGCGATAGTTCGTGAGAATTCACCCCAATAACATTCTTGTAGGAAATAGTTCTCAACACCCTCTTCGTTCCCCGCATTCAGGGTCCCCCTAATAGTCAACTGGTTGTCTGAAATACTGACATCGAGCTCAGCTTTGTTTACTCCAGCAGTACGTGCCTTTACAACAAGCTTTTCTCTAGTTTCATAAACATCAACAGCAAGTTGTCCGGGGACACTTTCGTCCTCGTCCCACTCTTCAGCAGTTGGACCAGCTTGAGTGTCCGCACTCTCTGGAGCTGGTGCAGCTAAATCGTCGTCACCTAGAAACGCTGCTGTCAATTCATCTTCTTCCAATAGAAGATCATCATCGCGATTTCGTCGCGCCATAATCGTTACCCTCCGAGTTATAGTTACTTAAAGATACTTGCCTTTTTGTATTTATCGTATTGTAACTCAGTATTTACCCTAAACGCAACCGGAATACCCTTATTTACAACACTATAAATACAACACCAGACAGTCTTAATGCTTATATAAAATATAAATCGGCTTACTAAATAATCTCCAATCATCTAGAATGTATCTTATGGAAGAAAATGGGAATGATAAAAGTGAAGGTAACTTTAAATACACGCAAGGCCTAGAAGCTACCGTAGTTACCGATGCCACTGAAAGTTCTCAAGATTCAGAAGTTGAAGAAACTCCGAAATTTACCTGGGTGGAAGTAGATACGTTCTCCTATTCCAAAAAGGCATCTTGGTACCTAATATTAGCCGCATTAACAGTTGCGTTTGCTGCCGCTTTGTATGTTTTTACCAAAGACAAGATAACGCTAGGTGTAGTTATAGCTTCAGGGCTATTGGTTGGTATATATGCGGCAAAAAAACCTAAGCAAGTTGATTACGAAATTAATCGATACGGCTTCAAGATCGGTACTCATTACTACTCATTTGAGGAATTTAAATCATTTTCGCTTGTGGTTGATGGCGATGCTATGACTGCGATGCTAGTACCCTTGCGCCGATTTCTCCCCTATACCTATCTAAACTTTAGCGCTGATATCCAAGATAAGATATTAAATAACCTCGTTAGAACTCTGCCACTGGAAACAAAAAGAGCAGATATTTTAGACAGGACTATTAGAAGAATCGGTTTCTAAAAATATAGCTGGTTATTGGACCCGGTAATGATATAATGGCCTCTGTTACTGGGAAGGGTGACCGAGTGGTCGATGGTGCTGGTCTTGAAAACCAGTGTGGGGCAACTCACCGTGGGTTCGAATCCCACCCCTTCCGCCAAACTATTATCCCAGCTACAATAGTTTGAATCAGTGATATTGGCATATGGAGAGGTACCCAAGTGGCTGAAGGGGACGGTTTGCTAAATCGTTAGGGGGGCGTGAGCTCCCGCGAGGGTTCGAATCCCTCTCTCTCCGCCAGAAAGCATTTCATGTAGTTTCATTACAGAGGTCAAGGGTTTGAACTAGGCCCCGATCGGTACGTTTTTCAGCTGTAGCTGCACAACAAGCAGTGTGACCCAACCCAGTTAAAGGGTTTGAATCCCGCTCAATGAAACCAACTTCGGTACACGATTTTCGGTCTTTCGATAACAGGGGTGGTGTGTACCGGTCAATTAATTTACCGGTTACTTTACGTGTTGAGGAATCTGTTTCTTCCGAACAATAAGCATGGCTACAAACCCACCAGTCATGACCGCTAGTGACGCAGGATATAAGACGGTGGTGAGATTATATTCTTGCTGGGCAACCACCGTAAGTACGTGTTTTAGAGTGCTTAACGAATAAGTACTTACAGTTTCCTTGTGTGGATCAGAGTGAGACTTTCTAATTGTTGGCCAAAACCCAACTATGTCAATCACTGAGACAATGATGACTGCCAGAAGGGGTTGTTTGGTCACTGCCCAGACGGGTATGGCCACCAAAGCAAAACCGAGGCTAACCCAGTCACTTCTTGTTATCTTTACCGACTTCCCCTTGATTGAAATGAAGGCTATCCATAAAGATATCGTTGCGGTTACTAAAGCAACCATGGCACCAAAACCACCACCAGCAGCTAGCTGAGCGAACCCTGCAACGTAAGCTAGAAGAGCCCATATTAACCAGGAAAATCCATGCGGCTTCGTCTTACCTGAACGAATGTCTCGAATGTATGGTGCATAACTAATCACAGCTATCGCTGTTGCTATGAAACTGATTACGACCTTTATGTGCATCTAGTTTAATGATAACAAAAACAATTTGTAACTACGCAGACTTCGCGCGACAATTGTTCGCGCAGTGCCAAGACTTACTAATCAAGAATACCTTCAAAGACATCTAACCCTCCAAGTACTATGGAAGGACTACAAGATTGTCTTTGGAATTGTTTCTCCGAATGCTCAGTGGAATCTTCACAGGTACTACCAGACCAAGCTAGATCTGCAAGATAGCGAACTCTTGGCAAGACGGAAGTCGCTTCAGCAAGCAGAACCGAGCCTTGCCCAACGAGCTGGCAAGACCTTCAGGAGAATCGACGTCGTCGCTCGCTACGCCCTTGAAGAGTCCAAGGGCGACACTATTGCATTCAGCAGGAGCATCATGGGTCTGACGCCAGCACGAACGGTTAGCAAACGACGCATCAGGATCTCGGCCGTGCTAAAGCAAGAACCAGACTTGATCGCTCTCACTCGTGCCCTGAAGCTGCTAGTAAATTCCGAGCAGCTGTGAGATACAGAA
Organism: Candidatus Saccharimonadota bacterium; assembly: GCA_036787835.1. Classification (GTDB taxonomy): domain Bacteria; phylum Patescibacteriota; class Saccharimonadia; order Saccharimonadales; family UBA4665; genus DAIQON01. The sequence continues at coordinate 176,376 of DAIQON010000001.1, read as the reverse complement.
GGCAGTGTCTATTTAGATAAACCCTTCATTAGAAGTACAATATTAATATGGCGAAGTTAATACCATTTCAACCACACGAACACAGGCTAGACGCATTCAATTGTCCTCATTGTGGTGCTTATGCAAAGATGCATTGGGCTCATGGTCGAGCTGAGTGGATGGTCAATGGTAATTATGTGGAACTAGACAATGCCACTTGCGCACAATGTTCTAGGTGCAACATGTGGTCAATCTGGTATGAGGAAGAAATGATCTACCCTAGAGCAAATAGCGTGGATTCACCTAATGATGATTTGCCACAGGATGTAATAGCTGACTACGAAGAAGCGGCAGCCATTCTTCAAGACTCCCCTAGAGGCTCAGCAGCTCTTTTACGATTAGCAATTCAGAAACTGGTCGACTCTCTCGTAAAGGGTAAGGGTGATTTAAATGCTAAGATCGGTACCTTAGTGAAACGAGGGCTAGACGCTAAGATACAACAGGCTCTCGACGTAGTTCGGGTTATTGGTAACGAATCAGTCCACCCCGGTCAGATCGACTTGAACGACTCGCCTGATATAGCGCGGCGACTTTTCATACTGGTAAATCTTATTGGACAGAGAATGATTACGGAACCTGCTGAGGTTAAGACTCTCTTCGACTCACTACCTGAAGACAAGAAGAAGGCGATAGAGGACAGAGACAAGTAGGAATAACCTATTCAGCGTGCCCGCCCGATGTTAGGTGGGTCTAGAGCTAGAACACGTTCTAGTGTATCCTTGATTCAGCGGACTCGAGCAGGTGTTTTACCACCGTAGGAGGGTTTGAAAGCCGTCTCATGCTCTCCGCCAAACTATGATTTTGACGACTACCTAATGCGTGAATAGCCAATCAGCATCTATAATGGTAGCGTGAACATACTTGCTATTGCTGATAGAAGACCAAAAATAAATATTGTGGACACTGTTCGGGATAAGGATATTGATCTTATTATTACTCTCGGCGACCTTACTATTGAGGATATTTTTCAGCTTAAGACAATAACTTCCATCCCCAAAATCGGCGTATACGGTAACCATGATAGCGGCAGCTATATGCCGGATTTGGGGATAATGAATATGCATTTAAAGATTTGGGATTTCCAGGGTCTAAGGTTCGGTGGGTTCCAGGGGTGTGTTCGTTACAAAGAAAACCCTGATGCGATCATGTATACCCAAGAGCAAGCTTCAGAAATGATGACTGATTTTCCTGCTGTAGATATATTTTTATGTCACTGTCCGCCACGTGGGATTAATGACGAAGAAGAAGTAGCCCACCAAGGCTTCATAGCTCTTAGAGACTATATTGACCGCCAACAACCAAAGCTGTTGCTACACGGCCACACCTATCCGCCCGAGGATAAGGTTGTTAAACAAGTTGGCATGACACGAATAGAGTATGTCTACGAGTATAAGATAATTGAGATTTAGGTCTATTTAACAATCTCGTCAGGTATATTCTTTGAAAAGAATAGTGTAACTATTGAGATGAATAAAAGTGCATATAGAGACTCTTTGAGTGCAGAAATTTGTGAATCGCTATAAATTTGGGTTGCTGTTTGAGTTTCGCTAGGAGTTAAACCGTTTTGGGTCGCAATACTATTAACCTCGCTTATAGGGACTATTGCTATCCCCTTTTGGCTTTGTTCACTGACCGTGTTCTTAGTTGTTGAGGGTAGCGCGCTTGCCTGAATACTATCATTAAAGTTTGTAGATAGTGAGCTGATCATAACTGAACCAATTAAAGCCACACCTAGTGATGATCCTAGGTTTTGGAAAACGCCCTGCAATCCACCTACTTCACTGGATTTTTCTTCTTTAACACTAGACATGTTCACATTACCCAACTGCGAAGCAAGTAATCCTAGTGCCGCACCTACAATGAAAATTGCTGTCCCAAATAACCAACCACGCAGATCTATATTGATTGAAGCTAGTAGAACACCCGAACCTAGGATTAAGAGTAGTTGACCAAAGCGCACGATTTTCTTCGGTGACCACGTACTCGATAGCCTGGTACCTACTAGCGAAAAGATAATCAGAGAAAAGGATAACGGAAAGATTTTTATACCAGTCTTTAGGGCGTCATACCCGAGTGTCATCTGTAAATATACTGGGATAACAAAGAATATTGCTGCTGTTATTGCATACTGAGCCATAAGTACTGATAAACCACTTCGAAGGCGCTTGATTGATAGTAGTGATGGGTCTAGAAGAGCCGGTTTCTTTTGTGCAATTAACTTATTTTGCCTATCGAAGAATAGCTTCAACAGAATTATTCCAAGCAAAATTAAATAGGGGACCAAAGAAATGCCTAGCGGAGTAATTTCGTGTCCAAAAAGTACCGGCGCTTGTCTAGGAGTGATCCAGCCCCAGGTTTTACTTTGTAATAGAGCAAAGACTATAAAAACCAGGCCGAAAGATGATTCCAGGGCGCTGGTTAAATCAATCTTTTGCTTAATCGGCTTAGTAGAATCTTTTAGCTGGTTTCGGAACAGTAGAATAATCGCCATAATTACTACTTCTCCAAAAAACACATAACGCCACGACAAGTAAGTGGTCATAAAGCCGCCTATTAATGGTCCTGCGGCTACTGCTAGACCAGAAACAGCGCCAATCATTGCATAGGCCTTAATTCTGGCCTGTCCCTGATAGTTATTGGCTATTAGTGCGGCAATAGCCGGTATTACCAGCACTGCTCCGATTCCCTCTATGACTGACCATCCTAGGAATAGCATTTGGATATTTTGACTTAGTCCAGTTATTAACGAACCACATGCGTAAATGATCGCTCCAATAACAAAAGCTTTCTTACGACCCCATATAGTGCCCAGCTTTGCACCTATAAGCATTAAAGCTGCCATCGTCAGGGTATAAAAAGTAATTGCTGCCTGCATTGCGGTGACAGAGGTATGTAGATCAGTCACTACCTTTGATATAGATACGTTCATAACCGTGCTGTCCAGAATCATCACAAACTGGGCAAGGGCCAAGATTATTACTACCGTCCATTTCTTCATTGCTCTTATCAAAACATTAAATGGCTACTGGTGTAAATTATTATTTGCGCTACAGAGGTAGAATGCCGAGAAATATTAAAACGTAATTGACAAACCAACACCAAAGGTGAATAGTAATGAAATATAACATAAGACCCTATGGGTCAGAGGAGTTTGTTATGGCTAGTTCTACACAAAAGCAACTAAGCAACTGGACGGGCTGGGTGTTCTTTGCAGGAATTATGATGATGCTATCTGGTTTTTTCCAGGTAATAGCAGGTTTAACAGGCCTACTAAAGCATAATTGGTACGTCGTTAGCACAACAAATCATTTACTAGTATTTAACTATCAAGCGTGGGGTTGGATTGACCTTGTTATTGGCGCAATAGTTATTTTGGCCGGTCTTTCGGTTCTTCACGGCTCACTTTGGGCAAGAATTGTCGGTATCCTTATGGCAGTACTAAGCGCCGTTGCGGCGATTGCTTCTATCAATGAGTACCCTATCTGGTCGATAGTAGTAATAACGGTCGATGTACTAGTAATCTACGCTCTAGCAGTTCATGCTGCTGAGCTAAAAGACTAATAAACTTTTGTTTTCATAGCTTATTAATAATTTGTAATTAATTTAAGATGGCCAATAAACAACCAAGCCAAGCAGACTTAAAAAGGTTACAGAAAAGCATTAATGATCTAGACAAAAGCGTAAGTATCTTGCAGAATCAAATGCGATCGCCAAAGAAGCCTAAAAAAGCTCAAAAGTCTACTGCCTGGAAAAAACCAGTCATAGCGTTGAGCGTGACTTTAGCGGCGATTCTTTTGATTTTCGGTAATGCTCTTTATTGGACTAATAAGACCGTAGTGGATACAAACCATTTTGTGTCTACTGTCGGACCTATTATTACCAAACCACCGGTTCAGTCTGCAGTCGCCACATATACGACCACCGCCCTGTTTAATAACTACGATGTTCAGGGCTATATACAAAATGCATTACCGCCAAGAGCAGCATTTTTGGCCCCCGCTCTTACAACTCAAGTAAGAAATTATTCACAAACTGCCATTAAAACAATTTTGGCAAATCAAACCTTCCAGAAATATTGGTATCAAGGCTTAACAAGAACACACGCCAGGATAATAAATATTGGCAAAAATCACCAAGGCAACGGCACAATAACAGTAAGTGATATCGGTTCACAAGTAGATAAAATGCTTCAAGGGACTAAACTTTCTTTTCTAGCCAGTAAGCATCTTCCAGCTAAGTACGGCACAATTACAATAGCTACGGCTGGCTGGCTACCTGTATTCCACCGATTTTTGTCTCACATTGACCGCAATATTTTCCTGATTTTCCTTCTGTTCTTTATATTTAGTGTGGTTGCCATAGTACTGTCCAAGAAAAAGATGTTTATGGTGACTAAACTGGGGCTAGTTTACGCTGGTGCGATGCTAATCTCTATAATCACTGTGAACGGTATACGTGGGACAGTACTTTCTGGGGTGAATAGTACCTATAAAACGGCTGCAGAAACTGTCTATAATTCGATCGCGGGCACGTTTATTAATCAGACAAATAACTTATTTATTGTAAGTCTGTTAATTGCAATCGTATCTTGGGTTATATATAAATTTAAGCTCGTCGATCGAGCAAAACCCGAGATCAAAAAATTAAACAAGAAGTTGAAGGGTTATACACAAGCAGCCTTCAATAACGAAAGGTAAGACAACAAAATAGTTGTATACTGAAAGCATTATTAAATATGGGGTGATGGGACGGTTTCTTGTCGCTGGTAAACATATTAACTAGCTGAAAATGAATCTGGCACCTCACGCCAATATAAAGGAGAAGAAGCTCATGAGTGAAGCAAACGATTTGATACATAGAAATGTATCAGCGCTAGTTGTTTCCGGAATAATATCAATTATATTCGGTGTTGCCGCAGTATTTTGGCCACACCTTACATTACTAACCTTACTTTACCTATTTGGTGCATATGTACTAATTGCTGGTATCGTACGAATTGTAATGGCCTTTGCTAGTATTAGCGACGGCGGTTGGTGGTTCTTAAATGCACTACTAGGTCTATTTGAACTAGGTGTAGGTGTTTACCTTCTAAGGCATGTAAACGTAACATTCGCTACCTTTATCCTGCTAATTGGTTTCGTACTAATTGCTCGTGGAATAATCGGTATTGTAGATGCGCTATTTGATCGAGCTGGTGGTGATTCATCAAGGACTCTAACTTTCATCGTAGGTGCTTTAGCACTAGTCGTAGGTATAGTAGTTCTATTCCAGCCTGTAAGCAGCGGTATCGCATTTGTTTGGATCATTGGTGTCTACGCTTTGATTGCCGGTGCAATCGAGCTTTCTGTAGCATCTGAGCTGAACAAGTCTCTTAAAAAAGGCTAGTAACTAGCTCCAAAACTATAAATAGTTTACTTGGCGGAGAGAGAGGGATTCGAACCCTCGGTACGGAGTAACCGTACAACGGTTTTCGAGACCGTCCAGTTCAACCACTCCTGCATCTCTCCATCGCCAGGTAAACTATTTTGTTACTTTACTAAAAATATCTGTTTGGCGGAAATTGAATTCGCAATAATTTTCGCGGTATGCTAGTATTACCTCTGTTATTTGCACCCGTAGCTCAGCTGGATAGAGTGTTGGCTTGCGGAGCCAAAGGTCGCAGGTTCGAATCCTGCCGGGTGCACCAGATAACATCAGATTGACATAACAACAAGCTTATGCTAATATAATATTTATGTTAAGTCCTTCTCTTGCTCACGAAATGCCTGACCAGACAATGACCGAGAGAGTGATGTCAGAAACTATTGAGTATAGGCCTTCCTATCTTAGTCCTGAAGACCCTTCTATCGAAATAGAATCATACGTTACATCACCAGATTTTTTTGACCCTGATGCAACTCCAATTGTTGTTTTCCTAGGATATGGCGAAGGCTCAGACGCTGCTAAAGAAGCGACTAAGATAATGTCTGAAATGACCGGTCGGCCGGTCATAGCTCCGGTCTTAAATCTTGAGAATTCTAAAAACCCAGATGAACTAAAAGAATCTGCAGTAGGTATGGCTCTAACAGTCATAGAGCACATAAACGATGCCTTAAGGCTGGTCGTTCAATTGCCGGTCTGGCTATGAGAGACATTGCTGGCCGTAGAATCAACCCTAAATTTGAACTAGCTTATGGCCAAACACATACGGAAAGGGTTAAAGCATTAGAAAAGCGTTCAAAGGATAACAGTCCCACACTATTACTAGCCGGCACCAAAGACTTATTTAAGCTTAAGCACTATAAAAAAGCGTTAGGCGGTATTGCATCTGACGTTGTCGAGGTTATGCCTAGAGCCAGCCACTCTGCAATAATGGCTGCGGGTGATACTCAACTCGAATCAGCGGGATATTGGCTGATGGAAATGGATGAGAGTCGGAGAACACACTAGGGTTTAATAAGACTTAGGTAAACCGATAGATATTAAGGTTCGGACTTCGTTTACGATGGTGCACCATATAATTGACTTTTATACATTATTATGCTAATGTTAAAGCATGGAAGATCAATCAGGATTTAATAATACAAATAGAGCCGAAGTCCCTATGGCACCCGTAGAAAGTTCTACTGAAAGTACCGACTTGCCTGCAGATTCAATGGCTGCTGAGGTTGTTGATTTTCAGCAAATACAAAACCCTACAGTAGAAGAAGCTTTACTTATCACAGATACTGCAAATGAGACTACTCGACGTAGAGGTATCTCTGAAATTATAAAAAATAGGTGGGAAAAAATACGTTATAGTAATCTTAATAAAAAACAACAAGAATTGGTTAGCTGGGGTTCTATGGCGGTAATAGGTGCACTATACCCATTCTCGGGGGGTGTAAGTGAACACGCATTAGAAGCATCGAAACAAATAGTTGGTTTTGAGAGCCTTTTGGGCTTTGCTGCACTGCAAGCTATAGCCGTTAAGAAATTTATAAATATTACTCGTAGATAATATTGCCTACATAGCTTCAAGACACCACGGAATGATTAACGGCCAAACTTGTCCGAACTACGGCTAAAGTGGTGCACCACGTGTGACTAATAATACTGTTGACAGTATGCTGAATGTATATATAGTAATAGTTACATGAGTAACTATATAGCCACAGTCATTAAAACAGGTAATTCGTACGCACTTAGGGTGCCAAAAAAATATGTAGAGGATGCCCAGCTGGAATTAGGGCAAAAAGCAACCATAAAACTTCCAATTCCTCAGCCAAAACAAGATCGTAAACGTATACAAGAGTTACTAAAGCAGCTCCAAGAGATCGGTGCGTATAAAGACATTAAAGATCCAGTTGCCTGGCAGCGTGACATTCGTAATGACCGTCCCCTACCCGGAAGAGAATAATTTCCATGATTGTACTTGATACTAATGTTTTTATTTATCTCTCTAACGGTACTCTAGCTCGTCAAATCATTGTTGATACTGACATAGCTCATGCTAGCGTTACTAAGATCGAAGCACTAGGCTTCTCGAGCATTCCCGCAAATGAGCTACTATTGCTCGGTGCATTTTTTAGTGAATCATATAGTCTGGAACTTACTGATACCATAGTCGAACGTGCCATTACGCTTCGCCAGGGTAAACGTATGAGTCTAAGTGATTCAATCATAGCAGCGAGCGCACTTGAACACGACCTTATCTTATGGACTGCTAATATCGATGACTTTAGCAATATTGAAGGTTTGAAGTTAATTAACCCACTAAATCTGAAATAGCTATATAGGTTCTGACTTTGTTGACTATGGCGTGCCAAATAGCCTACAAATCTTTATAAGCATCTTTGCGATGCCGAACCCTAATGACAATGACCATTAATTCATTTTTGTAAATTTGGTTATGCATAAAGTAATGACCAATATTTTAATATTACCTATTGCAATAGGTAATGAACCTTGATATAGTAATGGTTATGAGAACTACACTTACTATTACATCTAAAGGTCAGACAACTATACCAGCACCAATTCGTCGTAAACTCGGCTTAGACAAGACTGGTGGTGTATTACAGATAAGCTTTAATGAAAACAAAGGTGAGCTTATTGTTTCGAAGCCTCTAAACATAGATAAGCTTAGCGAGAAACTCAGTAGTTACATTAAGCCAGGCACAGAGCCCTTAGTTGACATTGACGCTTTTTATCAAGTGAATCGTCAGAGATAAGAAATGACAAAGTTTACTGGTTCACTCGATACAAACGTGTTGCTAAGGCTGCTTCTTAACGACATACCAGAACAACACACTGCTGTAAAAAAGCTCATTGGGCAAGCCACCAACCAATTTGCCGTGGCAGATACTGTAATAATTGAGTTAGCATTTGCACTCGATAGGTATTATGGTTTTAGTCGTTTACAGATTGCTGAGGCGGTTGATGGGCTGATGAAGCTAGAAGAAATAAATTGTAACCGAGCTCTCTTTGAAACGACATTACCTCTCTTTGTTAACCATAGTGGCCTGTCTTTCGAGGACTGTTGCTTAGCAATCTATGCACAGCTTAACGATGCTGAACCATTATGGACATTTGATAAAAAGCTGGCTAATCAGGTATCAAGTGCTAGGCTTGTTATCGTGTAGCTTCCCAGCATCAAGGTTCGGACTTCGTTCACGATGCTGCACCACGTGACAATTTAGTCTCAAATACAGATTCAGATACGTTCGGACGTTCTTACCGTTTTATAGTCCGTGTTTGCGAACAGATTAAAATCGCTTTTAGTCCTGTCTGGTTCTTCTACGATTCAAAAAGCAATTCATCTGCAGCAATCATCGAATCAGCAACAAATATTTGTAGAGGCATTGAATTATCATTGGCTTGGGCAAGTTCGAGATACTTGTAATAGGCGTATTTTCTTTCTTTGAGCACTATAGGCGGCACAAAGCCAGCCTGAAGAGCCTGCGCAAGCATTAAAAGTCGGCCTACTCGACCGTTACCGTCGCTAAAAGGGTGGATTTTTTCGAACGTGGCGTGTGTAGTTGAGATCAGAGTAATTAAATCCTTAGAGGGCTTACCGAGACCGTTCATTAGTTCTTCCATAAGTTCTGGTACCCTTAGGAAGTTAGCAACCGTAACGTGAGCGCCCATTACGCGAACACTATGATTACGATACTGACCAGCGTTTGTCATAATCCCATTCATAAGGCGAAGGTTTAAACCTTTTACAAGGTCTTCGCTAATGACAAAATCTTTTTTTTCAAGTTCATCAAGAATCCATAGTAGTGCTGCTCTATGGTTAAGGGCTTCGGCCTGTTCAGCTTGGGTTCGGTTTGTGAGAATTTTGTTATTAAACAATACCTCTTTAGTGTCATCTAATGTCATAGTACTGCCCTCTATGGTATTAGTGTGGTAAGTAAGGTTTAGAATCAGACTATTTAATACCTCATCATTATCAATAATTTCACGGACAGTAGTTTTTAGGTATTTAATTTTTCCATTTAATTCTTCTAGCGTTCCAATATCTAAGCTGTCTGCGCCCAAAATCTCAAAGTAGAGTATCCTAATAGACTCAACTGCCTTTTTACGGGGAACAGCTCTTTCATTAACCCAAGCGTTAATCGTGACAAAAGATACGTTGAGTCGCCTAGCTAGCTCTTCCTGAGACCAGCCACTGGCTTTCAGTATCGCTTTTAGCTGACTTGAATGATTCATAACTTTATAAGCATATCGAAACATTATAAAGTTTGCAAACCTAGATTCGTTGCTAAATCTCTGGCTATAGAGTATCTGACTTCTCGGACCACGGCGCACCATATGCATTAGTATTTTGTAAAACTTCTTTACAGCCTGTTATTATTCTCTTATATGATTGGATATAACCATGCTTTGACCGGAGGGGTGATCGCTTATTACTTGCCCTTACCTATAGCACTCCCCTTTGCCTTTGCATCTCACTTTGTTTTAGATAGTTTGCCTCATTACGGTATCCCTAATAAAAATCGTGATAGATCAAGCTTCTGGAAAATATTCTTTACTTTAGACACGATAGCTACCTTTGCATTAGCAATCTATACAATATATACGAAACACTACACAATGTTTCTAGGAGGACTTGTGGCAACTATGCCGGACTTTTTATGGCTTGGCAGGGTTATTAAAACTAGATCCTTCGATCTAAGCAAAAATACGAATAAGTTTACAAAATGGCACGCTAAAATACAGCGCTATGAACGCAATTGGGGTTTAGCAATAGAACTACCCTATGCGGCAATTCTTTCCTACATTGTCTACATAAGAATTTGGGGTTTATAAAATCGTTCTAAAGCTGTTGTTATAGTGCTCCAAGCCCTTAGCCACAGCATAAAGTAACCTTTGCTAGCAGAACGCTTCGAACCTCAGCTAGGGAGCCGCACCATAAGCACCAGCTATTTGATTGTATTATCCGTCGGATGAGTAAATTACCCGTGATAACTGTACATGGACGGTTTCAGCCACCGCTACATGTAAATCACTGGATGTATGTAGCCAAAGGCTTTGAACAAGCTGAGCACGTATCTGTACTCATAACAAATCCGTTTCACGACGAAGGTTATGAAGAAACCGCTAGCTGGCGTAATAAAGCAGAAAATAATCCGTTTACATACGCTGAACGTATACAAATGTTCGCACAGTTTTTTACCAGAATGGGTATAGAACCACGAGCATTTGATTTTAGGCCGTTTAATATAAAGGATGATTTAGCCTTCGATAAGCTGGACCCTGAAGTCCCAAACCTCGTAAATGTTTATAGCGAGTGGAGCGCGAAAAAAGTAGAACTTTTCGAAGATCATGGCTTGAGAGTTATAAGATTAGAAAACCCAGAAACTAGCCCAGTGTCTGGTACAGCGATTCGTGACATTATCACAGCCACGGAGAATATAGAGCAATTGCCACCCCTTCTTGCCGATGCTGGTTTTATGCCTCAGGCAATACCTGGGTTACTGGAGGTACTGGCATCACGTAACGGCTAGCATTGTTTAACGTGCTGCTCCATTTTGCTTATGATTAAGTTTTTTTAGTCTTTCTGTTATGATTTGGATATGTCGGCGGAAACAGATGATTTTGGCGCTCTTAAGTTTACCGGTTCTGAGGTAATCGAAGCTTTAGGCTCTCTGCCCGAAGAACTAGCTGAAGGTGTATTGCAGCGCCTAAAGGAAATCAATACCGACCGTATAGATCAAGAGCAATCTAAAAGAACCTATTTTGTAATCTCTGAACTAGCAATTGCCGCACATCAAAATGTAATCGATACGAATAGCACTCCAGGAGGACTCGATGTTATCAATTGGAACCGTTTAACAGATGATACATCTGCTGCTTTTGTAAGACTACTCGGCACATTGACTGAGCAACAGCGTGAGTCGATTCCTCCCTCTGTGACTGACTGGGCACTATACAGGTACATAAAACACGAACTCACAGCTGAAGAACCAGAGGTATTGATAGACGAAAGCCTGCAAAGTGTAGGTGTTACAGTAAATACCGTATATCTACGTTGCCTAGACTTAATGGTTGAGCTCAAACCGTTTGGTGATAAGTCTTTGGAGCAACTAAAGGCGCAAATGCCTGACCCATATAATTTTGCATATGATCTAATTTATAGTGCCAATGAATTTGATCAACAGCTTGAACAGAGAATGCGCGATGCACTAATTCAGGCTGGTTATACCTTACCAGAACTTGAGCCGGACAATACTTATGGTGTTGATGATGACGAGTCTTATAAAATGCCGGTGGTTGACGAAAGCATGTTCCCCGCTGCCTAAAAACCCTCAGTGATTCAAGGTACTTTTTAGGTAGTTGCCTGTTATATATCTTGCTCTTGTAGGTATTTGTTTATTACTTCTTCAACTTCTTTTGATTTCTAAGATGTTTGCTTAGCTTTATCGACACGTTCAATATCTCTAGGATTTGTCGGATCAAAGCTGCCTAGCGCTAAGTAATCAAAAACTTCTGTCATTGGCTTACCGCTAGCAAATTGGCTGCTTAGGTATTCTGACATTTTTCTGGTACCAACGTAGTAAGCAATATCCTTGGTATAGACCGACTGTCTGTGACCCTCATTGTCTCCGTGTCCACCTCGGTAAACTCTATCCACACTACCCCAGGCACTCCTTATCCTTTCTGTTAGCTCTGACTCTTTATATTCACCATGTGACTGTGACCACACAATACTGCGCGCAAGGTGTATTAGGAATAGATCCTGCCGGGTTATTTGTGTCCCATTGGCTTCACTAAGAGCAATGGCGATGTCAATATATCTGTCGCCACCGGGGATCTCGTCATTTTCTCCAAAAGCCTGTTCGCTAAGTTTGCCAAGCCCCTCTTCTATATCGACGTATCCTGGGAAGCCAGATAGTAACATCGGTTCAGAACTGTGGCTAGCATTTTGGGCGCGGAGCACATGGACAAAAAGCTCATGTGCCAATAATTTTTTAGCTTCCTCTTTTGTGGCAGAAACTCGACGAATTCCAACTCTGATCTCTTTTGAGGATCTTTCGGTACTTACGTTTGAGCTATCATTGGGCACTGATTTCCACTCACTCCACCCTGGATCCGAATTGGCTGCTAGCCAAGCAAACGCTTGATTAAAAAGTTCTTGTAGGTCCTCTGGCATAAATTCCTCTTTGCCTGACTTATCAACCAAATCAAAAACTGGGCCAAATTTTTCTCTAAGAACTTCGCCGTATGCCCTAATCGCTCGCTGTTCCGCTTCAGCTTCGGCATCATGATTATCTTCAGCCTTGCTTACTAAGTTTGGCCCAAAGATTTTTTGATAAGATTTCTGTAGAAATTCTAGCAGTCCTTGAGATACGGTATCACTACCTTCTAGCGAGATCCATTTCGCCATCTCTACGGATACTAGACTCATAACCTCCGCTTTATCTGGCTCTCCATATAGTTCTATTGAAGCTAAGGTGAATCTATCTGCCCAAAGATCATGACCTTCAGCAGTTGTTGAGCGTACGCCTTGAAAGGAAGTTCTTAGCAGGTACTCCATAGCAAGTTGTTTTGCCGACTTAAGCTCTTCTAAGCTTCCATCTTTACTATCCCATACCCTTGAGGATCGCTCAGCATTAGATAGTTTGTATTCTTCTACAACAAGCGGTAAGTGGTCATATCTAAGCAAGTCCTCCCCTGTACCAGAGTTAGATGGAGTAATGTTCTCAAATACTTTTACCGAAGGGATGTCCGCCATAATCTAAATATATAATATCATATTTACCATATTTTGTCTAAACTTAGGTTCATAAAACCGGTGCTTAAATGTTGAATTGTTTTTTGATATACTTTGACGATGAAATATATACGCAGCATCAAGCGTATTGAGCCGATAAGGCCAAATGGCAAAACTATATTATTTATGCATGGTTATGGTGGCTATACATGGATGGCTTCAAGGCAGCTAAATGTACTGAAAAACCATGGTTACAAAATTATTGCTTTGGATTTTATCTTAGTTCTTAGAAAACATGATCCGCAAGATCTAATTGATCTGATGAATGAGGTAGATTCATTTTGCCTGGAAGAAGGGCTAATATCCCCCGATATCTTAGTTGTTGGCATTAGTCTTGGTGGTTTAGTTGGCTACAACTTGATGCGCAGACATGAAGAAGTAAAAAGGCTTTTGATTATAACTGGCGGGAATATTGCACTACTTCCTACCAATCGCTCTCTTGCCAAAAAATGGAATATAACCAGGCAGGAGCTTGAGGATAAATGGCAAGATGTAAACATGTACTCTACCCCCGGTAGCTACCAAGATCGGCACATAATAATGCTACTACCTAAGAGGGATAAACTAATTGACCCAAATCAAGTTCTTGATGAAATTGATCTGCATAGACCCTATAACAATATAAAATTGATTGATACTAATGGTGGACATTTTAGAACAATAATTACCGAAACTATATTACGACCAAATCAGCCACTTAAACTAATACATGAACTCGAAAAGCCTGATCCAGTCAGGTTGGCATGAGGACTACGCTCAGAGTCAGGCAATGAATCATCATACTTTTTGATGCTCTTTCTGATTTCTTCATCGTTTTTGGGCATAGCTATATTGTAGCTCTAAGCTCCTCCAATTAAATAGTCGGTCATGGACATATTTATGATTTGTCACTAAACGCTACTGCGTCGTAGTATTCTGACTTTGGCTCTCAGGCCTAATTACGTTTAGAACTGTTTCAATATCTACGTGAGAATTTAAGAAGGTATGGTTTCCGGTGCTAGTGTGGATAACTAAAGTTGGCTCAGTTGTACCTAGTTGATTAAAACATTTGACATCAGTAACTTGCTCTCTAGGTATGATCAATTCTTGTCTAGACGGGTCTGGTTGCAAATGCTTGGTCGGAGAGAATACGATCTTGTCTTTATAAATAGTTAGTATACCGCCATGGTTAGCCTTTAGTTGAAACTTTTGATAATCAGTTTGAAATGTAAGAATTGTACCAGGAGTACTGGGCAAGTTAACCTCTAGATCGGTCCTCTTATGCTTTATTTGTCTGAGAGCTAGATAGTATGCACCTAATAATACAAGAGCCAAAAGACCTACAATTAAAACTGATAGTTCCACTATTATCCTAAGGTGTGATCTATGCACGGTACCATCTAATGCAGTATTTCTACTGCGTAGTGTAGCTACAAGCATTATTACGAATATGGAGCTACCTAGTGCTAGATAGCCTTTAAAGAACTTCCATGTTAATTTCGAAACAGTTAGATCGTTTTTGTTTGATTCCATACTGAAAGTGCTGTATTTATAGTGCTTTGATTGTACGTTGGATCTCGATTTATGTAAATATTTTCCTATTTGAAATCAATTTCTAGCTTACTGTTACTACAGTGATATTGCGCCGCAATAATTTGACATATAGAAATATATATCTAGTATATTAACTATTGGTATAAGGATAAACATAGTGAAAAACAAAGTTACAAAGCACGCCAGTATAATAGCTTTTTTGGTACTTTCGTTTTCAGTCTTTAGTCTGACACCAGCTTATGCATCATCTATGACTAGTGGCTCTAACACTGCGCCGGCTGCTATTCAACAAAATGAGCCAGTATATAAAAGCCCAACATTAGAGAGTGGGCAGACGGGCAGTAATGGCCAGTCACTTACTGCAGCACAGGCTGAGCAACAAGTAAAAAGTTATTCTCATGTTCAATGGGGACACATTATTTTAGTTGTAGTGGTCTTGCTAGTTATAATAGCGGTAATTGTAGGCATAATAGTTAAGAAGAAAAAGAAATCAGTAAGCGCACCTATTAGCCAACGGCCAGTAACGCCTAACCCTATTAATCCGCCAGCGAACTTTACTCAACCAAATCCACAATTGGGCGGTCAACCTCCAGTACAGCCTTTTCCACAGCAACCTCAAGCCCCACAACCACCTGATCCTAATCAGAATAATTTGCCGCCCTCACAGCCCAGTGTTTAAATAGTTCTTAATCAAAATCTGTTCCTCTAGAGGAACAGATCAAATCCTGATGGCTCAGGATTTACGATATAAAACTCAGGTTCATAGCTTACAGTAGGTACCTATAAGCTTAGGAGTTCACGACCTTCTTCCCATATCTGGACACTAATACCATGCTTTTGTAGCTGTTCAGTAGTCGTAAACCTAATACTAATATCCTTTGGTATATCGTCCACTTCATAGTAGGTATCTAAAAATAGTTTCTTAACTCTACGTTTAGCATAGATAAGATCATTAAGATTAGGACAGACTAATAGGATAATAGGCTGAGGATCTTCACTCTCCCATTCATTATCGTCTAGGTAGGTGACGTAGACTTTTAGGCGGTGTCTTAGTCTGTAGCGAGGCAAGGTGCTGTCAAAGATCTCTAGTAGGTAATTAGTGGTTATTGCCTCATCCTGATCTTTGCTTTCTTCCGTTTTAACAATACATAAATTGGGTCTAAGTACTTCATGCTCGGCAAGGAAGTGGTAGTTACTATCTGGGTCAATATAGTCAGCTTCGGTTACGAAAGCATAGCTAGCCTTGGATTTGTTATTGCTGTTGCCAGTATTAACTTCCTCAAGCCTCATGCAACAATCTGCTATTAGCATAGAGCGGTCAATAAAGGTACGACTACGTTCTTTATCCTTATGGCCAATTAGTTCTTGTATTTGTATTCTATTTAAGAATCTATATCTATACAGTAAGTTTAATATGTCTTGTTGCTTAGTAGTGATCTTAGGTAGTTTCATTAGATAGATTAATTAGTTAAGTTATAGTTAGTTTTATTAGTATCAGTTCTTTAAGTATCTATTTGTTTTATATAGTGACTAGGTTAGTTACATTTATAGCCAATCCCACCTACACCGTATATTTATAAGGTAGGCACTACGAATTATTTCATAATATATCTGTAAAACCATGAGAATATTGTCACCGCTTGTGGGGACAATAGAGAATTAACAGTATTCTAAACTAATCCTTGTCGTCGGGGTATACTCGCCTAGGTACTAGTCTTGCGTGTCTTTAGGTTTTCTAGCTTTAATTGGCATGTTTTTATAGCTAGGATTACTTATCAGGGCGCTATTTGAGAAACTCCATATCTGTCTGAATGAATCTGCTACTAGTTGGTTTTGTATCTTTATGACACTTCCGTTACCATCGAAAATTTGGATTATTAGTTCGTCACCAGCCACAGACCATTCGATCGGAGCAGTATATTCAGATTCTTCTATCCATGTTCGATCTAAATTAATGTTTGAGGCCATCTTAGATTCAGGCGTATCCTGGGTTATGCCATACCTTTTAACGTTATTGGACTGCTTAATCCTAATGCTAGACATCATCTCATACCCCATGAAGGGGATATCTGACCTCGCCTTCACGAAATAGATCGGCTCCCCTTTTTGGCTTTGGCTTTCATAAGCATCCACGATTGCCTGTTTGCCAGCAAACGATGATACCGACAGCGAAGTATTTCTGCCATATTTCCTCCTGAGGTTGTCCATTGCTTCGTTTACGTGAGTTTCTAGGGCAATTATACTGTTACGTTTATCCGCGAGAAGCGCAGATAAGGCTGACGGATCTGCAGGTGTGTAAATTACTTTTTTGTTTAATTCAGACCTATAAACTAAACCAATTGCATCTAGTGATTCTAAGACCTTATACGTATTAGTTCTGGTAGTAGCTAGCTTATCGGCGAGATTTTTTGGGGCACTCGACCCAAGCTCTAACAAGTACAAGTATGCCCTAGCCTGTAATTTAGATAGCCCGGCGCTAATAAGTGTTTGTTCCATAAATACTAGCTTATCACTAAAATCAGTATTTGTGAATATAGATTTCACAAATAATATTTCTCTCTGTAAGATAATATATTATTGTGAATATCTATTGACAGAGCTATGAATATGTCGTATGCTTGCTCGAGTTAATAGTATAAAGGTTAAGCATGAACCAATCATTTGAAGGATCCCAAGAAGTAAGTGAAGTTGCATATACTGCAGCAGTTATTGAGAATCAACTCAGAGGTGGCTTTCTAAGAGATGTGGCAGCATCTAAGGTTGATGCCATCCCAGAATTGGCTACAGTAACGGACATAACCGAGATAGTACTGCCCGAGCCGGCGCCTCGTCCCGAGAGTGGTGTAGTTCTTGAGCCCAGGTGGGCATTATTGGTCGGCAACGAAGCTGCAGCAGCTGTTAAAGCAGTTAATTTAGCAAACAGCGATAACATTTTGGCTACTGCAGTTAATCTTGGACTTAGAAAACTAATAGACGGCCAAAGACTTCCTGAAGATGTCGCCAAAATTGATCCCGAGAGAGCTATCTTTGTTGTTGAAGGTGGCGGGAACAAGACTTCAGTTGTTCGTAGGGGTGTTGCTATAAAAGCAATGCATGAATTATACGGCGACGATCTATCGGCTGTGGATCTCTATCAGTTTGGTGGTGGTAGAGCAATCGATCCTGTAAGGACAGACCAAAAACCCAATGCTGAGCATAAGACAATTCGTGATCTTGCTGGCGGTTTTCTGCCTGAAGGTACCTTCACCGAGTTTGAGGCAAATCTAGCCACTGCTCTAGCCGACGGCTACGAAATATCTGAATCAGAAGATGCGAGTGATGACGGCTTGATTGCCCAAAAATATACGTTGCTGCATGCTAATGCGGGTCTTCCTAGACTAATTCTTATACAGCCAACTGGGCCAAGACTAGAAGAAGCCCTAGACGGTATTAAGTCGCTGCTTGATAATAAGCAGTTAGTCATTGCTACTAACGGGCAATACCGAGAGAAGGATCTACATCAAGCTGAGGTGTGGGGTGAATCCAGGGGTATAGATATGCTCCCCGTTGTTTCGCTCGGTGATGAACCCGGTGACAGCTTCCAGTTTGCTGGTGGAGAAATAGTTGTACCCGATCGAGCAGCTTCGGTGTACATCAATGACCTAATAGTTTTGTGGAGATTAACCACAAGACGTTTGCCAGACAATTCAATAGAAGTTTAGAGCGTAATTCAATATGACTAGGAATATATATTGCCCGGGCATTGAAGCATTACCTGCTGGAGAGGTTCGTAGGGACGCGACCAGTCAAACTGAAAAATTCGCAACTCTGACAAGGCGATTTTTAAGGTGGAACCGTAGTCGGAAAGCAATTGGTGCCCTAGCAGTGCTAACGGCCGGAGCCTTAGGAGTTGCCATATATGGTGACGCATCTCCAGCCTTGGACATTGCCCTGGGCACTGGTTTTGCTGTTGAAGCCACAGGATTATTAGTCGCTGAACAGCAATACGAGTCAACTGGGATGACTTTGCTTGAAACAAAAGACCGCGTCGTAGATATATTTCAGGAGCATCATCTTGATTTACCGGTCTGGACAGACACAAATAGGTTTACGCCTAGATCAATTTTGACTGAATTCCAATGCTAAATTGGACCACATTTAGTTGCTGACCTAGCGCTATAATGGTATAATATGTTTTGTTATGAAGCCCAGGATTTTTGATAGAAGCCCTAGACAATTTGGCCCCAATATGGCCGTCGGAAGTGCAGAATTTATGCAATTCATTATGGATGTTGATCAGACGATTGCCGATGGCGTAACTAGTTGGCGGAGAGATGGTGTTGAACGGCGGGATGGATCTGAGATTGAAGGCCAGGGCCTATTTACGACTATTGATATAGAACAACATGAGATTTTGGCCGTTAAAGGCGGTCGAGTAGTTAATGAAGCTGAAGTACGAAAGTTGACTGCTGAAGGCACACTACACGGGTCCCAGCAACAGATTGGTTTAGACCTATTTTTGGTGGGCTTAACTGAGGCCGAAGAAGACAAGAATATGATTGGATATAATCATTCTTGTAGTCCTAATGCATTTTTTACTTGGAGCTTAAACAACATGAGTATGTTTGGTACTGCCTTCTTGGTGTCTAGAAAAGCTATTCCTGCGAGTCAAGAAATTACTACCGATCATTCTGTATCCCATGTCTCCAATACCCATAGATTTGTTTGCAATTGTCAGTCGCCTGACTGCCGGGTAATTATTCAGCCTCGGTATGACTACTTATCTCCCGAATTCCAAAAACAATACAAGGGCGAATTCCCGGTCTACATTCAGGAGTTGATTGATGATCTTGGTAAACTGTCTAAAAATCGACGAGAGTCAGTTCTTTACTCCGCTCGATTTGGTGAAACAGTCGGAAAAATAAGCATGATCGACGGAGAAATTAGGCGCTTAGAAGGCCTAGCATCAAGAGACGATGTTCAGACACAACGGCTTGAGAGATTTAGGCTGGCACTGCTGATGAGTTCAGCACTTTTAGTCGGCACATATCCTGGCGTAGCTCAAGCGTGTGGCATAGAAATAGCCAATGCTAAGCAGTTTCAGAAATCTGTCACTGAGAAAATAGATGTCGTAGTCGGCTATGCAAGAAAAGCCGACGAAGAGCATGGCTGGATTAGTTAGCAACTAATACACACTAATAGCTCCTCGCATTGCTTTGTATTAGTAGATCTCAAGTCTGAAGAGCATACTCCTCATTAAGAGATACTAATAAATAGTTATTTTCTAGAATTTTGGGTAAATATGTTTAACAGGATCTTCAAGGAAAAACGCGAGCGCAGAGTAAAGGTCCGTTCCCAGTACTACATAAATAGCCAACGTGAGCCTAATGATAACGTGAGTCATGATACTTTGCCTCGAAATGAAGCAGTACTACTCGAGAAGAGCCCGAATATGCGAGGTAGATTTCGTAACATTGCCCAAAAAATTCGTCTTATTCGGTTATCGGCTATTAAGCAAAAAACAAAGAATTAAATCAACCCCCTAGGTCGATAGTATGCCGGAACATTAAAGTGGCAACAGATGAGAGCTAAATAGCTGCTTGAATATGACCCCTGAAGAAGCTAGTTCTTATTAAATAATTATCGGTTTAGATTCAAGTGAATGTTTTTTCAGTTGGTCGTCGTCGTCGAAGTGAAAATCAGCATTTACGAATTCACCAGCAATAACTTTGGGTAGCCAAAATTGGTCGTCTGACCACATTTCGTCGTACGGGATTTCACCAACCCGGAACCACTTAGGAGCCATTTCTTCAGTTTCCACGGGCTCTCCATCCCACGATTTGCTAGTAAACACACTGACGGTTTGGTTATTAGAGCTTCTCTCACTTGGGAAGAAAAAGTTTAGCTTGGCTACTTCAACAATATTTTTTGGGTTAACCTCAATTTCTTCTTGGCACTCCCGAATAGTAGCGTCAATTATGGCTTCACCGTCTTCAACCTTGCCGCCGACTCCATTCCACTTTCCCGATCCAAAGCCTCTCTTCTTCATAGCTAAGAGAATCTGGTCATCTTTAAATAAAAAGAGTAGTGTGGCCTGTTTCATGAACCTATTATAGCCCGATAATCGTTTGTTATACTTGCTATATATGGATGATAAGCCGACGATTATTAGAAAGTCTGCATTAGCAGTCATCAAAGATAAAAAAATTCTAATGACTCGTGAAGAGCAAAACGAGTTTGCTTTTTATATGCTTGGTGGAACCATCGAAGCCGGAGAATCCGAAGAGGACTGCTTAAAAAGAGAAGTTATTGAAGAAGTCGGGATTCCGCTAATTTCGGATAGCCTTAAATACCTAGCAGAGTTTGAAAATGATGCTCACGGCAAAGTAAATACTAGAGTTAACATAAAACTATACTATGGCGACCTCGATGGTGAGCCAATTCCCTCTAGCGAAATCGTAGAGATTGCCTACTTTGATTCAACCATTAACCCTAAACACTTAACTCCAATATCAGAAGAAATATTTTCTTGGTTAAAGAATCGAAACTATATATCGTAGTTCGTCTAAAATATTGAATGTTTTCATCTAATCCTAAGTAGCTCAGTGTTAAAATTAAGAAATGAATTTTAATGAATCTTCCCTGCCCAACCATCTTGGCCTAATACTAGACGGTAATAGGCGGTGGGCACAGCAACGTGGGCTCCGACCCTTTGAAGGTCATCGACGTGGTTACTTTCGACTCAAGAAAATAGCCCTTGCAGCATTTGATCGTGGGATTAATTACGTTTCGGCATTTGTTTTCTCCACCGAAAACTGGGGTCGTAGTGACGAAGAAGTTAACTACCTAATGGATTTGCTTTCTTGGGTTGCAGACCACGAAATTAATAAGCTTCATAAACAAAAT
Organism: Candidatus Saccharimonadota bacterium; assembly: GCA_036787835.1. Taxonomy (GTDB): domain Bacteria; phylum Patescibacteriota; class Saccharimonadia; order Saccharimonadales; family UBA4665; genus DAIQON01. The sequence continues at coordinate 154,682 of DAIQON010000001.1, read as the reverse complement.
ATCAGAGTTATTTTTATTGGAGCCGAAAAGGGGCTTAGTCAAAAAGTAGTCGACTCGTTAAACCAAGCACAAAAGATGACCGCTAACAACACCGGAGGGACATTAGTTATCTGTGTTAACTACGGTGGGCAACAAGAGTTAGTCGATGCTTTGTCTAGCTTGATAAAAAGTGGAGCAAGTGCCGATCAAATTACTCCCGAGCTTATTTCGGAACACCTTTACGGCCCAGAACTACCACCACTGGATCTTATTATTCGAACTTCGGGCGAACAACGCTTAAGTGGATTTATGCTGTGGTCTGCGGCTTATGCTGAGCTAAAATTTGTGCTTAAAAACTGGCCCGCCTTTACCGTAGCTGACCTAGATGAGGCTCTACTAGATTACTCAACTCGCAAACGACGTTTTGGTTCATAACCAGTACTTTGTCATTGGTATAAAACTTGGAACAAATTAACCTGGTAGCATAAACTAAACTTAAGCACATAAGTTTAGAGGGGTTATTTATGAGAAAGTATGCTGTCGAATTTATCGGTACATTTTTTCTTATACTTACGACCGATGGTGTCATAGGCCCTGTATTCTACACATCAGTCAAAGACGGTAAATAAATTGTTGATCAGCACTTTTACTTCTGCCGGCACAATATGGCTTGTAACTGAGTGGATAATTCGCATCGGTGCCCTATTCTTAGTACCTAAAAACCGTAAACCATCATCGGCTACTGCATGGCTTCTAGTAATTTTCTTCTTCCCTAGCCTTGGGTTAATCCTATATTTAGTACTTGGCAGCCCAAAACTTCCAAAATCTAGGAGATCAGCCCAAAAAACCCTAGATAAGTTTATATCTGCCACGACCAAAGACGTGCTAGCCAAAAAAGACAAGTATAATCTGCTGAACGTTCCTGCACCTAAGAAATATGATTCTATAGCAAAACTATCTCAGTCGCTAAGCCATATGGGTGTTTTCGGAGGTAATAAGCTAGATATTTTGCCAGAATATAACGAAGCTATTGCATCTATCGTCAAAGATATAAATTCTGCACAGTATTTTGTTCACCTCGAATATTTTATTATTGCCCTCGATGAAGTAACCGAACCAATCTTTGTCGCCCTTGAAGAGGCTGTAAAACGTGATGTTAGTGTCAGAGTTTTATATGATTCCTTTTCAACCAAAAAATATCCTAACTTTAAGAATATGCTTAAACGCCTTAAAGCCGGTGGCGTATTAGTCCAAGAAATGTTGCCTCTAAGGATCGGTAAGGACTATGTGAGGCCAGATCTGCGTAACCACCGTAAACTGGTGGTCATTGATGGAAAAATCGGTTATACGGGCTCTCAGAACCTTATACAGCGTAATTATCATCGCAAAGACAGCATCTACTATGATGAAATGGTTGTTCGGCTAGAAGGACCAACCGTTTTACAGCTTGGCGCAGTATTCCTAACAGATTGGTATTCGGAAACCGGGAAAATAATTGACCAAGTCGATGCTTACCAAAATGTTCTACAGATAAAAAGTTACGGAGATTCGCTAGCCCAGGTGTTACCAAGTGGTCCCGGGTATGATGACGAGAACAACCTAAAGCTATTTACTTCGCTAATTCACCTGGCGAAGGAAAAAATTGTTATTACCAATCCCTACTTCGTTCCTGACGAGTCGTTAATAACTGCTATAACCAGCGCTGCTAAACGGGGGGTCGAGGTGATTCTTATCAACTCTGAGGTCATGGATCAATGGATGGTTGGTCACGCGCAACGTTCCTTTTATGAGGTCTTGCTTCGAGCCGGAGTCAAAATATATTGGTATAAGCCACCTATTCTACTTCACTCAAAGTTCATAACTGTTGATGGAGAAATCGCAACCATTGGGTCAAGTAATCTAGACATTAGGTCCTTCGAGCTTGATCTGGAAGTAACACTTATAGCCTATGACCCAGGTCTTGTTAAGAAACTTGAGGCCATTGAGGATCAGTACATCGAACGAAGCAAGCAGTTGACGCTCAAGAGTTGGCTAAAGCGTCCAAGACGCAAGGTTTTACAAGATAATATAGCAAGACTAACCTCTGCTCTACAGTAGTTTCTAGCCATTTAGTGCTATTTTTCTTTTGTTTTTCAAGCTTAATAGTTATTATAAGGCTATGGAAATTGGTGGAGGACAGCGTCTAGAGCTATTGTTGGGTAAGAGGATCCAGCAAGTTCGTCGTGATCGTGGTCTTACGCAGCAAGGTCTATGCCAAAAGGCTAACTTAAGTTATTCGACTCTCGCTAAAATTGAGCGTGGAGCAATTAAGTCACCATCGATCTTTACTGTCCAATCGATTGCAGAAGCGCTAATAATTAGTCTTGATGAACTGGCTGGCGGCTCAACTCAAAGTACCTTGGGGCGCAAGCTTAAGAAGACTAAAAGTGGTGTTAGCTTTATTTATTTCGACGTAAACGGATGTTTGGTTAGGTTTTATCAGCGGGCGTTTGGGATTATCGCCGAAGAGTTTTCCGTTCCTTCAGATTTAGTTGAGACGGCTTTTTGGCACTACAATGATGATGTCTGTCGGGGAGACATAACCCTAAATGAATTTAATCAAAAGCTAGCTGAGCGAGTAAATATTGCTAAGATTGACTGGCAGAAATATTATCTTGATGCCGCTGAATCAGTGCCCGGTACGGCCGAGCTACTGGGCTGGGCCATCGATAATTATAAGGTCGGGCTGTTGACTAATATAATGCCTGGTTTTCTCAGTGAACTTAGACGAAATAACCAAATACCAAACCTGAATTATGATGTCGTCATGGATTCATCACAGGTCGGCGCTATTAAACCGGAACCAGAGACGTATAAAATTGCTGCAGAGAAAGCTGGCTGTAGCCCTGATCAGATACTTCTGGTAGATGACACTAGGGCAAATCTAACAGCAGCAGATAAGGCTGGGTGGAATGTTATGTGGTTTGACTACGCTCGCCCAGAAGAATCGGTAGCCCACATTAGAGAAGCTCTGGAACCTGCTAGCTAGAGCTCAGAAAACAGCTTAACTTCACTAGCGATTGTATCAAGCATCTCTTTTGCTTTTATAAGCTGATCTTTGGTCTGATCAACTATTTCTAATGGTGCTTGAGCTAGATAGTTCTTATTATCTAGCCTCGTCTCTAGGTTCTTAATAACTTTTAGTTGATCATCCTGCTTTTGGCTGAGGGTACTAGCGTAGTTTTTAGCTTTGTCTATGTCGACGTCGACCCAGATACCAGTCTTACTACGTGTAAGCCTAATCCCCTTGCCGTTTTTAGCCGGCTTCACGTCTTTTATATTCGCTAGCTTAATCAATGTGTCGGCATTATCGCTAACTAGTGGTGAATCTTCAAAGTAGAGGGTGACTTGTTTTTCTTGCAAGCTACTCAATACGAACCTAATTTCGCTAATTATCTGTTTCAGCTGATCAAAGTCGGCCGCCTTCTGTTTATCATAGCCAATTATTTGTCCATAAGTTTGTGAGGCTAGTACTGACGTATTATCTCCACTCAATGTTTGCCAAATCGTTTCACTGACGAATGGGGCTAAAGGATGGCTCAGAATCAATACATTCTCTAAGATGTAGTTGAGTAGCGGTTTATTTACTTCAACCTTACTAGTTTCAATATACCAATCAGCAAGATCGTCCCATAAAAAGTGATATAGCACGGCATAAGCTTCACTAAATAGGTAGTTATCGTGAGCCTTAATTATCTGTTTTTGAGCCATAGTTAGTCGTTTTACTATCCAGTGATCGGCGATTGAGCTAGCAGCCGTCTCCTTACTGTCCGTTTGCTTAGGGGCCGCTCCTTCAATAAAGCGGGCAATGTTCCATAGTTTATTACAGAAATTACGATTGGTTATAATCTTGGAGACACCTATTCTTTGATCATTTCCGGCAGTCATTCCCTGAATTAGAGCCAGTCTTAGCGCGTCGGTTCCATACTCAGGAATAATGCTCAGCGGATCAATGATTGAATCTGGATCACTCTTACTCATCTTTTTACCGGTCTCGGTCCTAACCAGGCCGTGTAAATAAACCGTTTTAAATGGCACTTCACCAGTGACATAAGTTGTGGCCAGTATCATTCGAGCTACCCAGAAAAATAGAATATCCCATCCGGTCTCGAGAACATTGGTTGGATGGTATGTCTGGAAATCAATACTTTGAGCAAGTAGTTGGTCAAGAGAAATGTCATAATCCTCTGCTAGCTTTGGATCGATCAGGGTGCTCCATGTCCAGAGCGCTGAACTAAACCAGGTGTCTAATGTATCGGGGTCTTGTTCCCATTCATGCCAGCCTTCAGACTCATCTTTGGGCGGCAAAACTCCAACAAAAGTCTCGCTATTACCACTATTGTCGGTTCGGTACCAAACTGGAATACGATGACCCCACCAGATTTGGCGGCTAATACACCAATCCCTAAGATTATCTATCCAGTGAAAATATACCTTCTCGTAGCGACTAGGAATTATGTCTATGTCTTTGTCGCGAATTACTGATTGCATAACCTGTTTTAGACTTAGCTTACTTCCCTTCCAGTCAACAGCTGGTTTATTAACGTCAACAAACCACTGTAACCTAATCTGAGGTTCAATTATCCCCTTGCCCCGAGAGTTTAAGGCTATATTGTGAACGTAGTTTTCATCGATAGAAATTAGTAGTCCCTTTTGGCGCATTTTTTCGACAATTTCTGGACGAGCCTTAGCTATTGGCATACCGGCAAACTCACCAGCAATTGGTAGCAAGTTCCCCTTAAGGTCTATTATCTGTTCCCTGTCGAGTTTGTGTCTTTGCGCAATCTCGAAGTCTATTTGGCTGTGCCAAGGAGTAATTGTCATAACTCCGGTACCGAATTCAGGATCTACTGATTCATCCTTGATTATGGCGGCAGTGATTTTACCGTTTATCCATTCAGTTTCAAACGTATCTCCGTGCTTGTACTTTAGGTAGCGCTTATCTTTGGGGTGCATGACGACGTACTTGTCACCAAACTTAGTTTCTGGTCTGGCGGTACTGATCTCGAAAGGTCCATATTTGAAAGTATAAAGTTTGGCTTTTTCCTCGGAATATTCGACCTCGTCATCGGATACATTGGTCTCAAGGTTTGGGTCCCAATTTACTATTCTATGACCCCTGTAAATTAAGCTGTCATTATACATTTTGACAAAGACTTCATTAACACAGCGATTTAGGGCGCTATCTAGTGTATAGCGTGATCTTGACCAGTCAGCGCTAGCACCCATGGCTCTAATCTGTTTGTTGATGGTGTCCCGGCTGTTGCCAACGTACTCGCGGGTTCGACCCAAAAACTCTTCCCTGCCCAGCTGGTGTTTATCTGTTCCTTCTTCCGTAAGCATCTTTTCTATAATTGCATTAGTGGCCAATGCTGCATGATCGGTACCTGGTAACCATAGAACATCCATTCCCTTGCTTCTAGCATGTCTCGCCAGGGTATCTTGAAGTGCCAAGAATAGTGCATGGCCAATGTGAAGAGTGCCAGTTTCATTTGGTGGAGGCATGCTGATTGAGTAATGTGGCTTTTTACTTCTTGGATCAGCGGTAAAGACCCCACTTTGTTCCCAAAGAGCGTAAATATCTGACTCATATGCCGAAGCATCATAAACAGGTGGTAGTTTCATCTATCAAACATCATAACAATTCCCTACCCCAATATAAAAGTCGAACAGCAAACCTTACTATAATCCGGTGAGTCATAGAGGTTGATGTTTCACATGGAGAGGTTGGTCTGAATGTCCAGAGTATAGGGGTCGGCTATCGGTTGGTTATTCATTTTCATATACGAGCCCAGAGTTGCTATCATTGCACCGTTATCAGTACATAGCTTGAAATCAGGGAACATTAACTCGAGATTTATTGCTTCTTGTAGCTGCTTTCGAAGTTCAGAGTTGGCCGCAACACCACCGGCGATAATAAAACTCGATGGTCCGTACTCTTCAAAGGCGATTTTTGCTTTAGATACTACTGTCTGAATTGCTACCCGTTGAAAGCTAGCCGCAATATCGGCCTTTTGGGGCTCTGAGAGTCGTTCTGCCAGTTTTGTAGAGGGAAACCTATAATCTTCACCTATCTGGGCTTGAGCTAGCCTTAAAACGGCTGTTTTTAGCCCTGAGAAGCTAAAATCGTACTTCCCTACTCTCGCTATTGGCAAATCAAATGCATTGGCGTTTCCTCTTTCGGCAATTTTGGAAATTGCTGGGCCACCAGGATAGCCAAGCCCAAGTATTTTAGATACTTTATCGAATGCCTCGCCTATTGCATCGTCCTGAGTTCTGCCCAGTAGCTTATAACTAAAATAATCTTCAAATAAGGCTAGCTGGCAGTGATTACCAGATACAATTAGCGCTAGAAATGGAAACTGAGGTAGTTTCTCTGGGAACTTATAGCCCTCGAGTGTTGAACTAGTTAAGAAGTTGGCATAAACGTGACCCATCACGTGATTAGCTGCGTATAGGGGCTTATTTTTGGTAATTGCAATCGTTCTAGCAGTCACCACCCCAATAAGTAGACTGCCACCGAGCCCTGAGCCGTAGGTCACGGTAATAGCGTCAATATCGTCCCATTCACAGTTAGCTTGCTCGAGTGCTGAGTTAATAACCGGCATTATTACTTCTATATGGCTTCTTGCAGCTATTTCCGGGACTACACCTCCGTAAATGGTGTGTAAATCCATGCTACTAAAGACAACATTGCTAAGCATTTTGTTGCCATTTTCAACAACCGATGCAGCGGTTTCATCACAACTTGTTTCAATCCCTAATATTTTCATTACTGTTCAAGTATACTTTATATAATATGTCGATCAGGTCAGTAGTAAAAAAGATAATTCCGAAGCAGCTTTTTGGGCGGATTGAGCCTTACGGACATTGGGTGGAGGCAATAGTTGAAAATATAGCCTTTGGTTTTCCAAGTCGTAACTTAAAAGTAATTGGTGTTACTGGAACGGCGGGGAAGACAACTACTTCTACTCTGTTAACTCACATGCTTCGCGAAAGTGGTCTTAGCGTGGCAATGATGTCGACAATTTCAATTGATTACGGAGATGGTAAGGGCCCACAGGCCAATTCCACCAGGATGACCTCACTCGGATCACTAAAGCTGATTCAGGCAGTTAAGAAAATTAATGCCAATAAGGTTGAATGGTTGGTTTTAGAGACGACATCCCAAGCACTATCTCAACATCGTGTTTGGGGTGTGCCTTATTCAATCGTTGGCTTTACTAATCTCGGCCATGATAACTTCCATTACCACGGAACCTTTGAACGCTATAGAAAAGCCAAAGTTATGCTTTTCAAACAGGCTAATAGAAACCGAAAAGGCAAGAGGATTGGCCTTGTTAACATTGACGACCCTAATTACCGGTACTTCTCTAGGGAAATTGCTCATCCTATTACTTACGGAGTTAAGGACGGTGATCTTAAAGCTACAGACATTGAACTACTGGCTACTGGCAGTAACTTTAAGGCCAAAATTGACGGCGATGTCTACGTAATAAAGAGTAATCTACCAGGTGAGTTTAATGTATATAACACTTTAGCGGCAATCGGTATCGCTCGAGCAGTCGGCCTAACCAAAGGTCAGATAGAGCAGGGGATAGCTAGTTTAAAGAGTGTTGAAGGAAGAATGAATAGTATTGATGAAGGACAGGACTTTGGGATTATTGTCGATTACGCATGTACACCAGACAGCTTCAATCAGTTATTCGCAGCCGTCGAGCCACTGGCAAAAGGTAGAATCATATCAGTTTTTGGATCTGCTGGAAGGCGAGACGAACTTAAGCGACCAATTCAAGGAAAAATTGCTGCTGAACATTCAGATATTGTAATTTTGACCGAAGAAGATGATCGCGATCTAGATGGCCAACAAATACTTGAAGAGATTGCCGCTGGAGCCGAGCAAGCAGGGAGGGTTAGAGATAAAGATTTATACCTGATACATAAACGTGAAGATGCGGTTGAAAAAGCACTTAGGCTGGCCAAAAAAGACGACTTAGTTTTACTGCTTGGTAAGGGTGAAGAGAAGGTTATTATAACTAACAAGCCAGGCTTTAAAGCGCCTGCTGGCCATATCTTTAATGAGTCAACAGATACGATTCAACGACCATATAACGAAACAGATACTGCAAAAGCAGCTCTTAAGAAACTAAAGAGTTAAGCTGCTACAGCGGATTGAACCGCCGCCTTTTTTAAGTTCGTTTAGATCAAGCTCAATAACCTTCAGGCCTGCAGACTCAAGCTCTGCTTTAAATTTTGGTGCGCCACTATTGATCACTGCTGCAGCGCCAGTCGAGACGAGGTTAAGGGCAAATGCATCGAGTGCTTCTTCCCGTGAAACCTCAATCTTCTCTACGCCGTCCAGTTTCTTAAGGATGCGCCGACTTTTAGCTTTAAAAACAGCGGGACAATAAGCAATTAGCGCTTTTTGATCACCATTCCTTGGTCGAAGAACTGCCAGCGCCAAATCTAAATCGTAGGTTTGACTGTCTGGCCAGCCAGTCAGTTTATTTAATTTCTTTGGTCCAAACACAAATTTCCTAACAGGTTTAGTTTCTAGCTGAACTACAGTATTTATGCCGAGAGTTTTAGACAGATACTTATGTGCATTTTTTGAAGTTCTGTAGGGTGACTGACAGAAAACAATATCATCAATCACTAGCGAGTCACCTTGACCGCTAAATGCTCTAATGTTCTCTGGCAGTTCAAAAATTTCTAAGCCCTGTTTTTCGAGTATTTTCTTGGCATATGCTTCTTCTGGCTTACGCTTATTCGGTAGCCTGGCCATTAGAGCTTTGTTTTTATGAATAAGCGCCCAATTAGCGGTGTAAATGCCGTCCTGACAATCTTTCGGCGGGTCAACTTTTATTACTTCGATTCCAATGCTTTTGAAGCTATCGACAATTGATTGATGTTCAAACATTGCTCGATTAACATCAACAGGGACTCTTGAATCCATCAACGCGTTAATCGCATCTTTATCAGTAAAATAGTCGGCACCCGACATCAGAACCGTGCTGTTTATTTTGCGCATTAGAAGATCATTATAACCGAAGTAGTGGCCTGGTGACAATCCGGCAGCCACTTACTAGACAAAAACAGTAAAGCATGGTATTATATATACCTATGATAAGTCGCGAATTTGCTCCTATGGCAGACGGCAGCATTTGGCAGTATTACCATTTAGCAGATGGGATTGCCGTTCTTACTAGTAAGGGCAGGGAACTGATACATGAGCGACCAGAGACTCTCAGGGAACTTCGTAACTACAGACGAAAGGTCTTAGGTAGGACGGCTACAGCCGAATCCGGCTTAGTCCGTCAATGGTTTAGCAATGGCGGAAATTCAGATATTTATGAATTGGCAGCGGGATCAGGGTTGGTAGTTAAGGAAACTACTACCGAGCAGGCGATGTACCATGCATTAAATCGGATGGATCGTTTCAAGACCATCATTGAAGGTGGCGATGTCCCAAGGTGGATAGATATACCTGTGCACTATGGGCTGCTTACTACTTCGAGTTCAGAGGCAGATTATATGTTAATGCAAAAAATTGACTCTGGTGTAACAGTCCGTGACATTATTGATGATTCTGAAGAGCCCAGTCCTCAGGCAGCTGAAGCATTGCTTTCACTAGGCCTCATTGATGGTCAATTTCGACAAGAGGTTGCTGATCAGTTTATTCTTGCACGATCGATATTAGACACTGCCATAATTAATGCTGGCCATGAACCCCGGGACTATATGCCAGACTGGGACCAAGCGAACGTACTAGTTGAGCGACTTGAAACACCGATCGCCGGTAGCCACGTTATGCTGTGGGTTATTGATCAGTAAAATACGAAAACAATATCGAAGTTGTTGACAGCTAAATTAGCAGTCATATATAGTGAGTGCTGAACGATTGGCACTCTCAACTACTTAGTGCCAATTTCAATTCAAAGATTGATTTAAACTAAGGAGGATTTTTCATGAGTTCACCATTACAGCCATTGGCTGACTATGTTGTTACGCAAGCTGACGAGGCAAAGAGCATTACAGCTAGTGGTCTATATTTACCAGACAGCGCAACTGACAAGCCGAAGACAGCAAAAGTTATTGCTGTTGGACCTAACGCACGACAAGTCAAAGTCGGAGACCGAGTCGTATACAAGAGTTACAGCACTACAGAAGTTAAAGTCGACAAGCAAGATTATATTCTCGTAAAAGAAGAAGATATTCTAGCGGTTGTTAAATAAGGGGATTAAAGATTTATGGCTAAGAAAGTATTTTATGATGACGATGCGCGGAGGCGTGTTCTAGGCGGAGCAGAAATTTTATATAACGCCGTTAAAACTACTATGGGACCAAAGGGTCGCAATGTAGTAATTAGTAAGACTTTTGGCAATCCAACTGTTACCCATGATGGAGTTACTGTAGCTAAGGGTGTCGAAATTGCTGATGTTGACGATGAAACCCTAGGCTACAAGGTTGGTGCTGAACTTATTAAGCAAGCGGCATCAAAGATGAATGATGTTGCTGGCGACGGTACTACTACTGTTACTGTATTGACCTATCATATTTTGAATGAGGCCAATAAGCTTATTGCTGCTGGGCATAACCCAATGCTTCTTCGAAAGGGGCTTGAAACTGCAGCTCATGACGTTATCTCAAAGCTGTCTGGCTACAGCGAAGATATCCAGGGCAACAAAGGCCGTGTTGCTGAAGTAGCAACTATTTCTGCCGGGGACGCTGAGATTGGCAATCTAATCGCTGATGTAATTGCCAAAGTAGGTAAAGACGGTGTGGTTACTGTTGAAGAGGGCCAGGGCCTACTACTCGAAAGTGAAGTAGTCGAAGGATTTACTTTTGATCGTGGCTTCGTTAGCCCATACATGGTCACCGATACTGCACGAATGGAAGCCGTATACGATAAGCCAGCGATTGTAATTACTGACAAAAAGATTACTAGTATCCAAGAGTTCTTACCGCTACTAGAAAAGCTAGCGGCTGCTGGCAAGAAGGACCTGGTGCTAATTGCTGAAGACGTTGAGGGTGAGGCTCTAACTACACTGGTACTTAACCGACTAAAAGGTGTATTTAACACTGTTGCCATAAAAGCTCCCAAATTTGGCGATCAGCGAAAAGATGTACTGGCAGACATCGCTATATTAACCGGTGCTGAAGTAATCTCCGACGAGCGTGGGATGACATTTGAGAATGTTGAACTCGATGTTGTCGGTAGTGCGCGAAGAATAATTGTTTCTAAAGACGAAACAACTATTATTGAAGGCGGCGGTAAAGCCACTGAGGTTAAGGCTAGAATTAGCCAGATTAATTCACAGATTGCCGCAGCAACTAGCGAATACGATAAAGAATACCTAGAAGGCCGCAGAGCTGCGTTATCTGGAAAAGTTGCTGTTATTAAAGTTGGTGGTGCTACAGAAACTGAAATTGAAGAGAAAAAGTTCCGCGTCGACGATGCAGTTGCAGCCGTTAAAGCTGCTTTAGATGAAGGAATTGTACCGGGTGGTGGAGTAACCCTAATTAACCTAGCATCTACAATCCCAGATAATGGTGGAACTGACTCAGTTGCTGCAGGGGCACAGATCCTTCGTAACGCTTTAGAGCAACCATTTAGGATATTGTTGTCCAATGCTGGCTTAAACCCAGATGAGTGGCTTCCTAAGGTCCGTGCAGCCAAGCCAGGGCAGGGACTTGATGTGCTAAATCCAGCCAAGCTCGTAGATTTGAAGAAAGCTGGAGTGATTGACCCAACACGAGTAACGAAGGAAGCTCTACAAAACGCCGTATCAATTGCTGCAACTGCCAGCACTATGGGCGCTTTAGTAGCTGAAGTCCCCAAGGAAGAAAGTGCCGCTGCACCAGATATGGGAGCAATGGGCGGAATGATGTAGCGATAACAGTTCGCTACTAAACAAATAGCCGGTAGGTATAACACCCCCGGCTATTTTTATATCTATTTATATTTAGCGCTGTGTGAAATAGTTAATTTCGTTGACTACATCAAGCAAAGCTTGGGCTTTGGCTTTCTCGTCAGGGATTGCTTGGGCTGCTTCGTAGGCATCGTTTATAAGTGCCTGATTGTCACTGGCCTGAATCATCATCATCGTTGTGCGAAATTTTTCTTCAGGAGACTGATCTAGTTTATCTACTAGTGGAGCAAGTTGATGAAGGGCTTTACTCTTGAGATCAATCAGATCACTAGTTGGGTCTGCAGACGATCCAATACTTGGAGGCATTGGTGCTCCCAACACTCCGCCATCGTCGCTTACAGGGCTTGAGTCAGTTGGTGTTGTTTGGGGTTCACTAGCCTCAGCTGTTAATAGCGGTTCATCTGCTGGCGGTGGGGGTGGTGGAGCTGGGCTGTCTTGGCTAGGTATGCCAGGAGGCGTACCAAGCCCACCTATGATAGGTGATTGTCCGTAACCGTCGTTATTATCATTTTGGCCGTTTTGATCATTGTGCCCAAACATGTCCCCCCCGAATTCATTTAGATATCTGTAGTTATAGAAATAGAATATACCATAAGCTTTTCGGCTACAAGACGCCGTAGACCAGATAATGAGTTAAAATAAATCATGACAGATTAATTTATGGGGGACCGATGCTCGACGACTTACAGCTAATTAACCAACGTGACCCGTCGGATGCTCTCGGTATTGCCGAACGACAATGCGACCAACTTAGTTATCAGTTTGATTTTTCAAGCTCTCAGTTTGAACCGAGCAATATTGTCTACAGTGGTATTGGCGGCTCGTCAGTCGCTGGACGGATAAGTAAGGCTTGGCTAGACTATTCACTACCGTTTGAAATTATTAGCAACTACGATATTCCTGGGTATGTTTCGAACACTACTCTCTTTATAGCCTGTAGCTATTCGGGTGATACCGAGGAGACACTTAGCGCAATTGAACAAGCTGCCGCCAAAGACGCCAAGATTTGCGTCATTGCTACAGGTGGCAAAATGGTCGAAATCGCAAAACAAAGGGACTATCCATATATTGTCTTGCCGGCGGCTGAGCAACCAAGGTTCGGCGTTCTTTATCATTTAAACGCTTTAGTGGCTTTATTGGGAGCATTCGGCCTGATTGATCAACAGCTTAGAAAGTCTGAGCTTACGAGCTCTATACAGCTACTAAAAGAATCAGTTAGTGAATGGCAATCAGTTATTCCATCAGACAAGAACCTGGCCAAACAAATTGCAATCGAGTCTGCCGGCAAATCAGTAGTTATCTATACTGGGCCAAAGCTTGTTCCAGCAGCCTATAAATGGAAAATTGATTATAACGAGAATGCCAAACAACTAGCTTGGTGGAATGAGTATCCGGAACTAAATCATAATGAGTTTATCGGCTGGACCGAACAGCCACCAATAAAGCCGTATTCAGTCATAGATCTTCGGAGTGATCTGGAGGCTGAGCAGATAAATAAGCGTTTTAAAATTACTGCTAAGCTTCTGTCGGGGCGTCGACCAGAGCCAATAACAGTCAATGCTAAAGGCGCTAATCTTATCGAGCAGCTTCTTTATTTAGTAATGCTCGGAGATTTCACGACTATTTACTCGAGTATTTTAGCCGGGGTCAATCCGATACCGGTAGACTTAGTAAGTAAATTTAAAAAGGAATTGGAAAGCTAATTATGAATGGTAATGCACCTAAGTTTGATCCGAGTAACTTCAAAAATGATTCATATGTCAGAAGATTAGATAAGCCGTGGGGCTATGAGCTGCACTGGGTTGCTGATGATCAACCGTATATGGGCAAGTTACTTCACATTAACGCAGGTACACGGTTTAGTCTACAAGTTCACGATAAAAAGTCTGAGAGCTGGTTACTAATTAGCGGCCAAGCTGAATTAATCTGGGAGACGGCGGCTGGCGAGCTGATAACTACTCAACTAGTTCCCGAAAAAGGATTTACCACTCAAATTGGTCAAAAACATCGTCTTGTTGGTGTTACCGATTGTGACATTATTGAGGTTTCTACGCCAGAGATTGGAACTACCTGGAGGCTGGAAGATGACTACAGCCGACCTGATGAAACCGAGGAACTTAGAAAAAGCGAACGCAGTTAAAAACATGCTACTGCTTGCATCGAAGCAAGCTTGCTGTAAAAATATTGATTAATGAAGTTGTTTTTATTTCTTTTGGTCCTGGCAGGGGCGTATACCGTTGGTCTTCTAAAAACAACGAATATAGTTGTGGGCCAAGTAATGCACATCAATACCACTTATCAGTACGTCGCTAATAATGCGGATAATATTGCCACCGGCCAAAACATACCTCAGTCGATTATTTATCAGCACTGAAAGACAAGTTTTAATCCCTAGTGTTGATATAATAAGCCTAGTATGACTTTGTCCCATAGGGAACTGCCACTTAAGAGTCAGTTTATTTTAGCGCTAGGCTTATCTACTTTTGTTGGGGTGGGCTTATTTTTCTACTCAGCTGCGCTTGGCCATAACTACCAGTACTTCTATCTGTTGTGGAATCTATTACTGGCTTGGATCCCGTTGCTACTAGCTTTTAGATTGGTTGAGGTTTTAAAACGAAAACCTTGGTCATCTTGGGAGGCGTTGTTTATCTCTCTACTTTGGATAGTCTTTTTGCCGAATAGCTTTTATATGATCAGTGATTTTATACATCTTCAGACGGCACCACCAAATCAACTTGTATTTTATGCCATTACCTTCACCTCAATAATCTATAATGCAGTTGTCCTGGGAATATTAAGCCTATATTTAATTCATGTTGAGCTAAAAAAACGACTTTCTAGTAATGATTCTGCACTTGCTATAGCGCTAACAATACTGATCTGCTGCGTCGCAATTTATATAGGCCGAGATCTGCGATGGAATAGCTGGGATGTGTTAACAAACCCTGGCGGGATTATTTTTGAGTTAACAGATCAGTTATTTAATTTTAGCTTCTATAGATCGGCCATTTCGATGATAAGTGCATTCTTTGTGCTCATCGGTAGCATGTATATTCTTGCTTGGAGTGGTATCAAGCTCGTTCGTCGGAAATAGAATGAAGACAATAAGATTAATGTTAAACTTTAAGGTGTTAATTTAACCTGATATAGACAAGAATCAAATGGATACAGATATACAGAATTTAATAGCCGGAGCAGTAAACAAGCTTTTTAATGCAAAGGAGCAAGTTGAACTGTCTATTCCCGAGGAGCAGTTTGGTGATTTATCTACCAATGTGGCACTTAAACTTGCACCGATGCTTAATCGACCGCCACGAGATATTGCCAGCGAGATTATAGACTATATAAATCAGAGTCCAGTCGACTTTATCCAGTCTTTAGATATTGCTGGTGTTGGCTTTATAAATATAAGCCTGACAAACGAAGCACTACTCGGGTTAATCGATGTATTACCGGCAAAAAACTTGGACGATCAGGTAATCGTTGCGGATTATTCAGACCCGAATCCATTTAAAATTCTACACGCTGGACATTTATATACGTCGATAGTTGGTGATGTTATAGCGAACCTGCTAGAACGGGCAGGGGCAGAAGTCCATCGGGTTAACTTTGGTGGCGATGTCGGGCTCCATGTAGCTAAAAATATCTGGGCAATTATTAGCAGCTTTGGTGGACAGGAAGACCCGAGCAGACTTGATGAGATCGAGGAGTCAAAAAGATCAGAGTGGTTAAGTAAGTGCTATGTAGAGGGCAATACTGCTTATGAATCTAGCGACGAAGCCAAAGAGCAAATAAAGAGCCTTAACGCTCGGATATATGAGCTATCGGCCAGTCAAGACCACGATAGTCCACTAGCGCAAATATACTGGACCTGCCGACAGTGGAGCTATGACTACTTTAATAGCTTCTATAATCGACTAAACATTGGCTTTGAAAAGTATTATCCAGAAAGTGAAGTCGTTGAACTCGGGCTCCAGACTGTTCGAGAAAATATACCTAAAGTTTATCAAGAGAGCCAAGGAGCAATAATCTTCGATGGCGAAAAGTATGGTTTATATACCAATGTCTTTATTAATTCAGAAGGCCTACCAACCTATGCTGCCAAAGACGTCGGCTTAATAATTCGTAAGTGGCAGGATTATAAGTTTGATCAGTCGCTTATTATTACGTCTAATGAGCAGCTTGGCTATATGAAAGTGGTTATTAAAAGTGTTGAGCAGTTTCGGCCAGATCTTGCGGCTGCTTCGACCCATCTATCACATGGCGTAGTTAAGCTGGCTGGTGGGCAGAAAATGAGTAGTCGACTGGGCAACATTTTGCTTGCGACTGATGTACTGGACGCGGCTGCTGATGCAAATTCACAAAATCATGTCGACGATGAGCAGGTAACCATTGGAGCTGTTAAATACTCTTTCTTAAAACAACGAATTGGCGGCGATATAGTTTACGAGCCTAAAGAATCCGTAAGTATTGAAGGCAATAGTGGCCCCTACTTGCAGTATGCACACGCACGTGCCAGAAATATCCTAAACAAGGTAGATAATATACAAGAACCAAGTGATGTAGCCGTGCTAACAAAAGAAGAAAGGTCGCTGGTTAGAAAGATCGGTGAATATGCAGCTGTAATCGACCAGGCGACTGAAGAGCTCAAACCGCACTACGTTTGTACATACCTTTATGAGCTGGCTCAAATATTCAATAGATTCTACGAGAATAACAGGGTTATTGGTGATGAAAAGCAGAACTTTAGACTAAAACTTGTTGGACGCTACGCCGACAGACTAGCTGCTGGCTTAAGTATCTTAGGTATTGCTTCTCCAGAGAAAATGTGATATACTAACCTTAAGTATGGCAACTGCAAATGCAAAAAGAAAAAAACGGGCAACATCAACTACTAAAGTTCTCACCTCGAGTTCTAATATTCGGTTTAAACAACCAGATAGTAAGGATCGTAGACCAAAGCAAACTAATTTAACAGCATTAGCTCCAGTTGACTTAGCCGGTGGATTTGTTGATTTTATTCGTAACCATGCAATCATTGCTTTAGCTGTTGGTTTTGTTATAGCAACGCAGGTTCAGGCGTTGGTTAAGCAATTAGTTTCGAGCTTCATTACCCCGACTTTTCAGTTCTTTTTCAATAACGCACTAGCAAATGACAATTTGACCCTACATCTAAATAACCATGTTGTGGTTTATAGCTGGGGGGTATTTATTACTGATCTATTAGATTTTTTGTTTGTTCTAGTCGCCCTTTATTTAATTATTCGTTTCTTTAAATTAGATAAACTCGACAAACCAAAAGAAACTAAAAAATAAGACGCTTTATAATATCTGTTAATGGATGATAAAGATTGGCAAGACAAGCTAACACCAGAACAATACCGAGTCCTAAGAAAGAAGGGCACAGAAGTACCTTTTAGTGGAGAACTGTTACATAACGAAGCTGATGGTGATTATGTTTGTGCCGCTTGTGGCAGCCTGCTTTTTAAAAGTGACGCTAAGTATGAATCAACTACTCCAGGCTTAATTGGCTGGCCAAGCTTTTCTGAGCTTGCAGATAACTCTGCGGTTACTCTTTTACCCGACAATAATCAGGGCATGCAGCGAACAGAGGTAGTTTGTAATAATTGTGGTAGTCACCTAGGCCACGTCTTTCCCGACCATACATCACCTACAGGTGATCATTACTGTATAAATTCAATATCGCTTGATTTTAAACCAAAGAAATCTTAAGCAGTCGCTGTTTCCAAATGGTACTTTGAGCCCCACTCAGACATTTTTTGTAGAACAGGTAGTAGATCTTCACCTTTTCTAGTAAGGCAGTATTCAGTTCGTGGCGGGACCTCGTTAAACATCTTTTTGCTGATAATTCCGTGTTCTTCAAGTATTGATAGTCTTTTTGAAAGTGTTCTTGGATTAACGCCACCAACCGATTTTTCTAACTCGCAGAATCTTTTAGTTCCAGAAAATAGATCTCTTAAAATTAAGGCAGTCCACTTACTGCCAATTATCTCCATGGCACTGGCAATGCAACCATCGGTTTTTTCAATATTACAAATTTCGTCCATATTTCTTTACTAACTTTACTTACTATTAACTATGTTCTCTAAATTATACTCTTTTATCTATAATCATCTATTTTTTCGTTATTTTCGGTAAATTACAAATTGTTAGCTATACTATCTGTTAATGAACATAGATAAGACATTAGTACCGACGAAACTACTTTGGGTTGACCTAGAGATGACTGGACTTGATGCAAACAATGATTTAATTTTAGAGATTGCCGCCGAAGTAACTGACTTTGATTTCAAGACGATAGCTAACTACGAAGCAATTATTAAACAGCCACATGCTAAAGTTGTTTCCCAAATGGCAAAAAATACTTGGTGGCAAAATTACCCAGACAACAGAGATGAATTCTTAACCAAAATCGCAACCGGTAAGCCTATTGCTGAAGTCGAGCAGGAGCTAATCGGGCTAATTAATGAGTACTTTGGGCGTGAGCCGGCAGTGCTTGCTGGTAATAGTATCCATAATGACCGAAAATTTATTGCTACGTCTTGGCCAGAATTAGACCTGCGGCTACATTACCGGATGCTAGATGTCAGTGCTTTCAAGATTTTGATGCAGGGTAAATACGGACTGCATTTTGAAAAGAAAGAAGTTCACCGTGCATTTGACGATATACAGGCGTCAATTGCTGAGCTTCAATATTATTTGGGATGGTTCAAGAGCAACGAAGATGATCGATCACAAGCAAGTTGAAGATTATATCCTGTCCTTCCCTAATTCGCGGCTAGATTATCCCTTCGGCGAAGATGTAGCAGTATATAAAGTTCAAGATAAAATGTTTGCCTTAATACGTGAAAAGAAAACTCCGGTTCAGCTTAGTCTTAAGTGTGATCCCCTGTTAGCCCAGCACTTACGAGAACAGTATGATGAAGTGCTGCCTGGCTACCATTTGAATAAAAAGCATTGGAATACTCTGGTTTTAGCTGGCCAGCTAGAGTGGGACAAGGTCAGAGACCTAATTCTACTGAGCTATAACTTAGTAACTGGCGAGGAAACTAGCTAGCGGTAGAATTTAGCTGCTTAAGTAATAGTTGGGAGTCCTGATACTGAGCCCTTAGCATAGCTTTTCCTTTAGGCCCGTTACTGGATTTATAAGCCGCAGATAACTTTTGCTCATAGGTTTGGAGCTGACTCTGCATTACTTGATTAAAAAGCTGATTGAAATTATTAGTCTGGAGCGAATTTGTAAATTGGGTGTCAATCGAGGGCTGAATAACTAAGGCTACAGCATTTGTACTTACCTTATATTTATTGTTGGCTAAATAACTAATCGTTTGATTCTGGGCACTTGTTATTACTACTTGGGTTGAGGCTGCAAAGTTTATGTTGTTATTACTCAAACTGGATCGTTCTTGTACGGTGGATAGATCAGTACTTAGAATGTGAAGTATTTCACTCTGTTGCTGAATTACTGCCAAGTAGTCCTGTTTACTGAATGGAGGGGTAGTTACCAGGCCTTTAATGACGTTGAACAGAATTAGAAACACGATTATGGCCAATATGACGACTATGATTCTAGTAAGTGGGCTATTTCCAGGCAGGCTAAGCTTTCGTCGATTCTCGGTTTTAGGGCTAAGAATAAAATCATAATCCCCGCCAACTGGCGATACTTGAGGTGTTGGATTGGTTGGTTGTGGTGGAGTGGGGTTATAGTTTTGTTCCGGCTGCATGGCATCCATTTAACCATAAGCCAATCAATACTCACAAGATGTAACCCGAGTTTAACACCCTTAAGCTTGTCAGATATGGGCAGATGCACAATACTTGGAGATATGGATGCTAGGGATGAGGTAAAAAATCGCTTGAGTATTGAGGATGTAATCAGTGGTTACATTGAACTCAAGCGTGCTGGCCGAAATTGGAAAGCTCTAAGCCCGTTCACTAGTGAAAAATCTGCAAGCTTTATTGTTAGCCCGGACAAACAAATTTGGCACGACTTTAGTTCCGGTAAGGGTGGTGACGTATTTAGCTTTGTTATGGAGGTCGAAGGTATAGACTTTCGAGCCGCTCTAGAACTACTGGCTCGTAAAGCCGGTGTTGATCTCGATCAATATGACAATAAAGATAGGGCTAAGAGCAATGTTAATAAATCCAGGCTGTACGATCTTTTAGAATTATCAGCGAAGTTTTATCAGGTGCAATTCTCAAAAAATAAAACCGCTCTAGGCTATGTATTAAATAAGCGCAAATTCACTAAAGCAACAGCGCTTGCTTGGCAGATTGGCTATTCTCCGAACACTGGAAATGCCGTTGTTAAGTTCTTAAAGGAAAATGGATTTAATGTAAAAGAGATTCAGCAGTCTGGACTCAGTTCATCAAGCTATCCAGACCGAGACATGTTCCGTGGAAGACTAATGATCCCGCTCCACGATGGTCAAGGCAGGGTTATTGGCTATACCGCTCGTCTACTAGAAGACGATGACAATGCACCAAAATACATAAATACCCCTCAAACAGTACTTTACGATAAAAGTCGGCATATTTTTGGGCTACATTTGGCCAAGCAAGATATTCGGAAATCTGGTTTTGTAGTAGTCGTTGAGGGGAACTTAGACGTTATTGCCTCGCACCAAGCATCGGTCTGTCAGGTGGTTGCCACCGCAGGCACTGCACTAACATCTCAACACCTTAAAATACTATCCAGGTTAACCAACGATATTAGGCTTTGCTTTGATGCAGACAAAGCTGGGCTCAGCGCTACAGAACGAGCCATACCGCTGGCATCAAAAGAAAAGCTTAACCTTAGTATTATTGATATACCATCAGGCAAAGACCCAGACGAGCTTATAAAAGTTGACGAGGAGGCATGGAAAAAAATTATTGACGAACCAATTTATGCACTGGACTGGTTAATAACCTATTATCAGACCAAGTTTAATTTAGAGAGTGCACCAGGGAAACGACAGTATAGTGACTTATTGGCTCCGCTGATTAAGTCTCTTAGCGATGATGTTGAGCGGGATCACTACATTAATGTGCTAGCCAAACTTACCAATGTAAGCCCCGGTGCAATTACTTCAAAAGTTGGCGGTGTTGAAAGTAGTACTGATGCTCCAAGAAAGCGATTTGTTAAAAAAGACTTTGTAATTGACGACAAAACGACTATTGAGCACCATCGCATGCAAGATAATTTTTTATGTCTGGTTTTAGTGCGAAAAACGCTAAGAGAATTCCTAGATATATTAACCGATCAAATGCTATTTACTGAGCAAGCCAAAGAGCTGCTGGCACTGCTGAAAGCAAATCCTGAAATCGACGTTAGAGACGATGCCGCTAAGTTTAAAAAAATCGCAGATTATGTTAAAATAGAACTATTACTCTACGAAGAGCTTTACGATAGCCTAGATTTAAATGAGCTGCACTATGAAG
This sequence comes from Candidatus Saccharimonadota bacterium, assembly GCA_036787835.1. Taxonomy (GTDB): domain Bacteria; phylum Patescibacteriota; class Saccharimonadia; order Saccharimonadales; family UBA4665; genus DAIQON01. The sequence continues at coordinate 133,287 of DAIQON010000001.1, read as the reverse complement.
CAGCAAGATTACAGGCCCGTTTAATTGAAATATATGTAAAAAGTCAAAAAGATATTATTACTAAAAGTCTAAATACTTCTGATCAAAAAGCGACAAGACAATTATTAGAAGAAGCAAAGAAACTAGATCAATTACTAAATCAATCTAAAGGAGAGAATATTATATAATGGCGAAAAAAGCACAATCCTCAAAAGCAGCTGCCAGTGAATTAAGCATCGAAGAGCAAAGAAAGAATCTTCTAGATAAAGCTAAAAAAGATGGTCATGTTGATCAACGAACCCTACTAGCCCTTTATCCAGATGTTCCTGAAAATGCCGAAGCGATGGATTCACTTTATACCGAACTGGCAGATGCAAGTATCGAAATAACAACAACTGAAGCGGATGACACCGTTCTTGCCGATGAGTGGGCAGCAGAAGACAGTGACGAAGAGCTAGCCAATGCTGCAGCTGTCTATCTAGATGACGATATCGCTGATGACTCGGTTCGACTTTACCTCCGAGAAATCGGTAAAATCCCTCTGTTATCTGCCGACGAAGAATTAGCTTTGGCGCAAAGAGTTGTTGCCGGAGATATCGACGCAAAAGACAAGATGGCCGAAGCTAACATGCGGCTAGTGGTATCAATTGCTAAGCGATATGTTGGTCGTGGGCTTGATCTTCTTGATTTAATTCAAGAAGGCAACACTGGACTGCTTCGTGCTGTAGAGAAATTTGACCCAGACAAAGGTTTTAAATTTTCTACTTACGCTACATGGTGGATTAGACAGGCCATAACTCGCGCCATAGCTGACCAGGCTCGTACAATTAGGATCCCGGTTCACATGGTGGAAACAATTAACAAGTTGCTTCGAACCCAAAGACGACTTACCCAAGAATTGAACCGAGAACCCACAAACGAAGAAATTGCCCAAGCAATGGAAATTGAAGTAGATAAAGTCGAGCACATAATGAAGATTAAACAGGACATTAGTTCACTTGATGCTTCAATTCGTGACGATGAAGAAGACTCAGTACTTGCCGACTTTATTGAAGACGAAGACACTATTTCGCCTGAGGAATCTGCGACTGGGCAACTACTTAAAGAGCAGGTTAAAGACATGCTTGGTGCATTAACTGAACGCGAGCAAAAGATTCTTAAACTACGTTTCGGGCTTGAGGATGGAAAGAGCCATACTCTCGAAGAGGTTGGTCAAGAGTTCTCAGTAACTAGAGAGCGAATTAGACAGATTGAAGCTAAGGCTTTAGCTAAGCTTCGAAAACACCGTGATGCTAAAAAACTACACGACTATATTAAGTAGATGGGCGAAATGGTTAAAATAATTGGTTTATCCGGGACTAATGGTAGCGGCAAAGACACTACTGCAAGTCTAATTTCCAAAGATCACAACTATTTATTCGTCTCGGTTACAGATCTACTACGCGACGAAGCAATAAAACGTGGTCTTACTACTTCTAGGCTAACCCTAAGGACTATAAGTGCTGAGTGGCGTAGAACAGGCGGTCTTGGGGTACTCATAGATAAAGCGCTAGAACTATTTAATAACTCTACTAAAGACTATTCAGGTTTGGTCGTGGCTAGTCTTAGGAACCCAGGTGAAGTTGACCGGGTTCACGAGAGGGGAGGCATAGTAGTCTGGCTTGATGCCGATCCAAAAGTACGTTACAAAAGAATTCAAAGTAGTGCTGAGGAACGAGGTCGTTCTCATGAAGACGATATTACTTTTGACGAGTTTATAGTGCATGAAGCTGCTGAAATGAATCGTGCTGAAGGTGCCGACGAAGCCACTCTAGATATGCAGTCTGTTAAAGAAAAAAGTGATATTACACTTAACACAGATTCGTCAGATATTGAAGCTTTCAGACAAGTTATAGCTGAGACCCTGTTTAACTAGATCGCCGAGACACTCTCATGGAGCTTAACAACGGCTTTTCTGGTGTGTTTGCGGGTATGTCGCTGCAACAGCCTAAAGACCATGTAAAGGCCTGCAAACATGATTGCTGTGACCCAATCCATTAAACTAAGCGGTGCGCTATTAAAGTATGGCCCCACAACTGGGTTATAGACTACATTGCCAATCAAGAATAGGGATACACCAAGCGCTATTAATAGCCGGCTATTACTCCATAGATACTTTGTAAAGAACTTTTCATGGATGTCGGCCCGTTCGAACATTAAGTAGACATATAGACAAAGAACCAGCGTTAAGTAGGTAAGAGTGGTAGCCTCTAAGTAAATTGGGTTTGTTGTTCCAATATAGGTCGGGCTTAAGTTGTGTCTAACAAAGAACAGCAGGAAGTTTAAGTAGGCAAAAATTGCTGCGAGCGCACCGAAGCCAATGAAGCCACCTATGGCTTTCCGATTAATGATATGGTCTTTTAGATTTCTTGGCTTTTCTTTCATTAAATTATCGAGTGGTTTATCCCAGCCGAGCGCGGTTATTGGTAGTATCTGGGCGACTACATCAATCGCTAGAATCTGTATTGGACTAATTGCTGGTGGTACATGGAACATAGCTAAAGTGGCCAGCCCTATTAGTACCGTAATTAACTCACCGGCATTATCTGTCAAGGCACAGCGAGCTGCCTTTTTAATGTTTTGGAAAGTCAGACGGCCTTGCTCAATAGCGCCAACTAATGTATCAAAGCTGTCGTCTAGTAAGACAATATCAGCTGAGTTCTTTGCAACGTCAGTTCCGGTTTTCCCCATAGCTACGCCAATGTCTGCCCGCTTAAGTGCTGGCGCATCATTAATACCGTCACCAGTCACTGCTACTACATGATTACTATGTTTAACTATTTCTACGATTCGCAGCTTATCTTCTGGAGAGACTCGGGAAAATACAGCCCCACCTTTTTCGACCAAATCTAGGATTTGGCTATCTGCTAGCTTTTCTAACTCTTCACCGAGCACAATATTTACTTCGTCTGCCAGGTTGGCCTTTTCAGCTATAGCCATCGCCGTAGTAGGGTAGTCACCGGTAATTACTGATACCTTTACATGGGCTTGCCTGGCTACCTTCATTGCTCCTGGAACGGCTTCACGTATAGGGTCGATCATACTGACGATCCCTAGGAATATAAATTGTTGCTCGACTTTCTCCATTGGCCATTTTTTTAGCTCAAACTTTTCCGGCAGTATTCTATAGGCCATGGCTAGGTTTCGCATGGCAGATTTTGCTTCTTTTTCGTTATAACTAGTAAAGAATTCCCTATCTTTTTCAGTTAGTTTTCGCACGTGGCCATGATCCCAGATTTCTTGGCTGCGACTTAAGACTGCTTCTGGTGCGCCCTTAATATAGACAATTGATTGGGTGCCACGGCTTCTGACTGAGCTTAGTAATTTTCTGGCTGAGTCAAACTGGTATTCCTTTATCTCGGGATTATCTAGTTCCCATTTTTCTATATCTATTTTTGCTTTACGGGCAAGGGTAATTAAGGCGCCTTCAGTCGGGTCACCAAGGACGTACCAAGTTTGGTGTTCATCGTCAGGTGGGTTTACTTTGGCGTTTGAAGCGAGAGCCCCAGCAGCAAAGAATAAATCAAGATCATTTAACTCACCTTCAGTGATAGGCTTACCATTTGAGTCATTTATGACCCCGTTAGTTTCGTAGCCAGTGCCGCTTACTTTATATATTTTATTACCAATTATTAACCGCTCAACCGTCATTTCATTCTTAGTTAAGGTGCCGGTCTTGTCTGTAAGAATGAAGTTAGCAGCACCTAAGGTTTCGACTGAAGCCAGCTTTTTAACGAGTGCCTTTGCTTTAGCTAGCTTGTTAGCGGCCTGAGCCAGGGTGATATTAACCTCAGCTACTAAACCATTAGGAATCATCGCCGCTCCAATAGCGATACCAAACAGAATCGATTTGTCTAGACCAAGATGCGACTTTAAGGCAATAAATATAAGTGCTAAAGCTAGAATAACCGTTCCTTGAGCGAGTCTAGTTGCCAAGTTATTCATCTCCTTTTGCAGGGGTGACGATTCGCTTGGGGCTGCCTGGCTTAAACTAGCTATTCGACCAAGCTCGCTATGCATACCGGTTCCAACTGCTACACCATGCGCGCTACCGGTAGCTACGGTTGTACCCATAAATACAATATTGTGTCTACTACCGAGTGGAACATCACCTGAAATTGCATGGACGAATTTTCTACTAGGGTTTGATTCACCAGTTAGAGCAAAGTCATTTGTGCTAAGTTCGTCTTCTTCTATAACCCTAAGGTCTGCCGGGACACTATCACCCTCTTCAACATATATAATGTCACCCATAACGACTTCAGTTGAATCAATTTCAACTAACTTTCCTGACCTTAGTACCTTGGCTTTTGATACTAGCAGTTTCTCTAGGCTAGTCATTAGGGTTTCGGCTTTATGTTCTTGGGTATAGCCAACAATCGCGTTCATTAAGGCGATCAGAATAAGGATTGTAGCAGTCTTAGAATCATGTAGGTAAATAGCAAAGGTTGCGCTGACAAGCAGCATGATGACAAGTAGGTTTTTAAACTGTCTTATAAATGTGACAATTGCAGTTTCATGATGGGTTTTTGCCAGACTATTGGGCCCCAATCTGGTGATTCGGACTTTAGCTTCTTTATTAGATAGTCCAGTTTCATTGCTATGGAGCTGCTCTAAGACTTCAGCCGCGGTGATTCGGTAATAATTTAGGCGTTTATAGCTATCCATACATAAGCATTATACCGATGTTTGGGCTCATGACTAACTAAGAATTTAGACATGAATAGTTGTCGAAAGTGGTTATATTTATCATACAACTAATTACATTAATATGCTATAATATTGCATAGTATAATAATTGGAGTTTTTTATGGTTATTGAAGCAACACCAGAAGTGGTTACTACCGAAGCCAGACTTCAAGCCGCTGCATCAGAATTTACCCATAGTTTTGATCCGTACGTTGGAATGCTTGGATCTGAACCAGTAATGATCGATGTTGATGGACTTACTTGGGGCGCATATTGGAGCGTTGCCGAGCAAGACGGGCCAAAGTACGACGTTGTAAACCTAATTGCCGGCGGTAAAAGCCCAAGTGCTTTCCAAATACTCGGTACTCATAATCCAGTGGTTAATAAAAATAGAACCCTTGGTTATAGCCCCGAAGGCTTTACTTACGACCCAGACGCTTGGGAGTTAGTCTCTGATGACGGAACATCAGACAGCATGCTGCTTAGGATGCTAGCCAAGACTCTTGAATCCTTTGTTGCCGCAAAAGCGGAGGGCAAGGTAATACAGAGATATCACGGCGGGTTATTGCAAATTGCTAAACGTAATGTAGAGACGGCCAACCAAGTACAAGCAACTGCTCTGCAATCACACGGCAGATTACGAAGAATATTATCAGCCTTTACTTAGTAAGAAGTGAAATAATTTTTATATGCCAGAGCTAGCTAGACATTCTGTAGAAGAAGACTTGACCCAAGTTCATATAGATATGCTCTCAGGTCTTGTTGATGGGTTCGACGCTACGCAGCAGGTAACTACAGACCAATTACGACGATTAGTCAATGTGGCCTATAACTATGGTTTTGGCGACAGGCAAGATCATCCGAGCCAAGCCGAGTATCAATTAATCGAAGCCGGTAAGCCTTGGGAAGTTGAAGCCAAGGCAAACATCGCCGACAATGCTCGAGCAATAGTTTTTAGTGGTCAAGTTCATAGAAGACTTAGCGAAGACGAAATAGATTATCTGATTGAAAACTATGGTGTCGGTAATCTTAGGTTTGAGTACGATATGGTTCGGCTGATTGCTACGAGCTGTGATGGCTTTATTCCTCTTGAGCAGGATGAAGTGTTACCTTTTAGTTATCAAGTTGCTGAAGGTAACTCGTTTATGGAACAACCCTCTGGACAGCTTAAAAAGATCGGCCAAATAGGCGATCAGGACGTACTTATTATTAGAATCGATAGCGAAACATTTATCGATGCCGAAAAGAAGCCGGCTTCAAGATTCACCCCCGATTCTGTGGCTTTACTTGGTTTTATATCTGAAGTTTTAACTAATTATTTGGATACAACGTCGAGCCTAGCATTAGTTTCGACTACGGATCATCCAGCGTCATGGACTCAGGTAGACAGAGCGAGTCTTATATATGACCGCAAATTTGATATATCTACAGTAGGCGGAGATGTCTTGGAAGCGTTAGGCAGTGACCGCCTAGGGGATTTAACCATAGAGTCGGTTCTCGCAGAGATTGCTAGAGTTAGAGACGAACTAATTAAACTTAAGGCTGAAAAACAGGCTTTGGTACATAGTTAAGCGCAGATAATCTGTACCTTCTCTTGTATACTAAGAATATATGGGGCAAGCAGCGGAACCTAAGAAGCTCGTTATTATTGACGGCAAAAGCGTTTTCTACCGTGGCTATTATGCGATGCCAAACCTTAGAACCGCGGACGGAACGCCAACAGGTGGTGTTTTCGGCTTTGCGACTATGGCACTCGAGGTTATTAAACGTCTAAAACCAGACTATGTAGCCGTTGCCTGGGATAAGCCAAAAACTAATATTCGTAAACGACTAGCCCTCTATCCAGAATATAAAGCTGGACGAAAACCTGCCCCAGCAGACTTCTACGCCCAAATACCGATACTTCACGAGCTATTAGATGCCTTTGGTTGGCCGTTATATGAGCTAGATGATTATGAGGCGGACGATATTATGGGAGCCCTAGCCGTACAAGCGAAACAGAAATCGATTGAAACTATCTTAATAACCTCGGATATGGACATGCTGCAGCTAGTAAATACACATGTTAAGGTCTATGCCCTAAAAACTGGCCTAAGTAACATTGAACTATATTCACCAAAGTCGTTTGAAGCAAAATATGGCATTGAGGTAAATCAGTTTTTGGATCTCAAGTCACTAAAAGGGGATAGCTCGGATAATATTCCAGGCGTTCCTGGTATCGGTGAAAAAGGAGCAGTCGAACTACTTAAGGAGTACAAGACTCTAGACGGAGTGTATGAAAATATTGAGCTTATAAAGCCCACACTAAAGAAAAAGCTTGAAGAAGGGAAGGACCTGGCATATCTAAGCAAAGAACTAGCCAGGATTTGGACTGATGCTCCGATTAAATTAGACCTTAACCAAGTAGATGGTAGCAACATTAAATCAGAAGAATTAAGGGTCATATTATCCAGGCTACAGTTTAAGAGTCTAGTTAATAAGTTAAGTGAGGTATTGCCAGGCTATGTTCATCAACCAGAACTGCCCTCAACCTCAATAACGGTCGGTACGAATATCCTTATTGACAGTGATCAAAAACTTGAACACGTTGTTTTCGGCGGCGACATAACCTATATATACACTCGATCTGGAGGCAAGCATGGGGTTGATCCAAAGTATATAATTTTGAGTTCAGGTGGTAAACAGGTATATACACTCGAACTTGCCAAGTTGGATAAAAAACAAGTTTTAGACGTAATTGGCAAAGCAAAAAAATTGGTTGGCCACGATATAAAGAACAGCCTCAAACTACTTCTTGAAATTGGAGCCGAAAACTTACCCCAAGTGAGTCACGATATTCTTATAGGTTCGTTCTTAATTAACTCTTTAGATAAAGTTCAATTACTTACTGACCAAGCAAGGGTTGATTTAAACTATGGCGGCTCATCATTAGAAGATCTAGATGACCAGGAGCTAGTCACTAGAGCCCCAGAGATCATGTCAATTATTCAAGCAATATATAAGCAGCAACTGGATGAACTAAAAAAACTATCAAAAATAAATAAGCTAGCCCAAGATATTGAATGGCCAGTCATAGAAGTATTAGCCAGAATGGAGAAAGTTGGTATTCAGTTGGATGTAAATTATCTAGCTAAATTCAGTGAGCAAATTAACGACTCTATATCTGACCTCGAACAGCAAATTTATGGCTATGCCGATCAAGAATTTAACATCTCAAGCCCCAGTCAGTTAGCTGAAATTTTATTCGGCGAAACTAACCTAAATATTCCGACTCAAGGTATTAAGAAGACTAAAACGGGCTACTCAACTGCCGCCAGTGAACTAGATAAACTAATTGCCGTGCACCCAATAATTAGTCTTATTTCAAATTACCGTGAAGTTGCAAAACTAAAGAGCACCTATGTCGACTCATTACCAAAGCAGGTAGACGAAAATTCAAGACTGCACACTACCTTTAGCTTAACTGTTGCCCAAACTGGAAGGTTAAGTTCAATGGATCCTAATCTGCAGAATATTCCTATTCGTACCGAACTAGGCAGAAATATTAGGACGGCATTTGTTGCCGGGAAGGGCAATGTACTTATTAGCGCTGACTATTCACAGTTCGAACTTCGTTTAGCAGCAATCTTAGCCGAAGATAAAGAGCTAATCGGGATGTTTAATCGAGGCGCTGACATCCACTTAATGACTGCCGCTCAAGTTTATGGCAGAGAACCAGAGGATGTAACTAAGCAGATGCGACGTGCAGCAAAGGTAATTAACTTTGGAATTATTTATGGGATGAGTCCACACGGCCTAACAGTTGCAACGGGTATGACCTATGAGCAGGCTCAAGATTTTATTAATAAGTACAAAGAGCTTAGAAAGCCATTATTCGACTATATGGACCGACTTATTGTTGAAGCCCGTAAAACTGGCTATGTTGAAACACTCTTTGGGCGAAGAAGACTGCTGCCAGACCTTCATTCCAACAACTTCATTGTTCGTCAAGCGGCAGAGCGGGCAGCTATCAATATGCCGATCCAGGGTACAGAAGCCGATCTTATGAAAATGGCGATGATCAAATGCGAGGATATACTTAAAAACCAGCACAATGACTGCAATTTACTGTTACAAATCCACGACTCAATTTTAGTAGAATGTCCCGAATCAGTATCGGCTAATTTAGCCAAGCTACTCAAGCAGGCGATGGAAGAAGTTTATTCGCTGCCAGTCAGTTTAGATGTCGATGTCACTATTGGTAAGAACTGGGGAGAGCTTTAGTCCCTTTTGCGGTTTCGTACTCTGGCGGTAATCGGCTTTTTAACAATTCGTTTGTTTCCCGCAATAAACAAGCGGAAAGCCAAGTAGATTATCCAGATACTTAGAAGGCTGTCGAGCAAGCTAGTCCCTTTCGATAGAATATTAGAGTCTCTAGGGAAATTAATATAGCCATCAGCAAGTAGAGTTATAAACTCACAGCCAATCAATATGAAAGCGAACCACCGGCTGCGACGATGTTCTGCGCTGTAGCCTAAAAAGAAAATAAAGCCAAACCACATCGCAGTCAGCAAGAAAAAGACTAATGATACTAATGAATTGCTTACACAATTAGTGGCGTCTGTTCTGCAAACACTGACAATTGATACGATTGCGTTCGGTACTCCTAAGATAGTTAGGGTTACAAACTGGATCAGTGTGGCCGTTGCTGTTTGATATGTAAACTTCATATGCTTAACATTATTATTGCATTTATAGTGGTCAAAATAATAGTAAAAAGCATGAACGGCATTGCATTCTTAGGGCAAACATGTTAATATATAGATAAATTCAGGGATAATCACAGGATGAGTCGATTTTATTTAGCTTTATTTATTGCTCTTGGCCTAATCGTGCTATTAATTGTCATTATTTCTGGTGGCGGTGGTAAAAAACCACATACCCCAACGCCGGTAGCTCCATTAGTTTCTATGGCGAACAGTAATTCAGAAGTAAGTATGACCATAAACGGCCCGATTACTGCTGAACAAAATCACAGAAGTATCCAAATTATTATCACAAAGAACCACGCTACGTATAACTCGATCTTAGGATATAACAATAATGTTGTTTTTACACAAGGTTTTTCTAATACAGTAAATAGCTACACGGCATTTTTATCAGCTCTATATCAAGCTGGCTATACAAAGGGGAATACTAACGAAAAACTTGCTAACGATGTGGGTTATTGTTCAATCGGTAATAGATATATATTCGAAACTATCCAAAGTGGTCAAACAATTAGCCGTTTTTGGGTATCAAATTGTTTTGCTACGCCTCGTACATACTTAGGTAACTTATCTCTAACAACATCACTATTTGAAGCACAGATACCTAATTTCAATCAGATAAATAGCGCCGCCAGCCTTAACTAGACAACTCGCCTGACAACAAGCTCTTGTTCAATTCTAAGGCTCTTCTTTAGCTCCGGTAAGTGGTAGCGCAAACTGGTTAAAAGTGATGAATTGGCTACGCCAATAACTAGTGAGTTACCTTTAGTAGATACTATGCAGTCATAGTCATATTTATCTTTAACGTACTTTTTTATTCTTGCGATCTCAGATGGTTCATCGACCTCCCGCCTAGATAAAATATTGTTTATAGAGTCCATAGTTAGCTATCATTATAACTTTTATATTAAGCTTAGTAGTATGCCGGAGTTGCCAGAGGTTGAAACAGTAAGGCTCGGGCTAAGTAAATTACTGCCCAGAAAAGTCATTAAGTCTGTAGATTCAGATAATCTAAAGTCGTTTCCAAATGACAAGAATCAAGTAGATAAATTTATGCTTGGAGCAAGCGTGACTTCAGTTAGTCGCAGAGCCAAGGTATTAATAATAAATTTGTCGAGCAATTACAGCTTAGTCATTCACCTAAAAATGACTGGCCAGCTGGTATATAAGAGTGAGTCATTTAGATTCGGTGCAGGGCATCCTAATGACTCTTTGATAGGTAATTTACCGGATAGGTCAACCAGAGTCGATATTACCTTTTCGGATGATTCTAAATTATTCTTTAATGATCAACGCAAGTTTGGCTGGATGAGATTAGTAGCAACTGACTTAGTTCCAGAGCTAACCTTTATGATTAAGCTAGGTCCTGAGCCGCTACTTGACGAGTTCAGTTGGCAGTTGTTTAAGCAGCGAATACTAAGACGAAAAAACTCGTCAATTAAACCAGTCATAATGGATCAGACAGTAATTGCTGGAGTTGGAAACATATATGCCGACGAAAGTCTTTGGGCGGCAAAAATAAACCCTATGACTAAAGTCGCTAGTCTGACAGATCAAAAGATCAAATTACTCCATAAATCATTACTCGATGTCTTACTACTGTCAATTGAAAAGGGTGGATCGACCGATAGGAATTATGTCAACGCTGAGGGGGTTAAGGGAAGTTATATTGATTTTGCCAAAGTATTTCGACGAGATGGTTTACCGTGTCCACGGTGTGGCCGTGAGATTATTAAGACCAGAGTCGCTGGTAGGGGGACGCATTACTGTGCCTATTGCCAAAGACTTGTGAAATAGAGGCGATTAGCTATATTTGCCTGTACAATATTATTTACTATGGTGATCACAATAACGGGAGACAACAGCTACTTGATGCGTAGTGCAATTAATGACCTGCTAGATGAGCACAGTGCATCTAATGGGGTTTTAGGCACAGAAATAATATATAGTGCTGATCAGAACTATGAACAGCTTAAACAGACACTGTCTAGCTCATCACTATTTAGTCAGTCAAGGCTAGTTGTGCTCAATGAACCGTCTAAAACTAAAGAGTTCAGCGACAAGATTGAAGAAATAATAAGCAGTATGCTCGACTCAACTACTTTGGTTATATTAGAGCCTAGTTTAGATAAACGGTTGAGCTATTATAAGTTTTTAGTTAAGAGTACGGATTTTAGGCAGTTCAATAAGCTATCTCCGCAGTCGCTAGTTGACTTCATTGTAGGTTATGCAAAAAATCTAGGGGCAACGATTAATCGCTCATCGGCAGTACATTTAATAGATCGTGTCGGGGATGATCAAATGGGATTAGCGAGTGAAGTAGACAAGTTGTCGCTCTACTCGAGTGAAATTACAGCGCAAACAATTGATTTACTTTGTGAGCAGTCACCAACGAGCACAATCTTTCAGCTACTCGATGCAGCTTTTAGCAATCAGCCTAAGCGGGCTTTAGAACTATATAACGATCAACGAGCACAAAAGGTTGAGCCCGATCAGATACTGGCGATGCTAAGCTGGCAACTGCAAACCTTAGCTCAAGTTATTAGTGGTAATAATATGACGGCTGACCAGATAGCTAGGGGTACTAAAATCAGTCCTTATGCTGTTCAAAAGGCAAAATCTGTAGCTACCAAAATAAGCTTTTCCAAGCTGAAGCAGCTTGTTTACGATCTCAGCCGATTAGATTGGCGCTCAAAAAGAAATAGCCTCGATTTAGACGAGGCCATAAAGAACTATATTATTAGTATTTAAAAAAGTATTTTGCTATTTTTTCTTCGCTGTAGCTTTCTTAGGAGCCGCTTTTTTAACAGTTGTAGTTGTCTTCTTAGGAGCCGCCTTTGGCGTAGCCTTAGTTATCTTTACACCGTTAGCTTTAGCTTTCTTTGCGGCTCGGCTCTTAAGTCGTGCAGCCTTATTCTTGTGAATAACATTCTTTTTTGCAGCCTTATCGATCGAACTTTGAGCATCTCGTAAAGACTTAGAGGAGCTGCTAGTTGAAAGTAGTTTTAAGGCGGTCTTTAAGCTGCGCTTGGTCTTGTGATTACGAACAGCTGCTTTCCTAGCAACTTTTACACGTTTCTTGGCTGATTTAATAATTGGCATAGTTTAAACTTCAATGTTCGCTTCTGATTTATTAGTTGTTAATACAAACGTCAACTATACAGGGGTGAGTACTCTTTGTAAAGTGAAAGGCTATAAATGGTAGGTCTGGGCGATGATTTAAGGGGTAATTTTATACACTCTAACGCTTGTATATTAGTAAAACTAGTGATAATCTTGTATTAGATCGTAAATAAAATAAAACCCTCAAAAAAATGGATAGCGCAAAAAGCCAGCTTATTGAACGCCTCAAAACGGCCAACACCGTTCTAGTTACTGTTAGCCGGAATCCTTCGGTAGATCAGCTTGCGGCATGTATTGGTCTGACGCTTATTGTTAATAAACTTAACAAACACGGATCAGCAGTATTCAGTGGTCAAATTCCCTCAACTATTGAATTTCTGAAACCCGAAGAAACAATTGAGAAAACCACTGATTCACTTCGTGATTTTATTATTGCGCTAGATAAAGATAAGGCCGATAAGCTTAGATATAAAGTTGAAGACCAAATGGTCAGGATCTTTATTACTCCATACAGGACATCACTTAGCGAATCTGATCTTGAGTTTAGTCAAGGAGACTTCAACGTTGAGCTTATTATTGCTCTTGGTGTGAAGGATCAAGAGGATCTTGATCAGGCAATTACAGCACACGGCAGAATTCTTCACGACGCGACTGTTGCCAGTGTGAACCTAGGGGCGGAGAGCAGCCTCGGCAGTATTAACTGGTCAGACCCACAAGCAAGTAGCTTGTGTGAGATTGTTGCCGATATGACTAGTGTTTTAGGTGATAATCTACTTGACGAACAGATTGCGACCGCTCTTTTAACTGGAATTGTTGCCGAGACTGAAAGGTTTAGTAACGACAAAACCTCAGCATTAACGATGAGCGCCAGTTCACGGCTGATGGCCGCAGGTGCAAATCAGCAACTAGTTGCAACTGAATTGGCTGAAAATAGTTCAGGCAGCGAAATGTCGTCGCCAAATATCCAAAACACCTCTGATGAGCAGGATGATGCGTTGGTTGACGAAAATGGAACGCTTAGTATCAAGCACAATGACGACGATGCTACTGAAGAAGAGATGTCTACACCAGAGGTAAGTTTGCCAGAACCGGTTGAATTACCTGAGGATGAAGCAGCTAGTGATGATCAGTCTAGTCCGCAAATAGTTCCAGACTCGGTGCCAGAAGACGCTCAAGTGGCTGAGTCTAGCGATACACCACAGATAAATAAGTTTGTCAGTGAGCCACCTAGAATGGGTGGCGTGTTAACTGCTAATAGCCAACTCGAATCATATGAGCCATCATCAGACCCGTTAAGTAACATCGAGAGTACATCACCAGATGAGCCAATTCTCACTAAGTCAGAGCCTATAACGCCACTTGGTGATCAAACAGATCAACCTGCTGATGATGTTACGGTTACTCCACCACCGGCTGCTCCAAGTCAATTAACCCCAGCTGGGTTTACTCCACCACCACCGGCCTGGGTTCCTCCGTTTGAGGATAAACAGCTTGAAGCAAGTGTCGAGTCAACTCTAGCGGAACCGAATAAAACGATTACTGATCTAGAGGAGTCTGTAGATAGTCCGCATATACATCAGTCAAATATTGATGGTGCTCGTGACCAAGTAGAGGCAATACTCGCGGAAACAGATGAGAGTCAGCCCCCAAAGCCCGCTGAATCTCTAAATGCTATGCCACTTGGCGAACCGCTACATCCTATTGATCAGGATAAAATTTCTGCTGATGACCTTAAGCCCGTAGTGCAGATTGATAATACAACCGGACTTGATCCAGCGCTATTCAGTGATCCTCCAAAGGATGACAATGGGGCTGCTGCAACGTCTAGTGATGGTGATGCGCCCCCTGTACCACCACCAATCCCAGTGCCATATAACTTCGGAGGTCCTACCGATACTCCACCTCCAGCTAGCTAGACTGTATAATTAACTTAATTGTGCAAGGAATTCTTCTTATCGATAAACCAAAAAGTTGGACATCATTCGATGTAGTTAACTTTGTTCGTCGGATTGTAGCTAACGAGCTGAATCTAAAGCCTAAAAATCTAAAAGTTGGCCATATTGGCACTCTCGATCCACTCGCTACCGGTCTACTAGTTCTACTGATCGGCAAGGAATATACCCGTAAGGCTATATTAATGTCGAAAATGGATAAAGTTTATGAAGTTGAAATGTATTTAGGCAAAGTCAGTGATAGTTTTGATTCAGAAACCGAAACCCGAGAATATAACGATGCTGTGCCAAGTCTTGATCAGGTAAAAAAGATTGTCTCTTTGTTCGAGGGAGAAATCAGTCAGTTGCCTCCGGCGTACTCAGCACTCAAGATCAATGGTAAAAGAGCTTATAATTTAGCTAGGGCCGGCGTTATTCCAGAGCTAAAGCCTCGCCCAGTGACTATTTATGGAGTTAGTGATCTAAGATATGACTATCCGAAGCTAAGTTTTAAGGTAAATGTCTCGAGTGGAACCTATATAAGGTCTCTAGTAAATGACATTGGTCTTGGACTGAGCACCGGAGCTTATATGAGTGAGCTACGAAGAACGAGTATTGGTGATTACCAAATTGAAAATAGCATCAGTACAAATAATTTAACAGCTGAGCTAATTAAGGCTCACCTTTTGGCGTAGATCAATATATATCGGATAACTATTTTATATAAAATCCAATTTTACTCTTGTCTAACAGATCAAAATATGCTATATTGTAGTCACATGATTACTACGGAGAAGAAAACAGCCGCGGTTTCTAGTGTCCAAACTCATAAGTCTGACACCGGTAGTCCTCAAGTTCAGGTGGCAATTTTAACTGAACGAATCAAAGAACTTACAGAACATTTGGCTGTTAACAAACACGATTTTATGGCGCGACGTGGTCTACTACAGATGGTAGGTAAGCGACGACGTCTACTTCGATATATCGCAGCTAAAGATAGCCAAGCTTACTTAGATATTATTAAGAAGCTCGGCATCCGAAGGTAATCCTCGCTAGTATACTAGTCTGCTGGATTTTTAATTAAAACCAGCGTATTAGCTTACCAGTGCAAGACAAGGTAACTAATTTAGACGAGAATGCACTGCGTCAAGATTATAAATTAATAATTTAAGGCATCTATTTATATTCAAAGGTTCGGCTCTCTCAGCGTCAAAGCAGCAGGTATTTTTTAAAAACAACTAAAAAATAGCTGAACTTTGTCACTGAAGAGAAAACAATAAAATGTTACGACAACTGAAAAAATATATTGATGTCACGGAAGGAATACATGAGTCAAACAATAAATCCAGCTGGTAAACAAATAGTTTCCGTTGAAACCGAATTTCTAGGACGCAAGTTAAGTCTAGAGGTTGGGCGTGTCGGTTTTCGAACCTCAGCTAGTGTCATGGCCAGGTATGGTGACACAGTAGTACTCGGAACAGTCATGATAAGCCCCAAGCCTATAAATGGCATGGACTATTTTCCATTAAGTATTGACTATGAGGAAAAGTTTTATGCAGCTGGCAAGATAAGTGGATCTAGATACGTTAAAAGAGAAGGGCGACCTTCGGACGAAGCGATTCTGATCGGACGGTTAATTGACCGACCAATTAGGCCTTTATGGCCAAAAGGCTATAGGAACGAAGTCCAAGCTGTAGCTACAGTTCTGAGTATGGATCCTGACTTTCGTCCTGATATGATCGCGATGCTCGCTCTAAGTACCGCTTTTATGCTAACCGGTGCACCATTTGATGGCCCAGTTGCTGGGCTAAGAGTTGGCTACAATGAAAAGCACGAGCTTACTGCCTTCCTATCCGCAGAACAACTACAAGCAGGCGGCTTAGATCTAGTAGTTGCTGGTACAGATCAAGGGGTAACTATGGTTGAGGCAGGGGCTAATGAGGCCAGCGAAGAGGAAATTGTTGCCGGCATTAAATTTGCCCACACAGCAATGCAGCCTGCAATTGAACTTCAGAAGCAGCTAGTTAAGCAAATTGGCGTAACACCTCAAGAATATAATCTAACTTTGCCCGATGAGACAATCCAAACAACTGTCGCCGATTGGCTTGAGGGTAAGCTTGGTGAGAACTTGCACAAGCCATACCCAGAGCGCAATGAATTAATTGCCAACCTCCGTGAGGAGACGATGACTCATTTTGCTGAAGAACTAGGTGATGAGTTTGAAGACCAAAAGAGCACTTACGAAGACGCCTTTACTATGGCTCTACACAAGGATGTTAGAAAGAACATTGTCGAGAAGGGTATTAGACCAGATGGCCGAAAGCTTGATGAAGTTCGAGAACTTAGTAGCGAAATAGGCTTTTTACCTCGAGCCCACGGTTCTAGTATTTTCACTCGTGGCTTAACCCAAGGTATTAACATAGTTACTCTTGCCCCGCTTAGTTATTCACAATCAATCGACACCATGGAGACAGAAGGTGATAAAAGGTATATGCATCACTATAATGCGCCAGGTTATACTGTTGGAGAAATTAAACGACTTGGTAGTCCAGGTCGACGTGAAATTGGCCACAGCTACTTGGCTGAGAAGGCTCTTATTCCAGTATTACCTGACGAGGCAACCTTCCCATACGCAATTAGATCAGTGACCGAAATAATGAGTCAGAATGGCTCAACATCGATGGCCGCTACTTGTTCAAGCTGTTTAGCACTTATGGATGCCGGTGTGCCAATCAAGTCCCCAGTCAGCGGTATTGCTATGGGTCTGATGCTTGACGGAGATAAGCCGATTATCTTAACTGATATTGCCGATGCCGAAGACTTTGCTGGCGACATGGACTTTAAAGTTGCTGGTACTACTAATGGGATCACTGCACTTCAAATGGATATGAAGCTTCATAGCCTACCGGTTGATGTTTTGTCACAAGCCCTAGAGGGCGGTAAATCTGGACGAGCCCAGATACTTGAGCACATGATCTCAACCATCGCGACACCAAAAACTACACTTAGTCCATATGCGCCAAGGGTTGAAAGTATTACTATTAATCCAGATAAAATCAGAGAGATTATTGGTAAGGGTGGAGAGACAATCCAAAAGATTACCTCTGAAACCGGCGCAACTATAGACATTAAAGATGATGGTACAGTTATGATTGCTAGCCCCGACGGTGATTCAATCAATGCGGCAATCCAATGGATTGAAAGCATTGTTGCTGAGCCCGAAGTCGGCAAGATTTACAAAGACGTTCCGGTAGTTAGCGTCCTAGATTTTGGTGCCTTTGTTCAGATCATGCCAGGCAAAGATGGTTTAGTCCATGTTAGTGAAATGTCCGAAGAGCGAGTTAATAAGCCTAGCGACGTTGTCAAAGAAGGTGATAGAGTGACAGTTAAGTTAGTCGCGATTGACGACAAGGGACGCCTTCAGCTAAGTATGAAAGCGGCTAAAAAGGAGCAAGAAAAGTAAAGATGTTTAAGACTTCTCGTCGGCTATATGCAGGCTCGAGGGTATTCATTTTGATTGTTGCTTTGATTCAGTTAGCACTTAGCTATGGCTTTATTAGCTTGAGCATAGATCGAGGAAATTTATGGTGGTATTTACTAGCAATTATCTTTTTTGTTCGCACCATCAAAGATATTTATAGAGTAATTAGGATAACTTATGGCAGACAAACAACAAATGCTAAATAAACTGAAGCAGCAAATTCTCGATGATCAGGCTTGTCCTGAGCTTAAGAGTCAAGCTACCCAATTAGTGTTTGGTGCCGGGAATCCGGACAGCGAAATTGTATTTATTGGTGAGGCGCCTGGTAAAAATGAAGACTTAACCGGCCAGCCATTTGTTGGCGCGGCTGGTAAGTTCTTGGATGAAATGCTAGCGACAATAAAGCTTAAACGATCTGACATATATATCACCAACATTGTGAAATACCGGCCACCGAATAACAGAGACCCGTTACCAGAAGAGAAAAAAGCATTTTTGCCGTATTTACGTCACCAGCTAGAAATAATTGCACCAAAGCTAGTAATTACGCTTGGTAGGCATAGTATGAATTGTTTCTTGCCGGAGCTGCAAATATCTGAGTGTCATGGGCAACCGAAACGTATTCGTTTGCTGCTAAACGCTAAGCTCAAGAAGACCACAGAGATAGTAATTCTGCCACTTTTTCATCCGGCAGCTGCTCTATATAACGGAGGACTTCGTCAAACTTTGTTAGACGATTTCTCAAACATACCACAAATCATTAACGCAATTTCAAATTAAAGGAAGAAATATAATGGATAACAATCCCAAAAGGAATAATTTTAATAAATCAAATAATATGAAAAAAAATAATAAACCAAACCAGTCGGCTAAACCGACGCTACCACTTCAAGGCGGTAGTCAATTAACAACTAGCCGCGGTCAAGCGGTTAGGGCTCAAAGACGAAGTCAGGCAGATGCTCAGCGTATTGCAAACCTTTATCCAACAGCCGATAACAATAAGCCAACTAAACGTGCCAATTTTATTGACGATCAACCAAGACTAAAAATTATTGGTCTAGGCGGAATGGACGGTGCGGGTTCTAAGAACATGCTTGTTGTCGAATACATGAATGACGCTGTTATTTTAGACTGTGGTAACGACTTAAGTGTTGATTTACCAGGCATTAACTACGGCATTGCCGATACAACATACCTTGAGACAATCAAGCATAAGCTAAAAGCTTACATAATTACCCATGGCCACCTTGACCACATTGGTGGCTTGCCTCACATTGTGCCAAAGTACCCAGCACCAATATATGGTTCAAACTTTACTATTGGTCGAGTTGAGGAAATATTTGAAAACTTCGGCCTACCAATGCCTGAAGGTTTTGAGCTTCGAAGTGTAAAGATGAACGAAGATACTCACGAACGCCTTAAAATAGGTGAGTTTATGGTTGAGCTCGTTCGCGTGACTCACTCAATACCGGGCAGTACATGCATTGTTCTAGATACGCCTATTGGGCGAATAATAAACACCGGTGACTTTAGGTTTGACCCTAATCCACTTGACCACGAACGAAGTGATATAGAACGCCTTAAAGAACTTGGTAACGAGGGTGTCTTGGCCCTGTTGAGTGAAAGTACTTCAACTGAACGACCTGGACGAACTCCATCTGAGTCAACTCTTGAGAAAAGTTTCGTAGATATTATTGATCAAGCTCCTGGCAGGATCTTTGTTGGTCTATTTAGTACCAATATGAATCGGGTGCAGATGATCATTAACGCCGCTATTCACCACAATCGTAAGATTGCTATGGATGGTCGAAGCATGGTTAGTACCCTAGAAATGGCTATCCGCCATGGTTTCATGAAGGTACCAAAAGGAACATTTGTACCGATCGCTTCAGTTGCAACCATGAAGGATACTGATGTAGTGGTGGTAGCTACTGGAAGCCAAGGTGAGCCAAGTAGTGCCTTGCAGCGAATGGCTAATGGTGAACATAGGCACGTAAAGCTAAAAGAGCAGGACACGGTTATTTTATCCAGTTCGCCAATTCCAGAGAGTGGCAACGATAAATTAGTCGGTGACATGGTAGATAATCTTATGGAAAAAGGGGTGCATGTATTTGAGCATCGCTATCACGATATCGACGGCATCGGGCCTTTGCACGTTTCCGGACACGCAAGTCGTGATGAATATGCTGAAATGATTTCCATCACTAAGCCAAAGTTCTTTATTCCGATCTATGGCCCATATCGTTCTAAGAGACGACATATTGACCTAGCAATTGAAACAGGTATACCTAGAGCCAACACATTGAACATTGGTAATGGTCAGGTTATTTCTCTTACCCCAGATAAGATGGAGGTAATTGGTGAAGTTCCATACGGAACAATCTTGGTTGACCAGACTGGTGCGATAGTTAGCAACGTAGTTGTTAAGGACAGGGTACTGTTAAGTGAAGAGGGTCTAGTTGCCGTCGTACTAACGGTAGATAAAAAGACCGGGACTTTACTTACTAGCCCAGACATCATTAGTCGTGGGTTTATTTATATGAGAGACAATGAAGAGATCATGAATGGTCTAAGGAGCGAACTGAAACGTGCTGTACAGCAGCGCTATAAACGAATAGATATTGACCGATTTAAGGCCGAACTCAAAGATCACGTTACACATTTCTTGTTCGAGAAGACTCAGCGCAGTCCAATTGTCATACCAGTATTAAATATTATTGGCGGCAAGCAAGAGGCGCACCCAAATAATTCCAATAACCCTAATCAGCAGCCAGTTAAAACTAAAACTGCTGAAGAGGTAGCCGCAGAGCAACAACGTCGTTTCCAAGAAATGCGAGCACGCTTGCTCACTCAAGATGCCGGCATAGACTGATACCGCTTAAGCTAGTTTTGACAAACGTTGTATTTTGGTCTATAATATAGCTGGTAAGTAAACTACATCTGCCGAAACCTCGGTAGTAGTAATAAATAAAATGATATAATGTGGTCAAATGCCGAAAAAGAAAAAGTCATCTAAAAGTCGCAAAAAGGCAGCCCCGGTAGAAGTAGCTGTTCCTTCTCCATTTGTTGGATATAGTATAGGTGTTGTCCTTATACTTATAGCTCTTTTTATATTAATTGGTGGCTTTGGGACGGGCGGTAGTTTGCCAGTTGATCTTTTCCATGGCGGATATTGGCTTCTTGGATGGGCGGCGTTCTCTTTGCCTATCGCACTAGTTTTCTTCGGCGTCTATAAATTCATGGCTGAAGATCATAAAATCCCAACTGCAAAATTTATCAGCATGATACTGGCTGTGTTTTTCCTGAGCTGTCTTTTATATACGATGTTTGCTACAAAAAACCAATTTGGTGTTTTAAGTGGAGGACACGGTGGAACATTTGGCAAACTAATTGGCGGTGGGTTCTTAGATATTCTGGATAAAATACCTGCCGCAATCTTATTCTTTGTAGCTACTCTAATGGCGGCATTCTCTGCTTTTGGTGTTTCCCCGTCAGTCATCTTATCTATCGGTAAGGTATTCAGAACTAAACTAGACGAAGAAGGTTCAGAACTGGCAAATCTAAAGGCAAAGTCTGATCAAGGAGGCTTTAAGCTTAACGAGGGCGTGCCAGTAGAGCATCATGACGGAGCACAGGCAAAAACTGACACGCCACAACCAAGACTTAGCTCACTTAAGAATACTGCTCAAAAACTATCTGCTGGTGAAAATCATGAAGCCCTAACAACTGCCAGTGATCCTGACTGGAAGTATCCGTCGGTCAACCTTCTTAACCAAAAACTCGACAAGGCTGATGCCGGAGATGTTAACGGTAATGCCAGGATAATTCATGACACATTTTCTAATTTTAAAATTGAGGTTGAGATGGAAGGGGCAAATATAGGACCTACTGTGACCCAGTACACCCTGAAACCACCAGCTGATGTTAAGCTAACTAAAATAACTGCTCTAGAAAATAACTTAGCACTGGATCTAGCGGCTCACTCTATAAGAATGGAAGCGCCAATTCCAGGTAAAAGAGCAGTTGGTATCGAGGTCCCAAATGTTAAAGCCGCAACAGTGCGTGTTAGTAGCCTAATATCTTCAAATGAATGGGCAGAGGCCAAGAGTCCCTTAACATTCACTATAGGTAAGGATATAACTGGAAAAGCCGTGGTTGCCGATCTAGCCGCCATGCCGCACCTTCTTATTGCCGGACAAACCGGCGCAGGTAAGTCAGTTATGATAAACACGCTTATTACCAGCTTGCTATATAGGAACTCGCCTGCTGACTTAAAACTTATTCTGGTTGACCCCAAACAAGTTGAACTTGGTTCATATAATGAACTGCCTCACTTACTATCACCAGTTATTAATGAGCCTGAGAAGTGTATTAGTGCACTGAAGTGGGCAGTTGCTGAGATGGACCGAAGACTAAAGGCTATGGCGCTAGTTGGGAAGAGGAATATCACCGAGTATAACTCAGTTAACGAGAGTGAAGGGATGCCATATATTGTTATCGTTATTGATGAGCTTGCTGACCTGATGATGATGGCTGCACGCGACGTAGAAGCTCTTATAGTCCGTTTAGCACAAAAGGCCAGAGCTGCCGGTATACATCTAGTTCTGGCAACACAGAGGCCATCGGTAGACGTTATCACCGGCCTTATTAAGGCTAACGTCCCAGCAAGAATTGCTTTTACTGTTGCATCTCAGATCGATTCTCGTACTATTATCGATCAAATGGGCGCTGAGAAGCTACTCGGTCGTGGGGATATGTTGCTGTTAACCTCAGATATGCCTAAACCAAAACGAGTTCAGGCGGCTTTCATTGAACATGGTGAGATAACTAAGGTTAACGACTTCATTAAAATGCAACGACCACCACAATATAATGACGAGGTTGTATCACAGCCTGTGCAGCTTAGTGGTAAGGGCGGTATAATTAGTGAAGCTGGTGGTGGCTCTGACGCGGACGATAATCTATGGCGTGATGCGGTCAATGTAGTTATTGAGAATCGCAAGGCAAGTACCAGCCTTCTGCAACGACGTTTGCGCATTGGTTATGGAAGAGCGGCAAGACTTATTGAAACTATGGAAGAGCAGGGTATCATCGGAGCAGCAGATGGCTCTAGGCCACGTGAAGTATTAGTTAGCTCGATAGATGAAGTGTATGGCGGAGCATCTCCTGGTGGAGATTACGATGAGTCTGAAGAGTCTTCAAACCCCGACTTCTAGAGGCTTGACTAACAGAGGTAATTAACCTATAATAAGATCTCTAATATAAACTTCAGTCTATAGCCGATTTATATCAGTGCGTATAGACTGTCCGGGTTAATGTAATTATTAAGTCGGTAACCAATCGAAGGAGACTAGATTGAACCAATACGAAATTGCGATTCTCTATGACCCAGATCTAGAAGTAGACCTGAGTAAAGCAGAAGATCGTGTTAAGAAAATCTTCACCGACAACGGCGGAGAAGTTAAAGCAACAGATAATTGGGGGAAGCGTAAGCTAGCTTACGCAATTGCCAAGAATGAGCATGCAATATATGTATTTTATACAGTTATCATGCCTCCAGGTGGTGTAAAGAAGGTCGAATCGACCTTAAATATCACTAGTGAAGTTATTAGATTCCTAATAACTAAGCCAGACCTTAAAGCTATTGCTAAGGCTGAAGCTGAAAAGACTCACAAGGCTGAGCAGGCTTCAAAACGAGGCGATCATGCTGATGCTGAAGAAGAAAAAGACGAGGAAAGTTAATAATTATTAAACTTTGTTCAAAATAATTTGACGAGTGTTTAATAATGGGTTTACGGTATAAGTACAATTAAATTTAGACATATGTCTTATAAGGAGGATAGCAGTAATGGCTAGGAGCTTAAATCAAGTAACACTAATGGGGAACCTAACACGTGACCCGGAGCTTAGGCAGACACCTAATGGTCAGAATGTAGTTAGTTTTAGCTTAGCGCTAAATAGGAGCTATAAAGACCAGGCAGGAGAGTGGCAAGAAGCAACCGACTATATCGATGTCGTAGCTTGGGGTCCTCTGGCTGAAAGAGTTTCGCAGTATTTAAGTCGGGGAAGCCGAACTTTAGTCCAGGGACGACTGCAGAGTCGTAGCTGGGAGCAAGATGGCCAGAAGCGAAGTAAAGTCGAAGTTCTTGCAAATGATGTAACATTCCTAGATAGCAGAGGGCAGGCTGGCTCAGATTCTCAAGAAAGCTTTGAATCTAGCGAAACATCAACTTCGGCTAGTGAAAGCACTAAGCCTGCCAAGAAAACCACAAGTTCAACCAAGAAAGATAAGGACGTTGTGATTGAAGATATCGGTGATGAGCCGATCAATCTAGACGACATTCCATTTTAATTTAGATAGATAAGGAAATTTATATGGCTAAGATATTTAAACATCGAACTGAAGTAGCATTTTTTGATTACAAGGATTTTAAAACCTTGCAACGATATGTAAACGTATACGGGCAAATTGAGACCAGGAAGAAAACTGGCCTTACAGAGTCACAGCAACGTCATTTGAGTGTAGCAATCAAAAGAGCAAGGCATATTGCGCTTCTACCTTTTGTTGCTTCAAACTAACATTGAATTAAATAGCAGTAAGGCAGAAAGTGATATGTCATTATCTATAACCGACCTTAAAAAAGGTACAGTCTTTGAGTTTGAAGGTAGCCCGTTTAGGGTTGTCGATTATTCTCAGAAAGTTATGGGTCGTGGCGGCTCCATCGTTAACGTCAGAATTAAAAGTTTGATCGACGGTAAAGTACTCGAGAAGACATTTAAGGGCAATGAACAATTAGATAGTGCTGATGTTTCGCAACAGTCGGTTCAGTATTTATATAGTGATGCAGAGGCATTTTACTTTATGAATGGTGAAAGCTTTGAGCAATTTAGTGTACCTAAAGATCTCGCTGGCGACATTAGTGGGTATATCAAAGAAGGCGATAAAGTGCAGCTTCAATTCTTTGGTGAGCGTCCCATTAATGTTGAACTCCCAAAGAATGTACCTCTAGAAGTTACCTATACTGAAGATGCAGTTAAGGGCGATACTAGCTCGTCTATTACTAAAAACGCAACTCTCGAAACTGGATTAATTGTTAAAGTACCAGCCTTTATTAAACAAGGCGATATCTTATCTATTGATACTTCAAATGGTACGTATAGAGAACGTGTTAAACAGTAGTCATTCTCTTTGTATATGCCTTTTAACTACATTAAGGCGATAAGGTTTTAGTAATGAGCAGCAATAACCGCACCAGATTAGATGTCAGGCTTGTAAATGAAGGCTTAGTTAGTAGTCGTTCGCAGGCTGAGAGCTATATTAAACTCAGACTTGTAAGTGTCGATGGCGTGGTGGTAAATAAAGCAGGTTATCCGATTGCTCCTAGTCAGTCAGTAAAACTACTCCTGTCTACGCAATATGTGAATCGTGCTGCACTTAAGTTGGAGTCAATTGTTAAAGAATTCAAGATAAATTTTAGAGGTAGTAAAGTTCTAGATGTCGGCAGTAGCACGGGTGGATTTACTGATTACGCATTAAAACAGGGTGCCCTTAAAGTGTTTGCTGTCGAAATTGGTAGTGATCAGCTCCATCCAACGCTTAGGAATAACCTTGATATCGAACTTTATGAAAAAACTGATATTTTGGATGTCGCTCCGTTCGGTAGTCAACTACCTGGAGTAAGCTTAAGTTTCGTACCAGACTTTGTGGTTATCGATCTATCGTTCATTTCGTTAAGAGATATTTTGCCCCATATATCCAAGCTAATATCTACAAACACTCAGGTTATAGCAATGGTAAAACCACAATTTGAAGCTAATCAAACTGGGCTCAAGCACAAAGGTGTCATTAAAAATGAGAATATTCGTAGACAAATACTCCGTGAATTCGAAGCTTGGCTACGGGATTATTTTGTAGTGGTTAATAAAGCCGACTCCAAGGTAGCTGGCGCCAAAGGTAACTTAGAGAGGTTTTACCTTCTCAAAAAATTAATCTAGTATTTTATCTAAACATAAGCTCGAATAAAACCCCGCTATAGGCTAAACTACGGTAATAATGTATTTTTCTAGTAGACTCCAAGCCGGTCGAATGCTCGCCAGTCGGTTGAGCGTTAAATATCGATATGAGAACTGCGCAGTAGTAGCACTAAATGATGGTGGTGTGGTGGTTGGTGCACAAATTGCTCAACAACTGCACTGTATCCTGAACATGATAATTAGCGAGGAGATAAATCTTCCCAGGGAGCCAATAGCTGTTGGTGGCATCACTTCTGACGGTAATTTTAGTTATAATCCCGAGTATTCTGGTTCTGAAATAGATGAGATAATGGCCGAATCAAGGGGTACGATTGAGGAGCAGAAGCTTACTAAGATACATGAAATGAATCGTATGACAAGTGGTGGCTTAGTTAATAAGAAACTACTTGTTGGGCAAAATATTATCTTAGTTTCTGATGGATTAAAAAGTCCATTTAGCCTAGACGTGGCTCTTCAATTCTTAAAGCCAATAAGAATAGAGAAACTGATAATAGCGACACCACTTGCTAGCGTTAAAACCGTTGACTGGATGCATCTTTATGCCGATGAAATATTCTGCTTAAGTGTTATCGACGACTATATTGATACTGACCATTATTATGATAATAATGACGTCCCAGACAGGGAAACGATAATTAAAACAATTGAGACAGTAATTCTTAACTGGAAATAGTTAATCTATATATTTTCTCAGTCCATCAATGTCCTTGAGGACTACAAACGACTGTTTTCTGGTGAGAAGACCTTTACGCTCCAGGGCAGATAGCTCACGACTCGTAGTTTCTCTAGATGCGTTGATTGAACTGGCAATGTCCTGATGCCTAAGCGGAACCTCAATCATTAAGCCGTCTTCGGTCTGTTTGGCAGAGAACCTTACTGACATTGTCAGAAGAAAGGAGATTATTCTCTCTCTAACGGTTCTATATTCAAGATTTAGTATTCTTTCGCTATGTAGTCTATACATCTCAATAGTCATATCGAGTAAAGGTGCCATAATCTCAGGTTCATTCTCGACTAAGCTTAAAAGCTTGTTTCGACTAATTTGCCAGGTAACTGTATGGGCTAGGGTTTGGTATATAACATCCCGCTCTTGACCAGTTAAGGCCCATATTAGCGGAAAAATTTCATGTTCTTTGCGGATGATTAGAAGATTCTCTTCTTGATACCTGGTGATGTCATATGCCTTAACTAGGCCTACCTCGATATAAAAAACACCCGGCGGTGATTCGCCGGGTCTAATGACGTATTCGCCTTTCTTGAACGTTTGTTTCACCCCCGCCAAACGGAACAAATCCACCAGTTTGGCTGTCTGTGAGGTATGTGCCAACATACACTAATTATGATAAAGATAGTTTAATTTGTCCAGTTTTTATGTTGTTATTAGTAAATCTATATTTCTACAGTTGCATTTTACTTAAACATAGTACGATAATGAAGACCAAACCTTAGTAGTCAAATCGGGATCGATTCACTGTGATAAAAGTTCCACTATTCTAGTAATTTATATTACGGATAATCAGTCTCGATAAGAGTATCATAAGATTGTAGGAGGGATTATGGTAAGCAATCAATCAGTGCAAGCGCAGCTTAAAGAGATTGGTTTTAACACCAATCGCTGGAATAGGGCCGAATGCTTAGAGTTGGCAGCCATCATCCTCCCAGATGAAAAGATATTTGAATGTGTGAATGGTTGGTATGAAGGAGGTGTTGCGCTACTTTGTGCTACCGACATACGTATACTGTTGGTCGACAAAAAACCCCTTCGTTTCTTGACAGTCGAGGATCTCAGATTCGACACCATTAACCAGATAGATTATTCGCATCGCCTAATAGATGCCCACGTAAATATAAGTGCCGGTTTGATGTCGTTAACCTTTAGAAGCTATAACAAGGATCGTTTACGTAAACTGATCGGTCATGTTCAACATCGGATGGCGGAGCTGAGAACGCAGGCTAGCGATATAATCAATAATCAGAAGGATCAAATTGATCAGCAGCTGCAGACATACGTAATGGCACAATACCAGCAACATGAATCGATGAGACGTAAGGCTGATAGCCCACAAGTTGCCAGTGTCACCACAACCGACAAGGTGCCGATAATTAGTGATAAAGCTCAGAAATTCGATAATCCGCTAGAGGGCTTTAACTATCATGGAAGCCTAGCCACCGGGGGTCGAAGCTCAACCCTAATCGAGAGTTCAATATTCGATACGGTTGGTGTTTCGCGAGAAGAGCTATATAACGAAGGCATGAAAGAGATTTCAGCAAAAAGGCAGCAGTTAGCAGCTAGTCGCCCCAAGGTAGGGATCAGTGCTGACGTAGCGCTTCCAACAGTCAGCTTTGCGGACAGTGGACATGAAATTAATCCACTAAGGATTGCCTACTCACAATTAGTTAATCTGATCGCCAACAGGAAGTATAGCGGCTCTATACATATACAGCCCCAAAAAACCCCAGTAGCTATTGACTAGACATTGAATCTAAATTCAATTACATCATCAGGACGTACGACGTATGTCTTGCCCTCAGTTCTTACTTTGCCAGCAGCTCGGGCTTTAACCACGGAGCCATTTTCGATCAAGTCATTGTAGTCTATTATTTCGGCTGCTATGAAACCTCTTTCAAAATCTCCATGGATTACGCCGGCGGCCTGTGGAGCAGTTGACCCCTTCTTAATGGTCCAGGCTCTAATCTCTTTCTCTCCAGCGGTTAGGTAGCTTTGAAGCCCAAGCAAGTCATACGCTTTCCTAGTTAGTATATTTAAGCCTGGCTCTTTCTGACCATAACTCTCCAGCAGCTCTTGACGGTCTTGCTCATTGATTTCATTCAGTTCTGCTTCTAGCTTTGCGCAGATAAAAACAGGTTGAATCGGAGCAATTAAGTCAGTCAGGTCTTTTTTCTTTTGCTCATTGTTTAGTCCATTTTCATCCAAGTTAAATAAGTAAATAATTGGTTTTAGTGTAAGCAGTTGAAGTTCTTTAAGAGTAGACCAATCCTCACCTATGAAGTTCCATAGTGGCTGGTTATCATTCAAATATGCAAGGGCTTTTTTATATTGCTCTAGAACTGGGGTTAGCTTAGGATTTATCCTAGCCTCTTTTTCCATCACTGGAAGTCGTTTCTCAACAACTTGCAGATCAGCCAATACTAACTCGGTATTTATGGTATCTATGTCTTTTTTAGGATTATGCTCGTTATCTACGTGAATAACATTATTGTCGTCAAAAGCTCTAACTACCTGAACAATTGCCTGACAAGTTCTTATATGACTTAAGAACTTATTGCCTAAACCCTCTCCTTTACTTGCCCCAGATACAATACCCGCTATGTCGGTAAATGATACGGTTGCTGGAATGACTTTCTTTGCATCATAGAGCTTAGCCAGTACCGCCAATCTATCATCTGGGACGTTCACTATTCCAACGTTCGGTTCGATAGTAGCAAAAGCATAATTTGCTACTAAGGTGGCAGAATTAGTAAGACTATTAAACAGGGTCGACTTACCGACATTTGGCAGCCCTACAATTCCAATGCTTAGCATCTAACCCAACCTGTCTATCTGAATTAGGTTGTGTTGTGTCTCTTGTATCGCTATGCTCAACATCTAACCCAACCTTTTTTACAGTTAATGATGTTGCATACGCTGGAATTTTTCCGCATATTCTTACTTTCTCCTTCGTTGCTATTACTTTATCAACAATTTTACGTACGGTAAAAAGCTTTTCATCGTAGCCCAGATTAGCCAGATACTTCTTAAAAGGCTCTACAGAGGATTCTAAGTCAATTTCACGCAATTGGGCTAACTTGTTTGCTTCCGGCTTATTAATTAGGTCTTGCAGCTCCTTACGGCGTCTAGCGACACTATTCATTTGATCTGTGTATACAGTTTCAGACATTGTGCCCTTACCCCAAGCTTTTACGTAACGACGTTCTTCTTGTTCAAGTGATTTTTTCTGCATTATCAGCTCGTCTTTTTTAGGACTTTGTCCTGCAACTAGCTTTTTTTCTTCAGCGTAACGGTCAAGCTGTTTCTGTAAAAGGGCAGGGTCTGTCATCAATTCGCAAAGCTTAACCCAGCCAACAGTATCTAAAACCTGAACGTTCACACCAGCTTCAAAGCATTCGCGTGGCTTAGGGAATTTTAGAAGACGATCGATACAGCGGTAGTAGAAGTGCCCATTCTGACCCTCACCAGTACGTGTAGAACCACAGGTGCAGTGTATTAAGCCACCGAACAGGTAGGGGTTCTTCTTGAAGCGTTGGCTAAGTTTGCCGTTACTTTTAATTTGAGATTGAACTTTTTGATATAATTCATCACTTATAATTCTCGGAGCTTCTACCTCTAACCATTCTTCACGCGGTCGGGTTTTACGACTGCCTTTCATTGAATGACGATGTTGGTATTTCTTTTGGGTTTTAGCCATTGGATTTTTGGTAATTACACTCTCAGACTTGTAATAAAAATGCTTACCAATATAGGTCTCGTTTTTCAGCATACGGTGTAGTGGACCATTAGACCATGTGTCACGCTTCTGTTTCTTGGGTGGTATACCCAAATCGTACAAACGTCGTATAACTTCTTTAATGGAGACGCATTCGATGCCAATCCATTCAAATATCATCTGTACAGTTTTGGCTTCTTCTTCGTTGATAACGAACTTGCCATTAATCTTATCGTGACCCTTGCCTTTAATTGGTATGTAATCGTATCCGTATGCTGCTTGATAACCAAGTAACTTCCCAGAACGTACTTTATTGAGTTTGCCAATACGGAAACGTTCAGAAATCTTCATACGCTCATACTCGTGAAACATTCCCATTACACCGCCCATTAGCTTTTCTTCTGGTGAGACGCCATTAATGTCGTGTAAGCTATGAAACTCAATGCCCAATTGGCTTAGTTCGTCAATTACTATTTCCTGATGGAAGAATATACGGGCAAGGCGACCCTTGTCGTAGACATATAATATATCAAACTTCTTCTCAAGTGCGTCAGCCCTCATTAGATCAAGTGAGGGGCGTTCAAGTATTGCACCTGACCAACCTTCGTCAACATATACGCAGCTTTCTAGAAGGATATTGTCGCCATCTTTGATTGCTTGCCGTATTTCAGATAATTGGTTTTGTACTGTTTCTTCATCTTTCTGAAGTTCTGTACTTACTCTTGCGTATAGTGCTGCACGTAACATTATTTAGTTTCCTTTGATTTTTTAGTAGAACGTTGGGCTATAAAGCCGTCTAGTGCTTTCTGACTGATGCGGTAACCCTTACCTAGTTTTAGGGCTTCTAGTTCGCCATTCTTTATATAAGTAAGCACGCTTTGCCAGTGTAGTTTTAGCAAATCTGCTACTTCTTGTACGGTGTAGTATGTCTTGTCTGCCATAATATATCCCATTATAAGCTTTTATAAGCAAATATCAATGATTACTCCTTAGATAATTTAGATTCTTTTTCCAGTTGTTGGAAGTAACGGTCTAATAAATAGTTGAAAACATCATCAACAGCCTGAGTGTCACCGTCATCGACGTACTCGTACAGAATTTCAGGTGGTGCTACAGGCTTTCGGGACATGACTTAAGCTTTCTGCTGATCCTCATTAGCAGACCCACCATGCTCACCACTATATTGTTCTGGCTCAATAAGCTGAGGGAAGATAAGTTTGTTACGCTTATCATAAGGGTCTTTTTCTTGTGTAATCAAACCTGCTGCCTCAAGCATTGGTAAGATTTGACGGCGTAAAATGTCCTCATTTACTAGGCGGTTTTCAAGCTTGTAATGGAGATGAATTATATCTTTACGACTCACACCCAGATCATTCTCAATCGACTTTGAATCAAGGTTGCGTCCTTCATTCTTAGCGATATAAATAGGTACAATGAACTTCTTATAGAACTCGTAAGTGTAGGGTGGTAAATTTAGCTCTTGGCTTTTATTGATCTTTTGCCAAACCTCAAATCCCTGATCTACATCTTTCTGAGTTGCGACGATATTGCCTTTGTCGTCACGACGAAACCAGACATTAAGCAATGTAATACACTTGATTATTGATAGAAGGTGGCTCACATCACGCTGGTGGCGTGGTTTAGTAGACTGAACATGACTTAAGAAACGACGCTCAATGCTTGCAGGGTCAGGGACTATTACGTCGTCTACATTCTCTTGTTTAATCGCCAGTACACGATCTTTTAGTTGTTGACGTTCTGGACTAGCTTCGATTTTCGCTAAGAATTCGGCTTTATTCGCACTACGAAGCGTTGCCAAATGCACGCCCTCTTGTACTTTTTCGATACTCGTTTCAGGACTTAACAAGATTGCACGAGTGGCTTCTTGCTCATCAAGACGCATGCCTGCTGAACAAAATATTGTTGCAGGGAAACCACGTATCACGATATTCTTCGCACGGTTTGAACCTTTTTGATTCTTATCTGTTATTTTGTATGAAATTTCTTTTTTATCGTGAGACATTATAGGACGCAGATTTTCCTGTAACTTTGTATGTGGCTGTTCTAGGAACACTAAAATCTTGCGTTCGAGGTCAACAACATAGCAGTTACGTTCTTTGTCAAAGTTGGCGTTATCATGGAAAAATGCTGTTGGAGACGCCCCGCCAAATTGACGAACATCTGCATCAGGGAAGTATTGGGCAACTTGTATTGGAATGTATGTCTTACCCGTTGAGGAGGGTGCATTAAAGCTAACATTTAGCTGGCTGTCTTCTGTGAACGCTGAAAGCATACATAAGAAGCTAACTAGCTTATTCTCGTTGTCGTGTTTGATCGTTAGGTCAAGTACCGCTGCAAGTTCTTTAGTTGTTATTTCCTCAAAAGTACTGACATCAATCGGTTTTGGACCGGAGCGTAATTCAGCATACTTCTCGAATAAATCGCTAGGATCGGCGTCTGGTAATTTGAAATAATCAGTGATGTCACCATGCTCACCGACTTCATCAGGTAGAGTAATTTGTAATACAGAAGTTGAGGGTAGTGCTTCAGACAGTTTCTCTATGAGTTCATTAGCACCTTGATCACCAGCTTCATCGTTATCGAAGCAGATGTATAAATGGCGTACTGACGTTAGTTGATCAATCCATTCATCTTTGAATGTGCGTGCACCAGCGGTTGATGAAATTGCTGGAATACCGAACGCACGAAGCACTAGGCAATCGAATTCGCCCTCACAAATAACAAGCTGGTCAGGCATATCTTTGAGCACATCTACATTGAATATTGCCGCTTCGCCACCAGTGCCCATGTACTTTGGACCGTCAGAAGGTATGAATGGGTCTTGGCGTAGTTTCATAAAAAGCACGTTTCCAGTAGCGTCACGAACGGGGATCGTGATCCAACTCTTTCCGAAGAAGACGCCGTAGCCAAGCTTGAAGTCGTCGATGTCTTCGTCAAGTAACAAGCGGTTTTTTAACCACTCACGAATGTTGAGAGGTAGTTGCTCGTGGTAGTTCAGTGCAAGCTTAGTGGTGTTAGTTGCAGGATTTTTCTCTTGACGGGGAAGATCGGCTGAAACAATCCCAAGTGATGTGCGTAAGCTTTTAATGCCACCTTTCTCGCCACATTTGTGGCAGTAGTATTGACCTGTTTCGGAGTTGATATACAGATGAGCTTCGTTACCACGACTATCAGCATCACAGTCATTAAATATGCAATGGGTTATAAGTTCTTTGCCACGTTCACGGTAATCGATGTTGCCAGCAGCAAGCATGTCTTTAATATTAGTGTTGAGTTCGGTTTTCATTTGTTTTCCTTAGCCTTGTAAAATTCCTGAGCGGTTTTTTCGATGTTGCTAGTGATAACGAAATGGTAGATAGTGCGACGCCCACTTTTGTTTGGGTGACTACAAATCATCTTGTAGCCCTTCGTTAGAAGAGTTGCAGCAAGAATGGTGTCTTCGGTGTCGAAGCTACTGATGCCTTCACTTTCTTTTCTTATTACTATGCTCATTGATCACTCCTTTTTTATGACGCTCTTAATAAGCCGACTAAGCTGGTGGCTGAATCGAATTATTTACTTAATATTTGATAGTCATCGTATTACTAACGATGTTACTTTCTACTTTATCTGTTTATGTTTAAGCTGTACGGCAGTGCCGAATTGTTATGATTTTAAGAAAGTTATTCCGAGATAATCCGAAAATTACTACTTGGAATTGGTTTTGATAGCTTCGATTTGTTGATCTGTGAGAGACGTAACTCGACTGACTTTTATAGCTTTAGGGGTAGCTGACACAAAAGGGTGCAACACGTCCTTTTCCCCAAAGATCGAATTACGAGTGTTTTCTTTAAGATTGTTTATACCACTGACGCTGATCTTCGCATCGATAAGCTCGGCTCGAAGCACGTTGATGTCGATTTCTTGATTCGGGTGATTCTTCAAACAGAAGGCAATGATGTTCAGTGCCATACCTTCACGCATTGTTGTGAAGTGGTAGGTTGTTTCACCGATCTTTACTACTGGTATTGAAATGCCTTCAAACGATAATGCAGCGTACATCTTATCTAGTTCGGACTTGAATTCAGCAATGTTGCTGTCAGCTTCTTCTAACAGCATCTGAAGCTGAGGAGTTAAGTCAGGATTTTCCTTGTCAGCCATGATGCAAAGCCTGCTCACGCCTGAATTATGATCCTCGCCATAATCGCTGCCTGAGTGTGTGTACTCCACTGCGGTCTCATGGATTTGCTCAAGATTGTCTAGCACTCGCCAGCAGATCGGATAGCCAACCTTTTGCAGCTCTGGCTGACGAGCATAGATTTGTTGCAGTTCATTAACCAACAGCACATAGCTACGATTTACGGCTGTGAGGTCAGGTGTGCTGGCGTGATCAACCACCAGCGTGAAGATGTTAATCACGCGATCGTTGATTTGCTTTGCTAGGGCGTAATCATTGGCACTATCAACATTGCTACTCATTTGGTAACTATTATAGGTTATTAGTGATAAAGAGTGCTAGGATAGAAGCCACTATGGCACTCCTGATAATCCTGTCATTCCTAGCTCTCCTGTTCGTGTTTTCTAGGGGACGTAAAAAGCACGTTGTGCCGACAAGAACCGACAAACAAAAGCAGGCCGACGAATTAATAACTGTGATTCTACCGACTATCAACAAAGACAACTAGCAACGATCCCGTAAAGTCAGCTCTGTATAATTAAAGTAGAGGTTATCACAAATAAAAAGGAGTTATTCATGGCAATCAAAAATGCTGTCGGGCGGCCACCAAAGTTCAATATGAAAATAGTAAATAAATTATCTGATTCAATTTCCCACAACTACAGCGTCAGTGATGCCTGCAAGCATGCGAGGATTGGTAGAAGTACGTATTATTGCTACTTGAAGACTGAACCATACTTCGCAGATAAAATGGCTACCGCAAAGGACATGCAAAACAAAGTTAACTTTAATTTTCGCACAACATACTAACTTAACTAGTAGCCCCGAACACGATTCCAACTAGAGCGGTGTTCGATAATTAGTGCCCCACTCAAGTTGGTGAGTAACGGAAAATGGCGTTGACAGGTCGAAATCTGGCGGAAAAATTCCTTTAGCGTTACTCATCATCTTTGAGCAGCAAAAGATGAACGGGTTTTAGCTGCTCTCTGGACGTACGGAGGGGGGTCTAGGACGGTTTCCTTGACGGAAGTTGGGAAAGTTACATGCCACTGAATAAATCAGCGATATTTACTTTCAAGTGCTTGGCAATTTTGCTTAGTGTTCCCATCCTAGCCCAACGCTTGCCAGTTTCAATGTAGGCAATAGCCACTACACTCATGCCTGTCATTTCTGCCAGTTGTTGCTGTGTAACGCCTCGGCTCTTTCGGACTTCTGCAACACGCTTGCCAAAGGCTTTCATTAGCTTTTCTTCATTCATACATAAAGCGTAAGAAAGATAAACAGTTAGTAACATAAACCAACTGTTTAACTTTTGTTGTAAAACTGTTGTAAATCTGCTACATTTACAGGGAAAATTAAGCAAGGAGTGATTGCAATGTCTAAGAAGGAAAAAGACGGTAACTGGTTCAAGAGGCACAAGATACTAACTGTAATTCTTGGTATTATTGCTATCGCAGTAATCGCCAGTGCAGCAGGTGGCGGTAATAAATCAAAGACCAATACGGCAAGCAGTAATGGCAGTGGGGTCACTACATCTAAAGATAAAGTAGCGACCACAGCCAAGCTCAATGAAACTGCTCGTGACGGTAAGTTTGAGTTTGTAGTCAAGAGTGTAGCGTGTGGCACGACTTCAGTAGGTGGTCAATATCTGAATAAGACAGCTCAGGGGCAATACTGCCTAGCCACGGTGTCCGTTAAGAACATTGGTGATAAGCAGCAATACTTTTCTGAAAGCGACCAAAAACTACTAAATGCCTCTGGTCAACAATACTCACCTGACACTACTGCTACGCTCTATAACAGCCCTAACAACAGCGACGTGTTCCTAGCCCAAATCAATCCGGGCAATAGCGTTGAGGGAGTACTGGTCTACGATATACCGAAAGACCAAACGCCTGTTACGGCAGAATTACATGACAGTTCGCTTAGTAGCGGAGTCAAAGTAAATCTACAATAATAGCCAGACATTATTTGCAAAAATTAACTAGCTGTTTAACAGAGGGTAGTTTAGTTGTATGATGTAATTAATTAATTAGAAAATAACTATGAATTCAACAACGATTCTCTACGTAATAATTTTACTCATACTACTTCTCCTTACAGTTGGGATCGTTCTGGGGTTCAAACTTCTTAGAAGCTACTTTATACAACTAAATAAAAACATCAAGAATACTGTTGAGCCGAAGTTTTTAGATTTATCTCCATCTACGAGTAGCCTTGTAGAACTTGCTATTGAAGTATGGAGAGTAGAGAAGCGACTTGCTAAGGCTGCGGAAAGCCTAACAGATGACCAGAACAAAGCATTCGAGAACTCTACCGCAAAGCTGCGTAGATTCCTTGATAAGAACGACATTACCTTTACTGATTACACAGACCAGAAATATAACGAGGGCTTAAATCTAGATATATTGAGCATTGAGAAAGACCCGTCCATTACTGAGAGTGTAATTAAAGAAACTCACGAGCCAGCAGTCCTGCATAAAGGGCAAGTCGTGAAGAAAGCAAAGGTAGTTGTCCTTGAAAAATAATGATTCCAAATCGAAAAAGAATGAGGGCGTTATTAACGTTGGCATTGACCTTGGCACGACTAACTCGGCTATTGCAGTTAATGTAGGTAACAAAACAGAAATAGTTAAGAATGCTGCTGGTGCTGACTACACGCCATCAGTATTTGGTATAGATAAATCGGGCAACAAAGTCGTTGGTATCAAGGCTTATGACAGACTTTATAAATCTTCTTCAGAAGAAGAGTTTCAGAATAATAAAGCCGAAGTAAAGCGACTGATGGGTACGTCTGAAACAATTCACTTTGAACGCCTAAATACAGACCTAAGCCCAGAAGAAATATCTTCCGAAATCCTTAAGAGTTTAAAAGAAGACGTTACACGAAAGTATAGCGATTTATCAACGGTTGCGGCGGTAATAACAATTCCCGCACACTTTTCGTCATTACAAGCAGAAGCAACCAAAAGGGCAGGACTATTAGCTGGATTTAAGTACATAGTGCTATTACAAGAACCGATTGCGGCAGCTATGGCATACGGTTTTGAAAAGGCTGCTGACGAGAACTGGTTGGTTTATGACTTAGGTGGTGGAACTTTTGATGTAGCACTTATTTCTTCAAAGGATAGTAACTTGACCGTACTTGGTCATAGTGGTGACAACTTCCTTGGTGGTAAAGACTTTGATCTCAAAATCGTAGATGAAGTCATTAAGCCCGAAATCCTAAAGAAGTTTAAGCTGACAGATTTTGATAGAAGTTCAGAGAAATACAGCAGTATATTCGCACGGCTTAAGGCTATTGCAGAATCAGCCAAGATTGAGCTTTCGCAATACGACAAAAGCACGATTGAAGTTGAAGACATAGGCAAGGACGAAAACGGCGAAGATATTTATGTTTCAGTGAATCTAGACCGTTCGCAATTTGAAGACTTAATCAAACCAAGTGTAGCTAAAACAGTAGAATTGGTTAAAAACACACTAAAAGATTCGGGTATTGCTCAGTCTTCTGTAACGAAAATTGTACTTGTCGGTGGTCCAACTCAAATACCGTACATTCGGGAGACGTTGCAAGATGAGTTTAAGCTGTCTGTTGATGGTTCAATTGACCCGCTTACTGTCGTTGCTTGTGGAGCAGCGATATTTGGTTTAAGTCAGAGAATACCTACCGACATTCTGCTTGAGGGTAGGGAATCTGTGTCAGAGGAAAAGAACGTAACGCTACATTACGATTCAATGACATCAGATGACGACCAGACCGTTACGGGCATTGTTGAAGAGCTTCGTGACGAAGGGGGCGATTACTATATTCAAATCCAATCAGATAGTGGCTTCTATACAAGCTCAAAAATCAAACTTAGAAACGGTAAGTTCTTTGATACCGTTGCAATAGAAAAAGGTAAGACAAATGCCTTTTGGCTCTATCTGTTTGATGACGCAGGTAATACTTTGCCAATGTTCCCAGACAGTTTTTCTATTACACACGGAATGACTGTAGGCGGTGCGCCGATTCCACACGACATCGGGGTTATTTACGCCAGTAAAGGTTTTGATAGTGGCTTCCAAATGACGGAAGTCTGTGATCCATACTTTGAAAAGAACAGCATACCACCATTGAAGAAAGCCAATACTTACAAGACCGTTAAGAAACTTGAAAAGGGTAAGGAAAACAACTTACCCATAAAAGTTTACGAGGGTGAATCAGCGAATCCATCAAACAATGAAGTTATCACTACACTTCAAATTGATGGCAAAAAGCTACCTTACGACTTACCAGCAGGAACAGAAGTGGACATTACTATTACTGTTGATGAATCAAGAAGTGTGGTGGTTGAAGCTTATATCCCAAGTGTTGAGCTGACATTAAACGCTCGTGCTGATACATATAAGCAAGATGTAAATGTCGCAGAGCTTGAGAAAGACCTAGCTGTACAAAAGGAGCGGCTCAAGACAATAAAAAACAATGTGTCTGAAGAAGAATACTCGCAACTTGAAAACACTATTGATGACCTTGGAACAAATATCAAAAATGCTAACCTGGACAACGACGATAAAAGCAAAGCAGAGCGTGATATGCGTGAGCTTAAAACCAACTTTGATAAATTAGAATCTTCCAAAGAATTACCTCAACTAACTGACGAGTTCCGTGCAAAGATTGAAAATGCTCGTGAAGTACTCAGTGAGCTTGATGACTCTGCTGAAAAACAGCAAGGCTTGTCCGAGGTAAGTGAATTAGAAAAAGATGGCGAAAAGGCAGTAAGAGAAAAAGATAAAACAATGCTGCTTAGGGTTAATGAGCAGATTGAGCAAGTCACTATGCGTTCTGTCTTCCAAAACCCTGCCGCTTGGGTTTATATGCTAAATCAAATCAAGGAGAAACGAAACGAACTAGCTAATAAAACAGACGCAGATTACTTTATTGAAAAAGCTGACAAAGCAGTAAATGATGGTGATGTTGAGGAACTGAAGCGTTGCGTAAGAAGTCTGTTAGACTTGCTTCCTAAAGACACCCAAGAAGAGATTAACGCTAATATGTCGGGGATTACGAAGTAATGGCGAACCTCTTTCTAGGAAACGCATACAATGTGCTTGGACTTGATACGTCTGCGTCCCAGAAAGAGATAACTAAGCGTGCAAAAGACATCATCAATCTATTAAGAATTGATGAGCATTCAGAGTACGAAACGGATTTAGCTTTTGCAAAGGTTGAGCGAGAGGAGGGCGCAGTAAAAGAAGCCGTCCAACGCTTAAGCTCACCTACAAAAAGGATTAAAGAGTACTTCTTTTGGTTTGATGTTGAAAACGACAATGATGAAAAGGCGTTGAAGCTATTACAGGCAAATGATATTGATGGCGCAATTAGCCGTTGGGAATCCGAAGCCACTAAAGAAACAGCTAGTGGATTTGTCGCAAAGAAAAACCTTGCAGTCATTAATTCATTACTATTGTTTGAAAAAGGACAAAAGAAATACCTAACTCAATCAATTGGCTATTGGAAAGACTTGGTTTTATCAGATAAGTTCTGGTCACATTTTGAAAAACTTTACGCACTAAATGACGAAATTGGGACGAGTAAAAGCGCACTTACTGATTTTAGCGAGAAAGTAACTGATGAGCTTTCCGACTTTTATACTGATGTAAGCCAGAAGCATAACGACAATAGCTTCTATTCTTTATTTTCGCAGGTGTTTGCTGTCAAAGGTCAGAAAATGCAACGAGATGTATTGTCGCCGATTTACGAAGCCATTCACGACGCTTCTGAGAAGCTTGAGAACCTCAATATAAGCGAAGACAACATTATCAGCGACGACGAGATAGCTACCCTTAAAAGGCTTACTAGAGTCCTACAGACTAACTTTGATAAGTTAAAAGAACTTGGTCTATATGGCGATAGTGCGTCTAAGACAATGCGGGACAAAGCCGCCGAAGCATTGCGAACGGTGGCGTTAGACCTCTACAACAACTTGAGTGAATCGGCGAAGCCAGTAGCACTCCTGAATATCGCCAGTAAGATTGCTGGAACGCCAGCTACTCTGAACAAAATCAATAAAGACGTAGAGCAATTAAGGCAGAACAGGTCTAATGAAAGAATCATAAAGCCAATAAATGACCTACTTGCGGAAGAGAAGTATGATGAAGCTCTTGAACTGATTGAAAGCCGCCTTAAAGAAAACAAAAGTGATAAAGATTTAGTTGACTATCTAAGTACAAGAATGAAGTGGTGTGTCACAGGTCTTGCAGCCGAGGGCTATAAAGAAATGATGGCAAAGTTCAATGCTGGTAAGTTTGCACAAGCTGAAAGCGGTTTTCTTGGACTCAAAGAGTTTATCCTAAATTACATACATTACTTTGACTACAACAAAGAGTCACTAGATGAAGTATTAGCCAAGATTGAAAGCATGACTAGTGACGCTAACTCGTTAAATCTGGATAGCGTACAAACATACCGAAATGGAATCCTTGAGGGGGCTTCTGAAACATTCAAAGACCAGTTTGAAGATACCTTATTAGTCTTCTTGATTGATAGCAGTATTTACGCTAACCTCTCACATCATTTACCTGCAATAAAGCGGAAGAAAGCCATTCAAAAATGGGTGTGGTATATAGTAATCGGGATCATAATTCTTATTGCAATTGGAGCTAGTAGTGATAATTCAAGCAATACTGGGACTTCAACTGGTACTTCTGGCTCATCAAGTGGCTCAAGCTCATCTGCCTACACAACCTGTAAAGACCAGTACGATAGCTTAAAGAGCCAGCTAGACTCAATAGAGTCGCAAATGAACGGTTATAAAGCGAATAATGACGCTGATAACTTTAATGCTTTAGTTCCGCAGCAGAACTCATTAGTGCAGCAGGTTAATGACAAAGCTACAGAATGTAATGGTCTAAGATAATGGCAAATCCCAGTAAGCCAATTCTGTATAACGGGTACGAGGTTCAAAAGGGTGTATCTATAAAAAGCCGTATTGAAAAAGTATTCTTCACAGAGGTATATGAATTGAGTGATGGGAAGTTCCTGTATCTTTTCATAAATCTCAAGCCAAGTGATGTTAGGGGTGGAAAGGATAAGCTAATTAAGATTAGCCTAGCTGGTACGGAGTACTTAGGAATCGTCACCGAAAGCCATTCCCAAGAACACGTTACAGATATTATTGATGGGCTAACGCAATTAAAGGGTTTTGACTCTGTAGCAGGAATGCGAAAGCTCAAGAATGACTTGCTGGAAGATGTTATTAAGCCACTAAAGAACCCAGAGAAGTATGAGAAGTTTAAGTTGTCTATTCCTAACGGAATACTGCTATTTGGTCCTCCTGGCTGCGGCAAAACCTTTATCGTAAGAAAACTAGCGGAAGAATTAGGCTATAACTTTGTAGAGGTAAAACACTCTGACATAGCTTCTTCGTATATACACGGTACTGTCGGCAAAGTCGGAAGACTATTTGATATGGCAAAGGCTAAAGCACCATCAATAATCTTTATTGATGAAATTGAGGGACTAATACCGAAGCGAGAAAGTATTGGTGCAGAGTTCCAACACAAGCAAGAAGAGGTAAATGAGTTTCTTATGCAACTCAATGACGCAGGTAAATATAAAGTACTTGTAATTGCCGCTACGAATCGTCCACATTTAATAGACACTGCCTTACTAAGGGCGGGACGTATGGACAAGCGTATTATGGTTTCACCGCCTGACGAAGAAGCAAGGATTGAATTATTCAAGCTATTTTTATCTGACCGCCCAACCAAAAACATTGACTACGCAAAGCTTGCACAGCTCACCGAATACTATGTAAGTTCAGATATTGAGCTAATCGCCACAGAAGCAGCTAGAGAAGCTCTAAATGCGGGGAAAGACTATATAGACCAAGAGTCTGTAGAGCTTACAATTAAGCAAACAACGCCGTCAGTATTGGAAGATGAAATTGAGTATTACAAACAGTTTGAAAGTATGGAGCGAAGATAGCCTAATATGAACAACTTTGAATATAAAACATCAGTTCCATTCTTGCGTTGGTTTTACCCAGATGACAAGAAGTCAGACTTAGCCAGCATTTATAAAAGAAGAGGAGTATTACCTGAATTGATACTGGGCTTTATATTATTCGTCTCGTTTAATAGTTGGGCGCAAACCTCTCAAAGCTTTGGCAACCTAATCATTTATATATTTTGGGCGATTATATTGCTTGGTTTATTTACTCTAGGTCTAGTGAACGGTAAGACCTTACTCTTGCCCGATAAAATAACAAGACCACTGACTTTAGCAGTAGTAGTATTTCAGATTTTTGTTGCGATACAGACCAGTAATTCGGGTGTAATTGGGAGTGCCATACTTGGAGGTCTATTGGTTGGGGGTATACCGTATGTTCTGTTTCAGGTTTCTAAAGGCAGATGGATCGGCGGTGGTGACGTAAAGCTCGGCTTCCTCGCTGGGCTTTTACTTGGCTGGAAGCTTGGACTTTTCTGTGTCGGATTTATGGTAGCACTTACAGCAGTCTCAATGCTGGCGGAATATATCGGTAGCAAGGCTTCTAAAACCCATACGCCTTTTCGTGTAGGCACAGGAGTTTTATGGGTAACTTCAATTCTCCTTGCTCTTGTTATCGGACAACAGGTTATAAATTGATATGAAAGATTCAACCAAGAAGTTATATCTGATAGTTATTGGCGTAGTTGCTTGTGTCATTGTCATTGGTTTCAT
Organism: Candidatus Saccharimonadota bacterium; assembly: GCA_036787835.1. GTDB lineage: Bacteria > Patescibacteriota > Saccharimonadia > Saccharimonadales > UBA4665 > DAIQON01. The sequence continues at coordinate 89,940 of DAIQON010000001.1, read as the reverse complement.
TATTCATTCTGCTTCAAATGACCGTAGAGGTGGCACTGGTGCATGTAATGATAATTATTCTGGTGCTTGCGTGCCTAACGTTAAGAACGATATTAATTGCAAAGCAGTAGGTAGAACAGTCACTGTGGTTAAAAAGGACGTATATCATTTTGACGCAGATGGTGACGGGCAAGGCTGCGAATCCTATGGACGATAAAATGCTAAATATGAATAAAACTGTAGCATTTCTAAAAGAAAGATGGTGGATAATACTGCTCGTCGCCATTGTGGCAGTTCTTTTGTTGATTCCAACCAAAGCTGGGCTTCCAGACAAAAACTATAAAGGTTGTGAAAATACTGATCCCCAATACACTTCTTACTGCGTGACAACCAAAATTAAAAATATATCTCAAGAATCGAACGGTTCTATATCCTTTACTGTACCGATAGAGTTCAAAGAAGGCACCGATGATGTTACTTTTCATCTAAAGAAAGATAGAGGATTGAAAGTCGGTGATACTGTTTTCATCAACTTAGCTGAATGGGATAAAAAAGCATACCTATTCATTAACAGTGATAGCAATCTGTTTGTAACTATTTTGTCGCATGTTTTCGAATCTTCACAAGGGGCGACAGCTAAAATCGACCTGAATACCATGCAGGAAATATAGGTAAATAGTTATATGGGATTTTTTGATTTATTTAAGGCACCGCAACAAAAAGTTAAATCATCGCCGACATTTGACGTTTCCGTAAAGGTAGACGGTAAGTCATACGTCGATGGGTTTGGTAGCCAGCCTAAAAATCCCGATTTCGAAGCAAGGATCAAACATCATAATGACATATTGATACCTTTCTATAATGCTCAATCTAAAGAATACTCTTACGGAGAAGACATAACCGTACGGCTACTAAAACAAATCTCGCCAAATGCAAATACTAATACTTGTCCATATTGTGGCGTAGTTCACCCCTTTAATGCTACCCGCGCTAGAAAATGTCCAGCTTGTGGCGAAAAGATGGTAGTTCGCAAAGGAATGTACTTCAAAGAAAAAGATATTGAAAAGTTAGATTCGATTTCAAGCGATTATTACGAAAAGGCTCAGCAGGTAGAGCGACTTAAGTCAGTCCTGCAAACAATCCAAGACAACAAGCTGAATTGCAACTACGGACGTTGCTTCTTATACATTTCGGAAGCCTATGATTGTTGCGCAGTAATACATAATCAATCATTCGAACGTGGTTTTACATTTTGGGATTACGCTTGGGGCGTACTAAATAAGGATGCTTTAGACACAGTTGCAACTGTGAGTCGCAGTCAGAATGATCTGATTCTCAATGGTTATAGCGATATTTTGTATGCCAGAGGTATGCACCTGATGAGAGAGCTAAAAAACAACAATAGCGAGAAGAGTAAGGCAAGATATGCGAAGATCGCTACAAGTATATTCATTGAGTATCTATACGAACTAGCAAGGCATAAGGTTAGTGACTGGCACGAAGAAGATGCGCCAAAAATGATTCAAGTTGCTATTAAGCTAGGGAATATAGAACCGACATGGATTACTGAATCAGCCGGTGAGATTCTTAAGCGTAGTAATTCGGCTCAGCCGAATAAAATCATGTCTGAAACTTTAGCTAAAGTACAAGATTATACTTTAGTTGAAAATCAGCCTGATCAGCTAAAGTGGATGATCTATTGATTCAATGAACTTACTAGATTGAGAAAGACATTGAGTCAGTCTTAATCGTGGTTATAACTTCCTCTATAGTGAACTGGATAAGAAGTGAACAGTGCGCTTAATTACTTCTTTCTCTTTTTTCGAGCATCACTTGGGTATTCCCACGAGGTTGTTTGGTAGGCTATCGGTCTCTTCCAGATATTCAGCTTATCGCGATATTTACGCGCTTCATCACCACACTCCTTTTCAAATTCACCAGCAGCCATGTCTAGCATTACCCATTCAAAGCTAGAGGTTGGAGTTTTAACCATGTGCAGCTCAGTTGCTATAGCGATGAGCATATCATTCTGTGGCATAACCTGTTTAGCGGCCAAGGCTGTTGCATAGAGTATCTTCTGGCGTCTTATTCTTGGTGTGTTTTGGTCGCCCGCAAACAAAAAAAGGTAGGTTACGTTATGATCATCAATCGGCACGAGCCGTTTATAGACAAACGTCTCTACATAGGGCTGTTCGGCGGCTAACACTGCCGCGTCAAAGAACTGCTTGCCCAGTACACGTCGCTCAAAACGATTGTGGTTCATCATCTTTTGCAGAAACTTATCATGGTCTGGGTCGTTCGCCTCGGAGCCATCTTGCATAAGTCCCGCACGCTTCTTTTCGATCAGTTCATCCCAACCCTTGCTCCAATGGTCAGCCTCTAGTTTTTCAGCATATTCTTTATCATTATTCTCAAGCTCATCAGCCGCTCCCTCTAGGTCAGCCCACATCATATCTACTTCCTTGGCATCTTCCATGTTCCCAAACGTTCGATTGTTCCGTAAGTATATTGCTAATAGGTTCTCCTCGCCTCCGGACAACATAATGTTTTTGTGTGATGCCAGAAACGCTTCCTTTTTGCGTAGATATTCCACGAAGTCTGTAACTGTATTTAGGTGCTTGGTCGCAAAACGCGTCAGTCCTTCAAGGAAGATATGGACATTTCCGTTACTTTTTGTCTCGTCGTCGTAGTATTTATTAAAGTCCGGAGTACCGCCTTCAATGGCCGCGATCAAAAACACTTCCTTAATTTGGGATGTTTCGATAGTCTTGTCTTTGCCAGCAACGTTCTTGAAACTTGCTGTACCAAGTTTAATTAGCTGCCGCCTTGCACCGCGACACTGATTTACGGCTTTTTCTATATCTGATTTATTGAAGTGGCCTTCCTTGAGCTTAATATTTTTGATTTGCCAAATAATAGCCACATCACCTAGCACCACGAGTACATCGCAAAGCTCTTTGCCTTTAGTATAGTAGGGGTTTTTGAAACAGAAATCTTCAAAGAACGCATCTTTACAAAGAGCGCCGATAAGTTGTTCCGCCGCTTCTCCTTTTTCGTTAAAAGCGTTTTTTGTCATCTTAAATAATTATACTACTCTGAATTTTTGATTACTCTGCAAGCCAACTAAATCCTGTTTTATTATGGTAATAACTTCCTTTATTGTTTGGACTTATAAAATATAGTGGTGAGCGTAGTGGGTCTGTAAATTACCACTCACCACCAACGGTTTCTTGTAGCTCTTTGATCTGTTGAGGTGTATAGCCACGTGTTCTTTTATCAAGAGGTGGCATAGAGAAGGTTATATCAAATGGTATTGTTGCGTCTTGTGAATACCGCAAGAGATTGAAGACATATATTAAATTGTAACAGATGTGAGTCAGAGGCGGAACTATATACTCGACAAAAGAGCAATATTATGCTAATGTATATAGGCAAGAATAACAATCAAAATATGTAAACAAAATGACCCACGAACAATCTCAATCTACTACTATGACGGTATCTCCTGCCTTGCAGCAGATGTATGAGAGAATGGGCAGATCCCCAGAAACTCGTTCGGTTGATGAGCTAACTAGCATATATGGTATTACTGCAGCCGATAATCAATTGTACGGTCAGGTACTTAAAGCTGCATACGAAGGCACTCTACCCTTTAATCCAGTGGACAATGTACGAGATTTTGCGAGGGCCGCCGACGGCGTAGAGCATACTTCTGGGGTAGGTGACCTAGAATTCGACACCCAAGGAGTCAATACCCCCGAAGATATTGATGATACAACAGCACTGAGAGTTGCTCAGCAGTTACGTCTAGCAAAGTCACTTGGTTATGTTGTCCCTGGTGGGCCACGAATCGAAGATGGCAAACTCAAAATTAGATTTGTAAGACCAAAAGTTGAGCCTGAAGGGACTGTTAGATTTGTGGATGGAGAATATCCAGAACATTCTGATGGTGTTGATCAGTTGGGAGCCATAATCCCTGCAGACGTTATAGACAGCTTACAGGCAGGGAATTTTCAAAAGCTTAATGAAGTATTAACGGGTAGCGAAACTAAACTATCTGAAACTATTGAAGAAATACTTAAGAATGCAGAATCAGGCAAAATTCACATGCCTCTCCAACTCATTGAAAGAGGGAGCGTACCATTTTATAGAGCTGTTGCCGAGTCTTTGGGGTACAGTACTGGCACGTTAGCACGAGAGCTAGGTCCGGATGGTCAACCGATGTTTGGTCATTACAGCATTCCAATAGAAGGAAGGCGTCCTGGGTTTGGTGAAGGCTCACAAGAGGTCCCTCTCGACATAAATCGTACTGTAGAAACAGACGAAATACAGCAAGAAGCTTACCTAGGTCCCAAAAGGGAGTTAGATGCACTTATACAACGTCTAGCCACTGACCCGGATGGGCTGTCGACGGAAGATCGCCAAGAAGCTTTAGTAATTGCTAAAACTGAGGCACGATGGGATGCCACTCAGAATAAAATAGTAGTTGTTAACGGCGCTGGTGAGGAATATCTTGGTGCCGAATATCCTAATATCTTCAGTTTTGATGGACAAATAAGGGGGCAATACGAAGAAGTTCCTGATGATCGAGCCAATTGGTCAACTGGCATGCAGCTTGCAACGGATATGGGTGGAAAGTTTAATGACGTAATTATTGAATTCGATAATGGGGAAATGGTACATGTTCAAAAAACAAGTGGTGATAAAGTTGGTGGCAAGCTACAAACTTTTGACATAACTTCCACTAAAGCGGTAAAAAACGGCGTCGAGAAGCAGCCTATAAAGTCAGAAGCTTTAGCGGGTGTGGTGGCTATTCCTGGCGAGAGACTGAGAATGGGTAGTACGCTTTCCGAAGGCACTGTCAGCCGCGTTACTGCCTTTAGCATGGATGAACCTTCAAGAAAATCGGCAGAACAAGTCCAGTTTAAAAAACCGGAACTAAAACGCCAAGTCATTGGACGATTTAATAATGCGCTTGAAGAGGCTATAAAAACGCACGAGGCACATTCACTAGGTGAAGTAGCGATCACAGGATCCTAAGAGCATGAAATTACCACTCGCCACCTATTGTATCTTGTAATTCTTTAATGGATTCAGGCGTATAACCTCTAGTTCGTTTGTCGTTTGGCTCAGGTAGCTTAAAAGTGAACTCAAAAGGTTGGTTTATTTCGTAACAATACCGCGACTAAGATTACTCATTAGAGTATTCTCTCGTATATATACCCCTTAAGGTCGGGCTTTTAATAAATAAGAATGCCAATAACCAGTATGATCTCTACGACTATCCAGATGGCATTATTAATAATGATTGGCTTGATATTGAAAACTAGAGCATAGATGAAGTTTGAGATATTAAAAATGAGCAACATTATCCAAGTAGTCAGTGATACATCGTGTGCCGAATGATGACTAAATATTTCTATTATTTGCGGTAAAACCATTAATGGCTGAATTACAGCGACGATGTATGCAACGGCAAGTATTTCTCTTCTTTGTTTTTTGTTTGTCTTTATAAACACTCTTATAGGATATACCAAAACTTGTAGTAAAAAACTTAATTATTTAATTCACAATAAATAGCGACTAACCAATACGTATGATTTTAAGAGGGAAAAGTCCAAATAAAATATAGTTTTATTGATCAGTGCTTATGCTATAATCAAGACAATATGAACGTCTTGAGTGGGATTACTGATTTTTTTGGCCTAGACATCGGAACTACGGCTATTAGGCTGGTGCAACTAAAAGGCACTACTACTAGTAAGTCATTAGTCAGATATGCTTACGTACCAATTGATGCCAAAGTTTCACAAAGTGACTCAAAGGCTGATCAACAAAAGCTTGGAAGTATAATTGCTGATCTGGTAGCCAAGTCTCAAGTAACCTCAAAAAATGTAGCAGTCGGGATACCTTCGAATCGAGTATTTACTACTGTTGCTGATATTGATCGTTTATCTAAGGCCGAGCTAGCTAAATCAATACATTTCCAAATAGACTCCTTAATCCCTACTTCCGTAGAGGAATCTAAGATTGATTGGGCTCTTATGGGGGACTCTCCAGTCGATAAGACCAAGATGGAAGTACTATTGTCCAGCGTCAACAGCTCATATGTTGAAAAGCTACTCGATGTTTTAGAGGGAATTGGTTTGAACGTTATCGCCTTTGAACCCGACACTATGGCATTATGTAGGGCGTTGGTAGCACCAGGTACGCAAACTGCTCAGGTTATTATTGATATTGGCGACAAGAACACTGATCTTGTTATTGTGATGAACGAAATGCCCAGACTAACTAGGTCAATAACTTCAGGTAATAGTACTATTGTTAGGGCGGCCGCACAGAATCTCAATATTGACGAGAAACAGGCGGAACAACTCACTTTTAAGTTTGGACTAGGCAAAGACAAACTAGAGGGACAAGTACACGATGCAATTATCAGCACTGTAGATGTTATAGTTTCAGAAATCGAAAAATCGATTAAATTCTTTACCACTAGATATGCTGACACTAAGATAGATCGAATTATAGTCAGTGGCGGCGCCTCAGCCCTACCGGACTTCCCGGTTTATTTGGCCAATAAGTTTGGTCTAAATATTGAGATAGGCAATTCGTGGCGCAATGTAACCTATGACCCTTCTAGGCAGAGTGAATTATTAGCGGTATCAAACCACTTTGCAGTAGCTGCTGGTCTTGCGGAGAGAAAGAATGATTGAGTTTAATCTTTTACCAGACGTAAAGCTAGAATACCTTAAAGCCCGTCGGCTTAAGAGGCTAGTTGTTAGTGTCTCGATAATTATCGGTGCTGCCGCACTAGGTTTGTTTGTTCTACTACTTCTATTTGTAGATGTGGCCCAAAAAGCTAGATTAAGCAGTCTTACTGCCGACATAACCTCGTCAGAAAGTCAGATCCAGGGCAATACTAACCTAGATAAAATACTAACTATCCAAAAGCAACTTCAAACACTACCAGCAGTTGAAGCTAGCACTCCAGTTCCATCAAAACTATTTGGTTATTTATCGCAAGTTACTCCATCTAAGGCTACTATTTCTAGTCTTAGCGTAGATTTTACTAATAATAGTATGACAGTGTCGGGCAGTGCGGATAGCCTAGCTACTGTGAACCAGTTTGTTGACACATTGAAATTTAGTACTTATAGCGACGGGAGCACTACCGGAACACCTGCCTTTTCAACAGTTGTTTTAACTTCATTTAGCTACTCTTCAGCAGCGTCTGCCGATCCTGCGCATTACTCAATAAGTTTTAATTTTGACCCTAAACTATTCTCCAGTACCTCGAATGTGACCTTGGTAGTTCCTCAGCTTACAACAACTCGCTCAGTTACCAGTCAACCGAATGATCTTTTTAAAGCAGATACAACCGTGAAGAAAAACTAAAGGATAACTATGGCTAACACTCCATCAATAAAACGAATTCAAATCGACAAAGCTACACGAACGATGCTTATAGTAGTGTCTATTTCAGCATTTATTACCATATTTGTAATAATCGCAGGTCACAGCCTACTAACACTTTTGGCTTATCAAAATAGGGTGATTACCGCAAAATCAGCAGCACTAACCCAGTTAAAGGCCGACATAAATACTAGTAAACAACTGATTACATCCTACCAGAATTTTAATGGCAAGGACCCGAATATACTTGGCAGTTCTGTAGCAGGTAGCGGACCAAATAACGGCAATAACGCAAAAATTGTCTTAGATGCACTACCCAGTGTGTATGACTACCCAGCTCTTACAACAAGCTTACAAGGCCTGCTTTCGAATAAAGGCGTCAACATTGGTGGTATTGGTGGTTCAGACCAAGAAGCTAGCATCAGTCCATCAGGATCTAGCTCGACTACTCCTACTACTGTTACTGCCACAACCGGCACACCGACCGCTACCAACGTTGGTGGGGCAGTAGCTATGCCGTTTAGCATCTCAGTTGATGGCCCTTATCAAAATGTTCAGAATTTATTAACTACATTCCAGCATTCAATCAGGCCTTTCCAATTTCAAACTATAAGTATCTCAGGAAATCAATCAGATCTTAATTTTAGTGCCAGTGCTCAAACTTTCTACCTGCCAGCAACGTCGTTCAAGATAACCTCGAAGGTGGTAAATTAAATGAAACAAAATGACTACATCTTACTGATTGTAACTGTGTTTATTAGTGTATTTGCATCAATAATAGTATCAAAACTAATATTTTCATCGCCTAATAATTTAAGCCAACAAGTTGATGTTGTCCCTGCAATATCTACTTCATTCCCGGCCACTAATAGTCAATATTTTAATCAACAATCTATCGATCCTACTCAAATTATTAATATTGGACCAGGTAATAATCAGCAACCTTTTAATGGCGCCGGCAATTAATCCAGAAGGCGGTAAATAAGCCTTATGAGTGTGCTATCAGAAAAAACCCAACAGCTAGTACAAGATAGTCTAATTAAAGACAATATAATTACCCAAGATCAACTTGATGAAGCAAAGGGTAAATCAACTACTGACAAGGTTTCAATCGTAACAGTACTAGTTAGAGACAAGTATATAAACGAGGAGCAGTTAGCAAAATATATTGCTCATGCCAATAATTTGCCCTACGTCAATCTAAAAGATGCTTATGTAGAGCAGTCTGCACTAGAGTTACTGCCTAGAGATCTTGCTGAACATTACATGGCTGTACCACTTGGTGAAATGCAGCATAGACTTATCGTTGCAATGCTTGATGCCGATAATGTTCAAGCCGTCGATTTTTTGTCTAATAAAATCGGTAGACCCTTAAAAGTCTATGCTGCTAGCGAGGAAGGCATTAGGAATGTACTGAAGCAGTACAAGATAAAAATTGATGATGCTGAGGTCGATCAATTTTCAAACGATGATCCTAACGAAAAAGCTTCAGATAAGAAGGGTAAGAGTGATGCAGCCCAAGAAAAGAAAGACATAGAGACTTCCGTCCAAGACTCTCCAATTAGCAAAGCCTTAACTACTATACTCGACTACGCAGCAACCAACAGAGCTAGTGATGTCCATGTTGAACCATCAGAAACCGAGCTTAAGATCAGATGCCGGATTGACGGGGTTTTAAGGGAAATAATGCGTTTACCAAAGTCGATTGAGCCGGCTTTCGTATCTAGGGTAAAGATACTCTCCAATTTAAAAATAGATGAACACAGAGTCCCGCAAGACGGTGAATTCAGCATAAACTCTAATGGGAAAAAAATTGATTTACGTATTTCTATCTCTCCCGTTGTATGGGGTGAGCAGATAGTTATCAGACTGCTTGATAAAACTGGAACGAAACTTCTGCTTGAGGATATGGGCTATCAGGGCAGGACCTTAAGAGCTGTAAGAAAGGGTATATCAGCTAGTAGCGGCATGGTACTGACTTCGGGCCCAACTGGTTCCGGTAAGTCTACGTCGCTATATGCATTACTCCAAGAAATAAAGAGTGACATGGTTAATATTGTGACCATGGAAGACCCTGTTGAGTATAAAATGGACGGTATCAACCAGATCCAGGTTAACCCAGATGTTGGCCTAACATTCTCAGCTGGGTTACGGTCAATTCTTCGACAGGATCCAGATGTTGTTATGGTCGGGGAGATCAGAGATAAGGAGACCGCAGAATTAGCTGTTCAGGCTGCTCTTACAGGTCACTTAGTCTTTAGTACTCTTCATACCAACTCTGCAGCCGGTATTTTGCCTCGTTTACTGGATATGGGCATTGAGCCATTCTTAATAGCTAGCACCATCAAGACAGTCATTGGCCAGAGGCTGGTTAGGAAAATTGATGAAGATCACGAAGATTATCAATCTAACTCTATTGAGACGGCTGCAATTAAAGAAGCAGTAGGTCATTTGCTCCCTGAGGATGACGAATCAGTAAAAAAAGCTTTTGAGGATATAGGCTATAACAACTTGCCACTTCGTGACCAAAATGCTTATACTTTAACCAGAGGAATTGATAGTCCTCGTGCACCGAGTGGTTATAAGGGAAGAATAGGCATCTATGAAGCATTTGAAGTAACAACTGCAATACAAGAACTTATTATTCAACGAGCTAGTTCTTCAAAAATACAGGAGTTGGCTCGAAGCGAAGGCATGATTACGATGCGGGAAGATGGTTATCTGAAAGCATTAACCGGCCAAACAACCATTCAAGAAATTAATCGAGTGGCGTCAGAGGAAATAGATTGAGTGCAAAGTAAGGATAAATAAAATTGAAACTATTAGAAAAGGTGGGATATGGACGGCAAACCTAGAATAGAGATTCTTCTCGAAGAAGTAATCAAAAAGAAGGCATCAGACCTTCATTTACAAGTAGGCTTACCACCAATGCTAAGGGTTGACAGCGCACTAGTACCAGTTAGTGGTGCAGTGCCATTAAATGAAGAAACTGTAGAATATTTAATATTTTCTATTCTCGATGACGAACAGAAACAGATACTTCTAAAGGATAAAGAGTATGACTTCAGCTTTGCTTTTGGTGATTTAGGTAGATTTAGGGTAAATGCCTTTCACGAAAGAGGTAATTTAGCAGCAGCTCTCCGTTTAATTCCTAATGATATTCCGACCCTAGAACAACTTGGGCTACCTTCTATAGTAAATAAGTTCGCAGAGTACCCGCGTGGTTTAGTGCTGATTACTGGACCAACTGGTTCCGGTAAATCAACTTCACTTGCGGCATTGATACACAAGATCAACTATGAGCAGTCAAAGCACATCATCACCATAGAAGATCCAATTGAGTATACTCATACATCTAAGAAATCAATTATTGTACAGAGAGAAGTCCATTACGATACCTATTCATTCTCTGCAGCCCTAAGGTCTGCTCTTCGTGAAGATCCAGATGTAGTACTCCTAGGGGAAATGCGTGATCTTGAAACCATAGCTAGTGCAATTACAATTGCTGAAACAGGTCACCTAGTTTTTGCAACCCTTCACACAAACTCAGCCAGCCAGTCCATTGACAGAATGATCGACGTTTTTCCGCCACATCAGCAAGCTCAAATTAGATCACAGTTGGCAAATATATTAATGGCTATTTGTTCGCAGCGCCTAATACCAGTTCTGGGCGGGGGTAGACTGGCTGCCGCCGAAATATTAATCGCAAATCCGGCCGTTAGAAATATTATCCGTGAAGGAAAAACCCATCAGCTCGAAGCAGTCATTCAGACAGGTGCGGAATTTGGCATGCAGTCGATGGACCACACACTGGTCTCGCTGATTAAGGCTGGAACGATTAACTATGACACTGCACGTGAATACGCAGTCGATGTAGATGAACTAGATAGGTTAATGAGAGATTAGAAATATATGCTGTCATATAACTACATAGCAAAGAATCCTAGTACCGGTAAGCAAGTAAAGGCCTCAATTCAGGCCCAGTCTGAGTCGGATGCGATAAAGTCGATAAAGGATAGCGGCTTGGTTCCTATCAGCCTGAAAGCAGAGAAATCTGCGGCTCAGTCCGGTGTAGGCGGTTTTCTAAATAGAGTAAAGACAAAAGACAAAGTACTGTTCGCCAGACAATTGAGCACACTAATAAATGCTGGGTTGCCTTTGTCTCAAAGCCTAAGAAGTGTTGCCGATCAAACTACCAACAAAAACTTTCGCTATATAATTAACGAAATCATAACAGATATAGAGAGCGGTAAAACTCTATCTACCGCTCTAGAGAAGCATCCTCGCGTGTTTAATAGAATATTTGTTAATTTAGTTGCCGCGGGCGAAACCTCTGGAACGCTAGATAAAGAGCTTGAACGAATAGCAATACAACAGGAAAAAGATGCCGACATTATCAGTAAAGTTAGAGGTGCATTAATTTATCCAGCGGTTGTGATGGTTGTTATGATCGGAGTCGTTGTTTTCATGATAATCAAGGTCGTTCCACAGATAGAGATGCTTTATACGAGCTTCCCTGGTACGAGCCTGCCAATTGAAACTAGGGCGTTAATCGATATTGCACATTTTATAACCAAATTCTGGTGGTTAGTTATAGTCGTCTTTGTACTTGGGATTTTCTTTGGTGCAAGATGGCTTAGAACTGAGTCGGGCACAAAATGGCTTGATACACTGAAAATTAGTTTGCCGCCCTTCAAGTCGTTATTTGAAAAAATATACATGGCACGTTTTAGTAGGACATCTGCCTCCTTGATCGGGGCAGGAGTACCGCTTTTAAGTGTGTTGCAGATAACTGCTGACACAGTAGCAAATTACCAGGTGCAGCATTCGATAATGAAAGCAGCCGAAAAAGTAAAGGGAGGTACTTCCTTGGGAGATGCACTAACTGGCGATCCATACTTCTTGCCGCTTGTTCCGAACATGCTCAAAATTGGCGAGAAGTCGGGTGCCGTAGAAGCGATGATGTCAAAGGCTGCTGAATATTACGAGACTGAGGTAGAAAATATTATTAAGAACATTTCTACCGTCATTGAGCCAATTATGATGGTTATGCTAGGCATAGTGGCGATAATAGTAGTAGTAGCCATACTGTTACCAATTTATGGCTTGGCAGGCTCAGGGGCCATTTCCGGGAGTGGTGCCGGCTAATATGGCTGTGGATAAGTATTTGCCAATTTTAAGTATAACCATTATGATAAGGGAAAATATTAATATCGCTAAGGGGGCATTAGTCAAATGTTACAAAATATAAAGAATAATAAAGGTTTTACTATCGTTGAAACCTTGATCGTACTTGCAATTGCTGCAGTAATTATAATAATCGTGCTGTTAGCAGTTCCAGCACTTCAAAGAACTTCACGAAATAGTAATATAAAAACTGACGCAACAACTTTCGGTGGTGGTGTTAGTGAGTATGAGTCAGCAAACGGTGGCGCGCTTCCAACCGGAATCAGTGACACAACGGGAGCAGTCACATTTACTGGTGCTACTGCAACTAAAGCAACTATTTCAGGGAATACAATTACTTCCACTGCAACAACTCCAACTGCTGGTACCCCAACATCTATAACCTATTCAGCTTCAGCCGGAGCAAACTGTACCCAAAACGGTACTAGTTGCAACACTGTTACGCCTGGGCACATAGCGTATTCTTTAGGAGCATCTTGCCCTACTCCAAACACGGGTTCGCCTATATCAATCTCAGCTTCAGCTAGCTCAATTGCAATCCTTTACCCTATTGAGATATCTGGTGGTGGCTCAGTTGGTTGTTACCAAAACTAAGTAAGACATTTTCGGAAGTATAAATAAATGGAGGTTAATATTGACCTCCATTTATTTTATTAAACGTATAATGATTATTAAATGAATATAGGATTACTGTTTGTCATAGTCTTTGGAATAACCTTCGGTAGTTTCATAAACGCATATGTATGGAGAGTCCATAAGCAGTATGAGTCCTCAGGTTCTAAAAAAGCAGTATCACCCAAAAGTAAATCAAAATACTCGATATTAAGAGGAAGATCAATTTGTCCAAACTGTGAGCATGTTTTAGCTCCAATTGATCTGATACCTATCTTTAGTTGGTTAATGCAGTCTGGAAAATGTAGGTACTGTAATAAGCCAATCAGTAGGATATATCCTTTGGTAGAAGCTTCGACCTTATTTTTGTTTATAGTTTCGTTTTTTGCCTGGCCTCTTAGTATGACCGGAGCGGGACTTGTTAACTTTATATTTTGGTTAATATATCTAGTATTTTTAATTGCCCTGGCAGTTTACGATATTAAATGGTTTATGCTTCCAAATCGTATGGTCTATCCTCTTTATGCTTTGGCTATAGTACAAATAGTTGTCATGATTATTTTCTTTGGTGCAGGCATTCCTTATATTTTGGGGCATCTATATGGGTTTTTCGTTGGTGGTGGGGTGTTTTATATACTTTTCCAGGTTTCTTCTGGTAAATGGATAGGCGGGGGAGATGTAAAGCTTGGTGCTGCTCTTGGGCTTATATTGGGTAGTGGTCTTTATGGTGGGGTGATGATCTTCTTGTCCTCTCTGCTGGGAACCCTACTGGCCCTACCCCTGATGGCTACAGGCAAGCTTAAAAAGAACTCTCTAATACCGTATGGTCCACTTCTAATAGCAGCAACAATAATAATTGTTTTGTTCGGTGCATCGATTAAGTCTTGGTTTAATGCCCGAGGATTAGTTATTTAATCCCAAAGAAGTTAAACAGATGGAGTATTTTGACCATGCTTATGCTATAATCACACTATAATGGGTGGCAAAATACCACTAGGATTTACAATAATAGAAACACTTATTTTCTTAGCAATAAGTGGCGTTATGATTTCTGTTGCATTTAACTTCATATCTGGTCAACAAGCCAATACTGAATTCAACCAAGGTATTAGGCAAATAGTAAGTAACTTTCAATTGCAACTTAGCCAAGTTCAAACTGGCAATTATTTAAGTAATACGACTAATATCGCATGTTCTCAGTCATCAACATCAAACTATATAACTTTAAGTAATGGTGGTAGTGGCCAAGGCTCGAATCAAGGCTGTCAGTATATTGGCGAGGTCTTTGACTTTACCCCATATGTAGGCAACGTTATAGATAATACAGCCTACAATATATATCCCGTTGCCTCAAATCAAAATAATTATAATACTATTACTGCTCAAATGGAGCCAATTAGTAATTTGAATCAGGTACACCCGTGTGCACTTTATGAAACTGGAGCAGTATCAACCTGTGCTACAGGTAGTTATGCAAATACCAATACCTTTACCCATACTAAATTACCTTATAACTTTACAATTGATAGCGTAAAACAGGGGGCAGCTACGGCACCTATGGTGGCATACTATAATGTTGTTGCCACAGGGAATATATTGGACTGTTCTAATAGTGTTGAGGGCTCAAACAGCGGTGGTGGTCTGGCTGTTACATCAATTCCTTTGGTTGGAACCGGATCTAGCTCTCCAGAAATTTATATAGACAATAGTGCTAGTAACTTTAGTTTGTGCCAGCCTCCAGCAACAAATTTCTATTCAACAACTACATACAATGATCAGATCACAATATGCCTACAAAGTGGTACGACTAATCAATGGGCGGTGGTCACACTAGGTGTGCCCGGTAATCCCGCAGCCGTAGGCTATCAGGTGGTAAACGTACAATGTTAAAAAAAATAGCTAGCCAACGAGGGGATACAATAGTAGAAGTTCTGATATCTGTTGCCGTAGTTGGGTTAATATTGGGAGCAGGATTTATCGGTGCAAACAGGGCATACGATGACATACAGGATGCCCAGTATCATCAAATAGCAACTTCAATCGCACAAACGCAACTGGAATTACTCAATAGCTATGATTTATCGACTGTAACTATTGGCAATGGAGGGGCTTGCTTTGTAAATACCGGCACTCCTACCAACCCTACCTATACACTAATTATGGGTGCGAGTTATTCAACGCAGTGTATCTCATCTGGAGCATATAACTTTGGCGGCTACGCTCAGGGCTATGGTGTAGACATAACAGACATTACGCCTCCTGGCTCCCCAGCTCCAATTCTGAAAACATACCAAGTAGATGTTAGTTGGCCGGGTAATGTTCCAGGTGTACCAGGCGACACTAAATTGTTTTATCAGACAAAGGGATCAAGCTAATGTCTTTGAATGAAAAACAGCATGGTTTTACCATAGTTGAACTTTTAATTGCCACGACCGTGTTCTCGATTGTTCTAACGGGTCTTGTATATGCGGTGCTGTTCGTCTCAGATAACTTCATTCGAGGCAGTGTACAGACTCAAGCCCAGGAGACGGCACGATCGATTGAACAACGGATGAGTCAAGACATCCAGCTAAACGGAGCAACTATCAGCTCCGGGTATACGATAACTATAGGTGGGCAGACATATAACTTTCTCTGTATCGGTAATGCAAGATATTCATATCTTTTATATACCGAGCAAACACCAATTACGCCGTCATCAATACTTCAAATACAAAACTTTACATCATGTACTAATCCCACGTCTTCGCCTACATCTCCAGTAAAGAGTTTGGTCGGTAATACTATGAGACTTTCGTCATTTGGAGTGACTCAAGTGGGCACTTCTAATCTGTACCAAATCAATGTCGGTATTGTTTACGGACCTAATACACAAGTGAATCAAGTACCAGCTTCCGGACCACCACCGTATACATATAACTGCGGAACTTCTGTAACTCAAGGCTTTTTCTGTGCAATTGCTAATCTAAATACTGTGGTGCAACAGAGAATAAACTAGGGAGTATAATTAAAACATAATGTCTGATATACATAAAAAATTAGATCAAACTGGTATCGTATCTATCCTAATCTGTATGATAATGATGATTGTTATTAGTCTTATAGCTATAGGTTTCATACAGCTAGCTAGTAGTGACCACAAGAGTGCTCTGAATAGTCAGCTCAACCAAGAAGCATATTATGCTGCTGATAGTGGCATTAACTATGCAACGGCAGCAATTCAAAATGATATAGCCGTAGGAAATAGTATCTTATCTTATAATACATGTTCTTCAGGACTAGCCTATGTTGGATCACATAACACTATTGATACAGGATCCAGCTACTACAATGTTAGCTATCCCTGTCTTACAATTGATGCAACCCCTTATAATTTGCCCTATTTGATTAACTCCGGCCAATCAAAAGTAGTACCAGTAATTACTTCATCAGTTATTCATACTATTACGATTACGTGGGTAAATTATCAAGATCCAAACCCGATTTACACTGGCTGTCCCACAAATTTACCAGCGTTTAGCTCTTATAACTCATGTAGTGCTAGTGTTCTACAAATCGATCTCGTAGATGCTTCAAGTGCAAGTTATCCTACATCAGCAACTAATATTTTCTATCTATATCCAACATCTCATCCCGGGTCGACTAATATAAGCCTTGCCAGCTTGCCGTCAGGAGTGAAATATGTCCCTTGTAGCTCAGGCTCTAAGTGTAGTGTTACATTATTAATGGCAAGCTTTTTATCAGCGAAAATTTATATGAAGATCATGCCAGTTTATGGGAGTGTTGCTACTTCCGTAGATATCAGTGCTCAAAATGGACCTTCAGATTTGGCCCTACATGATGCACAGGCGCAAATTGTTTCAACAGGCAAGGCTCAAAGTGTCTTACAAAGTATTCAGTCGAATATTGATATCTCTAGCCTAAATTCAGATTCGCCAGGATTTGCAATTCAAACACAGAAAAGTATATGTGAAATCCAGAAGGTTATAGGAACCACCGTTAACCTTGCTAATGGGGCTTGTAACGGCGTAGAGTAACGGACTGTTTAGTCTAGCTTGTTTGAGTGAAACTTTTCATGAACAGCTTTCAGATGGGGATCAGTGACATGAGTGTAAATTTGAGTCGTTGCTATATTACTGTGACCTAACATTGCTTGAACGCTTCTAAGGTCAGCTCCATTCATAAGCAGATCAGTTGCAAATGAATGTCGAAGAGTATGCGGGCTTACATGCTTTGTGATGCCAGCCATAAGGGCATATTTTGCGACTAGCCTTTGAACACTTCGAACAGTTAAACGATGGAAGTTGCCACTCAAATCAACCTTTTTACTACCGCTATATCTAATGAATAGAGGTTTGGCATTATCTGAACGTTGATCGAGGTACTTTTGGATCCAAGATGCTGCTTCTACACTGATAAAAATCGGTCTATCTTTTTGGCCTTTACCTCTAACCATAAATTCTCGTCGAGTTAAATTCAAATTATCAATATTTAGTCCAACAAGTTCACTCACACGAAGACCTGAACTAAAAAGTAGTTCTAAGATTGCCCGATCCCTGATCCCCGCCTCATTTGAAGTGTCTGGTTGTTCAAATATTCTCGCAAGCTCATCCTCATTAAGAAACGTAACCTGTGGTCTTTTAGTACGAGCAAGCTCAATCTTATCTGGGCTAAGTGTTTTAATATCTCTTTTTGCGCAGTATTTTAGAAAACTTCGTAGGGCAATCAGATGATAGTTTTGAGTCGTCTTACTAAGCTCGTTGTTGTTACCAGACGCTAACCGGTTGAGCCATAACCTCCATTTACGTACAAGTTCTGAGTCGATTTCTGAGACATTAATATCTCCCGCAAAGTCTTCTAGTCGAGTAAGGTAATGGTCATAGTTTGCGATCGTATTTTGCGACCTGTTTTGCTCAATTTCTAAATGTTCAAGAAAATCAGTTTTTGCTTTTTGGAATTGCATACTATTATTATAGCCCAGTAAAATTATTTCGCGACATGATAAATTATCGCTTGAATCACTATTTATAGGGTGCCTCATCTGTTATAATTAGGATAATTAAAAAGGAAAGATATATAAATGGAACGAACGCTAATAATATTAAAACCGGACGCGATGCAAAGAGGTATTACGGGTGAAATAATTACTCGCTTTGAAAGGGTCGGATTAAAAATTGTCGCCGCTAAGGTTTTACGGCCATCTGAAGAGCACTACTTCCATCATTATGAAACTATCGGCAAGATGATTTCCAGGCGTGGACAAGAAGCTTTTGATGTAACTTTAAAGTTCATGCAAGAGGGCCCAATTCTAGCAATGGTACTAGAAGGCGTAGAGGCAGTATCATTGGTCCGTAAGATGGTTGGTACAACCGAGCCTAAGGCTGCAGATCCAGGCACGATTAGAGGCGATTATTCTCATATTAGCTTCGAGTACGCCAATAACAAGGGGCTATCTATTCCAAACTTAATACATGCTTCGGGTGATCCTGCAGAGGCGAAACTAGAAATCGCCCATTGGTTTAAGAAAAACGAAATATTCGTATATCCTTCCGTACATGATAAATTTACTTTAGTCAGTTAGTTTTTACTAACTGCTATAGACGCCCCCATAGTTCAATGGATAAAACAACTCCGTCCTAAGGAGAAGCTGAAGGTTCGAATCCTCCTGGGGGCACCAACAAAGACTGATTAGTTCCTTTAACTTTAAACAGTTCATTTATCCCTGTTATCTTGCTAACATCTTCCGTTCCAGAAAATATTGTCTGATAGGTTGGTAATTTGTCGAAAATAACCCCGAAAAAGTTAGCTCGTTTCACTGGATCACTCTGTTGAAGCAACAAGTAATCTATGTGTTCCAGAAAGTACTTGGCGTACTTCATAACTATCTCAAAACTTATTGGTCGAACACTAGTTTTTTGTTCTTTTTCGCTTGTTAGCTCTGCTAACTTAGCTTCTATCCTCATAAGATCCTCCTCCATATATTTAATTGCCGTTTCACTGCTCAAGAACTTTATTTTATCGACCGTAGCTAAAGCTTGAGCCTTCAATTCATTAATACGCATGTCGATACTGTGCTCCTCCTTATTTACTACTTGTTGGCGTTGTCTCCAGACAATCTCAACGGCGCTACTAAGCTTATCGATGTAGTCTTGTGAAAATGTTACTTTATGGACGAAACTCTCAATCGTACTTTCAAACTCTTCTTTAGGTACTCGAAAGTAATGACCGCGCTTATTGCAATGATATGCCGGATAGTGTTTACCAGTCCCGCCCCTGGAGGCACTACCAAACAATGGCATCTCACAACCTGGACACATAATAACTTTGCGATAAGGGAAGTCGGCATTACGAGCTCCTTTTGCAACTAAATGCTCTGGTGCCGGACGAGTATGCATAGAAATGACTCCGTCTTGCTCATTAATCACTATTTTCCCTCGGTTTGCGGCGTTAAATGTCTCATAGGAGACAAGCCCATCAAACTTTGCCTTAATGGGTTTATACTCAGTCCATTTTTCGTTAATTACACCAGAGTAGATAGGTTTATGTATGTATGACCAAAACTGTTTTATATTAAGCTTGTAGCCACCTTTCTGGATGCCTGCGCTTTTATTAATGCGGTCGTGATAGTTAAACTTTCTTGATCCATAGCCTAGATTATTAATTCTATCAACTATTTGAGAATCGCTTAGAGTACCACGAGCCCTCAGGTCAAACATCTTAATAATATAGTCTGACTCGGTAGGGTGTGGCTTAAGTACGCGTCGTTTACCGTTATTGGTATCAATGGGCATGCTGTCATATCCGTAAGGTGGACGTCGCATCCAATAACCCATACGCGTATAGCGTACTTCGGCTCCAATCATCCGGCTCATAATGTCGCGTAACTCATCTTTAGCTCGCTCAGCTTCTAAAAATTCAGTCTTTTGGCTTGGAGAGTACTCGCTCCATTTATACTTAACATTTAGATGCTCCAAAGTATTTACTTTTCGTGAACTTATAACTCCGTAGATATCTACAAGTTTAACTCCGTAGGTTTCTAACTGCATTTTTAATTGGTCATAAGGCGTTGCACCACCACGCGTGAAGCGGTCGATCGACTTAATGATAAAGAGCTGAATGTCATTTTTCGGATTTTTGCAGTAATCAATAGCTTCCTGCATTGGCTGGGTAGCTTTACTTGCGGATTCTAAAAAGATAAACGTCTTTTTTAGATTTATATTGTGCAGTTTTGCGAATTGCTCGAGTTGCTCTTTTTGGGCTTCGGGAGAATCACCATCAGTACCTTGTTTGGTGGTTGAAACGCGAATTGCCGCAACGGCATTTTCAACAAGCGTTTGTTCATACATAGTCGCGCCTCACGAGCTTCTTAAGTAGTTTGCCGTTATTTCGCTGGTCGGCCACTATTCGATCAACTATTAAATTGGCTAGCACTATAAGTCTTTCCTCTGTAGACAGAGCAGTATACGATGGTTGCCCTGATGAATTTTTGTTTTTTGATCCTAGTGGTCTAGCCATGATACCCTCTGTTATCTATACATCTATGTATATAATACTATACAAGTATGTATAGTTACAAGTAGTTTTATGCGACTAATATGTAATTGTGGATATCTTACTGCTAGGATAGATATAATCTGCTCGTCAAGGAGTTTATACTGGATCTCTTTATCTTTATATTAATATATACTATGTATATATAGCTAACTATGTCTACTTGAAAGAACACCCATGACTAATAAATCAACTACAACGCCTAAACCATCACCTAAATACCGACGACCCTTAAACAACTATCAAATACAACTACTACAAACACTCTATAAATTTCGATTCGCTACTACTCACTTAATAGCTAAAAGCCAAGGCAGTAAATACCCAAGAGTAATACTAGCCAGATTAAGAGTACTAGTAGATCAAGACTATATAGGCCAGAACTATGACAAAAGCTATAAAATCAAAGGCAAACCAGCTACTTACTACTTAAGGCCAAATGCTGTTCGCTATTTTAAACAGCAACCTTATGCCAGTCCAAAGGTGCTAAAAAGTATTTATCAGGACAAGCGAGCCAATAAAGATCAAATAGCCCACTATCTACATGTCTTTTCTGTCTATGTGGAGTTCAAGCGACTCTACCCAGAAGAATTCAAGTTCTTTAGCAAAAGTGAGCTAGCCGAGCGCAAGGGTATGCCCGAGAGAATGCCTGACGCCTATCTACACCGCACTGTCACCAGCCATACCCAAGCCAATGACTATTTCCTGGATAGCTATGAAGAAGCTACCTACTACTTAGTGATACAGCGCAAGATACGACAGTATATTAAATACGCTGAAGATGAAACCTGGCAAAATCATACCAATAGGAAGCTACCAACCATGTTGATAGTCTGTGAGACTAAAGCCTTACAGCGCCAGATGCTCAGACTAGCTGCGAAAGAGCTTGACAAGACTTATGTAGACTTAAAGTTTCTTGCAACGACTACAGAAGCTCTGGTTAGCTCGCAGAGTAAGAAAGAACTAATCTGGCGCAATGCGTCTGAACCCGAGGAGTCAACTTCGTTAGACTATACTTGACATATCATCAAGCTTATGCTAGTATTGTATCTGTCAGATAAAATAAAAAAATGCCAGAAACACTAAACTCTACCAATATAGGCGAAACACCACCTCCTGAAGCAATACCGGGCGAAATAGATATTAATAAGATGGAAACACTTTATCATGTTCAATTTCCTCAGCCAGCTGAAGCAGGTAGAGGTGTCTTAGAAGCAGATTTTGGAACAATAACCACACCAAACGGAGAACTTTATGTTAGTACGATTACCCGTGGCGAAGGTGTTCAGACTGAGGACTATTATGATAATCGTACTGCACCAAGAAGAATGGTAGAAGTAGATAGATCTACCCAGCGGGATAAAAGGAACTTTGCGCCCTTTGCGCCAGAGTTAGGGTTTCTAAAAAAGACCATAACAACTGAAGACGGAAAGCAAGAAATTATACTCACCGCTCCCACGGTCGCTCACTTAAACTCAACCTTTAACAAGGTATATGAAACTACAAGTGAAGAACCACCTTTCGAATTTGTTGAAAAGCAGCGTGACTATCAGGGAATAGATAAAAAGATAAGTGGAAAAGAGTATGTAGAGGCACTCGCAGAAGGTAAAGTTGTATGGACTACTCCTGAAGATGATTATTATGACCATGATACGATAGCTCATCTTATAGGTTTTTTGTCTTTAGACCCAGAAACTTTCGGCATTATAAAGGAAAAAGCCAGTGAATTATTACAAGCAGGAAAATTAAGTGTGGACGAAAATGGCGTTCTGACTGAACGGGAAGCTGGTAAGTTTGTTGTTGCGGTCGATCAGATAACTACGGTATTGAATTCTGATCTAGGACTCACACATTGTAAAGATGAATTTTCAACTCTCCTGGGCAAACCTATAAAAGGAATGTCGGGTGGGTTAGAAATAGGTCGAATTGCAAAACGACTTAATGCTCGTAAAAAATGGGTTACGGGTAGGCTAAAACAAATTGACCAATCAAGTGATATGGAAATTATTGCTGCCTGAAATTTTAAAATATAAAACCATGCCAGAAAAACAAAATACACCCAATATTGAGATCCTTAACCCAGATGAAGCTTCACTGCCAATGTCTGGTGATTCAATTATCGCCAATCCAGACGTATCATATGACACTGCTATTATTGTACCTACGAGCGTAGATGAAGCTTGGTCGGGCCGGTTTGGAATTACACGAATGGGTATGGTTGGTGAGGGATTTGCTGGCCCGCTTCTTCCTCAACGATTGGACCCAATCATGCCAGAACAGTTTCGATCTCTTCCAGCTAACGCTCCAGAACCTAAGCGTTTACAGGTGGGTGATACTATGCCCGACGGACATAGGGACGATAGAGCAAAAGTTGTTGAGATTGATGATGAAGAGATGACTATTATTTTTGAGACACAATGGACATCTAAGACTGAAAAACCAGCTTTACATTACACTTGGCAGCTAACTGTGAAGCCAGGAGCTGAAGACAACACTGCCGTTATTTTAGCCCGGACTCGTATGGAGAATGTTAAACATAGTAGAGTTGGTCAAGCGATTTTCCCGTGAGCTGATCGTTATGCGATGAGGATGATAGGAGAAGGTGTTAGTAGGGACGACACTGCTCCCGTCTCAAGAGATACACTAAAGCAAAGGCTCGGCAGCAAAGCAATCTTATCGGCTGGCAAGCTAAAAACATTCAAGTCACAGCGAAGCACTAAGCATTAGTGTTTGAGTTGACCGAAGATGTTTGTATTATCTCGGTACTCTCTTGCTACAACTTCATTGTACTTTAGTTTTGCGTGGAATAGTTCCGTACCTGGCTAGCTACGGACCACCATCATATTGACAAATCAACAAGCTTATGTTAATATTATATCTGTTAAGTAAAACTATAATAAAAAGCCAAAACAAATGAGTCCAGAAACAGTAAGCCTAAACCCTAATCTCAAGCCAGAAGCATTGCCCCTTACTCAGCCTTCGCAAGAGGAGCTATCTATGGATATGTCAGGAACAGAAGCTGGCCAAGCCGGTGAGCGCCAACTCCAGACAGAACAAGCCATTGATTTGCGGGTGGAGCAGGCTCAGGAAGACAGCGCCTTTAAATCGTCTCCTGAGCTGAGGGAGGGTCTGCACGGCTTTTATGAACTGCACTACACGATGGATGGCGTTATTAAAGACGTTTTAGATAACGATGTACCAACTGACGAAGCAGGTAGGGCACAGCAGGCACAGAAGCTGGAGGGTATCCTTGCTGGCAGTCTTTTTTCGACAAATGAGATTCATGACAAAATAATCTCGCTCACAGATATGGGTAATACTCCTCCCAGCTATGGGCAGGCTGCTCTACCCGTCCTAGCAGGTATTCGTTTAGCCCGTATGCGTCAACCAGAAGACAGGCGACTCCAGCGCGCTGAGCTTATGGCGGTCTCTCGAGCCAATGAGGCGCTATTTGCTGAATCTAGCGTTGCCATAACGACCCTCACCGAAGAGGACAAGCAAAGAGTGATTGAAAATCACTTAGCAATCCAAAATAAAATAAAACGGTCTGGTTTATTTACGGACGCCGGTGAGGCAATTGATCTTAAGGAGCAGGACATAAGTCGAAGTGCCTCGCAAGACTATATAAAAACCAATCCACTTGCTAACATCGAAAGGGCTGAAAAAACGTTCTGGGATGATGTTCGCTTTGCAGGTCAGCTATTATTCCATAACACAGCTAACTTCAACCAAGTTTATGCTGCTAACACATTGCTGCCTCGCCGAACTCAGCTTGCTCGATTCGGTAAATTTAATACACCAAACCTAGAATATTACGGAGATCGCTATCACTCACCAACACCTCACTGGTCTGAAGATTTTGATGAATGGAATTACAGAGGAGACGGCCCAAACGCAGGTACAATCGCAATTCCGCTTGCCGAAATTGTCAAAACTGCACCGTATGCTCGTGACTCGCAGTATGGTGAGCTGGATCTCAAGGAAGATGCGCTCGAAAAAACTATACCCAGGGTGGTTATCCATGACGGTACGATAGACATAGGCAGCGGCTCCGCAGATACCCAGGGCTCTTTCGGATCAGACCGTACATTTTACAGTTCGCCTAAGGATGTAGCTTCAGATGCGCCAATTGAAGAAGCGCCTGACGGCTACGGGCTAACACTAAATGAAAAAACCACCTGGGTACAGCTTGGTGATACTGAAGGCGGTGCAGATTATGGCATAGGTCAGCACTTACCAGCCCAGTTTAAAATTGATGTCGGCGATCGCTATCTCCGTAAAACAAATAACATCGAAGCAGTTCGTACGCACGACGAACAGCGTAAAGCAGCCATAGAGGCAGCAATTAAGGACTTGCAACATGCTAGCATTACTCGGTATGGTGCGCGCTTAGTTGTGCCGATTCGCTCTGGTGTTATGGACTTCTTTGTCCACGATGATGGTAAAATAAACGGCAAGCATGAGGCGCATTTCTCGGAAGTTCAAAGCGCAGCCGCTTAGTTTGCAGGTGAGCTGTTGGCCAAATCAAAGCCCAATACGCGAAACAGTCTGAGGCCCCAAGTCCATAAACTTGACAATTAATAAAATTTATGTATAATATTAAGGTAGATTAATTAAAAACAAAAAGAACAAAAATGTCATTTGAAACACCATCAGCTTCACAAGGTTGGGGACCCGAAACCCCCTCTTATCAACGCTCTCACTTTCAAGAAGCGCGTGATGCACTAGGAAATCCTGCCCTACAAGAATTTGCCAAGAAAGTTGGTCACGACGTTGGTGGTGCTGCCGTCCGTGGTGCTTTAGAGAATGCTGGAGTTGCTAGGTTTGATGACGATGGCAATATGAAAGTTCGCAAATTCGGTGCTATAAAAGCTGCCCTACGACCAACGCATACTGCTCGCAAGGCGGCAACAGGGGCAGTATCTGGTGCTAGAGGCTATGCTAAAGAACAAGTCGTAGGCATGGCTCGTCAAAAGGTAAGTGAACTTTATGGTGGTCAACCAGCTATAGCAGCTAGCCCATTGGCACCCGAAGCTTCTGACGGTGGTTTTGGCAGCTGGGCCCCAACTGAAGGAAGTACACAAGCAGCTACTGGATTTGAGGCTTCTGGAAGCTGGGGTTATGATCCTAACGCACAGCCTCAACAAGGTTGGGGGCCAGAAGATACTCTACCGCTACAACAGCCCGGTCAACAGGGTGCGGCTCCTCAATCTCCTGCCGAGGGTGGTTCTTGGTGACCTTAGATTAGTTTAAATTATAGAGTATGGGTAAGACTAAGCATTTAGTGGTGCTGCTTCGCCATCAAACTCTTGTTCATCCTCATCGTCATCTTCTAACCCAGAATTTCAGGCAGCTTACAATAGATTGGCCTATAAGCTTGGTGTAGGTGTAGGGCTTCATGGCAACACCCACGAGACTAGTCTAAAAAAAGCTGTCGGCAGAAGTATGTTTACTCTTATAGCGGTAAAGCAAGCCGAGGTTTCCGTTATTCCCTTGATCCTGAGGCTGTTTTGGCAGCACGGCGTCAGGTCGTGGCCAACGGTTATATGCCCGCTCGACCATTTGCCGAAGAAGAAATAGACGAGACACGAACCTACCAGACGCCTAGACATGGCTCGACCTAGCCTCCGGCATAATAAAATAGTTCCACACCTTCTCAACCATGATCTTCTAAGGTTCTATGCATGATAAAATGAACATAAGGATAAAACTTAATATTGCAGATTATGAACACAGATCAAACTAATATATTGACCGGCAAAAGAATTAGAAAGTACCGAAAAGATCTTGGCCTAAGTCAAGCGGCGTTAGCGGATAGGGCTGACTTGCCGCCCAACACAATTGCTAGGCTTAACGTTTCTGGCAACTACCAAGTCAGCTTTGCTGGAGACTAATAAAGACGAACATCTCTGGACTGATGCGGCAGAGCCGGAGCAGTCGTCATCCCTTAGTGATAGCTAGGGATGAGTATAGTGAAACACGGCTCTACACTACACTTGACGAATCATCAAGCTTATGCTACTATTATATCTGTTAGAAAACACAAAAAATATGTCTGAAACAACACCACAATCATTTACAACTATTCCGGAGTCATTTCTCATGTATGAGAGTGATTATAGCAGTAGTCCTGCTCGCCCATTTGCTGTCCCGTGGGTAGAAGCAACACTTGAGATCGAAGCACTACAAAAACGTCGGCCTTCTGAAAGTTACCCTAATCTCCCAACGGATATTCGTAATGGACAAGAAGACCTTCTTGAGGCCTATGTAGACCGAAGATTATCTGCTGACGTGTTAGTTGGTCAAGCAGAAGCAATATTATCTGACCAACGTGCTTCTACGGCGTTCAACAGTCTTTTGGGTGACTATGTAGGTACAGACGAAGAGCTTGAATCGGCCATTTTTGATATGGATCTCCCACTTGTGGAATCAAGCCTCACAGAAGACTTGTCTATACCAACAACGAAGCTATATGATTATGCTGGTTTCTTTCGAGATCCTAGCACACCAAACGAAGATAGGTTGGTTCTGGTAGAAGCACATTCGAGAGCTATGAAAGAAGCCCAGAGACATTTAGACGAACAACTACCGGAGCTAATGAAACAGTATGAAGAAGCATTTCAGCAGGCTATTGATCAAGGGATTCTGCCCTCTCAAGCAAAACCAGACAGAAAAAAGAAACTCTTAATTGATGATATATATGTTTTCGCGAGTGATCCTGTTGCTCATGCGTTAGATGATTCTGGGGGATCGTACTCGGCGGTTGAAAATATAGTTAACGTTGATGCTAGATTAGTATATGAGCCAGAGAACCTTAAACAAGTCTTATTCCACGAATTTACACATGTATACTCAGGCAAAACGGTAACCGCTTCAAATAAAAAGTATGTTGGCAAAGATAACCCCCATGCTGATAGTGAGGGTAATATTGTATTATCTGAGTCTGACATTGTGCAGGCTTTGGCACATAACCGAGAGGAGCTTGCCGGACTTTTTGTAGATGTAGCAAGGATTGGTTTGCATAGCGGAAGGCTACATGAGTTTAATGAAGCCGTGACAGAATATACGTCTATGCTACTTCTTGGACAGAAGTATGAACAAAGTGATTTATGGTCAGCGTTTCAAGATGCGATTACGGATTATTATAGCTCGGATACAGCTTCGGGACGCTTTACTAAAGTTGAAAGAGACAAAATTGATGTAATGAAAAGTAAGTTTGGCAGTATTTATCTACCCGAGCGAATTATGCTTGCCGGGCTAGTATCTAAAGGAGTAGATGAAAAGCTGTTTTTTGAAGCGTATTTTGAATCGTATAGGCGATTCTCCAAGAGCCCAGACAATTTAATGCCAGCTAGGTTTCTGCTTGATCAAGCGGTAGAAGGTATCACAGAGTTTCGATCCCTACGTGCTTTGAACAATAACATACGAAGATTAAATACCTGGGCTGAAGATCCAAACTCCCGTAGCTGGGATGAGTTACTGGATCTAGCTCTAGAGCTAGGTAGGTAGTTGTTTGTTGATACTTATGGAATTGTGCATGCCAAGTATGCGGCAACTGAGTTCTGGTAACTACTAATAACAGTTGCTCTGCAGTGCTAGAAATAAAGTTATCTTTAACGACTAATGTCTAACTGTTCACTAGTTTGTTGAGTCTCTTGTTCTTTTAGGTCTGTTTAAAGTCCAAAAGTATACAGAGGTTATATTAATGATATTGTTATCGATGCAAAATAGAGTTTAGCTTATACGTGGTAGGTGAAGCGAAGGCTCTAGGTACTAGACTTCTACCAGTCGCCCAGTATTCTACCTACTTCCTGAGAACCTGATAGCAATTGGAAAATCTTGGCTTTAGTGGCTACTACCAACTAATTTTAATTCTTTGCCAAGTATACTAGCTACGCGACTGACTGTCCCGAGAGTAGGGTTAGTTGTGCCACTCTCAAGCCGTGCGATAACTGTCCTGCTGACGCCTGCTTTTTCAGCTACTTCCGTTTGTGTCATTTTCTTACCAATGCGGGCATTGATCAGCTCGTTAGCTAGTCTGTATTCAGGCTCAAGTGCATCATAGGCATCCTTGAACTTTGGATTTTTCATTAGTCCTGCTTTATGTTGTTTCCAAGTTGTCATAATATGGTTTCTCCTCAATAGATTGTATCGTATATGTTACATTATTGTCAAGTAAAATGTGTCTTATATGCTACGTTTTTCAATCTCAAGCTTACGCTGCATAGCTATATTGAGTTCTTTTTTAGGGGTAGTTTTACTTTTCTTAACAAAGGCGTGCAATAGATAAATGTGCTTACCAACTGCGAAAGCATAGAATATCCTAACTTCTTGCTTACCACGTACCCTTAGTTCAATTAAGCCACCACCCATGGCTTTTGCATGGGGCATACTCAAATGATTGCCGTGTTCCTCAAGTAAATCTAGCTGCCGACCCAACTTTGCTTGCGTACTTTCTTGCAGGTTATCAATAAAGTCCTTGATGACTTCTTGTCCGCTATAGGTTTTATAGTATTCAATATTCCATGCCATATATTTATGGTAGCAGTTAGTTTTAGGGTAGCCAAATGTGCTCTTCGTTAGGATCGTAACGTGGCTTAAAGCCAAGAGACAGTGCACAACCCTAGAGCCTGAACATAACTTCGCTATAACCTCGGTAGCTGCCGTCTATCGACTAAGCAAGTTGTAATTATTGGAGAGTACAAGAACAGGGTAAGGCTATAAGCGGTGCTTCACCTAGTAATCCAGAAACACTTATACACTAGCAGACGGAGTTATTGACATAACATCAACCTTATGCTAATATGATAATGTTAGTTTTTAAGATAAAAACATAGAAATAAGGAAAGATAATGTCAAGTAACGAAGCCATAACACCAGAAGCACTAAGCCCGAACATCGAGGCTATAGAAGGATTTAGGTCTAACGCCTCAAAGATGATTATTGACTTTAATACCGAGGAAGGTGTTATGGGGGGAAATGGTATTCGGGATACAGACGGGACGATTAAGGGTACTGTTACTACTGCTTCCTTATACGATGCTCTTGATAGGTTAACCACGGTAGCCAGTGAAGATCCTACGGTTGCTAATCTTATACAAACTGTGAATACTGCTAGGGAAGTTAATAGTACTCCAGACGATGAAGGTACTCCAAGATTTGAAGAACCAAGACAAACTCCCGAATATGCGCTTCTAAAGCTATTTGGTGCGGTCAAGGAGAATAAGCCAATGATAGCCTTTGAGCATCGAGAAAAGGATCCATCACGAGAGGAAGAAAGAACCAGAAAATTTGGTCACCAAATTTTGGTTGATGGCCACATGGTTGAGGGGCTGATGGTTCCTGGCCGTAACGAAGTAGTTACTTCAAGTGGTACTTTGAGAACACGTGGTACTCCCCAATCAGACAATAGGTAGGTGATATTATCCATCCCGCTCTGTCTCTTACAGAGATTTCTAAGTCTCAGACTCCCAAGCTGATTTTTGTTATAGTTAAGCCATGAATATTATCCGAGAAATGGCTGTCGAAGAGGTGATCGGAGTGTTTTTGTCCGCAGAGTTGCATTCTTCTCGTTTTCGAGCAGGAAGCCTGAAGGCACTCAAGATGCTTGGTTATGATGAAACATTGATTGAAAAACCTGATTACTCCAACTACAAAGACAATAAAAAGAGAGCTAAAGTATTAGGTCTGTGTAGAGGATGGCCCGACGAGGGACTATTTACAAACTTCCCCAATAACACAAATTGGTTCCTGTCTAATCTTTCACAAGTAGAACTCCTGAAAGTCCTTCGTCTTAAAAGCTATCCTTCTATGACCAACAACGAAAGGTTACTCCCCAAAACCGTGTCGAAGTTAAAAAAGGGTCTTCTCGTCAAAAATGTTGACCCCGACGTAATAAATCAAATTGCAACAAAGATTGAGGCAGGCGTAGCCTTACCGCCAATTATTCTCGTTGGCCAAAATATTGAGGGTAAAAAAGTATTGGTTGAGGGACACTCCCGTAGCATTGCTTATTGTTATGTGGGAAAGCAAACTACATCAAAAGAACTGCCTGCAATAATTGGTTTGTCGCCTCATATGACAGAATGGGCCTATTATTAGAGAGCTTAGTTCCGGCAATGCCCACAATCACCGTCCATATACTTATTCATAAATAATTATGCGGATGTTTCTTTAATGGTTAGCTAGATCGTAATAATTGGCAACTTAGAGGTCTCGACAGTCCCCATATAAAGAACGTGTGGAATAAACTGGTAATTAAACGGTAATTCTCCAGTGCCAACAAGAGATGTGTAGTAGTCGAAAGTAGCCTTAGGAACTTCCTGAATATCTGCCAGATTGACATCGCGAAACCACTTGACCTCTACATTTTGTTCTCCAATCGCAGTCTTAAAGTAGACAACCATCTTATCGATATTAAATACTGATATATCAATTTCAAAGAATTTATATGGCGGGACTTCAGTAATGAGACCTAATTTCTTTTGAAGCTCAAATACTTTACGAGGATGTACTGGCATAAATTGGATGACATCATTCCACAGGCAATTCAGTAAAGGGATTTTTTTCTGCATTACAGCTTCTCTGCCTTCATATTTTTGTCGGTACTTTTTGTAAAGTTCGGGATGTGATGTCTGCATCTGGTTAAGAGGCACTAGATTATTGCCTTTCATCTCTTCCGGAACACCATGATAGACATATTGCATCCCTAAATCATAACACTCCTTTAATTGTGTTACACGAGTTTGTATTACATAGAAATACGTGTTGAGGTGTGCTGAACAATGTCAGGACTGTCCTGAGATAAGCCCCTTAAACCAAGTAGTAGGATCTGCTCGTACTATCTCTTTGTCTTCAAAGTCTGCCCACTTATCTCTAAGCACGGCTTTAGTAGTGAGCATTTTGATCGCTCTTTGACGTTCCTCGAAGGTCATACCCATAGCCCATTTCCAAGCTCGTTGATGAGAACCGTCATTAATATCGTCACCTTCTTTTTCCTCAAATTTTATACAAGCTTCAGCCATTTCCTCTCCCAAAGCTAGTTTAACTACGTCATATTCAAATAAATATGTATGACGATGCTCCATCTCATTGCCTTTATCACTATCAGACTCTTCTCGGTCTGCTATTAAGCCCAGGTTGACAACTCCTAGCCCATTCCCACCGAGTAACCTGTGAGACAGTTCATGAACAAGCAGGATTAGTTTACTGTCTGATGCTGTTTCATTTACCAGAGCTCTAAGCTTCATAGCATAATGGAAGGAACCAGCCGTACTCTGGCCACCGTTAAATATCCTTGCAGAGATAACTTTCTGCTGAAAGTCTAGCCCCGTAATTACCCTAAATGCTTTTAATATTTTCCTACTGTTTTGCTTCCAAAGCCTTTTGTAGTTCTCGGTCTGTAAAAGCATTTCTAAAGTATCGTCGTCAGGTTTTATGATAAATCTCACCAAATAATTGTAGCACTCTGGTCATTAAGTCTAGTACAGATATGGCAGTAACGGTGAACCTTGAGAGGTCTATTATTAGGTTATGAGCCATGAATTACCTCAAGACTTTCGAAGTAGCACCGAAGTGCTTACTGTCTACCGAGAACGTGAGGCGGATGGTCTGGTTGGTGAGCCATACCTTATTGATATAGCTCGAGACGATCGACGACTATTTATAAACAAAAGAAAGACTCATGTCTCCTCGCAAGCAAACACAAGCCCTTCTAAACCGTTAGTATACATACCTAATCCCTGTATCGTATCAAGATCAAGCATCTAGTGGATCAGTTTGAGGGCTAAAGTCAGGATCTTCGGCTTTATCATCCATTTTCTCTTCAGGAGGCTCCTTAGGGGTGCTTTTAGCCCTACTCCCTTTTATGCTATTCCACTCCACCGCAAAGTTATCCCTCGATGCTTTGATGACTGCCTCAGCCCGATCTTCACTAGCTTGCTCTGACGGCAGCACAATAGTTTCACCAGATACTGGTTCCATTGGCTCCTCTGCCTTAACTCGTGCATAAAAGCTATAAGCTGGTTGGTTAACTAGTTTGCCTCGCTCTAACCACGGTTCAAACCGGCCAAGCAGTAAACGTTCATCGGCTGTACTACCCAAACCGAAACAAACGATTGTACTAACATTGGCTAAGATGGCTTCAGTCAGTCTCTGTTCTTCCTGTTGGTTGGTAGATTGCTCAGCAATAGTTAGAAATAGCTTATACTTTCGGCTAGCAGATAACATCTTCACAAATGGTGTAGTAGCAAAGTTCTGGAATTCATCAACGTAAACATAAAACGGTTTTCGTTCAGCTTCCGGTTGTTCGCTCCGTCGCTCTGCCGCAATCTTTAGCTTAGCCAGTACCGTTGTTCCGAATAAGGCAGAAGTATCTTCACCCATGTTAGTAGAAAAGTTACAGATAAGTATCTTTCCGGAATCAATAATATCTTCAAAGCTAATGGTAGACTTCTTTTGACTCATCATACGGGATACAAACTCAGAATGATCAAACCTATCTAATCTACTAGTTAAACCTTTACTCATACTAACTCGTTGCATGCCCCCAGCTTTGCCAAACTCTTCTCGCCAAAAGTCTTTTAAGTGTGAATCAGTCAGTTTAGCAACCACCTTATTTCGATACTCAGTGTTACGTATTAATTCTAGGCATGTAAATAGGGTTGGTTGTTCAGTTGTAAAAGCCGTACGGATAGTATTTCTAAGCATAGACTCAATACGGTGGGCATTAGCATCATCATCAGCAAAGACTTTTCTAAGTACTGACACCACGGCTTCAGTTACTCGCTCTTTTTCTACAAGAAGCTCATCTTCATCAAGTCCTTCTGGTAATTCCAGCAGATTAAGACCAATCGGGTGCTTAATATCCCGAGGATTTAGATAGACTACGTCATTAATCCGAGACTTAGGAATATATTTAAGTAGCTTCTGAGCCGCATCGCCGTGCGGATCGATAAAAGCTACGCGATTGCCAACATTAATGTCCTGCAAAAGTGCATATTCTAGCATAGTGGTTTTACCATTACCGGTGCCACCAATTAAGTAGACATGTTTCTCTCGTTCTTTAGCTGTTAAGCCAATAACTGTATTACTCCCATGGTGCTTATTCATGCCTAACATAACATCGTAGTCTGCTGCATCACTATGCACTTTCATAGAGAGTGGAGCTGACAAGGTTTGGGATAGCGATTTAACCATATCCTCAGACTGAATATGTTCTCCGTACGGAAAGTGATACAGAGCTGCTACTTCAGATGCTCCCAGGATCGAAGAGTTGTGGGTAAACATTGATGGTAAACGTTTATGGAACGATTCTAGCTTGTGTTGTTCTCGGCGCTGTTTAAATAATCGAGCGTTCCTCAAGTGTAACCCTTGGTAACCTGGTACTCGGGGAACATATATAGGGCATTGGCTAGTCCTTGGGCTCTGGTAGCACAGTCTGGCCCAACAGTAAGGGCCCTAATGTCTACACTAAATAGCTGTTCAGCTAGCTTGGCATTAGTAGTGTCCATAACAGGTGCGTTTATAGGGCTGACTGGCTGTTGACCATATTGGTTATACATATGGCTTTGATCTGAATTGTACCTTGGTGCCCTGACTCCAGACACTTCGTCACCTATCAATTCTAAGATGGCGCGTAAAACGGCAAAAACTGCTTTAACCACCCACCATAGGATAATAAACGGATAATGCCACCATTCACGGTTTAAGCCTTTATCTTTCCCGTGTAGTAGCTGGCTACGAATCTTATTAGCTGCTCTTCTAGAAGCTGGAGACAAGACAAGCTGAATGGCAGATAACTCGCCGCTTTCTAATTTCGCCATTGCCCGAGTAATATAGTCCATTGGATCATGCTCGGCTAGGTTCTCATGCTTGGCCATCCTATAGGCAAAGTGGTTACTTTGGACGAACTCTAGTATCCGGGAATCCTGCCCATTGAGCTCTGGTGTAATGTAGTCCTTAACCTCCCGAAACTGGATATGTGGCAAATAGGAGATGACTAGCTGCTGAAAGGGCCCTACGTCTCCTGGATCAAGGACTGCTATAAAGCGAATACCAGTCTCTCGACTACCAAATATTTCCAACGGCAATACATGTTTCCGGTTTAATAAGTGTTCCGTATGCGTCAGACCGTTAAGTAAGCCATGAATAGTATCAAGTAACTGGGTTGTAGCTAGTGGTGATTTAGTAGCGTAGCTTGGTGGTGTTAACTCTAAAAACACCAGCTTACGATCCCTTAACCTACGAAAGTCCAGAACATCTAGTACTACTCTAGCGATAGGTATGAAGATAAAGTAAACAAGTAATGATCCACCAATAACAATTAGAGGGATATTAAAGATTTCTGATAGCCGTGAAGTACCTAGGAAATAGTGCTGTATAAAGTTTGGGTGATTAGTTACAGTAGCAAACATCGGTACTCCCGTGCCCACCACTGTTAAAGGTGTTACTGATGGTATGGTAAAGGAAATAAACTAAGAAAGCAACATTTTATTGCTGATGGCAAATTCTGTGAAGATCCACAGTGGTAGTTTGCGTCTACTGTTCTACTCCACTAATTACTTGATCAACAGACAGTTTGGTAGTGTCCCGATATGGCATGAAGGCTAAAAAAAGCCTTGACAATACTTATACGTTTTGTATATACTAATATCTAGATTGGCACTTTAAAAATCAATTCAGAAACAACGCTATCAATTCGACATATTGAGATGTACATTTATTTTTACATCTGAACCCTCCAACTAAACGGAGAGGTGATGGACAACGGGGATTAGCAACAGGCGCGCTTAGTCTGGCTAGCTTTCTATCAAGCTATCTAGCTAGGGTCGCGCGCGATCAAGTCGCGCTATTCTACTGCTTGCTTCATCATGCTGAGGACTATCTGAACCGTGGCTATCAGTTTTTTTAACTTACACGAAGAAGATATTACCGGATACCTTACCTGATCGATATATATGATAGCCACGGGAGAAAGATCGTCCTACTTCATTAACATTAATTAGTCAGCCAGTCTTGTTATATAAGGAGGCCACCATGGTGGAAGTACGTTTTAGCTCTAAGTACACTGAATTGTGGTATCCGTATGGCAAGCCGGGGAGAGCCAATAATGGCCAGGATTACGAGGGTACTACAGGGTATTTTGCAGATAGTGAAAATTATCTACCAAATAGTTTGTATACTCCACGACCTGATCAGGCAGTAACCGGCTTGTAGTCGTTTTTAAGCTATGTATACACTTCCAATACTTATTAAGAAGATCAGAAGCGAGGCCGGTCTAACTCAGGCTGAATTTGCTAAGTCTATTGACGCTTCACCTGTCCTTATTGCTATGGTTGAGAGCAATCAGAAGCAGGTGTCTAAAA
The DNA here is from genome assembly GCA_036787835.1 of Candidatus Saccharimonadota bacterium. Lineage (GTDB taxonomy): Bacteria > Patescibacteriota > Saccharimonadia > Saccharimonadales > UBA4665 > DAIQON01. The sequence continues at coordinate 53,833 of DAIQON010000001.1, read as the reverse complement.
AGCTGCTCCAAAAGATCGCTAATGGCTTAGAAGTGCACCCAGCTTCAATCACTCCATTCATTTATGGCTCAGATCTTAGTAGAGAAAAAGATTTATCTAAAGTAGAGAAACAATTTTTATCACTTGGCTCAAAACTTCAAGATCACTTAATTAAAGATAAAGCTAAGTTGCTAAGAAAAAAATATGACAACAAGCAGATATCCTAAAATTCATATTCAAAGCAAGAATGAGTTTGCTAAACATATTAGTAGTCGAAGATTTCCCTATACAGAAGCCTTAAGGCTTATCAATGACGTCCAGGCAAACTTCGATAAGTACTGGCATGACCACCCCACTATGTCCCAGCCCGAGAAGGGTAAGTGGGTTCGTAATGCTAAGGGAACAAAATTAGGCATATTACTCAAGGCGATTAATGAAAGAATTCTTAGACCCAACGACTACTTAGTACCTGATTTTATATTTGGAGGTATAGGTGGTCTAGACCATAAGGCAGCGGTAAAACATCTTTTAGGTAAAAGGCGTAAACGTATATTGCTTAAACTGGATGTTGCGAAGTTTTTTGAGCAGATGCACTATGAGCGTGTCTATCACTTCTTTCTAGATAAGACTGGATGTAGTGATAAAGGAGCTAGGATTTTAGCCGAGCTTTGTTGTGTACCATACGGCCCGAAAGATAGCCCCGCTAACTATAAAACTATTGGTCGTGGCTTTTCTACGTCATCGAGACTTGCTGTTTGGTGCAACATAGATACATTCTTGAAGCTAGAGCGCTTGGTAAAAAAAGAACTTAAGGGCAAAGATCCGCGTATAGCTATCTATGTTGATGATATTGGCATCACAGCCAGTAGAGCAACCAAAGAAGACATGATGAAGCTTTACCCGAAGATCAAAGCTATTTTAGAAGGTGATAGAAATCAGAAGCTCCCTCTCAATGAGGCTAAGACCAGAATAATCTACCACTCTGGTGATACATACAATATCGAAGGTAAATATCTTGGTAAGTGGTGTTTCGAACACTTAGGCCTGCAAATGAATAGAGATTCTGTAGGTCTTGGTTCTAAAACCAGATGGAAATTAGCCAACAAGACCCAGCAGTACAAAGCTTCTCATAAAAAGGATCAACAGTTGAAGCGTAGTCGTAAGTCTACTTTAATTTATAAAAACTATATAGAAAAATAGGTTTTAGAGTCCGCTTCTGAAAACTGGAGGATCAGGAGGGACTCGAATTGTATTTGATTTCACAGATGTAAACAGTCTGTATTATGATAAAATACATCCAATATGACAGATCAAGCTAATAAAGAAACTGGTAAGCGTATAGTTAAATATCGTAAGACACTAGGCCTAAGCCAAGAGGCTTTGCATGACAAGTCGGGTGTACCAGCAAATACTATAGCTAGATTAGAACGTGGAGAACATACTGCCACCACTCCTACACTAAGAAAACTAGCTAAAGCTTTAGATGTCACGCTTAGTGATTTAATTGGTGGCTGAACTATCTTCCTGGGGCTTCTTGCTATCGATCTCTTGTTGTAGCTTCAAAAGTAGTTCAGGATTATAGTGTGCCATTCCATGAAAGCCCGATTGTAAGTCTTCAAGTAGTGCTATAGCTTGATCACGGGTAGCATTTTCTGGATCGTTAAACTTCAAGAAGCGTAACGCTACCTTAATGTCTTTATCGCTAATCTCATATTTCTTGACCATAACTACTCCTTACTATATCACCTGACGAACTTATCAATCTTAACAAATCGTGCCATCTGCCAGGCTAACTTTACGGATTCAATTCTGCGCATGACTTCACAGCTGTTATTTTGCGACAGGATGTTTAAGCTTCCTTCATATAGTATTTGTCTATCAAGGATGGCTAGTTTTCTATGATGGTTGCCAGTAAACAACACATGTATGCCCATATGCTGCAGGGTAGCTATTGCTCGCTGGGCTTCATGACGCATATATTCATTCTCGTGTTCTTCTGGATCACGGGTGTTTATGGTGATTCTGACCCCCCGAGCTTTTAGCTTTTCAAGAGCAGGCAGTAATAAACTCAGACGTCTATTGGTAATGAACGGGCTTTCAATGATAGCTTCATGCTGGCACTTCTTTAAGTCGCGGTTAAACCTGTCGTAAAAGGTGTTTTCATCGTACAATGTCGATGTTAGTAAATCAGTTGGCGACTGAGATGATAGCCTAAAGTACTTAAACATGGCTATTCTCCTCACCATCAGTGTAGCTAACCACATTGTCTACCAGAACTAGCCCTAGTTTTTCTAGCTTGGACTGTAGTAGATATACACTAGGTAAAAAAGCGTTCCACCTTTTATCAAGTGAGCGCACCAATAATTTCGATAAATTCTTACATATATCATAAATCCCAACGTATTGATATAATATATCTGTAGTTAAGAGCAATTAAAGCTTAAAAAACTAAAATGAAAAAAACAACAAAGGCAAAAAAGGCGCTGCTTAAGCCTAAAAAACGGTCTTCGGTTAAGTCGAGGTCTAAAACAGTATTTAAAAAGCCGAACTCCCGAACCAATTTGCCGATTCACAAAAGATTTATACTACACCCAATGACAATTATGGTTGTACTGATAGTAGGTGTTTTAATGATTGGTATTACTTTTAGAACCATGGCACAGACTATCTCGGCAACTGTAGAAGCACCGTCACTAACTACTGGAGCAGCTATACTGAGCCCAACTGACGGCGCTACTTTATCCGCGCAGACAATAACTGTAACTGGTAACTGTCCAGATAATTCCTATGTAAAGCTGTCTGTTAACAACACGTTCAGTGGCGTAGCCTGGTGCGCGAGCGATAATACCTGGTTAATACAAACAAGCTTGAGTGTTGGCCAAAATACCTTATTGGCACAGGATTATAACGTTACTGATGTCCCTGGACCTGTTACCAGCGCAGTTAATGTGTCCTATACTGAGCCAATTGCTTCTGTGTTACCACCCGCACCTCAACCGCAAGTTACCAGAAATGATAGCCAGACAGCAATTAGTATAGGTAGTGCAGTTGCTAACACTGGTGATACTGGGCTGCCGGTCGTGCTATCTAGCGATTTTCATTATCAAGCATTTGACTCTTCGTCCGACTTTAGTTGGACATTTGACTTATCTGGCGGGACCCCACCATATATATTGACAGTAGATTGGGGTGATGGCACAAATTCGACAATTGATGTGCCAACAGATCCAGTCATAGTGCTGCATCATAAGTACGCTAATCCTGGCTATTATCCTCTATTAATAAAAACTAGCGACGCTAAAGGTTCGTTAAAGACTCTTCAACTAGCTGCTCTAATTAAGCCTGTTGGGGCGAGTGGACTAGTTAACTTCAATACTATAAACACACTTCATGATACAAAGCTAAGCCATCAAAGTAGTTTTTCGTCATTTATGGGTAGAGTTAAGTCTTGGTTATGGCTGGCATGGCCGACGTACCTAATTGTATTGCTCATGGTAATTAGCTATTGGCTGGGAGAAAAAACCGAATACCAACTTCTATTTAAACGTCGACATCAACATTCACCAAAGAGATAATCAGTTAAACTAGGGTCCGTAGTTACTGCTACCGTAGCCCTTATCTACCTTGTTTGAGTCTGTCCCCTTTGTTAGTGCTCCAAGGACGCTAGATATGCCAAATAAGGCAACGAGAGCTGCCGACAGCCTTATAATAAACTGTTTTCGAGTCATTTTTTGCTGTAGTAGGTCGTTAAACATTATCCATCCCAGTTTTTATCTCTGCATATTCTTTTATTAATCTACACTAAAAGCATGACCATTGTCAAAGTCCCAACCAAGGGCCTAATTGGTGACTGCGGTATAGGTAACCTGGGAAGTATATGTACCACTTGGCAATGATGTATTCGCACAAACCCCATACCAGACATTAGTGTCAACTGCAGGGTTTGCAGCAACACTGGTTACTGCAATTGTGTCCGCCGTAGAGCTACTACTCGGTATAACAGCGAACTTTACAGCATTAATGGCTATGTTTGATTGAGTAGTAGTTGGACCTGAGCCAAAACCTCCAACTCCATCTATTCTATATCCCCATTGACTAGCTGTGAGCGCCAAGGGGCTTGCCTGAGTCCCGGAAGTTGAACTAATACTGGAGCCACCATTGACTAGATTGGTACTTATATTGCTATTATTGGCGGTTAAAGTAAATCCGCTTGGGTCATCTGTTAATACTGACACAGTGTCATTATTAACACTACATGCACCCGAAACGCTAGGGGTTACATCAACAGAGACAGTCGAACTGCTGCTAATACTGATACTACAAGAACTATACTGACATTCACCATAAGTGCCGCTACCAAAGTTTATGGCGAAAGTAGGTAAGTTAACCAGCAGCCCAATCGCTACAGCAATAATGCTTAATAATGCTAGCCTTTTTTTGATAAATAACCCCTCAAAACCCAGTATTAATTGATCCGCACTTTATACCCGTATTCTACCATAAACAGCTTGAGAGAAAACGTTTGAAGCCAATGGACTCTAGGCTTTTGGTTTCTTCTTTGCCCGACTTCTGCCTACCAGATTTGAAGCAACTAGAAGAACTATTGCTAAAATAGTGATTAGCAAAATCTTACGTATCGTTTGGGACACAACTAAAACGTATTTAGTTTGCAGGGTTTGAGTTTTACCAAACACTGTTGCTGTACCGTTAACCTTGAACAGTCCAAGACTGGGTGCTTTTGTCCAGGATACTGGTACTAGTCTTATAGTTTGTGGCAATACTACTTTAGAAGTATTTAAGGTGAACTTTGGATTTCCAAAGATATCACTAACGACTATATTGATATTTGAGAAGTAGTGTACTCCACCATCATTCTCTAACCGAAGGTTAGCCAGTAGAGGCGGCTTTTGTAATATATTTGCGGTCCAGCTTAGTACTTTTCCAGAGCTCGCGACTGGGCCAGCGACTTGAATATAGAATATTTCACCAACTTGCTCATTTACAACGATACCCTTACTTGTCTTTGGCAGCTGGGTTGCTGCTAGTGCGACGGCATAGTATCCGCCCGGAGCTGTACCGGCAGGCACGCTTATAGTGTAGCCAATATTAACGGATTCATTTGGAGAAATCTTTCCAGCAGTAGTATCAAGATGTATCCACTTGGATGCGTTGGTTGTGCCAGGAATGGGCACAAATGAAGGCGTATACTCCTCGCCTTTTACTGAGTAAGGAGCAGTGTAAACTTGAAAAGTATATGGAATATTGCCCTGGTTAATTATCTGGAAGCTTCCGGTTGTCAGTGCTCCTGGGTTGGTCACTGGCTTAGATGTCACCGGCGTAATAGTCAGTACCTCTGTTGGGCTTGGTGCAGCGCTGGCAATGCCTCTATTTATCGCAGGAATAGCAAGCACTATGAGAAGACTAAATAATACAGTGTAGACTTTTAAGTTTCGTTTGTAATTCGAAACTAGCATCATCTAATTTGCAGTTGCAGTGTAAGTAACGCTATTTGTATATGTACCAGAAGGTTGTGTGGTGTTAGCAGCTACTCCGTACCAAACAGTAGTTACATCGTTCGATGCTGTAGTTGCAGTAGTCTTCAGAGTGTTAGGAGATGCTGTAGCGGGTACGCCAGCATATTTGATAGTCCCACTTATTGCTGTACTTGTTTGACCTGACGTTGGGCCTGTTCCGAACCCACCAAGACTGTCTACTCGATAACCCCATGTATTTACAGCCATTACAGCAGGGGTAGTTTGTGTTCCTGTGGATCCAGTTATTGAGTTTCCACCTGATACAAGATTTCCACTAGCGCCTGTTTCAGCAAGTTGTAAAACATAACCAGCACTGTCATTAGTACTAACAGTTACTGTGTCACTTGCAACAGTCTGGGCACCAGAACCAGTAGGGACAACGTTGACGTTAACCGTGCCATTTGATGTCAGAAGGCTTATAACTGGACTAATTACTGAACTAACCGTTGTAGACGTGGTTAACGCAGATGCAGCTAGGGTAGAGCTTGATACTAGGGCAAAGGCGAACAAAGATCCTGTCAGTATTAGGGGTTTAGTCGATTTAATTCTAAAGGACAATCTTTTAATATTATCTAGTTTTTTCATGATTTCTCTTTTTTAATTTAGCTTATGTTAATTATCTTAAACTATAGTTAAACGCTCGTCAACTGTAAGTTGTAGTAGTTAAATCTAGACATGAGTAGTTCTTAACTTTATGTCCATCACTCCTTGATAGTTTGTTCTGGGTCGTCTACTTGGCTGAACTTCGTTTATACTTGGTGTTTCTATCGCGTTAAGTGGGGCCTTGACTCTAATATCTTGTATTTGTTTGTCCTGCTTTGCCAAGTTAACGATGTGCTGGGGACGTATTGTTTTCTTGTTTATTGACCAAATCATAAGAACACCTAGGTTAAACATGATAATAATTGGTCCAGCAATGATTAATTGGTCGAGAACATTTGGTGTTGGGGCCATAAACATTGATATGATGAACGCCGCAACAATTACATATCTTTCGGCACCGAGAAGCTTCTTTGGCGAAAGTGGCTTTATTCGGTCTATGAATAAGAGAACTATAGGGAGCTGGAAAAGTAGCATTGATCCAACTAGGTAAATAGTTAGGAATGAAAGATATTCTTGGAGGGTAAATAGTGCGTGAATTTGAGCAGTTGTAAATTGATTGCCCAAGAAGTGAAGCGCTGAAGGCAGCCCGACATAATAGCCGAAGAAGAAGCCAATAGTAGCCAGGATTATAGAGAAAGAGCTAAATTTAATGATAGATTGTCTTGTTTGATCTTTTATTAAAGGTTCAAAAAAGCCTAGAATCTGATAAATAATTATTGGAATACTAAGCGCGATTCCGACATATGTACAAACAGTAAATAGGAAGTTAATTCCTCCACCAGGGGATGTATATATGAATTGTTGACCATGAGATGGCCTGAGAAGAAAGTTAACAATTCTTTGTTGGACAAAGTAAGCTAATGTCGCGAAGAGGGCTACTGAGGCAATTACATAAACTAATCTTCTACGAAGCTCGTGAAGATGTTCTAAAAAAGTTAGATTAGCTTCGTTACTTTTTAGCTGATGATTCTTCAGTTTTTGTTGATGCATTTTTTGCTTCCGTTTTGCTTTCGCTGGGTTCATCAGAAACGCTTTTTCGAAGTTCACGTATTGATTCACCAACACTCTTTGTTAGCTTTGGTAATTGCTTACTGCCAAATAGTAGGAGTACGATAGCCAAGATAATAAGTAACTCTGGTGTACCGAAATCGAGAAATCCAAATTGCCCAAACATGATTGTTACCTTCACTTTATGTTATATCTTAATAATAACACTATTTTGTGTAAAAATGGCAAGTCTTGAAGTTTAATTTTATAGCTAGATATAGCCAGATATTGGTGCGATTTTTTCTTATAGATGATTATGGTTGATCGAATCTGATAAAATAGGCTTACAATGACAAAAAAGTCTGAAAATAAAAAACATAAGTATTTTGAAGATCAATTTGATGATGAAGAGGTTCTCTATGTTTTCCATAAACATCCTATAGTTATGCGTAAAGGCCTTGTTTTTGGTATGTTGGGGCCACTACTCGGGGTTATTCCCGTAGCTATCTCGCCAAGTTTAGGTTTTGGAGCTTTCTTTATAGGCCTGCTCGCTGGATGTGTACTTGGCCTGATAATTTTCTTTCCATCTTGGCTAAGCTGGCATTTTAGTATCTTTATAGTGAGTGATCAGAGATTTATCCAAATTGCCCAAAAAGGATTGTTTCACAGATCGGTAGCTGATTTAGGACTTGCTCAGATTCAGTCAGTAAATTATGAAATAGCAGGATTGCAGGAAACTCTGCTCGGATTTGGTACAATAAGAATGCAGACTTACGTAGGCGATTTAGCAATTTCAGACGTACATCACCCTGCAAAGGTCCAGAAAAAACTACTTAGTATATTGAGACAGGAAGGAATTAATACTAACTCGTATCCGATTAGTAATTCAGCCAACAATGATATCCAAGAAATCGAAGAATAAACCCAAAAAGAATAATAGTCGGTTTTTTCTTTCTAAGCTTCAGAAAACTGAAGATAAAGTAAAAGACGCAATTTCGTCTGCACCAAGAATTACTAACGAGACGGTGTCTGATCACCGCGAAGAGGTTCTTGGAAGGGCAAGAAAATATATTTACCCCTTAAAACACTCCAGGCATCATATTGTAAGAATATCTGTCGGGTTACTAATAGCGGTGATTATTGGCTTCTTTATATATATGGGTCTAGAGCTTTATGATTTTCAATCAACATCAGGCTTTGTTTACACTACATCTGATGTTATTCCTTTTCCTGTGGCTAAGGCAGGCAAGAGCTGGATTTCATACCACAGTTATCTTTTCGAATTAAGACGAAACATTCATTATTATGAGACCCAACAGCAGGCAGACTTTTCTTCCCAGAGTGGTAAGGCACAACTTACTAGTCTTAAGCAACAGGCAATGAAACAAGTTATTGAAGATGCATACGTTAAACAACTTGCGGCTAAATACAATATTACCGTCACTTCAAATGATATTAATCAAGAGGTCAGCTTACTTAAACAACAAAATAAACTCGGTAACAGCACGCAGGTTTTCGATAATGTACTTCGTGAATACTGGGGATGGAATGAAGGCGACTTTAAGGCTGAATTGGGTCAGCAATTGCTTCAACAAAAAGTAGTAGCCAAGCTAGACACACAGACTAACCAGACGGCACAAAGCATAGAGGAGCAATTAGCCAAGGGGACTCCTTTCGCTACTTTAGCGGCTACTTCTTCAGACGATACTTCTACCAAAGCCAGCGGAGGCCAATACTCCCAAGTTATCTCGCCGCAAAGCACCGCAGTTGCACCTCAAATTGTTAACGGGTTATTCAAGCTTAATGTAGGGCAGGTATCCCCGATAATTAACACTGGGTATAGTCTAGAAATTGTTAAACCGATATCTATTAGCGGGACTTCAATCACGGCGGCTCATATACAGATAAACTATAGGCCAATAACAGTATTTACTAATCCATTACGTCAGCAAAATCCTCCAAAAATATATATAAAAACTTAGGGCCACATAGTTTTGTTGATTTTATATCGTTAAATTGCTATGATTACCCCTGTCTATTTGGCATATGGGCTCGTAGTGAAGAGGCCTATCACGTCTCCCTGTCACGGAGAAGATCGCCGGTTCGAATCCGGTCGGGCCCGCCATCATATTGACTAAACAACAAGCTTATGTTAATATACTTACATAATGCATTCTCCTATTGAAAAAATATTTGCAAAGGCAGACGAAGCTCTTGAAGTTAAAGCATCTGAAGAAAGACTGCTTGAAGAAAAAAGGTCTATTAAGGGCAATATAGGTCTGGTAATGCGATCAATACGTGTGGATACTGTTCTGCCAAATTGGGTAGAAGGTGAGGGAGACTCTGTTGATATAATTGTAGCTCCCAGGGTTGGTCGTGATAAACGTAGCCTATTAGTAAAGGCTAGGCTTAAAAAAGATACAGGGGCGACATCAAGCCCGTTTGATGTGTATAGAATTACTGCTAAAAAACATACTTCAGACACAATGAGACAGCCTTCTGACACTTATGAAATTGCTGTAGCTGACCCAGAAAGTGAAAGTGGCTTCCGAACCTTAGCGTTAATTGGAAATGAACGAGCAGTGCATCGTTCGTCAGCAGGTTGGGACTTTGGAAGTGAAAACGAAGTCAGACCGTCACAATTAAATATCCTAGTGGAAAAAGGTTATTATGCTGATCCTAGGGGCTTGAGACTGATAGAAGAGGTGCATGATATTCTAGGCGTTGCTATGGAACAATCGGCGGCTGGAAGATCTACTGCTGCACAACATTCGGGTCGTGCAGCTGTTCATGCTCAAGTGAGCTAAAATAGTTCCACATCTCTTCCGCTACGGGCCGCCAATGATATTGACAAATAGTAAAGCTTATGCTAGTATTGATATAAGTTTTTTAAAAATTAAAGAAGAAACAAATAAAACACTATGCCAGAAGCTCTACCAGGAAGCCCAGAACAGGCAGAACCACTAGAAATTTCTCTAGATGGATATATATTACTTAGACAAGTTACTCCAGAGGACTCACAGACTATGTTTGACCTAATAGATAGAAATAGGGATCACCTTAGTCAGCACGGAGATGACACGGCAGGTAATTATACGACGCCAGAGTCTGTAGCGGAAAGGAACGAACTTCAGGGGGATAACGAGCTCCGTTTTGGTATCTGGGACACTTCAATAAATGAAAGTGAACACCTTGCAAAAAGGTTTGAACCGAGATTAGCTGGTTTTATAAAGCTTACACAGAAACCTGATGCACCAATCGAAATAGGATACTACTTAGATGAAGCACAGCAGTATAAAGGTATAATGGCACGGCAGTTACTCGGTTGGCTGTAGATGGATTAGGTAAAGAAAAAGTTATGGCAAAAGTTGCATTAACTAATGCACCAAGCTTAAAAGTTTTACAAAAAGCAGGATATAAGATTGTTGGTCAAGATGAAGAACAATACACCCTAGAATATGAAGAAAGAACTGATGTGCCTCTCTTCAATAGTAAAGTAGAAAATCCTAGGTCTATGAATTCTGAGGACTACGATAGAATTGAAGCCGAACTTCTAGAGGCGGTAGCTTCATTGGGTTTTAGCCAAGAGACAGTACTTTTTAGCGGGCAAAGTCGATTAGGGCCGCCAACTATTAGTGACGATGATGAAAGGGGCGTAACACATTTCGGAGATATAGAGGCTCTAAAGATCAAAATGCCCGATGCACTCTATGGCAACCCTATTACATTTGCACTTATGGGCTTATACGGAGTCATTTATATTTATGATAGAGCTAAACTCGAACTACCGGAGGGTAACGTAAACAGTGGCCGTGGAACGTGGCTTGGAACATGGATGCTTACTGGTGGGTTGAAAATAGCAGCTGATGCAATGATAGGTGAGCTTAGACTAGCTAATCGACTTAAACTTCCTCCAATTTAGCAAGAGTGCTTAAAGTAAAATAATTCCACACCTGGCCCGCTACGGCCCGCCATATAGACAAATACCACATAAAGTGGTATTATTTATTTTATGAGTGCGCATTCTGGTCAAGGATTAGAAATTACTGTTACCCCGATACCTTTAATTGAGGCTGGTGGTAGACCTTTGAAAGCTAAGCTTGGCGATAAGCGTATGGATGAACTATTTAGTGGGATACTCAGCTTCGCTGCCGAGCAGGCAGATGCGGCTTATATCCTCACATGGACGGGGGGTACTAATATACCACGAGGTGCCGCTATTGGTAATCGCGTAATCGCGTGGACACAAAATGGTATTGCGCAGGCCGAAGACGGTCAGCAAATAGGGGTCTACTCGCGTGTAAAAGATGGGGTCGGCCCCGAACGTCAAAGCGAAATGGTGTTGCTCGCATTTCCTGAAGAAGTTGCAGCAGAGCCTAAAGAGTAGAGGTTCCACATCGGTCAGCTACGGCCCGCCAAGCATAATCAATATTCAAAGTACCATTTTTATGGTATTTTTTGTTCTATGGCAGATTTTCGTTTTACGAATGAACATAGTCCAAGCGAACTTGGCAATGTTGTTGGTGTTCTTGAGCGACCTAGATTATGGATACCATCTACTACAGACTACCCGAACTATCTTGATTGGGTGCAAAAAACAGAAGCACAAATAGCAAAGGGCAATAAGAGAGCGATGCTTGGCTATGCTGGAAGAGTACCCATTGGTACAGTTGTGTATCAGCGGCACGAGACACGTCCAGGTATGGTTGAAATAAGAAATATATCTGTGTCGCCTGATGCTAGGGGGAGGTATGTTGGTAGCTTCTTGCTGCGTAATACAGAAGTAGAAGCAACCACTGAAGATTATCCTGAATGTAGTGGAGTGGTAGTTGACACTAAAACTACTAATACGGAAATGATTAGTTTTCTTATGGATCATGGCTATCAGCTTGAAGAGATAACGGATTTATATGGTTTAGGAGCAGGCGAAGATGCAGTTTTCGTCAAATCCGTAGTGAAATAGTTCCACACCTGGCCCGCTACGGCCCGCCATCTGGACAAATACCACTTTATGTGGTATTATTTATTTATGGTAAATCAACTACAAACAGAGCTGATAGGAAATGCAAGCTATATTCGTGTTGAGGACAACGGTCCAATATATGGTGATCGTTTGAGTCCTGGAGAACCAGAAGACATTGCTAGCATTGAAGCTCAAAATGAACTATTTCGAAGCCGAATGTATAGTGAGTTAGACCACGATGAGTCTGGGATTGATGCCGAAAGAGTTCAAAGCTTCTTAGAAGAGTATGGTCTTAGATTACATCCGTTTATCGCTGTTGCCACCGATCAAGTACCCGTTTTAGAGAAGATTGTGGGCAAGCAGACGAGTGATGAAGGGAAGACAATTGGAGCACACTATCCTAGCTCAGATGTCACATATGTAATAAGAAACAAAGATCTTGAGGAAGGTAATGGATCCGGTATTACTGAGGCTATATTAGTTCATGAAGAGTCTCATGCTAATAGAAGAAGACCAACTATTATATATATGAGAGATCAAGATACTATTGATTCCTACAGTATACGTAGTGGTTTTAATGTTGATGATGGGTTTAACGAACGATTAGGCAGCTATTTCGAGGAAGGTTTTGCGGAGTTACTAGCACATCGCTATGTCACTGAAGCTCTAAGTAAGCCTAATGGCTTCTCGGATTGGGGAGGTGCTCAAACCGTTCGTGTAGGTGAAGAGGAGATTAAAATCCCACGCAGTTATTGGTTTCCTACCTCTAGACATAATCGATTTGGTGGTGCACCTACGCCGGCTTTTGCAGCATATGGTATGGAGCTGTTAATTGCGAAAGATCCCGCAATTTTTCAGGCAATGCTGGAAGCTCGTCATAGTACTGATGGACTACGTGAATTCGCTCAAAGAGTTGATAGTTTAGATCCCGGCATATATAGACTTCTTCGTAGACAACCCTATAAACTCAACAATTTTATGGCGGCAACTTACTATATAGTGGAAACTCTATATGGTGGTGATCAAGACAAAGCTATAGCGACAGTTGTTCCAGCTGTAGCTGATGTAAAATAGTTCCACAACTCTTTCGCTACGGCCCGCCATATAGACAAATACCACTTTATGTGGTATTATTAATATATAAAGTAAAAACAAAAAAGATGACTATACAAGAACACGTATCCCCGGCCCCAGTAGATTATAATGAGTTTGTGCTTGGTATGCCGGGTGAACATGGATTCTATGTACCGGCAAATTTAACTGAGCAAATAGCAGCACAGCATTCTGCTATAGCTGCTGATTCTAGACCAGTTACTATAGACAGAGAAGCAACAGACACACAGACTGTTTCATCCGAGGAAAGCGTAGATCTTGCTCGACAGGAAGTAGATAAAGCGTTTGGAGATACCTCAGTTGGCGAGAAACAAACTCCTCAAACTGAAACTGTAGCTCAGAATTTTGCAAGTGCTTTGGAAGAAATAAAACAACCTTTCATAGGCAGGGAGCCATATTCAGCAAAGGATGCTGATCATGAAGGACCTTTAACCCACTACACAAAAGCGGGTAATATATTCCAAATTTTGCGGTTTGGTATTCAGAGTAATAACTTCAAGAATCGTGTAAATGCCTTACGCCCAAACGACCCCACATTAGACACTGTAGCACCACAAATGAGTGGCCTCCGTATTAAGCAGGGCGGTAGCTACCAAGGTGTAGATAGTATTTCGCTAGACCAGTACAAGGCATCTCCTCATATACCTCCAGGCAATGTTAGCGTGCTGATAAGACCAAACATTAGGACCTACGGAGCTAAGCCTGAGCAGAGAGATACAGGGAGTGGTTATGGCCATGGAATCGTAGTTAAAGATATAGAGGCTGAGTTCAAGGTGGGTAATCCAACTGCATATAAAACAGAACTACTAGCTGCGAACATTGTTCCGCCCAGTGACATTAGGGCAATATTAATTCCTGAACGGACATCAATATTACGAGGTATAACAGATGCTACTCGTGCGAACGCTATATTATATGCCCAGACTAAGCATCAAAACCCACAGACAGATAAAGAAGATTTACTAGCAAATTGTAGACTACTTGCTAGCTTATCAGACAGCCCTGAGCTTGAAAAAGAGATTGAGCGGCTAGGCTCACGAGTCGATTCTATGCAGGCAAATGAAATAGCCAGATATATAAACGCTTTTCAGATGCAATTACTACAGGAATTTGTAGGTAAAGACATTGATCTAACTGAGGAAGCTTTGAGAACTGCGATACAAGAAAGATTTAATATAGAGTTTTTGACATCTAAGCAGTGAAGTGGCTAACATTATTCAGTAGAAAATAGTTCCACATCTCTTTAGCCACGGCCTGTACTGTAATTGCTATCTTTTTGTCCCGATTTCTAAAATGCTGTAATCTGTAAAATATGAGTAATTATAGACCTCCATGTGCTAGTGGTAACAGACTGGGTAAGTGTCCAGAGACTGTTGATACTGAAACATGTCAAACAACGCTCGACTCGATAGTCAGTTGGGGAGGTGCTAGCTTAGTAGAGACTGAGATATGCCCTATGGCGGCAATATGCAGAGTAATAACTCCAGTGGCAGAGCTTGGTTTAGAACAGCTAAGGTCTGATTTAGGCGTTCACGACTATTGAAGTTCGAAAATCCGACTCGAACCAGCACCATATAGACAGATATTAATTTATGTGGTATTGTTTGTTTTATGCTTCGCGATGATGGTCTAAATGAACAAAGTAAAACACCATGCCCACCTGAAATTAGGGCTATTATTAGCCACATGGATGATCTTATGTCTTCAGACCGAAGATACAATCATGCCGGCGTTCCTACCCAGATAGCTGTCGATCTAATTAAAGAGGAGAGAGCAACTTCTCTCAGTGAGTTCGAGGGCTGGTTAAGGGAAATGGATAGTAGAGCCCACTTTGTAGGCGTACCACTAGACTTTTTTGGTGAGGCGTGGTCAGATAAAACAGTAAATCCATTTGCCACAACCGATATAGCAGAATATACACTGTGGGTAGGTGTTAATGGTGATATAGAAGCTTCTGAATTGATGGAGAGGATTGGAATAAGCCCAGAAGAAAATAGCATTAGATTATTAACTACTGGTATTCTTTCTGTTACTTAGTCTATTCTGTGTAACATAGATCCAAACATCTTCTACCACGTCTCGCTACGTGGACTAAATACTGCTCATGTGGCATTATTTTATAGATGTCGGCTAAGAATCCGATTTAGCCAAGTTGTAGCACCAACTTTACTAGTTAGCGGTACTGCAAAATGTCCCAAGCCATGATTAAAGTTTCCAGGAATATGTTCCATTATCCCAGGACCAACTTTTTGTGCAGCTATGGCCGTAGCCATAACAGCCGCAAAGTGACCTATTCTTCGTAATCTCGACTTAGGTAGATCGTGGCTATTGGTTTTTTCGTTAGGTGAAAGTTTATTAAGTATTGCAAGGTCGGCAGCGGAGGCGAAAGACTCCCTGGCTCCAACATTAGCCATTAAACCAACTCCTGCACTACCGGCTCCCATAAGCATTGCATCAATTCCAACACCAGCTACTTCAGTTATTGCTCTAGCGGCTACGCTCTTCATAAATTTTTGTTTTAGGGATAATTCAGCAACATCCTCCGCACCAGCTTCTTCGACTTGGGTTTGGGGAGGTATGTCAAAAGTCTCAGCTAAACCAATTGATTCTATCTGACTCATTGCGGTATCGTTTAAAATCGGCTCAGCTGTTATCGGTTCTAAAGTTTGCGTTTCCATTTTTGTTTTTGTTAACCCATAGACGGGATGCTTTCTAATATATATTATAACAAAGCTTATGGTAAAAGTCAAATATATAGTAATATATCCCTAGGCTATTTAATCTGTTAAAGATTGACTAAAGTAAAATTTTATGATAGTATATTAATGTAAATATTAAAAACAAAAATATGCCCAATCAACTCGAAGTTATGCCCAATCCAACCCAAGAGCCCGAATCTGCTATTGCTGGCAATGAATTCGATAATGCTGCTCGAGTAGGCAGTATCGTCAGCTATTTTAATAGTGAATTTGGACTAAGCATGAATGAGTCAGGGTTACTAGTTGCTGATCCTACAGATCAACAACTAGACGACCTCAAAGCTTGGCATGAGAAAACTTCTGAAGATGGAATAATCATGCCGGATATTGATACTTTTACTGCAAAAGTAGTTTTGGCTCAAGCTCTTATGCCTCAGGTCGACGAGGGTCGAGAAATCCAATATTTATTTGGTAAGGGAGTTGGCGCAGAACTTGCGATTCAAGGTAATGTTAGTAACAGACAGAAGTCTGAATCCGATACTCCATTTAGATCTCATAGTGATTTTGAAATATATGCGGTCAAAGACGCAGACTACTCTAACATTGAGCATTCAGATAGATTTAGGGCAGTATTTGGCGGGCAAGAAATATATCCACTAGATTCTACTAAAGTTTTGCGTGGAATGTCCCAGGATTTTTTGTATGACACCTCAGAGGCAGTAGATTTTGGAGGAGTATCCTTCATTGTGCCGAAACTTGAACTTCAGTTCGTAGAA
Source organism: Candidatus Saccharimonadota bacterium (assembly GCA_036787835.1). Classification (GTDB taxonomy): domain Bacteria; phylum Patescibacteriota; class Saccharimonadia; order Saccharimonadales; family UBA4665; genus DAIQON01. Next base: position 37,179 of record DAIQON010000001.1, on the reverse strand, counting down.
AAACTTATTAGTGTTCACCGAGAAACCGAATTAAGGTTAAGAGGTCAAACCGATGCAGAGTTATTGGCTGAGATATATCCAATGGATAGGGACTTTGTTCATCAGGTAATTCAGGAATACATAATTAAACCAGAACTAGCCAGTATTCCCGAAGTTGAACAAGAACTAGGACATATATCAACCAAGCTATTAAGCAAACTGGCTGCCGCCAAGGGAAGTTATCTTACTGAAAATCCCCAAGCAACTAATAGCGAAATTGAAGCCAGTTTAGGATCAAACGAATACCTAGGAAACTATTTGCATAACCAAGGCATTGCCGTTCCGTTTCTTGAACTTGCAGATTCCAATACGGGACAACTAAGGCCTGATGCGAGCGTTTCTATACATCAAGCGCTTGAGGCTAAGAGGGCACAGAAAGAAGCTGCCCTAATGGCAACTCATGAAATAGCCGATAGTTTACTAAAACAACCAGCCTAAATAATACTTGAGTAAAATACAGTAAAATGTTATAGTATTGATAATTATGGGAATCTTTAGACCGCTAGTAAATCGAAGTCTTGAAATTGCTCCAAGCGATGTTGAGCCTAGTGATAAAATAGTCACGGTTGCCACGGGCTTCACGGTTGCCAGACCTACTGTTTTGGGTATGACAGCAGCATACAAGCTAGCAACTGGCAAAAAACATGCACATAGACGTGTTCTTGCGACAGGAGCTTCGGATGCCGAGGGAAACATAGGCAGACTTTGGGACAGGTTGTTTCCCAAATCTGGTAGAGGCACAACTGAAGCGGGTGCATATCTTGATCCGCCTGCTGACACTATTGCGGCTATTGAAATTGGCGTTGGGATGCTGATTGGACCTAAAGTGTCTAAACTAGGCAAATTAGCGACTGCTATTGTAATAGGACATGAGTCCTATAAAGCGATCTGGGCTTGGGGTAGAAATAAGGAGTATAAGCAACATTCAGGTGAGATGCTTAAGATAAAGCCTACTGTTGAGGGTAAAGAATCTATGGCAGAGAAATTTAGCGCAATATGGCTTGCATCAGTTACAAATGATATGGAGCCAGGTTTTGGTAAATTTGCTGTGGGGGCGTTAGCACTTGGCTTTGCAATTAGAGGTACTACAAGAGGTGAAGGGGAGCGTAAAGTTTATACTCAAATCGCTGCTCAGATGATTACGGATGCAAAAATTGCCAATGAGCAAGAGCAACTTATGGCCTCCTTATCAGCTCCAGAGTTTGCCCAAATCGAAGAAGTGGCTCTTTGATATAATACTCTGCTAGGATGCCACCTTAGCTCAGTTGGCCAGAGCATCGCTTTCGTAAAGCGGGGGTCATCGGTTCGATTCCGATAGGTGGCTCCATGTGCTAATAATCGGCGGGTGTCGTATAACGGCTATTATGTAGCCTTCCCAAGGCTGAGAAGCGGGTTCGATTCCCGCCACCCGCACCAATTTTAGTAAAAAATTTCTAAATTAATTTACGGCTATTAATGCTAGAATAGATCTTATCCTATGGCAATTTCTCGCAAGTATTTTCATGATCACTATATTTTATTGCTTGTAAGCATTAATATATTTCTTTGTCTTTTGGTGACAATTTTTGTCCTAGTTCGATTAAGCAGCGGTCACAGCACAAACTATATAGTGGCTTGTAGAGATTGCTCAGACCCAAATGCTCTGAATAAATTTATGACTGGTGGTGTTACTGAGCTTCTTGCTTTCATAGTTTTCTCATTTATAGTTCTAGTTACACACATCAGTCTCAGCATTAAGTCGTACCCAATTCATCGACAATTAAGCGTTACTATTCTAGGGCTTGGGGTACTTTTGCAAATACTTACACTTACCGTTAGTAATGCACTCTTGGTATTAAGGTAAAATGACTGACTTAGAAATACCATTCGAGAAAGACCGAAAAGGTCACTATAGATTTTTTGAAATACTACCCGGAGCACTAAGTTGGTCGTTATTATTTTTGCCAATAATCCTTACGATAGTTAATGTAAATGCGGCTGTGGTCTTTATTCTCGCCTACCTTATTATCTATTTTGTTAGATCAATAGGTTTTGTTTTCCGGGCAATTCAGGGCTATATAACTATGAAGCAACACCTAAAGCTTAACTGGGTAGCGTTCAACGAGGACCTTGAACTTGGCAGAGTGTCGGATAAAAAGGTATTACGGCCCACTTGGCATATAGACAATATTAAACGCAATCAATCCTACGCTGTTTCCTATAAGCCGAGCGATATTGTTCACGTAGCGATGATAGCTACGGTAAACGAAAGCCGAGAGATTTTAGAGCTGACAATTCAATCGATTATAGACAGTGATTATGATAGTAAAAAAATAATTCTTGTTTTTGCCTATGAAGGAAGAGCAGGCCAGGACACTAAAGACCGTGTTAGTCAGCTGGTAAAAGATTATTCAGATAAGTTTATGGATGCAATGGCATTTCAACACCCTGCAAATATCCCTGGTGAAATAGTAGGCAAGGGCGGCAATATAACCCATGCCGGCAGGCAACTAAAACTTTACTTGGAAGAGAAGAAAATTCCGCCTGAGAAGGTCCTGGTTACAACCTTGGATGCAGATAATAGGCCAAATAAGAAGTATTTCTCAGGGCTGAGCTATCTATTTTGCATAGTGCCAAACCCTTTGAGAGCGTCATTTCAGCCACTGCCAATGTTTACAAATAATATTTGGGATGTGCCTACAATGATGCGGGTGATTGCGACCAGTAATAACCTGTTTTATATTGTCCTTTCGAAGAGGCCTCATCTTCAAAGAAACTTTTCTGCCCATGCACAATCGATGCGGTCATTAATCGATATGGACTTTTGGAGCACCAGAACAGTAGTAGAGGATGGTCATCACTTTTGGCGTAGCTACTTTAGGTATGATGGAGACTATAGGGTATACCCGATAAGCATCCCAATCTACCAAGATGCGGTGTTAGCTGATGGCTATATCCGAACCTTGAGGGCTCAGTTTATTCAACTTCGCAGGTGGACATATGGAGCTTCTGACGTGGCATATATTGCGGATAAGGGCTTTTTTCATAAGAATAAGGCATCAAAATACGATGTACTCGCAAAATTACTCAGGACTCTTGAAGGCCACGTAACTTGGGCAACGGGTACTGTTTTGGTCTTTGGTGCTGCATTTATCCCTTCATTCTTCCACCCTCAAAGTTTTGCCGCCACCGAGCTTCCCCAGATAGTTAGTCGTATTCAGCAGATTGGTATCCTGGGGCTGCTTGTTTCAGTGTATGTTTGTTTAGTAACCTTACCGCCTAGGCCAGCTCGATATAAGCGTCACCGATCACTGATCATGATATTCCAATGGGTTCTGGCGCCGTTTATTAGTATTGTTTATGGCTCATTGGCAGCCTTTAACTCTCAGACCAGGCTAATGTTTAAAAGATATCTAAGTAAGTTCGATGTAACCGAACATGCAATGATTACATCCTCCGGTAATGTAGTCAGCTCAGAAGCTGATCCGGATAATCCTAAATAGGGCCATGGTAAGCCCGATAGTAGACGCCTGATGCATTATCAAGCTTACTAACCGTGTTGTAGGTTATCTGCCTGATGTCAGATATATTAATCGAGCCATTCTTTACTTTACCCCTAAGTTTATTCATTGCTGTATCTGTTAAACCTGCCGCATCACTTATGGCGCTTTTTCGGTGCTTACAGCTGTCATATATAGATATATAGAGCTTATCCCTCAGAAACGGGCTTAAAGCCTTTAAATCGGGCTTTATGACCGTCCAAAGGCTATCATATTGTGCTAATTCACTTGTCGTAAAGATTGCATGGCATTTATTGCATTGTCTGCGTCGCCATGTGGCGTTATTTCTTTGCCAGTGCCTGGAGTTAACAATAGATGTTTTCGAACCACAATATATACAAACCATGACAACATATTGACATACAGCTATAAAAAATACTAGTGGACAACCATAAAAATACAGGGGATAAAAAATAGCCTCTACTATGTAGAGGCTATGATAATTCGCATAACTTAATCTGTTAGCTAGTTCGTAATCGTCGAACTCGATTCGTTGGTTTTGAAGAAACTAGTTCCTCATAAAACAACTGAAAAGTGTCTAAAACACTTATGGTTGATGTACTCACCCAATCCCTTTGTTTAACCGGACTATGTTATCAAATAGATTAGTGTGAGTCAAGTCTGGTTCGATAAACTAGTGTCGTAAAATGACCTGTTCTAAGGTGTTAAGGCACGTATATTATTAAAAAATGAGATTGGTGGGCGATAGAGGATTCGAACCTCTCACCTCTTCCACGTCAAGGAAGCGCTCTAGCCGAATGAGCTAATCGCCCATTTTCTAATTACTAAGTGACTTATGTATTGATTATATAGGCTATGCTATATAAATTGAAGAGTTATTACATGACACCATATAAGGCGTTGAAGTGTAGTAATACTTATCCCCATGGGGAGTGTAGGAATTACGACATTAATGTACTAGCCTTATATTACTAACCTTGCTATAGTACTCCATTACAGGTGAAGTTTTGCCGAGACTGTTTTGAACAGCCGTCAGTAAAACGGGGATAACGATTGAATGACATGCGAGATCATTCAATCGTTTTTTGTTTTATATAGTGATACAATATTTACAAGTGTTGAGACGGTCTAACTAACCGGGGAACTTCGTGGGGATGCCTGCTACGTGCGTTAACGTAATCAGGAGGAGTAAAATGTTTCGGTGGAACCGCCCATTAATAGGGCCCGAAGCGCGCTAATGATAGTATTTGAATGACATGCGAGATCATTTAAATAGATATAGGCGCGTTTTTTAATACCTGAAAGAGATATATGGCTACAACAGACGACAATTTATACGCTATGCGCCATTCCTTGGCACACATTCTAGCAACAGCCCTCATGCACCTATATAATGACGTAAAGTTTGGAGTTGGTCCGGTAGTAGAAGATGGCTTTTACTACGATATTGACCTAGGAGATAGACAGCTGTCAGAAGATGACTTCGCAGACATTGAGTCTGAGATGAAAGCAATAATTAAACAAGACCTAGCATTTATTAAGTCAATTAAGCCAATCGATGAAGCTATTTCTTGGGCCGTCGAGGCAGCTCAGCCATACAAAGTAGATCTATTGAATGATTTAAAACGGTCTGGGACAACCCTAGCAAATGAGATTGATGCTGCAGATCTTGGGCTAGAATCTGGTAGTGACACAAAAGTCGAGGAAGTATCTTTCTATGCGGATGGTGACTTTACAGACCTCTGTAGGGGTCCCCACGTAGAATCAACTGCCAAGGTTGGTAAGTTTAAGCTGATGAGAGTCAGCGGTGCTTATTGGAGAGGTAATGATAAGAATGCCCAAATGCAACGTGTGTATGGAGCAGCCTTTGATACTCAGCAAGAACTCGACGATTATCTTATGAGGCTAGAAGAAGCTAAGAAGCGTGACCATCGACGTTTAGGCCAGGAACTTGACCTTTATCACTTATCAGATCTTATAGGTCCAGGATTGCCGCTATTTACACCAAGAGGGACGGTTCTTCGTAAAGAGCTAATTAAATACTCCGAGGAGCTTCAGGTAGCTGGCGGCTATCAGGAAATTTGGGCGCCGCATATTAGCCGAATTGATCTGTACAAGACCTCAGGTCATTACGATAAGTACCCTGAAAGATTTGATGTTACTAGCGTCGAATCTGATGACCTGTTTATGATTAAGCCAATGAACTGCCCTCACGTGACCCAAATCTTTGCTAGTCGCCCACGCAGTTACAGAGATATGCCTCAGAGGTATATGGAAACTACTACTATGTATAGAGACGAAAAGAGCGGGGAACTGCATGGCTTATCTCGCGTACGCTCACTAACCCAAGATGACTCTCATGCTTTTGTAACGCACGATCAGATAGATGATGAGGTGCATGCTGTAATAAAGATGGTTAAGCAGATGTACAAAACCCTAGATATGTCATTGAGTATTGAGCTATCCTTCAGAGACGATTCAGATCGGTATTTTGGGGATATTGAGCCATGGGAAAAGGCTCAAACAATAATGGAGAAGATTGCCAAAGAAGAAGAGCTGGACTATAAGATTGAGTTAGGTGAGGCCGCTTTCTATGGTCCAAAGATTGATATCTATGTTTCAGACGCTCTAAACAGACGTTGGCAGTGTGCCACTATACAATTAGATTTCGTAATGCCTGAGAGGTTTAACCTAGAATACACAGATAGTGAAGGACATAAACAACGTCCTGCGATGATTCATAAGGCTATCCTCGGGTCAATTGAAAGATTTCTGAGCGTATATATTGAACACACAGCCGGTAAATTTCCGGTTTGGGTTGCACCGGAGCAGGTCAGACTAATAACGCTTAATCAGTCTGATGAAGTTGTTAATTTTGCTAATCAGGTTAGTGATAAAGCAAAACAGGCGGGGATTAGGCTTGAAGTAGACAACGATAATGAATCCGTAGGCAAAAAGATCCGTAATGCCGAGATCATGAAAGTACCGTATGTAATAGTGATTGGCGGTAAGGAAATCGAGACAGGAAACGTTACACCGCGAATTCGCCAAGATCTGGCTAACAATAAGCCGGCTAAAGAGCTACCAATTGACAATTTCATTCGTACAGTTAGCGAAGAACATAGAAGTAGAGTCACGACTTCATCTCTTACGGTAGAAGTCTAGTAATCAATACCTAACGAAAAATGAATCAGAATGCATATAGCTTCAGGCAACGTGTCGAATCAGTTGTTGCCGGCATACCAAAAGGCATGGTAATGACTTACGGTCAGATTGCAGCACTTTGTGGCAATGCCAGTAGTGCCAGAATAGTAGGCGGCATAGCGCATTTTGGTGATCCAGAACTGCCATGGCAGAGAGTCGTAAACCACAGTGGTGGTTTAGCGAGTGGATACCCAGGTGGGAAAATATCGCACCAAAAGAGCCTAGAAGCGGAAGGTATTAACTTTAATGAGGAGAATAAGCTCGACTTGAGTGAGTATCTATACAGACCAGGAGCAGAAAATGACTAGTCCACTGTTAGTAATTTTGGGTGAAACTGCCTCAGGTAAATCAAAACTAGCCATGGAGCTTGCGGAGCAGCTAAATGGTGAAATCATCTGTGCTGATTCTTGGACTGTTCGTAGAGGGGTTGATATCGGGACAGATAAACCGAATGAAGCTGACAGAAAGTTAGTGCCGCATCACTTAATAGATATAGTTGATCCAGATGAAGAGTTTACTGCAGCCGTATATAAAAGGCTGGCTATTAAGGCTGTTGAGGAGATAGATGGGCGCGGTAAACTGCCGATAATGGTTGGTGGAAGCGGACTGTATATAGATAGCGTCATCTTCAATTATGGCTTTTTAGAGGCCGGAGACCGTAGACTAAGAGAAAAGCTTAACGAGAAGTCGCTATACGAATTACTCGATATTATCTCAGTAAAGCGGTTGCCCTTAGAAAATATAGATACAAGAAATAAGCGGCGATTAATTAGGCTAATTGAGTCAGAAGGTGCAAAGCCATCAATCGACCCACTTAGAGACAATACTTTAGTGGTTGGTGTGAGTAGGGATTCTCAGGAACTTAAGGAGCTAATAGTTAAACGTGTAGACAGTATGATTTCCGCTGGACTGGAGGCAGAGGTGAGATCTTTGGTGGCGGACTACGGCTGGAGCTGTGAGGCATTAAAAGGCGTGGGCTATAAACAGTGGCACGGGTACATTGATGGTACAAAAAATCTAGAAGAAACACACCAACAAATCATTACCGCGACTTCAAATTTGGCAAAGAAACAACGCGCCTGGTTTAAGCGAAATAAAAGTATTCATTGGTATCCTCAACCTATAAATTTAGAAGAAATCGTTGACCTAGCAACAACACATTTATCCAGTCGACATTTTTAATTGACGACAAAATTTGGTAGTATTAAAGAATGATTGAGCAACTCTTTGGGTCAAAGACACGTGTTAAGTTATTGCAGTTATTTTATAGCAATCCAAACCGATCATTTTACGTACGAGAAATTACACGTAAGATTGATGAGCAGATTAACTCAGTTCGTCGAGAACTAAGTAATCTATTAAGCATTGGCATTATTGTGTCCGATAGCAATAACAATAAGCTATATTACGAGGTTAATCAGAAATATAAGTTTTATGATCCCTTGCATCAAATATTTAGTGGTGGCGTAACGAAGACAACCAAAAAAGTTGCTGGGGATAGCGAAGAAGTTGCAACATCGATTGACCTTAGTACAGTAGGCCATATTGAGCTGGCTGTATTTACTGGGCAATTTACTAGAGATGAGTCTTCCGGGATCGATTTACTAATAGTCGGGGATGTTAACCCTAACGCCCTACAAAAGTATGTTGATGAGCTTGAAAAGAAAGAAAACAAGTCAATTCGTTACTCAGTAATGAGCCTGAACGACTTCAAATATCGCCAAGGAATTCACGATCGCTTTGCTATTTCAATAATTGGGTCAAAGAAACAAGTTCTGGTTGATGTATACGGATTATTAAGCGAATCACAAGAAACTGAAGAGGAGTAACAATGGATATACAATTTTACGGAGCAAACTGTCTAACTTTTAGCTATAAGAATACTCGTGTAGTGATTGACGATAATCTAGCCGAGCTAGGTAAAAAATCCATTACTAAAGCTGAAGATATCGCTCTGTATACCAGTAACAGTCCTGAAAAAAAGACTGCTCGGCTAACATTTGATGGCCCCGGGGAATATGAAGTTGGCACTATGTCAGTAATGGGAATTGAAGCAAAGCCGTTCATCAATGATGACAGTGGCGACGTGGTTACCATGTTTAAAATATTCAACAATGAAATTAGCGTTTTAGTTACCGGTCATATTCTAGGAGAACTCACAGCCTCTCAGCTTGAAAAAGTAGGAGCCATAGACGTCTTATTTGTTCCTGTGGGCAACGGCGGGTATACCCTTGATCCAATAGGTGCCCAGAAGTTAATTAGAGATATTGAGCCAAAAATTGTCGTCCCTACGCACTATAAAGAATCTGGGTTAAATTACCCGGTTCCTCAGGGGGCACTTGATGCTGCAATCAAAGAATTAGCCATGGAGCCAAAAGAGACTCTTGCTAAATTGAAGCTAAAACCAATCGATCTAACCGATGTTACACAGTTAGTGATTTTAGAAACTTCCTAAGTTTTTAAGAGTTTTGGGGAGTTATTAGGAGACCCTTTTTCTTAAGGGTTCTAATTGCTTGGGTGCTAACTTTAAGAGTAACTTTTTTACCATCAACTAGAATAGTCTTAGTTTGAAGATTAGGCTTCCAAACTTTCTTGGTATGTCGTTGGCTAAAGCTTACGTTACTTCCGTATTGTTTGCCTTTTCCCGTTAGATCACATTTCTGCATAATAAATTCCTTAGATTCAAGGTGTTATTGTAGCGGTTTATAGGGTATAAGTCAACAATTCTATGTACCGTAAGTTAATTTTGCACGGTATACTATATATCAATGCTAAATTCATTTTCCGGGATCAATATCGTTTACATAGTCGTTTCGATCATAGTTTCGTTATCGATTCATGAAGCAATGCATGCATTTGTCGGCTTTAAGCTAGGTGATACAACAGCTCAAGACATGGGCCGATTAAGTATTAACCCATTAAAGCACATAGACCCTATTACCACCGTTCTGCTACCAATAATCACCCTTCTAATCTTCCATGTTCCTATACTGGCAGCCAAGCCAGTACCATTTAACCCTTCAAGGGTGAAGTTTAATGAATTTGGCGGTGCTTTAATAGCTCTAGCAGGGCCGGTTTCGAATCTGATTTTGGCATTTATAGCGGCTTTGGTTTTAAGGCATAGCACTATGCCTCTACAACTTACCAACTTCTTGATAATATTCACTCAACTTAATGTAGCCCTATTTGTGTTTAATATTCTGCCAATTCCACCGCTTGATGGCTCGAGAGTCCTATATGCATTTGCCCCAGAGGGCGTCCAAGGCTTTATGCGTTCAATTGAACCGTATGGTTTGTTTATTATTTTTGGCCTAATACTAACAGGTGCACTCTCTACAATAATAATTGACCTAAATAACTCTGTATTAAGCCTATTACCTTAGGTTATAATAGAGATAGTCGGGTAGAGCTAAAACCTCCTAAAGCCGAGCGAATGATTATCTGATACTAATCATTAGGGAGCTCAACATTTGGAATGACTGAGGTCAATCCGTGCGAGCACCCACCTGGGATCCCTCAGGTGATCAAACTCGGTGCCCGGCACCTTGTTATTCGTACAATTGACTATGTGTGCCTATAAAACTTGGAAAACCCCCTAAACTTGACATATCTTATATTCTATGAGATGATATTAGATAATTATGAGCCTATCTAGAACACCAGAAGTTCTGCCGGTTGTTAGAATACCGCATCTTCATGTTGAATCGAGTATTCAAGATGGACATGGCTCATTTACATTTATTATGTCTAGACAGTTATTAGATGACTTTATTCCCAGCTCAGAATTAGAGGCGGCTGATGATAGAGACGAGTTTTATAATAATAAATTACGAGAGTTGTGCATTATGCACTGTAATCATGATCACTTGGAGCATAGGCGAGAGTCTCTTGAGAATGATAGGCCTGGGAGTGTTAAGCTTGTAGTCAAAACACCTGAGGGCTTGGTTTTTGATTCTGAAGACCTTGGTTATAATCTGGTAAAACGATTAGCCACAAAACCCGATCCCAACGCAGAGGACTTACTTGATCCAACTTATTCTGATGTGGATGTGGAGTTGCGAGTATTCGATATGCCCGAATCTGGTTATAGTCATATGGGCTTACTAGCATTAAGCCAAGTAGTACGGCACACTGTTTTGTTTCCTCCGCAATTGGCGTAAATAAAACAAAGTCAAAACACTTATCTTAAAGAATTTGGTCGAGTAGGAGCGATTAACCTTGAACAACTTGATACACTCCTTGACTCACTAAAAACCTATTGGGATTATAGCAAAAACAAGCCATTTTTAACCGATTTGAAAGTGGGAGCTTCACAACAATCAGTGAATTATGAGCTTGCTTATGAACTTTAACAGAGGTAGAACTACAAAATGCACTTCATTAAGGTGTAAGGACTTGAACAAATTGGTGATAAAAACGCAGTACAGACGAAAATAGAGGGAGATAACGGTTGGGGTTATAATATATGTATAGGTCATGCCTATTGGGGCGTTCAGGCTACGTTGATGGACAGGAAATGTAAAGGTTTATGCAAGCCAAAGCCCAAATGATTTAGATTTAAGTAGGTCTGTACAGGCTTTAACAATGGTTAGTGGGAGTGATGACTTATGAGAGGTTTAAGGCCAGCACTTATTACAGATGTACCGGAGATTGACCTGTTTGAGTGCCTGAAATACGACCAGATGCGGAACTTCGGTCAGCTACGAACGTACTTACCGCATCCGTATAAGGGTTATGTGTATATTCAGCTTTGCCAGTCTAGAGTTCGATATGGTATGCGTCCCTGGTTTCAAGCTCCCTGCTGTAATCGGCGAACGACCAAGCTGTACATTTATGGCACTCGCATTGCTTGCCGACAATGCCTGGAGCTGAAATACCCAAGTCAGTACCGAAAAAATGCGTTTGGCAGGTCAGGTATGACCTATCGTAAGCTCCAACGCCTGGAGAAGCAGAAGCGTCGACTAGGGTACGGCGACTACCCGACACGGTTCGGGGTGCAGTACAAAAAGCTCATGAACGAACACAATATACAGAATATCGAAATGGTTAGCGAAATACAGCAGAAGCGTATGAAGTTGGACTTCGAACTGGCACGTACCGAGCTTGCCGACGGTTAGTTTATTACGTGATCATGATGTTGTTAATCGACTCCAGAGGTTGAAACTACTATTCATACCTCTGAGCTGTTAAAACACAGTACAGAAGAAAACAGAGGGCAATAACCATGAATATGACACAATATATTTATGGCAAGAAAACCAAAGATAGGCATCTGTCGTATATGTGGCTTGAAGAAAACTTTGACCGAGGAACATATTATTCCTAGAGTTGCTGGTGGAGGAACTAAAGTTAAACTTTATGATGGTGATCAACTTTTAAAAACTATTGGCAATGGAGACGATAAACCATACGGAAAAATCAAACAAAATGGTCATGCAGAATATACACTTTGTGCAGACTGCAATAATTTATCAGGACGATTATATGATGGAGACTTTGCAGATTTTTTCAATATATTCGTTCAGCAAATACCGCTACTTATATCTGTACCTAAAGGAGTTAACAAAGATGACTATTTAGAAAACAAAAAGATAAAAGTTGATGTTATAGGAGCAAAACCCTTGAATGTTGCTAAACGTATTCTTGTGTCATTTTGCTCTGTTGACCTTCCTGGAGTTACAGATCGTAGGCCAGAAATAAGAAAAGCAATTATGGATAAGGATTACCAACCAAAGACTGACGATTTCTCTTTGTATTTAGGTTTACACTTGGGGAGTAGCTTATATTTCGGTACGCAAGTCGCATTGCTGAATGCTTTTACGAATCCAGTAACACAGGCTTATGCAGGTATCGAAACTGAGATTTTGGCGTTCTACCTTGCTCCACATGATGAACATCTAAAAGGAGGCGGACTTATTAACTGCTTAGATATAACTCCCTGGTTGAATCGCTATCAGTATAACCAGGTCGTGAGGGTACGACTAGAGTTGATGTTCAACAAGTCTCTTAGCGTACGATTTCCAATACCGTCAGACAACTAAAACTTTAATTTACTGAAATTATTCATGTACTCAGTGTAGTCTTTGCTCTGCTCAATGCGCTCGTCTTCCTCGTTAATAAATTTTGATACCCGATCCGCTTCTTTGCTATTAACCCATTCAGTGCCAAGTAGCTCGAAAAGGCTGCTATATTTCCACTTTCTTATTGCTGCAGCAAGTGGCCTTACAGGTGGTAACTTGTAGACTTTCTTCGCTAGCTCCTTGGTGCCTATCGTAACATCTGCTATATCTCCAAGGAGATAGCCGGTTACCTGTGCGGCAAAATTATCTGTTTCTTCCGGTGTAGATAGTCCGCTATTAGTTAAGTCTGCTTTTATGTCCTTATCAGTTGATATTGCTTCATTGATCGTCCTAATCATAGAGGTCTTTAGCTCAGAATATTTTGCGTTAAATTTACTTAATCGTTTCTTTTGATAAGTACCTTCTTTTTCTCTTTTTACGCTCAGGCGACCGACATAAGTGCCTATTGCTACTATCCCTACAATAATTCCATCGGCCCACGCATCAAAACTGATAGAACTCTTAATATAATTTCCTGTAGTATCATCGGAACAGCCATCAGTAGGTGCTTGTGAATCGCAATTAAGGATCTTTACGTGAGTACCGTTTTCTACTAGCTGTGTGGTCGCATTGAATCCAACAAACATCCATGCAAACCCAAGTAACACAAAGAACCAAACAGCAGCATAGATTAGAAAAACTAGTGGGCTAGTTTCGTCGTCCTTAGGCCAAACAGTGACTGATTTGAAATCCGAGAAAGACATGTAGACATATTATCACAGAAGTTACTGACTGTTCTCCGTAGCTAAATGCTAAAAGTTCGTCAAATCCGAGACTTTAACCCTTAGAGCTTTAGCAATCTTTTCAAGGCTTTCCAGTGAGGGATTTCGTTCACAGCGTTCTACGCCTGATATATAGCTTCTGCCTAGTCCGGAGTTAATGCCTAGTTTTTCCTGAGATAGTCCGGCTACCTTTCGGTAGTGCTTAACGCCTTTGGCTAATTTTTGTCGTGTGCTTGTTCGTGCCATTCATCATAACGATGGCAAAAAGTATCTGATGAGGCTACACCTGTTCAGGTTCTTTTTATTTGTATTTCATCTGTTTATCTGCAAAAATTAACTCATCGTAAATAAATTAAGGAGTAAAGAAAATGAAAGGCATATCTAATAAAGCTATCGTAGCTAGTATAGGGCTGGCCTCATCCGCCGTTCTTTGTATCGTAAGTACGTTTCTGCCCTGGATGACTGCTGGTGGCAGTGGCACTAATTCATACGACAGTTATTTCAGTGGTACGCCCGAAACACTACTGATAGCTTCAGGCATTATTCTGGCTGCAACAGCTTTGAGTGTGTTCAAGCACAACAAAATTACACGCATACTGAATGGTGTTATAGGCATCTTGGCGGCCATAGTCATAGCAGGAATGTCCCTGATACTTTACTTCAATGACCGAGGTGGGATGAACTCCATAAACAGCTTTGCAAATAGCAACTTTAATTTCAGCACTAACGGATTCGTGTCTATTGGTATAGGAAACTATTTGGCAATGGCATCGGCTGTGGCAATACTGGTGTTCTCGATACTCGTACTAGTATCAGGTAAATCTGGCAAGAAAACGGAATTAAAAGCAGCAGAAGCCTGACCCACAGGGTATTAACCACTGTCTGGAATCAGCTCGTAGTTGCTAACATTTAACAGAGGTAAAAACATTTGACAACAGTTTGCACAAAGCTACACTTCCTTATATAACTAACAATTTTTAAGGGAGGCAACCGTGCAACAAAAAATATCAAAGAATACTGTAAAGGCTCTAGTACCCTTTTCACCGTCATTGTTAAAGTCAGCAATCCAGAAATCAGTACGGAGAGGCGACGTAGACAAGGCGGTAAGAACAGCTAAGAGTCTTATTCAATTAAACGAAGTAGACGCATTGCGTAGGCTGATGATTATTCCTATAGAGGATTGCATATTGCCACCGGATTACGATAAATATGCTGCAATGCTTGCAAAGGTCAGTGCAAAAGGCAGTGTGCCACTGACTGAGGAAGAAAAGACAGTAGCTCTTTCAATAATCGGAGACGTAGCCAGGTGTAAATGGCGAGACTTGGATGTGGGTAACCCTGATGAGGAGGAGGGCAAAGACTACGCCATGCGACCAGTTCAAGGCAATAAAGAAAACGATTTGGTAAATGCCCTGCTTTACAGAGCAAGAGCAGGAGGCAGCCGTTGGGATGTGCCGATGTTGAATCAAATGGCTAGGGTTTGGAATCGCAGATTCGCTGAAAAGACTTGGGATATTGAAAAACTGGAGTCGTACTTTTCAAGCGAAGTCATAGACTGGAACGATGTTCCATACGCCACCGTAGACGACATCATGCTTGAAGCGGTCGACTTTCACTGCTCAGGAATACTGTATATGCTCCTCAAGATAGATTGGATAAAGTATCTGTTGAGAAAAGAGATACCGTTCAATAAGAGGGATTGGCTAGGTTCAGATATGAGTGACCATAACCTGCTGGAACAGATCATGTGGTGTACTAGATCAAGTATCAATTACAAGAAAAATGTATGGGAAACGCAGGTCGGCAAAGACCAGCCAGTAAGTTGGCTATGGGCTGATTCTATTCCTGAAGAAATGTGGCCGGTATATGAGCATATAGCATCTGAGATTAAAGAAGAAACAGACAATATCAGCCGGTGGCTTATCCGTAAACAAGGCTAGGGTAAGAAATGATTAACTCACAACTGGCTGTATTAAACGCCCATTCAGATCAGGATTTATTACACCAAGCCACGTCAGTCTTTGATTTACTGGACGTTTCAGCCAGCACTCGCTATGACTATCAGGCTCGAATAGGCGTGTTTCTGAGCTTCATCCGTGAGCATGGTTTAGATCGTAACAGTTTCCTGGCTTTTAAGCGTTCACTGGCGGATAGAACAGACATCTCAGTATCAACGAAAAATAAGCTGCTGGTTACGGCTCGGATACTGCTGAAAGAACTGAATCGTCAGGGTGTACTGCCTGTTGATGTTACTCAGAATATCAAGTCATTTAGCCAATCACGCAAGCATAAAAAGGACGGTCTGACAGATGCTGAAGTAGCTCGAGTAGGTAGATACCTGCAATTACTACCTAGAACCCCTGAAAACGCACGTCTGAAGGCCATAATCAGCCTCCTGACGCTTCAAGGCTTGAGGCAGATAGAAGCTGTCAGGTTAAATGTTAACGACCTGCATCTTGCTCGGGGTATAGCCTACGTTCAGGGCAAGGGTCGTGATGACAAAGAGGCTGTCAGTCTGCACCCTGAAACCGTTCGGCTACTCCGTGTGTATCTAGCCAGCAATAAAGTGGCAGACGGAGCCTTGTTTACCAGTAATAGCAATAACAGTTTACGGCAACGCCTGACCACTCGTAGCGTTCAGAGGCTAGTAAGTGAGGTCTTTCAGAAGCTAGGCATAGCAAAGTCGGTGCATGGACTACGCCATTTCTACGCAAGTAAGTTGATAAGAGCCTACGAGGGCGATTTATTACAGGTGGCACGTTACACTCGCCACAGCAGTATCAGTACCCTACAGGTCTACTTTGATGATGTACAAGCTGAAGCTGACCTGCCACGTTATTACCAGACCTTTGAGGACGTGAAGTTATGAGCAATCAGCCGGAAAATACTGCACTCACGCAGACACGTTTTCAGGGTTTAAATAGCCTTCTACGACTACAAAACTACATTACACGACATAAAACCAGACTGGAAAAATCGGGCAATTTTTGTTATAATGCTTATACAAATCTAGTATTTGGCCTATATCCTGAGTCCGACGTTCGGAAACAATGGACAAGGAGAAAGCCACCACTAGTTCAGGAGTTTCCGAAGAGGCTATTCAACAGCCTCATTTTTTGCGTTCTGACACCTCTAACGATGACGCTCTCATGGAGTTGATTGATGTTTTGCAACAGGTAGACATTGAATCACCTCTTGCTAAACTCAACGAAACGACAATCTCTGACAACAATGGCGGTCGCATAGAGCTTTAGTGCATTAGCCGTCAACCTTGTTTACAGGTAAAATAAAACAATGTATCAGGACGAAGACGAGCCACAAATAGACATTACAAAGCTACGGTACGTTTTGTACGCTCGTAAGTCTACCGACGACCCGAAACGCCAAATACGTTCTATCAATGACCAGATAGACGAATGTAAATTACTGGCTGAACGAAGCGGTATGCGAATCGTAAAAGTCCTCAAAGAAGAAAAGTCAGCAAAGACTCCTGGCAAGCGTAAAGTCTTTGATGAGATGATGAAAGGCATTGAAGACGGTAAGTACGACGCTATTTTGGCGTGGAATCCTGACCGCCTAGCCCGAAATATGATTGAAGGCAGTCATATCCTCAATTTTATAGATAGCGGCACGATACAAGACCTCAAGTTCGTTACGCATTACTTTACTAATGACGCAAGCGGTAAGATGTTATTAGGCATATCGTTTGTAATGGCCGATTATTATTCACGTAACCTCTCTCAAAATGTAACAAGAGGTGTGCGCAAAGGGCTAAAAGAAGGAAAATCGGCTGGTACACCCATTCACGGTTATATTAGAGGTGAAGATAGCATTTACCACCCCGACAATGAGGATGGTAGTAAAAACTTTGACCTGATTTGCGACGCCTGGAAGATGCGTAAGGAAAATAAGTCGCTTGAGTCAATCGCCACGTATATGAACAATAACGGCTACGCTCGGATTTATAAAGAAGGTGCAGAAAAGGCTGGCAAGAAGGTTCTAATGAGCGACAAGATTTTGAGCGACAGGGTTTTCCCGAACCCCTTTTATTACGGTATTTTGATTCAAAAAGGCAAAGCCGTTGACCTTAGAGAGCTAGAGGGCTATGACTTTGAGCCAGCCACAGACGAGGATACCTACAATTATGTACAACGGCTTACAGGTAGACGTTCTATGGCTGACACAAAACGCAAAGTCTTTAAGCCGTTGGTGGAAATGGTCTACTGTGCATACTGTAATTCAAAAATGTATCCGCAAGTTCCCACGAACCGAAAAAAACTATCGTATCGTTGTGATAATCAGTATTGCCAGCGTAAAAATAAGGAACTGAAGCTCAACCAGTCGATACGTGCGATTGAGGTATTCAAGTTTATGTATCAAATGCTCGATAACGTAGAGGTGAACCAAGACGACTATGAAAAGCTCCGCAAGAAGTTGGAAACACGCAATAAAGCCAAGCTCCAAGAGACAGTCGTTAAGATTCACTCCCTGCAAGGTGCTGTAAAAAGCATAGACCGAGATGTGAAAGACCGTAGCCTAAAAATCATCAACCTCAAGAAGGATAGCCCTGTCTACAAAAACAATGAAAAGTATATTGAGGAGCAATCGCTTAAAATGCAGGGGCTACAAGGTGAGGCTGATAAGCTGCAAGAGAAAGTTACCGACCCGAATGAAGACGTTTTGAGCTTCGAGGAGTTCTTGAACATAATAAAAAACGCTGGAAAACTCCTTAGAGCCGCAGATGTGGGCTTAAAAGACCGGATTGCCCGAATTATCTACTTGAACGTGCGTGTAGACAGCGAAAAAGTGGTTGATTATCAGATGAGAGAGCCGTTCAAAACGTACTTCAAAACTCATAAAATCCTGCATGGTCGGGGTGACAGGACTTGAACCTGCGACCTCACGGCCCCCAGCCGTACGCGCTAGCCAACTGCGCCACACCCCGAAACCTCCAGTAATTCTATCCTAATTGTTATATCTGATCTAGGACATGCTAAGATTTATGCATGTGGCAAGAAACAAAACACGGTTTATACCGTCAATTTAACTTTGAGAACTTCACTCAAGCCTTTGATTTTATGACTAAGGTGGCTGAACTAGCAGAAGAACAGAATCACCATCCTCGCTGGGAAAATGAATGGAGCGTAGTTCAGATCTGGTTAATCACCCATGAGGGAGATAAGCGCATTACAGACAAGGATAGAGACCTTGCTACAGCCATCGATCAGCTAATTGATCAGCCACAGGATAATGTTGAAATTAAGCCAAATGACACAAAGAAGCGATACAAGAAGCTTAAGCTATATGCGGACGGTGGTTCTAGAGGTAACCCAGGTCCATCTGCTAGCGGATACGTCATATTTGATGAAGCTGAAAAAATAATCGTCGATAGAGGAGTTTACTTAGGTGTTACAACCAATAATCAGGCAGAATATACAGCTCTAAAGCTTGCGATCGAGAACTGTATTGAACTCGGCGCCCTAGAAGTAGAGGTGTTGATGGACAGTCTATTAGTGGTAAATCAGATGAAGGGTATCTTCAAAGTAAAGAATAGGGACTTATGGCCAATCCACGATGCTATAAAAACTATGGCCGAGACGTTAAAACACGTTAGCTACCAGCATGTGCCACGTGAGTACAATAAACTAGCCGATGCAGCCGTTAACAGGGCTCTAGACGAAGAATTGTCATCCAATAATCAGACAAATTTGCTATAATAAACCCCAGGGCAGATTACCGGCTGATCGCGTTTTATGAAAATAAGACGAGGAAAGTCCGGGCAGCCAAGGGAAGGGTAGTCGCTAACGGCGACCGGATGTTAAGTCTAGGGAAAGTGCCACAGAGACAATACCGCCACTTTTATAGTGGTAAGGGTGAAAAGAGTGGTGTAAGAGACCACAATTCTGCATGGTGACATGCGGAAGGGGTAAACCCTACCCGCTGCAAGGAGATGGATTTTTTGAGTCTAAAACTCGAAGTGTCCCGCTGAAGATCCACCAATAAACCGCTTGAGCCAATAAGTAATTACTGGCCTAGATAGATGATCAGCTCTTGATAGATTTATCTAGCAAGAACAGAACCCGGCTTATAGGTAGTCTGCCTAAATTAGAATAAGCAATATCCGGCTAGAGATAGTCGGATTTATTTTATAGCAGTTTTAACTACTGTAGTGAAAGCTTTTGGCTCGTTAACAGCAAGTTCTGCTAGAATTTTTCTATCAAGAGTAACGTTTGCTTTCTTAAGAGCAGGGATCAACTTGCTATAAGTTGTTCCGTTAAGCCTTGCAGCAGCATTGATACGAGCATTCCATATTTCTCTGAAGGTTCGCTTTCTATTCTTTCGGTCTCGGGTGGCAAACTGTAGAGACTTAGTTATTGCTTGCTTACCACGTTTAATGCTGGCCCTGTTTGAATGGGTGAAACCTTTGGTGGCTTTTCTTATCTTCTGATGTTTCTTGTGAGTTGTAACTCCGCGCTTTACTCTCATGATTACTCCTTAAAATTCAATAGTTATGGTTAAAACTAGACACCTAGCCTAGTTTTAATATTCCGGGCATTTTTCCCGGTACGTGTTGATAGACCGCTAAGGCTTCGCTTACGAGAACCAGACTTCTTACTTAGAAAGTGGTTCATGTTAGGGTGGCCGGTACGTACTTTACCGTTCTTAGTGATCTTTACTCGGTCTTTTGTTCCGCTATGAGTTTTTAGCTTTGGCATTATTGCTGCTCCTTATAACAAAGTTTAACTGTCTTCCTGCTAGGCTTGGTTGTTGATCAACGACTATTTTATCACCAAATTGCTCTAAAACCTTTTCTGCTAACTTGAATCCGATCTCCTTATGCGCTTGTTCTCGCCCACGGTACATAATGGTGAACTTCACTTTATGCCCATCTTCTAGAAATTTTATTGCCTTGTTTAGCTTTATTTCTAAATCATGGTCACCAATCTTTAGGCCGAATCGAATTTGTTTCAAGTCCGCGGTCTTAGATGCTTTGCGATTTTTCTGAAGCTGCTTAGTCTTCTTATAGTTATATTTACCCCAATCGGTAATCTTAGCTATAGGAGGATCAGTCGACGGCGAGATCTCAACCAGGTCGAGTTCACGTTCGCGGGCTAGATTAAGTGCTTCAGAATGGCTTAGAATTCCTAGTTGTTTACCGTCATCATCAATGACGCGTAATCGCGGGGCTCTAATTTCGCCATTCAGGCGAGTCATTTTAGCTATAGGTCCTATCTCCTTCAAGTTAATAAATAACTTATTTGCTGATGCTCGAATTTTAACAGATTAGCTTATAGAGGTCAATCAGTTTCCAATAAAAAATACCTCGCCTGGAGTAGAGACGAGGTATTTATTTTGTTTCGAATGTTTGCTTTTGTTTGATATTTTATAAGCTTTTTTTCTTGGAACAACGCCTTGCGAGAAGGCGTTGTTTCATAAAGCTTTTTGTTTTTGAGCACTTTATTTGTTCAAGTGCTTAGGCTTATAATAGTCGATAGATAATAGCCAGTCAATAATATTAATGCTTAAAATAAATAAACCTGTGCATAACTTTTTACAGATACAAAATGTTACTAAAAATATAAATTAAAAATCGTGACTTCTGAGTACATTTTAGTGGGCGATAGGTTTAAATATAGCAAGCATAAATGTGATAAATATTGTCGATATTTAATTAGTTCAGTTAAATAATAAATTGAAATATTTATTGACAAAACAAAACGTTTGTGCTAATCTCATTATTGTAAGTAACAAAAACAAAAACGAACTTACAGTTAAATCAAAGAGCGCCCTAGCGTTCGACGAAAGCCTTAGCAGTTAGATAGCTAACTAAGGCGGGGAAAATTTCGCTCATTTTAGCCCTAAAGGCTAACTGAGCGGTCAGTCAAATGCCGACGGCAGCAAGCGCTACAATAGTTTTTCATTAGAGCGGATTTGTTGCCTCGGCGCCTAGAAACTTGCGTACTGCTCTATAATAAGAGCAGTATTTTACGTAATAAGATGAAAACATACCTAAAAAGCAAAAGATTCCTGATAATGATGAGCCTACTAGTATTAAATGGCTTGTTTTTCAGTATTACTAATCCTGACCACATTAACTCAGGCATGTTAATTGTTGGCTTTATATTCTTGGGTGTGACTATTTACGCTATTATGGATCTTTTTCTATATTTAATTAGTAGAACTGGTGTCAATATCAAAAATAGACGTCGGCTAGCTATTTTCTTGGCAATCTTGTTTAGTGTGTTACTTGCACTGCAATCAATAGGCCAACTAAGCGCGCGAGATATCTTGGTCATTATTCCGCTATGGTTAATGTTTTATATTTACCTGACACATATTAGGCCACGTGTCTACGTTTAATTATTTCGAAATAAAAATGTTAATCTGTATATCCTAGCCATTTAACTGTATAATGTTTACTATGAACCCAACGGAAAATAGTCCCTCGACAAATCTTAATTTGCCACCTCCAGTTATTGAGAGTGGGATGGTTGGTGCCACAGAAATTTCTGAAAGTCCAGAATTAGCAACTGTCGCATCGGAGACTATCGGTCAGCCGAAAATACCGACAGTGGATATACCTCTAGTTCAGGCCACTGACTTGCCAGTTGATATTAATATTCCCCAAGACGACACTTCCGTAGCTCAAACAACAACGAATATTGTTGCTCCACCCACAGCAGATGACAATGATTTAATTGAGAAAGAGTGGGTCATTAAAGCTAAGAAAATCGTTGATTCTAACAGATCAGATCCCTATAATCAGACCAAGGAAATAAACTTATTCCGTGCTGACTATATGAAAAAACGTTACAACAAGGTAATTAAGATAAGTGAGTAATTATTGTGTCAGCTTTTCTTAAAGTTATAGCCTTTATTTTTGCCGCTGCATTAATAGCCGGCCCATTTGTATATGCTCATATAAGAAACATATTTCGTGAGCAAAAGAATTATGAACGTGGCCTTAAGATAGTACCTTTGTTTATACATTTACCACCACCAAGTGACGATACCGATACAGGCAATCGTGATCGTCGAGATGTAAATGACGAGACCATTAGTAAGGCACAAATTATATATAATATTATCGCCAGTACTTGGCAAAAAGGCTTCAAAAATAAGTTTTATGGTCAGCGTCACTTTGCCTTTGAAATAATCGGAGCACAAGGATTTGTTTATTTCTATGCAGCTGTCCCAATTGCCCTTGTCGAGGTGGTTAAGCAGGCCATAATTAGTGCATATCCTACTGCGAGAATTGAAGAAGCATCAGAGCACAATATCTTTAGCCAAGTCGGTAAGTTGACCGGCACTCTCGGCGGCGAGCTCGTTCTCAAGCAGTCTTATGCCTACCCAATAGCCACTTATCAAGATCTAAAAAGAGATACTATGCAGGCACTACTTAGCGCTATGGCAGGACTTGGCAAAGAAGATGGAGCGGCAATTCAGTTTTTAATGAGACCCGCAGACGAGAATTGGCGTAAAACTTCGACCTCTTTCGCTAGCAGTAAGCGAAAAGGTAAGGAGAGTAAAAAAGGCGTAGAAGGTATTCTTTGGTGGATAAGAAGTCTCGCGATTGCTCTATCAAAGCCACCAGATCACAACAAGGACGGTAGCCCTAAACCACCTAAAGAGCTATCTAACATGGAGCAAGCGACACTGGATGCAATTGATGATAAGACAAGGCACCCCGCCTTCGAGACTGTAATACGCGTAGTGGTTTCATCTAATGTTAGCCAAAGGGCTCAAGGAATTCTAAGTCAAATAGTCGCCAGCTTCGCATTGTTCGACTTGCCAGGGAAGAATGGCTTTAAATATATACCGGCTAAGGACATAGACAGCTTAGTTACATCATATATAATGCGCTTTTTCCCGCAACACAATAGTCAAACCATTCTTAACTCAGTTGAACTGGCAACACTATTTCATTTTCCTGACCAAAGCAATATTCCTACCAGCCAGTTATCAAAACAGGCTTCGAAGCAAGTCGATGGGCCTAGGAATGTATCTGACGAAGGCTTACTTCTTGGGTATAACATCTTTAGGGGCGCTAAAAAGCCAATTCGCTTGGCCTTATCTGATAGACAAAGACATATCTATGCCGTCGGACAAACTGGAACTGGTAAGTCTACTTTTCTTGAAAATCTAGCCCTTCAAGACATGCTGAGCGGCAATGGCTTTGCATTTGTTGATCCACATGGCGATACGGTCGAAAACCTACTTGCTATGGTCCCTAAGGAGCGTACAGAGGACTTGATTTACTTCTCACCTGGCGATATGGAGTACCCAATGGGGCTTAACTTATTTGAGTTCCATTCACCAGAGCAAAAAGATTTCCTAATTCAAGAAGCCCTAAACATGCTTTATAAACTATATGACCCGCAGCACCAAGGTATTATGGGTCCGCGCTATGAACATCTTTTCCGAATGGCCGCGTTAACGATTATGGCCGACCCAGAGGGCGGTACGTTCGTAGATATCCCTAAGCTATTTCGTGATCCAAAGTACGTTGATCAAAAGCTTAAGCATGTGACTGATCAGAATGTTATTGAATTCTGGAAGAAAGAAATGCCTCAAAGTCAGAGGTCAAACGATTTTGGTGAAGTTGTTAGTTGGTTTGTTAGTAAATTCGGTGCCTTCTTAAGCAATGAAATGATGCGCAACATAATAGGCCAGACAAAGAGCGCCTTTGATTTACGAGAGATTATGGACAATAAGAAGATCCTGCTGGTAAATCTCAGTAAAGGTGGCACGGGTGAAATGAACTCTAAGCTTCTCGGAATGATCTTTGTAATGAAGTTCCAGGCAGCGGCTATGAGTCGAGTTGATTTACCAGAGTCAGAGAGAAGTGATTTTTCACTCTACGTTGATGAGTTCCAGAACTTCTCCACAGACAGTCTGGCAACAATAATGTCAGAAGCCAGGAAGTTCCACTTAAACCTGATCGTAGCAAACCAGTTTACTACCCAATTATCTCAAGAAATTCGTGATGCAGTATTTGGTAATATTGGTACGATTGTCTCATTTAGAATCGGTCAGAATGATGTTGAAACAGTTGGTAAGTATTTCCAGCCAATCTTCGAAGCAGAAGATTTATTAAGAGTTCCTAACTATAACACTATAGTAAGAACCCTCATTGGTGGCGTACCAACGGCGCCGTTTACTATGGCCTCTTTACCCCAGCTAGGTACACCTAATAAGCGCCTAGCCTCAGCTCTAAAGCAGTTATCTGCAGCTAAATACGGTAGGCCTAAAGCAATTGTCGAGAAGGAGATATTTGAACGAATGACTACCAAGGAAGAGCCTAAGCCAGCGTTTAATCCTGGAGCACCTCAGTCTGGACTACCACCATCCTTTGCTAACTCGTCACAACAATTCCAGAGCCCGTTGGCTTCAACACCAACCTCAAATCCAATGGCAGCCTCAACAGGTGCCCAAATACCGCAGCGTGCTAAGCCAGGCGGTTCGTTCCTAGATGACTGGCTAGCCAAAAAAGGCGCGCCTCAACCAGCCCTGAGTCCACAACCAATTGCGCAGGTGCCTCAACCGGCGCCGGTAATTCAGCCCAACACTATCGCAACTCCAACACAACCTACCCAAACAGTTAGCCAGCCACTTAATCCAACTCCAGTAAGTCTGCCGCTGTCAGGGAGCACTAATACCACCCTATTACCGAGTACACAGGCAACTGCAAATATATCAAGCACGGACATAGATCAGGCTGAAGTAGATAAAATAGCTGGTGAACTTAGAAGCCAGTTAAAAACTAGCGAGACTACAGCTAATCCTGGCCCAACTAACAAAGATGATGAAATCAACGACGGCGATACTATCTATATTGATCGAGAAGGAAACTTAAAACAACCTGACCAAGTCACCGCTAAGGCCCCTGACCTTAACTAGGTAGTTGATTTATTACGTTGACTTGAAGACCAGACAATCAGCTCAATAATCAAACCGATGGCAAACCCAGCGACAAAGAATGATATAAACAACAAGTAGTTGTAGTTAACGCCTATATGCTTAGTGAAGTAATAATACAGGGCGCTGCCTATAAATGCGGCTATACCGCCCCCCAATAGGCCTGAGGGCCTGGTTATAGTCTTAGCTGAGGCATCACTAATAACTTTAACAAGTGGCTGGTGAATGACTTTGCTGCCTAGCTGATCCACTTTAGGTAAGTGCCTACGTACATGTTTTAACTCTCTCTTGAGTGCATTCTTTTTCATCTCACCACTTACTGGACCTTTGAATTCTCCAGACTCTGACTTAGATGTTTCTGCGATTTTTTCTATTACTTTATCTTTCTCTATAGTCTGGGAATCAATCTCCGCTCGGGCTTGTTCAAGCTTCTTTGCTTGTTCTTCATTAAGCTTATTATGGGCTACTTCGGGCGTCTTTTTTCTATCCTTATCACGCTCATGATTTTCGTGAGAAGGGCTATAAACTTCTGGGTTGGATTGGTGTTTTTCAGCCATCTAAAGCCCCCCCTCTACACTCTCTTTAATAGCAATTGCTGATTCGTCAACTAGCAGCCTAGAACGGTAGTAGAAGAAACCAGCGGCAGCGACCAATATAGCAGCAAACAATATGCTTGTACCGGGACCTGTATTAGGCAGGCTGGTAGTAGTGGCAGCTTCGACTACTTTAGCAGGACTTGCAGGTAGGTTAATTTTGATGGTGTTGTAATAAGTATTGCTCATCACTAAGTTAAAGAAGTTTGGATCGCTCGAAGAGGTTGGTGTCTGGGGAATCGGGTCATCTACCCTAACTTGGAAGCTAACGCTAGCGGTTTGTTTTGGTTGGATTGTTTGTGGTGGCCAAGAGATTGTATTCTTGGAGTCCACCGTTCCACCTCCAGCGTCACTGACGGTTGAATAATCAAGTACATAGTTTAGATCATCCGAGAAAATGAAATCTTTCATGACGGCAGCGCCGCTATTTTGAGCGTATAGGGTGTACTTTATTAGATCACCCGCCTGGGCAGTCGTGCCATTAGCATCAGCTATACCCTGAGTTAAATTACTCGCTGTTTTATGTCTAACGATGCAGGCGGCTATATCCTGGCTACTAGATGACTGCTTGCAGGGCTTGCATTGGCTACTTGTCCAAATAACTTGTGGATTAGTAAGACATGGAACGCACCAGGAATTTGAGGCGAGTATAGCGGTGTCAAGAGCACATACTTTAGGTGGTGGAGCCGGTGCCGGTACGGGCGTTGGCGGTGGTGCAGGTGGTGGAACCGATTGCGGGAAACCAACAGATGTCACATTGCCACATGGATAAAGCAAAAGGAAAGTTTGACCACCAGGGCTAGTCACATTCAGCGCTTGATAGGTTGAGCTAGTACCAGGACTATCCCAGCCCCAAAGGTATCTAGCAAACAGGGTTGTTCCCCCGGCGTTAACTGGGGTGTTCCCAGCAACATTGCCATAGGAGTCTCTCCCCATTGAGTAGAGCTGACCGTTCCAATCCCTTGAGTTTATGGTGATGGTGTTCCCTGCAGCAACTCGATCACAAGTTATTCCGTAGGTTGCTAAGATTGATCCATATCCTTCTAGATTGGATCTGCAGTCGTTTGCTGCCTCAGCAGCAGAACTAAAGCCACCATTTATAAGGTCATTTGGTGATGCAGCCTGAGTAGGTTGCGGAGGGCTAATAAAAGCAAAAAATTGGATTAGGAAAGCCAGAGATAAAAAGATTAAACCGATTCGTCTAATGCTTTTTTCGGCTTTCATTCTTTTGTAATAAAAAGAAAACTGATGAATCAAGCTGGGATTAAAGGTGATGGATGATAATAGTTTTTCGAACATGGTTTATTTTTTGAGTTTTTATTTTAAGGCTTATCCTTTAGTACAGCTCAATTTAAGCACACATAGTACCCATACTACAAGTAGTTATTAGTCACAAAACACTGTTTGTTAACTGTTGCCGAGAGTCTCTAAATCAGCTATAATATTGGTTAGTGGGAATAAAAATAGAGTAATTTTTTAAACTGAGGGTCTTTTACTAGTGGCAAATAAAAAAACTGATGAATATTCGGCCGGGCAGATTACCGTTCTCGAGGGTCTTGAACCGGTTCGTAAGCGACCTGGTATGTATATTGGCGGCACCGGCATTGAAGGTCTGCACCATTTAATTTGGGAACTAGTAGATAACGGAATTGATGAAGCCTTAGCCGGCTACGCTACAGAGGTATCTGTAATTATGCATGCCGATGGCTCAGTTACAGTTATAGATGATGGACGTGGGATTCCGACCGCAATTCACCCTAAAACTGGAAAGAGTACCGTTGAAACGGTACTAACCGTACTTCATGCAGGCGGTAAATTTGGTGATAGTGGCTATAAGGTTTCTGGTGGACTCCACGGAGTTGGTAGTAGCGTTGTTAATGCTCTGAGTAGCAAACTACATGTAAAGGTTTTTCGTGAAGGAAAAATCTTCGAACAAGATTATGAAAAGGGAATTCCTAAGAGTGACCTAAAAGTGACTGGAAAATCGGATAAAACTGGCACAGAGGTCACCTTTTACCCAGATGAAACTATTTTCCAATCTATAGAATTTAACTACGATACTGTATTGGATAGATTGCGCCATGCCGCCTATCTAACTAAGAGCATTCACACCAATCTTAAGGATGAAGCTAGTGGTAAGCGATATGGCTTTTATTTTGAAGGTGGTATTCAAAGCTATGTTAAGCATCTTAATGTAGGCAAAGAGGTTGTAGATGAAGATATCTTCTATGTAGATAAAACAGTTAATGAGGTACAGGTTGAGATTTCTATCCAATATACCGATGCCTACAGTGAGACAATTAAGGCCTTTGCTAACAACGTCTTAAACCCAGACGGTGGTACTCATATGACCGGTTTTAGGTCAGCACTTACGCGCGTCATTAATGACTACGCTCGAAAGCAAGGGCTTATAAAAGAAAAGGAAGACAACCTTTCAGGCGAAGATACCCGCGAAGGTCTGACTTGTATTATTTTAGTAAAGTTACCAGATCCACAGTTTGAAGGTCAGACCAAGAATAAGCTTGGTAACCCAGAAGTGAGGGGCATTGTTGAGACAGTAATGAATGAGTACTTCACTTATTATCTGGAAGAACATCCCGCCGTTGCTCGTAAAATTGTTGGTAAAGCATTACTTGCCGCTAGAGCCAGGAAAGCTGCTCGTGCTGCACGCGAAAATATTATGCGAAAAGGTATTCTTGAAGGCGCATCGATGCCAGGTAAACTGGCTGACTGTTCAAATAAGGACCCCAAAGACTCTGAAATATACATCGTTGAGGGCGACTCTGCTGGTGGATCGGCTAAAACAGGCCGAGACAGCAAAAGTCAGGCAATTCTTCCTTTAAGAGGGAAGGTCTTAAATGTTGAACGAGCCCGTCTGGATAAGATGCTCGCTAACAATGAGATTGTTAGCTTAATTAAGGCTCTAGGTGTTGGTATTGAAGAATCCTTCGATATTAATGGACTTAGGTACGACCGTATTATTATTATGACCGATGCCGATGTTGATGGTAGTCACATTGCTACTCTACTTATGACCTTCTTCTTCCGTTATATGCGCGAAATTGTAGATAAGGGGCACCTATACTTGGCTAAGCCACCACTTTTTGAGTTAGTAAAACCAGGCCGTAAGTCGAGCATCTTTATTTATGATGAAGATGATCTAGACGTAGTTTTAGATAAAGCTATTGACGCTAAAGTTGCAGCTGGTGGAGTGCGAGCAGCAAATGACGATGAGCGTTACAAACAAGCCGGCTTTATTGAGCAGAAGAGATACAAGGGTCTTGGTGAAATGGACGGCGAGCAACTATTTGCTACCACTATGGATCCTGAAAAGAGAGTTCTTATACAAGTTCGAGTAGAAGATGCCGAAAAGGCCGACGCTATCTTTAATAAGCTTATGGGTAGCGAGGTAGAACTCAGAAAGAACTTTATTCAGACACATGCAAAATTTGTAAAGGATTTGGATATTTAGATGGCAGACCAAGAAGATAACTTGGAAGAAATCCAAGAGC
Organism: Candidatus Saccharimonadota bacterium; assembly: GCA_036787835.1. Classification (GTDB taxonomy): domain Bacteria; phylum Patescibacteriota; class Saccharimonadia; order Saccharimonadales; family UBA4665; genus DAIQON01. The sequence continues at coordinate 7,571 of DAIQON010000001.1, read as the reverse complement.
TTATACAACCAGCTGAAAACCACAACTCTAATCACTCCAAGATAGTTGAACTTAGAACCGTTGAAAATGTCATGGAAGATAACTATCTTCGTTATTCGATGAGCGTCATTGTTGCTAGAGCCTTACCAGACGTTCGTGATGGTCTTAAGCCAGTGCATAGACGAATCCTATATACAATGAAACGTGACGGTATTACAGCAAGCGCAAAGCATCGTAAGAGTGCCAACGTTGTCGGTGCCGTTATGGGAGACTTCCATCCACACGGCGACGCATCTATATATGACGCAATGGTACGTATGGCACAGCCATGGAGCATGCGTTACATGTTGGTTAATGGACAAGGTAACTTTGGCTCGATGGACGGAGATCCGCCAGCCGCCATGCGTTATACAGAAGCCAAGATGGATAGACTTGCCGAAGAGCTTCTAGTCGATATAGAGAAAGACACTGTAGATTTTAGAGATAACTATGATGGACGGACACAAGAACCAGTTGTTTTGCCTGCTAAATTACCCAATCTACTGCTAAACGGTCAGCTAGGTATTGCCGTTGGTATGGCGACAAATATTCCACCTCACAATCTAGGTGAGCTTATTGATGCAACCGTTTTTCAAATTGATCATGACAATGCGACCCTTGATGATTTACTAGAATTTGTGAAAGGGCCAGACTTTCCAACTGGCGGGGTGGTTTATGGGAAAGAAGCTCTAAAAGTAGCTTATGCAACTGGTAGAGGCGGAGTAGTTACGCGTGGCGTGGCTGAGATTGTCGAGGCCCAAAAAGGTGAGCGACAACAAATTATTATCTCCGAGATTCCCTATGCGCTTAACAAAGAAACGCTTATTATCAAGATCGCTGATCTAGTCAGAGATAAGAAGATTACTGGAATTAGTGATATTCGTGATGAAAGCTCGCGTGGCGATGTAAAAATTGTTATCGATCTTAAGCGAGATGCTTTCCCAAGTAAGCTACTTAATCAGTTATTTAAGATGACGCCGCTGCAAAGCACATTCCACTACAACATGCTTGCACTAATCGACGGCATACAACCTCGCATCCTAGGACTACAGGACATTATAAAAGAACATATTAAGCATCGACAGGTAGTTATTAGGCGTCGAACAGAATTCGAGCTTAAAAAGGCTCAAGATCGCGTACATATACTCGAAGGACTCAAGATCGCCCTAGATCATATTGATGAAGTTATTAAAGTTATTCGATCCTCTGAAACTTATGAAGAAGCATTGGATAACTTGACTAAGAAGTTCAAGCTTAGCGAGATTCAGGGCAAGGCCATATTGGCAATGCAGCTACGACGACTCACTGGTCTTGATCGTAAAGAAATCGAGAATGAACTTGCTGAACTTCTTAAATTAGTTGCTGAACTTGAAGCAATTTTAGCTGATGAGAAAAAAGTTCTAAAAATTGTTAAAGATGAACTTCTTGAACTAAGAAAAACTTATGCAGATGAACGCCGAACAAGAGTTGTTGATGCTGAACTTAATCGACTTAGTGATGAAGACTTGATTGCCGATGAGCAGGTAGTAGTTACCTTAACTGCCGCAAATTACGTAAAGCGAAGCCCAATCGCTGAGTACAAGAAGCAAGGCCGGGGCGGTAAAGGACGACGTGGCATGGTGACTAGAGAAGAGGATGTTATTGAGCACGTTATTAACGCATCAACACACGACTTCCTGTTGTTCTTCACTAATAAGGGACGAGTCTTTAGACTTAAGACTTATGAGGTTCCTGCAGCCTCTCTTAGCGCAAAAGGTGTTGCCCTAGTAAACCTACTACAATTACAGCCTGAAGAGACCGTAAGCTCAGTAATCAACGTTAGTAAGACCCATAGCGCCATCAATTTAATTATGTGCACTGTGCGCGGCGTGATTAAGAAAACTCCTTTTGAACAATACAAAAATGTTAGGACCTCCGGTCTCATAGCCATCAACCTAGACGCTGGGGATGAGCTTAAATGGATTAGAATGACCACCGGTGATAATGAGGTAGTCATATCGACCTCTCAAGGACAAGCAATACGCTTCCATGAGCGCGGTGCTCGTCCAATGGGCAGAGTTAGTCGTGGCGTGCGTGGTATTCGATTACGCGCAGATGATCGTGTCATAGGTATGGATATCGTTGAAGAGAACTCAAGCATCTTTGTTATAAGCAAGTATGGATACGGTAAGCGCACCAAGATTTCTCAGTTCACCCCACACGCAAGAGGTGGTGTCGGTATCAGGTCTGCAGTAGTGAATACTAAGACAGGTGAACTAATAGGCGTTAAGACGCTAGGCGGAGAAGACAATCAGGAGGTCATAATCATTAGCCAGCAAGGCCAAACGATACGCCTTGGGCTTAAGAATATTCCTGAACTGGGCCGAGCCACTCAAGGTGTTAGGATTATGCGTCTGAACGATAATGATCAAGTTGTGTCACTTGCTTTAGTTGATAAAAACGACCAAGAAGATGACGATGATTTGGAAGAAGTTGTAGACTAAGGTACAACAGAGTTACGGGGGTAAGCTTAAGAGGTTCTCTAACTTCCTAGAAAAACCATTGACACAGGGGTTAATTACAGGGTAGACTGTTAGGACCTTTTGGGAGACCTTGCTATAAGTGTCCAAAAAAAGTGATCGTTAACAATTGAATAGTGCAAATCAACGTCAGTTCATTTTGAATTGTTTTAATAGAACAAATTCTTTTTTTGGAGAGTTTGATCCTGGCTCAGGATGAACGCTGGCGGCGTGCCTAATACATGCAAGTCGAGCGGTAAGGCCCCTTCGGGGGTACACGAGCGGCGGACGGCTGAGTAACGCGTAGGAACCTACCCCGAAGTGAGGGATAAGCACCAGAAATGGTGTCTAATACCGCATGTGATCCTTGGATTAAAGCTTCGGCGCTTCGGGAAGGGCCTGCGTATGATTAGCTTGTTGGTGAGGTAAAAGCTCACCAAGGCGACGATCATTAGCTGGTCTGAGAGGATGATCAGCCAGACTGGGACTGAGAACGGCCCAGACTCCTACGGGAGGCAGCAGTAGGGAATTTTCCACAATGGGCGAAAGCCTGATGGAGCAACGCCGCGTGCAGGATGAAGGCCTTCGGGTTGTAAACTGCTTTTATATGTGAAGATTATGACGGTAGCATATGAATAAGGATCGGCTAACTCCGTGCCAGCAGCCGCGGTCATACGGAGGATCCAAGCGTTATCCGGAATTACTGGGCGTAAAGAGTTGCGTAGGTGGCATAGTAAGCGGACAGTGAAAGCGTGTGGCTCAACCACATACACATTGTCTGAACTACTAAGCTAGAGGATGAGAGAGGTACCTGGAATTCCTAATGTAGGAGTGAAATCCGTAGATATTAGGAGGAACACCGATGGCGTAGGCAGGGTACTGGCTTATTCCTGACACTAAGGCACGAAAGCGTGGGGAGCGAACGGGATTAGATACCCCGGTAGTCCACGCCGTAAACGATGGATGCTAGCTGTTATCGGTATCGACCCCGGTAGTAGCAAAGCTAACGCGTTAAGCATCCCGCCTGTGGAGTACGGTCGCAAGACTAAAACATAAAGGAATTGACGGGGACCCGCACAAGCGGTGGAGCGTGTTGTTTAATTCGAAAGTAAGCGAAGAACCTTACCCAGGTTTGACATCCTGCGAATTTCTTCGAAAGAAGAAAGTGCTTTATTGAGCGCAGTGACAGGTGTTGCATGGCCGTCGTCAGCTCGTGTCGTGAGATGTTTGGTTAAGTCCATCAACGAGCGCAACCCTTATGTTTAGTTGAATTTTTCTAGACAGACTGCCCTGGTAACAGGGAGGAAGGGGGGGATGATGTCAGGTCAGTATTACCCTTACACCTGGGGCTACAGACACGCTACAATGGCCAGTACAAAGGGCAGCCAAGTCGTGAGACGGAGCAAATCCCATCAAAACTGGTCTCAGTTCGGATAGTAGGCTGAAACTCGCCTGCTTGAAGCTGGAATCGCTAGTAACGGTGAGTCAGCACATCACCGTGAATACGTTCCCGGGTCTTGTACACACCGCCCGTCAAGCCATGAAAGTCGCCAATACCTGACGTGTGAGCTTTGCCTCGCCCTAAGGTAGGGGAGATGATTGGGGTTAAGTCGTAACAAGGTATCCGTACGGGAACGTGCGGATGGATTACCTCCTTTCTAGGGAGAATACTAGCAACTAGCGGAGCAATCTCTAGTTAGCTAGGTCGATATCGGTAAGTTGTAAATCAGTACTGACAACTTACAAATCCGAATTTATTCGGACGAGCCATCAGTGTCTGTAAAATACGAATTGACGTTGATTGCACTATTCAGTTGTTAAGCATAAAAAAGAGCCTTTTTATTGAAGGCTCTTTTTAATTTCCGATTTGGTGGGCGATGAGGGACTCGAACCTCCGACCTCGTCATTATCAGTGACGCGCTCTAACCAGCTGAGCTAATCGCCCCAAACTACGGAAATAACTTCTTAAAAATGTGGTGGAGCATATCGGACTCGAACCGATGACCCCCTGCTTGCAAAGCAGGTGCTCTAGCCAACTGAGCTAATGCCCCCTAAAGAAATAGTTTGTTCTTATTTCTAATCAGAGTGGACTATTTGCTTAATAATCTCGCCTCTTAACCACCGAAGTATTTTACCGAAAATAACAGCTTAATACAAGGAGCTGATTCAACTGGTATTAATTTATACAGTTTTTGGCTCATTTTTTGCATTATTTAGAGTTGGATTAATTGACCTTAACCATAACTGTTTAAGTGATATAATCTTAATCAGTATGAAACGACAGCAAATGTTAAAATGCATGATTGCTTCTGTTATCCTATTTCTTCCGATAATGGTTTATTCATCTGCCTCAGCAACGTCTCCGACGGTTTCAAGAGCTTATGGTATATACGGTGTTATTCAGCCCGGAAGCCTTGTTAGCTTAGTTCAAGAACGTGGCAATGTAGTTGAGCAAGCTAATACTTCTAATGGGACTCGACTAATTGGCGTATCAGTTGCTGCGAATACCTCGTTGCTTGAAGTAGACAGTTCAGCCAATACTGTTCAGGTTGCCACTGATGGCACCGCAACTACTTTAGTCAGTACAATAAACGGTTCAATTAATATTGGTGACGAAGTCGGCGTATCACCGATTAATGGTGTCGGTATGAAGGTGGGGCTAAATACAAGAGTTATTGGAGTTGCCCAATCTGCTTTTAGCTCATCTAGCTCTGGGGCAACCGCAGAACAGGTTACTGACTCAAAAGGAAAAACAAAGACCATTGAAGTCGGTTATATACCTGTTTCCTTAGCAATCGGTACCTCTAACCAGGGCACACAGCAAGAAACAGGGCTACAAAAATTAGCTAACAACTTCTTAGGTCACCCAATTTCTAATACTCGGATAATATTGGCACTTATAATTGGCGCTATAGGCTTGGCCTCAGTAATCAGCCTTATTTATGCTTCAATCTACAGTACGATTATATCCATCGGACGAAATCCATTGGCAAAATTCGAAGTTATGCGAACCTTAACGTCAGTTATGGGCATGGTCTTGATAATTGCCGGTATTTCTAGTCTAACCATCTATCTTTTGCTTAGGTAACCATAAAAGTATTCAAAACTGTGGATAACTAGTCAAAATGTTATAATTTTGTATTCATTTTTCTTGTAAGTGTTAGACCAGGGGTATAAAATACAATTACGGGTAAATATACCAAAATTAAATAAACAACAGAAAAATAGATTATGAATCTGACTGATAGCAGTCTCGACGGCGGATATGAAGCATCAGACTACAACTCTAGCTTAGAGTCTTCTTCGTCACAGGTCAGTTCACCAGTTCAATCTCAAATACCTACGCAGTATAAAAAGTCTCTGTTCCAGTACGACAAACATGCATTAATAGTTACGTTTATTGCCTTAGCCAGTATTGTGCTAATAGGGTTGGCAGTTTTTTTGTTCAGTCTGTTTAACAGTGCTAAGACTAACAATAGCCTGAACAGCCCAAACTCTAGCGGCGGCTATTCAATTGGCTCCAGCCTTTCATTGAAACAAGCCAGTGGCAATTATCAGATTCAGCTTGGCCAGGCTAATAAGCTAACTGTAAACGGCAATTTGAGCGTCTCAAAGACTCTGATTCTTTCCCCTACTGCTGCGCCTACTGCCCCCGTTGATGGGCAAATTTACTATAATCAGGCGAATCATGCTCCCTACTATTTCAACGGAACGCAGTTCGTATCGCTTGATCCAGTTTCAATACCTGAGTATGTCACTAGCCTTGGTGGCTCTGCTGGAGTTATTGGATTAGGCAACGGCCTTACCGTTAGCGGCGGTTCTCTATCTGTTTCAAGTTCGCTACTTCAGTCTGTTGCTAATGCAGCAAATACACCAAAAGTGACTAGTCTACAGGGATTAACAGGAAGTGTTTCTCTGACTGCAGGTAATGGCATTGCAATTAGCGGGACTTCAATTACTAATACAGGGGTGGTTAACTTAACTTCCTCTGATAGCAGCGTATCTATTTCGTCAGATGGTAATGGCGGCTTTGATTTGAGCGTTGTTAAAGGAGGAGCGGGACAAACCAGCGTACTTTTGGCACAGGCAGCAGCCCAGGTCGATAGCTCTACCTTCCCTTCAATAAATATTAATAAAACCGGAAGCGGGAGTCTGCTAAATCTTGAGAGCAATGGTACTAGCGTATTTCAAGTCGATCAATCTGGAAGAATTACAGTTGGCACAATCGACTATAGCCAAGTTCAGGGAACACCCCCTACGCCTGTAACCCAACTCGGTGGTGTAACTGGCGCAATTTCTTTAGGCACTGGGTTAACAATTAGCGGTAATGTTCTTAGTACTACAAGTGGTGGAGTTGTAGATATTGTTGGCAATAACGCCAATCAGATCCTAGTAGCAAATAACAGTGGTACATTTACATTATCTACGCCGCAGGATATTGGCACTAGTTCTAATGTTACTTTTGGCAGCCTTTCTCTCAGTGGAGCACTTACATTACCCAGCTCAGGTAATACAATCAACGGCAATATTACTCAAAGTGGAGCTGGGAGTTTGACTACCGGTACAGGTGCCGTTAGCCTTCAAGGTGCAACTACAGCTTCTGCTGGCCTTACGGTAACTAATAGTGGCAATGTGGCTTTCCAAAAAGCAACAGATAACTCAACTACCGGCAATATCAACAACTTATCAATAAACGGTGCTTTAGTTCGCTTCACTGGTGCTAGCGCTCAGACTCTAACTGGCATCGCTGGTGGTACTGATGGCCGTATCCTAACTATTGTTAACGCTGCTGCTACCGCTCTAAAGATTCACAACAACGATACTGTTAATTCAGCCGCATCAAGTGTAATAATTACGGGTACAGGTGGGGATATTAATATAGCTTCAGGCGCCTCAATTAGTTTAGTCTACGACGCTGGTGCCAATGTCTGGCGTGTAGAGGGGAGTGCATCAACTGTCGGGGGGCCAGGGGCTAATACTGCTCTTTCTAATCTTGTTGTTACCTCCATCAACCAAGCGCTAATAGCTAACGCTAACAACAGCCTAGATCTAGGT
>DAIQON010000012.1:0-34254 GCA_036787835.1 Candidatus Saccharimonadota bacterium | reverse complement strand
GCCGTTGATATGGTTCATGATGCCGATAGCGGGCTGTCTTATGCTCTAGATTCAGACTACGACCTGATTGTCCTAGATAGGATGCTGCCAGGAAGTATGGACGGCGTTGAGCTATGTAAAAAGGTTCGTCAAGAAGGCGTAGTTATACCAATAATTATGCTTACTGCAAGAGGTACTATTGGTGATCGGGTTGAAGGGCTAAATAGCGGCGCAGATGACTATCTAGTAAAGCCATTTTCTTTTGATGAGTTAACCGCAAGAGTTCGCGCACTGCTCCGCAGGCCACCGGTTACCGTAGGCTCCACGCTCAAGATAGACGATCTAGAGTTAAATCCCCAAACTTATGATGTTAAAAGAGGTGATACCCTAATCAAGCTTTCGCATAAAGAGTTTTCTTTACTAGAATACTTCATGCATCACCCAGGACAGGTTGTAACCAAAGATATGATCGTCAGCCACATCTGGGACGAAGAAGCAGACATACTACCAAACACAATCGAAGTATACATTGGCTACCTCAGAAATAAGATCGACCGACCATTCCCAGACAAACCCGCACTATTACATACGCTTAGAGGCTTCGGCTATAAACTAAGTGCCAGTGTCTAAAAAAGATGCAAAAGAAAGTATCATCAATTATGTTCCGCTCAGCAACATTTAAGCTAACTGCCTCCTATCTCGCCTTAACCATGACCATCAGTCTAATGTTCAGTATTGTTGTCTATAGACTGGCGGCAAGCGACATCGCTAGAGGCATCCACCTACAATCTCAAAGAATCTACAACCAATTTCCGGTATTTCGTGATAACCCAATTCTTCGGCCAGATAAGGATATAGATAGTGGGATCCACGCTCTACTGCTACGTTTGGTGCTCTTTAACTTGGTTGTCCTGATGTTAGCCGGTATTGTTAGCTATCTATTAGCAAAAATTACCCTAAGGCCAATTGAAGAAGCACATGAACAGCAAAAGAGGTTCACGGCTGATGTTAGTCATGAACTCCGAACACCACTTACGGCTCTTCGTATGGAAAGTGAAGTCGCCTTACTAAGTGACGAAGCTTCTAAAAAAGAGCTTCGTGATACGCTTGTTAGTAACTTAGAAGAAGTGTCAAAGCTTGAAAACCTAATCAATAATCTGCTACGACTGACCAAACTCGAGGTTAGTGAGTTAAGACAAAACTTTGAAACTATCAGTAGCGAAAAAGTGGCTCTCGACGCCAGAGGACAGCTCACTAACTTGGCTTCGAACCGAAAGATCAAAATAGAAACCAATCTGGTAGATAAAAGAATGTACGGTGATTTTCCCAGTATTAGCCAGATGCTGGTCATCCTACTCGACAATGCCCTTAAATACAGCTCCTCTGGATCATCGGTTAGCCTAACTACACACGCCAAACATCAAGGAGTAGTCTTTATAATTGAAGATAATGGGGTGGGTATCCCTAAAGACTCTTTGGATCATATTTTCGATAGGTTTTATCGGGCGAATAGTTCTAGAACAAAATCCATAGATAATGAAGGTCATGGCCTTGGGCTATCTATTGCCAAAACAATTGCCGATATTCACCAAGCTGTCATAACCGTATCTAGCCAGGTAGGAAAAGGCACTAAAGTTGAAGTTTATTTCCCGGTTGATCCTAGTGATCTAACCCCACAGAAACCAGTCAATAAATAAAGCCTATTAACTCTTGAGTGGTAGATGTTAATATATAAAGGTTAGTAAAATGCTTACCTTTTATTAGGTAACAACCCTAAAGAGGGCGGGGATGAATAAAAAAACGAAAATTATATCTGTCTTAGCGGCTGTCTTAGCTGTTATTTTACTCGCCAGTTATTACTTCTCGCACCACGTTATAGCAGTCCTTACACCTATGGGGCCAATCGCCCAAAAAGAGCGCAATCTTATGCTTGTCGCCGGAGGCCTGATGCTAATTGTTGTGATACCGGTATTCGTCATTACTTTCTATATTGTCTACAAATACCGCGATGGCCATAAAGGAAAATATCGGCCAGACTTTGACCATAGTGCCATCCTAGAAACAACATGGTGGCTAATTCCGTCAGCACTAATCCTAATTCTATCGGTAATAACTTGGAGGGCTTCATATCAACTTGACCCTTATAAACCGATTGCCAGTAGCACCAAACCAATCAGCATTGAAGTTGTTGCTCTTACTTGGAAGTGGCTTTTTATCTACCCGCAGCAAAACATCGCCAGCGTTAATTTAATGCAAATACCGGTTAATACCCCAGTCAATCTTTACTTAACAGCTGATGCACCAATGAATTCCTTCTGGGTTCCTCAATTAAGCGGTCAGATCTACGCCATGCCAGGAATGTCTACCCAGCTTCATCTAATGGCCACTTCACAGGGCAGTTATTATGGCTCTTCGGCCAATATCAGTGGCAATGGCTTCGCCGGGATGCACTTTATGACTAACGCTTCATCTACTGCGCAATTTAATAATTGGGTAGCGAACGCAAAGTCGGCAGAAAAACCTCTTAATTACCAGACATATGCTCTGTTAAGCCAGCCATCTGAGAATAATCGGGTTAGTTTCTATAACAGTACTCAGCCGAATATATACAGCTCAATTATCAATAAATACATGGCCCCTGGCATGCAAATGTCATCAACGATCGGATCGACGCAGTGATTTACTTCTCAAGTATCCTGCTCGGTAAGTTAAGCCTTAGCGCTATCCCAAGCGACCCAATTACTGCCGGAGGAGCCTTATCGATGGTTCTGATTGCCATTTTTGCCTTTGTTGCAATTACTTATTTTAAAAAATGGAAGTGGCTTTGGCGTAACTGGCTTACTTCATTAGACCCGAAAAAAATTGGTGTCATGTATATAACTGTGGCAGTAGTTATGTTACTGCGTGGCTTTGCTGATGTGTTATTACTCCGAACCCAACAAGCAACCTCGGTAGGGGCATCACACGGCATACTCGACGCTAATCACTTCCAGCAGATCTTTACTGCTCACGGCACAATTATGATCTTCTTTGTGGCTATGGGTATCATGTTCGGCTTAATTAACCTGATTTTACCAGTACAGCTCGGGGCTAGGGATGTGGCTTTTCCGTTTCTTAACTCAATCAGCTTCTGGCTGTTTACTGCCGGGATGCTGCTGATTAACTTTTCTTTAGTAGTCGGTCAGTTTTCGGCAGCCGGTTGGTTGGCATACCCTCCACTTAGCGAGCTCCACTTTAGCCCCGGAGTCGGAGTAGATTACTGGATTTGGAGTCTGCAAATTGCCGGAGTTGGTAGCCTACTTTCTGGTATTAACTTTATAGCCACTATTCTCAAAGAACGGGCACCAGGTATGACATTAATGAAAATGCCGATGTTTGCCTGGAGTGTCCTTGGATCAATGAGCTTAGTTATATTTGCTTTCCCAATTTTAACGGTAACTCTAACCCTACTAGCTCTAGATAGAACATTTGGCATGCATTTCTTCACGGCAAGTGGAGGCGGGAATATGATGATGTACGTCAACTTAATATGGGCCTGGGGTCACCCCGAAGTATATATCCTAATTCTTCCGGCCTTTGGCATATTTTCTGAGGTTGTGGCAACTTTTTCCAGAAAGAGTCTATTTGGCTACACCTCAATGGTGGTGGCGATCTGGGCAATTGTAATATTATCGTTTACCGTCTGGCTACATCACTTCTTTACTATGGGCGCGGGGTCGGACGTTAATGCCTTCTTTGGGATAATGACGATGATCATTGCCATACCGACAGGCGTTAAAATATTTAACTGGTTATTTACGATGTACCAGGGGCGGATAAGATTAAATACGCCAATGATGTGGTTTCTTGGATTCGTCGTCTTGTTCACCATCGGCGGCATGGCCGGTGTCCTAATGGCTGTTCCGCCAGTCGACTTCCAGTTACATAACAGTTTATTCTTGGTGGCACATTTCCATATGATGATCGTCGGCGGGGTGCTCTTTGGTTATTTTGCAGGCCTAAGTTATTGGCTGCCAAAAGTCCTAGGCTTTAAACTGAAAGAAAACCTCGGAAGATACGCTTTTTGGTGCTGGTTCCTAGGCTTTACTCTTGCTTTCACCCCGTTATATATACTTGGGCTAATGGGTGCTACCAGGCGGCTTAACCATTACGATGCTTCGACAGGTTGGCAGCCACTGTTTATTACCGCCGGCATAGGCGCACTTATTATTGGCGCCGGTCTTTGCTTCCAAATCTTGCAACTAATTATCAGCATCAAGGATCGAAAACAGAACCTCGATAAAACAGGCGACCCCTGGAATGGCCGAACACTTGAATGGTCAATACTTTCTCCCATGCCATTCTATAATTTTGCTGTGATACCGACTGTAGCTGACCGAGATCCATTCTGGATAAGCAAACATCCAAAGGCTTCAAGCCAAGCACTAGAAATAGTTAAGCCGACCCAGGCAATTAAATATAGCGACATAACGCTACCGAAAAACTCTGGTGCTGGATTAATAATTGCCGGTTTTGCTTTCCTCTTCGGTTTTGCCATGATCTGGCACATAGTCTGGCTTGGCGTCGTTGGCCTGCTAGGCGTTATTGTAACAATTATTATTCGCTCGACTAACGACGACACAGAGTACACCATTCCGGCCAGCGAAGTAGAAATCATCGATAATAAGTTCCGTTCACAAACGAAGGCAAGGGCATAAGATGGCAGAAAATACACTGGTCGTAAACGAAAAAGTTCAACTAGAGTACGACGGTGACAATAAAGTTTTCTTAGGCTTCTGGATCTACATCATGACCGATTGTGTTCTATTCGCCAGCCTGTTCGCTGTATACGCAGTACTCCATGGCAATACCTTTGGCGGCCCCTCAGCGTCAGAGATATTCAATTTGCCTTATGTAATGATTGAAACCCTACTACTGCTTACCAGCAGCTTCACCTGCGGCCTAGCAATGATTTCATTACAAAACAGACAAGCTGCTAAGGTTAGGCTGTTCTTTATTATTACCTTTATATTGGGCCTCAGCTTCTTAGTGATGGAAATTAAAGAGTTTCACCACCTAACAACTATTGGTGATTCTTGGACTAGAAGCGGATTTTTATCTTCTTACTTTACGCTTGTTGGCACTCATGGGCTGCATATTAGCGTCGGCCTAATTTGGATGGCAGTGATGATTTTTAGAATAAAGAAAACCAAACTGACACATGCAAATATACGGCGAATGAAGATGTTAGCGCTTTTCTGGCACTTCCTAGATGTAATCTGGATTTTCATCTTTAGTTTAGTTTATCTATTTGGAGTATTAAATAAATGAGCCAGAGCATTAATAAATCACCGGTTATATCCAAGCATGAAGATGAGAGGTTAAGCCTTAAGCCATACGTCTACGGTTACATTATTTCATTAGTACTAACTGCCACTGCATACCTCAGCGTCCGCCACCACGCTGCTTCAACCACGGTGTTGGTTGGGTTAGTTGTCATCCTAGCATTAACGCAATTTATCGTTCAAGTATTCTACTTCCTGCATCTCGGCAAAGAAACCAAGCCTAGGTGGAAACTATATATATTTTTCCTAATGGTATCGATAGTACTGATTATTGTTTTTGGGTCAATTTGGATTATCAATAATCTGAACAGTCGAATGACGATACCACAACAAATTCAATATCTGAACAGTCAAGATGGCCTCTAAGTCGAAAATAAAGACTTACTACCAGCTAACTAAGCCCGGGATAATATATGGCAATCTTATTACCGCTCTTGCTGGCTATCTTTTTGCTAGTCACTGGCACATTGATCTAACGACCTTAATAGCCATGCTTGTCGGCCTGGGACTAATTATTGGCTGTGGCTGTGTACTCAATAATGTTATCGACAAAGAGATCGATAGCAAAATGAGTCGGACAAAAAACCGATCGATAGTTACCAAACAAGTTTCTATAAAAGCAGCCATCATATACGGAATTATCTTAGGTGTCATTGGTAGCTTTATTTTGTTTAGATATACCAATAATCTAACTGCCTACGTAGCCTTATTCGGCCTAGTCTCATACCTTGGATTTTATGGCTTTGCTAAGCGTAAAACCATTTATGGCACTCTCGTTGGCGCAATAGCAGGATCGATTCCACTACTTGTAGGCTATACCAGTGTTAATAACTATATTGATCTTGTAGGTTTAATTTTAGTGATGATTCTAGCCTGTTGGCAGCTTTCTCATTTTTATGCCATATCTCTTTATAGAAAAGATGAGTACAAGGCTGCTAAGTTACCTATCTGGTCAGTAGTAAAAGGTGATCAAAGCACTTCGCTGCAGATACTCAGCTTTATAGTGCTTTTCACTCTGTTTGCTGATAGCCTGGTCATCCTTGGTACAACCGGATTTTTATATTTAATGGTCATCAACTTCATCGGCGTTTACTGGTTTATTGACTCCTATAAAACCAAGTCACTCATGGTGCCAAAGGCTTGGGGCAGACATGTCTTTAAAACATCTTTAACAGTTCTTCTGCTAACCTCGATCGTACTAGCTCTTGGACCAGTAGCCCCCTAATATTTTGGGGGCTACTAATTATATTTTTGTTTTATCATGCAGCTTCTGAGACCGGCTGGGGATCAACTTTCACGCCGTCTTGAACAGCTTGAAGATGATCGCTGCGCTCTGAAAACAGATGAGGGCTTCCAAATACCCGATCTGCAAACTGAAGCAAGACTCTTAGTCTGGTAGGGTCGACTGCCTCTTGTGAGGCAACATCTTGTGTTTCGTAGTCTGGCATTATATTTTATCCTTTCTGGCAAAATAAAAACTCCCCGGATTTTAAGCGGGGAGCTAATTTAATTTGCCTGTTTATTATATTTTTTGGTTACAAACTACAAATACCCCTCGCTATATGCGGGCACAATAATGAGACACTTGGCCATTACTGAAGTATTTGTGGTAACCATAAACGCTACTATACACCTATAAAAAGCAGTCCGTCAAATTACTCCAATTTCTAGAAATGGTCTCGAATGTGACTGTAGCTATAGTCCCAATCGGCATCAGATTTCTTGTGCGGATTGAAAATATTCTCGGGGTCAAAGATAGCTTTCACTTGTTTAAACAGGCCTAAAACTTCCGCTCCAAACTGTTGTTCCAGCCATGGCCCTCTAACTAATCCATCGTTATGTTCACCGGATAATGAACCGTGATACTTAAGGACCAGGCTATCTATTTCGTTCATCGCTGGCAGTAATTTCTTGCGGTCACTAGGGTCCTCCAATTTCATCAGCGGGATAATATGGAAGTTACCATCACCCATATGCCCAGCAATGGTTGCGAAAAGATTATATTTCTTTATTGATTTACGCAGCTGGGGCAAAAACTCGGGCAAGTATTCAGGCCTAACGATTAAGTCATCGATGAACGGAGCAGTGTGCTTATCTTTAACCTTACTTCGAAGCAAGTTAAAGCTCTGGCGACGCATAATCCAAAACTTCTCACTTTTTCCTTCAGTTGGGTCTTCTTCAAAACCATTTATTTCATATCTGGCTCGATGCTTTTTAAGTTCTTGGTGCAGGCTACGAATTTTATGACGGACCTCATCTTCGGTTTCACCATTAAACTCAATCATCAGCACTAGCTTAGGGACACCCCTAAGTAGCTGCACACCGTCAGGAATTAGGGTAAACAGAAGGTGAATAAATCGCTTAAAACCAAGTAGCTTTAAGAAGCTAGGCATAAAACGAATTGATAGCCAAAGGGTCTGGTTGTCAAATGATTCAAAAGTTGCCGGCTTATATTCCATAACTTTTGGAATAAGCTCACCCAAGTCGTCTATATCCTTCAAAAACAAGACAAGTAGCCCGGAGTGCGGTCTGGCGGGTACCAGGCGATAAGTTATGTCTGTTACAAAACCTAGCGTCCCCTCGGAGCCAACGATTAACTTAGTAAGGTCAAAGACCCCGGTCTCGCGGTCCCAGACTTCCCACAGCGTATAACCCATGGAGTTTTTGCTGACATTAGGCTTGGCTGCTTTAATGGCATCATAGTTTGCTTCACATAAATCATATATTCGTTTATAGATGCGGCCTTCGTAATCATCCTGGGCTAATTTCTGCTCCAGCCGGTCACCATGAAGTGGTTCAACATCATATTCATTACCATCAGCAAATACTACTCTCAAATGTTGAACGAAGTCTTTGGTTTTACCGTACTCTAACGATTTTTCACCACCACTATTGTTAGCAACCATTCCGCCAACAGTCGCAAGATCACGTGAAGCTGGATATGACGGCATTAGAGCCTTATGTCTTAGTGTCTGCTTCTCAAAGTCCCTATAAAAGACCCCAGGCTGAGTATGACCTTCAGTTGAGGTTATTTTGCCAATCCTGTTCAGGTGTTTATTAAAATCAACGATTATTGACTCATTGATCGCACCACCAGCCATATCGGTTCCGGCAGAACGAGCCGTAACAGATAGTTTGGGCATACTGCTTTTTTTCTCAGCAACCAGTCTAATAATAGTCTTTACGTCCTCCACGTCATGCGGAAAAACAACCATCTCTGGGATAATTTCAAACAGGGAAGCATCATGCGAATAAAATTCGCGAGTTGAATCGCTATCATCAATCTCGCCCTTGAATCCCCATTCAGCTAGTTTTTCTTTTATTTCATCCATATATGTAGCCTTAATTATAGCTTAAGCGGTATCGATAAGACATAGTCTATTTAACTAATCGATTGTTGCAAACGAAAAGAGTTAAATTTCTATTTAAAATCTTTAATGAATTCTGCTGTAGCTTTAGGGTCAGTCGATGCGTTTGGTAGTGCCCAAGGTCCGATATTCCAAACGTCCGCTTCAAATACTTTATTAGTATTAATGTAATTAGCAATTTGCTGGACAAAGTATGGGTTGTCACCACCGCTTACCTCGCCAGAATTAGGCGTTGTAAGTGTGGTGAATCCTAGCCCCCATTCAGGAAGTGTAATCTGCTTATTGTGTTGCGACGCAAAAGTTGCCAGCCAGTTCAGCCCTTGTGGTTGATTGGCAAGAGTATTCCAATTGGCTTGGGCTCCAGGATAGGTTTGCCATGCGACATCATAGACATCCATTCCAACGACATCTACATAGCTGTCGCCAGGGTAGTAGCTCGGTAGGTTAGGTATTGTATTAGCGCCAATATTTGGGTTCCAATCGAAAACAAAATTAGGGCTAACACTTCTCATTGTAGTTACGACGTTTTGCCAATATTGTACAAACTGCGTTGAATAACCAGGGGCAAACCAAGCGTTAGCAACCTGAAAGTTTTTCGAGTTAAACTCCCAGCCCAATCTAATTACGGCATTGCCTTGGCCGTATTGAACTAAACTTTGGGCTACCGTTCTAAAGTACTGATTATAGTCTCCGCTGGCTCCTTGCGCCCAACAGGTAGCCGGAGTAGTTACGCAGTTGGCGGTGGTGTGGGTTACTGGGTCTAAGCTGACGGTAGGCAACATTGGTACCCCCCAAGCCATCCTAAAGTTAGTGCCGTTTGTTGCCTGCAAAGCCTGTACTTGCTGTATATAGCCGGCGTTGGTAATACCCTGTCCTGTGCTAGTCCAACCATTTGTTGGGTCTCGATAGTCTAAATATTCGCTAGCAAAGGTAAGTGGGTGGCCTATTAAAGTTCCTATCGCTTTATCTCCAGCAAAATTATGGTATCCGGAATAGGCACCAATGCTTTTTGCAGCGTATGAAGTGAGTGTGGGAGGGGGAGGGGCAACTGGAGCACCAAAATAGACATATTTTCCTCCTGGTGCATTAGGGTCAGATTGAATAGTCGCCGGAGAAGTTACACTACCAGAGGCCACTTCAACAAGTGTAGCTGGGGTCTGAGCATGGGTTGAGATAAGTAAATTAACACCGAGATACATCAGTGCCAAAACAATCAAGACTCCAACCACACGGTGGAAGTTGGACTTCTTGTTTTTTACATTAATCTTCGATGTCATACCTTATACTACTCTACATTTACAGTACCACGTTAGGCTATTATGGCTTAGACTTTCATGATTTGCATAATCTATATCTTTTTGATGAAAAAACCCTCCACACACGATCACCATTGCTCTTATGCTAATTATCCGGCTATAATCTATACAATATGGCGCGTAAAAGTATAAAACAAAGAGTGGTTATTGTTGGTGGTGGCTTTGGTGGCGTTAAAGCAGCGCTAGAACTTGTAGATGATGCCAGGTTTGAAGTCAGCCTAGTAAGCCCTGATGAAAATCTAAGGTATTATCCAACTCTATATAGAACAGCAACTGGCGGAAAATATGCTAACTCCTCAATACCATATGCTGTGCTGTTCAAAGATTGGCCAATTAGCTTAATTAAAGATAGTGTCACGACGATTGACCGAAAAGCCAAGACAATCACTACTGAAACTGGGGCTATTATCGAATACGATGTTTTGATACTCGGTCTTGGTGTAGTTACCAACTACTTCGGCATCCCAGGAATGAGCGAATTCTCCTATAGTATTAAGTCACAACAGGAGGTCGAGCGGTTTAAAGCTCATCTACATCAACAACTTATAGACGAAAATAGGCCTGATCTAAACTACGTAATAGTTGGTGCTGGGCCGACTGGAATTGAACTAGCTGGATCATTACCTGGATATTTAAGACAAATAATGGCTAACCACGGGGTAAATCATAAGAAATTTAGCGTTAATCTAGTCGAAGCCGCACCTAAACTACTGCCTAGACTACCGAAGGATTCATCAAAGATGGTATCAAGGCAGCTAAAAAAACTTGGTGTAGCAGTTTATACCAACAGTGTGGTAGAGGGTGAAGACGTAAACTCTCTAAAGGTTAACGGGAACGCTATCCCAACTGAGTCTGTAGTTTGGACAGCCGGTGTTATGAATCATCCATTCTTTGCTAGTAATAACTTTGCCATTATGAACCGGGGTAAAGTTGCCGTTGATGTATACCTTAAGGCCGATGATAACATTTACGTCATTGGCGATAACGCCAACACGCCATACAGTGGGCTGGCCCAAACGGCAATTCGAGATGGTACTTTTGTAGCCAATAACTTAAAGCGAGTGGCTGATGGCAAAGAAATGAAGAGCTATAAGCCAAAAAAGGGTATTAGTGTTATCCCGGCTGGCCCTAATTGGGCTGCAGTGGTCTGGGGCAGATTCCGAATTTATGGATGGGCTGGCTATGCACTCCGAGAAGCGGCAGACTTTATCGGCTTTCATGATCTTGAACCTTGGGGGGCAGCAGCAAAGCAATGGTTAACCGAATTTGAGCATCAAGATAACTGTCCGGTTTGTACTATCTCCAAAAACTCTGACTAGCTCGATTAGTCTAAAGCAACTACAATAATAGACAGATATGAGTTTTGATTTTAAAAAAGCTTATTCGGGTCTAAATAAGGCTCAGAAAGAAGCTGTAGATAACATTGATGGTCCGGTAATGGTTATTGCCGGCCCAGGTACTGGTAAAACCCAGCTACTCAGTCTTAGGGTAGCTAATATTCTACTTAAAACCGACGTAAACCCAGAAAACATTTTATGTCTAACGTTTAGCGACAGCGCAGCCAACGAAATGAGGCAACGTTTAGCGACAATTATTGGCCTCGATGCCTATAAAGTTAATGTCTCAACTTACCATAGCTTTGGTAGCGATCTTATAGCTAGCTACCCAGCATACTTCAATAACTATGCTCGACTTATGCCACTTAGTGATTTAGCGGCCGATATTATACTTCGAAAAATTCAGGCCACTTTATCTTATAAAAACCCATATAAAGATGAGCGCTTGAGCTCGAACATCAAGCGCCTTATTAGCGAGGCAAAAAGAGCCTTACTAAGCCCAGACGATATTGATAAGGTCATCAAATCCAACCTTGAATTTATTGGAGAAAAATCTAAACAAACAAAAACCTTGGGCGGCATATTAGCTAGAGTATCAAAAACCTCAAAAGATGATTTTTTGGTACTTAAAACTAACGTCAAAACTGACACTACTAAGTACGGTTTCGAGTTACTGGCAGAGGCTTGGGACCGTGAGCTAGATCAAGCTATAGGGTCGTCAATTGAAAGCGGAGATAATAAGGCGTTATCTAAATGGAAGACTAAATTCCTTAGTAAAGACGAAAATGGTGATTTTATTGCCGCAGGCCTAGAGCAGAACGAGCGCTTGAGTTATTTTTGTGATATCTACCGCAAGTATTTAGCTGAGCTAGCCGCTCAAGGCTTATACGACTTTGATGATATGATTCTGAGATCGATTGAAGCTTTAAACACTAATCTTGATCTTAAATATACGATACAAGAAAAGTATCAGTACCTACTGCTAGATGAGTATCAAGATACTAACCAAGCCCAAGCCAAGCTTGTTGAGCTGCTTAGCGATAACCCGATTAACGAGGGACGACCAAACGTAATGGCTGTAGGTGATGACGATCAGGCAATATTTGTTTTCCAGGGTGCCAAGTATTCTCATATGCTCGATTTTATTAACCTTTACCATGACGTCAGACAAGTAACGCTTAAAGAGAACTACCGCTCAAGCAGCGACATTATTAAACTTTCCGGCGAAATTGCTTCGCAAATTGAAAGTCGCTTAACCAAATATCTGCCTACTATAAACAAAGACTTTGTCGCGGCTGGAGATAGCAAAGATAAATCAGGTATAGTAAAGCGACTAGATTTTGAACGGCAAACCAATGAATACGCCTGGATATCACAGAACATTAAAAAAGATAATGCGACTGACTTCGGCGACATCGCTATCATTGCACCAAAACATAAATATCTAGAGACGCTTGTACCATACCTGCAGGCAAGTGATATCCCAATTAGTTATGAACGACGGGAAAATATTCTACAGGATCCAGTGATCCTAGAGCTATTAAACTTCTGCCGAGCTGTAAATGCTATTAACCAAAAAAAGAATAGTAATACTATCGACGCGCTTCTAGCAGTAGTTTTAAATTATGACTTCTGGAATCTACCGACTGATACCGTTTGGCAAATATCCTGGGCGGCAAACAAAAAACGGATCCCTTGGATTAAAGAATTGTTGGCAAATGATAGTACTCGACTAATCGGCCTACTGATTTTAAAACTTTCAGCCAATGCTGGAAGTCTGAAGTTTGATTTCCTAATCGAACAAATACTCGGGCTTAGCGAGGTAACGATCATCGATAAACAGCCACTAATTTACCGTTCACCATTCTATGACTTCTATAAATCTAGTGGCGCTAAACCTGAGCTAGCAATTAGCCAATTATTTACTAACTTGGTATCCCTACGAAATCAGTTCAAAGACTACAATGCGGTCACAACCAAGCCGCTACTTATTTCTGATTTTATTGAGTTCATCGACGAAATGAATAGCAGTGGTCTAAAAATTCTTAACCAATCTAGCTACAACGAATCAAATAACAGTGTTCAGCTGATGACCGCTTTTAAGGCCAAAGGGCAGGAGTTTAAGACGGTATACGTAGTTTCTGCTATAGATGAGGTTTGGGGCCCTAGCGCCCGCTCAAATAACTCCAGGATTAGTCTGCCGCCCAACCTTAGCTATATTTCCTATCAAACACGTGACATTGATGAAAAACTTAGGCTTCTATACGTAGCTCTAACCAGGGCGAAACAAAATGTCTACATCACTAGTTATGGGCAGACTGATAACTATAAACCGACTAAGCCGCTAGTATTTTTGAATGAACAGACTGCAGAACGGGGACAAACGATTAGCCCGTATTTACCAGCAAAAGCTAACCAAGTTGAACAACTCGAACTAGCTAGCACGTCACTAGATATTATCCTCAACTGGCAACACGACTATAAACCAATCAAACTCAACAGCGAGCTAATAGATATCCTAAAGCCAAGACTAGAAAACTATCAGCTCAGTCCAACCGAACTTAACAGCTTTCTTGATGTCCGTAATGCCGGACCTCAAAACTTCTACAACCGTAGTATCCTAAAGTACCCAAGCCCGGTTGGACCGCTCGTTGACTACGGTAGTGCAATCCACGAATCATTAGACTGGCTACAAAAACAGCTGATTGTCACTACGTCGTTGCCTAAAAACGCTGACTTACTTGAACAATTCAAGCTAAACCTAACTAATCGTCGACTTGATGAAACTGATTTCAAAAACCTACTGGCTAGAGGGCAAGAGACAATCGCTAACTACTACCTAAAAAATAAAAAAGACCTAAGCAGTGATGACTCTAGTGAGTTTAGTTTCCGAAATGAAGGTGCATTTGTTGGTGATGCCCATCTAAGTGGCAGTATTGATAGGTTAATTGTCGACAAAGCTAACAAAACAATTGTTATAGTCGACTATAAAACAGGCAAGAGTTACCAAAAATGGACTAGCGAAGCGAAGCTCCACCTATACTCAAATCAGCTATATTTCTATAAGCTGCTGGTGGAAAATTCGGTAACTTTTAAAAACTACCGCGTCAGTGGTGCATACCTTGACTTTGTTGAACCAGATTTAAATGGCCAGCTGAACAAACTCTATATAGATTTTAACGACCAACAAACTAACCGACTTAAGCTGCTTATTAAGTCAGTCTGGAAGCGAATCCATAGTCTCGACTTTCCAGATGTCAGCAGCTATCCAGCCGATCTTAAAGGCATCATCGCCTTTGAAGACTACCTGATAGGTCAATAAGGCAAACAAAAAACCGCCTCGTTTTACCCAAGACGGCTTAATGTCTTTTCAGACTGACTAGAATAAAATTCTTCTGAAAAAATACTTCTTATTTATTTCCTAGAAGATTTCTTTGCAGATGACTTCTTTTTAGCTGCTGGCTTCTTAGCCTTTGCAGCAGAATCGCTAGGCTTCACTGTTTGTGAAGTATAGCTAGTTGAAGTCATTGAAGGCATTGCAAACAAAGTGTCAGCGCCGCCTGCGGCAACTTCTTCTTTAGTGGCAAATAGTAAGCCGTAAAGGTTAATACCAACTACAGCACCAAGAACTGGTCCGAGAACGTAAGTACCCCATACCCAAGCGTTAACTCCTAGAGCTAGAGCAGGGTTAATGATGCCGATTCCTGCAGCAGCTGCTGAAATCATACCAACCATTGTTGCGATACCTAGAGCTGATCCGGCTAGTGGCTTAGTCCATTTTTGGTAAGACACAGCAGCCCAAACAAATGCTAGAATCCCAGCACCTACAGCTTCAGCAGCTAGAGTACGTCCATTGTAATGACCGCCAATTGCAGTCAACTTGCTGTGCACAAAATATCCGTAAAGATAATATGCAGCCCAGCCACCCAAGAGTTCAAACGCTACAAACAAAATTGCAGTTAGCGTCGATAGTCTTCGGGCTGTCCAAAAACCAATAGCGATTGCTGGGTTGAAATAACCGCCCGATGCACCGCTAAGGGCAAAGTACATTACTGTCATTGTTAAACCAGCAATTAGAGCCACGAAAAATGGCACACCTATTGTTGATCGTTGCACACTCAATACTAGGAGAGTCAGAATCCCAGTACCTAGAAACTCAGCTACTAATGCAGCTACTTTTCGTTTTCCAAACATTATGGAACCTCCACTTATTTAATGTCATCAGAATAACCTATAGTACATCAGTTTGTAAAGTGTTATAACCTTAAACAGCATTAGCGTATCTGTTGGCCCCAAGGAGTAATGCCCAAAATCTTTTTGGCTCAAAAACCTAATAGCACTTCATAGAGAAACCTATTACTGCTTGACCAATAGCTTACTTTTCGTATTAAATAGCACGTATTATGGTGAATGATTTTAAGAAATTTATACTCCGCGGGAACGTAATAGATTTAGCCGTTGCCGTTTTAATTGGTGCGGCATTTAATTCGGTTATTACGGCACTTGTCCGTGACATGTTAACGCCCCTGATTACCGCCGTGCGCGGCAAAGGAACAGATTTTTCACACCTATCTTTTACGATTCATGGCAGTGTGTTTATGTACGGAGATTTCTTGAACGAACTTGTTTCGTTTATTGTCATAGCGGCAGTTATCTTTTTCTTTGTAGTCCAACCGATTAATAAATTGGTAGCTTACTCAAATCGAGGCAGGGAAGCAGAAGAGGCAAAAGAAAAAGACTGCCCAGAGTGCTTAAGTAAAATCCCCAAAGCGGCTAAGCGCTGCGCATTTTGTACTGCCGTTTTAAAAAAGGCTTAAGAATCGTGGCGCGAATGGTGTCGACGTTTGAGTCCAGCTACTTGCAGCCTTACCGATTGTCGGTCCATTAGACTTTGGGCGTGATCAAGGCTGATTTGATCCTTCGCCTCAGACTTCATTTTCTTAGCTAGGTCCAAAGCGGCCTCTGCTTCAGCTTGGTTGATATCGTCAGCATGATCGGCTTCATCAACTAGGACACGTAGTTCGTTATTGGTTACATCAATTACGCCACCGTTAGTAGCAAAATATTCTCGTTGGCCGTCGGTGTCTCGTGGGCCACGTCTAACCATCACTGCACCGTTAGTTACTACGCTGACAAGTGGCATGTGCTGAGACAATACGCCAATTTGACCGTCAATGGTAGGCAATACTACTTCATAAACTTGATCGTCAAATTTGGTACCGCTAAGAGCAACTAGCTGGAATCGAAACATATTTATTCCTAGTCTTTTTTATCCGCTTTAACTACGTCAGCAATTGATCCCTTAAGGTAGAAGGCGCTCTCAGGTCGTGAATCGTGCTTACCTTCAAGAATCTCTTTAAAGCCTTGGATGGTATCACTAAGTTTTACGTATTGTCCTGGGTTATTAGTAAACTGCTCAGCAACAAAGAAAGGTTGTGACAAGAAACGCTGTATACGCCTTGCACGGCCAACTAATTGCTTATCTTCTTCAGATAGTTCTTCCATGCCAAGGATGGCGATGATGTCCTGAAGGTCCTTATACCTTTGGAGGACTCTTTGTACTTCACGAGCAATGTTATAGTGCTCCTCGCCAACAATTTCTGGGTCAAGAATATTGGAACTTGAGTCCAAGGGATCAACCGCTGGATAGATACCAATTTCTGTTAAGGCACGGCTTAGGGCAATTGTCGAATCAAGGTGGGCAAAAGTAGTTGCTGGAGCTGGGTCGGTAAAGTCATCGGCTGGTACATAAACGGCTTGAACAGAAGTAATAGAACCTTCTTTTGTTGAAGTAATTCTCTCCTGCAAGGCACCCATTTCTTGGGCTAGGTTAGGCTGGTAGCCAACAGCTGATGGAAGTCGGCCAAGTAGGGCTGAAACTTCGGCTCCTGCCTGAGTAAAGCGGAAAATGTTATCGATAAAAAGAAGAACGTCATTACCTTTGTCACGGAAACCTTCGGCAATTGTTAAACCTGACAAACCAACTCGTAGTCGAGCTCCGGGTGGTTCATTCATCTGACCAAAAACTAACGCCGTGTTCTTGAGCACACCTGACTCTTCCATTTCGTTGTATAGGTCATTGCCTTCACGAGTACGTTCGCCGACGCCAGCAAAAACTGAATAGCCAGAATGGAAACGAGAAATGTTGCTAATTAGCTCTTGAATAAGAACGGTTTTGCCAACACCAGCACCACCGAATAATCCTACCTTACCACCTTTAGTCATTGGACAAATAAGATCGATAACTTTAATCCCAGTTTCCAAAATTTCAATTCTGCCAGACTGATCAACAAGTGGTGGTGGGGATCGGTGAATAGGCGCAGTTTCTTTGAAAATGCCGCCCTTGTTATCGATTGGCTGACCGGTAACATTAAACATCCGGCCTAGAGTCTCATTACCAACAGGTACGCTGATTGCTTTACCGGTGTCAGTAACCAAAGAGCCACGCTTAAGTCCATCAGTGGAGCCTAAGGAGACAGCTCTAACACTAGATTCACTTAAATGCTGGGCAACTTCTAGGGTTAAGGTTTGGCCATTGAGTTCAACCTCTAGGGCGTTATAGATAGCTGGTAAGCTATCTGAGCTAAATTCAATATCAATAACCACGCCAACAATCTGGCTGATTTTACCGGGTTTACTTTTTTCTACTACTGCCATGATGTTTAAATTATCTCCTTAATCTATATTCTTAATAATTACGCGGCGTTTAGGGCCTCGACACCGCCGGATATTTCAGCCAACTCTTGGGTAATACTTGATTGACGGGCGGTATTTAATTCCAACGTATAGTCATCAATCAAGTCTTTGGCATTATCGGTCGCATTCTTCATCGCTACCATACGCATTGCATGCTCACTAGCTAGCGATTCCAGAATTGCTTGCCAAATCTCGGCTTCTATCAGCCGAGTGACTACTTGGTCAATAACTGTTTCGACGTCTGGCTCGAAGTTACTAACAGGAGGGTAGTGCTTATCTGTGTCTTCTAGCTTAACGGCTGGTAACAATTGCATCTGCGTCGCAGTTTGCGAAATTGTTGACTTAAAGACGGTGTAGATTAGTTTAACTTCGTCGACATTCTGATCTTTGAAGTTAGAAATAATCGTGTTTAGCAGGGGTCGAATATCGTTAGCCGATGGCTGATCACCATAACTTGGATAAACGGCCAGTAGCTCAGCTTCACTAATCCGCCTTACGAACTGGGCGCCTTTGGTGCCGACAGTGATAACCTTGGACTTAACCCGGTCTTTAGCATCTTGCTTAAGACCGTTGGCCAGAAGTTTTAAAACGTTGGCGTTATAAGCGCCAGCCAGGCCACTGCTGCTAGTAATTACTAGGTAGAGACGGGTCTTAACTTCTCGTTTTTGAAACATTGGCTGAGTTTCTACTTCGTTGATTGAGCTAAGTCGAGTAATAAGCTCATCGGCTAGTTCATGGTAAGCCCGACTCCTAAGCGCAAACTCTTGGGCACGTCGAAGCTTACTGGCAGAAACAAGCTGCATCGCTTTAGTGATCTGCCTTGTATTCTTGATTGAGCCGATTCGGCGCTTCAGAGTTATTGTACTTGCCATCTAGTTGGTTTTAGCCCTTCTTAGCCTTTGCAGCAGGTTTAGCTTCTTCCACTTTGTCAGAATATGAACTAGCTAGTGCATTAGCCACTTTTAAGATTACGGCGTTGTCTGCATCTGAAGGTTTATCGCCAGTGTTCAAGGTTTCGGTTAGTTTAGCGTTTTTAGACTTAAGCTCACGAAGTAAGTTGTCTAGCATGGCGTCGACCTTATCTAGTGGTACCTTGTCAAATGCTCCGTTGGTTGCAGCGTATAAAATACTGTACATTTGCCAAATCGCATAAGGTTGGTACTGAGACTGCTTAAGTAATTCGGTCAACCTTTGTCCGCGCTCAATTATCTGCCGTGTTTCAGGATCAAGATCAGTTGAGAATTGGCTAAAGGCTGCTAACTCTCTAAACTGTGCTAGAGCCAATTTTAATCCACCACCAACAGCCTTAATGGCTTTGGTTTGAGCGCTTCCACCAACTCGAGAAACGGATAGACCAACAGATATAGCTGGGCGAACACCTTGGTAAAAGAGGCTTGTTTCTAGGAAGATCTGACCATCAGTAATTGAAATAACGTTAGTTGGAATATAAGCACTAATATCGCCAGCCTGAGTTTCAATAATCGGTAGGGCAGTCAATGAACCAGCACCTAAGGAATCATTAAGCTTGGCGGCACGCTCTAGAAGCCTTGAATGAAGGTAGAAGACATCCCCAGGATAAGCTTCGCGTCCAGGTGGTCGCCTAAGAAGGAGAGACATCTGCCTGTAGGCAGCTGCGTGTTTAGTTAAATCATCATAGATAATTAAGGCATGACCTTTATTGTCTCTGAAGTATTCACCCATGGCACAACCTGCATAAGGAGCAAGGTAAAGCATAGCAGCCGGGTCTGCTGGCGAGGTAGCAACAATAATTGTCTGATCCATCACTCCCTCACGCTTTAGTCGCTCTTGAAGTGCGGCGACTTTAGATAGCTTCTGGCCAATCGCAACATAGACGTTAATAACACCAGTTTTTTGGCGTGCCTGATTAACCATGGTATCAACAGCAATCGCTGTCTTACCGGTCTGACGGTCACCAATAATTAACTCACGTTGACCACGTCCAATTGGAACCATCGAGTCAATTGCAATAAGCCCGGTCATCATTGGCTCGTGGACACCTTTTCGAGCCAGGACATCAGGAGCTTGTCGTTCAACACGACTCATCTGCTTAGTCTTAATCGGGTCACCACCATCGATAGCGTTGCCCAGTGGGTCAACCACTCGACCAACTAACTCAGGACCAACTGGTACTTCCAAAACTTTTCCAGATAGTCTGGCTACTGCACCAGCTTTAACATCAACATCGTCACCAAGTAACACGGCACCGATTTCATCTTCTGCAAGGTTAAAGGCGAAGGCGGTGATCATTTGGCCATCAGTGCCTTCGATTTCTAGCATTTCACTAAAGCCACAATTAGATAAGCCGTAAATCCAAGCAATGCCGTCACCAACGCGAGTAACTACACCGACTTCTTCAATGTCTGGTCTGGTCTTTAACTGTTCGATTGCGTTTCGAATATCTTCGGATAATTCTCTTATTGATAGGTCTGCCATTATTGTAGTTTCTTAAAACCCTTTCTTTAGTTAGTCAACTGTTTAAATCGGTTTAATTTTGCCCTTAAGCTAAGGTCAAGTTGCTGGTTAGCAATTTTTAGCTTTAGGCCGCCAATCAAGTTTGGTGCAACTGTTTCATCTAGGCTAATCGTGTTTGCCTTAGGGCTAACAGATTTTACTAGCTGCTTAACTTCTTTTCTAAGCCCATCATCCAATTGGTGAGCTGAGCTAACGCCAACTTCGAGTAGCCCTTTCTCGGCTCGGTAATCTATAATGTCACGGATTAACGAGTCTAGCTCATCAACTCTCCCGGTACTCAGTAGGTAGGCGGCGACTTCTTTAGCCAACGCTTTTGAATCGTATGACTTCAACGTTCGCTCAGAAATAACCTCGGCAATTTTTAGTCTGCTTACTTTCATGATTTAGCCTGCCCATATAGTGCTCTAGATATAAGACTAGAGTCTTTCTTGGCATCAACTTTTTCACCAGTTAAGACCTCGGTGGCCTCGGCAACAAGTTCAGCAATTTCATGTTCTAATTTACGCTTAGCACTGGCCATTTCTTGAGTCGTCTTAAGCTTGGCCTCGTTTAGAATAATGTCGGCTTTTTCTTGAGCTTTA
Source organism: Candidatus Saccharimonadota bacterium (assembly GCA_036787835.1). GTDB lineage: Bacteria > Patescibacteriota > Saccharimonadia > Saccharimonadales > UBA4665 > DAIQON01. Next base: position 13,160 of record DAIQON010000012.1, on the reverse strand, counting down.
GCTTCAGCTTCATGGATGGATTCTTTGGCTGACTCTTCAGCCTGGGAAATAATTGCATCGGCATTTTCCCGAGCCTCAGTTAATTGCTTCCTGATGTCTTCCTCAAGTTTTACTTTTTCTTTCTTCATTTCATCGCCCAGAGAGACACCTTTGTCTATCAGTTCACGTCGCTGCTTTAAGACCTTAATGATCGGCCCGAAAGCGAATCGTCGAAGAACAAGATAAGCCAGGATAAAAGTAATTAACTGAATCAAAAATGACGAACCACTGAAGCCTAACGCTCCGAGCCCAGAAGAACTGTCGCCAAAGTTTTGTATTAAATTAACTATCATTTTTTATCCTTATTCCTGGTTCCTTTATTATTTAACGATGAAGATAGAGGCGAAGGCCAAAAGACCAAATAGCTCGACGATAGCCACAAAGATTAGGGCCTGTCCAAGGAATTTAGATGCTTCTGGGTTTCGTCCAACTGCAGACAAATAATTGCCGCCGATAAGTCCAATACCGATAGCTGGTCCGATGAAACCGCCACCGATCATAAGACCTTTACCTATAATCGCTGTGTTGATGACTACTGCTTGTGCAAAATCCATTATTGTTTGTACTCCTTAATTATTACTTATCACTCATATTAATTTACTTAGCTCCCGCAGGTTGTAACTGGCCCATTGTTTCAGGATCTACAACATCGGTCAAGTGTTCCTCGCGCTGATGTTCATTAGTGTGGTTAACAGCTATCGCTAAGTACATAGTGGCTAGAACTGTAAAGATATAGGCCTGAAGAGCGCCAATAAACAGTTCTATCAGGGTAAACGGCAAAGCAGTTAACGGTGCGATAACATGACCTAAGTAAGAAAACACACCGATTACTATTTCACCTATGGCTACGTTTAAGAAAAGTCGAAGCGACAAACTAATAACTCTTGTCAAATCGGTAAACATTTCAAGTAGGCCAATGATGAAATATAGTGGGTTCTTAGGGCTACCAACGAAGAAATGACGAAGATATTTAGCAAAACCGCCAGACTCCTTTATTGATGCGCCATAAACCATAGCCATGGTGACTAGCCCAATAGACAGCGTTGCATTTAGGTCGGCAGTGAAGGGGCGTAGTAGTGGATAGTTGTTTGACTGAATGCCTTCACCAACAAATGGCAATAGACCAAGCCAGTTATTAAACAAAATAAAGAAGAAGATGGTCACAAAATAGGGTGTATAGCGGTAAGCGACTTCTTTGTCATCAAAGGCTCCATGAACTAGATTAGTAATAAACTCAACTCCAGCTTCAACAAATTGTACAAAGCCACCTTGAGGCTTAATTGTAATAATTCGGGCTACCCAGATTAGTGCTACAGAGATAACAACTATAGACATCCAACCATATAACATTGAGTTAGTGATCACCACTCCATGGATTGTCAGTACTCCAGCAGGAGCAATATGTACTACTGGGCCAGAGACAGCCAATAAACTAAAGACACTCATCTACTTCTTCCCCTTTATGTCCATAATGCTAAACTTATTCGCTCCTTTATAACTTTGGTAAATAACACTGACTGCACCGACCAGTGCAAGTAGTAGGCCAAGAAGCACAAAGGTGTAGTTTTTCTTAAAATGAGTATCTAAATAAGACCCTAAAACAATAGGGATAATTACCACTAGGGCTAGTCGCCACGTCATATCGAGGACCATCGAAATAAAAACACTAGTCGGGTTTGAACCCGTATCCACCCCTTTAGTTTGCTTTAGTCCGCGAGGCGAGGGCGTCTTTTTCGGCGCATTCGTCTGATTCATGTTTACCCTAATTATAGCATTCTCTATCTGTATCACGCAAGGGGTTTTATCTCTAGAACGATAACGTTTTACTTTACTTAATATAGTGATAAAATATAAGTACTATGAATGACGCAAATGTAACAATCTACAGTGCGACGTGGTGTGGCTTTTGCCATATGGCCAAAGACTACCTTGATAAACTTGGCGTAAAGTATAAGGATCTTGATGTTGATTCCGACCCAAAGCTAGCCAATGAATCAGTTGAAAAAAGCGGCCAACGGGGAATCCCAGTTCTCGATATCGACGGCGATATTATCATCGGCTTTGACAGACCAAAAATCGACGCCGCTCTCAAAGCTCACAAAATAGTGAAATAAAAGTCACAAACACCTTTGAAACCTAGACAAATCTCTTACGAAGTGTTATAAATAAGTTATAACTTCACGAGGCTATTGAAATGGCGACTACCAGAGAGAAAGCACCAAAAGGCGAAACAGAGAAAACTCTTAGCGCTGAACAACGTCTTCGGATTACTAAATTAGCCGGCCTATCTAGAGAGGAAGACAAGCCTGACTTTTCTAAAAGTGGTATAATACCGGCTGGTTTCAATGGTACTGTTCACCCAAGCAAATTAGCAGTTGAGTTCTTTTATAGAACTGGCGTAATTACTAGAGACGAAGAGCCTTCAGTTAGGGAAGCACTACTAGCCACGGAGGCTGTTTTCGCAAAGCTTGAACCCGAAGAAAGAGCTACTTACGGACATGCGCTAACCGGCACCGAGTTTGATGAGAAATTCTTCGTTGTAGAAGATTTAGTACGAGACTTCCACGGCAACACGTTTGATGGCAACTTGGAACATGTTAAAGGCTTTATCGGTTTCATCATACTATCCAGTATGTCTGAGCCAACACCATAGGCTTGTCAGAATACATCTAATCCCTCATGCTATTAAGTAGATGGCGTTTGAGGACTATAAGGTTAAGGAGTCTCTGGTAATTGTTTATACCGGGGAAGGTAAAGGTAAGACCACTGCTGGTCTTGGCCTACTTTCTAGAGCCTTAGGCAATCGATCAAAAGTAGCCTTTATCCAGTTTATTAAGTTTTGGGGTGTCAGCGAACACGTTTTTATAAGAGATGTTCAGAGTGTCTATAAAGACCAGCTCTACTTCTATAAGGGCGGTAAGGGCTTCTTTAACGCCGGCGAACTAAGTGCCACAAAAGTCACCAAGCAGCAGCACCTCAAGGCAGCAGAAGATACCTATAAAAAGGCTCTAGACGTCAGCAAAAGTGGCGACTACGATCTAGTTATTTGTGATGAGATAAATAATGCCGTTCACGATGGTCTTCTATCAGTAACTCAGCTTAAAAAGCTAATAAATGGCCGCGCCAAAAATACTTCGTTATGTTTGACCGGCCGTAATTTCCCCGAAGAACTTCTTGAGCTGGTCGACATTGCTACCAATATGACTAAGATTAAGCATCACTTTGATGACAAGTATCTTGCCAACAAAGGTATTGATTTTTAATAGCGTTAATGGTATAATCTATCTCTTATGTCAGATGTATTTACGGGTTACGAATCAGGGCAGCCAGAGCTACGTCTTCGCGACGTCGATGAAGCAGTAATTTTCTATAGCCCCGGCGGCAATCCTACTTCCAGTAACGAAACGGTAGAGCGAGTGCAGTCAAGAATTGGTCATCGTATTGAGCTACCAGGCAGAAATATACCAGTAAGATACTTAAAGACCTCTGCCGATGTAGCAGAAACCGAAGCTACTTTTGTTGAAGAGGTTGACCCTAGCTTATTTACTGCTGCTGGATATATTGGAGGCGATGGGACAGGGCGACATCTGATTCAAGCATTGTCTACGCTTAAAGAAGATAGCGGTACCCCTAGTTATCCAAACACCGGTATATGGGCAGTTGGAGCGGGGAGCGGCGGTAATACCCTTAGGTCAACTATAGCTCCAGATGACCGTTTATTCCCAGACTACGTAGCTCAAAACGGTCGGATGGATGAGTTTAGGCCTATAGAGGGCACCTACACACTGCCGAACGGTAAATCGTTTACTTTATACGCAGCCTCAATTATCGGCCATAATGCAACCTTCAATGTAATCTCTCCAGTCAATCATCAAACGCACCGATCAAATCGGATTCGAAACTTGCATATTGGACACCGTAATATTGGTAAATACCTTGTCGATCCTCCTAAAATGCTCGCTGGCTTATTAAGATCAAGATCTGTCGAGTTTGATAACGAACTCGATGATGGCAGCGTGGAAAGAGTCGAGGCCTTGGAAAGAGCATATATAAATATGCCTCGCATTGCTGAAATTATCCACGCGCCTGGGGTTACTATTGAAGGCCCAGTACATACTTTTAGCGCAGAAAGTCTCCCTGCCATCGTTCTAGAAATTGCCCTACTGAAATTTGGCAGATCGCTTGGGTCGGATCTACTTACGCCAGATAGATTCACATCTGTTGGTGAGCTACGCATACAGGTAGATGGCGAGGACAGTCTCGACGATAGCAGGGTGCCTCTAGAAGATGTAGAAGATAATGATGGTAATGAACGTAAAATGCTTGTACTGCCACCGGGGACAAAAGTAGTTATACAACAGTCGGACACGCCAGTAAAAATTGTCACAACCTTTCCAAGGGCATTAGTTTAGTAGCTATTGTCTAGCTGTCGCTTAAAACATAAAATAGCAAGATGAATAATCCTACACTCTACATCTTTGTCGGCTACCCCGGATCGGGGAAGACAACTTTATCCAAGTTAATCCACGAACAAACTGGTGCTGTACATATCTGGGCCGACCATGAACGGCACTTAGAATTTAGTCCGGTTACATATTCTCACATTGAAAGTGAAGCACTATATAACAGATTAAACAGTTTATGCGAGCAATATCTTAGTGAAGGCAAATCTGTTATCTATGACACTAACTTCAACTTCTTCCTAGATCGTCAGCTGATGCGAAACATCGCTAAAAAACATAATGCTAATATTAGACTAATTTGGATGACAACGCCGACAGAAGTTGCGAAAGTAAGAGCGACTACAGAAGAGGATCTCTCAGATACTAGAGTCTTTGGGATTATGAAAGACGAGGACTTTAAAAGGATAAGTAACCATTTAGAGAAGCCCCATCCTGATGAGAAACCGTTAAAAATTGATGGCACTGCTATCAATGAATCTACTTTAAAACAAGTACTAGAAAACTAATCCTCGAGCGGCGGCTTGCCAAAGAGTCTAGCTATATATTCTGCAATAGTAATAATCGGCAAAAGTAGCCAAAGCATTAATGCTCCCAGCCAGCCAAATACCCAGGTCCATAAATGATGCTTTTTTAAAGTTTTCGGCCACATCATTAGATTGCCCCATAATTCACCCTGGTTAGATCTAACTCTTCTCATTAGCAATCCTACGTGGTGAGGCTCAAGGTAGCATATTTTATAACCATTACGATGAAGATGAATCGATAGGTCCAGATCCTCATGAATTTCTACATTAGTGCAGGCATCAGCTTTGACGCTCTCCCACATAGCTTTAGGTAGGGCCATATTAGAACCAAATAGTATGTAATGCCCAAGTAGTAGACGGTTGGTACGAAAAGCGATTTGCCCTTGAAGCCAGCCAGCAAAATGGGGAAGTCGAACATTATAGAAATAACAGCCCCCAGTAAAAGCTTTATCTAGATTAGTGGGATCAGTATAGAAATCAAGAATATACTCGACCCAATTAGCAGGCAGTACACTATCGGCATCGATCCTTCCGATAATATCTCCTTTGGCAAGATCAAAGCCTGTTGTACGTGCGTATACTATCCCTCGATTCGGCTCATCAACTACGCTTACAAAAGAATAGCTTGAAGCAACTTCTTTTGTCTTATCAGTAGAACCATTGTTAACGACGATAACCTCAAACGGTATAACTGTCTGAGAGGCGACTGAATCAAGACAAGCCTTAAGTTGGCGCTGCTCATTATAAGCTGGTATAACTAAGCTAAGTTTTAATTGATTTGAACTTGAATTATTTATCATGACAATGCATCTATCATTTTACTCTAAGTACCCTAAACCGAACTTTAAGAAACTGCTGCATTGGCCAAAGGAATATTGGCAAAAAAACTTATGGCACAAAATAGTAGTAGTTGTAGTCATATTGTTGTCACTAATCGTTGGCACGATGTATGGTATCGCTCAGTGGTACATTCATACTGAGGCATCTAAGCCACTGCAACTTGGCGTTAGTTTTATCCCTGATTACTCACAGAGCCTCGGCCTCGACCCTAAAGCTAACATGTCCGCACTTATTGGAATTGGCGTTAAACAATTTCGACTAGTCAGCTACTGGAGCGATATCGAACAAACTAAAGGCACCTACGATTTTAGTCAGCTAGACTGGCAGTTCAAGATGGCTGAGCAAGCCCACGCCAAGGTAATACTGAGTGTTGGACTACGACAGCCAAGATGGCCTGAATGCCATCCTCCTGATTGGGTAGCCAATGAGCCAATGTCAGTTTGGCAACCACAACTCGAAAACTATATGAGCGCTGTAGTAAACCGCTATAAAAACTCACCGAGCCTCGAGAGTTACCAACTAGAGAATGAGTACTTCTTAAAAGGATTTGGTGATTGCACAGACTTTAGTCGGGCAAGGCTAGTTAGTGAATATAGCCTGGTAAAATCGCTTGACCCTAACCATCCAATAATTGTCGGCAGGAGCAATAACGCCCTTGGCTTCCCAATTGGTAAGCCAACACCAGATATGTATAGTATCTCGATTTATAAAAGAGTCTGGGATGCGGGTGTTACTCATAGATATCTCGAATACCCATTTCCAGCCTGGTTCTATGGCTTCATAGCAGGTACCCAGCTCATTTTTGGCCATACCAACATGATGATCGGTGAACTTCAGGCCGAAGCCTGGCCGCCAAATGGTCAAACAATAACCGAAACTACTCTAGCTGAACAGAATAAATCACTCGATGCTACGAGGCTTAATGCCCGATTTAAATACGGTGAAGCTACAGGTATGCGAAATATCGATCTTTGGGGTGCAGAATACTGGTATTACCGACTTGTAGTGCTACATGACCCAAGTCTTTGGAATGTTGCAAGGCAACACTTTGAAGCTAACCAGTAGCGTACATTAGCTTCTTGAGTCATACTTATTGCTATGGCGAAAAAGAAGAACCTGCCAAAATCCATCCAAAACCGACGAGCAAGACACGACTACGAACTCGGCGACTCTTTAGTAGTAGGCATCGAACTTACTGGAGCCGAGACAAAGAACCTGAGGATGGGCCACGGACAACTCAGAGGTGCTTATGTAACTGTCAAAGGCGAAGAGCTGTTTCTAATTAATGCACTTATAGCAGGTTCTAGTGGTATACCAATCGACGAAAATGACCAAACACGTGCCAGAAAACTACTGGCAAAAAGAAGGGAAATAGATAACCTAATTGCCTATAAGCAACAAGGCAAAACTATAGTACCTCTAGAGTTGCTAACTGGTGGTCGATACATCAAACTCAGGATATCCGTCGGCAAAGGTAAAAAGCTCTACGACAAAAGACAAACACTAAAAGCAAAAGACGATGAAAGAAGAGTTAGTATACAAACCAAAAGATTTTAATATCTAAGTTTGGTGATCCACCTTGCATTGTCTATAATTTGATAATGTTCTCTATATTCCGGGGTAGCTCAGCGGTAGAGCGCGGGACTGTTAATCCTTAGGTCGCTGGTTCGAATCCAGTCCCCGGAGCCAAGCATAAGCACTATACAAATACCACTTTATGTGGTATTGTTTTTTTTATGAGTGAAGCAGTAAACGATAATTCCTCGCATCGAACATTAGAAAATATTGCGATCTTTGGTGGTTCATTTGTTCTTACACAAATTGCTGAATTTGTTGGAAATCAGGTACATAACCCGAATGTTATGTCTGTACCAGAAGGCGGGGTTATTGGGTTAGGCTTAGTGTTGGCTGGAGTTTCAGCTGCAGTATATGATCGTATTGCTCATCGACACGAAAATCAGATGTAAAGTTGCGGAGTACATTCACTAGCGGGAGCCATATAGAACGGAAGCAAATTTATAGATCAGAATAAGTTTGGAAATTTTATACCTATTGAAATAAACTTGGCAGAAAGCAAATGTCACCTCTGTTAAAACCAGTTCGAATCCAGTCCGCCGTTTAGTTAAATTAGGATTGCTATTTCTTCTTGCTTATGCTATAATATATTCATGTCAGCAACTCGCTCAATTGATATTGCTCCAAGATTGATTGAAGTAAATTTTAGGGACGTTCCAGAAGGAACATTAGAGGATACTATAGATAGTATCGCTCAAAGCAGAGAAGATCCTCAAGCTCCTAGTTTTGGTGCATATGTTATAAGACAAGCAGGATTCAAAGTAGCTCGTGGGATTATAAATAGATTTAACCAAGGTCCTGACCGCCAAAGAGTTCGTAAAGGTGTATTTAGTAGTCAATTATCAATTCTTCATTATGATGGTACAGGCGTCTGTGGTTTTACTGCGCATGTCACCAAACGTGGTTTAGTGAAGGGCGTAGTTCTCACGGGAGCTGAAGTCCATGATTACTCGCAGGTTAATGAAGCCCTTACTCGACAACTGCTGGATGAATCAACTTTACCCGCAGGAGAAAACCCTCCTATTACTTTATCTCCTGATTCTCGACCGCTTATGACAACTTTAGGTGTGGATGATGTGTTAGTATTTGACCATACTCAACTCCACGGTTTTAAGTCTTTAAACGGCGATCGATTATCTAAAGCTTTGTATTAAAAGCGTCCTTACATACAGGTTAAGCTAAGTAACTTATCCCGATCTAGTAAAACACAGTTATTAGAATCAGCTAGCCTAATAGCAACTTTAGAAAAATAACTGTTAGTTATTACCATAGCTCTACAACAATTATAGATCTTGAGCCCTGTAACTACTTGTCTTACTGCACTAGCTTTAACTAAGCCTGAATATCTCTTAACTTGCACTCCCCAAGTTATGCCATCTTTAACTGCAATAATATCTACTCCATAGTCTTACTTTTCTGTAAGTCTTACTTTTGTATATCCTTGTTTCTTAAGAATATCTGCTACAAAGTGTTCAAACTCTATTCCTGTCATTTTATCTATGTCCTCTGTAGTTATGATGCTAGGATGCTTTCTGATCATCAACTTGAGGATATATCTAAGCAATAGATAAAGAAGCAGGGAAGTAACCAAGACAATTGAAACTATCAGTGTGTAGTGAAGAGTCTTATCTAGCCCTTTTCTATGAGCATATGCCGTCCCCCCAACTAGTATGGCTAGAATAAACTCAACATCGTTATCTAGAGACTTACGCCTACTCATTGTTAGGCCCCTCATCCTCCAAGAGCTTTCTAACTTCTTGACTATCTAACTTTTTGTCTTTGATCTTATCTAGCTCTTCAAAAGTTTGGAAAAAAACAGTCTGCCGAGCCAAGCATAAGTACTATACAAATACCGCTTTATGTGGTATTATTTGTTTATGAGTTTAAAGAAAGAGCTCCAAGCACTCGAGCCAAAACATGTTAAGCATGTTGCTGAAACATTCTTTTCAAAGTCTGACTCGTTGGTGGCTACTGGCCGCACTCCTGATTTACAAGCCACAGTTGCCAGCCTTATGCACAATTACCCTGGCCTTAATGCCATACAAGATGCAATATTTGCAGACGCCGAGCGTACCGGCAAAACTGACCAGCAAGCTGGCAGTATGACTACTGGCGCGATGTGGGCAATACACATACTGATGGAATTGGCTGAAATCCAAGAACTTCCTCGCATATAGTTATCGAGTCCAGCTCCGTCCACTACTGGGAGCCAGGCATTAGCACCTTAGTGAAACAGGCAATATATGCTTGGAGTCATCTGGCTATGCAGAGATAGATACAGTAACACTCATTGAAGCAATTAAGTCGGTATCAAAATAGTCAAAGTTGCGCAACTCCTCCACTAGAGGGAGCCAAGCATTTACAGATACCACATTATGTGGTATTATTTGTTTTATGACAATGTCAGCCAACTCTTTTGAGATAGGTCCAGATTGCTTTAAGCCATGCGCTGAACCCATACCTCAGCAGGCGTTAGACACGATTAATAGAGATGCCCCCCGTTTTGTATCAGTTGCTCGCGTCGGCATTCCTCAAGTAGTAGATTATCCAGATGCCGGTAAAACCTACCTGGAACTTTATGAAGAATTGTACGATAGAGGTACTCCGGGTATAACTGACTTCAAGTCACTACGTCTTGTTGACTTGTCGGAAAGCGGAGAAGTAATGGGGTACGGAGTTGTAACATTATGGACTGGGGCGCCCCCTAATGACGAAATGCAAACAACGCCATTTGTCGACATTACAAGGACCCATGACAAATTCGCAAGACAAGGGCTTGGTAGAAGACGGTTGTTAGTTATGAATGCTGCGAGTAGAAGGTTTTTTAACTTGCCGTTATCTGCTAGTAGTGTGATAACTGACGATGCGCTTAGACTTTGGCAAAAATTAGAAGTCGATGGATTAGTAATCAAATCAGAAGATACCTATCGATTCATCAGCTAGCTGTGCTGTTGAAAAGTTGCGAAGTACGTCCACTAGAGGGAACCAGTTGTTTGAAATAACTGTATAATAATTGAGATGGTGAATATTCTAAAAATTGTTGCCCTAACAATGCTCGTATGGGCAATCATCATAACAGGGTTTTATATTTACCGAGAACATAATATCTCCTCTAATAACGCCGGACACCTAGCATTAAATGGATTCCAATACGTTGGTTATCAACCAGGAGGCAACCTAGCGGGAACCTGGGCAACCACCCCGCTCATTTACGGCTACCTTGCTAGCGGTTCAATTGCCACCATTCATACATTGATCTCCGGTGATCTGACTAAATTAGGTTATACAGAAAATACCAACAATTGCCCTAGTATTAGTGGCGATGACATCGTAGCTAACTACTGCTATATAGCTCCGACCAAGAATACGACCGTTAACATATATGGTTCAATTAATTCAGTAACAAAACAATTAAATTTAGTTCCTAGAAATTCTACATACAATAGCTATGCCTGCACTAGTAATTGCACAGCGATTAAAATCCAAACTTGGCCTAAAAATTGGCCTAAGTAATATAGAGGATTATAGCTATTTACTAATTACTGGAATAAAAGATTGTAGCATTAGTTCACACCTACATAATCGAACTATATTATTCCAATAGTATATTGATTTTTCTTGTCATTCTAACGAACTAAATATGCTGATTATATCGGACCCTTTTACGCAATAATAGTTGCGAAACTCCTCCACTAGAGGGAGCCAAGTATACAAATACCACATTATATGGTATTACTTATTTTTATGACAAGCGAGACTAGAAGCGGTATTCCGCCAGAGCATGACCACGAAGAACCAGAATCACCTAAAGTTAGTTTTGGCGAGTTTTTAAAGGCACGTCGTGCGGCCCTAGATAAATCACAAAGACAGATGGGTTTGAAGAGCGGTCACTTATCCCAAATAGAATCGGGGGCAATACCAAAAGTAAGCCCTTTTACGCTATTGGAGCTCGCGGAAGTTTACGAGTTCAGCTTGAGCGAGTTAGTAAATTCTGCAACTATCGATGAAGAGCTGGTTACTTCTGCGCGTGCAATCCTTATAGGAGAAGCTGTGATGGGATTATCAGAAAGTGATCGACAAGCTATTGTTGAACCGCTCCATATCGAAGGAGTCTTCTAGGAAAGTAGAATCTAAGTTGCGAAGTACGTCCACTAGAAGGAGCCAGATAGAACTCAAGTCGATTTTTATCCCATCAATTATATATATCTGCATATCCGTTATTTTGATCATTTTTACAAAGTTTTGAATTTTATTACAAAAAACTAAACGCAACAAAAACGCACCGCAAATTCCTAGTCTAGGATTTTTCGATAATAGCACGTAGCGTGGCCACATTAGATTCTGTTAACTCAATAATCTGTTGACCTGCTGCCCTAATCTGTAGCATTTTCTTTCTATATTCAGCTTTAATAATAGGCAGTTGAGTTAGTAATTCAAAACTTACTACGTCTACGGTTCTTGGATCGCCAATAAATTTGTGGTCTAGAGGAATAACCTTCTGAGAGCGCTCCATTAGTTCAGCTTGCTGATGCCTTGGGTGAGATAACGCTAGTTCGCTGGCTACAACAAAACTAGTTGCATCAAATAGTCCTATCATTATTGTCGCATCATTATCTGTCGGTGCTTGTCCTCGCTCGATTTCCGTTATTTTTTCGTCAGTTCTTTTTCCAAGTACTTTTGTCGTGTCGACAACAGGTGTTAAATACTTCAGCAAATGTGGTATATATGCCAGAGGGTCTCTTATAAATAATTCCGGCAACTCATCATTAGTGGAATAAGTGGCAAGTGCGCCGATGACTCTATCTACCAAGCGTTTATCTCGTTCATCTTTGGGGTATGTTTCAGCATATACAATATCTAAGTATTCGCGTAGATGTGACACTCCAACAGAATGAACGGCATCAGTCTGCTCAAAGTCAATTGCAGGAGTTAAGTGAGCAACACTTACGTTAATCCTATCTACAGTCATGCTATTTTATTGATTACGCCAAGCTAGATACCTAGGGTCTTTATCCATAGGTAAGCTGTCAAAATTAGGAACTATATATTCGGTATGAATTATTATTGCCAAGTCTACTGCCTCTTTGGCAGCGAGTGGTACAGTTTTTGCTTTAGACTCATAAACAAATGGGATTGCCCTGTCAATAGGTGGCTGAGTACTAGTAGCTATCCATTCGGTAGTAGTCGCTCCTTCATCGTTAAGCTTAATCAAACTATGCTTACGTCTAAAACGTTCCCCCCATACATTGTCGCCAAAATCATAAGGATTACCAATAAGGTGAGCCGTGTAATTTTGGCCTATTCTGTCTATTATACCGTGGCCTCGCCCACGCCAATCAAATGAAATTTGAGATCCGGAAGGATCCTTAGGAGTCTGTCCAGCTCTATCGGTATTGGCTTCAAAAAACTTAGCAAATGAGTCTCTCATATCAGAGTAAGCACTTTGGCGCTCTTTGGGTGTACCATACCGCTTTGCTTCTGCCGATTTTAGTCTAGCCTCAAGAGCTCGCCTTAATCCATAAACGGGGTTAAAGCCAGATTCTCTGGTCTCCCTTAAAACTTCAGCTGCAAAACTTTTCATATCATATATTATACAATTTTCTGTCAATATATTCAATATCTGCAAGCAGAGTATCTCTAAACTATTGTGACATTATGTAAGGCAATTATCCCTTGACAGTAGGTAAACAGGGGTGTATCATTAAAGTATGAGATATAC
>DAIQON010000011.1:0-34801 GCA_036787835.1 Candidatus Saccharimonadota bacterium | reverse complement strand
GAAGTTTTCTACGTCTTCAATGACTAATAAACGTTCGGTGGCTTTACTTAATTGTGCCAAAGATGGGATAACACCCCCAGGAAATATGTACTTGTCTATCCAAGGGCTTACTGTGTGTGATGACTTAGAAAGACCAATTGAGTGATGCAGCATTAGGCCGCCGTCTTTTAGTAAAACATTGCACTTGGTAAAGAATGTGCGATGATTTTTTGGCCCTACATGTTCAAGCATTCCAATTGAAGTAATGCGGTCATATTTACCAGTTGCTTCACGATAATCTTGCCGAAGTATGGTTACATCAAGCCCTTTTGTTCTTTGCTTAGCAAGTTCCACTTGTTCAGAAGCCGGTGATATGCCCGTAACTTTTACTCCGTAGTTCTTGGCAGCGAACTCAGCAAAGCCACCCCAGCCGCAGCCAATATCCAATAATGTCATGCCCGGTTTCAGGTATAGCTTTTTACAAATCCTATCTAGCTTGGCTTCTTGAGCCTCATCTAGTGTTTTAGCTGTCTGCCAAAAGCCACAACTATAAATCATACGCTTATCCAACATTAAGGCGTACAAATCGTTACCAACGTTGTAGTGAGCCTCGGCATTGTCATATGCTCTGCTTGGCTTTTGGCTATTAGTTAAACGAGCAAGAACTACTGTCTTAACCAAGTTGGGGGTAATGGGTATTTTATCTCTGACTTTTGCAGCCAGTATTCGGGCTACGGTTTCGTCTAGCCTTTTGGACGACCACCAACCGTCCATATAAGCTTCGCCTATCCCTAGTTCGCCCTGCGATACCGCTCTTTTGTAAAACCCCTCGTTGTGAACTTGAATGTCATAAGCTCTGCTGCCATTTATTTTTACATCCGCTAACTGCAGTAACTTCTCAACTGTGGCTGCGCTATTACTCATTGGTACATAATAGCAAAAATAGTTATGATTCTTTAGCTGAAGTGTCCCGCTAAGCCTAAGGAGTTACTGTGGTAGTATATTACCAAATTGGAGGGCCACCGTGATGGTTATATCTATTGCTATTTCTTATCCTTGCAATATAAATATTGTAGTGCAAATGAAAGCCGTCATCTAAATACAAATACACACATGTACAAGCATAGCTATATTGGTGGTTCTTAGACTCTGCTATATCTACTAAGATCGTTCAGTGACTGTACCTAATTCAGTATTGGGAGTGGCGGCCTGATGGCATGAAAAGTTATCAGTGACAAGGGCATTTCTATTTACAAACACTTCTTGGCCATTTGGGAGTCCAAATATGTACCAATTACTCGAAACAGTGTCTTTGTTATCAACTTGAATAACTAACGGGTTATTAAGTAAAATATTACCTCTATTGTCATTATAAGCACCGTCAATATTAGCATCTTCTTTACCATAGTCTCCTGCAATCCCATTATCTTGTATGGAATTAGCATCAGGTGAAAATCTTATGTGCCCTTCACTTAATAGTCCAGATGTTCCTAAGCATTTCCTGACTAGGTGATACTTAAATTCTTGTGTCATTAAGGCTTTGTCATTGCCACCATTTGCTTCAAACCCAGGCAACGTTGTTAAGGGATAAATTACGCTTGCTATTATGATAATGATGTCAGCAGGTTTTTTATTTTTTCGTTTTTGAATTTTCTGTAAATGTTTATGGCTATGAAGCATATGATTACTATAACAAAAAACAGAGACCGTTCATCTCTGTTTTAACATAAGCCGTATTGGAGGGCCACTGTGATAGTTATATCAACTTTTGTTACAAATATCAGTACGGAAGTTCACTTGGACTACAGTCCCTGTAGTCAGGCTCAGGTAGTTCAGTGAAACGTACCGCTCTTATTGTTGATTGGTTATTCAACAAAGCCCGAGCAATTCTATGCATTCCATCCATAACTCGATTATCTGGGCCAAGTATAATGGGATATGACGTATCCACATCTTCAATTAGCTTGGCATGTTCTACGATCTTACGAACAGTGGGTTTATCGTATTCATTAAACCAATAACTAGAATCAATTTCCTTAATATCTTCAAGCTTCACATCTTCTACTTTGAAGTCAGTAGAGAGTTTAACTAGGTGGTCTATATCCCAGGCATCAAGTCGCTTTTCCCCGGGCCAGAAGTGATACTGTTTCCTCATCTGTATAAGTATAACAAAAGACCTCCGTATAACAGAGGTCTTGAAGGTCTATGCTTGGAGGGCCACGGTGCTGGTTGTATCTTCTAAATTGAGTTTGCGATTTCTAGGGTTCTTTTAGCCATTGGCTCAAGCCATTCCCAATCCTGCTTATAGCCATAATAGGCTTGAGCATCAAGTCCCAAATGCACCATACAGCACTGTAGACGTCTTTTAAACTGCGGGACTTCCAGTCCGATTGCTTTGTAGTGAGCTATAGCTTCAGCCTCCCAATCAACACCCATGATAGGTTTATGAATAGCTCCCCATAAGGTAAACATTGCTAGATCATAAAGGAAATCACCATAAAGAGCGTTAGCCCAATCAAAAACCGCAGTAATACGATCCTCGTTCACTATCACATTAAAGTTAACTAGGTCATTATGAATGAGCGACCTGACCTCAGGTAAGCCACTAGAAAGCTTAGTTAATAAAGAATAAGCTTCGTTAAATGGACCATCTCCAATAGGTGAGTTTTTCAGACCAGCTTTCCATCCGTGGGTTCTCGAGTCAGGCCGATCGTTCACCACATCAAGCAAAAACTCACGCCATGATTGGTATTTGCCACTTCCTTTAGTGTCCCATGCACCATATCCGCCGCCATTTGATATATGTGTTTCTCGAATACCATCTAAGGTTCTAAATAGTGACGGAATAACTCGCTTCATTGCTGGTTTGTCTAAGTCGTCAAGCATGGTACCGAAAGCTCGTTCTGAGATTGCAAAGTAACCATCAAAAGACTTACCAACATGCAAAACCTTGGGGATGGGTAATTTGTCTGACATGAATTTTGAAGCAAGCTGATCTTTTAGATAATCTTCTTCATGTTGTCCAAAACGGATAACATAATCTTTACCTGCTTCACCAAACCCAAAAGCCTGGGACCACTGACCACCACTAAGAGTTACAATATCACTAACTGGCTGTTTAGCGTGTTCGTCCAGGAATAGTTTTACTTGCTCTAGGGTAAGTTTCATCAGGGTATTATAACAAAAACGGCAGCTAATTACCTCTGTTTAAACATTAGCATTTTGTAGGGCCACAGTATTTGCTATATCTACTCGAATTCAAGCTTGTCCTGATTGTACGGTTTCAGTCTTTTGCTGACTTGACGAAGGACCTATATCTTGTCTAATTTGACGAACAGTCTCACCTTCACCCCATAAATTCTCAATGGTTTTTTGTTCCTCTACAGATCTAGCACTATTTAATAAAGTCACGTAATCAGGAATCTGTCTTGCTAAATCTTGAAGATTAAAGCCGCCTGGATCTCCGTAATTACCCATAGCATCGGCAAATTCTTCATAATTATTACCTCCGGGGACTAATCTATTAAAAATAGCTTGAACAACTTGTCTCTTTTGACCCAGAGACGTCTGCAAGTCAGCTGTAGCAAACCAATTCTGCCCTTGAATAGCATCAGCAAATAGCTCAACAAACTCTACCTCAGGGCTAGCAACAGCCTCAGGGCTAGTGAACATAGTCTGATACTTCTTTGTGTAGGTGTCGTAACTGACATGTGAACCCGGCTGATAACCACCATTACCACTTAAAGCTACCAACATATCTAAAACACCCTGCTTATCAGGGCAGTTATTCAAAACCAGTTCGGCCAGGCCATAGGGTATCTGAAGAGAATTATTAACCGTTAACTACTGCCACTTACCTCTGGCATATCAAATGCTATGTTACTTACGATTGGATGCGGGCTTTTCTCAAATACAACCTGGTTAAGCCCGCTAGCTCTAACTATCCCATTCGGTGTATCCGCCATAGATTCAATAAGATACCCATTGACTCCGTTGGAACCCCAGTCTTGTGCTGACTGTAATCCTAGCCAACTAGGGTTATTTGTAGCTGTAGAAATACCTCTAATAGCTAGATACTGCCTCGAACGATCCTCCTGGCCTGTATTAAGTTGTTTCCAAAGTTTGTCTACTTCTTTGTTCTGTGCCTTAGTGTAAGCGCCACCTATTGGCGTATTACCACGAACTTTATCCAGGCCGGATGTTAGCTTTTGCCATAAACCTTTATTCAACCCATGGTCTTGCTCATATGCCGAAACAAACAAATGCATGTTTTGAACAGTCTGAGATTCCTGAACTATATTACCTACTTCGTCTTGTGCGGGAAGAGCAGCTCCCACGCCAGGCAAACAGGCTTCTGCTATTGGGTCTGGTGCGGCAGTAAAACTTGGACTTTCAGTAATACCTAAGCCAGCCCCCAAAACTGTAGCTGTGCCGAGAGCAGACAGTAGTAGCCAAGGCCGCAAAGAACTTAAATCTACGGTTTCTTGTTCTTGTTTCATTTGGGGATATTATGTCATAAGCTGCAGGCTATATCAAAAAACAGTGACATTTCATCTCCGTTTAAGCATAACCATATTGGAGGGCCACCATCCTTGTTATATCTACTCGGGTTAAACGTTTTCAGTCGATAAGTAATGTTCACGTAATTCATGAATAAGCCCATCTTGAAATTCAAGAAGAAGCATGCCACGTGTTGTTTTACTAATGCCTGCTTGATTTGTGAATGTATTTTCCCACTCAGCGAAACAAATATCTTCACCGAATGCGGAATTTAGTAGTTTGGGTTGAGGGTTAGTCTGCATGGCGACAGGGTGGGTTTGCCAATATTCCCTGATACTATCAGTTCCAGTGTACTCTTCTAAGTCGAATGGCTTAACTCTATAAATCCCATCCTTATTGAACAGGCTGACAAGTTTGTTACTGTCTTGCTGTTGCCAAGCTTCAAAATAATGCGTAAGGATTTGGCGCATAGCCTCAGCCGATGTCTTCATAGGCCCAGTATAACAAAAATCTCCCCGACAATGAGTAGGATTAAGCATAAGTGTATTGGAGGCCCATTGTAGATGCTATTGGAACTAAAATCAACTCTCAGCGTAGAAATATGGGATGGGTTAAAACTATATGAATTCGAGGATGCCTCTTCTTTGCTCTCTTTGCATGGCTTACAGGAAATAGTAACAAGTACACAACGAGCACATCTGCAACCATACCTGCTATGGGTAGCAGCGAAATACTTGGCATGAGCGTAGTCAGAGCAAAGAGGTTGAGGACGCTTGCCATCGTTGCAAGCACCCATGACAACCGGTTTTCAGTTTTTGGCAGTAAATAAGCTTTTTTGAACGTGGGCAAATAGCCGAGCAACATTACGAATGTACTAAAATATAAGGCTATCAGGGCATTCTTAGTGCTAATCCAAATAATGATTCCTACGAGTGCTAGCAGAAAGCAGCCGATATCAAAATGACTAACACCTCCCATACCTCGTTTTATAGACAGGCCAAGGATCAACAACTTGGATACCGTGAATACCAGAACTGCCCAAATAGTCGTCCGAGCCCCTACAGCAAAATAGCTCGATAAGATTACGACATCAACGATAAACCATATAAGGTAGGACATACGCTCCGGCTTGGTATCGCCACGTAGGATGCTTCTCACATACGGAATAATTTGCAAAATAGCTAGTGCACCAGCTAACTGACCGATTAGAACATGGTTCATGCCTCAATGATAACATGTAAGGACAAGCGATTTAGAAAGCTAAAGCATATCAACAAAAAATTCCTCAAAGTAGAGGAGTTTAACGATATCTTTATTGGAGGGCCACCGTAGACGCTATCACAACTATATTTCAAGTGGACATTGTTTAGGTATGTATAGCCTGTCTTTGAATTCCATTCCAAGCTCAGTATCTACAGGACGATATACTGTTCTTGGACGACGACCATATTCTTCATGTTCAGCAGCTATAACTCCAGCCTCAGCCAATTTACCAAGCATAGGATATAAAGTACCAGTTTCCATATTTGTACACTTTAGTATCTCGTAACCCCAAACTATGGGCTCTTCACCATTCTGTTCTTTGGTTAGCCATCTACAGCCAATGCACTCTATACACACCCGTCTATGTCGTGAACCTCGACCAACTAAACCATTATCAACTAGTAGGTCCTCTGCGGCACTCTCAAAGTTAAATCTTGGTAATGGCATATAACTAATAATAACAAAAAAACAGAGACATTTTATCTCTGTTTAAGCATAAGCGTATTGGAAGACCACCGTGTACGCTATCGCAACTAAGTTTCAGCTATATACTTAAGGTATAGCTGGCATGTCTGGCATTTTAACCAATTCTTCACCATGTGCTAAATGACTGTCATAAAGCTCACCGTCTAGATGGCCTAGCTCATGTTGAAGTATTGAAGATTTGTTTAGGTCACCGTCTGAAGAGATAGTAAAAGGCGTACCGTCTAGATCAACGGCTGTAACAGTTACGTCGGCATATCGCAGTGCTAAACCTCTAAAATCAAAAAAGCTAAGGCAGCCTTCACGAACTGGTACTTTTTCCTCGGAATATGAAGTTATGCGTGGATTAATAAGTGTATATCTCTGTCCTTCAAACTCTAATATATCAACTCTCCAAGGCTCTCCAATTTGGTTAGCGGCTATGCCGCTGCCACGAGTAAAGTCGCGTAAACCCTGAATTGCTATGAGAGTGTCCCACAAGTCAGTTACAAGTTCTTTTATGCTTTCTAAATCGACAACTTCTCTTGTTGGTTGTAAAAGTATTGGATCACCTCTTTTTATGACGGGTCTAATCATAAATAAAGAATAGCAGAGCAGGTAAGTTTATGCATAAGCTTATTGGAGGGCCATCATACTTTCTATATCGGCTAATTTTAGAAGCTTTTCACATCAATATAGCTAATAAAAACTTTAATTAATAAGTTCGAGACGATCTCTTTCAATAACCTTAGCTTCTTCAATTCGATACTCTATGCTACGAGTATCGACTCCTAATCTAGGATCATGCGGAACTGGGCCATACAGATCATAACCAGCAAGCCGTGCAGTATTAACTAGAACTTCATTTCCACTATTCGGTCTTCTGAATGCCCTTTGACCAAATCCAATGAAGTAATTGGCAATTTTAGATATTCTAGATGGATCTACATACCCAGGATCTTTTTCATTCATATTTGTTTATTTAAACATTATTTATTAAGAAATGCTATGAATTGGAGGGCCATAGTAGACGCTATCGCAACTAAAATTTCATACGAGTAGTAGAATTAAGTTATGAAAGACATACTGGCAATTATTGCAGCTATTTTAGCTGTCGCAGGTAACTTACCCTACATTAGGGATGCGTTTACCCGCCGCGTGAAGCCACATCCATTTACGTGGCTTGTCTGGACAATCGTTTCAGCAATTGTGTTTTTTGGGCAGGTGGCGAAAGGGGCAGGAATCGGTGCTCTGCCTGCAGGTGTAGCAGAGATATTTACGATAATTATTTTTGTATTTTCATTACAATACGGTTTTAAATATGTTAAAAAAACCGATAAATATTTTTTAGCTGCAGCTTTGTTCGGAATTATCCCATGGTTAATTTTTGACAACCCAACGATTTCTGTAACCATTGCTGTAACCATTGATTTAATAGCTTTTATACCAACTCTTCGAAAAACTTATCTCCATCCCGAAACCGAAACACCAGTTCTCTATGGCTCTAATGTGCTACGCCACATCTTAACTCTGTTCTCATTGCAGGCTTACAATATTGCGACGACACTTCATTCAATAGCAATGATAATTACTAACACAGTGATGGTCGGTCTAATATCTCAGGAAAAGATCCAGTCCATTTTACATAAAAATAAAAGCTAAACTTGGCTTGGGCCTGGTTTGTGTCTAATTATCAAATTTTAGCTGCCTGCATCAGTTTCCATTTTCTGCAGTCGTGTATAGTAATCACTAATTTCTTTTAAGTGAGCCCAAGCGATCTTGCCAGTAAGATAAAAGTCACCATTAGTAACATTAGTTTCTGGATCATCAGCCCCATGTTCTAACTCTACGCCAAGCCCCATACGAAATTGTTCTAGATCAAACACTTCGAAATTGATACCAATTTTTTCACCGATTGTTCGAGCTTCTTTAGCAGAAAATTCTTTCTTCATATAATACATAGTATCAAAAAACTTCCCAAAACAGAGAAGTTTAAGCATAAGTGTATTGGGGGGCCACCGTCATTGTTATATCTACTCGACCAGTCATAAGTTGGATATAGAATCAATCCATTAAATTTATTGAGACTTAGGCAAAGCTAGACCAGTTAACCCGGAATGAATTCCTTTTTCCCCTAATAACTCAGGCGGGGGTACCACAACAGGTATTCTCAGCGCCAGTAAACCTAAGCTTGTCTCAGTACGTTCATCGTATACCCGTTTATTTATTATTGGCATTTCCACATGTACTTGGCAATAGTCATCGAGTGCAGTATCGGGTACCCCAAAGTTAAAACCATCACATGATACCCGTCCTTCGCTTTCAACTTCAAATTCGTGCGCTCTTTCTACGTCTTCCAAATAAACAATAGTAACGCCAACTTCTTCAGCCCATTCTCGTAGCTCAGCTGCATTTGGGCAAGCTGCACACTCAGGCGATAATCTTAGTTGCATGCCTTAATTCTAATCACACATGCTTTACAAGGCAATCATAACCATATTGGAGGGCCATCTGGGACACGAACTAAATATATATCTCATGGCAGGGGAGACAGGACTTGAACCTGCGACGCCTGGTTTTGGAGACCAGTGCTCTACCAACTGAGCTACTCCCCTAAATTTACTGTATTTACGCTTTACTAGGCTCAACCAGTAATTTTACCGGAATATAAGAGGCTTGTCATTTTTCAATTAACTTTGTAAAAAGAGTAAATATCTGCTATACAAGTAGTACATTATGTCGAAGATCGTACCAATAAGACCGTTTTTACTCATGCTGTATGGATACCCCGGATCGGGCAAGACCTATTTTGGTCGTCAGTTCTGTGAAATCATGCAAGCTGCTAACTTGCAAACAGATCGTATCAGAAGCGAACTATTTGAGGAACCACGCTATGACAAACAAGAGAATGCCATAACAAATCAATTGATGGACTACATGACAGAAGAGTTCCTGTCGGCCGGTTTAAGCGTTGTATACGATACCAACGCCATGCGTCATTCTCAACGTAAAGCTCTTATCGATATGGCAAAGCGGCATCATGCACAGCCTCTTCTGGTATGGCTTCAAGTAGACCTAGAGACTTGTTTTGGACGAATTGCCAACCGCGACCGACGACGCGCTGACGATAAGTTCTCTGCACAGTGGGACAGAAGTAGTTTTGAAAATATTGTGTCACACATGCAAAACCCTCATATGACCGACGACTTTGTGGTCATTAGCGGCAAGCACCTGTTCCCAACCCAAAAGAATGCAGTTATTTCCAGCATGCGTCAAAAAGGAATTTTGAATCTCAACGACAAAGCCGATAACATGGCTAAGCCGGGTATGGTCAACCTTGTCCCGGGTCACGCCGGACGTGTCGACCTAACTAGAAGAAATATCAGAATTCGTTAAGTTACACTTTTAATCTTAAAAGACTTATGAAATCAAAAGAGTTCGTTCTCGACGAGAACACTACTGTTAAAGTATCGAAGCGGTCTTCGAGCCGGTCAATACGCTTAACCATCGCCCCTAGTGGCGAAGTCAGAGTATCTATCCCTTCTTGGATGCCATTCAGGATGGGTTACGACTTTGCCAAATCAAAGACAGCATGGATCATAGAACAAAAGCCTAACCAGACCATCCTTACTGATTCACAGCCAATTGGCAAAAACCATCAATTGAAGTTTGTGCCGACGGATTCAACAGCCATCACGACCCGGCTAAAAGAATTAGAGGCAATAGTTTTTTTGCCAAAAGGAACTACGTTCGATAGTCCTCAGGCACAAGTTGCTGCAAAGCGTGTAGCCAAAAAAGCGTTGCTAGCTCAGGGGAAGGCGTTGTTGCCGATTAGACTGAAGCAATTGGCCGAAAAATATGAATATAGCTACAACGAAGTTAAGGTTAAAAGCCTAAAAACACGCTGGGGAAGTTGTGATTCAAGTCAGAACATAACCCTTAATTTATACCTCATGACGCTACCTTGGGAATTAATCGATTATGTTTTGCTGCATGAGCTAAATCATACTCAGTACATGCACCATGGACCAAAATTTTGGGGCAACCTAGAAACGCGTTTACCAAAGACCAAAGAGCTACGAAAAGAGCTTAAGAATTACAAGGCCAATATCTAGCCGGCTAATTCTATCCTTTATTCAAACAGCTAAGTTGATTACAATGTAGTCAATATGCCGCTTAAGCTTCAACCATTAAAATTATCTGCTGCCCAGTCCCGCCTTGATCATCAAAGATTAACTAGCCTAATCAACAGCATGGCCGATGGGGTTATAGCGGTTGACGAAAAAATAAAGATTGTTACCTATAACGCAGCGGCGCTTAACCTACTAGATATCAACACCATAAATTCAGGAACTGCACTTGATGATGCGTTCAAGCCAAAAGATAAGAATAACCAGGCAATTGATATAACCAAAATCGTCAAAGCTACAGAATTTCCAAGTTCTAACAGAGACTATACCCTTAGCTACTCGGACGGAAGTACGGTCAACCTATACACCTCAATTGCCCCCGTCAGGCTTGGCTACGAAGAAAAGGGAGCTAAAGGCTTCGTTATTCTACTCAGAGACATTACTAGAGAAAAGTCGTTGGAGGAAGAACGCGACGAGTTCATTAGCGTGGTCAGTCACGAGCTAAGAACGCCAATTGCTATTAGCGAAGGTAACATTTCAAACGCCCAGTTAATCGTTGAAAAGTCAGGCGACATAAAAACCGTCAAGCAAGCGCTTAAGGAAGCCCACTCGCAGGTTATGTTTCTGTCAGACATGATTAATGATCTAGCCACCTTGTCTCGTGCCGAGAGGGGCACTCTGGAGGTTAACATTGAGTCAATTAACGTCGCTGAACTTATGAATGAGCTAGCAGATAACTATTTGCCGCAGATTAAATCAAAAGGCTTAAAACTTAAGCTCGAAACAGACCCCCATTTAGAAATACTTAAATCAACCAAACTATACGTCCGAGAAATATTACAGAATTTTATAACAAATGCTATTAAGTACACAGCCAAAGGCACAGTTGGCATAACCGCCAAAAAAGACCCTAAGGGTGTACGCTTTACGGTGAACGATACCGGAATTGGCATTAGTAAAAGCGACCAGGAACGGGTTTTTGATAAATTCTTCCGTTCTGAAGACTATCGGACTAGACAATCAAACGGCACTGGTATGGGCCTTTACGTAACGATGAAGCTAACTAGATTAATTCACGCCGAAATTAGTGTTAGCAGTGAGCTTAATAAGGGCTCAACCTTTACTATATTTATTCCCAACCTAGGATAGTAACTAAGGTCTAACTAAGCTTCTGGAAGCTTAGGCTCTACCCGCATTACCGGCACACAAACATTGCGACCCTTCCAGATAACTTCATTGAATTCGTATTGCCACATTGAATTAAGTAACATGAATATATCTAGAGCCGCCATAAAAGGCGTAACTAGCAGACTTAAGGCAATAGGTTTTTGGTAGGTTAGTCTAACTACCTGGTAGAAAGTTATTGAGTTAATAACTAGGCTAACTAGGCCAGCGCTAAATAGAAATATAAAACTATGTACAAAGCCAATATAAACAATCACTAACGGGAAAAAGAAAATTAGTGCCTCGGCAAGCGCCAGTAGGCTAGCCAGCTCCATCCGTTGTTTTAAAGATGGATAATGAGTCCTAATAGCCGTAGCGTACTGCTCAGAGTAGTTTTTTTGGCAATAGAGCCCAAGTAGATCATCACTTTGGACAAAACTATAGCCATCACTGCGCTTTATGGCCTGAGAAGCAAAATACCTCTCTGGTAACACATTTCGACTAACTGCTTTGAAGCTACCATAGCCAATTAGCTTGGACTTTTCAATAAGCCAACAGGTACTCAGTACGGGTGGACGATTCAGCCGTCGTCTAGGCAGTCCAAACTCCCAGAAATAGCGCCATGGCTGTAAGCTAATTGCTTTTAGCTGGCTGGTTTTTGGCAAGTAGTTTACCGGGATAAAACTAATCATCGTTTTCTTCTTCGCTATCATCACTTCAATCATCTTGCGTAGCGAATCTTCAGAGAACCTGGCGTCAACTCCGCAAAACAGAATATATTTGCCGTTTGCTTCCTCAGCTAACTGCTCATAAGCAAAATTTTTAGCAAACCAACTGTCGGGCGGTGCAGTACCGGCGACGAAACGAACTCCATCGTGGGCAAACTGGCGAATTATTTCAGGTGTTTTCTTTTCCTGCGAACAGTCGTCAAGCACCAATATCTCCATTTTTGGATAGTCAGATCCGATTAAACTAGATAGACACTCGTCTAGATCAATGGTCTCGTTACGAGCCGGGATGGCAACGGTAATGCTTGGTAGATCGCTATCTGTGAGATGATCGCCTGTAGTTAGCGGCCGAGACTTTTTTGCGCTCCTATTAAATGATATTAGGATTACTGCCGCTGATATAAGCTCTAAAGCGGCAAGAAGATACCACTTTCCAAGGTAGCCGACGCCTAGCCACTTAGCAAGTAAGGCAAATAGCAAGACGATCAACTGATAGATGACCAAAAATTGGCTCGTCCTCAAGTAGACGCTCCTTAAATACTCCTTTTGCTTGCGTCCATCAATTAGACGAAAGATATTAATCACTCTAAAAATAGAAAAGAAAGCGAAGATAATTGGCCAGGCGGAGATCGCTTCTAGTAGCACCGCAGAACTAAAGCCAACTATTATCGCCGATAGTCCAATGCCAGAAAACTTCAGTAAACGACCCTTATTCAAGTAGCCAAGTACCAGTTCTGCCGCACTAGTTGCAATTAATATCAGGATAAAAAGCGTAATCATCTTTCTTAACTATACCAATTTAGTTAAGAAAAAAGCCCAAACCGAGTTGTTTTTTTCGTTTATGCTAAAGTTGTTTTATTAGACCATGACAACTAACCAGCCTCAAAAAAGACAGAAATTTTTACTAAGTCTAGCTACTGTTTGCAAATATAGCGCCGTGAGCTTGGTCTGCCTACTGCCATTCCTGGTGCCTTTTACCCCCAACAACAACATTGATCTCCAGGCATATATATTAATCATTGCAGGGCTGCTAGCAGCAATTAGCCTACTGATTAAACCGGTCAATATAATTAAGCTCTATTCAAAGTCAAGCTGCGTCCTGGTAGGAGTGGTCTTGGCTAGCTATCTACTATCAAGCTTAACGACCAGTCACCTGGGATATAACCTATTTGGAGCACCGTATTTTAGATTTGGCCTACTGGGGCTTATTTCAGTCATTTTACTGGCCCTACTCATTAACCAGTCTGCCAAAACAAAACTTAGCCTCTATCTTTTTATTTACCTTTGTTTATTAAACTTACTGGCCATCCCCTATACGCTTTACCGGTTGCAGTCTCTGTATAGATTTGGGGGCTTCTACTCTCAGGCCGATCTAATGGCGATGATGCTTGGGCTTAATATTGTCTTTGGGCTAGATTTAATAATTAAGGCTAAGACAAAAATGCATAGGCTATTAATCGAGATGATATGTCTGGCCCTATTTTTGGAACTTGTTCTAACCCAGACCAGGACAGTCATCTACTTAGTAATAATTATTGGCCTAATCTGGTACTTCATCCAGTTTGGATTAAAAATCAAGAAACAAGCGCTGTTTTTCGGCTTAGCAGTTATAGCTATCTTTATATCGACCAATTATTTGGTGGCCAATACTGCTCGCCTAACTAGTGTCGATTATGCCAAGGATAGTATTAGTTATCGACTAAACTTGCAACAGGATACAGCCGGACAAAGCCTTAAAAAGCCACTGACTGGTTGGGGGCCGGGCAATATTGCCGACGCTGTTAACTGCAAATATTTAAACCAACCTGAGCTGAAAAAAACTTGTGCCCAAAACTTCTTCTTTAATAGCTCCCATAATATATACCTTGATCACATATTAATGGTTGGCTTTATTGGTGGCCTAGCCTACCTGATTTTTATAGTATTTAATCTATATAAATCTCTAAAGACTGGGGTTAAAAACAATATATTCTGGTTTAGCAGCCTGCTTATTGGCGCCTACTATTTAACTAACGTCACAAATATAGAACTGGAGACTCTTTTTTGGATAAGTATCCTAGCGATGATTTTAACGACAACGAAAGCTGCCAGCCTAGCCAAAAAGGATTGACTTAAAGAGTAAAATTTATTATGCTTGACTTGTTAGACCTACAAATATTGTAGGTTTTTTAATTACCTTGAGGAGACAAATAAGTTGGCATATAAAAAGCCAGGAGACGCACCTACCACTCGCAAGAGAAGGGTAAAGAATCCGCAAACTTTTAGGGAGCGAGCTGAAAAAGCGAACGTCGTAAAAGACAAGCCAAAGAAGGATCATAAGATTCTTAGCGCGCCGTGGAGACTAATAAAGGCTATCTCTAGACCGATTGTTAGGCTTAATAGGCGGCTACGTAAGGTTAAATTCCTAAAGCCAGTTTACGCAGTTTTGCATTTTATTGGTTTAATCCTGTGGCCGAGATACATTCGCTCAAGTATTGATGAGCTGAAGCTGGTGACCTGGCCGAAGTTTAAACTAAGCCTGAGACTTACCTGGGCGGTAATCGCTTTCGCTATCGTCTTCGGCTGCAGCATCGCATTACTCGACTTTGGGCTAGATAAAGTCTTTAAGTCAGTTTTATTAAAGTAGCAATTAAATATTGAAGTAATAGATATAAAGGGAGATCAGCATATCATGACAACAACCAAGCGTTATGACACGACCAAACAATGGTACGCCATCCATACTTATAGTGGCTATGAGGAGAAAGTAGCAGAGAGTATTAGGCAGCGAGCAGATTCACTAGACATGGGTGATAAGATCTACCAGGTCTTAGTTCCTAAAGAAAAAATGATTGAAATTAAGAACGGTAAGAGACGAGTAGTTGAAAAGCGAATTTTCCAAGGTTATGTACTTGTCCAAATGAAGCTATCTGAAGATGCCTGGTATATTGTCCGTAACACTCCTTCGGTTACTGGATTTGTTGGCAGCGGCACAGATCCGACACCAATTGAAACCGACGAAATTGAAAAAATCCAAAAGCGAATGGGTCTTGAACAACCTAAGCACAAGATCGACTTTAGGATTGGTGAAGTAGTTAATATTATCGACGGACCTTTCAAAGGATTTGACGGTTCAATCAACGATATTGATTTACAAAAAGGCAAGCTGAAAGTGCTTGTTAATATGTTCGGTCGAGAAACTCCAGTTGAACTAGATAGCCTACAGGTTAAACGAGTCTAGACAACAGAGGTAATTTAAGGTATAGTTAATAATCTAAAATAATACTTCTATTAATGAAGGAGAGCGCTAGTAACATCAATCGGTAATCAGGTTTGTTACGAGGCTCGAAAGGAGATAGTAAGAACGATGGCAAACAAGCCAGTTAGAGCGAATCTAAAGATGAAGATCAAGGCAGGACAGGCTAGCGCAGGCCCACCAGTTGGTAGCACGTTAGGTCAGTACGGCGTTAACATGATGGATTTCATTAACCCATTCAATGATGCCACTAAAGATATGCAGGGCGCGACTGTAACTGCCCACATAACTATTTATGAAGATAAGACTATGTCATTCCGAGTAGTCAGTGCAGCTACTGACGACTTAATCCGAGCTAAGTTAGGTGTCCAGAAAGGTTCTGGTCGTCCTAACAGCGAAAAGCTAGATAAAAAGCTATCACAGCAGGCACTAACCGAAATTGCTGAGGCCAAGGCCCACGATATGAATGCCGATGACGTCGAGTCAATAAAGCGAATGGTCGCCGGTACCGCCCGAAGTATGGGCGTTGAAGTAGAACAATAAATATTTTAGGAGATTAGCCGGGTGATTTTACCCGTCGAACAATCGTTTGAACTAAATTAAGGAGATTAACCAGTAAGAATTATGGCAAAGACTAAAGCAGAACTATTATTAGAAGCGAAAGAGCTTGGGCTAGACATAGACAAGTTGGCAACGATTGCCGTTATTAAGCTACGTCTTGAAAACTCTGCCAAACCTACAGAGATAGTAGTAACCGAAGAGGTTGCTGATGAAGCCGTTGTTACGGCTAAGGCGGGCAAGAGAAGTGCTAAAGCACTAAAAGAAGCTGATGATCTAAAGCTAAAAGAAGAACGAAAAGCAGCTGGAGAAACTAAAGACAGCACCAAAACAGCAATTGTTCAAACACCGACTCGCAGCAAATTAGAACGACGCGGCAAAGCCTTTAAGAAGGCAGCTGAGAAGATTGAGGCCAACAAGGCATATGGTCTTGAAGAAGCAATTGAACTGGCAAAGACAACCAGTCCAGTCAAGTTTGATGCTAGCGTTGAACTTCATATCAACCTGAATGTTGACCCTAGACAAGCTGACCAAAACATTCGTGACAACTTGATCCTACCTGCGGGTAACGGCAAAAAAGTACGCGTCGCTGTATTTACCGACGATTCAAAAGCGGCCTTAGCTGCTGGTGCAGATATTGCCGGCAACGAAGACTTTTTGAGCCAACTTGATAAGGGTAAGATGGACTTTGATATCCTTATCTCGACTCCGATGTTAATGGCCAAGCTAGGCAAGTATGCTCGAACTCTAGGACCTAGAGGACTTATGCCAAATCCTAAAAGCGGTACAGTGACTACTGACGTTGTTAAAGCAATAACTGAAGCTAAGGGCGGAAAAGTCGAATACCGAGTCGACTCAAACGGTATCGTTCATATTGCTGTTGGTAAAGTTAGCTTTGAGAACGCAAAGCTAAATGAAAATATTGATACTGTCCTAAAAAGTATTAAATCGAATAAGCCACAGAGCGTTAAGAGTGGTTACTTTAAAGCAATCCACCTAGCAACCTCTATGGGGCCCTCAATATTAGTTGATTTGAGCGCAGCTAACTAAAACGAGCTTTAAGGTGGCAAATATACCGAACCAAAAGAGGCCAACGAACAAGGGGCTTCTATTCATGGTTGACGGGATTGATGGTGTTGGTAAATCTACTCAGATTGAAATTCTCAAAAAGCGGCTAATTGCTGAAGGTCATAGGGTAGAGACCTCTAGACTGCCAGGTGGCACTGAAATTGGTGAAGCACTGAGAAGCGTGATGCTAAGCGATCTACCTAGAACTGGGCTGACAGATATCTACATAGCAATGGCTATGAACAGCGAATTATCGGTTCAGGTTAAAAAATGGCGCGAGGATAATGTAATAGTTTTAGTAGATAGATCACCATTTTGTCTTATAGCCTACCAGAGCTTTGGCGAGAACGCCGATATTGAATTGGCAAGTCAAATGTTTAGACGAGCTATGGAAATGCTGACTCCAAACCAAGTACTGGTCTACGATCTACCGACTGTCGTAGCTTTGAGTCGTGATGGAATTGGCAAACACAAAAAAGATTATTATACGAAAAACGGTATCGAGTTTTTTGATCGATCCCGAGACGGCTTCAAATATGCGGTGACTAATTTTCCTGACCACGTCACCCTTAAAGACATCAAAGGCATGTCAGTAGATGAAGTAGCCGAGCTAACTTACGCTATGCTGCGAGATACGATCGCTAAGTCGATCAGCGAATGATGGCTTGGAAGTAATCCTCATAACCTGGACTACGGCATTTATAGAACGGCTAAAGCCCCTGATACCGCCTTGGTAGGCAAGATACCTATCACTCCAGACTGGTTCGTATTTATTCTTAAAGCGGTGCAGCCCGCTGAACGAGTAGACTCGGTCACCATTGGCAAAAGCAAAGCCAAGTACGCCATCGATTACCTTGTTATTCTTATCTTCATGGTCCTCAATCCCAGAAAGTGGACAGAAGCCAAGATTTAGCCTTTGATAACCACGCCCACCAAGATCATTAATTAGATTAATTAGTAAGAAGTCATTTACATTTCCAAGGGACTGTTTAGAATAACGAAGCATATCGTATGTTGCCTCGTTATGATCAAACTCTTCGGGGATTATGTTAATAAACGCTTGAATTTCATTTTCTGGATCTTTGGCAATCAATATTTCGCAATGAGATAAATAGGCCCTACTAAAGTAGCCCATCGAGAAACCACGCTCACTTCGGCTACCGCTACTAAGCCATTCATCAGATATTGCTTGCAGCCTGTCGACTACCGCTTTTTCGTGAGGCGGAGAAATAATCTCGTAACTATAGCCCTGCTTTTTAAACCGGTTAACTACATTTCTAAAGTACTTATTTTTTACCGTAGTCTGGTTAAACTTTTGAACATCGACAACTGCTTCTTGGCCGAGTTTTTGTAAGCTATAACCTAGGTCTTCGTAAATTTCCCGATAGCTATCCTCAGTGTGGATGATTGCGGGGCGCCAATCGTTGCCATAGCAGACGTATTGAAATTCAGTCATTAACTGCTTAAAACGAGCTTGCTTGCCGGCCGGTCCGCCTAGTATCACGGCGACGCCGTGGTAGACGTGATAGGCCAGCCCGCTGGTCCCGCTTGAGTCAAAGAAATATTGCTTATCGTGCGGCCAGACCTTAAAAAAGTCTTCGCTGGTTGCATCATGCTGCGATAGTATTAGCTGCTTAATATGAGCTCGAGCCACAGACTGATCGGCAAAGCGTGCTTTTAGGGGTTGAAAGAATGACACTGCCACATAAACAATTGCGGCTATGGATATAAAGGTGAGTGAGTCTTGGAACAAGACGGCCCTCTTTGTCTCCGGTATTGCTGGATGATTAGTGGTTAGGCCAATTTGGTCGATCGTATAATGCATTGAGGCAGGGATAGATAGTGAATGATCAAAGTCACCTTCGCCAAGTGCATAGAAACCAACTGTCCCATATACAAAGGTTACAGCCAAGATAATTAATGACAGCCTTATAGCCGACCAAAAACCTGGGCCGTCGCTTCGAACAACGTATTTGTGTCGATTCAAATAAAGAAGTAGTAGTATTAGCCCCGGCAGTATAAAGATCCTGAATATGACAACCAGGCTGACATGCCTGGTATCCATTCGACTATCAAAAGACTGAAGGTTAATCCCCAGGTAAACGCTATAGGCGATTGTCGTAGCCAGCCAAGCCGTCTTTTTGCGACGCCTAAGTAATGAGCTCAAATAAATTAAACTGAGTCCAATGGCCAGTGTTAAGTCGACAGAAAAATTATTCAATCTAACACTATGATGCGAAGCCAATTGTCCGATAAGTGTAAAGGCAATAATAAAGATTCCATTTAAAAGTACGATTATGGACACAAACATCGGTCCAAAATCGTCTCTAACCCGTAAATTACGCTTTATATGTTCAGCTATAGCCATGGTTTTATGTTATCTATTGTACGATAGCCGACAGCTATTGACTATCGACTAATACGAGTCCTAAAGATCGTAGCGGTCAATAAACATCTATTTGCAATAAAAAACACATCATGTTTATGCTTGCGTACACAAGTTAATGTCGACTACAATAATAGGCAAAGCTTACCCGGGAGGAACTAAAAAAGAGTGTCAGTATATAGTAATATTCAAATTCGTCAGGCAATAGATAGCGGCCATATTGTTTGTCATCCATTTGAACCAAAGTACATTTCCCAGGCTAGCCTCGATGTAACTCTAGGATATTATTACTACCGAATCGAAAGGCTCAATGAGCAAACAATCTATAACCCGTTTGACCGAGAAGATGTAGAACGTTACTTCGACGGTCCATATAAAGCCTTATCGCACGGCGAATGGTGTGCCCAAAACAGAGTCAAGCCAATGAAGAATATCCCGATTGACCACCCAGTAATTAGTTTGAAGCCAAAAGAGCGAATCCTGGCTCACACACATGAATTTTTTGGTATTAAGCCACCTGGTGCCTATGAACTTAAGTCGCGTTCTAGTTGGGGCAGAAATGGTGTAGCTGTATGTTTTGATGCCGGCTGGGTTGACCCTGGATACATTAACCGGCTGACCCTTGAGGTTTACAATCTAAACGAGAGAGAGACCGTTCTAATCCCAGTAGGCGAGCGAATAGCCCAAGCCGTATTCCATGAAACTGGTGAAGTCGAAGGCAGTTACGGGCAAGGTCGTGACCATGGATTTAGTGGTAAGTATCAGCAAGGTACTGATCTAGAATCAATTATTAAGACCTGGTCGCCGGATAAGATGTTGCCAATGGCCTACAAAGACAGCCGCAAACTACCAACTAAAATCGAAGGGTTCCCTTACGCCTAAGGGTGAAGGTAATTAACTATGAGCAGTCGTGGTAAATACATTGTCCTAGAAGGACCGGAAGGCGTTGGTAAATCAACCCAAATTCAAGAACTTGGACGCCGATTGCAGCTGGCCAATTTACCAGTTCGTATTCTACGAGAACCGGATAGCCAGAGTGATCTTACTGCCCGCGCCCTAAGACAGCTAACTCAAGACCCTCGCTATCCAATGAACACTCGTACTGAAGTACTCCTATATAATGCTGCTCGGTCTCAGAGTCTGCAGGTTATTAAAGAATCTGTTGAGCAAGGTATCATTTGCATAGTTGACCGTAACTACCTGACTACTCTGGCAGTTCAATATTATGGCCGAGGCGACGTACCGGACTACGACACGATCAATAATATAATCAACTTTGCTGTAGATGGGGTAGAGCCAGACCTGTGTATAGTCCTTGACGCTCCAGCCCAAGTATTGAAAGCACGTTCTGTTAGTAGAGATAGCGGTGAACGCTTTGATAACCTCGACGAAGCCTTTTTAGAAAGAATTCGCGCTGGCTACCTATGGGAAGCCCAGCAAAGAAAGTTCCCAATAGTTTACGCCACTGATTCAGTCGACGATATCGCCAATAATATTTGGAAGCTGGTCAGCCAAACCCTAGCGATTAGAACCCCAGCTAAAGCTACGACGATTTCCGAGCCTCTATCAGTAAAAGAAATTCTAAAAGGTAAAGAGCCCGAAGTAGCCAAGGAAGCTCCAGTCGAAAAACTTGATGAGCAGGAGCTTATAAAGAAGAATCAAAAAGGTATCTATGAGATTACCGAAGCCGGCAGAGACTATTTATCTACGGTCGTCACAAACTCGA
The DNA here is from genome assembly GCA_036787835.1 of Candidatus Saccharimonadota bacterium. GTDB lineage: Bacteria > Patescibacteriota > Saccharimonadia > Saccharimonadales > UBA4665 > DAIQON01. The sequence goes on along the minus strand of DAIQON010000011.1, from coordinate 13,602 downwards.
CAGATGATGTCTACGCCTTTAACGAAACACTGAGCCCCGTAACTATCGCCGCCTCCATGGCCAGACTGAGCCGACGTGGTGACGATATGCGGATCACCCTACTCGACGAATTTGTTGGTGCTAAAGGCAAAGATGCAAACCTACTAAAGCGAGTTATAACAGCTTACGGCGACGATTCGGTACAACAGCTTAGCGGCCTGCACTTTGTGGTTGAGAATGCCTCAAACTTGCTAACCAAGAAGCTAGAGTGGGGCAGGCTTGCTGCCTACCTGGAACAATCAACCCGGTACATTTACTATGACCAGAAGGATGTTAAGGGCCACTATAAGTATTACGTCCCGACCAACCTAAAACCTTCGGTCAAAAAGCAGTACAAGCAGATCGTTGACCAGATCTTTGATAATTATTCAGCGATGGTCAGAAAATTGACCGAACACGTCAGAGCTGCATCAAATGTAGTTGAGGCAGAAAGAGATGTTGCTTGGCAGGGCGCTACTAGAGCCCAAGCTTGTGATGCTATACGACCAGTTTTACCAGTTGCTACCAAATCTACTGTTGGTATCTATGCTTCTGGCCAAGCTCTTGAAAGCTTGATTTACCATCTTCAAAGCGATGAGCTCGCCGAGGCTCGAACAACTGGAGAAAATCTGCTAAATGAAGCACGAAAGATAGTCCCGATGTTCTTGGAGCGGACCGACAAGCCAGAAAGAGGTGGAGCATTCGTTGCTTACCGGGCAACCAATGCCTCTAAGGTTAAAAAGCTAGCAGATAAGTACCTTAGTACAAGTTATGCCGATGACAAACAACAACCAATTACTTTAACTGATTATTACCCTAAAAATGAGCTAGATCTTGTTCCCGATATGCTCTACAGCCAAAGTAGCTTAAGCCTAGGTGAAATTCGCTCAGAAGTGGACAAGCTTACTTACAACCAAAAACTATCGATCTTTAATTCATATATCGGCGAGCGACTTAATCGACGACACCGACCAGGCAGAGCTTTAGAAAAAGCTCATTATTCGTGGGACCTGGTTTGTGATTACGGAATTTTCCGCGATTTACAACGACACCGAATGGTTGACGACCTGGAATGGCAAAACTTGTCCCCAAGATACGGATACGAGGTACCCAAGCTAGTAGAAGAGGCCAATCTTGAAGATAAGTTTGAAGAGTGTTTTGATCTAAGCCTAAAGCTATATAGTCTACTGCAAGAAGCAGGTTACGAAACCGAAGCTCAATACGCAACCCTCCTCGGCCACCGTATGCGCTGGAAAGTCACTTATAACGCTAGAGAGGCAATGCATCTACATGAAATCCGAACCAGCCCGCAGGGCCATCCTGGTTATCGTAAACTAGTCAAAGAAATGCACGACAAGCTTGCAGAAGTCCACCCACTACTGGCTGAGTCGATGAAATTTGTAAATAAAGACGAGGACCCAGAGCTTACTCGACTAGCAGCAGAGCGATATACTCAGTTTAAGCTCAAGCAACTCAAATAGAGGCCGATGATTATAGGCTTGCCAATCTGTTAATCTTGTAGTAGAATACTACTCAAGTTGCCAAAGACAGCGACGGGAGTAAAATCCTTGATAATGTCGCCTAGGTAGTAAATACACTATATAAGAAGTATTTAGATAATGTCTTTGGTATCAACGGTCAATAGACCAATGGTAGCCAGAGATTTTTTTATTATCGGCAACTACTAAAACTTCCCAGGCAAGCATATGGTCGATCTGCTAAAACGGGATAACTTCAAAAGTTAATAGGAGAACATTTATGGCTCTTGCTAAAACGAAAAAGACTGAAGTAGTAAATGAGGTTAACGATCTACTTTCTAGCTCCAAGCTAACAGTAGCCGCTAGGTACTCAGGCACTACCGTTAAAGCCATGCAGGCTCTTAGGCGTGAAGCTCGAGACAATGGCACAGTCGTTAAAGTAATAAAAAACCGTTTAGTGATCAAAGCTCTAAAGGGTAATGATACATATAAAGATGCTGACTCAACTCAGCTAACAGATATGCTTCTTTACGCCTTTAACCCACTAGACGAGGTAGCTCCGGCACAGATTCTAGCTAGTTTTGCAAAGCAAAACCCAAGTATTGAATTTGTCGGTGCCTACACCAAAGACGGAAAGTTTATAGATGCTAGTGACGTAAAAGCGCTATCAGAACTACCATCTAAGGATCAGCTACGAGCAATGCTTGTTGGCACACTTGCAGCACCACTTAGTGGCTTTGCAAACGTAATGGCCGGCAACGTACGTGGTGTACTTAATGTACTAAACGCTCGCAGTGAACAACTAAGTTAATCGAAATTTAAGGAGAACAATTATGTCAGACTCGGAGAAAAAGGTAGAAGTTCCTAAGGAATTTGCAAGCCTAGTAAAAGAACTAGATAAGTTAAGTGCCCTAGAAATTAGCAAGTTTGTTAAGTTTCTAGAAGAGTACTGGGGTGTTAGCGCAGCTGCTCCTGCAGTAGCTATGGCTGCACCTGCGGCCGCTGGCGATGCAGCTCCAGCAGAAGACGAAAAGTCAGAATTTGATGTCATTCTAAAGGATGCCGGTGCACAAAAAGTCGCCATTATTAAAGCTGTTAAGGAATTAACTGGCTTAGGTCTTGGTGAAGCAAAGGCAATCGTCGATTCAGCTCCTAAGGCAGTACTCGAAGGTGCTAAGAAGGAAGACGCTGAAGCAGCCAAGAAAGCTCTAGAAGAAGCTGGCGCTACAGTAGAATTAAGCTAAATTTAATTAGCTTTCTATTAACTAAGGGGCTAACGTTTCATTGAAGCTTAGTCCCTTAGCTTATGAATAAGAAATTTAATAGGTCGTAGAAAATATATAAAATAGTTATCCACAGCAACACTTTTTACTTTGACGTGACGCCTTAAACATGGTACGTTTGGAGTGGAAGTGTGGAGAACAAACACTAAGTATAGTGGAGATAAATAGGGAAATGGCCGACGTACCAGAAAAGCAAATCAAACGACTCAGGACACTGATTCAAGAAGCAGAAACAAACTTAGCGGCAGCAACAGAGCTTCTTCTCAGCCTAGTTGGTGACGATGAAAAGATTGCCCCAGTTGCCAGAGAAGATACTCTAGGCAAGATTATTGAGGGTGTTTTTGATGGCCAAAACATGATGGGCAGCGACGGCAAGACTTATCCAGTACCGGCAAACTATGCTAGTAAATCAAAACTTGTTCAAGGCGACATATTGAAACTAACTATCGCTGACGACGGCGCATTCTTGTATAAACAAATTGGCCCAATACCTCGTAAGCAGGTGGTTGGGGCTCTAAAGTTAGAAAATGGTCACTACTTTGTTGAAGTGGGTGACAAGAAATATCGAGTATTACTAGCCAGCGTAACCTACTTTAAGGCGAAGCCTGGCGACCAAGTGAGCGTAAACGTACCAGAAGATGACAGCCTAGCTGAATGGGCTGCTCTAGAAGCTGCTTTATAGCAACTATTTATCCTGTAGTGGCTACTGTTGTTAATTAGAATATTGATTTTGAGACTAAGGCTCACCCTTTTGACCAAAATGACTGTATAATAATAGGTCATGGGGCAGGTTTTATACCGAAAATATCGGTCAAAAAGTTTATCTGAAATTATTGGTCAAGAGCACATAACCAAAACTCTTGAGCAAGCCTTAAAGACGGGGCGTATTAGCCACGCCTACTTGTTTACTGGACCGAGAGGCGTCGGCAAGACTTCAATCGCCAGAATATTGGCCCATGAAGTAAATGGCCTCAAATATGAAGACGATAAGCCCCATATAGATATTGTTGAAATTGATGCCGCCTCCAATCGTCGTATCGACGAGATAAGGGACTTAAGAGATAAAGTTCATATAACTCCATCTAGCGCCAAGTACAAGGTCTATATCATCGACGAAGTACATATGCTGACCAAAGAAGCCTTTAATGCACTATTAAAGACCCTTGAGGAGCCTCCAGAGCACGTTATATTTATTCTAGCCACCACCGACGCCCATAAATTACCTGAGACTATAATCAGCCGAACTCAACGCTTTAGCTTTAAGCCAGTAGATAAAACTGATGTAGTCGACCATCTAAGGTCAATCGCTAAAAAGGAAAAGATCAACATTAGCGACGGGGCTTTAGGTGTAATAGCCGATCATGGCGAAGGAAGTTTCCGCGACAGTATTAGCCTACTTGACCAATTAAGTAACTCCTCAGACAAAGTAGATGAGGACGATGTATTAAATCTACTAGGCATACCAAGCCAGCAAGCTATTAATAAACTAATCGATGAACTACAGTCTAATTCGACGGCTTTATCGGAGATCAACTCAAGCCTTAACGCGATGTATGGCCAAGGTTATACGGCCCAAGTAATCGCTAAAGCATTACTGAACGAACTCAGAGACCAGTTAGTTGACGATAAACTAGCTATGCCAAGAGACAAAGTACTTAACCTGCTTAAGGACTTAATCGAAGTCGAACCCTCGGCCGATCCGAATACTTATCTGGCAGTATGTTTAATGTCAGTAACCGACAATAATCTGTCTCACGAAGTTAAAACCCCAGTAGTAAAAACAATCGACCCGCCTGTATCAACCCAAAAACCTACTAAAGACGAAACGGAACCATTGAGCCCGGCCAGTGAAACACCAAAAGTCGAGAAACCCGCGGGCCCGATTGATGAACAAAATATTTGGCCAGAAGCCCTAAATATTCTAAAAAAGCGTTACAACACACTATACGGAATTGTCCGCATGGCTACTCCTGTTTTTAGACAAGGCAATGAACTAGATTTAGTGTTCGATTTCGCTTTTCATCAAAAACGAGTCAACGATAGTAAGAATAAACAGCTGCTAGCTAACGTATTATCTGAAGTAACTGGGGAAAACTTTACAATCGAGTGTCAGCTAGCAAATAAGCCAGCACGCGTGGTAGCACAAGAAGAAACACCCCTTAAAATAAGTAGCCAGCAGGCAAACACAGATTTAGATAATATCAGCCAGATTTTTGGTGATGCTCAAATTATAGATTAGTTATCAACAGGGCAATTAAATTAAAGACTACTGCTCTAGTCAAAAAGCTATTATAATAAATAGACTTTATGGGACAGGCTAATCCAACTTTTAATTCGACGTCTAAAACCTTGCCTCCACAGAACCTTGAGGCTGAGGCTAGTTTGCTGGGTGCCATCCTTATTGATAGTGAGGCAGTAGTTAAGATTGCCGATAGTGTTAACGCCGAGGACTTCTTCGATAAAAAGCATCAATATATATATGAAGCGATCCTCCAACTATATGAAGAAAGAAGCGCAATCGATGTTCTTACACTTAGCGATAAGCTAAACAGTAATGGCCACCTCGAACTTATTGGCGGCCCAGGGCTACTGACAGATTTAACTAATTTTGTGCCAACGGCTGCACATGTTGAACAATACGCCGAAATTGTCAGCCAAAAGGCTCTCAGACGACGTCTAATCGCTACATCCAAGGAAATAACAGAACTTGGCCAAGATGAGAGTAAACAGCTTAGAGAGCTTATAGAGGAAGCTGAGTCAAAACTATTCAACGTCTCGCAGCAACACATTAAACAAAACATCGTTAGTCTGGAAGCAATTCTAGCCGAAAGTTTTGATCGACTAGATGACCTACACAAAGATAAGGATAAAATCCGTGGCATTCCTACTGGTTTTAAGGATTTAGATAATACACTGGCTGGCTTCCAAAGATCTGACCTTGTAATCTTAGCCGCCAGACCATCGATGGGTAAAACCGCCCTAGCCTTAAACTTCGCTCATAATATAGCTACTAAGTCTAATCAGCCAGTTCTAATTTTTAGCCTGGAAATGAGTAAAGAGCAGCTTGTTGACCGACTATTGTCGATGGAATCGGGCGTTGACGCTTGGGCACTACGAACAGGCAACCTAACAGATAGCGACTTTGAAAAAATCGGCCAAGCTATGGGCAGTTTGAGCGAAGCCCCAATCTACATCGACGATACACCAGGAATTACTGTCAGTGATCTGCGAACCAAGGCTAGGCGCGAAGCCCATAAATACCCCTTGGGCTTAATCATCGTCGACTACTTACAGCTTATGAGTGGCAATAGTCGTTTTGGCAATGAAGGAAACAGGGTACAAGAAATAAGCGAAATATCCAGAGGCCTTAAAGGGATAGCCCGCGAACTCAATGTACCACTACTAGCCTTGAGTCAGCTAAGCCGTTCAGTTGAGAGCCGAAGTCCGCAAATTCCACAGCTGGCCGACCTCAGAGAGAGCGGATCTATAGAGCAGGACGCCGACGTTGTTGCCTTTATTTATCGAGAAGACTATTACAACCCGGAGACAGATCGAAAGCGTCTAACTGACATATTTATTAAAAAGCACCGTAACGGACCGATTGGCGGGATCGAACTATACTTCGATAACGAGAAACAGCGCTTTAGGTCAGTCGATACTAAACATGCTCAGCCATTCAAAGACTAATTATTTAAAAGAATTAGAATATAATAGATACTAAATGAATAAAAAACCGGTGGATACTCCTAAGAGGAAAATAAACTATCGACTTATTGCTCTGGTGATCCTTTTTTTAGCAGTCGTTCTATGGTTAATGTTTTTTAGACTAGGCAACATAATGGGCGGGGTAACCAGCGCCGAAGCCAATGTCATGAAGTTGCCGCTCGGCTGGCACGGAATTTATAAATATCCGATGAACCTACCAATTAATGTACTCCGTAGCGTAGAAATGAAATTCCTAAGCCCGCTGAGCCCGTCACTACTTAGACTACCCAATGTGATTTTTGGTATTGCAACGGTCATCTGTTTTTATGCTCTATGCTACGTTTGGTACGGAGTTAGAACGGCGACCATGACAACCGCAATGTTTGCAACCTCGGCCTGGACACTTCACGTCAGCCGACTTGCCAGCTATAACGTCGAGTATTTATTTGCAATGACCGCATTTCTACTTACTACAGCAGCCCTACACAGGCACCCGAAAAATAAGTATTGGTATGTGGCTATTAATTTTTTGTGGAGCATCCTACTATTTGTACCGGGCATGGTCTGGCTTATTGGTTATGACATTTGGCGACAGCGTAAAGAAATTCAGTATGGCTTCCAACAACAAAACACACTGGTAGCCATCCCGATCTATGTAGCTAGCGCAATTGTCGCCTTGCCACTACTACTGCTGAACTTTACCCGCTCACCAGATAACTTTACCTACTGGCTAGGAATACCCAATAAGCTTAATCCAGCCCTTACCATGATTAAAGACTTCTTCGGAGTATTTGTTCATATTTTTATTCGAGGCCCAGAAAACCCAGCACTTTGGATGGGCAAAGCCTCAATTTTGGATGTATTTGCTCTAGTTTGCGCAGCAATTGGTATCTATTTCTATATTACTCACCTTAAAGCCAGCCGCGCTAAATTACTGTTCATTAGTTTTGCTATTGGCACTGTCTTAATTAGCCTTGGTGGAGCAGTTGACCTAAGTATTTTAATACCAATAGTCTTCCTGTTCATAGCGGCTGGCTTAGCTTACTTACTGCAACAATGGCTGCAAGTATTTCCAAGGAATCCGATCGCCAGAGGTATTGGTTATGGGCTAATTATTCTAGCCGTAACCCTTAGCTGCGTCTACAATCTCAGAGCCTACTATGTTGCTTGGCCACACAACCCTACTAGCCAGTCAGTATTTGATGTCAGGCTATAGCTTGTTACAATAGTAGTACTATTACCAAAAACGTAGGGGACCTAGAGGAGTAATTTCTATGAGTAGATTTGATCAAGCTAAAATGCTAATGAAGGTGAAAAAGATCCAAAAGGAACTTGAGCGCCAAATAGTAACGGTCGAAAAGGGTGATGGTGCGGTAAAAGTCGAGATCAGTGGCGACCAGAAGATTAAAAAAATTCATATTGATCCAGATTTTGTAGATCTAGAAGATATTGAACAGTTAGAAAGATGGCTAGAAGATGCTGTCAGGGAAGCTGTAAGCAGCTCACAAAAGATTGCCGCCGAGAAGATGCAGCCAATGATGGGCGCCTTAGGTGACCTAGGCCTATAATCAAAGTAAAGAGCCATGTCTTTCTTACCACCAGCACTCGACGATCTTATTGAGGCCTTTGGCCTTCTTCCTGGTGTTGGACCACGTTCAGCCGAACGTTATAGCTATAACCTACTTAAAAGAGACCCTAGTGCTGCCAAACAATTGGCTGCAGCACTAGAAAAACTACATCAAAATATTGGTGTCTGTGAAAAAACTTTTGCCCTTGTTCCAGCTGGTCAAAAATACTCTGACCTTTATACTGATCCATCCAGGGACAAAACGGTTGTTGCCGTAGTTGCCGAACCATTTGATATTATTGCGCTTGAAAAGACGCATCAGTTTAAGGGAACCTACCATGTACTTGGTGGTTTGGTGTCGCCAATAGACAACATATCTCCCGACCAGTTACGAATAAAAGAATTAGTTAAACGAATCGATGAGGACGCTGTAGAGGAAATAATCCTGGCCACCAATGCTAGTGTTGAGGGTGAAAGCACCGCCCTATATATTGGCCAGCAGATCGGTGACCGCAAAGTAAGAGTTACTAGACTGGCCAGAGGACTACCAATCGGTGTTGATCTAGAATATGCCGACCAAATTACGCTCAGTCGTGCCCTTGAAGGTAGACAACTTCTTTAAAAGCTGCTGACTTAGTTGTTAACTTTAGTCTATAATCTCTAACCAATGGATCAAGACGTTCAAAAATTTAAAGAACTTATAGATAGTTCCCAGAAAATAGTAATTATCCAAGCAGATAACCCTGACGGTGACAGCTTAGGCAGTTCTATCGCCCTGGAGCAAATACTAGGTGCGCTAGGTAAAGATACCTATATATACTGTGCTGTTAACATTCCCGATTATCTGAAGTATCTAACCGGATGGAGCAGAGTATTTAATGTTCTTCCCTCGAGCTACGATTTGAGCATCATTGTTGACACTTCAAGTATCTCACTCTTAAACAAGCTTGAGGGAGTTGAACTTGCTACCTTAAAAACCAAGCCATGCGTGGTGCTTGACCATCATGACGTAGAAAACAGCATCGATTTCGCTAGTTTGGTAATTAACCGGCCAGTTGTAGCTACCGGAGAGTTAATCTTTAATATTGCTAATGAACTAAATTGGGAATTAAATCTCGAAGCTAGTGAAGTAATAGCAACCAGCATTCTATCCGATAGCCTAGGGCTAATGAGTAGTGCCACTACTGCCAGTTCTATCCGTGTTATGGCAGACTTAGTTGAGGCAGGCGTCAACTTGAGCGCAATTGACGCTAAGAGGCGCGAAACATACCGTAAAAGCCCTGAGTTAACTAGATATAAGGGCATACTCCTAGAGCGAATCGAAAATTTCTTAGATAACCAGCTTGCAGTTATTGTTATACCTTGGGAAGAAATTGAAAAATATAGCCCGCTATATAACCCCTCTATGCTTGTGATTGAGGATATGCGACTTATTGAAAACAATAAAATTGCTGTTGCTCTAAAAGTTTATGCCGACGGTAAAATAACCGGAAAACTAAGAGCTAATTATGGATCACCAATAGCCAATAAGATAGCTGAGCATTTTGGAGGCGGCGGTCATAAATATGCAAGCGGCTTTAAGACCACAGATTATATAAGTGTAGACGAACTTAAGAATGAGCTAGTAAAAATATCTTCTGAAAGTTTACAAAACTTGGAGACTAATGAAAATGAAGCTGTATAACACCCTTACCAGACAAATTGATGAGGTTACACCACTTGTTCCACCGACTATAACAATCTATACCTGCGGCCCAACCGTCTATGACCACACCCATATTGGCCATTGGTATAACTACGTGCGAATGGATACCTTAATCCGCGCCCTAAAGGCAGCCGATCTTCAAACCAAGTGGGTCATGAATATTACTGATGTTGGCCACCTCACGTCAGATGCCGATGAGGGAGAGGATAAACTCGAAAAAGGCGCTAAGAGAGAAGGCAAGACTGCCTGGGAAGTTGCCAAAATATATACCGATGAGTTTATAGACGGAATGCACAAACTAAATATCTTAACCCCGGACTTTATAGTAAAGGCGACCGACCATATAGACGAGCAGATCGCGATGATCAAGACACTGATCGATAAAGGATTTGGCTACGTAATTAGTGATGGCGTCTACTATGACACGGCAAAATTTGAAGGCTATAAAGATTTTGCAAAACTCGACCTCGACGAACAGCAAGCTGGCGCTAGGGTTGCATTTAACCCCGAGAAACGTAACCTATCTGATTTTGCCTTATGGAAGTTTAGCCCCGAAGGCAGCAATAGAGATATGGAATGGGAGAGCCCGTGGGGTAAAGGGTTCCCCGGTTGGCACATTGAATGTTCGGCAATGAGCATTAAATATCTTGGCGAGACCATAGATATTCATTGCGGCGGCATCGACCATATACCAGTTCATCATACTAACGAGATTGCTCAGAGCGAAGCCGCTACTGGAAAACGATTTGCCAACTATTGGATGCACTCCAATCACATATCTGTAAACGGTGAGAAAATATCTAAATCGCTGGGGAATAGCATAACCCTAGAGGACTTGGAACAGAAAGGCTATAGCCCAGAAGTACTTCGGGTGAATATCCTTGAATCGCACTATCAGAGCCAGTCCAAGTTCAGCTGGGATAGCCTTGAAGCGGCTAAACAACGGCTAATTGACCTTAAAGCAATGGCTGTTTTAAGATACCAGACTATTGACTCCACGGCTGATCAGCTAGATAGTGCAGCGGTTATTCAGGATATTAAGAATTTACTCATCAATAACCTTGAAACACCCGCCATAATGGCCTACTTGAGCGAATTGGCTAACCGTCTACTCAAAAGTGGTCTTAGTAAAGCTGATTATGATTCCTTCGTTAGCTTATTGGGTAATATCGATCAACTCCTTGGTCTCAAGTTAAGTCAAATATCAGATATTGATGACGCCGTAACGGATTTGATAGCCAGACGTGAAACTGAGAGGGGTAATAAAGATTGGCAAGCCTCAGACGACACCCGCAAAGAGCTAGAGAACGATCATAACGTCCTGGTTCTTGATACACCCGCTGGGCCTAGTTGGCGCTGGTCTTTCTAGATTTAGTAGTCGCTTTTTCAAAATCAATAGAGTCAATGATATTGTTAGTCCTTAGATATTCAAGGATCAAGATTCTAGCACAGCCAGCAGCCGGAATAGCAATAAGGCCACCCAGCAGTCCACCGAAGCTAATTCCAACGATTACAGAGGCAAGTACTAAAAGAGGAGACATATTGGTTGTATTGGCTTGAATTCTTGGCTGAATAATATAGTTTTCAAACTGCTGATAAAGAAGGTAGTAGGCTAAAATTATAACCCCAGCCGATGTTGAGTGGAACAAGGCAACTATTGTTACGATAATTGCCCCGATTGTATGCCCAACCATTGGTATAAGGCCGCAGATGAAAATAATTAGAATTAGGGCAATTGGATAGCCTATGTGGAGTAAGAGGACTGCCGGCATTATTAGCGTTGCAGCTATCGCCGCCAAGATAACTTGTCCGTTTACAAAGCCTTTAATAACCTTATACATATCGTGAGATAATCTATCCACTAGCTGATGTTTCCTGGACGGGATAATCTCCTTCGAAAAAGCAAGCCAACGAGGTCCTTCAACTAACATCATGAAAGTTAAGACTAAAATAGTAACTACGCTAAATATACTACTACCGACACTGATAGCGGTAGAAAAGGCGGTACCGCCAACATTATGCAACCTCTTCGACAACTGATTAGATATGCTAGTTACTTCATTGCCCAAGTGATAACGCCTTATTAAGTTGCCTGCAGCACCATTTTGGTTTTTAAATTCCTTAATAAGGTGTGGTGCAGCTGAAATAAAGTTATCTGTTTGTTTAGCTAGTGGTGGGGTTATATAGGTAATGAAGGCACCGATTACAATAACGACAATCAAGAATGAAATACCTGTTCCAAGTGCTCTATTGCCGCGTAGTTTACCAGGCAAACGTCTAGCGATAGCATAAACCGGCGAGTTAAGAGCCAGAGCCAAGAAAAAGGCAACAAAGATAAGAATAAGCGCGTGAGAAGTTTTACGAACCACCCAAATTAGCAGTAAAGTACCGATGATTAACGCCGCTAAACGAATGAAGGTGTCGGTAGAAATAGTTATCTCAGTTAAGGATGCTTTCTTCGGTTCGTGTTCGCTCATAAGGATTATTATCTCTCGAGAGACAAATAATAGCAATTTTTAGGTTTTCTTGAGGTCTCTTCGAAGTTTCGCTGGTAAAAGCTTAATCGCTAATTTTTCATCATTCATTACAAAAGGAATTTTCCGAGTTATTTTTGAAGCTTGAAAGTTATAGTCGGTGAATATAACTTTTAGATGCTGTTCGATTAATTTAGAATCTAGCTCCTTATTTGTACCATAGGTTATATGCCAGAGCTTGTTAGTGATTCTTGCATTACAGTTATCGAGGCTCAGTAGCTGAAGTTTTATTAAGTTCATCGAACGTACGTCTGTTTCACGTTTTAGATCAACTTTGAATTTAGTCAAGAAGCTTGAATCTATCGCTTTTTGTTTAGTCATTTTTTTTGTATTCTCACCGTATTTAATATTTAATACCAGCCTATTATTTGCCAGAAGTTTAATAACCCATGAGACTAACGTGGTTGAACCAAGCTTGTAACCAATTGTCGATATAAGCTTATTACCTCCGTGATCAAGATCCTCGCTGTGGGCATAACCATTAATACAGATAATCATTTTAACCTTGCTTTTAAGCTCAGGATTCCTATGCAGCATCCTAGTGGCGACGACAAAACCAAAGCCGATGGCAATAACATTCAGCCTCTTTCGCTTATATCTAAGCTTTACAAGTGATGCCATATAGTCTGCTAGATTATCTAAAGTTGGCTTAGAGCCAATAGTGTAGAAGCTACCCATGCCGCCAAAACCAGGTAGATCAGCCATGGTTACGTTAGCGTAACGCCTAAGCCCAACAACCAACCCCCACCAACGCTCAAGATTGGAATTAAGGTCATAGATAACCAGAATCTCGTTCTTTTTAGACTTGGAGTCACCCTCAATGTTTATCATGCGTCCTTCAAGACCATTAATATTTAATGGCAATATGAAATCAGCAGGGCGTACATATTTTTTAGACATATCTTGCTAAATATTACATTAATTAGTTTTTTACCTCAAGAAGTTTATTTTGTCATACGTTCACTTGTCGATATACTTAATCTAAGTTAGAATTCAATTTGCAAACATAATAGGGCGTCGCCAAGTGGTAAGGCACCAGTTTTTGGTACTGGCATTCGGGGGTTCGAATCCCTCCGCCCTAGCCAATATTTTATGGACTCATTGTAAAATTTATTTTATAGTCAGATAATGCCAACCGCCCTAATTGCTCCTTTTAAAATGGAGGGTGAGAATGTCCGTCCCTCACTCTCAGCCACCGATCAAGCGCTTGAGGCTGGTGTTTTAGGTGGTGCTTACTATATTTGTGACCCCCCAGAAGATCATGTTGCAAAGTTGATTGTAGGAGAACACCCCGAGATAAGACTACTAGACA
>DAIQON010000010.1:0-36455 GCA_036787835.1 Candidatus Saccharimonadota bacterium | reverse complement strand
TGTTAAGGCGTCATCATGTATTTCTAGCTGTTTCTTATCAAAGGCATCACCGACGCTGCTTATGAGCGCGTCTATGTAATCCGGTGACATTGTTAAGCCTTTAACAAATGCTTCAATTGTTTGATCGAACTCTTTTTTGACTTTTCTGAAATAGTGTCCTCGATGATCACAGTGATAAGCAGGAAAGTATTTGCCGTGTCTGCCACGCGACGCGCTACCGTATAGTGGCTTTTTGCACTGCGGACACATCACTATTCTCTTAAATGGAAAGTCAACGTTTTTAGCACCTTTATTAACTAAGTATTCCGGTGGCTTTCGCCTATGTATATGAACACCCTTATCGTCTTCAGTTATTATGAGTTTGCCCCTATTAGCTGCATTAAACAGGTCTATAGAGACTAATCCATCGAACATACACTTTACTGGAGTATCTTGTGTCCATTTTTCAGGATTTACGCCAGCATAGACAGGGTTTTCAACCATACGCCACATTTGCTTGAGTGTTATCAGTTCACCGCCAGTCGTGTCTATTATCTTAGTACGATCTTGCTTATCTCTTACCAGTCGTTCGCGGGTACGAAAACCAAGCACGTTTAACTCATCGACAATCTGAATATCCTCCAAGGTACCACGGGCACGTAGCTCAAACAGCTTAATGACAAACGGCGACTCCGTATCGTTTGGCTTAAGGACGCACCTTTTGCCCTCACGAGTTTCAATATGTATATTGTCAAAACCATAGAGCGGACGCCTCACCCAATAACCCATTCGGGCATAACGAATCTGAGCACCGATCATACGAGTTTGAATATCCCGAACCTCATCCTTAGCTCGTTCGGCTTCCAGCATCTCAGATTTTTTTGTCGGTGAATACTCACTCCACTTATATTTCACCCCGAGGTGCTCAAGCGTATTTATCCTTTGGTTGCTAATAACACCGTAGATATCAACTAGGGAAACGTTACAATCATCGAGTTGATTTTTAAGTGTGTCATAAAAGAATGAGCCGCCACGGGTAAAGCGGTCAATCGACTTAACAATAAAGTGTTGAATATTGTTTTTCGGGTTCTTGCAGTAGTTGATCGCTTCCTGCATCGGTTGTAACTCTTTGGAGGCTGACTCTAGAAAGATAAAATACTTTGTGATCTTAATACCTCTAGCGGTAGCATACTGTTCAATCTGATCTTTTTGATCATCAGGGGAATCACCATCCATACCTTGTTTAATAGTTGAGACACGGACAGCCGCTACAGCATTTTTGGTTATTATCTGAGTATTCATAGCAAAACTCCTGTAATTCTTCTTAACAGTGGTTCATCATTCTGCTGATCTTCAATAATCTTCTCGACAATTAGATTAGCCAAGAGTTCAACTCGCGCTTCAGCGCTCATTGAAAGCGTATCCTGAATTGCTAAGTCCTCTTTTGCTATGTCTTTGCGACTACCCATAATAGTAATTACCCTTTTGATGTCAGGAGTACTATCCCAACTAGATTAATTATACTATCCTACTTAGGTTAGCTGCAAGTGTTTAATGGCTAATAAGTTATCCACAGAAAGGCTAATGTCGATATTAGCTTTTGTTACATTACTTAACAGATATATATTCTTCTTTTTATTCTCCTTCTTTTATATATAATATAAGGAGACAGAAATTAAATTATGTAGTAGTGGTGTGGGCTCAGGTAAAAGATATAGCAATGATCAAACCAGCCAAAAGGTATCCCCTTAACTCTAAACAATTACATCTATTAAAACTCATCTATAAATTCAGGTTTATTGACAACTCTTTATTGGCCAATTATCTAGGTATTGCAAACGTAACTTGTTTTCTAAGATTAAAAGTATTACTCGACCAAGACTATATTGCTAGTTATTACGAACCTAGTTACAAACTTTTAGGTAAAGGCGCTGTTTACTACTTAACAGTTAAGTCAATTAATCTATTTAAAAATGATCAGAGCTTCAATAACCAAGTTCTACACGCAATGCGTAAGAACAACATAGTTAGCGAACCGTTTATAGACCACAATGTAATTGTTATGAAAGCCTGCCTAGCTCTTAAGCACCAATATCCGAATACTTTTCATATATTCACTAAGTCCGAACTAGGCGACTACGCCTTCTTCCCCGATCCAAGGCCCGATCTCTACTTAAACAGAATAATACCTTCTGATAGCTCAATAAACGAATACGTCTTTGATGTGTTCGTAAGTGAAACACTGTTTGTTATAAAGAAACGTGTTATTGCCTATATAGAACACTTTGAGTCTGGTGAATGGGAAGCAGACGCCGAGTCTGCCTATCCAACAATACTGATAGTTTGCCCTGATTCAAGGATTGAAGCCAATCTACAAGCTCAAGTAGCTAAAGTTTTAGACAATATGGGCATTGATGATCTTAACATCTATATAACCACTGTTAAAGCTCTAATAAGCCCTAATAACAACGTAAAGGCTGTATGGAGTAGTGCTGTAGAGACAGATAGACTTATTTCACTATAATTATAAGTCAAGAATATGCGACTTATTTATAGAATCAATTAAGCAGATACATCTGGAATTTGCCCACCAGCAAGTTCAACTACTCTTCCAAATAGTTCAGCGTGTCTATCTGCTTCTATGGCTGCCCCAAGGGCTATATCTGAAGCAGCTGCGGCATTGTCGACTGCATATCTAGTAAGGTGAGCTTCTACTAGTTTAGGCACAGAAGTACCTGATTCACTTGCTATATGTCCTAAGATTTGATGGATAACTTCAGGTAGCCTGACATTAAGCTGCTTAAGAGTGTCCTCTGCCAATAATGCAGCTATTGCTTCAGGAATTGGCGGCAGTTCTCCAGTAGTACTTGTCATAACATATATTATCCTATAATTCGGTTGTTATTACAATACCTGCTACATAATCATAAGACTACTGTTTAGTTTTAGTAGATTTTGAAGAATTTTGATTTATCAGATCATAAACGGCCGCAAGAGTGAAAACAATTTGTAAGATTATGAATATTATATCCCTTAAATGGATGCTATAGACCTCTAGGCATACCCCCCCCCCAGAATATACAAAATATCTTGTCTCTTTCTCTGTTTTGTAAGTATCCCTATTGATATGAGAATTAATCCTAAGGCGCCAATAATTTTAAACATAGTCAATAGAATTATATCATTCAGTGAAACATAACGTCTTAAAATATACTGAACCATTGCTTGAAGATTTTGATATCTTTGCAACCACTACTAAACGACTTCTTGGTACTGATGGCGATAATGCCATATGGAGCGATGACGTAGAGGGAGATGAGCTTATCTCGCTTTAACCCCGTAATGCTTGCTAAATACCTTTGTTGAGCTAATACTAATAGATATGGCATTAGCACCAGAAACACAACTAGGAATAGTATCGGCTGAAGATCTACTAACTCAGTACGAAACTGCTTCAAGAATTGGTCAAAGAATAGTTAATCTTGACCAAGACAGAGGCTCTCTGGAAGCTATTATCTTGAGCAACCTAGTTGACACTACTATATACGAAGGACTTGAAGGCTTGCCAGAACAACTGGCTGCTCCACCAGAACCAGAACTTGTTGATATCGCTGCGATGAGTCGAACAGCTTACGAAAAGCTAGCACTTTCAATGAGACTTGGGGAGAGACTTAGTGAACAAGAAACAGCAGTAAAAGCTAGATATATGGGTAAGCAGGTCGTTGTTAGAGCGGTTGACAAGAGCATTCGACCGATAGTTGCTTATTACTACCCAAGCGGCCTGGATGGTGGCGGCCAAGCAGAACCAAGGTTTGTGCATGGACTCAGAGATAAAGCCAGCGGCATAGTAAGAAATGTGTTATTGAAAGATAACCTATTACAAATCAGTCCCCGAAGATTGTCTCCTGATAGACTAGATAGTGGATACTATCAGACACCGGTTATCGATCCAGAAAGTGGAGAACCGCTGATTG
Organism: Candidatus Saccharimonadota bacterium; assembly: GCA_036787835.1. GTDB lineage: Bacteria > Patescibacteriota > Saccharimonadia > Saccharimonadales > UBA4665 > DAIQON01. Next base: position 32,502 of record DAIQON010000010.1, on the reverse strand, counting down.
ACGTTGAAGTCAAAGGATTATGGGCCATTGGGGTCGGGGGCATTTCTTACTAAAATAGAGAGCAGTTTAACGCCTTACTCAGGGCGATAGAGCTAGTTTTTCTCTATTACTTCGCGCCAGTCTACTCTTGCTAGGGCTGTACCTAACAAGTCACACCATAGACTAGCTTCAAGTGGCAGATCATACATATCAACTTCGATGTGATTTTTTAACCACTCAGCTTTTTTAAAGTCACTTGTATCTAGCTCAAGTGCTTCGCTAAACATTGAATAGCTCATTGGATCATTGTTGAGCCATAAGCTAACTAGCCATGTTTCACGGTTAGACCAACCGTTATATGTAGTGTCTGAGTTCATAGCGCACCTCCTTCTAGACCGCACATATCACAGATATACTTATGCTCAACGATATTAATTAATATCTCGTCAGATGTATCTTGAAGATTATCTGCTAGCTGCCAATAACCACAAGAACATACTCGCTCTAATGCTAGATTCTCTAACAACAAACGATCTAGTGAATAATCACTCATTAATTTTAATAAATTCATATCTTTCTCCTTTACTTTACGTATCGGAGAGATAGAATCATCCCAAGGAGACTCGCATGTCAAGGTGGAGACAAGGTACTACCTTGAGAAGTGAGTTCGGGATGTATACTACGAGACTACGTAAAGATAAACACCTTCTCATAACAGTAGTGCTTAAGCAGGGATAAAATGTCTCTGTTTTTTGTTATACTTCGTTTATGAATATTGTATTGCCTCAATTACCCGACGATGTAGACACGCTAAAAGGCCTAGGGTACCTAATGAAGCAAGACAAAACTCTTACATCAGCCCTTATCCAGGATGAAGACATTAGTAATCTTATTGTTAGGAGCTTCTCGGCCAATGAGCTAAAGCTTGAGAAGATCATTGCAATAAACGCTAAGCTAGAGAATACGAACTTGAGTGACGTCAGTATAGTTCATGGCGATATAACCACAGCTAAACTACCGGATGCCTCCTGGAGACGAGTACTAGTTAAAGATTCGAGATGTAGTGGTCTTCAGCTGCAAAGCAGTAGTTTTAAAGATGTTACGTTTGAAAACTGTAAACTTAATCTAGTTAATTTTAGGTATGCAAAGCTTTCTAGTGTCTGTTTTGAAGATTGCGTACTTGATGAAGCTGATTTTAACTCATCTGAACTTACGAATGTGTATTTTAAGAATTGTTCACTAATTAAAGTTGAGTTCTCTAACTCTAAGTTGAGTAATGTCGACTTTAGAACATCTGATATTACCCAAATACTAGGGATCAGCAGTTTCACTGGGGCTATTATCGATTCAGTTCAACTATCATCGATAGCACCCTTACTGGCAAGTGAACTAAAGATAACAGTTAGAGACTAGCGGTCTATATGATTCGTGCACTTATATTTGACTGTTTTGGTGTTTTCTATAGCGACCCAGTGTTCGCTTATATGCGTGATCCGAAAACTTCAAAAGATAAAGCTGAGGCCCTCCATAACCTAGATGACCAAGCAAGTCACGGCAAACTTACTAAAGCAGATTTTGTTAAACAGGCAGCCCAGATTTTAGGTGATAGCCACTCCGCAGTAGAGCAACGTTTCTTTCATGGGGATATAGACAAAGCATTAGTAGCCTTTGTTATACAAGCGCGTAAACAATACAAAACTGCACTTTTGAGTAATATTGGGGGCGATATGATGGACGGGTTCTTTAATCAGGATGAATACGATCAGCTATTTGATACTGTAGTTCTATCTGGAATGGTTGAACTAGCCAAGCCAAATCCTGAGATTTTTAGTCTCGTATGCGAAAAACTAGGCGTTTCTTTAAATGAGGCATTAATGATAGATGATATGCAAGAGAACATTGATATTGCTAAATCTTTAGGTATTCAAGGTATATGCTATAGAGACTTCGAACAATTCAAGCTCGAGTTTGAGGCTCTTAGTGCAAAAACAATGCTATGAGGCGGTAGGTTCTAGGGCTGGTAATTCGCCAACTATTTGATCGAAGTAAGGTCGTATTGCTTCAGTCGCTGAATCTTGAAAGAGCGGTCTTAGGAAGCCTGCGTCTATAGCCCTACCCATTACAGACATTAGCCTAGGAAACTCTGACTTTACCCTAACGCCCGTATCCAGACCTAATATAACCCGGCCAGTTTCTGGCAAATCAATCTCTAGACTAAAGTGTCTGATATTTCCAGCTAGGGCCTCGACGACTCTTAGATGCTTGTCCGACTCAGAAAGACCACGCTTTCTCTCGATATAGCCGTTCTCGGCAGTAAATATAACTTCGGCATCACTCGCTTGATCTAGAAAAGGTCGAAATAACCTAGTCACTTCTTGTGTAGACACATCTGTTTCCCACTTCAGTCCTCTTTGAAACGCACTAGTGTTAGCTACTGCAAGAATACGAGCGGACTCATCCTCATATTGGACTTCTTCTGGCCCAAAATCTAATACTGTGCGATGAAGCCGAGCTGCCTCGCCAACCTGATTATTCTGTGTCATAAGTACAAGTTTGTGACTTTTCTATCACGATTGCAAGCATAAATACGTTTAATATAGTCAATGTATGAACTTATCTGAACCTAAGAAGCAAATGAATCGCATAATGTGGACGAATAAAAAAGCATGTTATTTAGAGATAAGTACTCAAATTAACGTCCACTAATCATATGATAGGTGACTATCTGTCCATACTTAGCCATCATTTCAGGGTCACGGCTAAACTCTCTAACCTTTTTTCTATACGGATCACGGCCCACATCTTCGGCTAGTATGGCAATTCCGCCGAGCATGCCTACAGATGTGCCAAGAATAGCTCCATAGCTACCACCGAACGCTTCGATCCCGACTGTTGCACCAATACCCGCCCCACCAATCACCTCACCCCAATGCCTATATTGACGTCTGTCATCTCTTTCGTCTGCTTCCTTTGCCTCACCGCTTAAGTGTCCTGCCCATTGTCTTGTACCTTTTAAGAGTAGTCGATTTACTGCGTCCTGATCCTTTGGAGCCGATATATCAATGATGTGTCTGTTGGCAGAGTAATAGCCAAAAGGATCGTCCGCTGTATCGCCAGTGAGATAGTTCAAGGTACGTCCACCTACGGACATTCCCCATAATGGAGCAGGAGCCATCTCAACGACAGGCTCGCTATCAACCGGAACTTCAAGTTCTAGCTCTGTTATTAAGTGATCCAATAGTTCACCGTAAAGAGCTCCGTCAAATTCAACTCTTACGCCAAGGTCAGCAAAGCTATTATCATTTGCTCGAAGCGCTTGTTCTATCATAGGAATATGGTTACATCAATAAACTATAAATGCAAGGACTAGCGCCCTGGAACACGACGAACTCATTTCGGACCATGTTGGCAACCGGTAACCATCTTGAGTAGAACAAATGGTTATGGTTGCAATAGGGGTGTGGCATTCTATAATAATAGAATAAATCTATTCAGAATATTTAGGTCGTTTATTGCTGGGCGTCCAGTCCGAGTTCCGAACCTTTCTTGAAATAAAGCCTTAAATCTGTTTTAGTAAATGCATGAGTTTGAGAAAAAAACCACACACACCCGGAAGTATTGAATCGTTATGGGCTTATGTTGGTCGTTATGATGGTGAGGTAAGTGGAACTTACACAAAAAAATCCGACAAAGTCTTTCATGGTCTCTTCGATCACGTTACTAAAGCAAAAACTGGTGAACAGTTCGTTAGATTTAGGGACGCAAGTGCAGTGGATCGTGCTGGTACTCCTGCAGGTATTTACGTTAATCGGTTAATAACACCAAATGATGTAGCAAGAGGAGCGGTCAGTTTATTAACTAGACGAAGAATTAGTTTGCCAAGAAATGGCGAATCACCAATTCCACCAGATATTGACCCTAGAGACATAGTAAGAAGAAGAGAAGCAGAGATACTTGGCGCTATGGCGACAGATGGGTTTAATGAAATACATGGATCTTTTGATGAATGGCCGGAACTTCCTGAAGTCGAAGATGAACTATTGTCGACTAGACCTGTCCCCGTTGATTTACCCATGGATGAACTTATTAGAAGCATAAGAGATCAATAGTACTTATGCTTGGCTGGGCATGAGTCCGCCACTAGGCACACCATATTCCTTGATTATGTCCTTGTCGCTAAGAAGTTAGAGCAACTTGGCCTTTACGATACGTCTACGAATCAGTAGATAGGCACCTGTACAAACATCTGCGACAGCTCCAATGGCAGGATATAGAACAGTAACTACGCTGTACTGCTGGACTGCAATAGTTGCTAGGGTAAACCTAAGGGAGCTAACAAAATAGAAAAAAACCGTTTCTTGATTTGGCTTCTTCCATGACTTACGAATTGTTGGGATAAATGACAGAATATCGGCTGCTGATAGCAGTATGATGGATAGTACTGGCTGATTGGCAATTAACCAAAGCCCAGCAGCAATGAGAGCAAGCAGAAAGAAGAGCGTGTCTGACTTAGTAATAGGCGAACGCTTTTTGATAAAACATAGTGTAAAAATGAGCAGACCAGCTAGCCCACCAACAAACGTTGGAACAGCTCCCCAGCCCGCACCCTTACTGACCTGTAACCCAAATGCAATAAGTGTTAATGAGCCAGAGATAAACCAACTATAGGCATGTGGGTGCGTTTTCTTTTTTAGCACGTCTCTTATGTAGGGTATATAGGCAATAACTATTAGGGCAGTTGCAACAAGTGCAAGAAATTCTTTCATACCGTTTTAATCATAACAGAGGAGTTGAAGAAAATACGGTGAAAAAGAAAAGACCGAATCGCAGCAGCCTGCTATAAGTATCGAGAAATCAAAAGCCTATGTCAGCTACTACTTGGCACACCTCGATGAACTACTGTTTCACATCGATAATCCGGTGTTACAAGCTAAATATTTTGGAATAATCTTCAATAATGCACCAACATACGACGAAGTCCTTTTAGGCACACCAGACTGTACTAAAATAACGGGGGTAAATAAGATATTTGTACCTAAAACATTCGACTCAAGACTCATGTCTGGGCATATAGGTCTAGAACTTTTTGCTTGTTACTGTTCTTAAGATAAAGTCTACGATATTTTCCGGAGTTTGAGACGCATCTATAGTGATGTAGTTAGGCCTTTTGTATCTATTGAGAGCAATGTCTATATGCGCTTGATCATATTCGCGTTCATGCGGCAGCTTACCCCAAGGATTATTTTTTCTGATGTCTAATCTATGTTGACGAATTTTATCATCTAAAGTGAGAGCAAATATTCCTGTAAATATATCTTGCAGCTTATCTTCGTTCTCAGGATCCCCACAAAGAAATACTAGCTCAATGCCGATTGCCCGAGTCGCTAGGTTAACGACTGTTTGCCTTGCAATATCTCGTGTATGAGTATTAACAAACTCTGGTGTACGCACTTCATTCTCTATAGGTACGGGAATACCTGCATCGTCGTACCAGTGTGCTAAATGGTCTTCGTCTCCATCGTACGCTTCTATACCACGAGTTACTAATTCGGCTCGTACTGTAGATTTTCCCGTGCCGGGCAGTCCAGTAATTAAAAATAGTGACATAGGTCTGATATTAGCACGCTGCGTCTGGCTGAGCATATCGGTCTAGAATTTTAGTTGTGCCATTGGCTTAAGGCTCAACCAAATTGTAGTAAAGGCTCGAAGGTATATACTGAATTCATGAGTTCCAAAAAAGACGATTTCAATTATTTACCCGATGGCCTACCCGAGCCTAGGGACGATGGTGCATGTGATCACCTGCTTGGTATGGAAATGCCTTCAGTAGAACTTCGATCAACGATGGGTAAATTAGTAAATCCCAGTCAATCAACCTCATAGTTTACGGTTATTTTTGTATACCCCATGACTGGTAGCCCGTTTAACCAAAAACTTATTAACCATGAGGAAGAATGGAACGCTATTCCTGGAGCCTGCGGTTGCACATCTCAGGTTTGTGGTTACAGAGACACGTTAACAAGGTTTAACGAGATAGGCGTTATGGTTTATGGCTTGAGTAATAATTCATCAGATTATCAGGTGGAGGCAGCAAAACGCCTAGAGATTGAATATGAGCTTTTAAGTGACGAGAATATGAAATTTGCTAATAGCTTAAGGCTACCAACATTTCGGTGGCAAGATTTGCAGTTACTCAAAAGGGTGACACTAATTTTTAAAAATAACAAAGTCGTTAAAGTTTTCTATCCTATCTTTCCGCCCAGTAAGGACTCCGGTGAGGTTTTTAAGTGGCTACTAAAAAACAGGTAGGAGCAGAGCCTATCTTAGCATACATTTACTGACGTGTCTGGTGTCAGGAACTACGTGCGTTCGTTATGAACGACCGAGGGTTGCACCGGCCCGTATCTTACTACATCAAAATTGGTTAGCGTACACAAAAACGAAAATAATTAAATCCGCTCTTTCTGCAACCGCATTTTAGTTTCAACAATATATACACCTATCAAGACTAGTACTGCCCCTATATAGAAAGTAGGTATTGGTCGCTCAGATAAGAAAACCCAGGCACCCGCTACCGTTACAAGTGGGTCAATATACTGATAGGTACCTACGCTCTGAACTTGTTTGTAGCGTAGTGCGTAGAAGAATAAGAAGTTCGCTATGACTACCGCAACGGTACTTACTACAAGTGCAGTAAGGCTTCGGGTGGTTGTTGCCCCAATATTCCAAGTGCCAAGTTTTGTGCAAGCATAAATAGCAATCGGTAGGATTCCAGGGAAGAAGTTCATAAAGGTCATTTGATAGGAGCCGATATTCTTGGATAAGGGCTTGCAGATAATAGTGCTAATCGCATTACAGAAGACCGCGATGACGATCAGCAGATTACCGGTAAGTGCAGCGGAGCCACTAGCCGCGTCCCACGGTTTACTAATAATCAGTAATGATCCGGCTAGAGCAACAGTAATACCCAGAAAAGTTTTGAGACTTAACTTCTCTCTAAGAAATGAAGCGGACAATAGGAATAGTAATATTGGCATAAGCAGCCAAATGATTGCTGCATTGCTAGCCGTAGTCTTTGACAGCCCGATATTAAGCGCCGTGACGCTCAAAGTTATATAAAATATTGAAGACAGCAATAACAATAAGAAATCTTTACGCTTCAAGGGCTTCCAGCTACGAATAGCAAACGGCAGTATGAAAAGTGAAGCAGTTAGAAAGCGTATAGCAATAAAAATAGGTACCGGAATAGATTCCAATCCCATTTTTATCAAGAAGGTATTCATCCCCCAGAGTGTATTGGCGAGTACTAAAGCCAGTAAAGGGAGTAGGTATTTTTGTTTTGCTAAGTACATACTTTAGTATGGGCCGATGGTTAAGTCTTTAGCTAAAGTTTCGCTAATTTGTTCAATATCTGCCACTGTATATACCCTTGTTACTGTTCAATAGTATAGCACCTCAATAATTGATCAACATCATAGCATCTAGGGTAAGCTAGAGAACACTCAGCAACCTTGGTAGAAACCGGAAAAGGCTAGGTTAGCAAAATGTATTACCGGGACATAATGAAATTAGATGCTGGAGCTTGTTTTAGTGAAAAATTTAGTCAAAGCACAATACCTACCCTAATATCCGTCCTTGAACGGTATGACACAAAAGCTTATAGGAACGGGCTTATAGTTCGTGCATGGGGCATTAAAGACATCGATGACTTATCTAAAGTAGCTATATCTGGATGTGATGGTGCAACCGTGAATTGGCTAGATAGGGCTAAGGAGTATCTATACATGGACAGGATTAACAAATAAAGAGCCGTATTATGGATCTCTCCGAACAACTAGTCATTTGGATAAAGCAAATGGTTATGGTTGCAATAGGAAGGTATAGTTCTATACTAAAAGTATCAACGATCTAAGGAGATATAATGGCCGAACTAGGACTAGAATCATTAGCCGAGGTAGATAGACTGCACGAAGAGGCAGCAGCTCAGTTCGATACCCTACATGGTCAACTTTTTAAAGCGCAAGGAACAGAGTATGAAGCAGCAAGAACTCGACTCAGTACCTACGAGACAGTACTGCGTGGCGGATTCATCATAGAGCAGGTCATAGATACTGAAGGCGTTAAATATTTTGCAGGTATTGATGATAAATGGGGTAGATTTTGGCCTAAACTCGATGAGCAACATGCCCAAAAATTGGTTGGGGCTTTTGCTGTTAATGCAGAACCTCACATCGACCGACTACGAGCCGTAACGCAAAAACTAGAAAGAAGAACGCAGGAAACTGATTTCGTAACCTTCGAAATTTTAGGTCGACATGACAATGAAAAACCTGACGAAGAAAATGGTGGAGATCTAGATGTTGGTACACGCTTGCTAGATGGTACAACAGAATACTCAGCCCTACTTAGCGCAATTAAGTTTAGACTACCGACACCAGAAGAAGTACTTACGTTAGGAGAGAGCGCACACCAACAAGGGCTTACTACCACTCTTAGTACGGGTGGGAGATTAGTACTCAGAGGTACTGGTGCAAGATCTTCTGGCCTTAGCCAGCTACATTATCTACCAGAAGAAGTCAGATAATTTAAGCGACACTATATTCAAGATAAATCTTCTAGCGAGTGGCACTAGTTGTCTAGCATTCTGTATGGGCAATTTTCTTCTTGCCCATCATGACTAGGGAACATTGTCATAAGTCCCATGTCTGTTTCTATTCCCTCAGGACCACTAGAGGGTACTATTGGTCCGTGCCAGCCAGTACAGTTTTCATGAATATCACGAACAATTGGATTTGGACCACCTGTTGATGCTTCAAATGCTAATGTTATGCCAATATACTCTAAGGCAAACGGGCAACTTCTACATCCCTCAGGTAGCAACTCTAAATAATCCTCGAGTTCCAAATGACCAGAATCTTCAAAAGACGACATGTTGATCAGTCTGAGTCAAGTTAGCACGGAAAGCAAATGCTTGTGCTTAGATAATAAAAGAAAGACTTATGTAATCTCGCAAGACACACAAGCCCTTCACTGAAACGATAATATAAAATTAGATTCTCGAATCCAATAAAACAGCGTCTTTGGCCTTTAGGATTATTACCTAGCTTTATATACAAGATATATTTCATCCTGCTGTTTACTGTTTTGGGCCGTCAAAATGATATCTATATCTCCGCCACTACACTTTGCTCCCTCAGGTGAATAGTAGCCAGTAATTGTTCCTGGGTTTTTGAATGCTTCGTGAACAAATCTAACTTTTTGTCCATTTGACTGGTCAGTGAGAGGACGATTAGGACAGCCCAAAACTTCTACCTGTTGTATGCCTGATCCTGGTATCCTAATTACGTACTCCTTATAACCGTCTGTGCTGACTATACTGTCCCAGCCACCCGTACAACTCTGGATTGGGTCATGCGCCCCTAGGTTATGAGCAAGTTTAATTAACTTCGCGTTTGAACTATAGTTCATTTGCTGAGGTTGCTTGTCGCTGAGCGTGACGCATTGGGGACTAAGGACAACGAAATGCAATAAACTAATAATAACCGAAACGATCAGAGCAAATAGTGTGAGCAAAAACGTGAACTTTTTCAAACGTGATCGAGTTTTTGGGTACTGTGTGTGCTGTGCGTGCATGTAAACAGTATCTCACGTAAAATAGAAGAATCTTACAGTAGTCTATTATTATTTAAAGATTGTTGTAAAAAATTCTCTGAGTTCTTTCAGGATATACGAAGCATTATCTGGATTGCTCATATGTTTTCTGCCATTAAGAGTAACCAGTTTAGCTCTTAGTTCATTGGCTAATTATAACAAAATATGAGCATCGTGATGGCTATATCTCGATTCATCTCATATATGTTAAACTTGAAATATAATAAAGTTAGACTAGGAGAGTAATATGATCAAAAGACTAAACTCAGCCGTTATCAAAGTAAAAGCCCTCTGGCTTGTTCCATTACTAAGCATATTAACTCTTAGCTTAAGTGGTGCTATTACACCAGCTGTAAGCTCTGCTCAGGGCTTACCAGTAGCTAGCTGTGTTATTACCGATATTCCAGCAACCCCAATTGACGGTACATACGTAACGCCAACAGTAGTAGTAACCAATAATGGCACGAAGACTTTTACGACTACTGTGAACGTTATGGAAGGATCATATAATAAGAGCGGTGGTCGTGGTGGAGAAGCTGAAGGTACGGTTACTGTAGCACCCGGTCAAAATGCCCAGTTCCAGGGTGGTTCACTCTTGGCTCAAAGTGGGTACAAAATAAAGATGGTAGCTAAAAGTGTTGGCAAGCCACACTTTAGTTGTAAGGTTGTAACGGCTAAAGTTGAGTAGTTTTAGCTAGGAATTGATACCATTATCATACTCTGGTGCATAAAGATATATTATGATTAGAAGAATAGGCTAGAATCAACGTACGCTAGCTTCATTAAAACTTACGTCAACTTTGTCCACTGGCCCACAGCTACACTATTCAGCTTAACTAAATAGATCCTATCTAGGTACCTACAAACGTTGCCCACCAAAGAAAGCGACATCACGCATACAATCCTCCTTGGCCCAAACACTCTCCAAGTTAGACGCATAGGCGTTATAGAATATAGATAAAGCACAGGATGTCTTGCCATCAGTCTTCGTGTAATTAACTCCGACACTTACGTCATTATTCGGGTTATCAAAAATGTTTGTAATTGGCTGCTTGGCATTCCACTGTTTCTGCCAGCCATGTGTTTCTATATAAGTTTCGAATGCGGGTGATAGATGCTTCCAGTTACTAACAAAGCTCGTAGAAAAATTAGTCGGCTTGTTACCTCTACCACTGTTACATGACACAACTTCGCTAAAACCTTGAAAACTAGGATCACTACAGCTACTAGATGGATCCTGCACGTTAAAGGTTATTCCTAGCATTTTTAGTTGAGTGTCTATTGGCGTAAAGTTGTCCTTAAAGGCGGTAGCAACTCCATCTTTATATGCTGCAGATACATAGCTTGGTACAACACTACCCCTTATCCATCCACGAAATATGAAGCTTAAAACAACAAAGATTAAAACTAAACCTGCACTAAATATAAGTAGTCTCTTTTGTTTCTTGTGCATTGTCATTTTGTAAGTATACCAAAGGTAAACCATGGAAGACATTACTGGTCATGCTTGCTAAAGATAACTGCCAGTCCTAAACTACTCCTATGAGTTCACCTCAAGGTAAGAACAAAAATCGATCAGGTAGCCCCAAGTCTGAGAGAGAACGAACAAATGCAAGCCCTACGACTGAAGGCCGATTAGGGCGGTTCGCAACTTGGTATGTTGAATCACCAATAGTAACTAATACCATAACGGTTCTTGCGGTCATCGGCATAGGTGGATCATTAGGAGTAGTCGTTAAAGAGGAAATGAATAAAGCAAAGCCAAATACTTCAGCCCCTACTACTATTACATCTATTAGCAACTCCAGCCTTACCGACTTCAATCATTTACAGAATCCGACAATAGATCCGGTCACTCACGGTGCAAGCTCCATGGCGGATTGTGGTATTGTCCCAAATACAGGTAAAGGCAAGCCCTACATAAACACTAATGATTATGCTTCTAGTTATAATCCTGTGTTCACTCCTCTTATAAGAATCGGTAATGACAATATTCAGAATTACGCTACGGTACACGAAATAGACTGGTATGGCCTTAACACTAGTGTTGGCTGGTCTGATGGCTTAGATATAAGTATCTCTAAAACAGATAGAGTTACTTTAACTGGTGCACTTGGCGGGGTTTCGCCACCATCAAATTATGACGGAAAGAACTCTCCGAATGGTTCATTCACCTTAACTCCAGGCAATGTAGCAAGTGGCGCTTTTGGGCTTATGGATTACACAATCGAAAACAATAACGGCAATTTCTATTTAGGTTTAGTTTGTGACCCATGGAAGACACAGCAAATTTTGGCTCACCCCAACGGTTAAGTATCTATATTGAGGTCCAAGGTGATGACTGTGTCTATTCAGTCTGTCGTCAGCTGATCAACTTAATGTGCCATGCAACTAAACCGTTTTGGTCAATAATTTGTGTGTAACCAGGCCTATTCTTCTCATACTCATCTCTGAGCTGTGCTTCGTTTGTAAATTTCTTATCAAAAGTTTCCTCGGCGATATTTGAGTTGTTATATAGATCCGACAAGGAACTAAATACTTCTACATCTACAACTTGCACCAACACTCTTTTACCAGACTCATTGTCGACCAATTCAAGAAGATCACCGATTTTGCTCCGGCTATAATCGTCCTGTAGCTCAGATGACTTGTTTGCCCTAGTTAATACTTTCTTTTGCCCATTTACTAAACGAATGAATCCGACGTGATCTGCGCAATCAATAATAAATCTAGTTGCCATCTAGGATTCTAGAAATTTTAGTACCACGCTCGTCTCTTAGACCACGAGCAACTCTTCGGACGGCATCACTCTGATCTAGCCCAGATCCCTCTCTATAATGTACATTTATCGCATCACTACCAAAGGGGGCAAAAAGAGAACGCATTCCAAGAGCACATGCTGCTCCACCAAATTTTACTAGGAGATCTCTGGTTGCTTCATCAATCTCAATATCTGGATTAAGTTCTTCCATCGCCCCAAGTAATTGTGTTGCTGCTGATTCACCTAACTGGTGATCCCAATAACCCACAGGAGCCCATTCACTCTCTACGCCAGTGATTACGCCTCGTTCTGCGACATGATCTAGGGCACCATCAACTACTGTAGGACTTAATTGTTGAGCTGTTTCTGCCATGCGACCTCCACTTTAGTGTATATACTAATAATGACTCCGTATTCTTAAGGAGTCAAGCACGACCATATTGTAGGGCTACGTAATAGTTATATCTACTTTGTTTAAGCCGGTTCAGACAGTTCTATGCTAACCGTCCTGTTGTCTTGGTCGTCAAGCATGTGAACTCTAAAAAAACCATTATCAGTACGATAAGCTGAGAATCGTCTAGGTCTAACATCTAGAGTTCCTTCAGGCAAGGACAGATCCTCTATGGCCCCTTCTGCTTTTTCTGGATGTGGCCGCATTAGTATACCGATACTCCTAATTAACGGTATTCTCCTGCCCTGGAATAGTCCACCTGGAGCTAGGGTGTAAGCAGTAATCACTTCACTTTTATTCTGGAGTGGTCTGATTAAAGCAACACGGCCTGCAAATTGAGATCTTGTGGTTTCAGTTAACTCGGCTAGCTGTTCACGCTTTTCAGTAGCCTTAGCTTCGTCATGTACCGCCCTAATTGCCAGGTCAGAGAGCTTACCGTAATCTGCATCTCCCACATCATACATATGTTCGTAAGGCCGTAGCCCTTCGGTAACACTCGCAAACCCTTGGGAGGCCCGGCTTACTAAAGACTGAGCCTCTTGATCAAGTTCAATACCTTGTTCGAAAGCATCAAACAAAGCATCTCCATTTAGGGTCTCAGCTAGTGTCAAGCCAATAGTCATATAACTATAGTAACACTACAGCTACCGAACGTTTAGGGTAACTTACTGGAGATCTACGGTGATGACTATATCTACTCACTTTGCTAGTATATAAACATGAGTCCAGAACATTTTGTGTTGAACGCTAGAGATCCTGACCATGACCCAATAATTGAAGCAGCCAGACTCGCTGGGCAGCGCTTACGGGAAGAAGGCAGATCTTTAATCGTTGGAGTAGATCAAGAAGTAGTTATTCTTGAGCCAGATGATACTCGATATTGGGATGGTTTTACAAAACCAGAAACAGCTGAGTAGCTATGAATTGTCTTATCTGTTAGCAATCTAAGGAAGTTACAAGCTAATAGCATCGCCTATCAAGAAATGGTAGTTGCATTTGAGCTCATTTTAAGGAGGGTTTCTCAAACCGTAATACCAGAATTAGGCATCAAGAATCTTAATAATTAGATGGTGAGTGAGTTCTCTACGATAAAATCTGCCATTAATTCTGGATGATACTTTCGTTGGTAACGTAGGTCGTTCTCAGCCCACATATCCCATTTGTCTTCGTTTTCATTACCCTTATCCCGTACTTGGCCACGTTGTTTAGCGACTTCTATCGGTGTATTAATCCATATTTTGTAATCATAGTAGTGCGCTATATCTGGATGATATGAAGATATGCCTTCGACTATTAAGTAATCTACCGACGGAACAATTTTTGGTTTACTGAGTGAGTTGGTTTCCCATATTAGTTCTTGATAACTAACGGGTTGCTGGGCTGACGCCGGGATCAATACTTGTTGCTCTAAGCGCTCACGATCAAAGCCTCCTTTATCCCACGATGATTCAATTAGCTTTTCCTTTACTATAAAGTCATCAATATTAACAACATAGGAACTGGCTAAAGCAGTACTCAGTCTCTCGGCAAAAGTTGTCTTACCCGAGCCACCGAAACCTTCTACCCCAATTAGAACTGGCCTGTTTACAGTTTTCGAGTCTTTAATTGTCTTAACTACGTCGTCTATTATCATATTATATAATCATACCAGAAATTTAACAGCGACAATCTTTGGGTAATAATGCAGTTATGAAATTACATAAGATACTATGTCTTGGTTTTTGGTGTGTGTCTACCAGGGTGATTTAGTTGTCATAGAACCTTCTTGTATGGGTTAGTTTCCCCACACAAGTGCATGACTATCCCAGAATGTTAAACTGGCCGGTGACTCACGATCATCACCCGGAAAAGGTGGTACTTTTGGTCCTATCCAGATACTCCAGAGTTCGTAAGCACCGTCTTTAGTATTCTTTCTAAGAACCATAGTAATTAGATTCGTTAATACTGGTTCTCTATTTTTCACAAAACGAGTATAGGCTACTCTGTTAATGCGTTTAGCGTAGATGATGTCATCGGCATTAGTAGTCTCAACTACATCACACAGGCCTACTGTTTGTCCTACGTTATGTTGCACGGCAATTTCAGGTTCATGAAATTCTTGGTTTTTTAAAAAAGTCCTAGCGTAGTCTAGTAGCTCGGGATGATTCTTTATGTGTGTTGAAGCATGTGAGTCCAGTAGATTAACGTATACAGGAGTCTTATTCCTCATTGTTGTAACTAGTTGTAACTTAGGCATGTGTTAATGATAGCAAAGAACTAGAATCCTGACCCAGTTACAGATCTGGTATAAATTTAAAGCTGTGTTATGGTATATATTATGAAAAGCCCTCAGGAGATGCTTCTACGGAGCGGATTAGTAATCGGTCTTGCTATCGGGGCTTCTGCTTGTAGCATTACCATAGATAGTTCCCCAAGCGCTGTTAAGCCAACTTCACATGAGCTGACATTTGACGCACTAGGTGGTGGCTCAAACGTAATTAAAGTCTATCCTGGCGCACTTAATACTCCTGTCGACGAGAAATACGACGGAACATTCGAAAGCGGACAAACAGCTGCCGTGGTCTGTGAAACAATAGGTAGGATCGTTACATCAGATACATTAGCTGGCGAAGAATATAGACAGTCTGCTAAATGGTATGAAATACAAGCAGGGGGTAGTAATTACTTCGCCACTGCTACTTATGCCGATGTGACAGGTGGTCCTGTTCGTCAATGCTCTTGAATCATTTAGACTGACTACCCAAACCAAGTTCTGATCTTTGTGACATAAAGTAGGATAGAATTATCTACAGCTAGATTCTAGAATAATGAAGGGTTTTATTTACTCAGCTTTTTATGTAATATACAGATAAGAGAGGCTTGTGTTTGCTTGCGAGGAGACAGAAGTCTTTCTTTTTATTTTATTGAACGGCCATCGAACTGTCTATATCTACTTATCTGCAGTTTCAGGTGGAGAATAGTGCATAAATTTAGCTACTCTGTGTTGCTCAGCTCTAGTATCAAATTGATGCCATGATTGTGAGGGGAACACTATAACTGTTCCTGGGGCACACTCTACTTCTATCATTTTGCCAGTTAAGTCTTCTTCATAAGGGAAATCCATTACATCTTGATCGGGCCAGTAAAAATGCGCTAAACCTTCTCCTGAAACTGTTCTATGAACAATTAACTGGCCTACACCATGTCTGTGTAGTTCGCCTACACTTTCCCTTGAGCCAGCACTGACATTAGAGCTAGAATAAATATCCCTATGAGTAAATCCTCTCTGTTCCAGAGCAGACTGTAGTTTATCGGCGTCTTCTTCCGTGAACAATCCAACCCCAATTGGGGTTTCGATCAATCCGTCTAGCACGGTATCTATATCTCCAGTGTGTATTAATCGTTCTGGAGAGCTAGGTTGAGATTCGGTAGCTGTATCAACGGACATAGCTATATTTTAACACTATATCTTGATACAAGCTTGGAAGGCCATTGTCATTGTTATATATACCCAAAAAACTGACTTTGCTATCATGTAAGAATGATTGACAATGATTTGCTCCAAAGAATAGAAAAACTTGAAGTCCGTAATCGTCGAGTTGAGGGCGACAAGGCATGGGAAACAAGTTGGTTACGCAGAATTAGCATAATGGTACTAACGTACCTGGTTGTAGTCATTTATCTAAGATTTGTTGTTCACATAAGCCCATGGGTTAATGCGCTTGTTCCAGTGCTTGGTTTTGCTGCGTCTACACTAACACTCTCATTACTGAAGCAGACCTGGCTGGAAAAGCGAGAATCTAAACAAAAAAATAACTCCTGAAGAGGCTATAAATAACGGGGGGGTGCATATTGGAGGGTCACAGTCACTGTTACATCAACTATTTATAAAGCCACGATTTAATTACAGGTAGTACGCTTGAGTAGATTGTTTCATGACCTCGTGTGGTTGGGTGCGTACCGTCAGAGGAGAGAAGTTCGTAGTTAGAGGTAAAGAGTGACCGAACATCAATAAGAGTGAGCTTGTTATCTCTACAAAAGCCTTCAAGGACACCGTTGAACAATTTAATACGGTCATTAGTATAGAATCTTCCGTCACTAGATGTATCTTTATTATTCTGCATTTCATTTACGGGTAGTAAGTTTACGAATGCTATGCGAGTTGTTAGTTGTCTGGCTTTTTGAAGTAATATTTTAAGTTCTTTGCCATATCGCTCTGGCGTTGATTCGAATGAGCTATCTTTGTGAAGTGTGTCATTTACACCAATGGCAAATATGACTCCGTAGTCAGAATTAATGTCAGCACCAGGAAATTTTCTTACACCAATCTCATCGTCAAATCTCTCTATAACATGATGAGTGAAGTTTGCATCAATGCCTAAGTTAAATACACCATGATAGCCTTTAAAACCCCGTTTTAGGTCGCTGTCCATAACAAATTTTTTTATTCTATCTGCCCATCCCCCTTTTTCATCCCAATAACCCTGAGTAATGCTATCGCCAAAAATAATAATTACCATAAATGAAGTATAACAAAAAACAGAGACATCTTATCTCTGTTTAAGCATAATCATATTGGAGGGCCACCTTGGACTTGAACTAATTACTCAAGCAGGTACTTTAGAACGTATGTCATTTTTATTCTGATCGCTTTTTAATGTCGGTATCTTTTTCGTATGTTGTTTAGTGGGCGCTTGTTCTTTCTGTACAACAACTACTTTTGATTCATAGGTAGTCCTAGAGTAATGACTCGCTTTTCTGGCCAGTTCTTCACTTCCGTTATCGTCAATTAATACAGTTACCCCAGACATGGGTTCCTGAGCGTTAACTGCTGCAATTCGAGCGTAAAAGTTATAAGCAGATAAGTTAGCTATTTCACCCTGTTCAATATAAGGATAAAACAGAGGCAGTACATACCTTTCGTCGGCCGGACTACCTGATCGAAAACAAATAACCGTACCGACATTAGCCAAGATAATATCTACCAGTCGTTGCTGATCTTGTTGAGAAGTAGATTGCTCTGCCATTGTAAGGAATAATTTGTATTTACGGGCTTCAGATAACATCTGGACAAAGCTCATCGTGGCAAAGTTTTGGAATTCGTCTACATATAAGTAAAATGGATGACGGTCTGTTTGATTTAGCCTAGCTCGCCGAAGCGAAGCAACTTGAAGTTTGGCAAGAATAGTAGTGCCGAATAAGGTTGATGTATCTTCACCTAACAATCCTTTTGAGAAATTGCAGATAAGAATCTTTCCAGAATCTAAGATATTATCGAAATCTATAGTAGATTTTTCTTGCTCTAACATTCGTTTAGCAGATGCCGAGAATAGAAATCTGCCAATTTTAGCAGTAATGCCAGCCGACATCTTAACCCGCTGCATTTCTCCGGCTTTACCAAGCTCGTTGTTCCAGAAGTTTTTTAAATCCTCGTCCTTAAGGTTTTTTATAACAACTCGTCTAAACTTGGCGTCATTTAATAGCCTAAAGATAGTAAATAAATTAGCCCCATCAAGCTTCAGAGCGGTTTGAATGGCATTTCGAAGTACGTACTCTATCCTATGACCACCGCTGTCATCATCGGAGAAAATCTTACGAAGGACTGATATTGTTGACTCTGTTATAAGATCTTTCTCCCTAAGTAAATCATCGCCAGTTAAACTTGGGTCTAATTCGAGAAGATTTACACCAATAGGGTGTGACAAATCATCTGGGTTAAGATAAATTACATCTTTAATTCGCTCCTCGGGAATATGTCTTAGAATCGTTTCAGCTAGATCACCATGAGGATCAAGTACAGCTAAACCCTTACCATTATTAATATCTTGGACTATTGAATATAAAAGCATGGTAGTTTTACCGTTACCTGTACCACCAATAATATAGACATGTCGCTCACGTTCTTCGGCCGTGAGCCCTATAGGAGTACTTAAGCCGTGATACTCATTCTTACCGAGGAGAATATCTAACTTCGTATCATTTTTAAGGTTTACTGGCGCTGGTAAGGATCGACTTAATGACTTCAAAACATTTTCAGTTTTATGACTATTACCACTTGGAAAATGATAAATAGAAGCGATTTCGGATACAGACAGTAGATTTGAGTTTTTTAAGCGCTTAGAGCTCATATTATGTGCTAAATTATCGCTGATACGAAAATCTGCTGTCTTGTTAGCTTTTAATGACTGATGCCCAGTCATAGATAGAGACTTTAAAGCAGCTTTAAAGTCATTTACGCGTCTCAGCATTTCATCCTCGTTATTACTCAGTACCAAGACACGGATATCTGCCTGAAATAGTGGTTGCGCTAATTTATCTCTTACTGACTCGTTAAGATCTAGTTCGAAGTTAGTAACTTGTCTAGCTGGTTTAAGTCCCATTTGGACCTTATGTTTATCGGAAGCATCTTTCTGGTAGCTCATATGTCCTTCTTTTGATGAACCATGATGAACCTCTGTGACTGTATCGGTTATAGCAAAGAACAGTTTATTGATAACTTTTACTGCCACTGAAGCTGTCTTTGATTTGGTTTTATGCAGATGAACTTCTAGATTTTCGTTAGTTAATATTTTCTTACTAATAGAAGTGACTTCTTTGGGTTGAACGGGAGATAAAACTAATTGATAAACCAGTATCTCGTCGTCGTTTAGCTTTGTCATTGAGCCGGTAATATAGCTCATCGGGTCATTCTCTTCTAACGAGCTATGCCCTTTAAGCGGATATGCCCAGTGTTTGGTTTGTTCAAATGTAACGACTTTTGCATTATTTAAATCATTAATATAATCTGGTATCTCACGCACATTAACTTCTGGTAAATACGAAGCAACTGCACGAATAAAACTAGAAGTCTGCTCTTTACTGACCTTAGCGATAAAACGTATACCTTCAGCTCTAGTCGACACTACTTCAATGGACAATACTGTCTGATCGCCAAAACCATGCAGGACTGAAAATAACTGCTCAGTAGCTAGTGGGGTTTTATATTCATAACTAGGGGGTATAAGCTCTAAACAAATATACGGTTCGGCCTGTTTTAATTTCATAGTAAAGGCCCCTTATCATGTATAAAGCTAAACTGTAGTGCATCTATTGCTGGCAAGGTTTTAATGTCTACGATATCTAGACCTTGAACATTCATCTCAGATATTGTCCAAGCTCCAGTAGTGGGATCAACAGCCGTTACGTAAGCAACGTGACCTAGGTTGTTATCGACATTAGATATTTGCATAATTGAACCGACAGTAGGAGTACTGTTGACTTGATAACCATCTAGTAGCGCTCTGGGTGCCCAAGTGGAGGCATTACCCCAAGTAGTAGGTATTGGATCGCCAGCCTTAAGTCGAAGCGCGTAAACCCAATAGGTACAGTTGCCCCAGGCATATGTATCACCGGCTATTTCTGGACCTTCATATAATCCAACGGTGGTAGTAGAAATAACTGCTGTGCTATCAGAACCACTAAGCGAATTCTCTAAGAAAGCTAAAGTACTACTACCTAGCGCAAAGACCGACATTACTGGCAAGAGAAGAATGATAGTCAAAGTACCTAGAGTTAAGAATAGATACTTCTTATTAACTCTAAATACGACGAACAGAAGTACTGGGTTCATGCGTGATACAACTCCGCTGGATTAGTGGTAATAAGTGGGTGTTCTTTAGCGGATGCAACTACCTTAACGGCTACATGATTCTGATCAGCAATAATTAGCGCATCACCTCGCTCACAAGTTAGCAGGAAGTTTTGCTCGTATTCACTTAGCGCAAACTCACTAACTACGTTTTTAATAGTGGTACTGTCTTGACGCATCAGTATTCTAAGTGCACTCTGCGAAGCAATAGCTCGGCCATAGTCATTTTTTAGAAAGTCATTGGCCTGCTGAGTAATAATCGATACACCTAGATAGTATTTACGAGCCCTTCTAACCAGTCCAGATACAAACCGAGCACTTTCCTCGTGTTCAAGTAGCATCCAGCCTTCGTCTATGATCAGAAGACGTTTCTCTGGCCTAGCTTTAACCTGGTTTTGAACAAAACTAGATATTATCAGCATCATAATCTGTCGCAAAGACTCTGGTAAGTCTTTAATATCAAAGATAACTAAGCGGTTATCTAGCTTAATGTTAGTCTGAGCATTAAATACATCAGACAGTGAGCCACTAATATATTTTTCTAGTCGCTCACAGAGCTTCAGTTGACCTAGTTTATGAAGTTCAGCATATAGATCTTCAAGAAGAGGCTGGCTAGTTTTTGCCTGTTTGTAGATTTTTAGAATACCCTTGTCTACAGCCGCTTTTTCTCTGCCAGATAAACCCTCAGCCATCAGTGATATAACTTCAGTTAAGTCCTGAGCGTGTTCGGATAGATCGTTAATGTTATGAAAAGTCGTAGCCAGATCAAATGGATTAATCTTTTCTTTAGATTTTGCCGACAGTTTAATGTAAGTTCCACCAACAGACTCAGTTAGCAGTTTATATTCTCGCTCCGGATCAATTACGATGACCTTCGTTCCTTGCATTAGTTGACGTAGTATTTCTACTTTAGTAGCGTAGCTTTTTCCAGAGCCTGACTGCGCAAAAACTATTGAGTTAGCATTATGCAAACTAAAACGATCAAGGATAACGAGGGAATTGTTAGATTTATTCACTCCGTATAAAATGCCTGACTCCTGGACTAACTCTGAGCTCATAAACGGAAAAGCTAGCGCAGCCGAGCTACTATCTAAGTTTCGTTTTTGATTGAGTTGATCCTGGCCACGAGGCAAAATAGACTGCAAAGCCTCAAGCTGCTGATAACGAGCCACCTTAGAGTAGAACAAACGGGCTGAAAGTGTGGTTTCTAACAGTTTCGTTACTTTATCTAGCTCAGATAAACTAGTGGCTCTAAGCGTAATGTAAATGGACATTTGAAACAGTTTTTCCTGACCGCGTTGGATCTTATCTCTAAGCTCCATGGCCGACTCCAAAGGATCAGTAATTTCTGAGCCAACAATCTTACCGGCTCTGAGCATGGCCCGCTTGGTTGACTCTAGCTCAGTTATCTTACGGTGAAGCTTAGGTAGAGCCTGCAGGGCATCAACTTCATGTATGTGATAACTAATGTCTATATCGCGGTTAAAGTTAATTAGACTATCCAACCAACCTGAACTAGCAACAAACGGATAGCCTGAAATAAACAGCGTACGAACGAATTGTCCATCAATTACTAAGTAGTCTATCTCCTCCTGCAAGCCGGAATATGAAAGCATATCGACGGAATCTTGTTCTCCAAAGCTTAGAGCATGTTCTTTAGGCCGATCTGCTCGTTCCTTTTGCCAATCTCTAACCAAGTTAACTGGATTATTCATGAGGCACCTCCTTCTTAACGAACGAACTATGGATTAAGTGAATAGCTTGATCAGTCAATGGCTGGAGTTTTGCCTGAATAGGACTATAGAAGCTATAAAACAGATCAAGTATTTCCAGGCTAGTTAACTCTCGAGAGTGCATACCTAGCCGTGCTAAGCCTTTAGATACGATGTCTACCCTTAGGTTTAGTTGTTCTTTAACTAACTCAAACTCCATCTTGGTGTCTGGGTCATAAGGGATAACTACATAGAAGCTTCGAGTCAATATCCGATTAGACATAATTAGACTGCGGATAAACTCGTCGTAGTTTTGTAGCTGTGAGCGGTAAATATCCTCTGTTTCACTGCCTAGTCGCTCGCTTAACTCATCTAAGTACTTGTCCATATCTATTTCTCTGGTTCTAATAAGTATTTGCAGTGGACAGCCAACCGAGTTCAGGAAACTTTCAAAGGTATCAATCAGGATATCTTGTTCATCTTCACTCTTTAGCTCAAAGTTGACTGAGCTGACATGCAGTATCGCTCTATAGCTATTACCAGGAAGAACTAAAACCTGATCACGAACTCCCTCAATATCTATCTGGGTACGAGCATCAGTCTTACTCTTTGACTTCTGTAATAAAAACATTGAGACCTCCTTTCTTGGTAGCCCGATACATGATGTTAGCAGCTGGATTGTTCATGAGAGTCTGGGCTTCAACCAGCTCTTTAGGGCTCAGTAAAGGTATGGCTCGGCGGGGTCGTACAGTCTTTGCTTCAGTTTCAGTTTCGTGGTTTAGACTAGGGTTATTGTATTGTTGTCGTCCGGCCAGACTATTCTTGTTAAACACGTAATAGCTAGGCCTCAGACGATAACGCAGAACAACTATTAGCCAAAGTAGTAAGATCTTTCCCTTAATACGTATCGCTAGACTGCTACAGACGAGCATTAGGGCGATAATGATGACTAGTTTGTACGGTGAGCTATTCATTAGCGGTGGTAGAATCGCATACAAGGCACTACCAATGAATATTGGCGTAATTAGTAACATTATTTGAGATAAGCCAAGCCGACCGGCTATTCTATCCTCAACAGTCGTAACTTGGGCTGGTACAACAGTAACTTTCATGATGTTTCCTCCATTTTCTTAGGTTGTTTAGCTTCAGTGGGTTTAGGTGCTTCGCTGGTAGTACCAGTTGGAACCCGTGATTTGGCCTTCGTGGTGGTAGCTTCAGCTTTCGACGTAGTATTTGATTTGTTGGCTGTGCTGTCTGGCACCTTATAAGTTGAGCCAGTCATTGGTCGCTTAGAAGAGTTGTTACTACTGCCTGAACCCTTGCCACCATCTTTACGACTGCTGCTGACCGTGGAACTGACAGATTTACCTTTAGAACTTAGGTAACTCACTCCTGTCATGAACTGGCTACCTAGCTTACGAGCCGTTCTTGGCCCAGTGCTGATGTAGCTTAACTGCGTCATGAAGCTCTGTGTTTTAAGTAGTGCAAACAGCGTAGCTATGCCGACCACCATGGCCATCAATGGATCAGGGGCATGGCCCGGGCCATCAGCAAGACCCAAAAATAGTGAGGCAGCAAGTTCCAGAATGACTACATGGATAAACAACACAAAGATAGTCGCTAGATAGGTTTTACCAGCACTCTCAGCAAAGTCGCGGAAGCCAGGGATTAACCAGATTAGTAGAACTAATGGAGCTAGGACTGCACCGACGTAGATGGTTACGATACGGGTAACATAGTAAATCAGCAGAATAATAGCGAAGATTAGGAAGGTTATCATGATAAGTAGGGCTGCTACACCAAAACCACCGGCTTGCACCGTTACTTTAGTTAGCACATCCCAAACTGAGGTTGGCGAGAAGCCAGCCTCCAGTGCATGGATCATGGCATTAGACAGCGAAATTACACCGTCAATCACAAAGACTGAGCTATTAATTAGCAGGAAGACTAGAGCGATCTGGGGTAGTAAATGTTTTATTTCAATTTCATCTAGTCCTAGAGTGGCATAGCTCATAACATGAAAGCCAAGCAGTGCAATAACTAGTACAAACAGAGCATCAGCCATACCAACCACCGCTAACCACAGATTAAATACGCTGGAGTTAGCAGCAATCAGTGGTGTACCAGACGTGAAGAAAGCTAGGGCTTTTAGAAACGGTGCTGCAATAGATTGAACTATGTTATTAAGTAGTCCAGTAATAGCTTTAATGAGTATACCCACTAAACCATTAGAAACAGGGTTGGGTTTTATGGCATTGAGTGACGGTAATGGATTAGAAATCGGTGCTGAGCCATGGTTATATGCTTGGCTCAATATGGCAGTAAGAGTAGCCGCAGCTAGAACTATAACAAGGCCAATCAGTGCGTTCTTAATAATCTTTTTAGCATGTTCTAGGTTTTCTGGTCGACCATTGCTAGTCATATAGTGAAAACCACCAGTAACCAGGAAGAACACACAAACAAGTGAAGCGAAGATAGCCATGCCCTGAATTATTGGCACAACGTAGGCGTGCATTAAATTACCAGCTGCGGCGGTATCCGCCATGCTTGTTAGGTACATGGCGGAGAAATTCATGGGAGTGGTTAACTCCCGAAGGCGTTAGATGCTAAGGTGGTCACGATGTTACTTAACACAAATGCAGCAATGGTAATTGCCAACCCCAACCCAGAGTACATGATCGTACGTTTAGCTTTGTCTAGGTGTTCTGGATTACCAGAGCTTGTTATGTAGGAAAATCCCCCCATAACAAAAAAGCCGGTCGCTACGAGACCGGCAAGTCCAGCTAAGACTTGAATGAGTGATTTAATAAAACTATCCACGCTAGACACATCTGCTGTAGCTGCAAAGGCTTGTTGAGAAGCAATAAAAGGAAATCCGACGGTAACGAATAGTGCTACTAGTTTGGTTTGAACTTTGCTTTTCATACCTGAACCTCCTCTTACACATTTACAAGCGAAGTTATTACATAGTATGTAATTGTACGCAAGTATATTTTATAACATAAGTTTAATCGTTTTTACTTTTACACCGTAAATAGAGTTGACTATTTCACTACACTTATTTTACTAAAAACCAAGGAAGTTGCTTAGCTAATTTATAAGGGAGGTGCATTGCTTTATAGCTTCCAGCATTTCGATGGTCTATTTTTTGCATAACCTTTCGCCTCATTGCATGGTCTATTGAGATATTTGAAGTCGGGTAAATTTGATGTCCAAGAAAGTGAATTCCGTGTTTCACCGGAATAACAATATTGTTTTTCTCATGTACCTTTAAAAACAAACTACTAGCTAGCCACTTAGTCGCCGTATATTGCACCTCAATCGCCTCATCCTCACTGTTTATTAACATGATGAAGTCATCACCATAGCGTAAGTAACTAAGTGGCTTAATGTTATGTCGAACAAAACGATCGAATTCATTGAGATATATATTTGCGAATATCTGACTAGTTAGATTGCCAATGGGGATACCTGTCTGTCTGTCTGTCTGTCTGTCTGTCTGTCTGTCTGTCTGTCTGTCTGTCTAATTATGCCGTGACTGCCTATGACCTTGTCAAGCAATTCAATAGCCGTGGGATCATTGACATAATTAGTCAGACTTCCCCTAAGAACCTCACAGTCTACACTATCAAAAAACTTAGATATGTCGGCTCGCCATACCCAGGCATGACTGTATTTTGTCATTAAGCTTTTGGTGCGTATTAAAGCCTGATGAAGACCTTTGCCGGTACGGCATGACCAGACATCATAATCTAGTTTTGGGTCTACTAGAGGAACTAAATAATCATAAAGAAGACGATGGACGACCCTATCCCGTACACTGGCTACAGCAATATCCCTACGTTTCTTCTCGTTTATTATCCTATGGTTATATGGTCCGTGCTGATATATGCCGTTATTAATATCTGAACAAAGCTTTAATAAGTTGAGCTCTAGCTCACTTTCAAAGACCATAATCTCACGGCTTGTCTTTTTATCTTTACGAAATGCTCGCCAAGAGTGCCAGATATTTGTTAGGCTTAAATCTATGGAAGAATTATCTGTTATTACACTCACCTATGAAATATACAAGAAATTGGTATCACTAACCACTACGATAGACAAAAAATACAGATACACATTGGGTGAACCAGTCGTAGCTAGCTGTAGTAATGTTTTAGAGCAATTGATAATAGCTAAGCATGCGCCTAAGCCCATGAAAGCCACCTATCTTATAAATGCTGATGCAGCCAGTGAACTAACAGCTCTGAAACTTAGAGCCATACTAGAGCTTAAGTTAACCAATGAGACTAACATACTTAAAATCCAAGCCAAACTAACAGAAGCCCGCCGACAAATCGGGGGCTGGCGTAAAAGTACGCCTTAGTCGCTTATCTAAACCTCACCGCAACACGACCGTTGTTGTCATTCTGGACATTCGAGTTGTCCAAGTTAGGCTTGCCATCATCGTTAACATAGAAGTTAGGCACGTAGAGGTTACCGTCGAGGGAAATTCTGAAATCTACCGGGTTCAATCCACAATCTCACGCATAAGAAAGTTTCATTTATTTCATTCCGCAACGAGCGAAATCCACAGTAGCAATTCGTGGGGTTTAAATTAGTTCTGGTTGTGCAAACTCCCTAGGATCTATGCCAAAAGATAGACAGAGAATATGTTTACAGTCAATCCTTGAGGCACCGATGGTTTCAATACTTTGGATTTCCTACCTCTTGGTAGTAATTATATCAAAGAAAAAGAAGATAAATTAAGAAGCAAAGGTAAAGTTTCTACCCCACCGCGACACGACCGCGGTCGCCAACCTGGACACGCGAGCTGCCCAAGTTAGGCTTGCCATCATCGTTAACAGAGAAGCCAGGCACGCAGAGGTAACCGCCGATTTTCTTCTCAGGAAGATCGAAGTTCCTAACGTATGTACGGTTAAATACTTCACCCGAGTCAAGACTATCGCCTTGGCCACGTAAGACCATGGCATGTGCGATACCTTCTACAACACTAGGAACTCTAAGGGTAGATGTATCTTCACTTTGCAATCTAGCAAGAGTGGCTCGTTGCTCTTCTACTGTCCCACTTAGTTCTGGTAGGAATTTATTAGAAACAAGAGCGAATTTTATTGGGCTATCTTTCTTAGGATCAAAACCAGAAAGTTCCTCTGGGGTATATTTATCATAAATATCCTGCCATACAGCAGTTTCATATGGCTGGTCTGTGCCAAAATCTTTAGCCAGTTCAACAACCTTTTTCGCTGGTACTGGTACATTAGGTGTTGCTACCAGAGTATATCTAAGTTCTGGGTCTGCTTCCATTGTCTGTGCGACATATGCAAGTTTCTCGTTAGTAAGAAAAGCAGATAGTGCTGCACCCGCAGTTTCTAGCGCTACAACAGGAACCTTCTCACCCTTTTTACGACCACCATTTACATGATCTCCAATTACTGCATATACATCATGCGAGGATAGTAATTGATCAAAGATAGATTCTCGAGCCTTGTCGGTCTCTAATGCAGGACGATCAATTTCATCAAGGTTTGAATCAGCTTCTGTAGATTGTGGTCCGAATGGGTTTACTTCGTCAGATATTACTACGGCAGCCATAGAGGATAATATGTCTTTATCAGCAAGAGTACTTCTAACTCTTGACCCTAGAGTAGAGAATGCTTCATCTTTTATTTGAACTCCAGGAAGATCTAGCTCAAATACTGTAATTGCTGCATTTAAAGCATTGTTTGCATCTAGGTACTCATCATGGGCTCGATTTGCTGCTTGCGCTGCGTCCCAGGCTACGTTTAGTACATCTTCATGAGATTGAAATTGTTCTGCCATCTGTTATAAACCACATCCTTTACTAGCATAATTGCTTAAATTCTATAGTATGATACTACTTTTTGATATTATTGTCAAGGTTAGTGTTGTAATACTAATTTGACTTTGTTCTATACAAGGTTTATTATTCCCAATATGGGAACATTAAATAAAGCATAGTGAGCTAGGAGATGAAACTAAATAATAAAAAAGCTCTTCATGACTTTAAGGATTCCCACCAAGATGCTAAGGGTCAAATAAACTCTTGGGAGGCTGAAGTGGATGTTGCTAAGTGGAAAACACCTAATGAACTGAAGCAACGATACCCTAAGGCCAGTATTTTGAAGAACCGTAACGTAATTTTCGATTTTTGTCGAAACAAGTATCGGTTATGGGTGACGATAAGTTACCAAAATGGAATTGTTCTGGTGAGGAAAATTGGGACTCACAAGGAATACGATAAGTGGAAGATAGAGTAAGGATAACATTATGAATAAAATTAAACCTATAAGAACGGATCAAGATTACGAGGATGCTTTAGTTTTACTTGGCGAATTGGTGTCTAAAGATCCAAATCCCGAATCTGAAGAGGGAGATCAGCTTAGTATACTGTCCACTTTAATTGAAACCTACGAAGCTAATATGTTCCCACAAGACCTTCCAAGCCCCATAGAGGCTATAAAGTTCAGAATGGAACAAGCAGGCCTAAGATCTTCGGATCTTATACCTTATATTGGTAGTAGAAGTAGGGTATCGGAAGTGCTTTCCGGAAAACGGCCTCTTACGGTCGATATGATAAGAGCCTTAGAGCAAGGTCTTGGTATCCCAGCAAAGGTTCTTATAAAGAAACCAGAGCAAGACGAGGATGCAATATTTCAAAGTTGGGATAACAGGCTGCTAAAACTGATGTCAAAACGTGGTTACTTTGATGGAGAAACACTTGAAACGAAAAGTGGCTACGAGCTGCTTAAGGAATTTTTCACGAGTAGTCCGATTCAAGCTCCTGCATTACTGCGTCAGTCAAAGTATCGCTTAGATTCTACAACTGATCGTTATGCTCTTGCCGCTTGGTCTGCTTACTTACTTAAAGAGGCAAAGAAAGCGAAACCCTCGAGCTATAAACCCAATACCGTTACGCTTGAATTTATGCAGGAGATTGCAAAACTAAGTACTGATGAAAAGGGGCCATTATTAGCTCAGAAACTTTTAAGTCAAAAAGGTATTGTTCTGGTAATTGAGCCTAGTTTTCCTAAAACTCGTTTAGATGGTGCAGCTATTTTAACTGATGCAAAAGTACCAATAATCGGACTTACTTTAAGGCAAGATCGACTAGATAATTTTTGGTTCACGCTTATGCATGAGTTAGCACACATATCTTTACATTACGACAATGGCAGCGATGGGCTATTCTACGATGACCTTAGTGATATACGGGATGTTGATACGAAAGAAAAAGAGGCTGACAATCTTGCCAGCGAAGCTTTAGTACCCACAGACAAGTGGGAAGTTAGCCCAGCACGTCTTGTGCCTTCGCCAATGGCAGCTACTAGCTTAGCTCGTGATATAGGTGTGAATGTTGCGATAATTGCTGGTAAAGTCAGATATGAAAGCGGTAACTGGTCATATCTAAACAAAGTAGTCGGACAAGAAAAGGTTCGCAAGTACTTCCCGGGCAAGGAATGGGAATAATATGTTAGATAATATAAACTACGTACCAATATTGAAATGGAAACGTGCCGAACAAGGTGCCCTGAAAGACTTATCTGATGTGCAAAAGAAGCGCATAATGCCTTTAATAGAACTTGTAATGCCGAAACCTAAAGTTATTGATCACAAAAATCCCAACGAACTGTACGAAGAATCAATCTCGATATTTCAAGATAAAAGATCTAAGGAAATCGCAGACGAAGTATTAGCCTCATGGGGGAAGAGACCTATTCTTATTGATTTTAGTCTGCTTTATACTCCAGAGCTAAAATCTACGAGCGTAAATACAATTATCGAACAAGGTATCGTCTTAGGTTTGAGCCTAGTCCCTGTTATTAATCTTAGCGATGAAGATAGTATTAAGAGTGCTGTGGCCTCATTAAATACAAAACATTTAACCGGTATTTGTTTACGAATTTCCCCCACCCAACTTAAGAATATTGACGACCTTAACACAAAGCTTGATGAATTTTTACAAGATCACAAACTACAAAGCAGCGGCATCACCCTCCTTATAGATCTTAAGGAAGAGTGTGAAGAAACTGGTTATGAATACTACTTCAAACAAAGTCAAAAGATTGCAGCTTTAAATAATTGGGGTGGTTTTATAATTTCTTGTGGTGCTTTTCCCGAAGATCTTTCGGGTTGCAAAAAAGATGAGGAAAATATATTACCTCGTCTTGATTGGAATAATTGGCATAGTCTTGATGGCAAGCAAGGAATAGTGCGGGTACCAACGTATTCTGACTACACAATGCGTCATCCAATATATAACGAAGCACTTCAGTTTTATCACCCAACCGCAAGTATTAAGTACACCTTAAATGACGGTTGGCTCGTCATGAAAGGTGAAAAGCAAAAGTTTGGGCAATACCTGGCTAGTGCAAAGGTACTTAAAGACGACACCAGGTTTTTCGGTGAAGATTTTAGCACTGGCGATAAGTACATAGAAGAGAAAGGTCAGCATTTTGATGACTATATTAAAGATCCAGAGAAGATTAAGGGAACGGGAAATACTGAGACTTGGATTAGAGCCTCTATCAACCACCACTTATCGGTAGTTGTTGGTCAACTCGCCAATTAGTCCTAAAACATAGTCTTTCTCGGACTTTTTCTTGAAGAAGTTCAGGAGTAAGTATAGAAGCTAATCTTTCGTAAATTATTCTACGTGGTTTTGTGCTTACACCCTTGATTGAATTAGTCTCTTCTAATATTTTTAATGCCTCATCTCTCCAGAGTAGCTGTGCTATAGATATACTATCTTGTTGGTCATTATTCTCAGGCTTACGTATGCAACTCAGAGTCACTACCTCATTAGTATTTATCTTAGCTATCGTTATACCCCACCAATCCGGGATCATATCCATTGCTTCGTAGACGTGTTTTACGCCGACTACAAGTGTCATCTGATTAAATACTGAGTTATAAGCGGCTATCTGTTCATGTAATCTTTGCAGGGTGTCCAAGTCACTTTTTATCTCATAGCCGTGCATCACACCGTTAATAACTGCTATATCAACTCTACAAGAACCATGCTTAACACCCAACTCTTCTATTATTCTTACTGGGTGGTCATTTAGGTGTTGCTTTTCAAGGCTACTTTTAAGAACGGTTCGTATGAGTTGGTCATTAGTTGATATATCTGTTTTTAGCTTTTTATTTTTCATTTTGGATAATGGTTTTGGTTATCCCTCATACAACTTATATTAGCACATCGTTTACGTTTTAGATTATACTAATAGCCATAGTGACAGATAAAACCACTAAGCAGATAGCATCTAAAATCAAGCAGATCCGACTAGAAAAAGGCCTGACTCAAGTTGAACTAGCAGAAAAAGCTGGTATCAACAGTAACTACTATGCCAAAGTTGAGCGTGGAGATTTAAAGCCTTTAATCGCAACTATCGAAAAGATTATTAAAGCCCTTGGGGTTAAGTCTTCGGATGTATTCCCGTTTTAACTAATGTTTCTCGAAGCCTTTAAGAATTTTCTCAATTACTTCTGGATGTAACTCCTGAAGTTTTTCGTAGTGTATTTTATTTTGTTCCAGCAAAAAGGCCGCTTTTTCAGGCGTTGCGTGCTCTGGAAGATTAATCCGTAGCCACCGTAGCATAGCCAAGACGTCTTCTTTAGTTGTTTCGTATTCTGGTTCACTCATAAACTACCCCTATATTACATTAAGCTATAAACTTTTCTAAATGCAGGAATGAAAGCATCTGATTAGCTAACTGCTCAGAGTACATTCTTCGCATGACTTCACAGCTGTCATTCTGGGATAAGATGTTAAGACTACCTTCCCATGTAATACTCTTATCTATGATGGCTAGCTTACGATGATGGCCATTAGTAAACAGTACAAGTATACCTAGCTCCTGTAGATCATCAATTGCTTGTTTGGTCTGTATTCGGTAGTCGAACTCATGTTCATCTAATGGCTTAGTATTAACAACAATCCGTACTCCGCGTTTTGTCAGTTTCCTAAGTAAAGGTAATACTATAGCCATACGCTTAGCTGTTATGAATGGGCTTTCAATAATAACCTCATTCTTAGCTTTTTTTAGGTCATCTATAAAGGCTTGGTAGAAACTATTCTGGTCAAACAGCCTAGAGGAGAACATATTATCAAAGTTACTGTGTCGTCTAAGACTAAACATGTTTTTGCTCCTCTATTGGTTCAACAACTACGACTTTACCCTTATAATAGGTAAAGCCTAATTGATCTAATTTCTCTGCAAGGAGGATGAAATCAGATAGAAAGGGGTTCCCAACGCGGGACGTATACCCAGCCAGTGGGTTTTGACTAAAATTTACAGGTACGAACACCTCATTCACCCCA
>DAIQON010000022.1:0-11781 GCA_036787835.1 Candidatus Saccharimonadota bacterium | reverse complement strand
GGCTTTGAGAGTGCTACAGTAGATACAAGTGTCCTATATGTTTAGTGGCTCGACCGTCGTAATGGTCCAATAGCTATTCATAAACAGACGTATTCTAGTTATACACTACATGTTATAGGGGTATAGTTATGTGCACCAAGTATTGACATATGCCGATAATATAGTATAATTAAAAGATGATTCCAGGTGAACGACACCCTTTAGTATCGGCAGGTTTGCCAGAGTGGCTGGTTGATGTGCCTATGGAAGTCGCAGAGCCTACGCTCGTTCCAATTGGCGACGAAGGTAAATCTATTTCTGCTGGAAGCTTAATGAGTGCATTGCAGGTTGATGTGGGGACAACCTTGGGTACGATGTCCATGGCACCCGAATTAGCTCAAGCTATCTCGGAATTTACTGAAAATCCAGCTTGGCAGCACTTTGCACCAGAGCCTACACGAATTGAACGTACTGGTGAAGACGAGTGGACTATTAAGATTGGCGACCATAGAGAAGTTCTAGGAAGAGCAGATATTGAATCAAAATTAATTGAAGCTCTTGGTGATACATTAGCTGAGTAGCGTGCTAGACAAATCGAATACTTCTACTAATTGCTGCAGCTTATAATCATTGATTACTTCTAGTGCAGATGTTTGAAATGCGTCCGCTATGCTGCACCAATTCAGGCTAACAGAGACGGCACGTCACAAGCGTGTCGTTTTCATTTTATAACCACTACTGAGGTGTTGGTGAAAATCCCATATGCTCGTTTTGCTATACTCAGTACATGATAGAAGCTGTAATTTTTGATATGGACGGCGTACTAATTGATTCGATCGCTTCGGTTTATCGGGTAAAGAGCAAAATCTTAAAAGACGATTACGATATAGATATAGTGTCTGTACCAGACCCTCATAATGAAGCTCACAAAGGTGGCTCAATAACAACATTATTAACAGCTGTGCAGGAAAGTACGGGCGTTCATATAGATGAGAGTGAGTTTACGGATAAGATAGTCACCAGCGTATACAATGACCTAAAAGAAAACCATGTAAGTGCCGACCCTGACTTACTGGATTTATTGAATGACTTAAAAAGTCGCAATATCCCGATGGCTGTAGCTACCTCTGCGTCACGACAAAGCACGAACAATAAATTACGCATATTAGGTCTGGACGATTTCTTTGACGAGGTTATCACTACTGATGATATAAAAGAGCATAAGCCACACCCAGAATCGTACCTTGCAGCACTTCAGCGTTTAGGTGCTTCTCCTGCGAAGAGCATAGTCTTTGAAGATTCGGCGGCTGGTATTCAGGCAGGTAATGCTGCCGGCGCTAAGGTAATAGGCATTACCAAGTACAATAGTGATAAGTCCACGCTTGTAAACACCGCACTTACGGTTAATGATTGGAATGACGTAAGCTACGACAAGCTTGAAAGTTTAGTAGTGTAAATCCCTACACTTACATAGTTAGTAGATATTCTTGATAAGGTTTATATAATACCTTCCTCCATCTAACCATCTCAACCCTAATAAGGTGTAAACTTTTACCCACCTTCTGCACCAAGCATAGTCGGTATAAGTCTAAAACCCTGCCACTAGCGGATGTTATACTAGGCTCTAATGACAAAATATGACTTAATTATTGTTCTTGGCTCGCAACCTGACACGAAAACGTGGAAGTTCCCAAAGCAAATTTATGACTGCCTTGATAAGGCCAAAGAACTATTCGATAACGGCGTAGCTCCATTTATTGCCACATCGGGAAAGTGGGGAATATCGATTGACAATCAGGGTCTCACACAGCCATTCAGGGAATGTGACGCACTCGCCGACTATCTTATTAAAAAAGGTTTGCCTGATAGGAAAATACTTAGAGAAGGTGATTCAAAGGACACTATTAGTAATCTCTATTACTTAAAAACACAATTATTAATTCCCCGACACCTCAATAATCTTCTGTTCGTGGCAGCAGGATTTCGTATCCCACGATTAAAGTTTCTGTGTAGCCGTGTATTGGGGAGCGAATACACTGTAGCCTTTGAACCAATAGAATGCGAAGTTGGTAGTATCTATAACGAACCGCACACACTTGAAGTGCAAACAGAGTTTTTAAAACCCATGCAATCCGGAGACCATGCCTGGCTTGAGGATAAGTTCTATACCGCACCAATGTACCATTACTGGGCTAAACACGACAAAGCTCTGGGCAAGCATCACTAACGATAGTCTTTGTGTAACTCCCAGCTCTTACTTATTGAGTAGATGCTTTTGATATGGCACTTCCAATATCTTCCTCCATCTCGCCACCTCATCCCTAATAAGGTGTAAACTTTTTCCCACCTGTTGCACCATAAGCATAGTGACCTCTGTTAATTCAGAGGTTTTTGTTTTGGTTATGCTTGCAATAAAAAACCTGATTGATAATCTATAGTTATAAGGAGTCAACATGCCGCCTAAATTTATGTCATCAAGTTTTGATTTTACGAAGGGCGAGGATGCCCCAGAACATATAGAGGGCTACCCATGTTCAGAAGAACGAGATCCTACTAAAATCTGGCTAGAAGGCTTAGATACATTTTCACACGAGTATTATCCAGTAGCTATTGATATAGATGATGCCCCTACGGCAAGAGTTCTGCAGGCTGCTAGAGAAAGGCAAATTGCAAGAGTACAGCCAAATGCTGGCAGTATTCAGGACAAGACTATTGTTCGCCACCCTGTTCAAAATTAACTACGTAATACTAGCAAGTTAATTCGATAATTTATTCTTTTGATAAGACTCTTCTAATATCTTCCTCCAGCGACGTATCTCATCTCTAATAAGGTGTAAACTTTTTCCCACCTGCTTCACCAACAGATAAAATACTTAAAACTTCACCATATTATAATTGCCAATAACAACTTAAACTTAGCGTAAGTCCCATTTGCCTGCTCATATTACCCGCTGTATCACGATATACAAAAACTTACTATTGTGGTATCGTATGCTTTATGGCTTATGAAAATAGTCTAATGGATGAGTTTATGGTTCCTCGTGATCCCGAAGTTGCAGCACGACTTCATGGTTTTTATGAGGCAATAAGATGGGCCGTTCGTAACTCCACTAATAGCGAATTTTTTACTTATGTAAACCCAGAGGTGTCAGAGGGTGTTCCTCCCACAATTGCCTATTGGCAAACAGAAAGTGAAAGCAAAACTTCACGTTTTGTTGAAGGTCAAGCCAACGAACCATCAATTTTTGCAAAAGGTTTAAGACTACCCTTACTAGAAGAGCTAAGAGAAGTGTGCTTGATTGTACCAGGTGACGATGACGTTCATACGATCTTTGAACAAGGCGGTAGGCTTCTAGAACGCCATTCTCATATATTGCCAAGAGACCACGCTGGAGCACAGGAATTCAGGTTCAGCGACCCATTTAATTACTCACTAAGAGTTACTGCTAATCCTGGCTGGGAAATTGTGCCTCCAGAAAAAATGACACCACTCGAAGACATGGTGCTAACAGATAATGATATGGTTTTAACCAGCGCTCGTTTTAGTGAACTTTACGGTGGAAATGGCTCACGACACTCTTGGCCCGCAATGCTAAGAGTAATAGAGAGAAATAAAAAGGATTGTCCATTAACAGTCGTTGAGAACGACGGTGAATTAACAGTTGTTGGTAATATAGAATCTGCCATAGAGTGGTTTACCACTAGAGGTATTAAATCTGAACCAGTATTTGTTCGAGTATTGCGAAAAGCTGTTGGCTCAGAAGACAGAAAAGTGTAATTCCCGTAACTTACTTAGACAGTAAATACTCTTGATACGGTATATCAAGTAACTCTCTCCATCTAGCCATCTCACCCCTAATAAGGTGTAAACTTTTACCCACCAGGTGCACCAAGCATAAGCTTAACGGCCTCTGTAAAAAGAGGCCTTTTTTATGTAAATAGCAAGCACATAAATAACTTGCAAAATAGTACATATTATATTACAATATACTACTTATGACTCGCAATAGAGGCACGCATAACAGGAGAGAACCAAATCCGACTTTATTTTCGGCGTTACTATTTACACATGCTCGTGTTTTTGAGGGTAGTCAGGCAGAATTTGCTGCAAGTTTGGGTGTTGCTTCACAAAGTATAACCCGATGGGTAATGGGTGATACATTTCCACCGCAGGAATACATGGATCGAATCGCTGAAAGAGTTGGTGTATCTTCAGAAGTTTTAAGTCTTTTAGGTGAGGTAAGTCTCGCCAATGCTTGTGAAGTAGTTGCAGAGAGACTTGTCGAAGATAGTCCTGCTGGCCAAGAGCGTTCAGCTAAACAGAGAGCTGCAGGAGAGAGATTTACTGAAATGGTCGTCGAGCGTGGCGGACAGTTGGCCCCAGCAGCTTACGTACTATATCTTTCTGGAGATGCAGACAGTAGGGTTGGTCTGGTTAGTTTCTTAGACCAGCATGTAGATCGTGTCCCGATTGATACTCCGCCAGAGGCTCTCCAGCTTATGGTTGATTTATCATCTGAAACAAAATAGATTTATACAGCTGCGTGTAACTCCCGAGTCTTACTTAGATAACGAATATTCGCTATAAGGCACTTCCAATATCTTCCTCCAACGGGCTATCTCATCCCTAATAAGGTGTAAACTTTTTCCCACCTGCTGCACCAAGCTTTCTCTAATAGGGGTCAATTTTGACTCCTTTTTTGATAACCTGAAGTTGTCCCCTTAAAGCGAGTTAGAGTCATGTTAGGGTTTTAAGCTATTATTATGTTATGTTTCTCCATGCAATTCTACACGCCCTGAAACTTGCAGGTTCAATGACTTGGGAGATACTGTGGGCGTTAATACTTGGCTTTATACTGTCTGCCATTGTCCAAGCAGTTGTACGCCGTAAAACTATTACCAAGCTATTAGGTGATGACAAACCTAAGACGTTACTAATAGCAACAGGTCTTGGTACTGCCAGCTCGTCATGTTCCTATGCTGCCGTTGCATTAGCCCGCTCCCTGTGGAACAAGGGTGCAAGCTTTACTGCTGCAATGACGTTTGAAATTGCTTCAACTAACTTAGTGATTGAATTAGGCATTATTCTAGCTCTGCTATTAGCTTGGCAATTTACGCTAGCAGAGTTCGTTGGTGGACCGCTGATGATTATTTTTATTGCAGTCTTATTCCGCCTGTTCCTTAGAAAGAAGCTGCTTGAAGAAGCTCACTTCCAAGCTGAGAAAGGTTTACTTGGTTCAATGGAAGGCCACGCTGCAATGGATATGAGTATTAAGCGTCAGGGCAGTTTTTGGCAGCGTCTAGGTTCACCAGAGGGGTTTACATCAGTTTCACACATCTTTGTTATGGAATGGGCTGCTGTAATACGAGACGTTGTAGGTGGTCTGTTAATTGCTGGTGCTGTTGGTGCGTGGGTGCCAAATAGTTTTTGGCAGAAGTTCTTTTTGACTAGTCACCCCCTATTATCTAAGCTATGGGGTCCACTAATCGGCCCATTGGTGTCGGTGGTTAGCTTCGTCTGCTCTATTGGTAACGTACCGTTAGCTGGTGTGCTATGGAATGGCGGTATCAGTTTCGGTGGTGTAGTTAGCTTTATCTTTGCCGACCTAATTATTATTCCTATATTACTGATTTATCGTAAATACTACGGAACTAAGATGATGTTATTTATCTTCGGCACTTTTTATGTAGCTATGGCTCTGGCTGGCTATGCTATTGAAATAATATTCAGCCTACTACACTTAATCCCTACTGAACGAGCAGCTAAAGTAGCTGAGGCAAGTATTAGCTGGAATTACACTACAGTCCTAAACATAGCCTTCCTTTTACTAGCAGGGGTATTAGTGTACCGCTTCGTGCGAAGTAAGGGTTTGCCAATGCTGAAAATGATGAATGGCAAGTCAACGGCAGCTAGTGACCATAGTCACTGAACGTCAGTTGGTATCTTGAGAGTATACTTATACATAGTAGAAAGGATTAAGCTATGTACCACTATGGTCCAATGATGAATGGCAGTGATTGGGGTTGGGGCATTATTATGATGTTCTTCTGGCTTTTAGTCCTGGTGGCTGTAGCTGTCGTAGTTATGCATTTACACAGAGAACACAACCATCACCATCACGCAGGTGATATTCAAAAGTCAGACCCAGTGGATATAGTAAAAGAACGTTATGCGAAGGGTGGGATTACGAAAGAACAGTTTGAACAGTTAAAAAAAGACCTAAAGTAAGCTAACTTCACTTAACCTACTAGTAAAACTGTCGCCTAAATATTTTTTAGCCATTTCAATTTCTTTGGCTAATCCTACAATAACAGCGTAACATTCCATTCGGAACACGTCAGCTAACGTGCACCAAGTATAAGCGTTTTGACTCCGTAAAGACTAGGAGACTATTTGATTAGAGCTATCTTGGCTTTTACCAGGGAAGAACACTAGCGCCTCGCCATTTAAGCTATGTTTTGCGAGTTCTTTTAGAATTGCACTGGATGGATCACGAAGAGGGTTGTTTTCACTAGTTAAAAATGGATTGCCCGGATCTCGGTGGTGGTCTCCATGATTTGCCTCTCCAGCAGTAAAGAATGCCAGCCATTTGAAGAAATTGGAAGCATACGAGCCGTCTGCATCTGGTATGGCCGCTTGTTTGCCAAAGATAACCCTAAGCCGTTCAATCTCGTTCTCAACTTGCCCGGTGTGTCCCATCATATTCACACCACCACCTAACATTAAGACCGCAGGGATATAGCTAGCCATAGTAGTGGCTGCAACCTTAGGACCTCGTGTAGCAAGTATGGCTCCGCCGACCGCGACTAGACCGAGCATGCGTCCGTGAGGGATTTTATCAATGGTTTTCTCGAACTTACTTTCGTTAAGGCCTATATTCCTTAAGTGTGGCGGCCAAAGTTCGCGAGGAACTTCATCTGCCTCAAGTTTTCTGAGGTAGGGTACGATCGCTTTTGCAGCTCTTGGGTAGTAATGCGTACCGTTCTTAAAGAGGATGTTAAGATGCCCCTCTATAATTGGGGAGTGTGGATCACGAAAAGCCTCTATTGGAGCACCAGGATATTGGGATTGCAGTAGCGTCCATTGTTCTTCTGTCGGCTCAGTATCCTGAAACGCATGATGAGTTAAGTGTACTGCCTTCCACTCTAGCGTCGACATCCCAGAAAGTAGCCAGTTTATAACTTCAGCTGCCATCTGTGTCTGCGGGCTGAACTCTACGCTACCGTGTGTGTTTGCCCGGTGTAGATAAGAGGACATCACGTTACCCTCAGCCATCATCATAGCGGACGCATATGTTGCACCTTCTGCTATAACTTGCATGTTGTTGTTCACTAGTATCTAGTGTGTCTGCATTTAATGACAAAGTAAAGTCTACCCAGAATAACTCCTCACATTTAAAACCAAAGTAAGTTATAGTGTAAACCCCAGCTCTTACTTAGATAATGTGTAGACCTGATATGGCTATTCCAATATCTTCCTCCACCTAACTATCTCATCTCTAGTAAAGTGTAAACTTTTACCCGCCGACTGCACCATAAGCATTTTGACCACTGTTAATTTAACGCTTACCAAAAGGGCCAGTTTACACACCTCTCAGTAACTTGTGTATAACTATTTGCTATTTATATAACCCTTAAGCTATTATTCGAGCATATATATAAAACAAAAAAGAGAATAATAATGAAACTATTTAAATCAAAACTAAACAATAAAGGCTTTGGCCATATAGAAACAATACTAATAGTCCTAGTAGTGGCGGTAATTGCTGGTGTAGGGTTCTTTGTTTACCAAAACCATAGTAAAACAGGCAAGAAGACTACTACCCATGCAGGTGGGTGGACTTATATTCTAAATACTGGGAACCTCCAGTACGGAGGAAACGTTAACATATGGGCATGTAAAGCACAATGGGGCAGCTTAGAACAGGTAAAAGTAGCATATACTAAAGCAGCTAACGTACCAGCTTACTGGTTTGATTCTACTGTAACCATAACAACGAATAATGGAGCTTCAAAAATTGCTGATGCTGGGTGGAGTAATAGTTACTATGCTGGAACTATTGCTGTGCAAACTCTCTACTTTAATACTAGTAATTTAAATAAATACCCTAATATATACATTAATATGCAAAGTACGCCGAATTTCAATTACCTTCTATCAAATGTAACTGCTCAGTGTTAACCGTTAAATAGAAATCAAACAACCAATATAACAACTAAGACTTACCTACTGGGCTTGTAGTCTTGATACTGAATCTTCAATATTTTCCTCCATCTAACTATCTCATCCCCGGTAAGGTGTAAACTTTTATCCACCTGCTGCATGATTTAGAAATAACAGATTAGACACGTCAATGTACGTGTCTTTTATTTTATAGCCTTAACTGTTTAAGGGTGTAAATCCCATTTGGTCATATACTTTGTTATCATGACTATATGAAATACTCGATTGTTAGCTATCTTGATGAAGTCACAACATCGAGCGTTAGGGAACTACAGCAGACAATAGCCGACCTTACTGGCTCGAAGGCATCATTACTTGCCTGGGAACCACATGTCAGTGTAGGTGACGGTATTTCTATCGCTGATCATACTGAGCTAGAGCAATTCGCATATCTGCTAAATAATCTGGCCTCTACTACAGAACAGTTCAAAGTAAAAGTTACAGGTTTTGGAGGCAGGAAGGATAGAACAATTGGAGATGGTGAGTATTCTACACCTTATGTTCTTTGGGTCAATGTAGAGGCTAACGAAGAGGTAGTTTACTTAGTCGCAAAAGTCGCTAAGATTACTGCTAGCTACCAAAAGTGGTATCACATGCCAGCACCCTATATTCCACATGTAACCATTGCATTCAGAGACCTTGACGAGAAGGGTTATGAGAAGGGTCTAGCTTATCTAAAAAACAAAGTGTTTGATGGAATATCTACGATAAATCACATTGCTTTAGTTCGGATGCTTGCCAACAAGGACAAAGAATATAAGCGATTTACTTTTACTGGCTAAGCGTAACCCCACGCCTCACTTTATTAGCAAATATTCTCTATACGGTACTTCCAATATCTTCCTCCAACGCACCATCTCATCACTAATAAGGCATAAACTTTTACCCACTTGCTGCGTCGAGCATATAGTGAAAGAAATTGACAGAACGTAATACATTATGTATAATGTAAGACATGAAATATACATCTACTATTACCAGCAAGGGGACTATAACTATTGCTGCACCATTACGCAAAGCTCTTGGTTTTAGTCCAGGGCAGAAGGTAAGTCTTACCTTAGACGAGAATCATCAAGTTGTTATTGGTGGGGGCACTACAGTGGCTGATTTTGAAAAGCTTCGTGACGAGATTACTAAAAAAATCCCTAGTCATAAAAAAGGCTTAACGGGCCAAGCGTTAAAAGAAGCGACGGCGAAAGCGTGGGTCGCCGACTACAATGAATAGCCTAGATACAAATGTTGTGCTCCGCTATCTGCTAAATGACATCCCTGAGCAAAGTGCTAAGTCTAAAGCCGTCATTACCGGTTCTACTTCGTATATCACTGATGTTGTAGCCGTAGAAATAGTCTTCGTGCTTGAGAGAGTAATAGGTATGAATCGTTCTGACATAGTTAAGCTAGTGAAATCTTTCTTGAGCTTGCCTAACCTTATATACAATGATTACTTCCTAGATCAATCCATTGATCTATATGGAGCTAATAGTAGCTTATCTATAGTGGATAGTTACGCAGCAACAGAAGCGAAGGTCTATGGCAACACACTTATTAC
The DNA here is from genome assembly GCA_036787835.1 of Candidatus Saccharimonadota bacterium. Taxonomy (GTDB): domain Bacteria; phylum Patescibacteriota; class Saccharimonadia; order Saccharimonadales; family UBA4665; genus DAIQON01. The sequence goes on along the minus strand of DAIQON010000022.1, from coordinate 2,029 downwards.
ATTTGATAAAGAATTAGTAAATCGTGGCGGTAATCACGTAAAGACACTCTAGGCGACTTGATGGAACGAAGGCTCGAATTTCTCAAGCCTAGAATATAGTAGATAAACACCAGGGACAAAATGGTTACACCTACAATCCAGTAGGCGTACCAAGCATAAGCTTAATGAACTCTGTAAAATGAGGTCTTTTTAGTTAAGGATTAGCTCTCTGCGGGGTGTACTTACCTTATCAATCTATCTTGGCGTTGTGCTTATTCGAAGCGATCGCCGCACACCCTCATTAGGGCTAGCTTGCGTAACGACCGAACCTCCTAACCAAAATCTATCATCACGAATACACGCAGTGTTAATACAGTATGGCCCAGTACCCATGGGGCTTGACCGGTCAGGGTATTGAATAAATCTAGTAGCAGTTCCATGGCTATCTAACAGTTTTTGGCCAGCAATTCTACGCTGAGCGTTGACGACAACAATCTGTGCTATGGTAGCTAAGTCGAGAGTCAATTCTTGGCTATCGAAACTTTGACGTTCTGCTTCGAACAATGACCTTTGACTGTCAACATTGTTACTTGTAAGGGCTAGACCCGCCTCTATAGGCACTTGGTCTATATCGCCTGGTTCTGGACTTAGGTGGGTGTCGGCAAGTAGAACACCAACTTGGAACGATGGCCACACTCTACCATTATCATGCAACAAACTTCTATCAGAAGGTCTGCCCCATTGATTGGCTTGAACGAAAGACCTGCTGTTTCTAGGCCGCTGGGCGTCGAATCTAGTCACAAGACCGTTTCTTGCTACTAAACCAACCCATCTAACAATAGGAGTCATAACAAACGTATCGCCAACTTTTTGTTCAAGTCTTTCGGCAATAAAAACAGCTTCACTAGGTGTAATAGAATCTGCCACACCTTCTACGGATGGAAAATCTATTTCAAGTTGGTCCGCAGTGAAGCCTAATTCGGCCAAAGCTGTACCATTAATAGCAAAGGATTCGATAATCCAGTCCTTAACCACATCCTCGCAACCGTATGATACAGCCATATAGAACCATCTCTCTATTAAGTTTGCATAGTATACAATGCAAAGGGTATTCTTACAATTATCGTTTTACGATTAGTGTAACTCCCAACTCTTACTTAGATAATAAATACTCTCTGTAGAGAGCATCAAGAATGTTCCTCCATCTTGCTAACTCATCATAGATAAGGTGTAAACTTTTACCCACCTGGTGCACCATAACCACTTTGACTACAGTTATTTTTAAGCCAACCAAATGGGTCTGTTTACACCCCAATCTATAACCTGTGCATAACTGCTTGCTATTTATATAACGCTTAAGTTATCTTTAACTTATATATAAAAATATAAAATATCTAGATTAAATATCAAAATACATAAAAACAAAAAGAAAAGAATTATGAATATACTAAAAAAACTAAGAAGAGATAGTAATGGCTTTGGCCATATAGAAACAATACTAATAGTACTAGTTGTAGCAGCTATAGCAGCTAGTGGATTCTTTGTATACCAACATCAGAAGAAGCATACGACTGCTCATGCAGGTGGGTGGACGTATATATACGGGAACCCTACGCCATTACAATACGGAGGTAATGTTTTAGCATATGGATGTAAAGCTCAGTGGGGTAGTTTGGAACAGATAAAAGTTGCGTACGTTAAGACAGCATCCACGCCAGCATATTGGTACAACACTCATGTTACTGGACTTGGTTCAAATTCGCCTACATTAGCCGATGCGGGCTGGAGTAATGCGTATTACGGCGGGACTATAGCTGTACAAACTGTAACATTTAATGCATATTCGTTTTATAATCTACGCATTAATATTCAGTCAGCAACAGGAAGTAATTTTATCCAAGCAAACATCGCTGGATGGGCAAATTGTTAACTTTATAATAAAAACCTAGGAGAAAAAGAATATGAATATATTAAAAAGTCTGAAGAAAGACTCTCATGGCTTTGGCCATATAGAAACAATACTAATAGTACTAGTTGTAGCAGCTATAGC